>NZ_BMEL01000003.1 GCF_014636475.1 Halobacillus andaensis
ATTCGTTCGCCGCCTCAAAACAGCGACTTAATCAATATATCATGTGTTTAAGTTGAAGTCAATAACTTTTTCATGATATTTAATTTGTTTTCTTGCGATGTCGCGACCTCTTGTTGCGACGTTTAATAATATACCACGCTTTTAAAGACAGCGTCAATATGTTTTTTAATAAAAAACCCTTTCTTTTATCATAACAAAGAAAGGGCCTTCATTTAATAGATTAGTTTTCCTCATTTCTAGAAGCTTTATACATTCGGTGATAGATGTTTATTCCCTTCGTATCCTGCAACACAATCTCTACTAGTTCTTTTTCTACTAAATACTCGATCATAGAAGAAAGGTCCAGCGCATATTCTTTAATTTCCGGATGCACTTTTAATTCTCCAAATGACCAGGGTTCTTCCCTTTGGTTCATTAAATCCAGGAGATGCTTGGCACTTGTTTTTGCTCGTATACTAACGGCATGCTCTACCGCTAAGGTCATGAGCTGCACCCTCTTTTCAGTTGATTCTTTACTCATGATCAATTCTTCATAATACTTATAGATTTCTGGTTCAATTTTCTTTACTTGATTCCATACAGTGACTTCAGGGTGAAAACCTTTTTCAATAATCGCAAGTCTTGCTAAGTAATGTAAGGAATGAACCATCCGACTATAAGCATCTAGATGATGGCCATTTTCATATAAATCTTTTGATTCACTGTAACTGCGAATCAATTTCGCAAATTCAATAGCCTTTTTCAAGTCCCTCGTACCTGATGGAAATGAGCGAAGCTTTTCTTTAAGTTCGCTAATGTAATCATTTCTTTCAAATATTATGGATCCATTAATCACCCATTCCACTGAACGTCGATAAGAACTGGTGTCGATCCAGTGCTGCAATAATTGTTCATCTACAATATGCATTGCTGCTGTTTTTCCCTCAAAATCATAATGCTTCACATACCAAGGTTCCTTTGCTTCTCGCACAATGATAAACAAAATGACATCAAAATTATCAGTGACTGGGCTGATCGGTTTTTTCTTTTCTAAAATTAAAATGCCAAGAGTATTCACTTGGCTGGCTCTTTCTTGGTAAATGGGCCGTAATAGATCTTCCATTAAAGTTCCCCCATATCGTAATTCGGTACATTATGTTATTCGATATAGAATAGCAAATTCCTGTCCATAAATATATTTTTCTCATAAAAAATGCTATACTACGGTTGTAAGCTTACTAGGAGGGAAATCAGTTGGCGTTAAAATATACGAGTAAAATTAACAAAATTCGTTCGTTTGCTTTTTGGCTGATTTTTATTGGGTTTGGCGTCATGTACATAGGTCTTCTTTTTAAAGAAACGGCCTGGGCGATGGCTATATTCATGATTATGGGAATGGGCTTTATTGGATTAAGTACCGTTGTTTATTTTTGGATCGGAATGCTTTCTACAAAAACCATCCAAATTGTGTGTCCTAGCTGTGAAAAACCGACAAAAATGCTCGGTCGTGTCGATGCGTGCATGCATTGTAAACAGCCCTTAACAATGGATAAGTCATTAGAAGGTAAAGAGTTTGATGAGAAATATAATTCAAAACGCTACCAAAAGCAAGAAGCCGATCAACGGACATAATAAAAAAAGGACCTGCTGGGATCAGCAGGTCCTTTTACTTTGTTTATTCCATCCCCATCATTTAATGGGCAGCTTTAGCTTTGCATTCCGAACAAGTTCCATACACTTCCATGCGATGATGACTTACAGTAAATCCAGTCACCTGTTCAGCTAATGATTCCACTTCATTTAAACTAGGATAGTGAAAATCAACGATCTTGCCGCATGATTCACAAATTGCGTGATAATGATCAGAAGTATTGCAATCGAAACGGCTAGATGAATCTCCATAAGTTAGTTCTCTGACGAGGCCGATTTCTCTAAACACGCGAAGGTTGTTATAAACCGTGGCTACGCTCATGTTAGGAAATTTGCTCTCTAATGCTTTGTATATTTCATCAGCTGTAGGGTGAGTCATAGAATTCAGTAGGTATTCAAGCACCGCATGACGTTGTGGTGTTATTCGTACCCCAGAATCTTTTAACGTATCTATGGCTTCTTGAAGTCGATGATCTGACACCGTCATGCACCTCGCTTTCATAAACTGATTCTTGATTTAGAATATTATTAAATTAGAATCCTTATAATTAGTTTAACCTGCTTGTTAATCTATTGTCAAACTAAGTTAATAGCTATTCTATGATCCATCAAACATCAGGGTGTAAAGGGACTTCCTTCCCGCCTAAACGATGGTTTACGTATCGTGCCGCTACAAACAATAAATCAGATAAACGGTTTAAATAGGTGATGACAAGTGGATTGTTTACTTCTTCTTCTAGTCCAACCGCCGTTCGCTCAGCTCTTCTCACAATTGTTCGCGCCATATGAAAAGCTGCAGAAGACTCATGCCCTGAAGGCAGAATAAAGTTCTTCAATGGGGCTAATTCTTCATCCCATTGATCAATTTGCTTTTCTAGTTCTTCTATATGTTCGTTTTTCAACTTCCATTTTACTTCCTTCCCTTTCGGCGTGGCTAATTCAGCCCCGACATGAAAAAGGATCGTTTGAATTTTATGCATGGCCGCTATAAATGATTCTTTCCCATCCCAATCTTCTCTACTTAAGTGACTTAATGCCACCCCTATAGAAGAGTTTGCTTCATCACAAGTACCATAAGCTTCTACACGCAAGTCATTTTTGGCTACTCGTGTACCGTAAATTAGCGATGTTTCCCCTTTATCACCTGATCTTGTATAGATACGCATGATTAATACCCCCGTTTAGGATCGATTACGTTTTCCAGCTTATCGTCCTTTAAGTATGCTTTTAAATTACGTTCAAATAAATCAAATCCTCTCGGAACGTAATGTGGTGATATTCCGGAAAGATGCGGTGTGATTGTAATGTTTTCTTCATCCCAAAACACATGATCTTCTGGCAGCGGCTCCTCTTCAAACACATCCAAGACCGCGTGGGCCACATCTCCTGAGCGCACTGCATCAAGGATATCCTCACTTTTCACAAGGTCTCCTCTTCCCATATTAAGAAAAACGGAATGAGAAGGCATTTTCGTAAAGTGTTCTCTTTTCAACAAGTACCGTGTCCCTGACGTACTAGGTAAGACGGCAACGAGATAATCAGCCGCTTCAAGCGCTTGATCCATTTCCTCTACTTTGTACGTTTCGTCAAAACACTCCGTTGATTTTCCAGACCGTGAAACACCGATCGTCTTCATTTGAAAAGCTCGGGCAAGTCTCGCTGTTTCTTGAGCAATAGCCCCTGTTCCCAGCAACACCATTGTACGATTATTAATTTCTTTCATCGGAACACGGCGATCCCACTTGTGATCCCGTTCCCTTTGAGTGAGCATTTTAGCGTTACGGGCGACTTGAAGTATCATTGATAAAGCATACTCAGCCATAGGTTTAGCATGAATGCCTCTTACATTTGTCACAAGAATATCTTGCTTATCAATTTCATTAAAAGGCATGCGATCCATCCCTGCAGATAGGACCATGATCCACTTCAACTGCTTTGCGGCTCGGATTCTCTCCTTGTTTAAATCTTCCCCGTATGTAACAAATACATCCGCTTTAGGTAAATGTTCTTCCGCCTCTTCAATTCCATGACAGAAAAGAAATTCTACTTCACCGAATGTTTGTTCAAAGTGTTCTCTAATATCATCAGGTACACGTTTGATGGCTGACAATATAAGCATTGTACCCCTCCTATCCTATTTTCTTCTATTCTTATATGTAAATATAGATCATCGCAACTTATAGGTAAAGGAGTTAAACTTCATTACCCTTTATAATAAAAATGAAACCGTGATAGTCTGCCTATCACGGTTTTAAAATTACGCTAGTTTTTCGCGGATAAATTGTAACGCTGATTCAACGTGTCCATCTACTTTTACTTTACGATAATCTTCGGCAAGCTTTCCTTCTTTATCGATTATAAACGTAGATCGTTCAATGCCGTAATATTCTTTGCCAAAGTTTTTCTTCAGCTTCCACACACCATACTCTTCAGCCACTTTGTGATCTTCATCAGCTAATAACAAGAACGGAAGATCGTGCTTATCAATAAACTTCTTATGGCTTTCAATTGGATCTGGACTTACGCCAAGTACAACGGCATCTAAGTCAGCAAAGCTTTCATGGTGATCGCGGAAATCACACGCTTCTGTTGTACATCCAGGGGTCATGTCTTTCGGATAAAAGTATAGAACTACGTTTTGACCTTTATAATCGGATAATTTAACCTTTTCACCTGTGTGGGCCGTTAGTTCAAAATCTGGCGCTTGTTGTCCTACTTCTACTGTCATACTTAAATCCCTCCTAAATCATTTCTCCTTTAAGAGTATCGTATCTGCAGATAAACTTCCAATCTCAGCTATCTCTTTTTGAGGTTTGCCAGACTTTTGCGACTAAAGCTGCAGGAATAGTATAACCAATCATGGCTTCTATAAGGGCGATCCAGCGACCAACACCAATAGGCATTAAATCACCATACCCCACTGTAAATAAAGTGACCCCGCTAAAATAAATACCTCTTGAAATTTCATGCCCCCACGATGGTGGATCATGGTGCACTGTTCTCATAAATACCTCTACCCCTTGTACGGATAAGGAAGCATAAATCAACCCAAAGCCAATCATAATTACGGTGTATAAAAGAACAAGGGTAATAAAAATATGAAAGGAAAACATATGATGTTCAATTTCTAATGAAGTAAACAATTGCCTGATGCTCCCTATTATGAGCAAAAAGCATACCATTGCAATAAATATCGTCATCATAAGGCCACGATCCTTTTTAAAAGTAGACAGGCTTACTCACTAGATATGCGAGTCCTTTCTTTATTATGAATGCTCGCTGGTCTTCTGCTTAAACAAATCGTGTTAGAATATAGGATGAATGTTTTTTGGAGGGATATAAATGAACTTTACACAATCTGAATTATTATATGAAGAAGCACAGAAACACATCGTCGGAGGCGTCAATTCTCCTTCACGTGCCTACAAAGGGGTAGGCGGCGGAACTCCGGTATACATGGACCGCGGGGAAGGCGCTTATTTCTATGATGTAGATGGACAGAAATACATTGATTACTTAGGAGCATATGGTCCAATTATCACAGGTCACGCCCACCCACATATTACGCACGCCATTATTGAAGCTGCTCAAAACGGGGTACTGTACGGAACACCAACTTCTCTAGAAAATCGTTTTGCTAAAATGCTGAAAGATGTGATCCCTTCTCTTGATAAGGTACGATTCGTCAATTCAGGGACAGAAGCAGTAATGACGACGATTCGAGTCGCACGCGCTTATACAGGGAGAAATAAAATTATAAAATTTGCTGGATGTTACCATGGCCACTCTGACCTTGTGCTCGTCGCAGCCGGTTCAGGACCTTCTACCTTAGGAACACCTGACTCTGCAGGCGTACCTGCTTCTATTGCACAAGACGTGATTACCGTCCCTTTTAACGATATTGAACCGTTTAAGCAAGCTCTTGAAAAGTTCGGGGACGAAATAGCCGGAGTTCTTGTTGAACCGATCGTTGGGAATTTCGGCATTGTAGAGCCTAAACCAGGATTTCTTCAGCAAGTTAATGATCTAACACACGACGCTGGAGCTCTTGTTATATATGATGAAGTCATTACAGCTTTTCGCTTTACGTACGGAAGTGCTCAACAGTTGTTAGACATTGAACCTGACATGACAGCGCTGGGTAAAATCATTGGCGGCGGTCTTCCGATTGGAGCCTATGGTGGTCGTGCTGATATTATGGAACAAGTGGCTCCGCTGGGTCCTGCTTACCAAGCAGGAACGATGGCTGGCAATCCCGCTTCGATGTCAGCAGGCATTGCTTGTCTAGAGGTGCTAAAACAAGATGGAGTTTATGAAGAAATGGATCGTTTAGGAGCTATGCTTGAACAGGGCATTTTAGAAAAAGCAGAAACTCATGACATCGAACTAACGGTGAACCGATTAAAAGGGGCGCTCACTGTCTATTTCACTAATGAAAAAGTAGAAAACTACGAACAAGCAGAAAATACAAACGGAGAGCAATTCGCTCAATTTTTTAAATTAATGCTTGAGGAAGGCATTAATTTAGCACCGTCAAAATATGAAGCATGGTTTTTAACGACCGCCCATAAAGAAGAAGATATTCAACAAACCATAGAAGCGGTCGATCGAACATTTAAAAAAATGGCTGAACATCTCTAATTTCAGCTTACAATAAGCGTACATCCTATTAAGGGTGTGCGCTTTTCTAATCTGGTTAGAGCCGTTATGATAAGGGTAGTGTTCACATAACATTCTATATTTCAGCAGTACCTATCGGATATAATGAATGAGTAATAATTTTACAGATAAGGATGAATAACATGAAGCTTGGAGCTCGCATGATGAAAACAGGACTCGCTGTTGCTGTCGCTTTATATATAGCCAGCCTGTTAGGATTTATCAGCCCGTTACTCGCCGCTATTGCAGCGATCTTCTCTATTCAGCCATCGATTTACAGGTCATACCAATCGATCGTTGAACAAATTCAAGCCAATATAATAGGTGCAGTCGTAGCGATTATTGCGGTTTTCACTCTAGGAAACGATCCTTTCATCGTTGCCTTCGCGATTATCGTCGTCATTGGATTAACGATGAACTTGAAAATGAATGAAAATACGATTTCTTTAGCAGCAGTAGCTGTTATCGCCCTTATGGATTCAACAGACCAAACCTTCATTTATTTCGCAGCCTCACGTTTTGCGTCTCTGATCTTAGGGATATTAGCAGCTTTTCTTGTTAATTTAATCTTTGTGCCTCCGAAGTACGAAACGAGGCTCTTTACAAAAATTGATACGGCAACGAATGAAATTTTACAGTGGCTGCGCGTCATGACACGCCAACTATCTGATGAGCCAGCTTTAAAATATGAGATTACACGGATTCAAGACAATATTCGCTGGACTGACCATACTTACCTTCTCTATTCGGAAGAACGTACGTATTTTAAAGGCTCACGTTTTTCAAAAGGGCGAAAGCTTGTCTTGTTCAGGCAGCTCATCACCACGACGAAAAAATCATTTGATGTATTAAAAGCCTTTTATCGATTAGATAGTAAGATTGAACAAATTCCTGATGAATTCCAAGATGCCCTCGTCGGAGAATTGGATAAATTAATTAATGCCCACGAAAAGCTGCTTCTAAGTTTAAAAGGTCGCATACGAGAAACGCATAGAAAATCGCTGCGTCAAATAGAAGAACCAAACATTCCGATGCTTGTGGAACGTTTGATGAAAGAATATGAAGATAGCAACCATCATCCGGATAAGCTTGTCTTTCTTCCACTCGCTTCTCAGCTGATGGAATACTACTACCAGCTCGAAAAACTTAAGCGACTGTTGAAGAGTTATCAAAAGTATAATCCAAATAATTACCTTCAAACGACTGATAAATAAAAAGGAGACCCGGTGAGATATCCTTTAGACGAGGCTGGGACAAAACTGAATAAAGCTTAAAATAATCCGAACGATTCTATTGAAATCAGTTCGGATTATTTATATTAAATCGAAATTACACCATCGCTCCGTCAAAATACTTCGCTTTCCGGGGCACCGGGTACCAGGTACCGAAATTCACACTTGGCACTTCGCTCTTTTACAGCTTTTCGGTACCTGGTACCCTTAGGACCCTTCCACTCCTGCGGAAGAACGAGTGAGCCGAGATCGCCGAGTGTGGGTTTTACGAGGAAGCTTGGGCGCTCGTGCGCGGAAAGGGAAGCGTCCTTCGCTCCTGACAGCAAGAAAAAAAGCTTATGGAAAACCAGAGTTTTCCATAAGCTGAGGAGACCCGATGTGGTCTCCTTTTTTTACGTTCCCATATATTCTGTTTGATTGTCATCTAGCTGCTGCACCTGGTAAAGGTCATAATAATGTCCTTTACGTCTGATTAATTCTTCGTGGGAACCAACCTCCACAATTTCTCCATTTTCAATATGAACAATACGACTCGCGTGCGTAATCGTAGCCAAACGGTGAGCTACAATGAACGTTGTCCGATCGGAAGCTAATCGCTCCAGAGCATTTTGAATTAAGTTTTCACTTTCTAAATCCAATGCGGACGTTGCTTCATCTAATATGAGCAATGGAGGATTTTTCAAAAATACTCGCGCAATAGCCACGCGCTGCTTCTGGCCTCCTGACAGTTTGACACCTCTTTCTCCAACTAAGGTGTCGTAACCGTCTGGAAGCTCCATAATGAAGCCATGTGCATTCGCAGCCTTTGCCGCTTCTATAACTTGTTCATCTGTAGCATCCGGGTTCCCCATTTGGATGTTCATTTTAATCGAGTCACTAAATAAGATATTATCTTGAAGAACCATTCCAATCTTATCGCGCAACGTTCGAGCTTGGACATCACGAATGTCTTTACCATCAATTAATATCTGACCACTTGTCACATCGTAAAAACGAGGAATTAAACTTATTAAGGTAGATTTTCCTCCCCCGCTCATTCCAACAAAAGCAATGGTTTCTCCTTTTTCTACTTCCAGGTTTACATTCTTTAATACAGTAGGGTCGTTTTCTCCATAGCTAAAAGAAACATTTTTTAACGATACATCACCATGTACGTTTTCAAGGGGTTTAGCATTCTTTCGATCAACAATGTCATAGCGTTCATCCATAAATTCAAACACACGATCCATTGATGCGATGGACTGTGTCAGCACGGTAGATGAGTTCACTAAGCGGCGAAGCGGGTTGTAAACCCGATCCATATAACCAGTAAAGGCAACCATCGTACCTACGGTCATCGAACCATTAATGACTTGATAGCCGGCAAACGCAATGACAAGCAAAGGAGCCAAATCAGTGATCGTGTTCGTAATGGAATACGTATACGCATTCCAGTTTGTGTGCTTCAATGCTTTATTTAAGAAGTTAGAGTTTCTTGTATCAAACTGGTTTTGCTCATAATTTTCAAGAGCGAAACTGCGTGTTACAGGTACACCTTGCACACGTTCATGCAAATGCCCTTGTACTTCCGCCAGGGCTTGAGAACGATCTCGAGTTAATTTTCTAAGACGAGCGTAGAAGTACTTCACAGCAAACCCATAAAACGGAAACAGAGCCACTGCTACGAGTGTAAGCCATGGATCCATGGTCAGCATAATTATAATGGCAATAACAATCGTAAACATATCGAGCCAAATGTTCATCAATCCTGTAATGACAAACGTTTTCGTCTGCTCTACGTCATGGATCACTCTTGAAATGATTTCGCCTGTTTTCGTACGAGAATAAAAACCGAGACTCAGCCTTTGAATATGATCAAACAACTTGTCACGAATATCATATAACACTTTACTTCCAATCCATTGAGCCAGGTATTGCCTCGCATATTCAACGGGAGGCCGCATGATCATAAAAACAAAAAAGGCGCCTCCCATTAAGAGAAGCAGCTGATCAATTTTTTCTGATTGAGCTAAAGACTCTGAATTAATGATATCGTCAATAACATATTTAATAATTAAGGGCATTAATAAAGGAATAGAAAATTTCAATACGCCAATTAAAACAGTAAGAATGATTTTCCCTTTGTACGGTTTAACAAATGATAAATAACGCTTAATGCTTCCCAATCATACCACCTGCCTTTCACTATAAACATAAGCAAGCGCACCGCTTAGACAGTGCGCATCACTATTCACCGATACGTTAAGTATCGTTCATACCATTGATCAATAAATTCTGGAGAAAAAGGTCCCTTACGCTGCCGGATCCAGCGAATAAGCACATCTATATTGTTGTATAGGATACGATCTAAAACGTGTGGATAATTCATCTGTCTTTTGTGCAATTCGTATTCATCTTCGTCCAACAATTTAAATGTCATGTCAGGAAACACTTTAATATCAAGATCATAATCAATGTATTTAATAATTCCATCTTCATAAATAAACGGAGAGCTAATATTACAATAATAATATACGCCATCTGTTCGAAGCATTCCAATCACATTAAACCAGTGTTTCGAATGGAAGTAACAAATAGCCGGTTCACGAGTGATCCACGTTCGCCCGTCACTTTCTTGAACACGTGTACGATCATTCGCACCAATAATTACATTTTTTGTTCCTTTAAGTACCGTTGTACTCTCCCATACGCGGTGCAGTTTACCATTATGTTTATAACTTTGTATTTCCGTTTGAACTCCAGAGTCCGGGCCGGGCATAATCATCTCCCCTTCCCTCAATTATCCCGCTAGTCACCTTTACCCATTATAACGAGTTATGTCTCCGAATGAAAACAATAGTATTTATATATGTAAGAAGCCGTCCAAATTTGGACGGCCTCTGGGAGTTTGATTCAGGCTAAATTGCGAGCCTGTACAGACAAGTATCAAGCGTTACTTTTTCTTAGCTTGAGACTTTTGGTTTTGTTGACGTACTTGCTGTGCGTCAGTTTGTTCTGCGCCAAATTCAGTACCATATTGGTTCTGACCTTTAGCAGCTTGTTGAGCGTTTTGCTGAGCGTTTTGCTGAGCAGCTTGTTGGTTTTGTTGTCTTACTTTGTTCATATCTGTACCAGCTGCAGTTTTACCTTGTTTCGGTTGCTTAGCCATCAGTATCACCTCCGCAAAATTATTCTGCGCAGGTTTTCAAAAAACATTCATCTAAATTCATTATTTTTTCAAAAGAAACTTTTTGAATATATGGGCAAATTTCCGGTTTAAATGAAGGAAAATGCGTGAATAGTATATATAAAAGACGCTCCCCGTAAAGAGAGCGCCTTGTTTTTAATTACTTTACTATTGTAGGCGTTTTGCGCCAATGTAGCGTGGGTTCCAGTAAGAATTAGATAGCGAACTAATTTCTACCCCACGAGAAGATCCAGAGTGGATAAACTGGTTGTCCCCTACATAGATACCAGCATGAGAAGCGCCAGGCTTGTATGTTTCAAAGAAGACAAGGTCGCCTACCTGAAGGTTAGACTTGCTTACTGAAGTCATACGGCTGTCTGCATACATGGAAGCAACTGTACGAGGAAGGTCTTTACCTGTTTTACTGAAAACGTATTGTAAGAAACCACTGCAGTCAAATCCAGACGGGGAAGTTCCACCCCAAGTGTAAGGAGTACCAATATGCTTCTTAGCTTCACTTACTAATCCAGTGTTTGAAGTTGTAGAAGTTCCTTTAACTTCTTCTTTCTCAGAGCTGCTGGAAGAGCTTGAGCTAGATGAGCTTGAAGAACTGGAGCTGTCTGATGTCTTCTTAAGATCAAGCTTTTGACCTACATAGATAAGGTGGCCAGAAATATCGTTCCAGCTTTGCAGGTTAGATACGCTCACTCCGTGCTTGCTCCCGATTTTAGACAACGTATCTCCAGATTTCACCGTATAAGTTGTCGCACTGGAGCTGGAAGAGCTTGAGCTGCTGGAAGAACTAGAGCTTGAGCTTGAAGCACTTGATCCATTAATTTTCAACTCTTTACCTGAATAGATTAAAGATGAGCTTAAGTTGTTCCAATCCATTAGGTTGCTGACAGACACACCATGCTTAGAAGCAATCTTAGAAAGAGTATCTCCACTCTTGATTTTGTATGTACTGCTTTCACTTGAACTATTGGAAGAACTATTTGAAGAGCTATCCTTATCAACGACTAAACTTTGACCAACACGGATGAGATCACCGTTTAAGTTGTTCCAAGATTTCAGGTCTGAAACACTCGTGTTATATTTGTTACTTAATTTCCACAAAGAATCTCCAGATTTTACCTCGTGTGATTCATCCGCCATTACTGTGCCACCAAAAAGCGACGCACCGACAATCGTTCCAAAAACAGTTGTTGCAAGACGTTTTTTGTTCATCGTATTTACCCTCTCTTTTATATAATTAATTTTATTTAAATTCAAAGTTTAATAGTTTGAGTAGTTCGAATAGGCTACGTTCTGTATTGCTTGTTTTGCTCTGTTACCTATTATTCATATTTTTCTATGTCTTGTCTACACAGTTAAACATTGGAAAACGCCTATTAATCTATGAAAACTGTTGATGTGACAAGGTTCAGCATGTTTCGTTACAGTTCCGTTACAGTTCCGTTACAAGTGTTATATTTCTTAAAATTCGAGGCTTTTTTCATGCATAAAAATCTTCACAAACCCTATAATACTAAGGGAAAGGAGAGATTATGATGTATGTAGGTCGAGATATGTCGGAACTTAGTATGGAATCCAAAAAAAATTGGCAGGACCGGGAGCTTGGCTATTTTCATTATGCTCTATCACAAACTGCTCCTTACTTAAATCAAGAGGGTGTCACTTTATTACGAGAAATTAACGAAGAAATTAAGCTCCGCGGAGGTTTGAAACAACGCGAAGCTTCGTGGGAAAGCAGCTCTAAGCCTACTTTTGATTAATTGAATGATAAATGCTTGTGAATCTTTTGGTGAGATACGGGAAACGGGTACTTTTGAATCTGTTCTTTACTAACAAATCGAGCATTTTCCCGATCTAATGTACCCTTCCTTACCTGGGCTCTCTTTACGCTCATATCCCAGATCAAATGAGAAAATACATGATGGACATGATCGATTGTGGAGTCGATATCAATCGTTATTCCATACTCTCCCCGAAACCAATCTGGTATGTCACTTTCGGCAATTTCAGAAATAGGGACCATTGGATATTGCCATAGAGAAGCTAATAATCCATTTGATGGACGTTGTTCAACGAGCACTTCCCCTTTCTCATTTTCAATAAATAACGCCACAAAAGGTTGTTTCTTCTGTTTCTTTTTTTTCGATTTTATGGGAAGTTCTCCTTCTTTACCTTCGCTGAAAGCTCGACATTCATCTTGGACAGGACATAACATACACGATGGAGATTTCGGTGTGCAAATAATCGCACCAAGTTCCATTAACCCTTGGTTAAAGGCAGAGGGATCTTCTTTAGAAATTAATTCACGAACGAGAGACTCAAACAACGTTTTTGTGCTTGCTTTTGCGATATCTTCTTCAACTAACAAGATACGTGATAATACTCTCATCACATTTCCATCTACAGCCGGTTCAGCCTGATCATAGGCAATACTTAAGATAGCTCCCTTCGTATAAGGACCCACACCTTTTAAATCTCCCAGTTGTTCTTTATTATCAGGAACCTTTCCTTCATAATGCTCAACAACCTCCCGAACAGCGTTTTGTAAGTTACGCGCTCGGGAATAGTAACCTAAGCCCTCCCATGCTTTTAGTACGTCTTGCTCCGGTGCACTTGCTAAAGCTTCAGGGGTTGGAAACTGTTCCATAAAATGATTAAAATAAGGGATTACTGTATCAACACGTGTTTGTTGGAGCATAATTTCTGATACCCATACGCGATAAGGGTCTTGGTTTTCTCTCCAAGGCAAGATTCGCTGTTCTTTTTTAAACCAATCAATTAAATGAGCACGAAAGGCTTCTGCATTAAATTTTTCTAAAATATAAGATACTCTTTCTTGCTGTTTCATTCGTTTATCATCCTTTATTTCGCACTATGTTTATTGTTGTCGGCCAAAGGAGGAAGCATTCATGGATACTGGCACTCATGTGGTCATGGGTGTAGCTCTTGGCGGATTAGCTACGCTTGACCCAGTCGTTCAATCCGACCCCACACTGGCAAACGCAGTGATTGTCGGAACTTTGATCGGCTCACAAGCACCCGATTCGGATACCATTTTAAAACTTAAAAACAATGCCGTGTACATCCGCCACCATCGAGGAATTACGCATTCCATTCCTGCCGTTATCCTATGGGGAATTGGACTTGCTTCCCTCATCTATTTATTCACTCCAGAAGTGAACTTTTTACACCTTTGGCTTTGGACCTTTCTAGCCGTTATTTTACATGTTTTTGTTGATGTATTTAATGCCTATGGAACTCAAGCTTACAGGCCATTCACTAAAAGGTGGGTAGCTTATGGATTCATTAATACATTTGACCCTTACATTTTCACCATGCATTTAGCGGGAATTGTCGCTTGGAATTTAGGAGCAGACCCTGCTTATATGTGGCTCATTATTTACTTTGTCATTGCCTTATATTATGTTAAACGATATTTCGACAAACGTGAACTCGTTAAACTCGTTTACGACCATTTTGACGACATTGTGCAAATTGCCACTTCGCCTACGATTCGTCAAAGCGTATGGCGGATTGCCATTGAGACAAAGACAAATTACTATGTAGGTCATGCTGAGGATGGGCATATTACCATTTATGATGAGTTTGTTTACAAGGAAATCGATTATGAAGATCCTATCGTTCAAAAAGCTTTAACAGATCCTAACATCAAAGCTTTTTTATCTTTTTCACCCGTATACCGTTACGATATACGTTATTACGATGAATATACGGAAGTCCGTTTTATCGATTTAAGATATCGCTCAAAGGGACGATATCCATTTGTGGCACTCGTTCAAATTGATGACGAGCATGGCGACAACTTAAAGATTTTAAACTCTTATACCGGCTGGGTCTTTACAGAAGAAAAACTCCAGGACAAATTAACAGTAGCTACAGAAACAAAATAAATGAATCCAGGCTTTGGCAGCCTGGATTCATTTAATGTTCATACCCCTTCTTTTTTAGCATTTCTTTATATTTGGGATTGGTCGCGATAAAATCGTGGAGCTTTGGACCGTAATTTTCAATCCATTGAATGACAATCTGTTCTGTCACCTGTTTTCCTTTATAATCGTAACCGGCTTTTGCCCGTGTAGATTCAAAATCTTCCCACAGCAATTCTACCCACGTACGTGCTTCATCTATTGTTAAACGACCATTCTTTTCATAAAGCCGTTCAGCTAATTGCTGGTGAACCTCTTCCATTATGCTGCCTCCTTTCATGGAAAAGTTTACACACCATTTTATCACATAAACGCATCTTTTCTGCACAAACTAGTAGAGCCACATCACAGTGGCGTCTAGGAGGATGACTGATGCGAAATAAAGCAAAAGACTTTCCTAACAGAAAAATGACACACTCCCCCGACGATCAAAGCGAGTATTTAGCATTACGTCCAAATGGCACGATTAATTCTAAACCCCAAGAACGTGCCATGCACTCAAGAGAACGCGACGTGAATCAAGGAGGTAAATACTAAAATGGGAAAGAGAAATAAAACCCAAAAGTCCCTTCATCGAGGAGCGAAGCATTTAAACCACCGCGTAAACGGTGAAACCGAACAAACTCAATCGGATCAAATAACAGAAACTCAGGCAAGAAAAAGATCATAATCTTTTTGCGCAGTCACTTCATTGACTGCGCTTTTTAATTACGGACCTTCTTGCCAAGCATGGAAATTGGCAAAGCTTCTTCTTTGTCACTTGCTATGCTTCCAGTTAAATTGATGCGGTGTCCCCAAGCGAAGACACCGTTCATGTAGTCAATGTGAAACGTGTGAGCCGGATCCCCTTCAATTTGGTAAGAGGTGTTACGTTCGAATTCACTTGGATCCATCATATAGGCTTTCGCCATAATAATTTTTCGTTCATAAACCGCGTATTCATTAACAATCCCCATCTGCTCTGCTTTCCTAGCCTTCTCGGTTAACTGAGCTACTTCATTTCTTAATTCTTCATAACTATATTCGCTATATCTTTTTTCCATTTTCTTATCCCCTTTTTGTTACCGATTCATGTCGTTCCTGTTTTCATTTTAGCAGTCTTTTGTCACAATATAAATACTACCAATGGGGAGGATATCACATGAGAAAAGCATTAATTAGTGGAGCAGGTACTGGATTAGGGCGAGCTTTAGCATTACAATACGCTCAAAACGATTACAACGTTGTTTTAACAGGAAGAACAGAAAGGAAGCTCCTGCTCGTCCAAAAGGAAATAAAAGAACGTGGTGGAGAGGCTGAAGTTCTTATCTGTGACGTTACAGAGCCGTCTTCAGTTCAAGAAGCGTTTAAGCAGCTGGATCACATCGATGTATTAATCAATAATGCAGGCTTAGGTATTTTTGGCAATTTGTCTTCCTACAATTCTGAAGACATCGATCAGATGATGAACACCAACGTCAAAGGAACCATTCTAATGACGCAAGCGGCCATGCCATTTCTTAAACGCTCAAATGGGCGCGTGTTAAATATAATTTCAACAGCAGGACTACGCGGAAAAACGAACGAAACCGTTTATTGTGCTTCAAAATTTGCTGTTCGCGGCTTTACAGAAAGCCTGCACAAAGAATGGGAAAGTGAGCCAATGAAAGCAACTGCGGTTTATATGGGAGGAATGAACACCCCTTTCTGGGACGAGAGTGATCATGTGAGCCAGCCGGAAAACCTAAAAGGCCCTGAAGGAGTTGCGAAGAAGATATGTGATGAAGATGATGGGCGCCCTGAAATCTTTGTAGATCGCTAAAGTCCTTGGTCTCACACTATTTATGGGCAACCTAAATAAAGGAGCAGACCACATGTGGTCTGCTCCTTTTTGCTTTGGAAGAATTATTCGCCTAATCCTTCTTCTTTTGTTTTCTGAACAAGTGCTTCAACTGCTTGATCTTCATCAGAACCTTCAGCCGTAAATTTGATTTCAGCACCATTAGGAATGCCTAGTGACATAACGCCCATGATGGATTTCATGTTTACAGATTTGCCTTTATACTCGATGTTTACGTCAGACTCATATTGTCCTGCTACTTGTACTAGTGCTGTGGCTGGACGTGCGTGTACACCGTCTGCCGCTGTGATTGTCATCGTTTGTTCTGCCATGATAAATCTCTCCTTTTATTTTGTGATGGTAATAATATACTCTGTATTATGATCCACTTCTCCAGCTGCCGTTACTTCGACTTGCTGACCTTCTTCAAGGTTTGTAAAGACGATTGGAGTAATGATAGAAGTAGCATTTTTACTTACATAATCAAGGTCAACTTCCATTAAAGTTTGTCCTTGCTTCACTTCTGCTCCTTCTTCCACTTTAGAAGTAAACCCTTCACCTTTAAGCTTCACAGTATCGATTCCGATGTGAATCAGAATTTCCATACCATTTTCGGCTTGCAGGCCAATCGCATGCTTGGTAGGGAACACATTGAGTACTTTACCATTAATAGGCGAGACAATTTTACCATCAATCGGTTCAATTGCAAAGCCATCCCCCATCATTTTACCAGAAAACACTTGGTCAGGTACTTCTGTAATTGGTAATACTTTACCCTTTATCGGGCTTACAAATTCTAAGTCTGCATCTGAAACGGGCGCAACAGCACCTGCTTCTTTTGAACTTTCTTTAACATCTTCTTTTCGTTTACGAGGAGTTTTACCATCGATAATGTCTTGCATTTGTCCGCGAAGCGTATCTGAAACTGGACCATAAATAGCTTGAATGTTATTTCCTACTTCCATAACTCCAGAAGCCCCAAGTTGTTTCAGACGGTTCTTGTTCACGTTTTCTTTATCGTGCACAGAAACTCTTAGACGAGTAATACAAGCGTCAAGATAGCTAATATTCTTCTCTCCGCCCATTGCTTCTAGAATTTCAAACGGTAAATCATCAGCTTCTCCAGTCTCTCCATCCACGTCTGCTCCTTCATCTTCACGCCCTGGTGTAGCAAGGTTGAACTTAAGGATCGCCCAACGGAAACCAAAGTAGTAAATGACAGAGAAGATGAGACCTATGATGATGACCCACCACCAGTCGGTACGGTTCGGCATAATACCAAAGAGAATAAAGTCAATTAGACCACCTGAGAAGGTTTGCCCTATTTTCACATTCAAAATTTCCATAATCATAAATGAGAAACCAGCGAAAATCGCGTGAATACCAAATAGTAATGGCGCCACGAATAAGAATGAGAATTCGATTGGCTCTGTAATACCAGTAAGGAATGAAGTTAAGGCTGCAGAAGCCATAATCCCCCCTACTACTTTTTTACGTTCAGGTTTAGCTGTATGATAAATTGCTAAAGCTGCAGCTGGCAAGCCAAACATCATGAATGGGAATTTACCAACCATAAATGTTCCGGCCGTAAACTCAACACCATCTCTTAGCTGTTCAAAGAAAATCGTTTGGTCTCCACGGATGAGTTGGCCTGCCTCATTTTCGTAAGACCCAAACTCAAACCAGAACGGAGAATAGAAAATATGGTGAAGTCCAAATGGAATCAATGAACGTTCAATAACTCCAAAGAAGAACGCTGAAATCGTTTGGTTCCCCTCAAGCATTAAGTGAGATAGAGCATTTAAACCATTTTGTGCAAATGGCCAAACAACAAGCATAATCATACCTAAGAAAATCGCAGAAAATGCTGTAATAATCGGGACAAAACGTTTACCCGCAAAGAATCCTAAGAACTGAGGTAATTCTATATTAAAGTATCGATTATACAAGGCGGCTGCCATTATACCGACGATAATCCCGCCAAATACCCCGGTTTGAAGGGTGGGTATCCCTAATACTTCAGCATAGGCAGGGTCTGAGGTCATGTCACTATCGACATTTCCAAGTACCCCCATAACCACATTCATAATTAAGTAACCAATAATCGCAGCTAGTCCGGCAACCCCGTCACCTTTTGCTAGCCCAATCGCAACACCTACCGCAAAGAGCAGCGGCAAGTTATCAAAGACAACTCCCCCCGCTTCGGCCATAACTTCAAGTAATGTTTGAACCCATGGCGTTGTGAAGAATGGCACTTTGTCTGTGAAATCTTCCTGTGCAAAGCTAGTACCAAATGCAAGCAAAATACCAGCAGCCGGAAGCAAAGCAACAGGTGTCATTAATGCTTTACCAACTTTTTGCAAAGTACCAAAAGCATTTTTAAACATAAGTATTTCCTCCCTATTTTTTAGTGGTGTGAGTACAAAAACAGCAATTGTCAGAAAAATAAAACGGTTTCATGATTACGAAAAGTGCAGAGGGGCTGGTTAACATATACAGGTGGATCAGCACATGTCACGAAAAGCTGCCCCTCGAAGGTGGTGGACTAACGAAATAACCGGCTCATCGTCATGATTCTGACAACAAAAAAGGCATGAGTACAAAGGTTCAATCATTACGAAAAGGGTACACTTCTCCCTTATATCGTAACCATTTGATCCTTCGATACTCATGCCTGATCGTATCAGTAACACGTAACGTTAAGATTTTTTGGTTAGCCGCTGTAAGTGAATCGTCAGATAGATCGCTTCAGATTCATCAACTGGTTTATTTAGCTGTTTTTGCATCACTTTAATTAACTTCCAAGCTAAATTATAGCACACTGGATATTCATCTTTCAACATATTAGCGAGACGAATTTCATCTCCAATGCTTTCATCCTGGTACACTCGATCAATCGCCCGGTGCAAATGCTGAACAAGACGATGATAATCGACGCTGTGCTTATCAATTGTAACGTGCATCGTCTCCTCTACAATTTCCACGAGGTTCGTAATGAGCTGGTTATGTCTGTTTATTTCCCGAAGCGTTTTATCTGTTACTGCACTATGAATATGCAGCGCAATAAAACCTACTTCTCCTTCAGGAAATTGCACGCCTAATTTGTCATAAACCATCGTCACGACTTCCAGTGCAATTTGATACTCTTTTGGATAGAGGGATTCAATCTCTGGTAAAAAAGGATTGGTAAACTGCAAATTTTTTTGTGTTCTCTTAAGAGCGAATGCAAGGTGATCGGTTAATGCCACGTGAATATGTTCATTTAATTCCTGTCCCATTCGATTTTCAATATGGAACAAAAGGTCATTCATGAAGTCGATAAATCCTTCTTCAATATGAGGGATCAAATTTACATATTGCTGTTTTTCATTTTCATTTTTTAATAAAAATGTTTTATCCGCTTTATTAAACGAAATGAAGTCCCCTCTTTTTTTGCTAAATCCTATACCTTTACCAATAAGTACAACTTCTTGATAGGACGGATGCTTAGCGATGACCACATTATTATTTAGCACTTTATCGATGGTAATTTGTTCGTCCATATTTGCTCCCCCACATTATCTGACAAAAAAACGTTTTCAATGTCTCAGTATATTCTATCGTATAATCCACTTTCAAATTTGACAACCTTCGTCTTAGGAAAATTAAAGTATTTCTTTTGTCTATGTTTGACGTTCCGTGTAAAATCATTAGCGTGACTGTGAATGGAAAGAGCCGAAAGGAGCATGTCAAATGATTAAATTATTTATTAGTGACCTGGATGGAACATTGCTAGGAATGAATCACTATATTAAGCCTCAAGATATAGAAGCATTAAAAAAGTTAACCGAAACGGGCGTTGATCTCGCTGTAGCCTCTGGTCGAATGGATCACGACATCGCCCAAGTTCTTACTAAAGTTGGAGTAACAGGCCACCGAATCAGCCAGAATGGTGCTTTTGTTTATGATTCGAATAGTGAGCCTATCTATTCTAAATCATTTGATATTGATAAAGCGAAAGAAGTCATGAATTTTATTAAAAATGAGCCGATGGTGAAAACTGTCTCTACTAAAGATAAAATCTATACGTCAGAGCATAATAAATGGGTGGATTTGATTTCAGAGCAGCTTTTTCAAGATGTGATCATTGAGCCAAATTTAATTAGTCACTTTGGAGAGCATATCTCCCCTGCTAAAATTACTCTGCACGGTAAAGAAGATGACGTTATTTTAGCTTCAAGTCGTGTGCGTGATCAATTCGGTACAGAATTAGATAGTTTTATTTCACATGAGTCTTGTGTAGATATTATGCCCCAAATGATTAATAAAGGAAACGGGATTAAGGCGCTTCTTGATACGATTGGTATAAACCCAAACGAAATAGCATGCATCGGCGATTCTTTTAACGACTTGCCAATGTTTGAGGTTACCCCTCATAGTTATGCGATGTCTAACGCCCACCCTGATGTGCAGAAAAAGGCCGAGTACGTAGTTGATCATGTCTACGAAGCCATTGAAGATTTAAAAACGAAAGAATTATATTAAGAAAGAGTGCCCCTATGGTTGTAGAGGCACTCTTTTGCTTTTATGAACATTTTGGCAAACTTATGCACATTCCGGCAAGAATATGAACATTATGAGTATTTTATGAACATTTCAGACAAAATACGAACATCTCAGCTGTTTTATGAACATTTACTTTTCTATGACATTTTCATCAATAAAGCGGTCAATTAATTCAAAAGAAAAACCTTTTCGATAGAGAC
Source organism: Halobacillus andaensis (assembly GCF_014636475.1). Classification (GTDB taxonomy): domain Bacteria; phylum Bacillota; class Bacilli; order Bacillales; family Halobacillaceae; genus Halobacillus_A; species Halobacillus_A andaensis. Next base: position 21,213 of record NZ_BMEL01000003.1, read on the forward strand.
CTGACTTTATTTTTTGCTTTAATTCATACCCTTCAGATTTTCGCTCGTATTTACGAAGCAATTTTTCCCCCTGGAAAACAACAGCTTCCCATTCCTGCTCTTCCTCTTCTTCCGGCAGCCGCGTTAACGATTCTTTAACGACATCGCTAGTAAACCCTTTTTGCATGAGATGCTGCTGCACATTTTGAATTTGTTGACGCTGAGATTTTTTTCGATCACTTTTTAATTTCTTTTCTGCCAGTTTCACAGCCTTCTCCACTTGCCGGTCAAAAGGAAACTCCTGTACTGCCTCATCGGCTAATGAGGCATCCACCCCTTTTTCAATTAACTCTTTTTTCAACATTATTGGTCCCTTACTAGAAGTGGTAATCCGAGTTCTTACCAAAGCTTTGGCAAATTCTAGATCATCTAACAGCTTTTCTTGATAAAGGCGTCGAATGATTTCATTAATATGCTCTTCGTCTACTTCTTTTTTTACTAAATAATCACGAATTTCTTTTTCTGAGCGCATTCTATAGCTTAAATAGTTAATGGTTTGGGTATATACCTTATGTATGGTATCTTTCTGGATTAAAGCTTCGATGGTAGACTCTTCAAGCTCCATAGACTTCTGGAGCCTGTACTTAATTAAGATGTCTTCATCTACGCTGAAACCGTAGGCCTCCCCTTGACCTCGATCCAGATAGATGTTGTACCGATTCTTACTCTTTTTCTGAGTCGTGATCCGAGTGATTTTCGCCATATTAACACCCCTTTTCCACTATTGTAGCACGGCTTGCTATCATTCGGTCACGTCTAAGAATCGTATCATTTGCGAAGGAGGCATCTTTCATGAATATCGTTGTTACCGGAGGTACTGGCTTTGTTGGCCAGAAGCTGACAAACGCGCTTATTAAAGAAGGTCACGACGTCTACATATTAACGAGAAACCCCGATAAACATCATGACACCAATCAAATCACATATGTAGGATGGCTAAAGGATGAGTACACCCCTTGGAAAGAACTCCCTGCTATTGATGCTATCGTTAATCTTGCAGGCGAGTCACTAAACAGCGGACGCTGGACCGAGGACAAGAAACGTTCCATTATGAACAGTCGAATCGATGCCACTGAAGGCGTACTTGAGATCATCGAAAAAGCTGAAACAAAACCGCAGGTTCTTGTAAATGCCTCTGCGGTAGGGTTTTACGGAAGATCGAAAACCAAAACGTTTACTGAAGAAACCACGCAGCCTGGGAATGACTTCTTAGCCAATGTTGTTGTGGAATGGGAGAAACGCGCCGCCAAAGCTGCTGAGCTTGGAGTCCGCACTGCTTATGTCCGCTTTGGTATCATTTTAGGTGAAGAAGGAGCCTTGCCTAAAATGATTATTCCTTATCGATTAATGATCGGCGGTAACTTGGGTTCAGGAGAACAGTGGATGTCCTGGATTCATGTGGATGATGTTGTTGGACTAATTACGTTTGCTATTCACGAAAAAGAGATTAGCGGACCAATTAATGGTACCGCTCCTCATCCTATGCGTAATAAAGATTTTGGACAAACTCTAGGTGACGTGCTCAATCGACCTCATTGGATTCCAGCGCCAGCGTTTGCATTAAAAGCGGCGCTCGGAGACATGAGTACGCTGCTCTTAGACGGCCAATCTGTAGTCCCTAAAAAAGCCACCGAGCACGGATATGCGTTTAAGTACCCTGAGCTTAAACCTGCTTTACATTCTATACTAGTCGATTAATTAGAACCGAAGATCCTTCTACTTTCAGACGGTCGAAAAAGCTTGAACAGATGTAAATACGGGAGTACACTCTCCATCTTTATTGACAGGTAAAAGGAACTGGAAAGAGTCGCTTTTCAGTTCCTTTTTATAATGAATAGGCTTTCGAAATCATCGTATTTTGAATTGTCCGTAATTTTTTCAAGTGTTCTTTTTTGTAAAAGGGTTTTAGTAAACGACGAGACTCCCGTGGGAGATACGAATAAGGTATGATCCTAGAAAAAGGCATCCCATTCGCCGATGAATGGATTTTTCTGACTTAAAGGACTTACAAGGAGCGAAGACCCTTTCACTCCTGCGGAAGAACGAGTGAGCCGAGATCGCCAAGCGTGGGTTTAACCTCGGGCGTGAGACCCACGATGGACAACGTATAGATGGTTTTAAGGAGAAGATATTTGAACATTCGTTTGGGATTGCAGATTGATCTCTGTTGATGACACGTTGAGCGATCGGTGGTGACGCCTGGTCGATTAAAACCGGCCACGTCTTGTGGCCAACACCGACACTAACACGTCCGGTGCGTCGCGGGAAGCGCGAGCCGAAGATCCACTTGGTCAAGTGAACTTCTTGACCAAGTTAGCTGAGCCCGGGCCCACGGCAATCATCCACCGAAAAGCGATTCGTGAGATTCAACAAAGGATTTTTTCAGTGACCTTGAAAAAGTAGCTATTTCTCTTTGAGCGGACGGAAGAAGTATCTTCCGTTCTTTTTATGCTCTAGTTTTCGTTTTTCGAAGTATAATAAAGAAAAGAAGATTAGAGGGGGACTGCCGATGCAGACTTTCATTAAAAACGTCAATATCCACCCTATCACTGCTCCATCTTTAAACCATGGGTGCGTACACATTATGGACGGGAAGATTCAAGATTTTGGTCAAGATCTGCCTATCCCTGAGGAAGCTGAAGTGATCGACGGGAAAGGATATCACCTCTACCCTGGCTTTATCGACGTCCATACGCATTTAGGGTTATATGACGAAGGAACCGGTTGGGCTGGAAGTGATGCCAACGAAACCATTGAAGCGACTACCCCTCACCTAAGAGCTATTGATGGAGCTCACCCTTTTGACCCGGCCTTTTTCCATGCAAGAAAAGCAGGGGTGACTACAGCACATATCATGCCAGGGAGCGCAAATATCATCGGGGGAACGACGGCTGTGTTAAAAACGATTGGTCATTCGATTAACGATATGGTGATTAAAGAGACGGCAGGGTTGAAAATGGCCCTTGGCGAAAACCCAAAACGCGTTCACTCTCCCTCCAAAAATGCATCCATTACCAGGCTTGGGATTATGGGAACGTTAAGAGAAACATTTTATCAAGCTCCAAAATGTGATCCAACAGAGCTGCGCATTCAGCCTATATTGAAAGCTTTAAATAAAGAAATCCCCGTACGTATTCATGCGCATCGTGCGGATGATATCGTAACGGCCTTACGTTTCTCAGAGGAATTTGACTTAGATTTAAGAATTGAGCATTGTACAGAAGGCCACTTGATTGCCGACAAGCTTGCGGGCCGCGGGCTGCAAGTTTCAGTTGGTCCTACCTTAACCCGCATGTCTAAGATTGAACTTCGGAATAAAACGTGGCAGACTTATAAAGTTTTGCATGAGCACGGTGTCCAAGTTTCCGTCATGACCGATCACCCTTACACACCTATACAATACTTAAACATTTGTGCAGCGCTTGCGACTCGTGAAGGGTTCCCTATAGAAGATGCTTTACGAGGGATCACCATCACCCCGGCTAAAAATTTAGGGGTTGATGACAGAGTTGGCTCTATTGAGAAAGGTAAAGATGCCGATCTTGTTTTATGGAACGGGCATCCCTTTGAATTCATGTCTACCCCGCTATGGACGATGATTGATGGAGAAATTGTATATACACAGTAACTTAAATGAGGCTTTGACAATCGTCGAACCCTCATTTTATTTTGCTTGAAAATAATACCAGCACATTCAATGTGCTAAAAAGGTTTCCTCTTTTTAAAATTCGTGTATATTATAGTTATACAAAACTTACACAATATTTAAACAACTTGTATAACGATATTTATTGCTTGAAGATCTTCTTCAGCAATTTATATAAATACATTAAAAATTTTAAAGGAGTGGAGACATGGCGAAATTATTTTCAATGTTAGGTGTAGTTGCTCTCGTTTTAGGAATGTTTGCTCCAGTTGCTTTGGCGGATAATCACGTTGATATGGCAAAGGTTCGTGTGCTGCACGCTTCACCTGATGCTCCTGCAGTTGATGTTTATGTAAATGATGAAGCTGTTGTTGAAGGTGCTGCATTCAAAGATGCCACAGACTATTTGGAATTGCCAGCTGGTGACCATACAGTTGACATTTATGCTGAAGGAACCATGGAAGAGGAAGATCCTGTTCTATCAACTGACGTGAGCGTGGAAGGTGGACAAGCTTACACAGTAGCAGCTGTTAATACGGTAGACAGTCTCCAATTAGAAGCATTCGAAGATACAATGGAGGCTGAAGAAGGTATGGCAAAACTTCGTGTCGGCCACCTTATCCCTGATGGTCCAGCTGTAGATGTAGGTGAAATTGAAGGAGATGCCATTTTCTCTGGTGCAGAATTTCCATCTGCTACTGATTATGAAGATGTAGAAGCAGGAACATACGATTTAGAAGTACGTACGCAAGAGGGAGATCAATTAATTGACCTTTCTGGTACTGAAGTTGAAGAAGGAAACGTTTATAGCGCATTTGCTGTAGGTACTGCTGATTCTCCAGAAATTCTTCTATTGCAGGATAATCAAGAAATGCCTAGTGAAATGCCAGCTACTGGATTTGGGGGAGCTTCTGAATCTGCTACAAATGCAGTACTTTATGCAAGTATCTTAGGAGCTATTGCTATGGGTGCAGGTTTCATCTTATTCCGTAAACGTCAAGAAGCATAAAAATGAAACAACTCATAGGATCACTTACCTTGGGTCTTCTCGTCTTCTTCATCAGCTTTCAATTTATGCATGAAGAACCTTCCGAGGGGACCAGGGTTCTCTCTACTTCAGAATCATCTCAAACGAAAGCGGAAGATGAACCTGGTCAGGATACGATAGAAACCACTTCCATTTCTCAAACCGAAAGGAAGCCTCCCTATAATGGAATTACACCTTCCAAAATAGAGATTCCATCGATTCAAGTTTCTGCACCTATTACAAAAGAGGGGTTAACGGAAAACGGAGGAATGGAAGTGCCTGATAATGACAAAGACGTAGGCTGGTTTGAACCTGGAACAAAGCCGGGGGATAAAGGAAACGCTGTACTTGCTGGGCACGTTGATAGTTATAAAGGGCCGGCCGTCTTTTTTGATTTAGATCAATTAAAAGCCGGAGATGAAATACTGATTCATGGAGAAGATTCCACTCTTACGTTTGAAGTAAAAGAAGTGGTCGCTTACCCAACAGATGAAGCACCGATTAATCAAATTTTTGGTTCATCTGATGCTCCTTCTCTGAACTTAATTACTTGTACAGGTTTGTATGATCGTGAAGCTGAAACCCATCAAGAAAGATTGGTTGTATATACAGAAGTAGTGGATCAAAAAGATGCATAATTACAGTAAAATTTAACAAAAAAAATTTGCGCAGCGCCTATTCCTTTTTACAGAAAAATCGATTAAAATATTCTTACTATAATATATAGTAATGAACGAAGACAAAGGGAAGGCAAATGGTGCGCCACCAGCATGTGCTGGTTCTAGTGGGTTCGATTCCCACCCCGAATTTTTGTGAGCAATTGATAAAAATTCGAGGGTGGTTTGAACCGGCTGAACTGTATTTTCCCTGCGTTCAGACTACCCTCCTCTACCCATAAGGAGGGATTTTTTATGCTGAAAAAGCGTGACTTACACGACGTGCCAGCTCTGTTTGATTTGATGATTGACCCTGAAGTTTTCCCGTACGTGCGCCATAAAGCGGATACGAGCGATGAATATTATTTCATCACCAAACAGACGATCGAAGCTGAAGAACGCGGTGAGTTAATATCCCGGACGATCCTTGATGAGTGGGGACAGCCAATCGGCACCATCAACTTATTTGATATTCAGGAAAATAGAGGGTTTCTTGCCACATGGATAGGAAAACCTTATTTCGGTAAAGGATACAATCAAATAGCGAAAGAGGCTTTTTTTAAGGAACTGTTTTTTCAATTAGATATCGAAGGAATTTTCATGAAAATACGACGCGCCAACGTCAGGTCTTTAAAAGCAGCTTTGAAAATTCCTTACGTTGTGAATGCCAATGAGCTTTACCCAGATGTGTTTCAGTGGATTAATCGCCACGAGGAAGTATACGATCTTTATATGATTTCGAAAGAACAATATATGTTTCATTATTATGGAGAACAAACTTCAGAGGAAGAAGTGTTGGAAGCATAGAATCTATGCTTCCTTTTTTCACACTGTCTTAGGGACAGGAACACTCTTTTTATGCTGCGGTTTCTCTTTCTTGACTAAGTGATATGGAATGCTGATTTCCGGTGTTCCAAAGACACCAGCAGCGACTTCGTGTTTATTAAAAACTAATGTTAATTTTTCATCTTTAATATAGTAGGCTGTGTCTTTTCTTACTCCTTGAAAGGATTGAATATTAAACGTTTCTGGATCACTCGAAAATTTCTTTTGAACTTCTTGGTTCAGCTTATCGATATGAGCCACATCCTCCAGTTTCAAAAATATTCCGTCTTTTTCATTTTCAAAATTAATGGAACTTACCGATGATTCGTAATAATCCCCTCTCGTAATGTTTGACGTTAAAATTACAGAAATCATCTCTTTTTCCTCAATTACTGAGGACTCTCCATAATACAAAACTGGAAATCCTGTAGAATTCTCACCTGCCCTTTTAACTTGCTTCATCGTTGCATCTATTTCTTCTTTAATTCCTTTGTTTACTTCCTCTTCCAGCTTTTTATTTACGAGCCCATCAAAGTTTGGAAAATCGATATGGATTTCATAATCCTGCCTGATATGATCTTTATGCTGAATGCTATAGACACTTTCTGCCTTAACTGGTAAGGCAAAAACCATCATAGCCATTAGTAATAGCAGCAGCTTTCTCATCATAATCCCCCTTTTTGTTCACTTCTTTTTAGTGTGACCACTTTTATAAAAACTTATCGACCTTGAAAAAATTTCTAAAAGTTATTGAAATCTTCATTCTTTTTGGTAAACTTAATACAATTTCTAACAAAAGGGGGAAAGGGTATGATTCGAAAACTTACAGAGAAAGATGATTCAGCCTGTCAGCAATTACTAGCTGAAAAGCCAGCTGAAAATTTATTTATTATTGGCGACATCGAAAATTTTGGTTATGAACAAGATTTTCAAATGCTATGGGGAGAATTTAACAAACATCAGCAGCTTCACGCTATTTTACTGAAATATCATAATAACTACATCGCATATGCCAGCCAGCCTTTTAACGCTAAAGGATTTGCGGCCATCATTAATAAGGACCCTGAATTTATGCAATTATCAGGCCTTCAATCCATTACGGCACAAATTCTTCCTTACATCGAACATACACCGAAGAAAACACGCTCCCTTTTCTACGCAAAATGTGATCACAAAGAAAAGCTTGAGTTGAACCTAAATACCTCAAATGTTCATCTAGCTACAGTGGATGATGTCCCACGAATCATTGAACTTCAGGATCAAATTCCTGAATTCGAACAAGACAATAGCCGTGAAAGCAGTATAATTAAAGGGATCGAAGGGAAGTCAGCTCGAATTTATTACATCGAAGAAGAGCAGCACATGGTATCCAGTGCGTCCACTACAGCTGAAAATTCCATGTCTGCCATGGTCGTAGGAGTTTGTACACATCCTAATTTCAAGCGAAAAGGCTATGCCAGCGCCTGTATGAAGAAGCTTTGTCAGGATCTTTTAGATGAAGGAAAAATGCTTTGTCTTTTTTACGATAACCCAGATGCTGGTTCCATTTATAAACGCCTCGGTTTTGAAGACATCGGTAAGTGGATGATGCATATTTTTGAACCAGTGGAACAACCTGCTTCATTATAAGAAAAAGCGGTCTCTTCATAGAGATCGCTTTTTACGCATTTATAAAAATTAGATTTCCAGATGGGTCTTTTACGAATAATTGTCGATTAGACCTCTCGTATTGATAGTCATCTGCTTGCAGCTGCTTTTCAATACAACTCAATTCCCGCTCCTCTTCAACTTGAAGAACAAACGAGACAAGACCTGCCGCATTCTCCGGATTCGGAGGAACTCCCTCACCTGCCCACGTATTTAACCCAATATGGTGATGATATTCATTGGAAGCTAAAAACAAGGCTTGCTCTCTCATTTGTATCTTAATTTGAAATCCCAATAGCTTATGATAAAAATGCAGAGAGTCTCGAATGCTCGCCACATGCAAATGAATGTGGCCCATCACGGTCTGTATGGGCATCCCCTCCCATTGATTCGCCACCTGCAATAAACCTTCCGCATCTAAAGGATCTGAAGCAAGCGGCAACGATCCATCCTCTTTGACTTTCCACTGATCTTTCGGCCGATCACAATAGATCTCAACCCCATTGCCATCAGGGTCTTGTAAGTAAATGGCTTCACTAAAAATGTGGTCAGCCGCTCCTTGAATAGGGGCTTTCATTTTTAATAAATGCTGGAGAACGCCGCCCAAGTCTTCTCTTGTCGGAACTAATAAAGCAAAATGATAAAGTCCGGCTTTTCCACGCTGTTTTTTAAAATCAGCACCTGACCGTACGATCAAAAGAACATTATCATCGACTCCTAACTGAAGTTCAGCTTTCGATTCGGTGATCAACTCTAGCCCAAGAACCTCTGTATAAAAGTGTTTAGCAACAGCCAACTGCGTCACTCGGATAATCACCTGTTTAATAAAAGGTGATTCTAAAGTAGAGTAATTCAAATAAACTCATCTCCTACAACTTACTTTTTGTAAGTTAACTATATTTCTTCACCAAGATAAATACAACCAACATGACTTTTAACATTTCGATCATACGGGTATGGTTTTACAAACACCCTATAGGAGGTCTTTACATTTATGGAAAAGTTAATGTTCATACAAACAGGAATGGGAATTGATGTACATGGCCAGAATGTTACACACGCTTCCCTGCGTGCCGTCCAAAATGCAATTAATTCTAACTCGATGCCGGGCATACGCGAAGCCCTTCCCGATCAAGATTTAAATAACATGAAAGTAAAAGTAAAACTCGCTCTTCCTGCCGATCTTGATAAACTGGATGAGGAAGAAGTAAAACAAGCTATCCCTTATGGTGAAGTAACCGTAGAAAAACTCGAAGGCGGAATGATGACGACTAGCGGCATCGTTTTAGAAGAAAAGAACGATTCAAATGATCAAATGTATATTGTGAACGCCTCTGTTGAAGTAGGTTATTAAAAAAAGTCTGTTGGAATCCCCAACAGACTTTCCTTATTCTTCCCATTCATCATGTTCGTCTTTATATTTTTCGTAATGAACATTTCTCTCAAAATGGACATTCTCTTCCCCTGTATATCCATGAATATCTGTAGAAACAAACGGTTCGAACTCCTCCGTGTACCCTGAACCTTCATCTTCCTCTTGAACAGAAGAGTCCTCGTACGTCATACTATTTTCATTAAAAGAAGCTACTTGCTGATACGCATTTGGATCTCGGTTATCCTCTTGATCAATCTCCCGCAAAACTTCTTCTTCTATACTTCGGTCATCAGGTACGTTTTGAGGAGAAGCATACTCTTTTTTCGTTTTTGCTGTAGGTAAAGCTTCGAGTCTTTCCTCTGGAATTCTTTCACCTGATACTTCACAAACTCCATACGTTCCCTGTTCTATTCTTTTTAAAGCTGCATTAATCTCCTCAAGCTCCTGCTCTGCATGGTCCATTAACGCCATGTCTTTTTCTCTTTCATAAAGCTCTGTCCCTGAATCAGCAGGGTGGTTATCATATTGAGATAACTCTCCAGATGCCATGTCACTCGCAAATCCTCGATCTAATCCGTAATGGTTGTTATCCATCATTTTTTGCTCAATTTCTCGTTTTCTTTCCTCTAGTTGAGCTTTAAAATGAGCGTAATCCATTGTCATTCCTCCTGTTAACCAACTTACCTATAGTGTGGCTAAGGTGAATCGTTGTATTCATGAATAGATGTCAACGATCGAACGACCCACGCTTTCCTCATGTCAGCAGGAATCGTCTTCCAAATAAATGACGGTCACTTATGAAAGACCACTGAAAGAGTCTATCTAATCTTAAAGAGCCTCACGAATCGCTTGTCGGTGGATGCTTGCCACGGGCACGGCCTCAGCTAACTTTGTCGAGAAGTTCACTTGACCAAGTGGATCTTCGGCTCGCGCTGTTCCCGCGACGCACCGGACGTGTTAGTGTCGACGTTGGCTACAGGACGTGACCGGTTTTAATCGACCAGGCGTCACCACTGAACGCTCATCGTGGCATCAACAGAGATCCATCTAAAAAACCCATTCGTATGTGCAAATATCTCCTCTTAAAAACCATCTATACGTTGTGTCTGTCGTAAAACGGGGTCAGGTCAAGAAGTGATGTATACCCGTTCCAAAGTAAAAGGCTAAAGAACGATATAAGATTGAAATGAAGGAATAAAAGACGCAAAATCTCTAAAAAGCTAGAAGAAAAGCGGCCTGTGTGAAATTTAATTTCCACACAGGCCGCTTTTTTACATTCTACCTTCCATGGACCTTCAGTTTTTCAGTGGCCTCACTTAAGACCGTTTTTTGCATCTCTATTTTCTTAACGCTTGCAGGAAATCTTCTTTTAAATCTTCAATATCTTCTAGACCGATCGAGACTCGAACCAGTCCATCCGTAATGCCAAGCTCCGCACGACGATCTGCAGGAATTGACGCGTGTGTCATCATAGCTGGGACAGAAATCAAACTTTCCACTGCACCTAAGCTTTCAGCTAACGTAAAATACTTCACGTTTCGCAGCACTTGGTCGGCTCTTTCCCCGCTTCCCACATCAAATGAAATCATTCCTCCGCTGCCGCTCGCTTGACGCTCGTGAACCTCACGCCCTTTATGATCTTGTAAGCCAGGATAGTAGATGTTTGTGATTTCAGGAAGGGATTGTAGAAATTCAACAAATTCACGGGTATTATTCTCGATCTCTTCCATACGGACTCCTAACGTCTTAATGCCTCGCATTAATAGCCAAGAATCATGTGGACCGAGAATGCCGCCTGACGAGTTCAACACGAAATGAACTTCTTCTGCTAATGCTTCTGAATTTACAACGACAAGCCCGGCCACGACGTCACTATGACCACCTAAATATTTGGTGGCACTGTGAAGAACGATATCGGCCCCAAAGTCTATTGGGTTTTGCCAATATGGGGTACTGAACGTATTATCCACAATAAACGTTACACCTTTGTCCTTCGCCAAGTCCGATACTTTTTTCATATCGGTTATTTTCAAAAGCGGATTAGTCGGTGTTTCCACATAGATGGCCTTTGTCTTCTCTGTTAATGCAGCTTCAATGTTTTCAACCTCACTGGTGTCGACGAAGCTAGCTTCTAATCCAAAACGATGAACCACTTTTGAAACTAGCCGGTAGGTCCCGCCGTAGACATCATCTGTAAAAATAATGTGATCCCCTTGATTGAATGTCATTAGAACTGCCGTAATTGCGGCCATCCCTGAACCAAAGGCAAAGCCTGCATGCCCTCCTTCAAGATCTTTAATCAACTGCTCAAGCGCAAAACGTGTAGGGTTTCCTGTACGGGAATATTCATAGCCTTTGTGCTGACCCACTCCATCTTGCTTATACGTACTCACTTGATAAATGGGTACCGAAACAGCTCCTGTCTTCTCATCACCTGTGATCCCGCCATGAATCAATTGTGTTTTTTTCCTCATTGCTTTCACTCCTCATAAATCCCTTGGCTTAAATAACGTTCACTGCTATCTGGAAAGATAGTTACAATTCGCGCCCCCGGCTCAGCCTTTTCCGCTTCTCGTAATGAGGCTTCAAACGCTGCACCGGATGAACTGGCTACGAGCAGGCCTTCGTTTAAAGCGAGCTCCTTTACCCGTTGAAAGGCTCTTTCATCCGTAACCGTATGAATACCGTCAAAAAAACTTTTTTCCATATAGGGAGGTAGAAATTCCATACCAATCCCTTCGGTTCGATGAGGACCAGACTCTCCTCCATTTAAAATCGATCCTTCAGGTTCAACGATCACCGTCTTAATCGAGGCATCCTGTTCTTTTAAATAGCGCGCCGTGCCCATAAATGTGCCGCCGGTTCCTGCCCCGGCGACGAATATATCGATTTCACCGTCTAAGTCACGGTAGATTTCAGGGGCAAGCGTTTCGTAATACGTATTTGGATTCGCCATATTATGAAACTGCTGAGGACTGAAAGCATCAGGAATTTCATCACATAGCTCCTTGGCTTTTTTAATAGCTCCAAGCATTCCTTCAGCTGTAGGTGTATGAACGATACGTGCTCCGAGAGCTTTCATCAATGTTTGCTTCTCTTTACTGAATTTTTTCGGAATAACGAACACCACTTTAAACCCTTTTCCGATCGCCGCAAGAGCAAGACCTATCCCTGTATTGCCTGCGGTCGGTTCAACAATCGTACTTCCTGGCTTTAAATGACCGCGATTCAAAGCGTCTTCAATCAGTTTTAAACCCAGACGGTCTTTCACACTGCCGCCTGGGTTCATAAATTCGAGCTTCGCAAATATTCTCGCCTGATTTGGAATCGCAGAATGAGTCAACTCAATCATCGGCGTATGGCCGACAAGTGATTGCACGTTCGTAACGTAACCCATCGGTTTTCCTCACCTTCTAAAGTTAAAAGACTTCCGTCCATTCATCACGCTTCTTAAGCAATTCTCGCGCAAGCTCTTTTGCCCCTTCTAAACTATGGCTGGCAGCAAAACCGCATTGAACTTCGTTGCAAGCTGGAACTTCGTCCGCCTCTAGTACGTCCTGAAGTGTGTTTTCTAGAACTTCTAAAACATTCTCATAGCTGTCATCATTTAAAATAGCCAAGTAAAAGCCGGTTTGACAACCCATTGGTCCAATATCGATAATGCGGTCATGGTGATTACGACTCTTTTCCGCCATTAGGTGCTCAAGCGAGTGAAGAGATGGCATTTCCATATGCTCCTTATTCGGCTGCTTTACTCGGATATCATATTTATAAATTTTGTCTCCGTGCTCGCCTTCTGTCACCCCTACTAATCGGACATAAGGTGCTTTTACTTTCGTATGGTCCAAGTTAAAGCTTTCAACGTTCATTTGTGGCATACATCATTCTCCTTTTCTCGCCTGGATCAACCAAGCAAATTTGTTTAATGGTTTAAAAGATACTTCAAACCCTAGCTGCAAAAACATTTGTTCAAGGTCATCCAAGTACGGATAATACTCCTCTCTCAAGTCTTGAGCTAAGTTCATAAAACCCTTTTGTTCCGCTTCGTTAATTAATTGCTGTTTGTAATCTTCATTCTTAAACAGCGTATCTATAAAAATGACTTCTCCATTTGATTCAAGTTTATCATAATATTCTTTTAAGGCTAACCTTTTCTCTTGTTCGTTTAGATGATGAAAAGCAAAGGAACTTACAATTGAACGAATAGGCATCTGTAATGTCGGAAAATGAATAAAATCGCCTGCATATACGGCAGCTTCCGGACATTTCACATTCGCAATTCTTCTCATCTCCTCTGAAGGCTCTATCCCTACCACAACTTTATGTTGCGCAATCATTTTCTGTGTTAAATTAGCAGTTCCTACTCCAAATTCAAGAACAGGAGAAATAGAAAGATCGGCTAATTCTTGCAGCATCGTATCGTAACCTTCAAAAACTTCCTTGTATTCTGGATCACTGCCAGAAACTGTCTCATCATAAGAGCTCGCCCATTGGTTAAAAAGGTCGACAAACTCAACACCCATTCTACTCATCCCCTATTGCTTATAATTCCTATAATTAAACTCGGAATTATATCTTTAATTTATCATATTTCACTTCTCTGCTCAATGTTCATCATTTCTAATGCAAAAAAAAGAAGCGAGCATATCGCTTCTGCCTTTTACTTTCTACGTCTTCTTTTTCGCTGCTCATCTTCTTTGTCCTTTTCCTTTTTACGAGGAGCAAGACCAGCCAACGTACGGCGATGCAGTTTCTCTCCAATTCCTTTTTCAATCGATCGCAGTGCTTGCTTATCCTTTGGAGCAGCAAACGTAATGGCGAGACCTTTTCCACCCGCGCGTCCCGTACGGCCAATTCGATGGATATAACTTTCTGCGTCCTGAGGAATGTCATAGTTAAACACGTGGGTGACACCTTCAACATCTAAACCGCGAGCCGCTACATCCGTAGCTACCAAATATTGAATCTTTGCATCACGAAATGACTGCATGACTTTTTCACGTTTTGCCTGCGATAAATCCCCGTGCAGTTCATCCACTTCAAAACCGTGAGATTTCAATGCTCCGTGCAGTTTGATCGCTCTTCGTTTGGTCCGGCAGAAGATCACGGCTAAAAACGGTCGATGCTCGTTCATAATTTGAATTAAAGTATCCTGCTTGGCGCGGTCTGTCGTCTCATAGACAAGCTGCTTGATTTCATCTAGCGTTACTTTTTCAGCTTGAACCGAAATCTTCTCCGGGTTCTTCATAAACTTATTCGCTAAGCTTTTTACTTGAGATGAAATCGTTGCAGAAAATGCACTCGTCTGTCTTTTTGGAGGTGTTTCAGCAAAGATTTCCGTCACATCAGGCAGAAACCCAGCTTCAAGCATTTGATCGGCTTCATCCAAAACGACATATTCGACGGCTGCAAGTGAAATCGTCTCTCTCCGTAAATGATCCAGCAACCTTCCAGGAGTTGCCACTACGATATGAGTACGTCCTTTTAATCTCTTCGCTTGCTTAGCCACATCCTGTCCACCATATACAGCCAGCACACCCGCTTCTTCTGGGCGAAGCTTTTCAACTTCATTCGTAATTTGCAAAGCTAACTCACGTGTTGGTGTGACGATTAACCCCTGCACCTCTGGAATACTTGGATCTATTTTTTGTAAAAGAGGCAAAAGAAAAGCAAGTGTTTTCCCCGTCCCTGTTTGTGCTTTAGCGACTACATCTTTTCCATCAAGTAAAAGAGGAACAGCCTGCTCCTGAACCGGAGTAGGAACTGTCAGCCCCTGGTGTTTCAACTTCACTCGTAACTGCTCTTCTATTCCTATATCTTTAAAGTTTTTCATTTTATTCACTACTTTCCTAATATACATCCATCCTCTTATTGTACCGCGAATCACCAATTAATGAACATTTTTATTTTCAAAAGCCCATATAGTATAGATAAACCCTATGATGAGGAGGTTGGTCGTCAATGGACGTACAAGTAAGGGGAGGCGACTCCTTATGGTCTTATTCCAACACCTTTAATGTCCCTCTGCCTCTTATTATTAATTCCAACCCAACCATTAATCCATCGATGTTATCCATCGGACAAACCATTCAAATTCCCGGCTATCGACTGCAGCGTTACACCATTTTGCAAGGAGATTCTTTTTATAAAATTGCAACAAGAAACCGCATCTCCATTGATGGTTTATTTTTAGTTAATCCCGGCGTAAACCCAAACGCTTTGCAAATTGGGCAGACGGTTAATATTCCTAAACGCGTCACCACTGCCATAATCAACCCCCGTCAAAACTATGATTCTCAAATACTGGCTGGTGATTTAGAAGCATTAGGACAGCTTTACCCATTTATGAGAAGGCGAACGATTGGAAACAGCGTGATGGGCAAAGAATTAATTGAAGTTCAAATTGGCAATGGGGAAAAAGTCGTACATTGGAACGGTGCCTTTCATGCCTATGAATGGATTACTACATCAGTGATCATGGAATTCATAAACACCTATTTATTAGCACTTACGAATAATGAGACGATACGCGGACGAATCATGTTCCCTTTCTACGATCAAGTCACTTTATCGATCGTGCCAATGGTGGACCCTGACGGTGTGGACCTTGTCTTAAACGGACCACCAGACGGCTCCTTCGGGGAAGAAGCTTTGAAAATCAATGGAGGAAGTACTGATTTTAGCGGATGGAAAGCGAACATACGCGGTGTAGACTTAAACAACCAATTCCCAGCCAAGTGGGAAATTGAAGCAGAGCGTAAACCTAAACAACCAGCTCCTAGAGATTTTCCAGGATATGCACCCCTAACGGAACCAGAAAGCGTCGCCATGGCCGAATTAGCTGGAGAATTAAATTTTGAAAAGATGCTCGCCTTCCACACTCAAGGAGAAGTCATTTACTGGGGATTTGAAAACCTTGAACCACCAAGAGCCCGTGAAATTGTGAATGAGTTTTCAAGAGTAAGCGGCTACGAACCTATTCGTTATGTCGATAGCTTCGCTGGCTATAAAGACTGGTTTATACAAGACTTTCGAGAGCCGGGGTTCACGGTGGAGCTTGGCCAGGGAATCAACCCTTTGCCGATTACTCAGTTTGATGAGATTTATCAAAAAACGCTCGGGATCTTTTTAGCGAGTATGTATATGTAGGATCGGAAGGGGCGATCCTCTCAGTTTGAGGGAGAACTTTACTATATCAACAAATAAAGCGATGCACACCATTTCATTTGTGAGCATCGCTTTTCTCATCTTATATTTTATCCTTATCCATATGGCCGTCATGCGTTTTTAAAATAGCCAGCGCATCATTATAATCATCTTTATCTACATCAAAATGAAGCAAATGCGTCAAATGACCTGTATCCGGCGGCGTATCATCTTCAGACGTGCTTTTGTTAGGTTTAATAAAATCTCTAAAACCAGCTACTCCGGCTGTTGTACCTTGGTTTAGCACCGGAACAATTCCTGTTAAACGAGATTCCTCCGGGATCGGCTCCACAAATTGATTCGATATAGAAAGCTTCTGCAGTTCAGCCTTTGCACTTTCTGCATCATTTTCCGTTTTGAAAAAAGCCTCAATATGCTTTGTCATCGGTCTAATCCTCTCCTTTATCCATGAGATTCGATTCATTACTTACACTATTCCCCAAATAACATGAACTATAACTTTAGAAAAGCTAACTATCTGATTAGACGAAAAAGAGACCGGGACAAAATTGAATAAAGCATAAAATAACCCGAATGATTCTATTAAAATCAGTTCGGATTATTTATGTTAGGGAAAGTTTTTTTACCTTCGCTCCGTCAAAATGCTCCGCTTTCCGTGGGCACGGCCTCAGCTTCCTCGGAAAGCGGCGCTTTTTCCTGTTCCTTTTCTCTATACCAATAGGAAGGAACCATCCTATAAACTGAGATTAAACCGTCTAAGCTTTTTCAAAAGCCTGAAAACCTCTTTCAAACGAAAGAGGTTTTCCAATTAATTGATATGCTTCTTAGCAAGTGCAAGTTGTTCCTTCACCTGTTCAAACCCAGTTCCGCCCTCACTTGCACGAGCAGCTACGACATGATCCGGCGCTAATTTTTCATAAATGTCTTTTTCAAACAACTCGGAGAACTGCTGATATTCTTCAAGCTTTAAATCAAGTAAATACTTGCCTTGCTCAATTGCATACAGTACAACCTGACCGATGACTGAATGAGCTTCACGGAACGGCAGCCCTTTAACCGCTAAATAATCAGCGATGTCTGTAGCGTTAGAGTAATCCTCATTGACCGCCTGACGCATATTCGCTCCCTTTACTTCCATAGAAGCCAGCATAGGAGCCAATAAAGAAAGCGCCCCATCTAAGGTTTCTACCGTGTCAAACATGCCTTCCTTGTCCTCCTGCATATCCTTGTTATAGGCAAGCGGAAGACCTTTAAGCAACGTAAGTAATCCCATTAAATTGCCATAAATCCGACCTGTCTTCCCACGAAGAAGTTCCGGCACATCAGGGTTTTTCTTTTGAGGCATGATGCTGGATCCTGTACAAAATGCATCATCTAATTCAACAAAATTAAACTCCTGGCTGCTCCAAAGAATTAACTCCTCAGAAAGTCTGGAAATATGGGTGATTAAAATGGATGAGATCGACAAGAATTCGAGAATAAAATCACGATCGCTGACGGCGTCTAAAGAGTTTGGATAAACGTTCTCAAATCCGAGCGCCTCAGCTGTCATCTTTCGATCGACCGGGTAAGGCGTCCCCGCAAGCGCTGCAGCCCCAAGTGGAGACCAATCAATTCGTTTCATGCTATCTTGAAGACGTTCTTTGTCACGCTCAAACATCCAGAAATACGCTAACAAGTGATGAGCAAATGAAACAGGCTGGGCACGCTGCAAGTGCGTATACCCAGGAATAATGGTATCGACGTGCTGTTCTGCTTGATCGGCCAACGATTTCTGAACAGCTTCCACTAATCCGATAAGCTGCTTCGTTTTCTCTTTTAAATATAAGTGCATATCTGTAGCTACTTGATCATTACGGCTTCTTCCTGTATGGAGCTTACCTCCCACAGGGCCAATCTCCTCAATAAGCAGTTTTTCAATATTCATGTGAATGTCTTCATCTTCTACAGAAAATTCCACATCATCATTCTCGATTTTTTTCTCAATCGTCTGCAGCCCTTCTTTTATCTGAGCCGCTTCATCCTCAGAAATGATGCTGCACTTTCCCAGCATTTCTACGTGCGCTTTGCTGCCTTGAATATCTTGTAATGCTAGTTTAACGTCAAAGCCGATCGAAGAGGTATACTCTTCGACCAGCTTATCCGTCGGTTTCGTAAATCTTCCGCCCCAAAGCTTACTCATTCACACTCACCGGCACTTTCTTTGCTTTAATTTCTTTTGCTTTATGCACATCTGCATTCACTTTTGTCGGCAGTCCCCATAGTTTAATGAATCCAACAGCTGCATCGTGATCAAATGCATCATCTTTTGAATAAGTGGAAAGCTCTTCGTTATAAAGACTAACTGGAGATTTCTTACCAACTACATTGTAATGGCCTTTAAATAGCTTCACTTTAACCGTTCCTGTAACTACTTGCTGTGTTTCTTCTACAAACGCTTGAAGCGCCGGCTGAAGTGGGGAATACCATAGACCGTCGTAAATCATTTTGGACATCTGCTGTTCAACGTTTACTTTATATTGAGAAACTTCTCTTGTTAACGTAATAAACTCAAGCTCTTTATGCGCATTGATTAAAATCATGGCTGCTGGATTTTCATAAACTTCTCTGGATTTAATTCCAACGAGACGGTTTTCTGTATGATCGATACGTCCAACTCCATGCATACCGCCTAAGTCGTTTAGCTTCTCAATAAGCGGTACAAGATCCATCGGCTGCCCATCCAGCGCGACAGGAATGCCTTGATCGAACTCGATTTCAATCGTATCTGGAGTATCAGGTGTTTTCTCAATTGGATTCGTCCAAGCGTATGCTGCTTCAGGTGCTTCCATCCAAGGATCTTCAAGCACACCTGCTTCGCAGGCACGTCCCCAGATGTTCGCATCAATAGAGAATGGATTTTCTAGATTAACAGGAATCGGAATCCCTTTTTCTTCTGCATACTTAATTTGCTCATCACGTGTCATACCCCATTCTCTTACCGGAGCAATCACTTCCAAGTCAGGATTTAACGCTTGAATGGATACTTCGAATCTTACCTGATCATTCCCTTTACCTGTACAGCCATGAGCTACAGCTACTGCACCTTCTTGCTCTGCCACATCAACTAGAAGTTTAGAAATTAAAGGACGAGACAGCGCTGAAGATAATGGATATTTCCCTTCATAAAGCGCGTTTGCTTTAAGGGCTGGCATCAGATAGTCATTGGCCAACATTTCCTTTGCATCTACCATGATCGCCTTAATAGCCCCAACATCAAGCGCTTTTTGACGAATGGCTTCAAGATCCTTCCCTTCGCCCACATCAAGTCCAAGAGCAATAACATCGTACCCGTATTTCTCTTGAATCCACTTCACTGAAATCGATGTGTCCAATCCGCCTGAATATGCTAATACTACTTTTGGTTTTGCCATAGTAAATGCCTCCTTATATATTTCCGTATATTTTCCATCAAAAAAGTCCGCCTCTTCTTGCATAAGAGACGGACTTCGTAACATCCGCGGTACCACTCTAATTGTCTATGAAAAATAGACCAACTCGTATGCTGATAACGGGTGCTCCCGGCTCTGACTACTACTCATTCACCAGAACTTCTCAGAAGTGCGTTTCAACGTATTTCGAATATCAGGCTTCCACCACCCCTGATTCGCTGTCATTCTTTATACATTTACTCTCTTCATCATAGAATCTTTTTTTCGTGTTCGTTTCTGTATGTTTATTACTAATTGTTTATAATTATACATAGATATTTTTAGAAGTCAACGGTTTACTTAGAATTTTTTTATAAGAGTTTTGGTTCCTTGAGTGGTGCACGAGTAAGTGTTCCCTTCCTAAATTAAGCAAAATAAAAAAGAAGCGAATTGAATTCGCTTCTTTTTAAATACCTGTATTTTATGCGACGAGCTTCTTGCATTCTTCTGCACATGCGTAGCAAGCTTCCGCACACTTCTGGCAATGATCATGATCATGCTTCTTACATTCATTTCCGCACGCTTCACAAATCTTTGCACATGCTTCAGCTAATTCAGACACAAAAGGAGTTCCTCTCGTTAACGCTTGTTCTAGAAAACTGCAGATATCGGCACATTCGCGATCTGTACGGATACATTCAGCCATCATCTTCACATCATCTTCTTGTAAACAAGCGTCATAGCAATGGTTACACGCTTCCATACATTCATGTAATTTTTCAATAGCCGATTGATACTTTAAGTGAGACATAATCATCCTCCTAAATAAAAGTAGTTGTATAAACCTATTTTCCGACTTCGGGATAGGTTAAACCCTACTTTATGCTTCCCCAGTAAATGTGCAGATATTATGCATTTTCAATATAATCTTCCAAATGTTTTTCTAAATCGTCTAGATACCTATGGATCGAAGGTTCTTTTTTCACGTTAAAGCAAGCGAATGTTTTAATCGGTTTCATTCCCACGTATTTATGGACAAGATGCAATGGAAATAACGTGTCCTCTACACTTCTACCTTCAAAAAATTGCGTCCGATCCTCAAACGCTTCAGCTGGAGCATTCCACGTTGTAGAAAACATATACTTTTTCCCATGAAGCAAACCACCTGTTCCATACTGCGCTTTGTTGCCTTCAAAAAATACACCATATTCATGGACTTCATCAAAGTACTTCTTAAATAAAGCAGGCACACTATAACAGTAGATTGGCGTTTGATAGATCACGATGTCTGCCCACTTCACCTTCTCTTGCTCTTCTTTCTTTTCATATCCATTTTGGATAATCGTTTTTTTAACCTCGTGGCGACGTTTAAAATGTTCACATAGAAAATGAAATAACGTGTGATTGAGTTCACCTCTGGAATGATCATAATATTCATGGCCATTGATTATTAATAATTTTGAAATAGCTGCTCATCCTTTCTCATGCTGACTCCCTTGAAAGTATGCAAGGAGTTTTTCTCTTGCGAGGCGTTCAGCTTTTAAAGCTCTCTTCATTATTATCATTTACCTCTTCTACTTCTATTAATGGTTCTAGATTGGCGCACCTGGATATCGTGTTCTTAGTTTCGCTGCGAAGTGATGAATGATGTGGTATTCCTATTCTCATGCGAACATTGTAGAAATTTTTGTTGTTTAAAAAGTGTGAAAAGACGGTATAAGCTAATATATAGCAATTAAATCTATCCATGGAGGAGATTTAAGTGAAAATTAAAGTAAGCAACTGGAGGATGTTATCGAAGCAGGAACAACTGTACATCTTACGAAAGATTAGTCAACAGCCTAAACTATTAGCCGCTCGTTAACCTATAATGGGAAATCCACGGTTGGAAAGGAAGTCGCCTATCATTTTTAGTTCATGGAAAATATGATTGGAAAGATGGGTTTTAAAAAAATTGTGTCGCAATTGATTCATCCTTACACTCTACTACTTCACCTCTGAACTCTTTACTTATAAAAAGAACTTGTACAAAAGCGCCTGATCGCCATTAGAAACTATTTTATCCTTATCAGGCTCAGAGTATATATCATACAAATCCATCTTTCCTAACTCCACTCCTGTTTGCTCGTACACTTCTCTTTTAACTGTTTCTTCCATAGATTCACTCCATTCTTTACCTCTGGGTAACTCCTACGTTTTTCCTACGTTCTCCTTTTATACTCCCCACACAACGGTACCAGCTGCTTCTGTAGTCCTTTTAACTCCCTCGCTTTTCGCATGCGAACATTAGAAATAAAGGAATTCTCGTGCGTCGTTCATATTCCGCTTCCTCTAAAAGGTGACTGCTTGGTTTTCCCTCTCTCACATCGGTCACACGAAACCCTGTTTGCTGAAGAAGGTAAAAATAATCCTCAAACGTGCGATGATACTTAACGACGTGGTGCTGAATCCAAGGTTCTGTGCGCTTGCCCGTTTTAAAATAATCGTCAACAATCCAATCGGAACGTTTCCCCTCCTTACCCGCACTTTTCATGGAAGATGTAAGGACAGGGTGTTGAACAGAGAATACGAGCCTTCCACCCGCCCGAAGAGTTCGTTGGATTTTATGGAGTACGTTTTGAAGGTCTTTTATATAATGAAAAACTAACCGGGAGATCACGAGATCAAAGGCTTCCTCCCGATATTCCCAATCCTCTAAAGACGAACGTATTACATCTCCGTTAACGCCCTCTAGATTAGCTTTGGCAACTTTCATCATATTAGCTGAATCATCAACCCCCAAGTACCAGGCACAGCCTCTATTTACTAATTCCTGTCCAAATCGTCCATCACCACACCCCAAATCTAGTATGTTCTTACCTATCACCTTACCAAGCAGTTCATTGAAGACGGGTTCTTCTATTGAATGATTAGGACTCTCTTTCCGGTTTCTTCGTTTTAAATATGTAGTAAAAAATTCATTCTGATCATAAACGGATGAACCTTTATATTCCATGAAGTAACTCCCTCCTTCTGTTCTTCTTCCTCCCCATTCGACGTTGACTCTGTAAGTCCTTCCTAATCTATAAAAAGATAATCATCATATTTGTCACACACAAATTCTAGGAGTATAATTTTTCATTAGGTCACTAAATAATGAGAGTCTTATAGATTTCCGTTTTACATAGAGGAGGACTAGCTATGGCACAAAATTACAGCAAAGTATTAATTGCTGCTTTATTAATTTCTGGTTCATTTATTACCATTTTAAACCAGACACTTATGATTACGGCAATCCCTCCTATTATGGAGGAAATGAATATAACAGCTAACACAGGCCAGTGGTTAACCACTGTCTTTATGCTTGTTAATGGGATTATGATTCCAATCAGCGCATTCTTAATTGAAAAATTCACGACAAGGCAGCTCTTTATGACGGCAATGGGAGTCTTTGCTGCAGGTACAATAGTCGGAGGGCTTGCCACTAATTTCCCTGTACTATTAACTGGACGAATTATCCAATCGGCTGGGGCCGGTGTGATGCTGCCCTTAATGCAAACCGTCTTCCTTCTCATTTTCCCTGTTGAAAAGAGAGGAGCCGCCATGGGTTACATTGGGCTTGTCATTTCTTTTGCGCCTGCGATTGGCCCAACACTATCAGGCTGGGTTACCGCAAATTACTCATGGCGCTATCTATTTTGGTTCATATTCCCGCTAACCATTATAATGATCGTCATCGCGTATAAAATCCTAAGAAATGTTACCGAACTTAAAAACCCTAAAGTCGATCCTATTTCTATTATTTTATCTTCCTTTGGGTTTGGTGGATTGTTATATGGATTTACGAGCGCCGGAAATAATGGCTGGGACAGTCCGATTACAATTGGCACTTTAGCTGCAGGGACAATCATCCTATTCATCTTTATTCTTCGTCAGCTGCGTATGCACCACCCGATGCTTGAGTTTCGTGTATTTAAACTACGGACATTTACGATTACAACGATCATTGGTATGGTCAGCTTTATGGGATTAATCGGAGCTGAAACATTAATTCCATTATACATGCAAAACATGAGAAACTTTACGGCCTTAGAATCGGGCTTAGTCTTATTACCGGGAGCGCTCATTTCCGGGTTGATGTCGCCTATTACAGGAAGGATTTTTGACCGGATCGGTGCCCGCTCACTTGCCATCGTTGGTCTTACGATAATGACGGGCTCGTCTCTTGCTCTAGGATTGCTTGATACAGAAACTTCATTATCTTACCTTATGATTGCCTACGCCATTCGGATGTTCGGACTTTCTATGGTGATGATGCCTGTAACAACTGCTGGACTAAATGAACTGCCTCCTAAACTTATCCCTCACGGAGCAGCGATGAATAATACGATGCGACAGATTGCAGCATCGGTCGGTACTGCGATTCTTGTAACGGTGATGACCACAACAGCTATGACCGCTGAACAGCAGCAGACAACCGAAACACCGGAAATTTTCGGGGTGAACTTTGCATTTATGGTGGTCACTGCGTTAACCTTTATCGCATTAATATTATCAATATTTGTAAGAAGAACTTCTCCACCCACTGATGAAGAATGGGATGCCCGGCAAAAATAATGCACAAAAATAGCACGAGAGAACGATCACCATCGTTTTCTCGTGCTTTACTTATACTCTCCAATTACCCATCTTCATCGGAATCTTCTTCATCTTCATTCATGTCATCATCTTCGTCCATTTCATCGTCTTCCATATTCTCTTCTTCTGATCCGTCATCTTCCATACCATCGTCTTCGTTTTCTTCCATATCCTCCATCTCATCTTCCTCTACAGGCTCCTCATCTCCGCAGGCGACCAATAATGTCATAGCAAACAACGCGGCAACACCTTTTAACCACCACTTATTAATAAGGCATCCTCCTAAAAAGTAGTTTCACAGGTAAGATACCCAGTAGTTTACAGTTAAAACCAAAAATTACATACTGTAACACTATCATTACATTGAATTAAGATTACTTAACAACTAAACTGTATAATCTCGGCACCTGGACTCTCATTACTTCTTTATCTGTCCGCCATTCGAAAATGGGGCCTACTCCACCGTATTCAAAAGAAGCGATCCAAGGCTCGCTCCATGCCCCTTGTTTTATGTTCATTAAGGTCCATTCAGCCAGCTTCCAATCGGCTTCAGTCATCGGCATACTATCTTTGTATTTCCCATCTTTCTTCTGTATGCCTGTAATATGCAATTCTTTTAACCGATCAACAGGGAAGCGGCTGATATAGGTATACACATCCTCCCCGGAGTAATAGCACGTCATTTGCGCATGAGCAATATCTAATAACAGCCCGCACTTTGTTTCATAGACAATATCACAAATCACTTCTGGGGTTACGATCGCTTGCAGCATATCACTGTTCTTATCACGGTAGACTACATTTTCAAGAATAACCCGCTCCGCCCCAAATCGTTCGACCACCTGTTGGATATCCTTTATGACCAGATTTTTCACTTGTTCTATATCTTTTTCCTTAAGGCTGTCACTCCTAATAGAAGGGAAATCTTTAGAGTAAGCGACTAAATGCAAGTTTACAAATGGTGTAGGGGTTTGATTAAGAAACTCTTCCACTTGATGCCAATCGATCGAATCCATATTACCTTGACCTGCATTTAAATCAAAATGGACATAGGCGGGTCTGCTTTTCTCGGCTTGCTGAACCAACCCTTTATCGAAATCCGGACATTTAAACAAGTCTATATTGATCATTGATTGATCGATTAATTGTTGAGCTTCAGGAGAATAATTAATAGCAAACTTCATTCTAGTTCCCCTTTCCTAGTGGCAAATGGAGTTGACTTAAGCATTTCGATATTTAGCGTGAAGAAGTTCATCCCGATACTTATTATACGCAGGAAGATCTACTTTTCGGGATAACTCTAATTCGGCTTCACGGTCATAGTCCACTCGAATAAATTGAATCGCATTCGTGTTATACGAGCCATCGATTATGGCATAAGAAGCAGAGGTTAAATCTAACGAATTGCCCACACTTCCTGTGTTACATAAGATCCCACACTCATACGTATGTAAAAAAGTAGTATGGACATCCCCGTAAAATACAATATCAGGAGGTTGGGTCACTCCCGTGTGGTCACTGTTTTCAAACATCGTGAGGCGTTTTTCTATAGAATGGAAAGGAAGAATTCTCTCAAACTCGCTTCTAGGGGAAGCATGGAAGAACCTGAGCAGCTGGCCGTTTAATTCTAAATCAATATGAAACGGCAGAGATTCTAAATAATCATAATCGTTTTTCGTGAGGCGGTCTTGAAACCATCGAATAAAGTCATTTTCAGCTGGATTTTGTATAAATACATCCCAATTGCCACGTACAACCTTCTCACAGTTTTCACGAATGACCTGGATGCATTCTGATCCCTGCGGCCCTTTACCAATCAAATCTCCCAGGCAAAAGATTCTCTTGATCCCTCTCTGATGTATATCTTTTATAACGGCGTCTAATGCGCTTTTATTTCCATGAATATCAGATATTACTGCAATTTTTGTCATGCTCTATTCCACCTTGCTCATTCATTTATATTCTAATACCCTAAATAATTACCTACACTCTACAATTCTTTAAAGTTAGGCTGTTTTCCTGCTCGCTCTTAATCTTTTACCTTTGGTAAATTTCAGTGTTGATAGTTTACGATAAATAATGAAGGAGACAAGTATAGGAAGAGACTTCACAGATGACAACCGAGGTGATTTTCCACCCTATAAAACCTAAACAAAAAAAGCAAGGTATACGCTGGTTATGTATACCTTGCTTCCTTATTTAATGATTAAAGTGTTGTTCTACAAGCTTTACGACGGGATGATTCTCAGGCAATTCAGACACTTGAAGCAGCGTAGGGATTTCGCCTTTATCTTTGATAGACTGCTGAAGTTCACGTGATTCCTCATCGTTTGGATCGTTAAACTGAAGAGCCGCTGCAATGACGCCTGACAAATAGACAGGTTCTTTTTGAATCAGGTCTACATATTCTACAGATGGACGAATTAAACGATCCTTAGGTCCCAGCTTACGTTTCGGTCCTCTCCCAACACGGGTGACTTCATCTGAAATACTTGGATTTTTAAAGCGTTCAATAATTTTATTCGTGTAGGCCTCGTGATCCTCACGTTTGAATTGATATTTTTCAATTAATACTGCACCCGTTTCCGATAACGTGCCGCGAACTTTCTCGACGACTGTTTCATCGTCCATCGCTTCTTTTATCGTTTCCAGGCCGTGCTGGCGCCCTAAATAAGCCGCTGCTGCATGCCCTGTATTCACAGTGAACAGCTTACGTTCGATATAGGGGGTAAGATCTTCTACATAAGTGATTCCTGTTACATTTGGCTGCTCACCTTTAATGTCTTTTGTTTCTACAACCCATTCATAAAAAGGCTCTACTTCAACGGTTAAAGGATTCTCATGCTTTTGATCAGGTACGATTCGATCGACTGCCGCATTTGGAAAGCCGTATAGTCGATCGCAATCCCTTTGTTCTCCCTGACGTAAATGTTTATACACATGTTCCATTAGTTCAGAGCTGCCGCCAATCATATTTTCACAAGCGATTATATTTAACGGTGTCTTATTCGTTTCTAAACGTCTCTGCAGCCCTTTTGAGATCACTGGGGCTACGATGGGGAGAATATTTGCCCCAACCGCTGTTGTAATTAAATCTGCTTCGGTGATCAGCTTGATGATATCGTCTTCATCATACTTACTGTTTATACCCGATACGTTTTTTACGTTTACCACTTGATCAGCACCGGCTAAACGAACGTCATACGATTTTTCACGATTTAAAGCTTCAATCACTTGATCATTTACATCAACAAAGATTGTTTCATACCCAGATTGATCCAATAGCATCCCAATAAATCCTCGTCCAATATTGCCAGCTCCAAAATGAATAGCTTTCATTTAGCTCACCTCATTAAAAATAGCTAGAACGTCCTCTTTCGTATCTGCAGCTAGAATCTTATCAATATTCTCTTCTTCGGAGCACACAATGGCGATTTGGGAAAGTACTTCTAAATGGTCGTCCCCTTTACCAGCAATCCCGATCAAAAGTTTCACAATATTTCCGTCCCCAAAATCTACCCCATCAGGTACTGTAACAATTGAAATGCCAGTTTCTTTTACAGATTTTTTTGCATCCTCCGTTCCATGAGGAATAGCAACTTGATTACCCATAAACGTAGATGTTAATTCTTCCCGCTTTAACATTTCATCAATATAGTCAGAAGAGACATATCCTTGGTCTTGCAGGATTTTCCCAGTAAAACGAATCGCTTCCTCTTTGTTGCTTAATCCTACGTTTAGTTCGATATTGTTGGTTGTTAAAATATTTTCAGACATACATCATTCTCCTCTTTTAAAGTAATTCTTTTTTAAAAAACTGGTGAAGCTGATTTGACAGATAGTGCATGATCTTATCCTCTTCTTGAGATTGCAGCGTCTCAATTCCTTTTGGATCATCTACAATTAAGGAACTTAGAAAACTTAACACTTCGAGGGACTCTTTGTTTATCTCTTGGGGAGCCAGCATGAGAAGAATGGTCGAAGCATCAACTTCTGTTCCATCCATTCCTTTGATCGAAATAGGCTCATCTATGACATGCACGGTAAAGGAAGGCTGCTTCACTTCCTTGGCTCGTGCATGATACAAAGCAAGCTTCGTATCAGGAATCCCCAAACCTCCGACTTTTTCGCGATCCGTCAATGCTTGCAGCACAGCATCCGCACTTTCAATCACATCTGCTTCCTCTAATACGTGACAAGCAGTTTGTAGAATTTCCGCAGCCTCTTCTCCTTTCACTTGATAGACAGATAATGAACCTAACAATTGATGAACGGCTGTTGCATAGCGCTGTACGGACAAGACGGAATTCTGAATACTTTTCATTGTTTCGTCCTGTTGTACCGCTTCTTTCTTCACTTGCTTTGTTTGCTTGGTCACTTTTTTCCGTCGTATGGCGTGTTCAATTTTATGAACATCGGCGGACGGAAGCATAGGATTCACATGGATATAGTCTTTAAAATCAACTAACCCTACAGTCGAAACGACGAGATCAAACGCTGAAGGATCGATGTTCTTTAACTCAAAAAGTGATTCATGTTCGACTTCCTCGATTTCTTTAAACTGCTGGCTCAGTTTGGCAGCTAAAATTTTAGCTGTACCTATACCGCTTGAACAAACGACAAGGGCTCGAAGACCCTTCACTTCCTCATCATTTAATAAAGCAGAAGCGAAATGCATCACAAGAAAAGCCGTTTCTTCCTTTGGAAAGTGAAACTCTGGAAAAACATGACGAACCGCGTTTTCAACAATTTGAAATAATTCTTCATAGTCCTCTTCAATTTGCTTCTTTAGAGGATTTTGAATATCCATTTTCTGTTGAAGACGGTAAACGCTGGGTTTAAGGTGAACGACTAAATCATTTAATAAATAAGGGGAGTCATGTAAGTTCACACCGACTTCCTTCGAAACAAATTCAATTAATTGTTTCGCTTTAAAAGCTACGCTTAAACTTGTCGCTTCTAAGAAGGAATCTTGATTGTAGCGAGCTTTAGCCCCCATTAGATGCATTGTAATATACCCTGTTTCCGCTTCAGGCAGGTTCAGTTCAAATGTTTCTTCAAGCTTTCTTATTAGCTGGCTGGCCATCTCAAACTCTTGGGTTTGCCGCAGTTCTTCTAGATACTCTTCAGCCATCTCGATCATCTCACCTTTTTGAATACGCTCGATGGCAAGAGCCAAGTGAATGACCAATCCTAAATAAGCACTATCTGCTAGATCATAGGCTAAAGAAGAGCGAATCCCTTCAACACTGCGTTCAATGACTGAAAGCTTTTCTTTATCAACAAGTCCTAGTAATTGATCGGAAACCGTGTCGACCGTGGAGGTAGAAGAGTTTCCGATATTTTCTCTTAAAATGTTTAATAAATCTAACTCATCCATGTGGCGCATAATCAAAAATCCAATGGCTTCGCGTATTTTAGCTTCTTCCCCTTGAATTTCTACTCCATACCCGCGTTTTCTTATTAGAGTAAGATGGAAGCCGTATAGATCATCTTCAATTTTATCGAGGTCGTTACTAATGGTTGCTACCGTAACCCCTAGCTCATTCGCTAATGAAAGCAGTTTGATCGGCTCTCTCGCTTCAAGTAAACGAGATAACACCATAACGTGCCGCTCCTCAGGCGTGTAATCTAGTGTGGAAAGCTGATTAATTTCCATCCTTAGCAAGTCTTTCTGCTTTACCTCACCATGAAGGACAAGTCCGCTTCCTGACTTCTTTTCAAGTCTTAGTTTATAGGAGGATAATAGATCTTCTACACCTTTTAAATCACGATGCACTGTACGGGAGCTTACATCCAATTCATCAGCAATTGCCTTTACGGTAATTTCACTTTGAGCGTTTAATAACAACTGTAAAATCTTACGCTCTCTCGCTGTCATATACATTTCGCTTCCACCTCCTCTCTTTGTGACACCATTTAACTTTTAAGTGTTTCTTCTCTTTCATCATATGCCTTTTAATCCCTTCAAAACAATGATAAGAAAACAAACTTCCTTCACGCTTATTGTTGCCAAAACTTAATAGTGGTATCGAAAGAAAGAGCCTGAATTGCTCCAGACTCTTTAGCTCTTTTATTGTTTCGACTTCAATTCTTCTACTAATTCATCATATTTCGGGCTGTTCAGGAAGTTTTCCACTGAAATATGGTGAGCATTAGGCACTTTCTGAATCGCACGTTCCGTTAAATCCTTATGGGTAATAACAACGTCTACATCAGAAGGCAGATCATTAATTGCCATATTCGTTACATTAATATCGATCGATGCTTTCTTAAATTTATTTTTCAATAAAGAAGCTCCCATTGCACTTGAGCCCATTCCAGCATCACAAGCAAAGATGATCTTATCCACATTTTCACGAGTTAACGCCGGAACTTCATCAGTGGATGGGTGTTCGCTCGCTTCAGTTTGATCAGCCTTTTCCTCACTGGACAAGCTGCCAGTTACACTGCTCTTCTTGCCCTTCATGCCTTCCATTTTTGCAGTAGCTTCCGTAAGATCTCCATCTTCCTCCTGCTTACTAAGTTTCAGAATAAATGAAGCAATGAGGAAGGAAACAACAGTTGCGATCACTACACCTAAAATAACTCCTACATAATCAGTTCTAGGTGTTAATGCCATGTAAGCGAAGATACTTCCTGGAGAAGGTGTTGCGCTTAATCCGACTCCAAAAGCGGCAAATGTTGCCGTACCACTTACCCCTCCTCCGATAACGGCCAGCAGCAGTGCAGGCTTGGAAAGAATATATGGGAAGTAAATTTCATGAATCCCGCCAAAGAATTGGATAACAGCTGCGCCGGGAGCGGTTTGTTTAGAAACCCCTTTACCAAAAATCATAAAAGCAAGCAGCACACCAAATCCTGGTCCAGGGTTTGATTCCAGCATGAATAGGATGGACTTCCCAAGTTCAGACTGCTGGCTCGCCCCAATTGGATTTAAAATTCCGTGGTTAATCGCATTATTTAAGAAAAGCACTTTTGCCGGTTCTATAAAAATGTTGACTAATGGAAGAAGTCCGGCATCAACTAAAAATTCAACTCCAACCGCGAGTGCTCTCGTTATTCCTGATATGATTGGACCCATCACATAGTAAGACAGGATCGTAAGAATCGTACCTAGAATTCCTGCTGAAAAATTATTAACAAGCATCTCAAATCCTTGACGGACCCGCCCTTCAAACAGCTTATCGAGCTGTTTGATGGCATAACCACCAATTGGCCCCATCACCATAGCTCCTAAGAACATCGGAGCATCTTCAGAGAATACAATGACTCCCATGGTTGAAATCGCACCGACTACCCCACCGCGAAGTCCGTAAATCAAACGACCGCCGGTAAATGCGATTAAAATGGGAAGTAAGTAATATAAGATCGGTTCAACCATTTGCGCAAGATCAGCGTTTGGCAGCCACCCATCCGGGATAAACAAAGCTGTTATAATACCCCATGCTATAAAAGCCGCAATATTTGGCATAATCATTCCACTTAGGAAACTTCCGAACTTTTGAACTTTCGCTCTAAAGCCTGATTTGTTTTGTTCAGACACGTTAACCACTCCTCGTCTCGAATATTTTTTATTTTTCTTGTACTTTAATAGTAAAACGGTTACATTGTTGCTATCAATACAATCTAAATGCATGTTTGGCAATCAGATTGTTGCCAAAATTTGATTTAAATGTGCTGAAAATGCGCTCCCCTCGCGATTCTTCCAAACCCTTTGATACATATGGGGTTTAGCCACTTTTCGAAATACACTTAATTTCCAAATCTCTTATAATCTTCTGAAATCTTAACTATACATAAGCATAGTAGAAGGAGTAGCCACTTAGTGTGTGCCACCCCTATTTATCACGGTTAAAGCCAATTTATGGGGAATAAGCCGATTTGATAATATTCGCATATCACCCTATTATAAAAACGTTAACAATTCCAGATTTATCCCAACCAGGGAATCTCCAATTGGGAATAATCCCTGCCAAGATGAGTCTGGTCAACTGTCGTTAAGTCACGAGATTTTTTAAAGGAGGCCAATGTCATTAAAATTAACGAAAATGAAACAGGTGATTACTCATGAATCCCAACACCGCAACAATCACTAAAGCTGAAGATAAGTTATCCTTTGAAAAGCCTACAGTTGAAGATGGCTCTGCAATGTGGGAGCTTGTCGACAACTCAACCCTCGATCAAAATTCACCTTACAAATATATAATGATGTGTGAATTTTTCGCAGAAACATGCATCGTAGCCAAGCAAAATGATCAAGTTGTCGGTTTTGTGACAGCTTTTATTCCGCCAGAAAAGGAAGACGTTTTGTTTATTTGGCAAGTTGGTACAGATGCTTCTCAGCGAGGGAAAGGAGTAGCCTCTCGACTCTTAAATAGTCTGCTGGAACGAGATAGTTGCCAGGACGTTCGATACGTGGAAGCCACAGTTACTCCATCCAATAAAGCTTCCCAGGCGTTATTCAAACGCTTAGCTCGAGATCACGACACCAAATGTGATGTCTCTGAATGCTTTGCAGAGGAATTATTCCCTGGGGACGAACACGAGGAAGAACTAACGTACAGAATCGGACCATTTTCCAAATAGAACCAAGAACTTTTCAATAGAATGATTCAAGGAGGATTTTTAGAAAATGAAAAACGATCTAACCGTATTCGAACAACTAGAATCAGAGGTGCGCTCTTATTGCCGCAGCTTTCCTACAATCTTCACGAAAGCGCAAGGCCATAAAATGTGGGACGTTGATGGAAAAGAATATCTTGATTTCTTCAGTGGAGCTGGAGCCTTAAACTATGGGCACAACGATCCAAACATGAAGAAAAAGCTGATTGAATATATTACGGATGACGGAATCACACACAGTTTAGACATGGCTTCTACTGCAAAGAAAGATTTCTTAACTAAATTAAATGATGTAATTTTAAAACCACGAAACCTTGATTATAAAGTAATGTTCCCTGGACCTACGGGTACTAATACGGTAGAAAGCGCGTTAAAGCTTGCCCGAAAAGTAACAGGACGCACTGAAGTTATTAGTTTCACGAATGGATTCCATGGCATGACGATTGGAGCCCTTTCTGTTACAGGAAACTCCTTCAAACGTAAAGGTGCAGGAATTCCATTGCATAACACAGTGACAATGCCATATGATAATTATATTGATCAAACTTCAGATTCTTTAGACTACCTTGAACGTTATCTGGAAGATGGCGGAAGTGGAGTAGAAATTCCGGCTGCTGTTATTCTAGAAACTGTCCAAGGAGAAGGCGGACTAAACACAGCAAGCCCTGAATGGTTGAAGAAGCTTGACTCGATCTGTAAGCGTTGGGGAATCTTCCTCATCATTGATGATGTGCAGGCTGGTGTAGGACGTACAGGTACGTTCTTCAGTTTCGAACCTGCTGGCATTAAGCCGGATGTTGTCTGCCTGTCTAAGTCTATTGGCGGATACGGATTGCCATTTGCCATCACACTAATTAAGCCTGAACATGACGCTTGGGCACCAGGTGAACACAATGGAACATTCCGCGGAAATAACATGGCATTCGTAACAGCTACAGAAGCTCTTAACTATTGGGATGACCCTAACTTTGAAAAGAGCATCCAAGAAAAAGCCGAAAAAATCACAGATTTCCTTGAAGGTCTAGTGAAAAAATACCCTGAAATGGACGGGTACCGTAAAGGACGCGGCATCATGCAAGGGATCTCTTCAAACGTCGAAGGCTTCTCTGAAAAAGTAGCCGCGCTTGCTTTTGAACAAGGATTAATCATGGAAACAGCTGGTGCAGATGATGAAGTATTTAAGCTATTCCCACCAATCAATATTGATGAGGATGCTCTGCAAAAGGGATTTGAAATTATTGAAGAAGCTGTTCGGTCAGTTGCTAAAGAAAACGATTTAGTTACTTCATAAATCAACCTAACAAATTATACAACAGGTATTGGAGGCTCATATAATGAAAGTCGTTAAATTAGAAGATGTACTAGGAACAGAAAATGAAGTTAAAGGTGATAACTGGACATCCCGCCGCCTATTGCTAAAAAAAGACGGGATGGGTTATTCCGTGCATGACACGACGATTAAAGCAGGTACTGAAACTCACATCTGGTATCAAAACCACCTTGAAGCTGTGTACTGCATCGAAGGTGATGGTGAAGTAGAAACAGTGAAAGACGGAAAAGTATGGCCGATCAAAGCGAACGAAATCTATGCATTAGATGAAAACGATGAGCACCTTCTTCGTGCGAATACTGATATGCGCATGGTATGTGTGTTCAATCCACCGATTACAGGTACAGAAACACACGATGAAAATGGCGTTTATCCGATCGTGGATGATGAATAAATGATACAAAAGCCTCTCTACTGTGTTAGAGAGGCTTATTTTTGTGAAAAACCTTACTGCATTTTAAAGGAAATGAATGGTCTGTGGTGAATTATGAAAATAAAGGAGTTGATATGATGTTTCAAATCCATGGAGTATTTGTACCTGTAACTGACTTAGAACGTTCAAAAAAATGGTACGAAGAACATTTAGGATTGATTAAAGCAGATGAGTGGAGTAAAGGTGCAGGATACGTTTTTCCTTCAGGGAGCATGACCATAGCTCTAATTAAAGTAGAAAACACAGAATTCACCACAGAATTTACGGTTGAAGGAAGTTACAAGAATGTGTACTTTAATTTAAAAACTGACGATATAGAAGCAGCTCACCGAAAACTAAAAGCCAATCATGTAAAAACGACAGACATTGAAGATCTCGAGTTTATGAAGAAATTTGATTTTAAAGATCCAGACGGTAATACGATTAGTGTAGTCAGTGAAGAACCATCGTCTCCCTTTCACAAAAACCAAATTAAAAAACTTCAGGAAGTGAAGTTTTAACTGTCACTCCTCATCACGATCATGGAATTTCAACAGGACAATCATTAACATGCTAAAATTAATCATCAACGACAACGCTTCAAACGTATCCATCATTAGAAATCCCTCCTTAGAGCTTAGCATTTCCTGCCCCAAGTTTGTCCTATACACACTCAAAAAGAAAAATGCGCGTCACCTGCATTATTGCAGATGGCGCGCATTTTATTTATCGTCGTTTGCGTGCTTCCTCCGGTCCTTCCATCTTTGTAGCACCAGGATAACCCAAACTCTGATCTCGATCTGATTCTACTTTTTTAGACTTCTTCAATTTCTTCTCTTGACGATCTTTTCCCATTGACTTCTTCCTCCCTTCCTCCATATCAAACGTAGTATGATGAAAAACCACAAGTTTAATTCTTTTTTACTGTGTACCATTTCTGTGTACCAGGTACAAAAACAAGCTTAAAAATTGAATTTTTTAATGGTTTCTTTTCCTGTTTTCAAATTATTAATCCGTATTTTATGGTTTTGAACTTCTAATGTTGGTACCAGGTACACAATTCAATCATCAGTGTACCTGGTACTCACAATTTGGTACTCACAATTGGTACCAAATTTTTATTTATTCAAATCACAATGCACAAATCTTCCTTTGAATGTGCGGAAGATTTCACCTATTGTAAACTCCACTTTTTTATTAAAAATGGGGCCATTATAGACAAAAGTATGAAATTCGCCGTTTTCTCCGCAAGGATCCACATTAGCGGGAAGCGAGCTTAGAAATTCCTTAGTAAATTTCCTTCCTACACATTCTTCAGGCAGCTTCTCTGTATCCACAGTCGTCACAACTGCCTCAAAACCTTTTTCCAAAAACTGATTTGCTACAGCCGCCGTATCTTTTTTCCATAATGGGTAAATCCCACACATCCCTGACCGCTGTAGAAGCCTATCGCGATACTCTTTAATATCTTCAAGATATAAGTCTGCATAAGCAATGGCATGTATCCCATTACTTTTCAAATCCGTAAACTGTCGTGCCATTTCAAGTTCATACTTTTCATTACTGATCATAGAAGGAAGCTGTACTTCATATAAAGGGAAACCCAAAGCCTCTGCTTGAGTATAAATCAGCTGCCTTGTTACTTCATGAATCGGCAGACGTTCGCTTTCCAAAGAAGTGGAGGACAACAGCCCTCTTACTTTATATTCTTTATTATTAATCAGCTGCTGCAGTGCAAAGGCGCTGTCTTTCCCGCCGCTCCATGAAACGATCAATTCTTTCATCTCTCCCCCTCCTTCAGCGTTATCATAGATCTTCATTTGTCCAAAAACTGCGATTCTAAAAATCCACTAGCTTTTTCTTTCACAACCTCTTCTTTGCTTTTACTGGGGGTCATTTCTATAAAAAACTTATCATTAATCACCCTTCAAACCTGCTAAACATCGGACGCATTAAAACCCATTCGTTGTTTTCCTCATATATTCCTCCGATCACACCAAATATTAGTTGTTTAAAACTATTTCACCATACAGTGCCTTTTCAAAATAAGTTTTTTTATAATTATTTCCCTTCATGTTCTATACCGAAAACATGCGTCATATATTAATGTTGACCAACCAAACCCGTTAGTTTAACGTCAGGATAAGTCAATGTATTTCAGATATAGGACTTCGTCTACTTGATATCATGTAGAAATTAGCATATAATTGTTATGAAAATAAAAAAACCAAGGTGCCCCAACACCTTGGAAAAAGTTCAGAATGAGTAAATTCTTCTTTATTGTTTATTGTGTATTAGAACCGCTATCAGCATCCCAAAGCTTAGCATTACGCTTATTGCTTCAAACGGAGTCACAAGCTATCACCTCCCTCACAGAGGTTTAACTCATTCTGATACAGGTCCTGCGATTTGAGTATAACATATGTTCGTTATAGTATGTGTAATTATTTCCATTTTTCTGAAAATTGATAAAAAAGTATCGGTCATTAGGTACTAAATGCGTAAAATTCACTGACGGGCAGCCGTCTTTTTTTGTGTTTTTCTTTAATTTTTCTCCAAATTCCTCCACATTTCTTCTTTTTGCTTTTTCTTCCCGATTAGCTCCATTAGTCTTGGACAAGACTACCTGGCTGCACGAAGAAACTGCACCCCCCACGGAAAGTGCAGTCACTTGCAGTCACTTTTTATTTATGCCCTGCTTTCTGAACTTGAGGTTTAATAGGGTTAACAGGTACGTCTTCTTTTAGATCGACGCGTTTCTTTGACCAAACGGTAGCTAATATAGGGCCGGATATATTATGCCAAACAGCTGCAATCACATTCGGTAGTGCAGCTAATGGTCCAAAGTGCGCTGTAGCAAGAGCTACGCCCAGTCCAGAATTTTGCATTCCCACCTCAATAGAGATCGCACGTCTTTTACTTTCATCGAGCCTCATAAGCATCGCGGTTACATATCCAAGAAGGAGCCCCATTAAATTATGCAGCATAACGGCTGAAAAAATGATCAAACCTGAGGTAGCGATGCTTTCTACGTTCGCCGCCACCACTGCTGACACAATGATAATGATCGCCAGTACGGATATGAGTGGAATCACGGTACTGCTCTTATTAACCGCTTTAGGAAATACTCTTCTTATCAAAACCCCTAACGTAATAGGAATAATAATCACTTGAACAATAGACAAAAACATAGCCATTGGATCAACTGGCAGCCACTGTCCAGCTAAGGTCAGCAAAATAAGCGGGGTAGCAATTGGCGCCAGCAAAGTAGAGAGCGATGTCATAGCTATGGATAAAGCTAAGTTTCCGCGCGCTAAGTAAACCATGACATTTGATGCTGTTCCCCCAGGTACGGACCCCAATAAAACGAGACCTGCAGCCAGTTCATTTGGCAAACGCAAAGCAATAGCAATAGCTAAAGCCACTAATGGCATAATTAGAAACTGAGCTAACACCCCGATGATGACGGGTAAAGGTTTACTGGCTACTAGTTTAAAGTCAACAGGCTTTAGCGTCAGCCCCATCCCAAACATGACAACACCAAGAAGAATGGTAATATAACTGTTTAAGAATAAAAAAGGATCTGGCATAAAATAAGCAATAATCGCAATTCCTATAACCCAAAAAGCAAAATACTTACCTGCCGTTTGACTGATCGCTTCTAATATTCTCATTTGTTCTCTTCCCTCTTATGAACAAGCTTGTAAGGGTTGAAGCGTCCATTTGGATCAAGAGCTCGTTTTATTTTTTCCATTACCTGAAGGGCATTGCCATGCTCTTTTTCTTGATATTTCATTTTGCCTATCCCTACTCCATGTTCTCCTGTACAAGTGCCTCCACGTGCTAGTGCATATTGGACGATCTGTTCATTTAATTGTTCAGCTTTATTCACTTCTTCAGGATTGTCCATATCCATCATAAGCAGGATGTGGTAGTTGCCATCTCCTACATGGCCGACAATTCCGCCATGTAAAGCTAACTCATTCACTTTTTCTCTAGCATGCTTGATCGCTCCAGCAAGCTCAGATATTGGAACGCAAACGTCTGTTACCATAAGTTTTTTCCCTGGGTATCCATGCACAAAAGCATACGCCAAGTTATGCCTCGCTTCCCATAATCGGTTTCTAGCCGCATTGTCATCCTCAAAATAGATTTCTTCACACTGATGGTCTCGGACAATTTCTTGAGTAAACTCTACGTCATGCTTGAGGCCAGGTTCATTCCCGTGAAACTCTAAAAATAATGTAGGCTGCTCCTTGTAATTGGTCTCACTAAAAAGGTTCGCCTGCTTCATAGATGGTTCATCGACCAGTTCCACTCTTGCAATAGGTACCCCTGCCTGCAGGATTGAAACGACGGCTTCTACCGCATCATCTACAGTTGGAAAAGAGGCCCTTGCTGCCGTAATATGTTCTGGAATTCCATACACGCGTAACGTTAATTCCGTAATACACCCCAACGTCCCTTCGGATCCAACGAATAAGCTATTTAAGTTGTAACCCGAAGCCGATTTCTGTGCCAAGTTCCCCGTATGAATGACTTCTCCATCTGCTAGTACGATTTCTAAGTCACGAACTTGATCTCTCATAACCCCATACTTTACTGATGTCGTCCCACTGGCGTTGGTAGCGGCCATACCGCCTAAAGTTGCGTCTGCCCCGGGATCAACAGAGAAAAACAGTCCGTATTTTTTCAACTCTTTGTTTAATTGAGAACGTGTCACACCAGGCTGTACTTTCACGAGGAAATCACTTTCTCTCACTTCTAACACTTGATTCATTTGCGAAAAGTCGATCGTGATTCCGTGGTCATAAGGAATCACGTGCCCTTCTAAGCTCGTCCCCAATCCATATGGGACAACCGGTTTGTCGTAAGCGTTTGCAATTTTTACAATCGCTTCAACATCTTCTGTACTTTCCGGAAACACAATGAGATCTGGTGCGCTCGGGTGGTGATAAGATTCATCATGACTATGCTGTTCGATCAGCGTCTCATTGTTTGATATTTGGTGGTCCTTAAGTGAATGTCGCAGCTCTTCGTATAAACTCTCTGTCGTGTTCATATGTAATTCTCCTTTTGTAATCAACTGTTGACTAGAATTATACGTAATAATCAGAAAATTACAATACACCATAACCCCCTCTTTCCATTTTATTGACTTATGCTTTTCAACGTAACTACTTGAGAGAAAACTTCGGAAACAGGTGCTCTTCTACGAAAAAGGAAAGAAGAAAAGTTCTATTTTTGCTCAATCTCTAAGGTTGTCTTTCTTTTCGAAATACATCAAAATAAAATTATGTAAAAAGCTTTTTGAGAAAGGAGGGGAATATTTTAATATGGAAGCAATGAATTCATTTGGTTCCTACGGGTATCGTTTTTCTGATTCCAAACTGCAAAAAATTGCTCAAATTTGGTCTTTAGGCTGGGAGGAACAAACCTCTTCGCTTTATGATTGGGATGGTACAAGCCGCATAGATACTGGAAAGTTTATTTTTCAGTATACGATTTCAGGAAAGGGAGCCATTGAGATTGATGGAAAAATGCATACGTTAGCACCTGGTCAAGCATTCATTGTGAATATTCCAGGCAATTATAGATATTTCCTTCCAGAGGATAGTGATAAATGGGAGTTTATTTACCTCACATTATATGGAGACGTGGTCGAGTATTATTGGAACATGATTCAGGATAAAGCAGGGAACATATTATACTTTCAGCCCGACGCTGTCCCCATTACAGAATTACTGGAATTACTTAAACTGGCCTCAAACCGTAACATTTCCAACGCTCACCAAGCATCCGGCTATGCTTACTTATTTACAATGGAACTCTTCCACTATTGCTCTACCTTAGAACAAAACTTGACGCAGTGGCCTGATGAAATGATCGAAGCGGCTATGTATGCTAAAAATCATTACGCCGAAGATATCGGTCCAGACGATATGGCCGCCTCTTCCGGGATGTCACGTTACCACTTCACGAGACAGTTTAAGAAGCTCGCCAACCAAACTCCTATCCAATATCTAACGGACATTCGTATTAATAAAGCCAAAGAGTTACTGCAAAACACTAAATATTCAGCTGAAGACATTGCAAAGAGCATCGGGTATCGGAATTCCAACTATTACAATAAAGTTTTTAAAAAGGTGACAGGAATGACACCTGGCCAATACAAAAAAAGCATCGTATTAAAAAAATGAGACCGTTTTTAAAGAACGGTCTCACTTTGAATCTACTTCTATAGTCACTGCACGATCATCATAATTAATCGTCATGATTTTCCCTGAATCCACAAAGTTTTCCAGCACGTCTCTTGAGAGCTGCAAAGCAAACTCCGTCCGTTCGATTTTCTCACTTACAGCAAGCTCTTCCTCTTCTACATCTTCTTTAATCTCTGCAGCTTCTTCATGAAGTTCTCTTAAAGTTTCGTAAACTTTTCGATAAAAGGTTTCAACTGTTTGATGTAAATCGCCCATCGTTCCTGCCTCCATCTAACTATCATTAGAGTAAGTATATCAAATGAAGGCAAGAGACAACGAACAAGATTATAGAATTCCTGCTGGTGAAAACAGAACATAAATTAGTATCATAGCCATAGTTGCTGCGATACCAACTGGATAAACCAGCTTCCATGGTTTCATATCAACCTTCGCTTTTTCTTCTAATACAAAATCTGTGTCACGAGGCCAGAACTTCCCGATTAGTACCATTAATCCTGTACAAACAACAAACAAAATTCCTAAAATGTGCAAGAAATGAACCCCTGTATCCCAAAAGAGCTGTGTAATGGCATACACAGTGATAAACAAAAATAAAGAAATTTTTGCTGCGATAGCTGGGACTCGTTTCGTTAAGTAACCAACAATTAACACCGTGAAAATAGGTACATTATAGAACCCGTTTACAATCTGCAAGTACTGGAAAAAACCTTGCGGGACTTTATCAATTAATGGAGCGAGACACATAGCAAATAGCGCTAAAATAATCCCTACATACTTTCCTTTTCTTACAATCTCTCGATCTGGCGCACTTGGTTTAAAGTAAGGTTTATAAATATTTAAAGATATTAAAGTAACAGACGAATTTAGAGCTGAGTTAAATGATGACAAAATAGCCCCAAACAAAACAGCAGCAAAGAATCCAACGAAAGGAGTGGGCAATACCTCTCCTACAAGCATCGGGTAGGCATCTGCAGATTCAATGTCTGGCCCAAACATATTGTAAGCAATAATCCCTGGCAGTATTAAAAATACCGGACCTAACAGCTTAAGAAATGCAGCAATCAATACCCCTTTTTGACCTTCTTTTAAGTTTTTAGCTGCAATTGCTCTCTGCATGATATGCTGAGCTGTACCCCAGTAAAACAAATTAACTAGTAACATTCCTGTAAACATCGTACTAAAAGGCACCGGACTATCTGAATCTCCAATTGAATTTAACTTCTCAGGAGAATTTTCCATAATCGTGTTGAATCCACTTCCAATCGATCCGTCCCCCAATGCATAAAGACCAAGAACAGGTATCATCAGTCCTCCTAATAACAAACCAACGCCATTAATGGAGTCCGAGACAGCTACTGCTTTAAGACCTCCAAAAACAGCATAAATGGAACCAACAATTCCAATCGCGAATACGGTTATCCATAAACCCGCTGTTCGGCTCACACCTAATGCATCAGGTATATCAAACATTCCATTGATGGCTACTGCACCCGAGTATAGAATAGGCGGCAGTAAATTAAATACATAACCAAACAAGAATAAGATCGTCACAATTTGCTTGGTTCCAAAATCATACCGATCTTCTAGAAAATCAGGAATCGTGGTTAGGCCGCCTTTTAAATATCGGGGAAGTAAGAAAAAAGCCACAATCACTAATGCAATGGCAGAGCCTACTTCCCATCCCATAACAGCCAGGGTATCCGTAAAGCCCTGTTGGTTTAATCCTATAAGCTGCTCTGTCGATAAGTTTGTTAACATGAGAGAGCCAGCAATTACCCATGCTCCAAGGTTTCTTCCTCCTAGAAAATACCCATCTTGTGAATCTAAGTTTTCTTTACGAGTAAGTAGATACGAAATGAGGGCAACCATTCCTGTAAAAAACAGAAATGATAAAACTGTAAGTGCATTCATCCTTCTCTCTCCTTTTTTGTAAGCGGCATCAAAGTTGTCCGTAACATATGTATGCGTTTTAATACTCGTTGTACATTCTATCTTTTTATATGAAAGCGATTCAATGGTAAAAAAATAATAGAAAATTGTACTTTTTTGCTCCTATAAAAAATGTAGAGAGTTTCTTTATTCCTTTTTCAAATACGGGATAGCATATTTTTTATTTCTTATTATATTTTCTTAGATTTGAATATTCACTTTTTTGCTCTATTGAGCATCTATCACTTTAACAGTTTACAAAAACCGTTTCTTCCGCTACCATAAAATTGAATCACATAAACTGCATAACATTTCGTCAAGCACTAGGGGAGCTGCGTCACGCGGCTGAGAGGAGAAGGATCCGACCCTTATTACCCGAACTAGATAATACTAGCGTGGGGAAGTGCAGTCGACTTTCGTAGATCTTTTTAAAAGTAAAGCCTTTTTCGATTGTAGACTGCATTCCCATGGGATGCAGTTTTTTTGTGCTTCAAAATCGAAGGAGGGAAAAGAAATGAACAAACAATGTGGAAATTCACGTATTGCAGGGTGCTCCTTTTCGGTACACCCGATGTCTGATCACTTTATTCAACATATTATGGATAGCTTAAAAGAAGTGGATACGTCAAAGGTTTGGCTGCACACCGATGATGTAACGACAACGATTCGAGGAAGAATGGAACACGTCTTTGATGTGACAAAAGCGATTTTACTTACAGTTTCTAAAAGCGGTGTTCACGTGGCTTTTCAAGGAACATATTCGATTGGCTGCCCGGGTGATTCTGCTGGAGATGTATATATGGCGGAAACTAGTGAACGGGCAAATGAACCATCGATTCACTCAATTCAACAGCCTATTGCAGCCAAGTTCTCCCTCTACCCAATGG
The DNA here is from genome assembly GCF_014636475.1 of Halobacillus andaensis. Taxonomy (GTDB): domain Bacteria; phylum Bacillota; class Bacilli; order Bacillales; family Halobacillaceae; genus Halobacillus_A; species Halobacillus_A andaensis. The sequence continues at coordinate 65,026 of NZ_BMEL01000003.1, forward strand.
GCGGTGGAAACTATATGGATACGATTTATCAGCAAATTGACCACATGAAGGAAAACGGAGTGAATGTTTCACCGGCTCATTACTCCACCAGACTCGACGGGGATACCCATCAAATTTTCAATGGACTCGAAAGTGTTTTTCGTGAAACGGAACAAAGCGGCTCCTCCCACACGGTTATGACCGTAACGGTTTCAGCCAACAGTCCTTCGACAAAGGGGAATGAGGCATGAAGAACTGGAGACTAAAAGAAATTGTCGTGATGTCAGCCTTATCTGTTGTATTCGCTGTCGTCTATTTAGCTTTTTTACCTGTAGGAAAAGTTCTCGTTGGCTTCTTCGGACCGATTGGCTATGATTTTATTTTTGGCATTTGGTTTATCGTTTCAATCATTGCCGCCTATATTATCCGTAAGCCCGGGGCCGCTTTCTTATCTGAAACAATTGCAGCCACTATCGAAGTTCTACTTGGTAATGCAATAGGACCAATGCTCATCATAACAGGTATGATTCAAGGCTTAGGTGCCGAATCTGCATTTGCTATGACGCGTTATAAATACTACAACGTTCAAACGTTAATGCTGGCAGGTGTTATGGCCGCTGTCTTCAGCTTTGTTTGGGGCTACTTCACGTCTGGCTATGCTGCTCTCAGCTCTACCTATGTTTTAGCGATGCTGGTTACCCGGATGATTAGCGGAGCCATTATCTCAGGATTGCTAGGAAAAGCATTAAGTGATGCATTAGCAAAAACGGGTGTTCTCTCAAGCTTTGCTTTAGTAAAAGAACAACGAAGGAAGAATGCAGCATGAGGAAAGAAATGATTCAAGTGGACAACCTTACTCTCTATTATGAAGATGAAGAAACTCCAGTTTTTCAAAACCTTCATTTTACCGTGAAGGAAGGGGACACTATGCTAGTTTTAGGACCAAGCGGCTCTGGAAAAAGCTCTCTGATTCAGTGTTTAAATGGACTATTTCCAAGAGAACTCGATGGACATATCGAAGGTCAAGTTACCATTCATGGCAAAGATTCAAGACAATATGAAGCCGGAGAAATTAGTAAGCATGTTGGAGTGGTTTTTCAAGATCCCGAAACCCAGTTTTGTATGTTAACCGTTGAAGATGAAGTAGCTTTTGGTCTTGAAAACTTACGTATCCCTTCGGATGAAATGGAAACAAAAATTGAAGAAGTTCTGAATCTAGTTGGACTAGATAAGGAGAAGGATTCTACTATTGCTACATTATCAGGGGGACAAAAACAGAAGTTATCCTTAGCTTGTGTCCTTGCCATAGAACCAAAAGTCATAGTCTTAGATGAGCCAACAGCCAATTTAGACCCTATCGCAACAAAAGATTTTATAGACATTCTCACCCATTTAAAGGAGAAGCTTAATCTTACACTTATCGTTATTGAACATCAGTTAAACGAGTGGATTCCATTGCTTAAACGTGTCTATATTTTACAACGGAACGGTGAACCTCTATATGACGGACCGCTTCGAAACGGGATCGAGAAACATGGTTCCTCCTTGCAGCAACAAGGCATTTGGATGCCGCTGGCTTCCCAATTAACCATTGAGAATAAAATACCGTATCATCAATTTCCGTTAACATTACGAGAACTAGTCTCTGAAACGAATGCGCACCGGCTTACATTATGTGAATCAACCACTACAAAGGACCTCGGGGAAAAATTATTGGAAGCGAATGAATTAACTTGGAAATCAACTGGTCAAACGATCATCCATTCAACCAGCCTGCGTATTCACCAAAACGAATTCATCGCGATTGTCGGGGCAAACGGGAGTGGAAAAACCTCGCTCAGCCGTTTACTTGCAGGTATTACACAGCAGACGAGCGGTTCAATTACAGTTAATGAAAAGAAGCTCAGTCAATGGAAGGAAAGAGACTTATATCAACAAATCGGGTATGTGTTTCAAAATCCAGAGCACCAATTTATTACCGATTCCGTCTATGAGGAAGTCGCTTTTGGTCTTCGACTCACAGGCGCTTCGAATAAGGAGATTGAAAGAAAATGTGAGGATATTCTCTCCATTTGCCAGTTAGCTCACGTAAAAGACAAGAATCCTTTTACTCTTAGTCAGGGTCAAAAAAGGAGATTAAGTGTAGCATCTATGATAGTGAGTGAGCAATCTCTTCTCTTCCTTGATGAACCAACATTTGGTCAAGATGCAGGATCTACAGAGAAACTCATGAGTTTATTACAGCAAAAATACGAAATGGGTACCTCTATCATCATGATTACTCATGACATGGATCTCGTTGATCACTTTGCTACACGCGTACTTGTTATGGAGGATGGTTCTTTAGCTGCAGACATTCATCCGGCCGAATTATGGAAGCGGTCTGATATAAATAACCACCATTTAGAGTACCCTTCTCGTATTAAGCTTGCCGAACTTATTAATGAAAAGGAGTCATCTTATGTGCCTTCATAATGTGAATCCAAGCGTTAAAGCATTAACCATCCTAGGGCTGGTTTTTGTTTTGGCTTTTCTCTTTGATCCAATTACGCCACTCCTATTTATCATTTGGACCCTATTATTGACAATGCTGTTTGGCTCATTCCGAAAAAAATACTATTTCCTTTATTTCTTCACCTTTTTTATATTTGCCGCCGGCATGCTATGGTCTACGATTGCCTTTGCTGATACACCCAAAAACCCAGCCGACCAAGTTTCATGGGCTGGCTGGGAGGTTCCGAAAGAAGATTTGTTCGTAGCCATTTCGTTATCGTTACGAATCCTAGCGTTTGCCACGCTCTCTTTACTCTTTATGTTTACAACAAATATGGTACATTTTATTTTAAGCTTGATTCAACAACTAAAACTGCCGCCTAAATTAGCATACGGCATTTTAGCCGGGTATCGATTCTTGCCATTGATGAAAACAGAATTCCAGCAAATTAGAGCGGCTCATCGCATACGAGGGATGAATCAAGCCACCTCATTAAAAGAAAAAATGAAGCAATATAAGCGCTTTGTCATCCCTCTTCTTGCTGGCGCCATTCGCAAGGCTGAACGGACAGCGATTGCAATGGAATCAAAAGGGTTTACAGGGGATAGAAATCGAACCTACTATCATAACTTGTATGTGACAAAGAAAGATTGGCTGTTTCCTATCATCATGTTTACAGCACTAGGGGTATTTATCACGCTATCAATTATTTTTGACTACTTTGCCTGGTATAACGGCCAATTGTAAGAAATAAGTGCACGTTTGTCATGCAATCATTCGCTGCTTAAATTCAGCTTGTAGTAGAACCTTCGTTCTCTTTAACCTTGCTTGACCAAGAGTTTTTAAGAAACGACTCCCTTTTCATGGCCCCACATGACGTGGGGTCGATGTTGGCACACGATGTGCCGAACACTTCCTATTTAAGGCCTCCTCGAACTCTATTAAGCGAGCCCACTGAAAAACTGAAGGTCCATTTAAAAAAGCGGTCTTCGTGGAATTTAGATTCCACGAAGACCGCTTTTCTTCTAGCTTTTAAGAGAATTGCTCCTTCTATTATCCCTTCATAAGTTAACGATTCGTTTCACATTAGCTGTAAAAATCACCATCGCCCTTTGTAACATACGAATGGATTTTTTATTGTTCTCTGTCAATTCCACAATCAGCGTTCGGTGGTGACGCCTGGTCGATTAAAACCGGCCACGTCCTGTGGCCAACATCGACACTAGCACGTCCGGTGCGTCGCGGGAACAGCGCGAGCCGAAGATCCACTTGGTCTAGTGAACTTCTTGACCAAGTTAGCTTAGGCCGTGCCCGCGGCAAGCATCCACCGACAAGCGATCAAAGCTTTCTCGACCTCCTAAAAGAGAATTACGTTGAAATCCTTTTTTCCTTATTTTAATAGTCGATGTTCAAAAGGAAAGTCGGAGAAATTTTCTACGCCATCCTTCGTAACGTGAAGCTGCTCCTCCAGTTTAACTCCTTCTTTCCCCCCTGGAGAACCGATATAGCTTTCTACGGAAAGCACCATATTCTCTTCAATTACACCATCGTACCCTTTTTCTTCAAAGTCTTGTGGATAGACGATATAAGGATATTCACCGCTAAGCCCCGTCCCATGAGCCACAGTAAAGTAACGGTTAGGGAAAAACTCATCTGGAATCTGCCAGCTTTTTTCTGCATACTCTCTAAATGTCATTCCAGGTTTTAATAAATCAATATTATACTGAATTTGCTCATAAGCTACTTGGTACAAGCGTTTCTGTTCATCGCTTGGTTCGCTATCTCCGCAATAGAACGTTCGGCTAATATCTGTAAAGTAACCAAACGGGCCATTCATATCGGTGTCAAAAGCGACTAGTTCACCTTCATTAATCACTTTATCACTGCACTCTTGAAACCAAGGATTTGTGCGGTGTCCTGAACTTAACAGCCGTGTCTCTACGTAATCTCCGCCCTGAGCAATATTCGTTTGATGAAGGTAAGACCATAATTCATTTTCCGTAATGCCGGGCTTCAGCGCCTCTTGCATTCGAATCATACCCTCTTCCGCTGTTCGTACAGAGATTTTCATCGCTTCTAACTCTTGTTTATTTTTAATACTGCGCGCATGCTCAATGGGTTCTTGTCCATCCTTCACTTCGATTCCCAATTTAGCTAATTCAATTGCGCCTACAGACGGAATATAATCAACGGCTAGCTTCTTATTATCCCCCGCATGCTGCTTCATTAAATCTTCTATTTCTTTCGCCCACTGTTTGGCGTTATCATATAGGTTCTCTCCGGAGGCTACGTACGATAATGTAATCGCTGGACGTACTTGATCAATTGTTTCTATTCCTTCTGATAAATGCTCACAGTTTGGAAAGTCAAACAATGTCACAGGGCCTTCAGTAGGAATAAAAACATAACGTGCCGGATTTCTTAGCATAAACACTTGCATGTTTCTGCTTCCTGTCGCATAGCGCAAATTCACTGGATCAAAAATGACGATGCCGCCATATCCTAGTTTTTTCAACTGCTCTCTTACTCTACCTAACCGATATTGCCTCATACGAACGAGGTCAATTTGAGTTTTATCATGACGAATGCTTTGCAACTTCCCCATTTTCCTCCTACCTTTCGAAATCTATTTATTTATCTATTACTTACATGTTACAACAAGTTATAACTTATTACAATAAGATAAACTGAATTAGCTGCCTATTTCGATTCGATAGTGGAAAGAAGCTGGTAGATATTTCGTACGGCTGTACTCAATAGGTTGCTGATCCATCCCTAACGTGATTCGTTCAATATCAATTAATGCTTCACCGGGTGTGATACCAAGCAAGTCAGCTTCATATCGAGTTGCGTTGCTGGCGGATACATTTTCTTTAATCGTAGAATAGTGGATATTGTATCTTCCAAGGTGAGGGAAGAGATCAAAGTCTACTTCCGCTTTGTCATGCACTTTTTCTCCAATATCCTTTGGCATAAATAATTGTTGGAAGGCTATGGGCTTCTGATCCGCTAAACGAAGCCTCTCTAAGACATACACCTCTTCGTCCTCTGAAATATGTAACTGACTTTTAGCGAAATAATGAGGAAGGCGATTTTCAGCGCGGAGAATTTTGACAGCCATCTCCTCTCCCAGCTCATGATGAATAACCCCGGGGTTTTCCATGTTTTCCTGAGGCTGTTGGCGAACTTTTGTGGGGGCTCCTCTTCTAGTTTCTAAAATACCTGCTTGCACGAGATCACGTACAGCTTGTCTAATCGTCGTACGGCTGACGTTGTATTGTGCCATCAACTGACTCTCGGATGGAATGGATTCTCCCGGGGGCCAAATTTCTTCATTAACATTGTGAATCATTTTGTTTTTTATTTGCACATACAACGGCATTTTTCTTTGATGGCTAGACATTTTGACTTAACTCACTCCAAACATCAAACTGATTCCCATTTAAATCGTAGAACACAAAATTCCTGCCTAGGTGGCCACGGTCCTCAATTTCTCCCACTTGTATCCCATTATTAATAAACTTTTGATGAAGGTTTTGCAAGGCGGTGTCTCCGTTCACTTCAAAAGTGAAGGAAAAGCAGCGACGTCCTTTGTAATCCGTAAAATTCGATGTTTCCCCTCCTTTAGCTTTAACGAGAAAGAAGCTTTGATTGGCCATATTCACTATCGCTTTTTCTTCATCTTTGTAACTTAATTCGACTCCAAGTTTTTTCACGTACCACTGGGCAGATGCTTCTACATCATTTACCGGTAAATACGTTGTCCCCACTCTTACTAATTCTCTCATGTCTCCCTCTCCTTCACGTTCCTGCTTGATTATTATTATACAATGCATTCTTAAGTTGAACACATTTCTGTTTTAGATTTACATGCTAAGACAGTGAACAGGAAATGACCGGAAAACTTATGAACAGTATACTACCAAAATTTTTATTTAAAGAGACCTATTACTCATTCATCAGCTTCTTATGGATCCAAAGAGCAGCAATTGATGCTTCCCCCATCGCTGCGGTTACAAGTTCTGAATGAGCAACTGTATCCCCTGCCGCCCATAGCCCGTGTACGGATGTCATTTTTGTCTGGGGATCCACAATAATGTGATGATTCTTAAGCGTCTCCGCTCCTAGTTGTACCGCTAGATCAGAACGTACCTGGTTCCCGCCAAAAGCAACAAAGGCCTTATCTACCTCATACTGTCTTCCACTAGCTGTCTTTATGATTTGGATTTGTCCGTTCTCATGAATAACGTCCTGAATGGAATCATTCTCTGTTACAATCGTATGTTCATTTAATTTCGCCTGTAACTTTTGTGACACTTGTTTGCTATCATGATTGATATAAATAAGATCTGAACTCCAATATGACAACGTTAACGCCATTCCCGCACCAACGTCGCCTGTACCTAAGACAGCTGTTTTCTTTCCCTTAATTTCATAGCCATCACAATCTGGGCAAACAAACACCGAAAGCCCTAAACACGGTTCAATTCCAGGAATATTGGGAATATGATCTTTGACTCCAGTAGCCAGCAGAACCGTCTTTCCTCTTAAGCTAATTTGTCCTTCAGCTTCAAACCAGCCGCTTTCCTTATGTAAATGACAAACCTCATCTTTGTAAAAATGCACACCTAGCCGCTCAGCATGTTCGCGGCCTGCTTGACGCAGAGTATCTCCGCTGACTCCATGAGGGAACCCTAAAATATTATTGTATTTCTGACATAATGTTGATCGTCCCTCCTCAGCATCTATAACAGCGACTTTTCTCATATATCTCCCTAACTGAATGGATGCCTGTAAACCAGCAACCCCGCCTCCTATAATGATACAATCATAATTCATGTCCAGTTGCCCCTTCCCTTGTATTTTCCTTACCTTTCCCTTATCTCAAAAGATTTACTATAATGAAAAATAGTTCAAGGAGCTTTCGTTCATAATAAAAATACACCAACCATAAGGGGATCCGGTTATGAGCATTGAAGACGTTATCTCTCGTTTAACAAAGCTTGATCATCCGTTAAATTTCCACCAACCTGTACAAATGAGTAATGATATCGCAGCTTATTTAAAGTTTTATGGCTTGGATATTAAGGGAGTAGAATTTAACCTGGGCAAGCTTGAAATTGATAAAACAGAAATTGCGGTACAGATTTTCACACCTGAGAAAAGCGAAGCTACCATCTTTCTTTTGCATGGCTATTTAAATCATGTCGGTCATTTAAATAAAATCATTCAACATTTAACGAGCCATCATTACCGCGTCATAAGTTATGATTTACAAGGCCACGGACTATCCAACGGTGATCGAGCCTCCGTCAGCAGCTTTGCTGATTACGTTACGACGTTAGAAAAATTAATGGAAAAAGTAAAAGCAGAAATGCCCGATCCTTTTTACGTCATCGGGCATAGTACAGGCGGAGCGATCATTCTCGATTATTTATTGAAACATCGCACCCACCCTTTTGATAAAGTTATTTTGTTAGCCCCCCTTGTTCGATCGAATCACTGGTACTTAACGAAAATAGCTTACAGTTTCGTTCAACTCATTCCTTTTATAAAACAAGTCAAAAGACAGATCAAAAAACGAGCGATGAGTAAAGAATACGTAGCCTTTTTAAAAAGAGATCCATTGCAGCCTAAAGCTATTCCATTAAGCTGGCTAAGAGCATTAATGGAATGGAACCAAACGATTCACCGCTATCCTCCACTTGCGACGGATTTGTTTGTCATCCAGGGGAATAAAGACGATACAGTGGAATGGACCTATAACCTTCCCTTTATTCACAAGCGTTTCTGCAACGCAAGGACCGTACTGATTGATGAGGGTCAGCATGAATTAATCAATGATGATCCGGCAACGAGAGAGATCGTTCTAACAAAAATCGTAAACTTTTTAGATGACTAATGGCGTTTTACAGAACAAAGGCGCAAGCGCCCTGGTAGACACGAAACGCATAAGCAAAACGGCCGGAGGAAGCCGGCCTTCCCTTCCGCAGGGCGGATTGCTTATGACGCGAGGGTCTGGGCGCTGGAGCTGGATGTCGCTCTTTTAAACATATATATCCACAGCTTGGAATTTTATAATTTCCTAGACAATGAAATAAAAAGTGGAAGCCTCCGCAATTAGCTTCCACTTTCTTTTGACTTATTAAGTTCTTAAACGATTCATAAGGTCATGCATAGGCTCCAATGAAGTCACTTTTTGATTACACATCATACTATCCTGACAAATATAGTTGCCTCTTTTCACCGTTTGCTGCTCCGACTCTTTAATGGTTGTTGTAAACATCCCCACTTTCTCATGCTCTTGACAAATTGAACAAATGCCCTTTGTTCTTGATTTAGAAAAGTCTCCCGCTATCCCTTTTAAGCTTTTACCTTCTTGAAACACAATATATTTACGGTGGGCCCCATGGTCGTTCCATCCGAGATAAGATAGCTCTCTTCGATCAACATCTTTTAACACAGGGACTTTAACCTTCTTTACTTTCGGAAACATTTTTTTAATTTCATTTTCCTGGACCTCTGGAAAAGGGATCACATAATGTTTTAATTGGGATAGGATCAGTACAGCATCTGCCTGATCTTCAATTCCAGTCACTTGTTTAACCATTTCTATTTGAGCAGCTGATAATTCTTCAAAAATATTAAGCACTTTTTCTTCGGAAATAGATTTTAGGGCTTGAATAACCCCGTGATCGTTTACCGTAGAATGTCCATGAATTAAATGATGAGTTTGGTCTTTAATAAAATTAAACTGATCACTGCGGATGAACGATTCCAAGGCGATTCCTCCTTTTTGGAGTCTGTCTATTTATTAAATTCAATTAAATTACCGTCTGGATCACTGATGAAAACTTGATGCCACTCTGTTTTATTATGTGGCTTATCAACGAATTCAACATTGTGTTTCCTCAAATTCTCAATAACATCCTCTATGTTTTTAGCTCTGATCGCAAAATGTCCATCTCGGCTATCAATTTCAGTGGTCCCTCTTAACGTATGACCTTCTTCATGAACAATAAGGTGAATTTGCGTGCTGCCCACTTGATACCAGGCACCAGGGAAACCAAAATCAGGTCGTTCGCTGCTTTCTTCAAATCCGAGCACCTCTCCATAGAAATGCTTCGCACGTTCAATATCAGTTACAATTATAGATACATGATGAATGCCTTCGTACACTGCTTGCAACCCCTTTCTTTATACTATTATCCTACTACATCCTCTCCCAAAAAGTCAGGTAGTAACTTCTGAAAGATAAGGCATCCTAGATAGAGAAAGCATAGAAATTGACATGCTCATAGGCATCGTTTATCGTAAGTAAAGTCAAATTCGTAGTAAAACGATCAGAATTATAGATATCAAAAAGGAGGCAATGACATGAGAAGTTTTTTTAAGGCTTATGCAGGCGTATCTCTTATTAAAAAAATCACTGTTGCTTTAAGTCTCGGGATCTTAGTTGGTCTTATCTTTGGAGAAAGTGCCAGTGTATTAGAGCCATTCGGCGACTTATTACTTCGTTTACTGCAATTTATTATTTTACCGCTTATCCTCTTCACTCTAATCGTCGGGGTAAATCAAACGAATATCGGAAGTCTTGGCCGGATGGGCGGAAAGGTTTTCCTCTATTATTTAGCTACTTCCGCCGCAGCCATTATTGTGGGAGTGACGGTGGCCAGCTTATTTAATCCTGGTACAGGCACTTCATTAAGTGGTGATGAAAGCTTTGAAACGCCGGAAAACCCAGGAGTCGTAGAAGTCTTATTAAATATCGTTCCGGATAACATCGTAACGGCATTTTCCGAACTTAATTTACTCGGGATTATCTTTACGGCACTCGTATTCGGGATTGCCATTTCGTATTTACGTTCGACAACTGATTACCACGAGGCTGGCGATAGACTTTTCAAAGGAATTGATGCGTTAAATGAAGTAACCCTCACGGTAATGAAAGGGATTCTGCAATTCGTTCCCATTGGAATTTTCGCTATTATTGCAAATGTCGTCGGTAGTCAAGGAACGGATACATTGCTTTCGCTTGGGAATTTTATTTTGGTTCTGTACATTGCTATATTTGTTCAGCTTACCTTTTACCTTGTTATTCTACTCATTAGCAAGATTGGGCCGGGTGCCTTTTTAAAGGAAGCACGTACACCGCTAGTGACTGCTTTTGTAACGCAAAGCAGCTCAGGTACTTTGCCTTTGACGCTAAATGCGGCTCGCAATTTAGGATTGAATAAAAGTTTGTATGGCTTTAGCCTGCCGCTTGGCGCAACCATTAACATGGACGGAGCTGCCATTCGTATTGCCGTATCGGCTGTGTTTGCGGCAAATGTTATTAATGAACCGCTTGGCTTTGCTGCCATTTTACAAATCGTCATTGTTGGTACATTGGCATCCGTTGGAACAGCCGGCGTACCCGGTGCAGGAATCGTTATGATTGCTACCGTATTCGCCCAGGTAGGGCTTCCAATGGAAGCTGTCGCATTGCTGACAGCCGTTGATGTTCTTGTTGGAATGGGCGCTACCGCATTAAATGTAACCGGTGATTTAGTAGGTACATCGGTCATTAACAAAACAGAAAAAAGTTCACCTCAATCCTAAAAGCTTGGATGGATGTAGAGACGATATCTCACCGTTCCTCCATTTATGGTCTGGCGATAACTGAAGGTCTATGAAAGGTAAAATTTAAAAAAGCGGACGGTGTGGAACTTAATTTCCACACCGTCCGCTTTTCTTCTAACTTTAAGAGATTTACGCCTTCTATTAGCTGTGAACATCTCCATCGCCCCTTGTATGCGCATGCCTTCGAGACACAAAGATGAAGCGGCCTCGTATCCGTGCCTATGTTTCCATTCGTTAATCTTCGTTTCAACCTATATCGTTATTTAGCCTTTTACTTTAGAACGGCAGGCAGCACTTCTTGAAGAGATGTTTGATTATATCGTGCTCTAGTGTGCGTTGCATCAAAGATGAAAAACTTCAATGGAATGACGCCTTGTCAACCTGGTCCGGCCACGAGATCCATGACAAAAAACGTATAGATGGTTTTTAAGAGCAGAGAGCTGAACATTCCCATGGGTTTTTAGAGTGATCTCTGTTGATGCCACGATGAGCGTTCGGTGGTGACGCCTGGTCGATTAAAACCGGCCACGTCCTATGGCCAACATCGACACTAGCACGTCCGGTGCGTCGCGGGAACAGCGCGAGCCGAAGATCCACTTGGTCAAGTGATCTTCTTGGCCAAGTTAGCTGAGGCCGTGCCCACAGCAAGCATCCACCGAAAAGCGATTCGTGAAATTCCCTAACAAACTTTAAAAGCTCTTTTAGATTAGAAAGGACTTTTTCAGTGGACTTAGTCGTTTTCTATCCTTTATTCTTTCTAACGCAAGGAATTTTTACACTTTTTAATATGTTGAAAAGCTGCTTTTTCATATTTTTTAAATTCATATTTTTATAAAAGACTGTGTTAAAAGAACGGCGGCTCACGTGTTACGAGCGGCTTATAAAAAGCGGTACGCCTTGTAAGAATCAACTTCTCTTGATCAAGCCACCAGTCTGTTTTCATGGTATGGAAGTTGTTCACCAATACAGATTCTTCTGTTTCTGAAGCAATCACTGTTTCATCTTCTGTATAGTTCTGATCCAGATTGTAAATGGCACTTCTTCCTTTAAAATTTTCCTCAGTTCCTACAAAGTTAGCCACGATCGTAAAGGATTGAGCACCCTTGGCAACCGCATCCCAGGTGGAAACGGTTCCTTTTGGATAAGGCTTATCAAACATATCATCATTCATCGAAAGCTCTATGCCGTATTGACCGTTCCAGCTAGTCGGAATGCATATCATATCGGCACGTTTCACAGCCATCACGCTTGCCACTTCTGGAAAAACAGCATCATATCCTATCATCATGCCGATTCGCCCAAACCCATTAACAGGCGTAATAGAGATCTGATTGCCAGGCGTAGCCCAATGCTCATCCCAATCATCCAGGTGGATTTTTCGGTGCTTGCCAATCACTTCTCCTTCTGGACTGATGAGAATCGCGGAATTGTAATAATGGGGAAGTTCTTTTTCGGCGAAACCAAACACAATATGGGCACCCTTTTCTTGAGCAATCTTTTTCATTTCCCGAACGGTTGGACCATCGTCTGTTTCTGCAAAAGAATGAATGTCTTGCTTTTTCTTCGTTTTCACAGGGCCGATCACAGACACCTCAGGAAGAACAATTAAGTTCACATCTTCTTCTACTTTTTCATCAATCAGCTGTTTTACTTTGTGTAAATTGGCTTCTTTATTCCCAATGACTGGCTCATATTGAATCGCTCCTGCTTTAATATGCCGGGAGTGTGTGTTTTTCGTGTAATCCCATGGACCGAGAAACAGCATTAACTCCTTGTAAGAATCCATTCTTCGTTCTAGCATGCGATCTTTCGCAGGGTTTTGATAATCTGCTGGGTTAATCTCTCCAATGAGCAAACCTGGCCCTTCTCCTTCCTCATTACGAGAAACAGGAGCTTCAGCGATTTTATCCCCGTAAGGCGACCAAATAGCACTAGCCCCAATCATTTGGAAATCTTCTTCCTTATTCGAACGGTTGGCACTTACAACGTACAGTCCGTTCATTTCGGACCAATGCTGCAGCATGGAAATGGAAGCACTCGAAGAATTCGTAGGGAAACACAAGATATCAGCCCCATTTACTGCAGCTAACCGAGCGGATTCTAAATAAGTAGAATCCTGGCAGATAATCATAGAGATTTTTCCGATTTCAGTTTCATATACAGGACAACCGATATCGCCCCAGCACGACCAATAATTCTCTACGACCCACTGGTGGATTTTCCTGTATTTACCTATATATCCTTCCGGGCCAACAAGAGCAGATGAATTGTAGTAAAGTCCAGTTTCTAAATCTTCCTTTGCCATGCCAATCACAATATATACACCATATTCTTCGGCGATTTCAGAAAACTGATCTGTCGTCAGACCAGGAATGGTATCCACATATGTACTAATCGCTGAACGATCTAAGTAATGATACCCGGTCGTCGCCATTTCTGGAGTGACAATCAGCTTTGCCCCTTGTTCTGCAGCTTGTTTAACGCGCGATTTTAACTCCCTGATATTTGCATTGCGTCGATTCAATTTCGGATTAAACTGAACAGACGCTGCTTTGAATGGTTTCTCCATACCTCTCCACCTCCTGGCTGTCTTAAACAATCATATGTTATTTACAGTTTATCGAAAATAGAGAGGAGATACAAAAAACGCTCCCCCTTTAGAGAGAAGCGCCTGATTGCTGATTTCAAAAGCTCACTGTCAGCTTAAAAACAAACGAAGTAAAAATGGAGACACTACCAATAAAGCAGCACACCCACTTAAACCGTACGTTACAACCTGAGGAAGCTTTTTCCTGCCTTTTCCATGATACCATCCTGAAAACTGCCACCTGTTTCGATAAAGTACAAATAAAAATACGTAGATGCCAAGCCCGGCGATCCACCGATATTTAGAAGTGACTGCATTTACTCCATACAAATCGGTAAGGATGTACATAAAAAAACTGCCTAAAAGCCCGAAAATCAGTATAATGCGCACCAATTCTAACATCACTCTCATTGCATAACTCCCCTCTATCTTTTTACCTTCGCATACACGCACGTATCTCTGAGTTGTTGGCCATCTACTGAAACATCATCATTGTGTAAAACACCTTCTAGTGTAAAATCTAATTTCTCAGGAATGGCTCGACTTCGATGATTAATGGCATCACAACGAATTTCCACACGCTTCGCCTTTAACTCACGGAAAGCAAACGCTGTTAACCCGGCTACTGTCTCCGTTGTATACCCTTTTCCACTAAACCTTGAATCTACCCAATAACCAATCTCAAACTTCGGCACTTCCCAATCCATGCGATGTAATCCAGTAGAACAGATGAGTTCTCCCGTTTCTTTATGAAAAGCCAGCATCCTAAGATCTTCTCTTTGAAGAAATCGGATGTGTGCTTCCCTTATATTGATTTCGGTTTCTTCTTCCGTCTGATCTTTTTGTGCGAATGGAAGCCATGGTTTTATGTCAGCTCTGGATGCTTGAACGGCTTGATAGACTTTTGGGCCGTCCCCCGGCTTTGGCATTCGAATATGTAATCGTTCGGTTTCAAACTCGCTTGGAAAATCGATAAGTATTGGATTCACCCGTCCAGCTCCTTTCCTTAGTTATCTAAATCATCGTCTAGCCATGATGCTCTTTTATTCTCCTCATTTAATTCGATGCCGTTTTTCTCTGCCAATGCTTTCCCTAAACGCGACTTATCAATACCGTTCTTTACAGCAGTTTCAACGATGAAATAAAAAACAGCCAACGTCGCTGCAGTGAACAGTACATATAATAAAAGCCCCATACAATCCCCCTTTTCTATTAAACTTTCTAGTAAATATATCACAATTTGAATCAATTCTCTTTTTATTCCATAATTTTCTTTAAATCTAAATCTTCTTATCCATCAAACGGCTCATTTTACCCATTTAAATCAATAAAAGGTCCCCCTTTCTATCTCAGTCATATCAACAACTTACCTTCTTCTACAATAAATGACAAAATCTTTTCATTTTTTACGCTTTTTTTTAATCTATTTAAAATTTTGAAACATCTAATATAATAATATTTACGTTTTTAAAATAATTTTACTTTTAATTTTCAGAAAATTGTTTTACTTGAGTGATTTTCTGACGAAGAAAGGAGAGGTTGAAAACATGGAAAAAACCCGAAAAGGATTATTCCAACGTTTTCTTGACGGGGTAGAGCACTTAGGTAATAAACTCCCTCACCCTGTTACATTATTCGCTATTTTAGCGCTTGCTGTTTTAGCGTTATCAGCCATTATTTCTGCAACTGGGGTTAGTGTTGAGCACCCGGGTGAAGAAGGAGAAATGGTGGAGGTATCAAATTTATTAAATGCTGAAGGAATTCAATATATTTTTGAAAGCATGGTAGAAAACTTTATTGGATTTGCTCCATTAGGTGTTGTACTCGCTACAATGCTTGGGATCGGGATAGCTGAAAGAACTGGTTTGATCAGCGCATGTTTACGTGGATTTGTACTTTCTGTACCTAAAAAATTAGTAACACTTGGTCTTGTATTTGCAGGGATTATGTCCAGTGTTGCTTCAGATGCGGGTTATGTCGTTCTTCCTCCATTAGGAGCCGTTATTTTTGCTGCTCTAGGCAGACATCCGCTGGCAGGTTTAGCCGCAGCGTTCGCCGGTGTATCTGCAGGGTTCAGTGCCAACTTGTTCTTATCTGCAACGGATCCTATGCTTGGTGAATTAACAATTGATGCAGCCTCTGTAGTCGATCCGGCATATGCAGAAGGCATGAATATTGCTATGAACTATTACTTTATTTTTGCTTCTGTATTTTTACTTACGTTTGTTGGTGCATGGGTAACAGAAAGAATTGTTGAGCCTCGCTTAGGTAAATACACCGGAGAATACACAGAAGATCTTAAAGGACTTGACGCTATAGAGAAAAAAGGACTAATTGCGGCCGGTATCGCTTTGTTTATAGGACTTATAGCGACAGCGCTGCTGATCGTTCCGCCAAATGCAATTATGCGCGGGGAAGACGGTTCGATTGTTCAATCTCCATTTATGAGTTCACTCGTGCCAATTATTGCCCTATTGTTCTTTATTCCCGGACTTGTTTATGGAAAAGTTACGAAAAATATTCGTAATGATAAAGACGTAGCCGAACAACTATCCGATACGATGGCATCCATGGGAATGTTTATTGTTCTTGCTTTTACAGCAGGTCAATTCGTCGCTTACTTTACCGAATCCAACATGGGATTAGTTCTGGGAGTATTCGGTGCTCAGTTTCTAGAATCGATTAACCTTTCAGGGATTCCATTAATTATCATGTTCATTTTAGTTGCAGGATTTATTAACCTGTTTATCGGAAGTGCTTCTGCTAAATGGGCCATGATGGCACCTGTTTTCGTACCGATTATGATGCAGCTGGGATATTCACCTGAACTTACACAAATGGCTTACCGCGTGGCGGATTCAGCTACAAACATCATTACGCCATTAATGACGTACTTTGCGATTATTATTGCGTTTGCTCAGAAGTACGATAAAAAGATGGGAATTGGAACACTTATTTCTGTTATGTTCCCATACTCCATCGTCTTCTTAGTAACTTGGACAATTTTCTTGATCCTGTGGATGTCATTAGGTTCTCTAGACTTCCTTCCATTCGAACCTAATCTTGGGCCGGGATCTCCTATCCATTACGAAAAGTAATTTAAAGATAATTCTGTGCAGGATTCAATCGGTACCAGCTCTCACGCGGCAAGAGTGGTAATGGTACCAGGTACCGCGGTAGCGCTCTATCCAGGAGGCATAACCCCTTTGAATTCTTTGCTTGCGGTCAATTAAAGGCACATGATCTTTAAATAAAAAAGGATCCGTTTGTACGGATCCTTTTTTCAATTATTTCGTCGGTGTATTCGCATCATGCTGCTTCTTATCGCCTTTCTCACGTTTTAACGCATTTAAATCTTCTTTGCTTTTATTCTTAGCTTTCTTACCCATAGCACTTCCTCCTCTCAAAGTGGATTCACTCTTATAGCTTGTCTAATTTTTCTTAAAAAATGAAAAGGAAGTCAGCTCGCTCCTTCCGCTTCCTTTATTTTATGATTCAAATTTATATCTTTATGGGCATGCCGCCCCATTTTCCTTTACTCAATTTCATATTCTCCAATGATATCAACCGCTTTTTCTGTTAAAGACGTATCAATGGACTTATCAAAATCAAATTCACCGCGGGTCGCACCGTTTCGGTCGTACATGTCATACTGTTTCTTAATATCTTCAATAAACATCCGGCCGTTTGGATCTAATCCTGTAATTGAAACTTTCTCCCAGATTTCAGGATCTTTTAAAGCCGTATGTTTCGTCATGATGTCGATGATTTCAGCTTTCCCTTCCCCACTCATAAACGCATCATTATAATCACGGACTCCTTTTAAATAAGCAGCCATAAAACGTAAAGACACGTCTTCTTCTTCAAGAACAAATTTAGGGGAACCTAACACCATAGCAATTTGGGCATTCGGCGCAAAGTCTGTAGCATCACCTAAACGGACATGAAGCCCTTGCTCAATCCCTTGCGTAATCAATGGTTCAATTTGAAGCGCAGCATCAATAGAACCACTGCCCATCGCAGCCAGCATATTTCCGAAGTCCGACATCAATACGAACTCTACATCTTCTTCCGTAAGCCCTGCATGCTTCAGCATTTCTTGGAAAATATAATCATCCACCGCATTACGGGAAGAGACGGCAATTCGTTTTCCTTTCAAATCAGCATAGTCTTTAATTTCATTCTGCAAATCTTCTCTGATGACAAACGAGAAATACGAATTCCCATCAATATAGTGCCCTTTGTCAGCAATAATTTTAACGTCAATGCCTTGAGCAATGGCATTAAAAAAGGATGATGTGGAAACACCGCCGGCAATGTCTACTTCTCCTGCCGCTAACGCTGGCAGCATGTCATCGCTATTAGCAAACTGGGTGAATTCAACATCTATGTTGTAATCATCAAAGTAGCCTTTTTCTTTTGCAATATAAAAGCCTGCCCCCGAAGCTGCTCCATCCTCCGCTATAAATACGGAAGCTTTTTTCTCTAAAGGAGCGATGTCACCTGACGGATAGTCTTCACTTACATCCACGTTTTCTTCTTCATCGGCTTGTTGATAGAAACAACCTCCGATGATCGCCAGTAAAAAGAAAATAGGCACACCTAAAATCAATGCCAACTTTTTCACGATCTTCATCCTCTCACTCTTGAACCTTGGACCTCATCATGAAGATGATTCCATATTTCTACGAATTGTTCGGCCATTTTAGGATCGGCACGCACCTGTTCCATATTACGCGGCCTTGGTAAATCAATGACCTTTTCATCAATGATTTGACCTGGCTGCGAGCTCATTAATAAAATTCGGTCACTCAGCAACAGAGCTTCATCAATGCTGTGGGTGATAAACAACACGGTCTTTTTCGTTTCTGACCATATGTTTAACAGTTCTTCCTGCAAAATAAATTTATTCTGCTCATCAAGCGCTGCGAAAGGTTCATCCATTAATAGAATCTCCGGATCATTCGCGAATGCACGGGCAATACTCACCCTTTGCTTCATCCCTCCGGATAACTCCTTCGGATACAGCTTCGCAAATCGATCGAGCCCTACTTTTTCTAAATAATAAGCCGTTCTTTCTTTTATATAGGCTCTCGGTAAATGACGCATTTTCAGCCCGAACGCTACATTCTCTTCTACCGTCAGCCAAGGAATGACTCCTCGTTCTTGAAAAACCATAGATTGCAGGGGACGCCCTTCTTTTCGCTGATCAATCGTGAATTCACCTGTACTCGGTTTTTCTAAGTCTGCGAGTATACGTAATAACGTCGTTTTGCCGCATCCGCTTGGGCCAATTAAACAAATAAACTCCCCATCCTTCACGTCGATTGAAATATCCTGTAAGGCGGTCACGCTGTTCCCTTTTTTATAGAACACTTTCGTTAAATGGCGTATGGATATCTTCGGATGATCCATTGTGTCAATCACCTCCATGGCAACAATTTATTTTGAAACCCTCTTAGGATGAGCGAGAATAAATAGCCAAAGAAAGAGATAAGAACGAGACCTACATACATTTCTTGTAATAAGAAAGCTTTATATGACGTCCAAATGAGATACCCAATTCCTGAATTAGCTCCCATCATTTCTGCCGCTACGATTGTTAATAAAGCAATCGCCTGCCCCATTTGAATGCCCTCTAACATAACGGGAAGCGAACCAGGCAGCGCAATTTTAAAAAAGTAGTTCTTTGAGTCAGCTCCATAGTTTTTGGCCACATCTAAATAAATACGATCTATGTTAACAACCCCTGCGACTGTATTTATAATGACTGGGAAAAAAACACTCCCAGCGATCGTTACAATTTTTGAAACTTCCCCGACACCGAAAATAATTAAAATAATGGGGAGAAGCGCAAGGGTTGGGATTGGCATGAGCGCCATAATTAACGGCGAAAAGAAATGCCGAACTGGAGAATAAAGCCCCATAATCAGCCCTAGAATAATAGCGGGAATCACTCCAAGTAAAAATCCGGCAAATATTCGATATAACGATATGCCGATGTGATTAAATAACTCCCCGCTCGTTCCCATCACAAGAAACGTACCCACAATTTCGGTTGGAGGCGGGAAGAACCTCGCGTCCACTAAACCTGTTCGAGATAAAAACTCCCATAAAAGCAATATAAAAATAGGTGAAGAAATCGTAAGTAACTGTTTGAAACGACCTTTAACCTGCCTTTTTCTCCACTCTTCCTGTTCGACCGCAATCGGGTCATGATTATGTTTCTTCATTGCGTCCTTCATCCTTCACCACCTCTTTATGCAAATCATCATATGTGCAACCGCCCAGAAGTGTGAAAATAATACATGAAGAGAGCTGTTCCGGAACGATCAACATCATCATTTAACACAGCCTAAACATAAAAAAAACAGCCCATCTAATGATGGAGCTGTTCTTGAAAGATTCAATTAGACTTCGTTTCGATCGTGACTTGATTCATCTTCTCAGCCAATTCATCTTGCATCTGCTGCATAACTGCTTTCTTGTACTTTTTCTTACTTTCTAATTTGTCACGATGCTTTTCAAACTCATCGAGCCAATCCTTTAAGTCATTTATATGACCGAACTGGTCTTGAAGCTTTTCATAATAATCGACGCGCTCTCGGAAGTCCTCTTCATACATCTCGTCTAAATACTTATAAATGTAGCGGAGATACTTTGACTCAATGCGTACGGCATGCAAAGCCTTAAGGGCCTTCTTAGAGGACCTGCCTTTTTCTTCTGCCGCCTCATCAAAGGCTTCTACTGATTGATTAAATCTTTCCTCATAAACGTCCAACCGCTGTTTTATATTTAATGTCATTACATATTGGCGTAATTCTTTCTCAATAAATTCATTCCATTGATCATAAAAACGATCACTTATAATCTCAGGTAATTTCTCCGCCAACTTATTCCGATGCTTTTCTCTCTTCTTGTCCACTCTTTGATAAACTTGAGCGTATACATCCGCTAAATTTTGATTTTCTTCTTCTTGCGCGCGAACTTGAAACCCCTTGATTAAGACATCTCGTTCTCTTACTGCCCCTAAAAGCTTATGAGCTTCTTTAAGATCCTGAAATATCTCATGCTGAGAAGGAACATTTAAAAACTGAAGCAATGCTTCGATTCGACGGCCTTTCACTCTTGCTTGGTGAATATCTTCCTCATCTTCAAAATTTAATGCGGACCTGCAATGATCCCTATACTCCTTAATAAGGGAATCCAATACAGCAGCCCATCGATTAGACATTCGAAGATTTCCATCTTCTAAGCAATCCTCACAAAGATATTTGCTTTTAACAGGGATGAGTGACTGTTCACGTTCACATACAGCACATACTTGAGATTGATCGCTAATAATAACGTCCTTATTATTAACTTTGATCTCTACCTGTTTTCCTTCTTCCCAGTTAAGCAGCTGTCGTAACTCAATAGGAATAACAACTCTCCCATAACGATCCAGCGTCTTTACTTCACCTTCCGTTTCTTCTATAATTACTTTTACCCCACGGCCGCTTCCAAATTCATAGACACCTAGATGGCGGCCTTTTAAGTCCAAATCTTCCCGTAGATCCTTTGGAATAACGACGCGTCCCATTTTATCCAATTGCCTCATGTATTTTGCAGTCATTACGTAACCATCCACCTTTTGGAAGTTTTTTATAGTCTTCCCTTAAATGAATCGTTACTAACTTTTAGCACCATTTTATACTCTATATGCTTCTGTCATATCACATTAATAGCGATCATTTTAGGGTAAAGTAAAGGGTGTAAATAATTTGAGGAGGTATATAATGAGTGAAAAGATGAGATTTGAAGTTACGGTCAGTTCAGAAAAGATGATCTGAATTAAAAGGAATTGATGAGCCCCTGAAATGGGAGGTACGGATGAAGGTCAAGACCCATTAAGTAACCTTCTTGCTTCACTTGCCGGTTGTGAAAATGTTATTGCCAATATGGTAGCAAAAGAAATCGACTTCGATCTTCAAGGGATTGACTTTAACATAACTGCTGAGTTGGATCCTAGAGGGCTGATGGGCAAAGCCGATGTACAGCCTTATTTTAATCAAGTAAATATTGAGGCTAAAGTTAAAACAAGTGAATCAGAAGAACGAATAAATGAATTAAAACAAATCACGGACACCCGCTGTCCAGTATATACAACGCTAGAAGCTGCTAACATTCCGATTACCGCTCACTGGACAAAAGCATAATGTAATAAAAAACATGTGCAGTCATTGCTGCACATGTTTTACTATCTTTTACGCATTCATTTTTTTCAATTGCTCCTCCGCCATCTTCCCTGTCACCATTAGATGGTACCTTTCTCCCCGGTAAGCTTTCACCATTAAAATGATCCACAGGATTAGAGAAACAGGGGCAATGATTAAACTAATTAAAATGCCTATAATCGGAATGAAGTTCACAACTAAACTTAAAACAAACAGCCCACCAAATACAATCGTCGATTGCATCGCATGGAAGCGGATAAAACTGTTCTCTTTCTCAATTAGTAAAAAAACAACTCCACTGATAAAGCCTAATAAATAAGCAAGCAAACCACCAACATTTTCCTCAAGACCCGTCGATGATTTCTTCATACCAGGTGTACCGCCCCCACTTGGCGGCATCGTGTTTTTGGATTCATTCTCCACGCTTCTGATTCCTCCTTTTGCTTTTATAGCTAAAAGCTGACCCGCCGCTTCTCGGTAAAAGGATAGAACGCCAGAAAGTTTTCAAACTATTCTGTACATTAATTATACAAATTAAAAAGAAGACCGTCAATCATACATTATAACCTACTCTTTCCTCTCCTTTATGATAGGAATTAATATATCAAAGTGAGGATCATTGATGTTTCGTTCTTTTGGATAGTGTTCATGCTTAATCGGCAGCTCATCGTAGTATGTAACGCCCTTCTCCCTATAAGGAGCATAGTTGCTTGCTTTAAACCAATCCCGTATGTTTGCGTAAGACTGACCTATATCCTGTCCCTTATGATGATGAACCTTCACGTAAGTGTGACGTGGCACGTTAATTTCCACCATTCCCTCAGGAGTCTCTGCCCCTCTTTCTACTTCATAAACCGAATAATGTACAAATCCATCAGGTCTAAGGTGATAGGATAATCCTAATTGGATATGTGGGTAAAGGACTTGAGGTATTTCCTGAACTCGTTCACTCATCGTCTGAATCATTTCTTTTAACGAGCTTATTTCAGTGTATGCTCCGTCCCATTTCATACCAACTGCTCGGTAGGCAGGAATTTCAATAATTTTTTTACTCTCTAACATGCTGGTAACTCCTCTCACATTTGTTACTAGTCATTTCTATTTAACTTCTCACTTTTCCTGCTTCTCATAGAACAAAGGCGCATGCGCCCTGGTAGACACGAAACGCATAAGGAAAACGGCCGGAGGAAGGTGGTCTTCCCTTCCGCAGGGCGGATTGCTTATGACGCGAGTGTCTGGGCGTTGGAGCTGGATGTCGCTCTTTAAAAAATATATCTACATCTTGGAATTTTATAATTTCCTAGACAATAAAAAAGGACGCGCTCTTTTTATTAAACCGTATATACCTCATGCGTCGGAAGCTCTAACAGCGTCAGTTTACCACCGTAGACAGCTCCTGTATCGATGTCGATTTGATCTTCATAATAGGCAATCTCCCGGACAGGGGTATGACCATGAATGACCGTTTTTCCAAGTCCTATTTGTTCCGTATGCCGTGTCCATAACATCGTAAATTCATCCTGTTTTTCAAGAGGAGTTTTAGGCTTTAGGCCGGCATGTACAAAGATATAATTGTCCGTTTCATAATACAACCATAGGTGATTCCTCATCCACTCCTGATCCTCACGCACTTCTTCTGCGTTTTGGTTGTATGAATCAAACGTACTGGTTGCCCCATTCATCTCCCATTGAGCCTTTGCTTTTTTATCATCTTTCGCTCGTATAAATAAGTCATCATGATTTCCCTTTAAGGCGATCGCTCCATCATTTTCAACAAGCTCCTTTACCTTCTTAACTACTTCTCTCGACTGAGGACCGCGATCTACATAATCTCCTAACAAGATAAGCTGGTCTTTCTCGGGACGATAAGACGCTTTATCCAGCACACGTTCAAACTTTTCCATTTCTCCATGAATATCTGAAACGACAAGGTAACGCATAACTGCTTCCTCCTCTTATTAGCACGCATAATGAAACACACGTATAGTTGTCTATTTCTTATTTAGAAGAAGTTCAAACATCCGCATTTCTAAGCCATGATTACCCACGAGAAACAGCTTTTTTTGCTGAAACAGCAGCAAATGTAATCGTAATCGTACAAGCAATTAAAATAGCGAACACACCTTGCATTAAATCCCAAAACTGCCATCCATCAATTAAAACCGTTCGCATACTCTCAAAAATGTAAGTTGTTGGATTAATGGTAGCCGCTACCTTTAACCACTGAGCTTCAATGAGTTCGTACGGAACAAAAGTCGTACTAAGAAAAATAAGAGGGAAAAAGATAAACGTTCCCGCTTGAGCAGCCTGTGCATTTTTTGTACGCAATGCCACTCCTGCCGAGTACCCTGCGAATGCCAATCCCCATCCAACTGCAATCAGAATAACGAATAAAATACCGCCAAAGCCAGTAGCCGATTCAAGTCCAAGCAAGTATGCAATTACCAAAATAAAAAGGGTTTGAACAAATAACTGAAGCATACCGGCAATAATAGGCCCAAGTACGATAGCTAATCGTGAAGCCGGCGTTAATAATAACCTTGAGAAAAATCCATTTTCAATATCTTTTACTATGCCTTGTCCAGCTCCTCCTGCTCCACCAATTGCAGCGGATACAATGGAAACAGGCAAGATAAACGCCAAATAGTTCGCGCCTTCAAAGGTCGGCAGCTGAGAAATCCCGCTTAATCCTCCTTCGTAAACAAGTAGGAAGAAAGCAGAAATCATCAAGTTCGGAATAAAAGAAAAGGGATTGCGGAGTGTAGTTATAATATTTCTCTTTGTAATTAACCACGTATCCTTAAAAACGTTATTACCCATTTGAATCACTGCCTTCCTTGATCGGCTCATTCGTTATTTTAAGAAAAATATCATCCAACGTAGGAGAAGATAAATTCGTTGTTTCAATCTTAAGATCATGCTGATCAAGAACCCGTACAATTTGCAGCAATTGTTTATTTCCGTCATTCACATATATATTTAAGTGGCCTTCTTGTACAATTAAATCGGCCATGTCTAATTCTGATTCCAAAGCACCCTTTGCTCTCGTTACATCCTCTTGCTTTGTGAATGTTAATGAGATTAAATCATTCCCGATTTGAGCCTTTAATTCTTTTGGCGTCCCTGTAGCCACGATTAGCCCATCGTTAATAATGCTGATACGATCCGCCAAAGAATCCGCCTCTTCTAAATATTGGGTTGTTAAAAAGACCGTCGTTCCATTTTCCTTATTCAGCCTTTCAAGCTCCTTCCATATCGCCTTCCGATTAGAAGGATCAAGTCCAGTGGTAGGTTCATCAAGAAAGAGAATCTTTGGTTCATGGACAAGAGTGAGAGCCAAGTCCAATCTTCTTCTCATCCCTCCCGAATAATTCCCTATTCTTCGGACAGAGGATTCTTCCAATTGAACAATTTTAAGCAGCTCATCCGCCCGCTCTTTAGCTTTTTGTTTTGGATAACCAAAAATTTGAGCCTGCAGCTCGATCATTTCACGACCTGTTAAATCAGGATCAACCCCCGTTTCCTGCAAAGCTACGCCAATGTGACGGCGTACTTTTCCAGGCTCTTTACTAACATTACATCCAGCCACAAAAGCTTCACCGCCGGTAGGATTTATTAAGGTAGTTAATATCTGCACCACCGTTGACTTCCCTGCACCATTTGGACCTAAAAAAGCAAAAAACTCACCTTCATTGACTTCAAAGCTTACATCCTTCACTGCTTTTACGTTGCCCTTCTTAAATGTTTTAGCTAGATGTTTTACCTTAATCGTTCCATTCATAGAAGCTGTTCCTCCTCTTTTTTCGGCACTAGTGTCAACAATTCCTTTGTTTTTAGAATACCTCATACTAAACATTTAATCATCTTTGAAGCGGCTCAATTTACGCCAATAAAATAGGGCGTCTTCTCAAGAAAGACGCCCCATCCTTAACAGGTTTCTCACCTTGAAAAGAGTCATTTTTAAAACGGGTTGGTTGTATTATTTTATACCCTGGCATTCGGTCCATTTGGTATCCATACACGTATTAGGAATTTAGTTCTCACAAGAAATTGACCAGTTAACAGCTAAGAAATCTACATTTTCTTCTGTTACCGTTCCGTTATTTTCACTACATTCGCTTTTAGCATCTTCAACACTCATATAGCTATATGCTGAAGCTATACAAAGGATAGCTGCGCTCATTATGATCATTATTAAAAACTTCAGTTTTTTACTTTTTATACCGATCACTTCCTTTCACTACCAATAACGTCAATGAATACAAAGGAATATGAAGGAATACTGTCTCTTTATGAATCAACATGGAACCATCACTACTATTCTTTAGTCACTTTTAACCTGTAGAACCTCAACTAATTTTTGTCCAGAAAGCAGCGAAAGCCTTTAAGGTTTTGAAGTAAATCATTACATTTTCCTGCCTGACTTAACCGACAAAACCATACTCTCTTTAAAAATTCCTTGTGCATTTAGTTGTGACAAAGCATCTCTTACATCTTGTTCAAAATCACTTACTCGATCACCTAAAAACCGTCTTGCCCCATATGACGTGGAATATAAGTTTCCAAGAATAGTACCAATCGACCATTCGATTTCATAGGACGGCAAATAATAGACTTCGGTTTCAAATTTCGAGTCTTCTAATACCTGCGCATGTGTTTTCTTCGGATGATCGTACGTAGTATTGCCTGCTTTTCTCTCTTGTCCATACCATCGCTTAATAACTTCATTGAGTTTCTTTTGCCACGGACGTAACGGTTTATGAGACTCATAGTTATCTATGATGGCTACTCCCCCTCCGGGTTCAACCATTTCGTATAAGGTTTCTATTGTCCTTTCTCGATCCATCCAATGAAAGGCTTTGGCAATGGTCACTAAATGAAAAGACTTCGAATGAGTTTTCACATAACGATCTAGATCTCCATGAAACCATTCGATATCTCCTATTCTAAGTAGATGGTGAAGGTACTTAGCTTCCGCAATCATTTCACGGTCTGTATCAATTCCCACGATTTGATGACACCAATCAGCTAATCGAAAGGACACGGACCCAGGCCCACAGCCTAAATCCAGGACTCGCTGCTCCCCATTCAACGAAAAATGCTGAACTAAAAATCTTATAAGGGAAGAAGGATACTTAGGGCGGTATTTTGAGTAGTATGTAGCTGTCCCTTTAAACAAATCTGGTCCATATTTATTCATTACATGTCCCCCCTTATTCTACTACCATATTCTACAAATTCAATGTAAAATCCTGCGAAATACAATTAAAAGCAGTCATCCTGTTCTTCTAATAAACATGGGTACAATATCGTAAATAAGAAGAAACCTCACCAAGTAAGCCCAAGAAAACAATATACTTATTATTCCATTTCAGTTACGATAAAATTAAATGTTGTGAGGTGACCTGCTGATGAAAAGAAATAGTTTTTATGAACTCCAACAACGTGTAATTTATTTAGCTGAAAGCCAAAGTTATCAAGATGCACTTATGCAATTAGAAGAGGCTAAAACTCAATTTCCAAAGAAGATTGATCGGATTGGACAATGGAAGGCAAATGTTTATTCACTCCTAGAAGAAGATAAGAAGGCTCTGAACGAACTGGAGGAAGTCATACATAAAGGTTTTTGGTGGAATCCTGTGATCTTAGAGAACGACCCTGAATTAGATAGACTAAAGAATACACACGATTTTCAAAAAATCATTACTACATGCGCCCAGCTTTATCACCAAGAAAAACAATTAACTGTGCCAAAATTGCGTATTGAAGGGAATCCGAATGCTGATAAGACAATCTTCTCTCTTCATATGCGTGGTTCTAACACGGAAGATTTTGTGGAAGAATGGCAGGATCCATCACTAACGAATAACTATCTCATGGCTTTCCCTCAATCTTCTCAATTATTCAGCTACAATTGCTATACGTGGGATGATGCTGAAGTGGCTTATTCTGACGTCAACGAAGCTTTTGAAAAGCTCACGATTCAACATTCTCTAGATCATAAGAAAAAGATTATAGCAGGGGCTTCACAAGGAGCAGACATAGCTTTAGAAACATGCTTAACGACTTTTGATTTTCAAGGTTTCATCCTTCTTATTCCATCGTTCAAAAATATAGATAAAATCGAAAATTTCCTCAAAAACGATGCAGGTAAATCTCTACACGGCGTGATCATCACAGGTGATCAGGACCCCTTTTACGATAATGTGATGAAGGTTCATTCGCTATTTGAGAAGTACAATTTCTCTTGCCGATTAGTCGTGCAACAAGGACAAGGTCATGTTTTACCTGACAATTTCCCTACGCTTTTTCAAGAGGCCGTCGAATTTATTTTGCCTAAAAATAAAAAGTAACAGGGTGGAACAAAACTGAATAAAGCATAAAATAATCCGAACGATTCTGTAGATATCAGTTCGGATTATTTATATTAACGCGCCAGGTACCGAAATTCACACTTGGCACTTCGCTCTTTTACAGCTTTTCGTTACCTGGTACTCTTATGCTCCCTCGTTGCAATAGAGCTGCTCAACTGCAAAACCTAAATATACGCCTAATTAGTCTTAGGGCTCCGTCTAAATAAAAGAAGACCGCCAATTCCGACCATAAGCACTCCAGATAAAATAAGCATCGGACTGTTTGTTGAAGTATCCGGCAATTCTCCACCTTCTTCAGACATACCTTCTTCCATCATTTCGTCTTCTAATAAAGCCGCTTCATCGATCACCTCTTGAGGAACAGTAATTTCATCCACTCCGTTAAAGTTATCTAAGGTCATGTCGATCGTTTGAACAGTATTTGTGCTCTCACCTTCCATTTCCATATCCATGTCCATATCCATCATAAGGTTTGTCATGTAGTGAGTTTCTTTATCAATAGTCATTTCATAGCTGAGGTCATTGATCGTCATTTCACCCATCATATCTTCCATCATTGATGACTCCTCTTCACCCATCCCAGACTCAAACATCTTCTGGAACTCATCCTTAAGAGCTTCTCCATCTCCCTGGTAGGTTAAGAGATAACTATCGCCCTGATCTTCTACGCTCATATCTTCGGCAAGCTCTTCCGCTTGGGCTACTTGATCTTCTGCCATCGCAGCATTCATTAGATCATCAATACCTTCTGTAAATTCAGATGGCAGTTCAATCCATCCTTGCTCAGGATCTTCTTGATAGAATCCATCTTCTGTCCAATAAGACTCAAGGGACACTTCCCCTTCTTCTGGACTCGATGTCGTAATCACTTGGTGCATAGCAAACGGGTCTAGCGTAATGTCTTGCTGGGAATGAGAATTAATAGTTATTGGTTCTCCCGCAATCGTCATCGTTTGCTCCATCTCCGTTTCACTAGAATAACTTTCGAGTTCTGCCATAGCTTCATTCGATTTTTGAAGCACGTCTGAAGCACTATCTTCTGCTAGAACTTGAGCTGGAGCCCACGCGACGACTAACGCCGCCAAAGACAAAGGAACCACTTTTTTGATCATGAGAACACTCCTACTGTAAGATTTGCAAGACGATGAGATGAATGATTACGTTACATTATGTATAAAACGAAGAAGTACCCAGAAGTAAAAATCATCCTTTCGACCTCGCTCTATTCTATTAGCCTACTTCCAGCAAAATAAAACATTTTTCACCCTTTTTTTATAAAAATTTCCATATTAATCGACTAAAGGCTTTTTATAAGGATTATTTAAATATTGAAAGAGAAGTAATAATTGTGATTGGGTATTACGACTTGCTGATAATTCGGGAAGGTGTTCACGCTCAAAAAATTGGACATCACTTGTTTCTAATGTTTCATTGGCTGCCACGCCGGATATATCACATTCTAAGAAAAATTTATAATAATGAAACGGCTGTGGCGGATGAGGATGTTTATGATAATCTAAAATCGCTAAAATCCTCTTATATTTAGCTTTGTATCCTGTTTCCTCTTCGATTTCACGAACAGCATTTTCACATAACGATGACCCCACATCCGCAAAACCACCTGGCAGCGACCATTGATCGTCTGCCTTTTCTTTCACAAGTAACATTTTGTTATCCTTAAAAACTACACCTCTAACGTCTATTTTAGGCGTTTGATATCCTTTTTCATTATGAAATAAATGAACTATAGATTCCATAGAGGTATGTGAATATGCAGCCATGATTTCAGCACTTAGTTCAAGCAACTGTCTATATCTTTCAAGGTCATATGGATCCTTTGAAAATGAAAGACCCGCTTGAGCAGTGGATTGTATTTGCTTAGCCCAACTCAGCCATTGATCGCCCATAAATGCTCTCCAATCTAATTAATTTCTTCCCAACTGTTTAGGTAATCCCTATATTCATCTGCCAGATTGTCTGGAAGTTTATGTTTATTAAAGAACCTTATTTCTCTGCCTTCCCTCTCATTATTTTGCAGCTCCCCTTCAAAATCATCTGTTACATAGACAGCTGTTACGGAATAAAATTGATCTCCGTGATCGAGTTCAAAATAATACTTTTCTCCTGAAAAAATCTGCAATAGTTTTAAATCCCTAACAATCAAACCTGTTTCTTCCCCTACTTCTCTACGTCCTGTCTCTTCTAAACTCTCTCCTAATTCCTGAAGACCACCTGGAAGCCCCCATGTTCCATCATTTCTATTCTGAAGAAGAATTTGATCTTTCTCCTTAACGATGATAACGACAGCTCCTGTAACTATCAGCGTTTTTGTACCAACTACCTTTCTTAAATCACTTATATAATCGATCAGCCCCACTCCTTTTCATTAAACTTGATATTCTTCAGCAGGTTCCGCACCCCTCACCTTCCAGTCTAAATTATTATTTCGTCCTCCTTGCCCCAGGTTGAGCTTTCTATTATGTAATAACGACGATCGAACTCAAAATTCGTTTCAGGTTATCTATAAAAAAAGGCGAAACCCTCCCTTATGAAAGAAGGTTTCGCTTTTAATTAACTAGCTGACTCTGTTTCTTCTATCATGTCTTCCTTTTTTCGTTTTCTTCTCGATTTCCAAAAACGAAGACGTGCGTTAGAGAATAAACGATAGACGGCTGGAATCAACAGTAATGTGATTACCGTGGCAAAGAGCAATCCAGAAATAATTACTGTCGCCATCGGAGATTGATAGTTTCCAGATGATCCCGTAGCTAGAGCGAGAGGCAGCATGCCTGCAGCAGTCGTTAAACTTGTCATAAAGATCGGACGTATTCGGTTTTTACCTGCTTCGATCAAGGAGTCCTCTATTTTAAACCCTTGGTTTCTTAGTTGATTCGTACGGTCAATATACAGAATGGCATTATTCAACACGATACCTATTAGCATGATGACGCCCATGCCTGACATGATGCTTAGCTCCCGCTGAGTAACAAATAGCCCCAGAATGACACCTACAATCGTCATCGGGATTACCGACATAACGATTAACGGGTGTGCTAAATGGTTAAATTGAACCGCCATCACCAGATACACAAGGAATATTGCGATACCCAGGATGAGAAGCATCTCTTGAATCAATTCTTGCTGCTGCTCCAGATCTCCTGCTACTGACACACTGTAGCCGGCTTTAGTCTCGTAATCATCAATAACGCTTTGGACTTCCCTATTCACAGTACCTAAATCGGTGCCTTCAATATCAGCTGTTAGTGAAACAAACCGTTCCCCATTCGAATGAGTAATTTCATTAGGTGTTTCTACTTCAGAC
This sequence comes from Halobacillus andaensis, assembly GCF_014636475.1. GTDB lineage: Bacteria > Bacillota > Bacilli > Bacillales > Halobacillaceae > Halobacillus_A > Halobacillus_A andaensis. Next base: position 96,620 of record NZ_BMEL01000003.1, read on the forward strand.
AGCTCAATAAAGTTCGCTAATTTTTCTTCTCCTTCAGCCGTTATCACCTCTAAATTGAGTAGAGCTGTTTCCGACCCTGTACGCTCTTGCTCTTCCCATTTAACAGTGAGAGGGACATCTTCCTCTTCTATCGTCATTTCTCCAAGCGGCCTTTCTAAAAAGGCTTGCTCAATGCTTTGTCTAATCTGACTTTCTGATAATCCTGCATCCTCAATTTCATCTTCTTTAAGAACGATCTCTTGTTCGATGGACGTTCGTTCATTCGAACTTGCGACCCCAACGATGCCTTCAATACCTTCAAGCTCCTTTGTGAAGTCATCAGAGATCGCTTGCAGTTCTTCAAAATTTTCCCCCTTAATATTTACCTGTACTGGCGAACCTCCAGCTCCTGCGGACATCATACTTTCCACCGAACGAATCGGCTGACTGTCTTCAAGCTCTCGCAAGGACTTTAGTATTTCTTCGTTTACTTCATCCTGCTCTCTCGTAACTTCGTCTTCTTTAGTCATATTGATCATCGTATAGAACATGCCGCCCATATCGATGACATAGTTAGACTCTACATCTTGAATGTCGGATAACGTCTCATTCATTTCCTGGGCAATATTTTCTCTATCGTCATTTGTCAAACCTGTATCTAAATCCACCATTAACTCTGAATAACGATTAAATACATCCGGCATGATCGTCATGGGAACTTTCGTTACAAGGAATAGTGAACCAACAAACATAAGAACGAATATAGAAATAACAGCTAAACTGTGTCGTTTCTTTCTCACCGTCCATGCGACTATCCTGCTATATTTTTCAATGATGCGGCTCTCTTTTTTCGTCTTTTTCGATTGGCTGAGTTTTAAGAAGTTCTCAGATAGCGAAGGAATGAGCGTAAACGAAACAATGACAGAGCTAATCAATGTAATGGCCACTACGACTGAAAGCATAATCATAAATTGCCCCGTCTCTCCTCCGAGAAGACCAATCGGTAAAAATACGACGATTGTCGTAAGCATCGAAGCAATAACAGCCGTCGCTACTTCTTTTGTTCCTTCAATGACCGCATCCATATTCGCCAGGCCGATCTCTTTTTTACGATAAATGGATTCTAAAATAACGATCGAAGAGTCTACCATCATTCCAATACCTAATCCTAAGCCAATCAACGTTAAAATATTGAAACTGTAATCAAATAGCCACATCGAAGCAAATGTTAAAAGTATAGAAGTAGGAATGGAAAGCCCGATAATGAATGTAGCTCTAATATTTCGCAGGAAGAGCAATAAGATAACAATGGCCAATATCCCGCCTATAAGGATGTTTGTCGTCACTCCGTCAAGCGATTCTTCTACATAATCAGCTTGGGCTACCATTTCATTCAACTCAAATCCATCGACTAGTCCTTCATTGCGAATCTCATTCACTTCTGCTCGGACAGCTTCCGCCATTTCGATTTGAGTCGCTTCAGATACACGTCCTACCTGGACAAACATGAAATCACTTGAACCGTTTTTCCATACAAACGACGAATTTTCTAAAGGTTGTAATGAGACTGTTGCTAGTTCATCCAACTGCACAAATCCATCTTCTGTTTGTATATCAATTTTCTTAACATCGTCAACTGTTTCAAGATTCGTCGTCCACCTTAAAGAGGGCGAACCATCGTCTTCACTTAATTCACCTAGTGTGGACTCATTATTGGCTCCTTCGATTGAACCAATCACTTGATTAATATCTAGTCCCCGATCAGTCAGTTCCTCGCGATCAAATTCGATCGCTACTTCTTTTTCTGCTTGACCGGAAATGGATACGTCTCTTACCTCTGGCAAGCTCTCTAAACGCGGTTCTAATACATCCTCCGCAAACACACTCATATCATCCGTATCGCCTCCCGATACGTCCATATAAAATTCATACCCTTGAGTTGTCGCGTATTGACCCGCTTCTACTTCATCAATGGTGTTATTATCTGAAGCCATTGTATTTACAATAGACTCCACCTCTTTATAAACTTCATCTCCTTCCCCTTGTTCAAAAGTCAGCTGGAAAGAGCTTCTCCCCATATTTGTCGTGGAATTAATATCTTCCACACCTTCAATTCCTTCCATTTGTTGCTCTAAAGGTGTTGTGATCGATCGTTCTACTTCGATGGCTGCCGTATCACCTGCATAAATTTCTATGTAGGCCCCATCCATAGTTACTTCAGGAAATAACTCTTGATCTAATTTCAGTAAGGCATAGCTTCCTAATAAAAAGATGAGCACGACCATTAAACCAACTAATATCTTCCTTTTCACAATAAATCGCAATAAATTCATCCTTACCCCCCTGATTCTAATGATTGATTTTTGTGTTATTTTTTTACAATACAAACATCATTATAGCCTAATTAATATCCAATGTGTTGTAAATTTTGTATAAATCAATTCACACTTAAATCATACCCTTCTTCCTGTATTTAGGCACTGAGCCAAGGACCTAACTTTTCTAAGACCACAGACTTATATATGAATCATTTTTTGTAAATAGAAGACTGTTTCGAAAGTCAGACAGTATGTTATAATAATGAAAGCAATTAAATAAAGTCTGCCATTAAGCAGGAGAGGTTCTAGCTACACCCTCTATAAAAAACTAAGGATGGAACTGTACCTTGCCTTAGGTGCGGTTTTTTTATGGTTTTTGGGTTACTGGAATTCTCTTTTTCACGATTGAAAGGGGAATTTTTTTATGAAAAAAAACAAAGCAGTGGTTGTGTTCAGCGGCGGGCAGGATAGTACGACTTGCTTGTTCTGGGCTCTAGATAAATATGAGGAAGTCGAAGCGGTGACATTTGACTATAACCAGCGTCACAATGAAGAGATTGAAGTAGCTAAAGAGATTGCAAATGATTTAAATATTAAACATCATGTGCTCGATATGTCATTACTGAGCCAATTGGCACCAAATGCGTTGACTAGGGACGATATTGCAGTGAAAGACGGAGAGGATGGCGACCTTCCATCCACCTTTGTTCCTGGAAGAAACCTGCTGTTCCTATCTTTTGCAACGATTCTGGCAAAACAAGTTGATGCAAAACATGTGATTACGGGCGTATGTGAGACAGATTTCAGCGGCTATCCTGATTGCCGAGATGTTTTTATTAAATCACTCAACGTTACCTTAAATCTTTCAATGGATGATCAGTTCGTTGTTCACACACCATTAATGTGGCTGGATAAAGCGCAGACATGGGAATTAGCTGACGATTTAAATGCATTTGATTATGTTAGAGAATATACGCTCACTTGCTATAATGGCGTGCGTGGAGATGGCTGCGGAGAATGCCCTGCATGTAAACTGCGACGTAATGGTTTAGAAACGTACCTTAAGCAGAGAGCTGAGGTGACTGAATAATGTTTGGTTTTACCATTGTTGAAAACCTTCAAAAAATCAATGAAGACATTCAAAAACATGAGCTCAAGTATCACAATAAACGGGTGCTTGTAAGCAAAGAGTTTACTTTCGACGCGGCTCACCACCTTCATTGCTACGAAGGAAAATGTAAAAACCTTCACGGCCATACGTACAAGGTAGTTTTTGGCATCAGCGGCTACACAGATGAGATTGGTCTCGTCATTGACTTTGGCGACATTAAAACCATTTGGAAAGAGCAAATTGATATTCATCTCGACCATCGATATTTAAATGATACGCTGCCAAAAATGAATACTACGGCAGAAAATATGGTCGTATGGATCTTCGAAAAGATGCAAGAAGCTTTAGTCGAAGAACGTGAAGATTATCGTGTAGAATTTGTGAAACTGTATGAGACGCCTACGAGCTATGCTGAGGTACGACGGGAGTGGATGGAAGATGAATAAGTTCCCCGTTCTTGAAATATTTGGCCCGACGATCCAGGGAGAAGGTATGGTGGTTGGTCGAAAAACGATGTTTGTACGGACGGCTGGATGTGACTATAGCTGTTCATGGTGTGATTCAGCTTTTACGTGGGATGGAAGCGCAAAAGAAGAAGTACGTCGTATGACCGCAGATGAAATTATAGCAGAGCTTCGGGAAGTGGGGGGCGAGAAGTTTGATCACGTTACGATTTCAGGTGGAAACCCCGCCTTACTAAAAAACCTTCATGAGCTCATTGATCCGCTTCATCAGCAGCACATTGAAGTAGCACTTGAAACACAAGGAAGCCGCTGGCAGGACTGGTTTGTTTCAATCGATGACTTAACAATTTCACCCAAACCTCCCAGCTCAAAAATGAAAACGAATTGGGAAATTCTTGACGATATTGTTCAGCGTCAAGCTGACCATGAGCGTCTTCCAAATACAAGTTTAAAAGTAGTCATCTTTAATGACGATGACTTACGATATGCAGAAGAGGTCCACAAGCGCTATCCTCATATTCCCTTCTTTTTGCAAGTAGGAAATGATAATTTAGAAGAGGAACAGCCGGACCGCCTCGCTTCTGAATTGCTCAACAAGTATGAATGGCTGATTGATAAAGTAATGGACTCAGCATCACTGAACCATGTTCGCGTCCTTCCACAAGTCCATGCTTTATTATGGGGAAATAAACGAGGCGTTTAGGAACAAAGGCGCAAGCGCCCTGGTAGACACGAAAAGCATAAGCAAAATGGCCGGAGGAAGGTGGTCTTCCCTTCCGCAGGGCGGATTGCTAATGACGCGAGTGTCTGGGCACTGGATCTGGATGTCACTCTAAATACCCACAGTTGGGAATTTTATAATTTTCTAGACTATAAAAAAGCACATTGGGCACTGGGCCTAATGTGCTTTTGCTTTATCATAATGTTCTTTAACAACAACAGCTGCATGAATGGCTCCTGGTACAAAGAAGATCATTGTAAGCAGTAAATTCAATAATGCTTTTCCAAATTGTCCCGTTAATAATACGGCTAATGGTGGTAAAAATATCGCTAAAATATAGAGCATAAACACAACTTCCTTTCTTTTATTACGTTAGATTCTTTCTTCTCCCTCGCCACAGCATAATTTCTAAAGCGGCAATACATATGAGCAGCCAGGAGAACCCTAAAGCTAATCCTCCTAGAATATCTGTAAAGTAATGGACGCTTAAATATACACGGCTTAATGAGATGGATAAAATAATGACAAAGAATAGACCATTAATCAGCCACTTAGCTGATTTTGTTAATGGACTGATCAAAATAAGATAGATCAAAAAACCGTAAAACACGGTCGATCCTGTTGTATGACCACTGGGAAAGCTGAAGCCAGTACCGTCATACTGCTCTAATAAGTCAGGCCGCTCGCGCCCAAACGCCACTTTTAACCCTTTTGTCAGTAAACTTATTCCTATCATGCTGATCGCAAAGTAAATGGCTACCCATTTACTAAATGGAATAACGAAAAGCAGACAGATAAATAAAATAATCGATAAAATAGTGATCACTGTAACTGATCCCGCTTCGGTCACCCATCCCATCGTATTTGACAGCCAGGAAGCCTCTACAGAGCTCACGATGTCAGATGCTGCTGCATCTACTGCAAACTTTTCCTGTTCTAAAACCTCATCCGCAATCTCGGCAAATAGGTAAGACCCGCTCCCCACTATGAGCAGCCCCACTACGATCATAACAATCGATGTTTTAGAGAGGTCCGAAACCTTCGTCCCTGAAAATAGCACATCCGGCCCTCCTCATTCTTAAAATAAGCTATGAGCAAGCCTATCCATAGCTTAAGCTGTTGACTAAAAATCTATTCCCCATTTGATGAACTCTAAAACGGGCGGGATCGTTACAGGCGAAATCGGGTGTATGACAAGCGAACCGATGTGTTTTACCCGTCAGTTTGAAAATCACCTGCGAATATTAACTTCTCACTTGAAGTAAAAAACTTTTTCATCATTGAAATGGTTTTCCTGTCATATTTTTTCAATTCACATTGCCTTTTTTGTAAAATGTTGATAAAATTATTAGAAAATTACTAATTTTACATACAGCTTGGAGGATCCTGCATGAAGCTATACCTATCGGTCGACATGGAAGGCATCACGGGTTTACCTGATGCGACTTTTGTAGATGCAAACAAACATAATTATGAACGAGCAAGAAAAATAATGACGAATGAAGCAAATGCTGTCATTCAATCGGCTTTTGACCTTCAGGCTGAAGAAGTACTCGTAAATGACAGCCATTCCAAAATGAATAACCTTCTCGTGGAGCATTTACATCCTGAAGCCCTCCTTATTACGGGGGATGTAAAACCTTATTCCATGGTTCAAGGTTTAGACGACTCGTACGATGGCGCCATTTTTCTCGGCTATCACGCTCGCGCCGATCAGCCTGGCGTCATGTCTCACTCGATGACATTTGGCGTTCGTAACTTTTACATAAATGATGTTGCCGTAGGAGAATTAGGGTTGAACGCTTACGTTGCTGGCTATTATGGAGTTCCGCTCATTATGGTTGGCGGAGATGATCGAGTAGCACAAGAAGCTAAACAGTTAATCCCGAACCTAACGACAGCTCCTGTTAAAGAAAGCATTTCAAGGTCAGCCGTGAAAACTTTATCACCTAAAAAGGCCGGGGAGTTGTTAGAGGCGAAAACCGCCGAAGCTATACATAATAGAAAAAACATTAAACCGTTAACCCCTCCTGATTCACCAACGCTGCGAATCGAATTCGCAAACTATGGACAGGCCGAATGGGCAAATTTAATGCCAGGTACAGAATTAGAGCCTAATTCTACAACCGTTTCCTTTCAGGCAAAAGACATATTAGAAGCCTATCAAGCGATGCTCGTCATGACGGAGCTCGCCATGCGGACTACATTTAATTAGGGGGAGCAAGAATGGCCAGATACATATTAAAACGTTTCATCTTAATGGTCGTTACGGTTCTAATCATAGCGACGCTCACTTTTTTTCTCATGAATTTGCTACCAGGGTCTCCTTTAAATGAAGAACGATCAACCAATGAAACTGTACAGCGTAACCTTGAAGCTCATTTCAATTTAGACGAACCGCTCGTTGTGCAATACGTTCTTTACTTAAAATCAATCGCCACCTTCGATTTTGGTCCATCGATTAAACAACCGACTGAAACCGTTAATTCGCTATTAGGCCGTGGCTTTCCTATCTCTGCAGAACTTGGCATCTGGACAATCTTAGTTGCTGTAGTATCTGGAATTACGTTAGGCGTTTTTGCCGCATTAAAGCATAACGGAATTATTGATTACATTGCCATGACCATTGCCGTACTTGGGATCTCCATTCCTAACTTTGTGCTGGCCACCATGCTGATACAGGAACTCGCGGTTAACCGGGGATTATTCCCGGCTGCGACTTGGAGCACACCAAGTCATATGGTGCTCCCCATACTCGCTCTAGCTACTGGACCAATGGCCATTATCGCCCGTCTAACCCGTTCGAGTATGCTTGAAACATTAACACAGGATTATATTAAAACGGCACGGGCTAAAGGCCTATCCCCTGTTAAAGTCGTGGTAAAGCACGCATTAAAAAATGCATTAATGCCGGTCGTGACCATCTTAGGAACATTAATGGCAGGTATTCTAACAGGTACTTTTGTTATTGAAAAAATCTTTGCGATTCCAGGTATGGGAAAGTATTTCGTTCAAAGCATCAACCAGCGCGATTATCCAGTGATCATGGGTACTACCGTTTTCTACAGTGCCTTTCTAGTCTTTATGCTGTTCTTAGTCGATATTGCCTATGGACTATTGGATCCACGAATTAAACTTCATGACGAAGGAGGTGGGTGATATGCTTCCAGCTACTAAACAAAAGAAAAACAACCATTCAGACATTCCTGATGAGTGGTTCCAACCGAAACAAAGAGACGAAGAACAAGCAGAAACCGTCGTTCGCCCATCCCTCTCTTACTGGCAGGATGCGTGGCGCAGGCTAAGGCAGAACAAATTAGCAATGTCCGGGCTAATCTTTCTTATATTTTTAGGATTCATGTCCATTTTCGGACCGATCCTGTCTCCCCATTCCGTATCTGATCAAATATTGTCCAACCAAAACCAGGCTCCTTCCTCCACCCACTGGTTCGGAACGGACGACCTTGGACGTGATGTTTTTACACGTACGTGGTATGGCGCGAGAATTTCATTGTTCGTTGGGCTGATGGCGGCCTTAATTGACTTTTTTATCGGTGTTACATATGGCGGCATTTCAGGTTATAAAGGCGGCCGCACAGACAGCTTTATGATGCGTATTATTGAAATCTTATACGGCTTACCCTACTTACTCGTTGTCATTTTGCTTCTAGTTGTCATGGGACCGAGCTTATTAACGATCATTGTGGCATTAACTGTGACAGGCTGGGTTGGCATGGCTCGAATTGTTCGTGGCCAGGTGTTGCAAATCAAACATAACGAATTCGTCCTAGCTTCCCAGTCGTTTGGTGCTAAAACGAAACGAATCATTCGTAAAAACCTGCTCCCTAATACGATGGGGCCGATTATCGTTCAAATGACGCTTACTGTACCGACTGCTATTTTTGCTGAAGCATTCTTAAGTTTCTTAGGGCTAGGCATCCAATCCCCTTTTGCCAGCTGGGGTGTTATGGCCAATGATGCATTAGGAACCATTTTGTCCGGGCACTGGTGGAGACTGTTCTTCCCTGCCTTCTTCATTTCAGCAACGATGTTCGCTTTTAACGTGCTAGGTGATGGACTGCAGGATGCACTTGATCCGAAATTAAGGAGGTAACCTCATGGAAAAAATTCTCGACATAAAAGACCTCCACGTCTCATTTGTTACCTACGGTGGTGAGGTTCAAGCTGTTCGTGGAGTTAATTTAGAGTTATACAAAGGAGAAACCCTGGCTATTGTCGGGGAATCCGGCTGTGGAAAAAGTGTAACGGCCAATAGCATTATGAAGCTGATCCCCTCCCCTCCTGGCAAAATTAAAAAAGGTTCCATTCACTTTAAAGGCCAGGACATTACGAAATTATCCAATAAAAAAGTCCGTAAAATACGCGGGGTCGACATCTCAATGATTTTCCAGGATCCAATGACGGCTCTTAATCCTACGTTAACGATCGGCAACCAGCTGACGGAAGGATTAAAGCAGCATCGTAACATTTCATCGAAGCAAGCAAATGACCAGGCGATTGAAATGCTTAATCTCGTCGGTATTCCAAATCCCGATGAACGAATGAAGCAATATCCACACCAGTTCAGTGGCGGGATGAGACAGCGAATCGTCATCGCAATGGCTCTAATCTGTGAACCTGAACTTTTAATAGCGGACGAGCCCACGACTGCGTTAGACGTTACGATTCAAGCTCAAATTCTACAGCTGTTTCAAAAAATTCAACGCGAAACCGGCGTTTCTATTATTTTAATTACCCATGACTTAGGTGTTGTAGCTAAAATCGCGAATCGCATAGCTGTGATGTATGCCGGTAAAGTGATTGAAACAGGAACGAGACAAGAGATTTTCTACCGGCCAAATCATCCTTATACCCAAGGATTATTAAATTCAGTGCCCCGTCTCGATCAAAAAGGAGAAAAATTAGTTCCAATTGTAGGAACTCCTCCCGATTTATTCTCCCCGCCTGAAGGGTGTCCTTTTACAGCAAGGTGTCCAAAGGCGATGGAAGTTTGTTCCCGTGTTTATCCTTTTCAAACGGAGCTTAGCGACACGCACGCTGTCGACTGCTGGCTTCAAGACGAAAGGGCTAAAAAATATATAGCTTCAACGTAACAAATGGAATCATCATTAAATTTTGAAAGGGGAAGAGAAAAGATGAAAAAATGGTTAACCGTTTTGCTTGGTGTTCTACTCGTAGTCGCGCTGGCTGCTTGTACGGCCGATGAAAACGCAGGCGAAGAAGATGGAAGCGACAATGGGGAAGAATCAAGTGGTGAAGACACAAGTACACTTCGTTTAAATAATGGGGTTGAGCCAACGTCCCTGGATCCGCCAATCGGTTTTGATGCCGCTTCTTGGAATGTATTGAATAACTTAATGGAAGGTATGACTCGCTTAAGTGAGGAGCATGAGCCCGAGGAAGCCACAGCTGAGAACATTGAAGTATCAGAAGATGGAACAGAATATACCTTCACGATTCGTGACGACGCGAAATGGTCAAACGGCGATGATGTAACAGCTGGAGATTTTGAATTTGCGTGGAAACGTCTATTAGATCCTGAAACAGCTTCATCTGCCGCTTTCTTAGGTTACTTTATTGAAGGTGGAGAAGATTTTAACAACGGTGAAGGTTCTGAAGACGATGTGATGGTTGAAGCTGTTGATGACAAAGAGCTGCACGTTACGCTTACAGCACCAACCAACTACTTCTTAAATATCATCTCAAACCCAGCCTTTTTCCCAATTAATCAAAGTGTTGCCGAGGAAAATGACGAGTGGTTTTCAGAAGCTGACAGCTTTGTAGGAAATGGTCCTTTTACTCTAGCTGAATGGGAACATGATAATGAAATGCTTCTAGAAAAAAATGAGGAATATTGGGATGCTGATACCGTAGAATTAGAAGAAGTACACTTTGCGATGGTCGATGATTCCAATACTGAATACCAAATGTATGACAGTGGAGATCTTGATAACTCTGAAATCCCTGCTGACATGGCTGATGAACTATTAGACAGTGAAGAAGTAACGATTGACGATCAAGCAGGTAACAGCTTCTATCGTTTTAATGTAGAAGAAGAGCCTTTCCAGAATGAGAAAATCCGTAAGGCCTTTGCGATGGCTGTAAACCAGGAAGACATCGTAAACTACGTAACCAAAATGGGAGAAGAGCCTGCTCACGGGTTTGTGTCCCCTGGATTTAATGATGCAAACGGAAACGATTTCCGCGAAGAAAATGGTAAGTTAGTTGAATTTGATCCTGAAGAAGCGAAGCAGCTTTTAGAAGAAGGTATGGAAGAGGAAGGGTATGACGAGCTTCCTGAAGTTACTCTTACTTACAACACGGATGACACAAACAAAGCGATCGCTGAAACCATTCAAGAAATGTATAGTGAAAACTTAGACGTAGATGTAAGCCTTGAAAACACAGAGTGGAATGTCTTCCTTGAAGACCAGAAAGCGTTGGAGCATCAGCTTTCCCGCAGCTCTTTCCTGGCTGACTATGCTGATCCAATTAACTTCTTAGAGAGCTTTACAACCGATTCTTCAATGAACCGTACAGCTTGGTCTAATGAAGAATATGATGATCTAATCGCTCAAGCGAAAGAGGAAACAGATGAAGAGCAGCGCTTCGAATATATGTATGAAGCCGAACAAATTCTATTTGATGAAATGCCGATTTTCCCAGTTCACTTCTATAACCAAGTCTTCCTTCAAAAAGACAATGTAGATGGTATTGTCCGTCACCCTGTAGGATACCTTGAGTTGAAATGGGCTACAAAAGAATAAAATAAGAAATGAGGAGGACCCATACGTTTAGTATGGGTTCCCCTTCTTTTTACTAAATGGGAGGAAAACCACATGATCAATCCCAAACGGTTACGTCACGGCAGCACGGTTGGAGTCATTGCACCCGCCAGCCCGCCAAATGTACAATCGCTGCAAAAAGCCATGCCCTTTCTAAACAATCTTGGTTTGAATGTAAAAATTGCCCCTCACGTTTCCAGTACTTACGGTTATTTAGCTGGAACAGATGAACAACGTTTACACGACTTACATATGATGTTTGACGATTCTGATGTTGATGCCATTATTTGTGCAGGCGGTGGCTTTGGTACGAGCCGCATCGTCGATTCTATAAACTATAAACTATTAAAACAAAACCCTAAAATCTTTTGGGGATACAGTGATATTACCTATTTACATACAGCCATACGGCAAAAAACAGGGCTCGTCACTTTTCACGGGCCCATGCTTAGCTCAGATGTTGGCAAAAAGGAATTCGATCCTCTTTCCAAATCTATGTTTTCACAATTGTTTCACCCCACTCTCCTTGAATACACAGAGTCTACATCACCACTACACGTTATTTCAGAAGGAGAAGCTACCGGAAAACTTGTTGGTGGTAATTTGTCATTACTCGTTAACACGATTGGTTCTAAATATGAAATCAATACGAAGAATCGTCTCTTATTAATCGAAGATGTTGGGGAAGAACCTTATCGCATTGATTCATTTTTAAGTCAACTAAAACTAGCTGGTAAATTGGATGAAGCGGCTGGAATTGTTGTGGGAGACTTTAAAGATGCAGATCCAAAGAAAAGAGAAGAATCCCTGTCTTTACAGGAAGTACTTGATTACTATTTTGCAAGCTTAAATAAGCCGGTCATTTCAGGTTTTAAGATTGGCCATTGCTTCCCCCATTACGCGGTGCCCCTTGGAAGTAAAGCTACTCTATCAAGTAGTAGTAAATCTTTAAGTGTGCAGCCTGGCGTATCTTAAACGAAGAAAGGAAGAATTACATGGACATTCAATCCGTCGATACTTACTCTATAGCTGTCCCATTACATACTCCTTTTAAAACGGCCCTTCGCACCGTTACGGTAGCAGAATCAATTTTTGTTAAAGTGACATGCACGGACGGTACGATCGGCTGGGGAGAAGCTCCTCCCACTCATGTCATCACAGGAGAAAGCTTAGCAAGCATCAAATATACGATAGAAAGTATTTTAAAACCTGCTATTTTGGGGAAGAGGTTGGTAGAAAGAGAAAGATTGTTTGAAAGTCTTCATTATGCTGTCGTCGGGAATACGAGTGCAAAAGCCGCTGTTGACATGGCTTTGTATGACTGTCTCTCTCAAATGTGCTCCCTCCCTCTTTATCAATTCCTGGGAGGGTATCACGAGTCGATCGAGACAGACTATACAGTCAGTGTCAATGAGCCTGACCAAATGGCAGCCGATGCAAGTCAGTATGTTGCGAATGGATTCAATGTACTAAAGATTAAAGTTGGAAAAGACGACATTGAAAAAGATATTAAACGAATTGGAGCTATTCGCGAGCGTGTAGGTCAGGACCCTCTTATCCGCCTCGATGCCAATCAAGGATGGAGCGTAAAGGAATCGATTTACGCCATCCGAAAAATGGAAGATTTGAACTTTGATATTGAACTCGTTGAACAGCCTGTAATAGCTCACGACATTCAAGGACTTAAGCAAGTGAAAGACCACACCTTCACTCCGATTATGGCGGATGAAAGTGTCTTTTCTGTTCAAGATGCCAAGCGCATTTTACAAACAGAAAGTGCAGATTTAATAAATATTAAGTTAATGAAAGCTGGAGGCATCGATCAAGCATTAAAGATCAATCAGCTGGCTGAGGCTCATGGCATCCCTTGCATGGTCGGAAGCATGATTGAAACGAAGGTAGGAATATCTGCAGCTGCCCATTTCGCAGCCAGTCAGAAAAACATTACCCGTTTTGATTTCGATGCTCCTCTAATGCTTGCCGAAGATCCTTTAGATGGGGGCATCGATTTTCAAGGACGCCACATTTCTTTTTCAGCAAAGAACGGGTTAGGCATAACAACTATTCGATTAGAACGTATACTTTCACAACAAACATGAGGAGGAACATAAATGACGCAAGCTGAAGCCACACGAACAACGTGGGTAGTTCAAGTCCCTGTCGCTACTGTATGGACATCTGAGAACTCTCCTCGTTCCATTGATTTACCGGGTGTATCCAACCCTGCAAAAATAAAAGAGTGGTTAGACAGTCTGACGTATGAAACAAGTTTAGCTTTAAGTGATAAAAACTTAGTCCAATCCCAGCTTTTATATGGAGAAGAAGTGATCGTTGACGATGTACAAGGGAAATGGGCAAGCGTAGTCATCCCTACGCAGCCTTCCATAAAAGATGATCGAGGTTATCCTGGGTATGTACCCATCGATCAGTTAAAAGAAGTTCCTGAACATGAATGGATCGGGCAAGGAGTGGCAGTAGTTAATAAGAATACAACCCTTCTTATTGATGAGAAAGGTGAACCGATGTTTGATATTAGCTACCTCACTTCTTTACCGGCACTCGCTCATGAAGAAGAATTTATTAAAGTCCGTACACCTCATGGAACCGGTTATGTACCTGAACAAGATGTGTCGGTTTATCCATCGAAGGAAGATATTCCTAAAGGCAACGGAGCTGCGATTCTAAAATCAGGAGAAACGTTTGTCGACTTGCCTTATTTTTGGGGAGGCATGAGCTCCTACGGCTATGACTGTTCAGGATTTGCCTATAACATGCACAAAGCCAACGGCTATCAGATCCCCCGGGATGCAACAGATCAAGCCTTATCTGGAGAAAAGGTAGAATTAGATAACATTGAGCCCGGAGATTTATTGTTCTTTGCTCACGATAATGGAAGCGGAAATATTCACCACGTGGGAATCTATTACGGCGATGGAAAAATGCTTCACTCTCCTAAAACTGGAAAAACAGTGGAAATTATTGATTTAAAAGGTACGATCTATGAAAAAGAACTGTGTTCAGCCCGACGGTATTGGAAAGAAGCGGAGGATCAATGATGAATGAAGAAAAGACTTTGCAAGTCCGCAATTTAAAGAAGCATTTTAACCTGGGGAAAGACCGTATCCTAAAAGCAGTAGACGGGTTAAACTTTGATATTTATAAAGGTGAAACATTTGGTCTCGTAGGAGAATCAGGCTGTGGAAAATCGACCGCGGGACGGACTATTATGAACCTTTATAAGCGGACAGATGGACAAGTGTTATTTAATGATAAAGATGTTCACCATCTTTCAGACGAAGAAAATTTCAAACTAAAAAGACAAATGCAAATGATCTTCCAGGATCCTTATGCTTCCCTTAATCCGCGCTCTACAGTAGCCGATATTATTTCAGAGCCTATGATTATTCATAAGCTTTACAAAACGGAGAAAGAACGTATGGCTAGAGTATACGAATTACTTGAGGAAGTCGGGCTGAATCGAGATCATGCCAACCGCTACCCGCATGAATTCAGCGGGGGCCAGCGACAGCGTATTGGCATTGCCCGCGCGCTCGCATTAGACCCTGATTTAATTATTGCAGACGAACCGATTTCTGCACTTGATGTATCCGTACAAGCCCAGGTAGTAAATCTGCTCGAACGTCTTCAAGAAGATAAAGGTCTCACTTACCTTTTCATCGCTCATGACCTGTCCATGGTTCAGCACATTTCCGATCGAATCGGTGTGATGTATTTAGGGCATATGGTAGAACTGACAAGCAGTGAACAGTTATATGACAAACCTTTGCACCCTTATACCCAGGCTCTTTTGTCTGCCATTCCAATTCCTGATCCAGACGTGGAAGACAGTCGAGAACAAGTCATCATTGAAGGAGAAATTCCAAGTCCAATCGATCCGCCGAGCGGCTGTGTATTTCGGACACGCTGCCCGCTTGCCATGGAAGCCTGTGCGGAGGTTAAGCCTGTGTGGCAGGAAGTTGAAAAAGACCACTTTGTCGCCTGTCACTTGTACAATGATGATATTGAAGATAAAACACCGATCAAAGGACAGCCAAATCTCATCACGAATTAAAGCTAAAAAAGCCGAATCTTGTACAACACAAGATTCGGCTTTTTAACTTAATCCATTGACTAAAAAGTAGACAACAACAGGTCCTAAAATAACGATAAACATGGAAGGAAATATGAAAAATACCATAGGAAACAGCATCTTAACTGGTGCTTTCATGGCTTTTTCACGCGCAAGCTGCCTCTGATGTTCACGGATTCTTACCGTAAGACTGCGAAGAGCCTTTGCCATTCCTATTCCTAATTGATCCGCTTGAATAATGGAGGTCATAATACTTTGAAATTCTTCGACAGGTACTCGGTTTCGTAAGTTAGTAAACGCTTCTCTTCGGGATTTACCCAGCCTCATTTCATCAATAGCCTTTTTAAATTCTACGGATAAAGGTCCTTTCGTCTGCTGACACGCTCGAAAAATAGCCGCATCTAATCCCATACCTGCTTCGATCGACAAGTTAATCATATCGAAGAAATCAGCTAGCGTGCGTTGAACCTCTTCCATCCTTTTTCTTTTCTTAACACTTAAATAAAAGTTTGGATAATAAAAACCTAAAGCTCCCAATGCCCCGCCCATTAAGAGACCTGAACTGAACGATGCCTCGGCCCCGCCGGCTAAAATCCATCCAGCGAAGATCAAAATTAATGTCACGAGTATTTGAATCAACCTGAAGTCTACAGCTGTCCACTTATAGGAAACTCCTGCGTCTCTTAACTTTTTATCCAGTTCTGATTTAGCTTCCTTGGATAGTTGTTTTTCAATAATTTGCTTAGCTCGCTCAGTCACATTTACAACAGAGGACGAAATTTCCTTCTTAGTTGATTTCTTTTCTTCTTCAACCGTACCAATATAAAATTCAGCTCGCTGATCTACGACCATGGAGTGACGAAAGATGATTCTAAAAAGCACTTGAAAAATAAGAACTGCCGTAACTAGCGAAAACATCATCACGATCCAGAGTGTCATTCCTCACACCTCAATTCTTACTATTTTTCGCAGCATTAACCAGCCTATCAAAATTCCAGCGCCCCCAAAGACAAGCAGTAACACGCCAATGGGATGTTCATACAGCTGATTAAAATATTCAGGGTTCACTGCCTGCAAATAAAAACCGAGGGCTACAGGCAGAAGCGTTACGACTAATGAAGACAATTTACCTTGAGCCGTCAACGCCTTCACCTCGTCTTTAATTCTGACACGTCCATTGATCGTCTCCTGAACCGTTTCAAGCAGCGCAGATAAGTTCCCGCCACTTGTTCTTTGGATCAACACAGCTTTTACCGTCATTTCCAGCTCTTTGTCGGGCAGCCGCTCAATCATCCGTTCAAACGCAGTTTCCATAGGAACTCCATATTGAATATCTTGATTCACCTTTTTGAACTCCGTGCCTAATGGATCAGGATACTCCTCGGAAACAAGCTTCATAGCCTGCATGAAACTGAACCCGGCTCTCATAGCATTCGCCATCGTCCCAAGCGCTTCATTTAACTGATGAGAGCAGCGATCCAAACGCTTGTGAATAGCCCTTCTCAAAAAATAAACTGGAATAAAAAAACCAAGAATGCCTAATGTGATGACGATGGCCCAGTGCAGTTCATACAAGAATCCTAGAAAAGAAATAACAGCCGCCGCTAAAATTCTTAGTAAGAAAAACTCTCCGGGCGAAACAGCTTTGTTAGCTTTAACAATTTCGTTTTCCCATTTCTTTAAGAAGTTTAATCCATCAAGTCTATTCCCCCAGCGTTTGATTGGATTCCAAACTCCCTGGCTTTTCTCTTTTTTCTTCTTTTCTTCTTCTTTGGTCGTGTACCTGTAGACTCTCTTCTTCATGTGGCTACGCTTTGAAATTAATAAAATAAGCCTGTAAAACAGTAACGTCAGGAGAACAAATACAATCACCAACAAAGGAATCATCAGACGATCCATTTACTCCCACTCCTTCAAATACCATGAAGCCGGAATTGTAAACCCTTCCATCTCAAGGCGGTCCGCACAGTAAGGACGAATTCCGGTAGTTTCAAATCTCCCTTTTCCTCTGCTGTTTTCATCCAGCACTCTTCGCTCATTGTATTTAAATATATCTTGAAGAACGATGGTATCGCCTTCTAATCCGAGCACCTCTGTAATATGTGTGACCTTTCGTTTTCCATTTTTTAAACGCTCCTGATGAACAATCAAGTCAAGCGCTCCTGCAATCTGTTCTCGTATAGCCCGGATAGGTAACTCGAATCCTGCCATGAGAACCATCGTTTCGAGGCGGGCCAGTAAATCTCTCGGCGAGTTTGCATGACCAGTGCCTAAACTTCCTTCATGCCCGGTGTTCATAGCCTGAAGCATGTCAAGAGCCTCGGCACTCCTTACCTCACCGATAATAATACGGTCCGGTCTCATCCTCAGTGAGTTTTTAACAAGATCACGTATCGTAATCGCTCCTTCTCCCTCTAAATTGGCCGGACGAGCTTCAAGAGAGACTACATGGTCCTGTGAAAGCTTCAGTTCGGCAGCATCCTCTATTGTAATGATGCGCTCATCATCAGGGATAAACGAAGACAAAACGTTTAGAGTTGACGTCTTTCCTGAACCTGTCCCACCGCTTATAAAAATATTTAGTTTAGATTTCACACACTTCTCTATAAACTCGGCCATTTCAGGACTTAACGTATTAAAATTCAAGAAATCTTGAATGGTAAAAGGACGTTCTGAAAATTTCCTAATGGTAATGGTAGGGCCTTGCAGAGACAAAGGTGGAATAATCGCATTCACACGTGAACCATCAGGAAGGCGAGCATCTACCATTGGAGAGCTTTCATCAATCCGGCGACCAAGCGGGTGAACGATTTTTTCAATTAGTCTTACTATGTGATCGTTATCTCTAAAGGAAACGTCCGTACGCTCAATTTTTCCTTCCTTCTCTACATACACATCATGGGGACCATTCACCATGACTTCCGTGACCATTTCATCGCCCAGCAAAGAAGTAATCGGTCCGAACCCAAGCAACTCATTTTTTGCCTGTTTTAAAACGATTTGTTTATCTTCAAAGGAAAGGGTTTTTCCTTCCTGACGGAAAAAATCCTCTGCTTTCTGTTCAATCAATGGTTCATAGGCATCAGAAGGCAGATTTTCAATTTTCTTCATTTCTTCTACTAAGAAATTATGAAGCTTACTTTCCAGCTGATCTCCGACGACTTTACGATTATAGAGTAATGGAGAGGATTGCTTTTTAGGCTGATTTTCGATCAGTTCTTCTTTACCTAACCTTTTTAGTAATGACATGGTTTCTACCTCCCTGCCGGCAGCGCCTTAAATAGTGGACGTGATTTCTTGGCTGATTTTCCTTTTTGAAGCTGAAGGGCATTTATCGTTTCTTTACTAATTTTCGCTTTCGGATTTGTGATTACATATGGTCGTCCTTCGTTTACAGACCTGCACACCAGCTTACTGGCCTCTGGCAGCTGGACTGTGATTGGAAGGCCGAGTACTTTTTCCGCAGTAGCTAAGGGGACGCCTCTCTTTCTGGACTCACGATTTAATACGACTCTTAACGTGTTCTTCAAATTCAAAGATTCCAAGGTTTCGAGGAATAAGCGGCAATTCTTTAAGGTAGGCAAATCCTGCATCGTTAATAGAAAGATCTCATCTGAATGTTCAAGGGCCGTTAAAACGATATCATCCATATAAGGAGCCGTATCAAAAATCACAACATCATAATCCCCTCTTACCTTTTCTACAAGACGCTGAATATGTTCTGGAGTGAATACTTCAGCAAATTCAGGACGGAGCGGTGCCGACAAGATGTTCAAGTACTCATTATAAGCGGTAATATAGGACTTTACTGGAGCGTTGGCTTTCTGATTCGCTTCCTTCATCCACTCATAAATGGACCGTTTCGGTTCGCAGTCTAAAAACATACTCACATCACCAAATTGGAGGTCAAGATCCACGAGAAGGACAGACTCCTGTTTCTGGCTGTACGCGGTAGCAAGGTTGACGGAAAACGTGGTTTTCCCGACGCCTCCCTTTGTACTGCAGACTGTAATATAGTGAGTTTCCTTATTTCCCTGGCTAGCTCGTTCAACGTGCTGCTCTCTCTCTATAATTAATTGCTCCACCTGCTCAGGTCTAAAAGGAAGGGCAATCACATCCAAAGCGCCAGCTCTCATCGCTTGTCGAAGATCAACCCTGACGCCAGCCTCTATTAAAATGACACTTAGATTAGGATAAATCGCTTGAAAGTTTCGGCATGTATCGTACCCATCCTGCTCGTCACTCATCGCATAAAATAAGACCCCGTGCTCTTGTTTATCCATCAAATTTTTTAACGCACTTTTTTTCTCAACGTACTCGAGCTTACGTCCATGCTTTTTAAATACATCAAGGATACTCGGTTCCATCGTCAGTTGGGGAGCCATCGTCATCCACTTCATTTAATAAACACTCCTTCATGCAGCTCATCTTCATGGATGTGCAGGTGTTTTTCTTCTTTCTTATCGTCTCCTTCAGCGCGGAGCATCATATATAGCTCATATTTCGATGCAAAACCTAGTGCCAAACCCTCTTTAGGAGTAACCTCCACCGTAATCATTTGATAACGGTCCCTCTCTTCTTCCGCATCCGCTGCATGGCCAATTGCTAACACCTTCACATTTTGTAAAACAATGGATCCTGCATCATGCTGCTCTTTCTCCCCCTCTTCAGGAGCCACCAAACTAGCCACTACGTCAATGTAAGATCCTGCTTCAACAAAACCAGCGACCCCTTGAGGATCGGTAACCTCTACCGTCATCGCCCGCTTCCCTTCTTCTATTTCTTCAAGGTCGTTCGCGTATTCTTCTTCACTTTCAAGCTCTTCCTCAGGTTCTTCCTCCGGCTCTTCTTTCTCATCTTCACTCGCATTCACCGGCTGATTGGACTGCTGCACATCTTGTAAATAGAAATAAAGCGCTCCTGTAGCAAAAAGCCCAAAGACTAACGACCAGATCCACAACTTCTTCGTCTTCATTCTCCACCCCTCACTCTCCTATTGAACTAAACGGACGCCGTACACACCGTAATCGCTCTCTTCTCCTTCTTCGGAAAACTCTCCGTAAGTTATCGTTTCAATAAAGCGGCCCTTGATTTCGTGCTTCTCTAAAGATTCAATCCAGAAGGCAGCAAATCCTATAATTTTCACTTGCGACTTCCCGTTGACATCACTATAAGTTTCTACAATGGGTACAATGATCACCCGCTCACAGGAATCATCCGCTGTTTCGTAGGATTGACAGTGAGGTTCAGAAGCGTCTGCGTTGATTCTGTAATCTATAGACTGCTTAACATGCCCCCATTTAAATCCTGTTTCCGTGCTCTCATAAATGTCATCTGATATTTCCATTGTTACCCCATACTTTATCTTGTCCCGAAGTGTGTTGTGCTCTGGGTGGTCAATGTCTAAAAATCCAAAGTTTCCTTTAACCGATGCATTTTCTCCATTACCAGGCTGAAAATGCATGGTGAATGAATCACTTGGATTAAACTCCTCTTGCTTAATCCCGATCGGGACAATCCCTTCTCTCTTTTTCAACGTCCCACTAATTTCAGCACGAGAAAAAGCACGGACTTCAGTTAGATCAAAACCAAGAACCTTAGCAAATGTTAACGGTACCTCGCTCACTTTCTCAACCTCCACAAAATTGTCCCCCGTTAGAACTTCTGCTCCCGCTAAGGTATATCCGTTTTTCTGTCCATATTCTTTCGCTATTGCTTCCGCTTCACTTAGACTGGTCAGCACTTCCTGAACTCCAGCTAAAGCCGAAGCGTCCACCCCTTTCTGGAGCTTGCTTTTTTCAAGAAAAAGGCTTCCTCCATCTACGACAAGAGCGACAAAACCACAAAAAACAAATAAACATAAAGCCGTAAACACTAAGGCGTTACCGTCTTCTCTATTAAATAACTCTCTTATTCGCCTTCTCATCTTATTCCACCCTCATAACTGTCGTATCAGATAAGTTGAAAGGGGAGGCGAGCGAACCTACGACCGGAGTAAGGAAATCAATATCGTAATCTAATATAATCCTCACCTCTGAACCGCTGTCACGGTCTCCTTCAGGGGAAATAGCTATATTTAAACTTGAATCATTCAACCCGGACGCAGTATCCTCAATAACGGCTCGAATGTGAGCATCGTCCCCGCCGACGCTTGCGGCCCGGGCCCCTTCCCTTCCAGCATGGTCAATCGTTAAGTACGCATGAAAAATTCGGCCAAAATCCATAATGCCAAACACAAGCATAAGAAGGATAGGAAGCACCAGTGCCATCTCTACAAGAGCCTGACCCTTTTCTGATTTCATAGCATTCCCTCCAAAAACAGAGAAAGCCCAGCCCCCAGTCCAATCGCTACTCCATAAGGAAAGGTGGCTGCTCCCGGCTGCTGGTCAATCGATAAAGAGCCGGCCTGACCTTTAAAGACAAGAAAGGAAAAAAACAACTTTTTAACAACGAACCCGAGGGCACGTCTTCGATAGAGCAGCACAGCGGCTACTAGTCCCCCTATAATCGCGGCGTACAGAAACGTATAAAATACGAAAGACGCCCCCATCAGTGCGCCAATTGCCCCCATCAGCTTTACGTCTCCCGCTCCCATCACTCCCATAATAAACGGAATAAATAATAATCCTAAGCCGGCAAGAAGTCCCAAGCTGCTAAACAAGAACCCTTGCCAGCCACCCAAAATCGTGTGGAATAGGATTGCGATAAGTACGGTGGGGACAGTAAGGACGTTATATATTTTCCGGGAGCGTATGTCTGTGATGACGCATATGGTGAGGACGGTAAGTAATAGGATGATTTCCATAAGAGATCTCCTCTCTTTTTAAAAGTAGCCCTGCCTTTTAGAAAAAGCAGGGCTTAAAACAATTTTTTAGTTTCTATTTATTATTGACTAGCATCACCGCCACCACTAGTTCCACCAAGTTCTGTTGTAATATTTTTGAAAACTGTTTCAATTTGTCCACCTAAAGCTGTTAGTGCAGTGACAACAAATACTGCAATCAAAGCTAAAATTAATCCATATTCCGCCATTGCCTGTCCTTCTTCTTCCTGCCATAGTCGTTTCATCATTTCCATAAGTAATTCCTCCTTTGATTTTGTTCTCTTCTAAGAACTTAATCACATTATAGTACGTCGTTCTTTATAACGAAAATTGCAAATTTGTTCGTTATGGCGAATTAGAGGATATAATACTGGGTTTTTTGGCTATTTTCTCCTTTATTCTCACAATTTCGTTCTTTTTAAAAAACATTTTCATACTCTATAATGAACTTAATTAATAGATCTACTATAGGAGGTGATGAGATGGCGGCCCATACAATCCCTTATCAGATTGACTCCGCAGACACATTTACAAAGCGTTTGATCGGTTTAACGAACAAACGAAAGCCGATTTCCGAAGAAGGCATGTGGTTCGATCAATGCAAAAGCATTCATATGTTTTTCATGAAGTTTCCCATTGATGTATTATTTCTCGACAACGAACGTAAAGTGGTGAAATCGGTGGCAGGCTTAAAACCGTGGAGAGTTGTTCCTGCTGTCCCGCAGGCTGTTTCTACTCTTGAATTGCCGGAAGGGACCATTAAACAAATGAATATTAATCAAGGTGATTATGTATCTTTTTAATAAAAAAGTCAGGACTTATTAAGGCCTGACTTTCAGCTTGCAAAAATCCTTGGGTTTTTTAAAGTATTTGTATGCACGAGCGGTCGAGTACCAATCGCTTTCCGCGGACGAACGCCCGAGCCTCCTCGCGAAACCCACGCTCCGGGGTCTCGGAGCGCCCGTTTTTCCGCAGGAGTCTCTTGGTATTCGACCGCTCTTCACCGAAAAAGACTTTTCTTTATAGGTGAAAGATTACTAGAACATGTTATAGACTGGCTTTCCTCTTCAACAGGTTCCATATTTTATTCGTACCGAAACCTTGTTTGAATCAAAAATAAAGGAAACAGCGAAACCAGATCATACCTTTCCCGAACTTTTTGGTATTTTCTTATGTTAGATGAAGATGTTGGCTTAACCAGTCGAATGATTGCTCTCCTTTCACCTCATGGCCTCCATCAAATAGATCATAAGAAAACTGCGAACCTACTCCAAGCTCTTTGTAGAGTAAGGTGAGCTTTTGTATCGTTTGCTGTGCTGGTTCAATCGGAAAGACTTGATCATGCAGTCCCGCTTCAATAAAAAGCGGTTTTGGCGTAATTAATCCAAGCAGTGCCGGCAGTTCACCAACTTTCAATAAGCCGGGAATATAATTATCGAGGCAATGATCAGCAGCCAGTATGCTTCCTTTAAACGTATTGGCAAACCCACTCAAAACGGTTGCCTGCACTCTTCTATCAAGCATGGCTGTGAATGCGGCAATCATACCGCCTCCTGAGAAGCCGACCACTCCGAATCGCTGTTCGCTCCAATTTTCCATTATGTCGAGTACACGCCGCGCTTCATATACTCTTAACCCAGCAAGCGTTTTGCCGCTCATCAGTAAATGGGCAGCGAGAGGAAAGCACGAGTTAGACACCCCTCCTTCTTTATCTTTTTTCAGCATACGGTCTCCGAATCCGATCATTTCCGGGACAAAAACTTTAAATCCTCTTTTCACTAGATCTAAAGCAAAACAGTGGTGTCCGGTGCTTCCCTTCTCAATTCCAACCATCTCTTTATACCCTTTTCCATGTCCATGTAACGCCAGCACTCCCGGATACTTTTTAGAAGGTTTAACAGCAGGGGTTAACACATACATCCTTGCCGTTAAATCGCCTGTCGTATAAAACTGAAAGTGCTCGCGAGTATAACCATCTTCGTGCACGGGCTCTTCCACAGCCTGCACTCCCCTGCAAACAGGCGACTCAAAACAGCCTAGTAGACGAGTAACTTCCTTCCGTATCGCACTCTTATTTATCATTTGTTTTTCGATAGACTCTTTATATAATCTAACAAGGTAACGATCGATTTCTGTCATCCTCAACTCTCCCTAAGTCAGCAGTTATGAACGATTTTCAATACCACCAAAAAAGCCGACCCCACAGCATATCTCCCTGTCGAATCGGCCCGGCCTTATTTAAGGTTTTCCATTTTCACGTGATCCATATCGGTAAATGTGTAGTTTTCTCCTGCCATCGCCCAAATAAACGTATAGTTATTTGTCCCGACTCCTGAGTGGATGGACCAAGGAGGTGACAATACCACTTGTTCGTTTTTCACGACCATGTGTCGGGTGTCATCCGGTTTGCCCATAAAGTGAAATACGCGGGAGTCTTCATCCATATCGAAGTACAGGTAGGCTTCCATGCGGCGATCATGTACATGCGGAGGCATGGTGTTCCACATATTGTTTGGAGCAAGCAAGGTCATACCCATCATGAGCTGGCAGCTTTGCAGGCCATCAGCGTGAATGTATTTATAAATGGTACGGTTGTTTGACTCCGCATCGGAACCTAGCTTAGTAGGTGTCGCGTCATCAATGGGAAGCTTTTTCGTCGGGTATTGTTTATGAGCCGTTGCTGAGGCCATGTAAAACCTTGCCGGCTTCGAAGCATCATCACTTTCTAACGTAACATCGCGGTTTCCTAATCCAACATAGAGGCAGTCGCGTTTGTTTAGTTCATAGGTTTCTCCATCTACTTTCACAAGTCCTTTTCCTTCTGAAATGTTGATGATTCCTATTTCTCTTCGTTCAAGGAAAAACTCAGTTTTCAATGTATCCTGGTCTTCAAGCTTTAATGGTTTGACAGTTGGAACAGCTCCCCCTGTAATGACACGATCATAGTGAGAGTAGACCATATTCAGTTCGCCTTCGACAAATAAGGATTCTACTAAGAACTCGCTTCTCAAACGTTCCCCATCATAGTTTTTAAAATCAGTTGGATTCGTTGCGTAACGTACTTCCATTTCCATTCTCCTCTCTAATGATAACGATTATATTAAGAACTCATCCATCCGCCATCGACATTTAACACATGACCATTCACATAGTTAGAAGCATCTGAAGCTAGAAAAACGGCTGCTCCTTGTAAATCCTCTGGCGTTCCCCAGCGTCCTTGAGGAATTCTTGAAGTAATGTAGGCGTTTCTTTCTTCATTTTCACGAATAGGCGCTGTATTGTCGGTAGCCATATAACCTGGTGCAATCGCATTAACGTTAACTCCTTTACTGCTCCACTCATTCGCTAAGGATTTCGTCAGTCCTGCAACTGCATGCTTACTCGCTGTATAAGCAGGAACTTTCAAGCCTCCTTGATAGGAAAGCATGGAAGCGATGTTAATGATTTTTCCAGATTCATTTTCTAACATATGTTTCCCAATTTCCCGGCTTAATTGAAATACGGCGTGTTGATTGACGTTAATCACATCGAACCAATCCTGGTTCGAGAAATTCTCAGCCTCTGACCTTCTTATGATTCCGGCATTGTTGACGAGTATATCTACACGTCCATTAATCGCTATAGCGTCAGCAGCTAACTTTTCTGCTGCTCCTTCTTTGCTTAAATCAGAGATCAGTTCGTGAAAAGTTCCGCCAACACCTTCTACTTCTTTCTTTGTATCCTCTAAGCTTCTCGTCCCGACCCCAATCACTTCGGCTCCAGCTTTTGCGAGGCCGACAGCAATGCCTTGCCCCAGTCCTCGACTGGCACCTGTTACGAGAGCAATCTTACCTTCTAAAGAAAATAGTGAATTCATTTGAAATAAACGCCTCCTTGGTTACCTTTATTTCACTTTCCTAATTAAGTATTCAACTTTAATAACAACGTTGTTATTATTGTAAATGTAAAGGCTTACTTTGTCAACGATGTTCCTATAAAACAGCATATTAATTTATTCTAATAGAAAAACAACGTTGTTTTCCCACTTCATATTATTTATAATTGATAAAAGATGGAGGTGCACTTATGGGAGTTACAATAAAAGATATCGCTAAAACAGCCGGCGTCAGCTACTCTACGGTTTCAAAAGCCTTACGGGATAGTCCACTTGTGAAAGAGCCTACGAAAGAAAGAATCATACAGATTGCTAAACAGCTGGGTTATCAGCCGAACGCAGCGGCAAGAAGTTTAGTATCAAAGAAATCCCATACGATTGGAGTTGTTTGGCCCACCATAGAACGGGTCACTCATTCAGCCTTAATTACGGGATTAAACAAACAATTAGAAGAGCTTTCATATACAACCTTAATATCTATTAATGAGATGGAGTTTGCGATCAACACGTTTAATCGTTATCAAGTCGATGCCATCGTTGCTTTTGATGAAAGAAATTCCAAAGAACCAGCTAATTCAACCGTTCCCATCGTTACGTATGGTATTGCTGATGACACGTCCCTTTTTCCAACAGTTGACGTTAACCGAAAGCAGGCCATCCGTTCAGCAGTGGAATACTTGACTTCGATCGGACATAAAAAAATTAATTACATCGGCGACTTGCTTCAAGAGGATCGGCTTCAAGAAGAAAAGGTGAATGGCTTTAAACAGGCGATTCATGAGTTCGATTTAGATCCTTATTATTCACGTATCGTCTCCGTAACTGATTTAGAACAATACGATGGCTATCAGGCTGCGAAAAAACTTTTAAATGATCCGGAACGACCAACCGCGCTCATCAGCGGAAGTCACGATTTAACGAAAGGCATTTTACGAGCCGTTTATGAAAATGGTCTTTCCATCCCTGACGATCTATCCATCATTAGCTATGATAATATCCCCGCTACAGAGAACTTTGACATTCCTTTATCAACAGTGGGTGTCCCGCTGCAGTTAATTACGGAGAAGCTTGCCGAAGTATTAATGGCTGTCATCAACGAAGAAGAAATTGATCATAGTATCTATTTGGAACCTGAGTTAAAGATTACGGAATCATGCCAATCAATTAATGGAGGTTAACGAATGAAGAAAGTCCAGATTTTTATAGCAGGCGATTCTACAGCAGCCAACTATGAGCCTTCAAGTGCCCCTCAAGCTGGCTGGGGCCAGCTGCTCCCTTTTTTCTTTTCAGAAGGAGCCGCTATTCATAATAAAGCGATGAATGGCAGGAGTTCTAAAAGCTTTATTGAAGAGGGACGCTTAACTGAAATTAGCGAAGAGATTCGTGAAAATGATTACTTGCTCATCCAGTTTGGACATAATGACAGCAAACCTGAGGCAGCAAGACGTACCGACCCATTTTCCACTTATCAGAAATATTTAGCAGAGTACATTGATACAGCGCGCTCAAACAAGGCCACCCCCGTATTGCTGACCCCCGTTCAAAGACGGAAATTCAGTGCAGACGGTGCCCTTGAGCAAACGCATGGTGATTTTCCTGAAGCCATGAGACAACTCGCACAAAAAGAGTCTGTTCATCTCATTGATATGACTGAACTGACGTCACATCTCCTCAACCGTTTAGGGCCTGAAGAATCCAAGCATCTTTTTATGTGGCTAAATAAGAACGCTTCTGCTAATTTTCCAGATGGTGTTCAGGATGATACTCACTTTACCGAAGGAGGGGCTAAGGAAATCGCCCGAATCGTTGCTGCCTCTATTGCTAATATGCCAGCTGCATTGTCCCATTACGTAAAAATTTAAAATAACAGCTGAGAGAAATAGATGGTAAGTGTCACTGTAATCATACTGAAAATCGTTGAAGCTAATACGATTTGTGCGGCTAGCTCAGGTTCATTTCTGTACTCCTGTGAAATGATGGCGCTGTTCACAGAGCTCGGCATACCTGAGGAAATTAATAGAGCTTGAGCTAGTACCCCTTCATAATTTAACAGCCAGATAATCAATACAGCTAACGCTGGGCCAAGCACGAGTCTGATGATCATACTTAAATAAACAATAACCAGTTTAAACTTAAACGTAAGTTGAGCAACTTGAGCCCCTAATGTGATTAAGGCAATTCCCACCATGGCATCTGCAATATACTCTCCCGGTTTCATGACAAACGCTGGCACATCCGTGTTACTGACATTTAACAAAATCCCTATGGCCATAGCATAAATAGCCGGCATTCTTAATAACCCTATGAAAGCTCTCAGTTTCCCCTCTTCTACAGCCCGCAGTGAAAATACTCCAAATGTATAGGAGAAGACATTTTGCAGCGTCATTACGATGACTTGAATGGTAGCTGCAAATGGATCTTGTTTAAAAGCTAAATCGTTCACGGGGATACCATAATTTCCAGAGTTATACAGCAGCACACTGTTAGCAAATACTCCTCTTACACTTTTCTTGTACCTTCCTATTCTTGCAACGAGCTGAACGACAGCATACAATACAGAAATAAATAGAACGAAAAACAAAATGACCTTCCCTAATAAGTCGATGGAAAAAGAGGATTCATATAAATTCACTAAAACAAAACCGGGGCTTAAGAAATAAATATTCAGCTTTGCCAGCGTAAATAAATCCAGTTTAAATGCTTTATGCATGGCTGCGCCGATCCCTATTAAAATAAAGACAGGAACGATAATGTTAAGAAATATAAAAATGATTTCCACTTTATATTCACCCCGCGGTATTGGCTTAAGATTTAAATAAACATGGTCCCCTTTGATTCTGCAAAGCATCAATGATACCGAAATCTCATTTTTATAAAAAGAAACGAAAAAAGATACTCCTGCAGTTCAAGCAGACAGGGACTTCCCGTTATGCCCGCGGTAAGCGTCTCTTTTTCCTGTTCCTTTTCTTCAGACAAAAGCGGAGGAAACCGTGTGAGACTAACATCTACACCCGTCCAAGCTTTTTCCACAGTCTGATTTGTCCGTTCTTTTATGGAAAAAGGATTTTAGGAAACGGCGAGACTCCTGTGGGAAACGCGAATAAGGTGTGACCCCGGAGGGCGTATAGCCCGAGGAGGCACACCATTCGCCCACGGAAAGGGAGTCGTTTCCTAAAATCCTTTCTTCTTCCTAACGCAAGGAATGTTTACACTCTTAAGGTAAAAAAATCCCTATAAAGAATACTTGGTTAAGCCGCTTCAGCTGTTACTTTTACCTCTTCAATATTTTCAAAGCATTTCAAAGCCATCCACATATTTAAATGGGCGAAAATTGTAAACCCAAAAATCGGGATAAATCCTGGAAACGAAATGAAAAAGTAATAGGTGGAAAGACTCGTAATTACCATGAGTATTAGGTTACTAGGCTTCAGAAATCCAATGAACAGTGCTTGTTTAATCGTTTGAAATACGTTCAGATCATAATGAACAAATACAGGAAAAATGTACATTAATACAATAAGGAAGGTTAAACAGCAAACTAAAGCCACGGTCGACATAAAATCATAAAAACCACCTTCGAACTGACGGAAGAAATGTAAGTCATAAAAGCAAACAACTCCAATAACCGTTAACGTAAGGGCTAAGCCATTCGCTCGGAAAAATTCTTTTCGAAACGTCTGAAAAAAGGTTTTAGCTAATCGATAGTCACTTTCCCCTCTGGCTGCTTTGCGTGAAATCGAAAATAAGGCTGCCGTGCTAGGCGCAATTCCGAAGATGATTCCACCTAGTAAAGTACATCCGATCCACAATAAATTTAGTAAAGCAAAGTGAGTTACCCAATTACATAACGCTAAGACTCCTGTTAATAAACGTCCTGCCTGCATCGAAAAAAACCTCCTTGGAAAGGCTGATCCTCAACCCTTACTTTTGTTATGAACTGCTAAACGTCGGCTGATTTAATAAATCTTCAATAGTAATCGGCTGCTTTTCCTTCACGGATCTCCAGACAGCTTCTCCTGTGGTCACTGCATAAGCCCCATCTTCACTTCCGGAAAGTACTCGATATGGGCGGGCAGGGTCTTCCCCCATAAAAATATCCTCTTGAATAATTGGATCGCCCCCTCCATGGCCGCCTTCTTGTTTAACGACGTGTATCGTTTCCTTTGAACCAAACAGTGGAAAGAAATCAATCGTTTGCTCCGGCACGGGAAACGGAACCCTGGAAGGCGCATGAAATTCTGTCGTTTCAATACGTCCTTTCGATCCGTTAATCGCGAGTCTGTATCCCTCGTAAGGTAAGGAAAAATTAATAGAGTAGCTTAAAAGGGCTCCCTGGTTATAGCGAATGGTCGCTGTGTACGTATCTTCAATCTCGATTTCAGAATCAAATACGCACTGATCAGGACGATAGTTTGTATAGCCATCTTTTCTCGCTTCATCTGAATCGATATGATCGTCCTGAACGATGGCGCTGTTACTCCGTGAATTCCATCTTGTATAGTAAGAGCAGTCATGTTTGACGTGACACGTTTTACAATGACGGCCGTCTTCTTTTAAAGGGTTATGTTCGCTTTCCGGCCCGTAATAATTCAAGGCTCCAAAAGCAAAAACTTCTACCGGCTTCTGATCCAGCCACCAATTGATTAAGTCAAAATGGTGAGATGATTTATGGATGGATAGTCCGCCTGAGAACTCTCTCATCCGGTTCCACCTTTGAAAGTAGCTGGAGCCGTGATACGTATCGATATACCAATTTAAATCAACGGAAGTGACCCGTCCGATTTTCCCTGATAAAATTAACTCTTTGATCTTCATGTGATAAGGGCTGTAGCGATAGTTAAAGGTGACCGTTACTTTTCCTTTACTCTTTCTTTCAGCTTCCATCACACGTCTGCTGTCATGCGCCGTCGTTGTCATTGGTTTTTCCGTAATGACATCAAGATCACTTTCGAGCGCTTTCAAAATATAGTCGACATGCGTATCATCGCGGCTGGCCACGATGATCGTATCAGGATTCGTTTCCTTAACCATCTTTTCGAACTCATTTTCATTAAATTCCGGCACGTGCTCGATCTTGGGAAATGCTGATTTACACACAGCGAATCGTTTCGGATCATAATCGAGCAGTCCTACCAGTTCACTCGTCGCACCGAACGTTTCGATCATCGGTCGGATAAACATATCATTCGCACGTTTACTTACACCACATACTGCAAATTTCCTCATGGCTACATCTCCATTTTTAATTAATTATTACGTCATCAGAGTTTAGGCAAGAGGTGCTGCATTTCAATACTCGCTAAAACAAAGGAACCTACTCCATGAAGGTCGTTCGCGGTTTTTGGCCGATTAATATAATGCTCGTAATCCCCTACTCCTGTGCCAATGCAGATTTCCGGCATAATAAAATGGCCTTCTTCGTTAAACTGCATGCGTTCTAACAAGCCTCTGTATCCCTTAACGGCCTGCTCTTTGTAGCTTTCATCTACATATCCGCCTCGAATCGCTCTTGCTATCGTATAGACAAAAAGGGCTGAACAAGACGTTTCGATCCAGTTATCACTTCGTTCCGGCTTATCGACTACTTGGTACCAAAGTCCATTCGACTCATCTTGATACTTCACTAGGCTTTCCACTAAGGTTTTTAGCGCTGCGGCAATCTCCTCTTGGGAGCTATGGTTTTCTGGTAAAAAGTCTAAGATCTCATTATACGTAATGCCATACCATCCGATGGCTCGGCCCCAAAATTCTGGAGATCTTCCTGTTTCCGAGTCCGCCCACTCCTGCACTTTGCTTTCATCCCATGCATGGTGGTACAATCCTGTTTCTTCATCCAGTGTATGCTTTCTCATTAAACGATCCTGTTCGAGTACCATTTCCAATAACTCCGGTTCATTGTAAGCTTTCGCATAGTTCATAGAGAACACTCCGCCCATATATAAACCATCGAGCCACATTTGGTACGGGTAGTGATCCTTATGCCA
This sequence comes from Halobacillus andaensis, assembly GCF_014636475.1. GTDB lineage: Bacteria > Bacillota > Bacilli > Bacillales > Halobacillaceae > Halobacillus_A > Halobacillus_A andaensis. Next base: position 128,790 of record NZ_BMEL01000003.1, read on the forward strand.
AAAGCCCCCGTCTGACGTGGTATTTAACGTAGGGAACATATTTCTAAGCTTTCTCGCAGCTTTTCTATACCTTGTATCCTCATATTTTTCATCAAGTTCAAACAAAAGAAGACCCGCTTGAATCGCATCTAACTCTTTACGATTCCATAAAAAGTTGCCATGTTCGTCTATGTTATGGTCCACATAGGCTTTAATATAATTTAAATAATCATCGCAGCCTACGATTTCTCTAAGCTGACGCATGCTTTCTAAGAATACTCCCTGGTGGTAGTGCCACCGTCCATCAGGCGGCAGCTCTGAAGGTTCATATGTGGCCATTAAGGAGTCACACGCCGCTTTTCCCCAATCTAGTGGTGTTTTCAATTTTTCATTCACAGCTGTTCTTTGATCTGATACCATACACGTTCTCTCCTTTTAAAAGTAAAGTTATCTTTTTTAAGCTTTCATTCCTGTCGAACTTATACCATCCACAATGTAACGCTGGAAGACAAAGAAAATGATAAAGATCGGCAGAATGCTTAACGTAGACATCGCAAACATGGCGCCCCAGTTCGTAACAGAGTTAGGATCTGAGAATAGTTTCAAAGCCAGCGATACAGGGTACTTCTCAGGAGTAGATAGATAGATTAGAGGTCCCATAAAATCATCCCATCTCCAGTAGAAGGAGAAAATCGCTGATGTCATCATCGCTGGTATGATAAGAGGAACAATAATCCTGAAAAAGATATCAAAGGTGTTACATCCATCAATCTTCGCCGCTTCATCCAACTCCATAGGAATCGTTCGAATAAACTGCATAATCAGGAAAATGAAAAACGGGATGCCAAAGAATGTTGGTAAAATTAATGGCAGATACGTATCGATCCACCCAAACTTATTGAACATAATGTATTGAGGAATCATAACCATTTCAAATGGAAGCATCATCGTGAGCATCATACAGATGAACCAAATCTTTTTACCGGCAAACTTAATTCTTGCAAAACCGTACGCAATGAGAGTCGAAGAAGCAATACTTCCTACCGTAGCGATGACGGTAATGACTGTCGAGTTCCAAAAGAAAGTGCTGAATGTAATGCCTGCAAAGCCATTCCAGCCTTCGATGTAGTTTTCGATGTGAAAGCCTTTAGGAATAAGTGAGTGAGAATCGACGAATACACTTGAGCTTTCTTTTAAAGAACTGCTCACCATCCAAATGAGCGGATAAATCATGATCAGGGCAAATGTCCCCATCAACACGTGCTGTATAATTTTTTTTGTCGCTTTGTTTCTTTTCATTCTGCCTTCTCCTTTCTTTACTTATTATCCGCCTCGTAGTGAACCCAGTGTTCAGAGCTCTTGAAGATAATCGCTGTGAATATGGCAATAATGACAAGCATGACCCATGCCATTGCTGAAGCATACCCCATATCGAAATATTCAAAGGCACGTCTATACATATAAAGAACATATAGAAGGGTGCTGTCTACAGGTCCGCCATTCGTCACAACAAAACTTGGAGTAAAGGCCATAAAACCTTGAATGACCTGCATAATGGTGTTGAACAAAATAACCGGTGTCAAAAGTGGGATGGTAATGATGAAAAACTGACGTAAAGGACCCGCCCCATCCACACTTGAAGCTTCATAAAACGTTTTTGGAATGTTCCGCAGCCCTGCAAGGAAAATCAGCATGGAGGACCCAAATTGCCAGCCGTATAGAACAATTAATGTCCAAATCGCAGTATCAGGATCTCCTAACCACGAATGGGTAGGTATTCCTAAAGTAGCAAGTAATGAGTTAAATGCCCCATCATCACCAAATAGTTGGCGCCACATGATCGATACGGCAATACTTCCGCCTACAACTGAAGGCAAATAGAGAAGCGTACGGTACAACCCAACCATTTCAACTACTTTATTTAGTGCCAATGCCACCAATAAAGCAAAAACCAGTCGGACAGGAACGGCAATTCCTGCGTAGAAGAAGGTTACCTTCATCGCCTGCCAGAACGTTGGATCGTTTGTAAACATTCGTTCGTAGTTTTCAAGTCCGATCCAGTTTGGCGTACCCATTAAATCAAAATCAGTAAATGACAAGTAGAGAGAGTAAAGGATAGGAAAAAGAGTCAAAGATAAGAATCCAATTAGAAAGGGCGATATAAATAAATAACCGGTCACGTTTTTATTATCTGATTTAATCTTTCTATTTGGAGGAACTACTTTCATTTGCTTCTTATCTTTAGGTTTTTTCTCTGGATGCTGCGGCTCCAACTTTTCATGTGCTTTTTCTTCAGGTATCATCGCACTCACCTCTTTCGCAATTCGTTTATGATAAGAAAATGGCCCTGAGCTCTAAGCATCAGGGCCACCTCCCCTCAAAATATTATCGAGCAATGATTGACTCTACCGTCGACCTAAACTGTTCTGCTCCTTCTTCAGCAGAAAGTTCTCCATACATCACGCGTTCATCAATTTTAGATAGTTCTCCTAGGATCTCTGAAGATTCAGGTGGGAAATTAGAATCAATTGGAGAGCTATTTTCAGTTACCATTTCAATGTACTCAAATACTTTTTGGTCTGTTTCACTTAAATCTGCAGATAACTCTTCGCGAATTTCTTCTTTAATCGGAACACCACGGTCCGAGCCGCCGATTTCATATACTTCGATATTGTTCACAAAGAAGTCGATGAATTTAGCTGCTTCTTCTTTATGCTCAGAGTTTTCACTTACAGACCATAGCATAGCCGGCTTCAAGTACATCCCTTGATCATTATTCGAACCAGGAAGAAGTGTCATTTCGATTGGTTTTCCATCCGCTGCACTGTCAAGAGCAGTAGCCTGGTTAGACCATCTGAAATCAAAAGCTGCTTCACCGCGAGCAATCAGCTCATCCTCCACCCCTTTAATTTGCTGAATGGTTTCATAACCTGGAACAGCACCTTTTTCTTTCAACTCTAAGTTTCTTTCAAAATAATCCACTAATAATTGATCATCTTCATACCCTAAGTCAGTACCATCTTCATTAAACAGCTTTTCGCCTTTTTCTCTTAGATAGTATTCAAACAAGTTCTGAGGTTCCATTAGTCTTGCTCCATACTCACCAGTAGCATCACTAATTTGAGCTGCGTACTCTTCATAATCTTCCCAGCTCCACTCACCATCAGAAATGTCTACCCCTGCTTCATCAAGCATGTCCTGATTATAAAAAGCAGTTAAAGCGTTCGTACCAGTTGGAATACCTAACAACTTATCATTTTTCTTTCCTGATTCCATGATGGTATCGTCTACACCTTCAACATCGATCGTTCCATCTTCTACAAATTCTGTAAGGTCAGCCAGTAACTCTTTATCAGCGTATTGATTTAAGTATTCACCGAAGTTTTGCTGCATGATGTCTGGCAGGTTATTCCCTGAAGCAGAGGCTGCCATTTTTTCAAAGTATCCATCGAAACCGGTAAATTCGGATTCAATTTTAATGTCTGGGTTTTCTTCTTCAAATTTCTTAATGATTTCCTGGGTTTGGTCGTGTCGGCTTTGAGAGCCCCACCATGTCATTCTTAGTGTGGTTACATCGCCGTCTTCACCACCGTCGTCCTCTCCTGATGCATCATCTGATCCTGAACAAGCCGCAAGAACACTAATCAACATAATTGCCATTAAACTAAAAGCTAACAGTTTTTTCTTCACTTCTTAAAGACCTCCCTAGCATTTTTTGAAAGCGCTTTCTGTTTCATGAATCCATCATAAAGTTTATCGATTTTTTAATAAATAAAATTTTCAGATATAGATGTATAAAAAACAGACATATGTAGAATATTGATCGAAAATAGCAGGTTACTATCAGAAAAAAGCTTATAGAGACGGTCTCTATAAGCTACTCCTTCTTCTTATTATTGATGTAGTTGGTCGGTGTTACTCCTGTATATTTCTTGAAAACTTGTCCAAAATAACGCGGGTTGTTTCCAAAACCTACAGCTTCCGCTACTTCAAAAATCTTGACCTCGTCCGATTCCTCTATGAGTTCAATCGCCTTTTCAATCCGTCGATTAATAAGAAAGTTAGAAAATCGTTCTCCTTTTTCCTTCTTAAATAATTTTCCTAAATAATCCGAATTCATATAGAGGACATCGGACGCAATGTGAGATAAAGAAAGTTCTTGATCCCCAAGATTTTTCTCGACGAACTCGACGACACGGTTAATGATGTTACTTTGAGTTTGCTTCGTCCGCTCGTAATGGTGCTGAGAAATTTCAGTAGCTACCTTCTCTAAAAACTGCCTCATTTCGTGGAAGTTATCATATTCCTGGAAGACAATGATTTGCTTAAAATATTGATCCATATCTTCTTTGCTGGATTGTCGAATAACGGACATGAACAGCTCTAAACAATGAGATTGTACGAGACTCACTTCATACTTTTCCTGCCAAACTTCTTCAAAAAAATCATTTAAATAGTGGAGAACCATTTCTGTATTGCCGCTCCGAATCGCATAAATTAAGTCCTCATGATCATATTGCAATTCTTCTATACTTGTTTGATCTTTTTTCAAATCCTTCATCGTAATAATACTTCCACCAGTCACATAAAAACGCTGCGTCAAACAATTCAAGGTTTCATTATATAAGTGGCGCAGCTGACTAATGCTTCCTAAATCGCTAACAGCCACCGTATAATCCATTGGATAAAAGCTTGTAAACGACGTTTTTGCTTCTTTTAACTTTTCTATTACTTCTTCTAGAGAGGTGAACTCGGTGAGTATGACAATTTTATCTCCTATCGTCGTTTCTAATGGAATCGAATGCTCCCCTATTTTCTCAACCATCACCTTTTTAAGAGCTAATAAGTGCTCGTATTCATACGGATCATCCATTTTAATAACGAGAAGCCGGAACTCCTGTGAATTCGTATCAATCTCAAATAATTGACTGTAGTGCTCCCAATCCTGCACCCCATATTTCTTATTCGTAATGTAGTCTTTTAAAAATTGCTCTTTCGCTTTTGGCATCACTTGTTTCAGATGGTCTTTCATATTTTGCAAAAACTCGGCCTTATCCTGTTCTTCGTCTAAATCCCCTACAACTTCCCGTAACGCCTTTTCTATTTTCTGCTCATTGCTTGGTTTAAGAAGGTAATGCTTTACATTACACTCCATCGCGGTCTTCGCAAATTCAAATTCATCGTGACCTGAAAGAACGATAAACCGAATATCAAGATAGAGCTTGTGCACTTTTTGGATCAATTGGACGCCATTTAGGCCCGGCATTTTAATATCTGTGATTACAATATCCGGCTGATGCTCAACAATCATTTCAAAAGCCATTTGACCGTGATTAGCTTTAGCAGCTAACTCGGTTCCGCACTCCTCCCAATTAACAATAGCCGCGATCCCCTCTAATATATTGATCTCGTCATCGACTAACAGTACTTTATACACAGTGCCTCACTCCGTCATAAAAGGTAATAAAATTCTGACCTTCGTGCCTTCCCCAATTGTGCTGTCGATTGTAATTCCATAAGCATCGCCAAACATCATTTTTATCCGCTCATTAATATTACTTAACCCGATGCCTGAGCTTTTCGAATGAATTTTTCCACGGTAAATGCCTTCGAGCTTATCTTCTTCAATTCCCGGCCCATTATCGGTTACGGTGATCTCTAGATCCTCTCCTACTTCTGTGATGTCCACGGAGATACGACATTCATCGATCATTTCTTCGAGGCCATGCTGAATCGCATTTTCTACAATAGGCTGAATCGAGAGCTTAGGGATCTTACTCTCGTGATAGTCCATTGGGATATCAAGTGAAAAAACCAAACGCTGGTCATAACGATATTTTTGAATCGTAATATAATTGCGTACGATCTCCAGCTCTTCTTTAATGGTGATCATCGGAGCTTTCTTACTAATAATATTTCTCATCATATTTCCAAGAGCATCCGCCATTACAGAGATTTTTTCTTGTTTATTAATCTTTGCCAGCCAATTGATCGAGTCTAACGTATTGTATAAGAAGTGCGGATTGATTTGAGCTTGCAATGCTTTATATTCCGTCTCTTTAATCATTAACTGCTTCGTATAATTCTCCTTAATCAATTCATTGATACGATTAAGCATCAAACGAAAATTATCGTGTAATTCTCCAATCTCATCATTGTAATACTCTTCAGGAATGGATTCATCGAAGTCCCCTTCCTGCACTTTTTTCATACGGGCTGATAAAGACTCTAACGGTTTGGAAATATTGTTAGCGGCACGCCTGCTTAACAATATAGTCAAAGTCAGCATAAGTAAGAAACATACAATCATGATAAGCTTTATGGCGTCTGTTTGCTTACTAATGTTGTCATATGGAAGCAAATGATGATAGGTTAACTGGGAAAACTGGGAGTGAGAGTAAGACAATAAATATTCTTTGCCATCAATTTCGGTTGTAGTGTAACCGCTTCCATCTCCTTCATTAGAAAAATCCTCAATTTCCCATTCTCCTTCATTACTTTGGTAGAATATTTCGTTATCACTCGTAATAACAAAATCCTTATTATCAGGGGAGAAATTAAGCGTCTCTTTCACAAACTCATCCATATCGATTGAAATAATTAACGTTCCTAAGTTCTGTAAGCTGAGGTTTTCTTTTTTTCTAATCAGACGAGCAGATGAAATGGCATTTTCACCGTCCACCGGGGTCCATACATTAGCCCCTTCAGTGTCGGCTAAAAGCCTTCTGATTTTTAATGAATCATTTTCAATTTCAGTATCAAATCCCGTCGTGTGCTTTTCACCGTATCGATCGATGACTTGCATAGAAGAAATATACCGTCTGATGGAAGCGTAGGTAAGCAGCCGCTCAAGCAAGCGGCTTTCTGTTTCATAAGCCTCAAACGTATACTTTTCATTATTAATGGTGTCTATATACCTTTGGACCACGCCATCGGTACTGACTTGAAAAGAAAGGTCCTCAATCATATTTAACTCTTTATCAACGACAGAAGAAGACAAACGTAACATATCTGCGGACTCATCATATATTCGTTCCTCATATAAAGATGTAAAGTAATGATACGTGATCAGGCCCAGCAAACCAAAAATCATTAAAAGGAGGAGAGAAACAGAAAATATTTTATCTTTAATTTTGAAGTTGCTATAAAAAGGCTTAACCTTCATTATTTCCCTCCCCCTGTCTTTTTAAATCGAATTATATCATAATTTTCTAAATTTTAAATGTAAATTATTACTATAACGCTTGTCTTTAAGCGGAAGCTCTTACCTTTTTATCCTTTTGCGACCTCATGTTATACACCACACTTAATACAACAACAAGTCCAACTAGTTCACCGAGTGAAGCAGCGATGGAACCGTTTATGCCATTCCACGATGGAAAATAGTTAACTAAAAGAGACACCGACCCAATCACTGTCATTAAATTTACGATTTGAGCGACAGCCATCCGCTTCGTCTTTCGGTGCAGCATGAGGAATCCATTTAAGAAATCGACCCATGGAAAGACTAATGTCTTGATCATAAAAAATTTCAGTACGGCAATTGTTGTCATCGCCAGCTCGTCATCTGCTCCCATCACTACTTCCATAAACCAGAATCCTACTGGCGTATAACATAAAACAACAAGAGTTAATGTAGGAAGCAGACTGATGAGAACGATAAACTTTATAACCTTTTGCCTGTTCTCTTCATAAAGCTGCAGTACAAGCTGATGGGTATACATGAAAAAGCTTAACAGCATCTGGGTAATGCTAAAGGCTAAAGCGAAGGAGGCAATTCCGATTTCAATATTATTTGTTTTAGCTAAAAATATATAAATAACAGGGACGAGGATCGTTTGAATTACAAAATAAAACGCTAAAGGCAAATAAAAGTTTGCGATTTCCGCTTTTCGCAGCTTGGTTACTTGCTTATGATAAGCTTCTTTTAAAATCCGATGGCCCTTCCAAACACTAATGATGCACTCGATGAACATCCCCGTTAAAAATAAAATCGCACCACTTGCACTCGTGACAAAATCAAAATAAACAAATAAGTAGGCGACAAGAAACATGATCATTAAACGAATGACAACCATGATCGTCAACCACTTGGTTTCCAAATGATTAATAATAATTCCTTGATAAATCCCGCGAATTCCTGAAAAAATAATAACAAACAAAATAATCGCAAAGGTATCAGAAATCGTGTGCACCATGTTTTCATCCGCATTAAATAAGTTTATATAAACCCAGTCACCAAACGAACTATAGACCATTAACAAGCAAAAGCCCATAATGATGCCCATTGGAAAGATCATAAATAAAGAAAGCACCTTAAACGACTGAATATCCTTAACAAGAGCAGAACAGGTCTGTCTAAATACAATGATGGGCCTTTCAATAATCCCGAATAAAGCAAAGGCTACGGCATAACAAGCTATAATGAAAGCTGCATTTTCTCCTCGGCTTAATGTTCCATTAATGATGACATGCGTAATGGAGGTTAAACTGGCAGAAAATCCTAAAGGGATAAAAAATGCACTAAGCTGCTTGTAAGTTAAACGACCATCTCTAGCATTCACGTTGATTCCTTCTTTCTGTTTAATCCACCACATTATAAAAAATAGAATAAAGGGTTTTAGGAAACAACTCCCTTTTCCATGGGCGAATGGTGTGCCTCCTCGGACTTTAAAGCCCTCCGTGGTCACACCTTATTCGTATCTCCCATAGGAGTCTCGCCGTTTCCTAAAACCCTTTTGCAATAATAGATCACTAGCTCAAAGGAACTGAACAAATGACAATTCCTGCTTAACGAGCAGACAAGAGAAGCCACACGGAAAGAGGCGCTTTTTCCTGTTCCTTTTCACCAGACAAAAACACGAAAGAAGGACCATGTAAACGCATATTATATCCTTCTATGTTTGTTCAACAGGTTAAGAAGAGGGGCTCGGCTCCCCCCCTCTTCTTTTGATTATTTCACCTCAATCACTGCAGCCGCTTGAAATGGAACTCCAGAGTTTAACTTGCCTGTAAGTACCACTTCCTGCTCTCCTATTTGAAGAATCGAAGCTAACTGATCACGTGAGAATTGGATCTCGTATTCATCAGTTCCATCTTCATCAAAGTCAGCAATCTGCTTTGATATTGGTTCAAGTTCACCATTTACTTGAACCGTTTCTATATCTATATCGGCTAGTTCAAATCCGTCCTGCAGAGTTAAATAAGCCTGAGCTTTCGGTCCTCTATGATCATTATGCTTTTTCCCTTTTTCTCTTTTTTTAATAGTTTCAGGCTCCCATTTGGCATCAGCAGAAACCTGGAACTTAAGGAAACCTCCTTTTATAATGTTTCCATTCTCATCTCTTTCGTAAGGCAGATCAGGTGTCAGACTCACAAAATTATCATCTGTTAATTCCGTTCCTGATTCATTTTGACTTACACTTCCATTAAAGAAGAAGTTCTCATCAGATGCTGCTTCCTCTGGGTATTGATCCGCACCCGAATAATCCGTTTGATAAGAAATAAATTGATCGATTGTAAAATCTTCTTCAATATTGGAATACGTCGTAAAGGAAAGGTTTCGCCCGGCATTATTGTAAGAAACATTGTTTTCAGCAATAACACCTGGGTTACTATTACTAGTAATTCCATCCGCTCCGTTGTTAAATGCTAAGCTATCTCGAAGAATATGAGGAACATGAATCCCTTCTCCTCCAAGCTTAAAGCCGTTCTTATCACCATCACCGACCGTACCATCTGTAAGGGAGCCGTTCTCATAAGCAATACTGTCCTCAATTAAAACAGATCCAATCGCACCAGTCCCTGCTTTTGTATACAAGTCCCAGCCATCATCAATGTTATGGTGGGCAATACAGCCAAGGAATACATTGTTCTCCCCTGACGTTAGTTTGGCTGCAAATCCATCGGCATTGTTATCGGAAGGATCACGGTTATCAAACGACTCACTATTTAAAATTAAGTTGTTCGAAGGCCATTCCTCTTTTGGTGCATCACTGTCAGTACGACTGATTTGCAGTCCTGTATCACCATGTTCATAGAAGCGGCTTTCCTCAACAATGTTATCATTACCACCTACGGTAAATCCTTTTGTGTTACCGGCAGAACGAGCAAAGTCGATTCCTTTAACGTGCCAATAATCACCGCTAAGTACAACACCTTCAGACCTTTTGTCAAAATCGATTACAGGGCGGGCCCCGTCTTCTGCCACTAAATATTTCATGTTGTCTTTTGTTCCATCGTTGTACTTTGCGATTTCCAATTTAGAGTCCCGGACATAGTCGCCTTCACTCAGTACGATTTTCTGACCAGGCAGAACATATTCTACGGCAGTATCGAGATCCACCGGATTTTCCTCTGTCCCGTCTCCGTCACCTGCTGCTGAAGGGGTGACATGGATATCCCCCTCTTCATTGAACGTTTTCATCGAAACGGTAAAGTTTTTGACTTGTTTCCCGTATGAAGTCAAATTCTGCGTATCATCGGGAAGGAAAGTAATGCTGAAATTCGTATCATCATTAGTGGCTAACTCAGCTGGAACACTTGTCAATTCTCCTTGTTCAACTGATTCATTACTTACAATTTCTTCACTACCCTGCTTAACGCTTACGACACCATCTACGTTGGAGTCCAGCAGCAGGTCATATTCTGATTCAGACGTTTTATTCCTGGACTCTATACTAAATTCAGGCACAACAGGCTCTTCAGGTGCTTCAACCTTAGGAGGGTCCGTTTCTTGAGCTGTCACTGAATAATCTATATTGCTCACTTCAATATCAGCAAGCCGAGCTGTATAAAATCCTACATATATTTTGGAATCCTGTACATTTAAAATGTCCGGTTCAAAGAAAATCTCTTCATCCCCATCGTTCAGCTTGCCAGTGTAGCCACTGTTCGTTTTAGATAAAGTTAAACGATAATCCTGTTCCGGGTATGTGTTGCCTGCTTCAGGCTTCTCATCATTCAGCATCGTCTTTTGGATTCCCTGGCTGCCAGCACCATCTGGAGATTCTACTCCATCACGAATGAACAGCTGGGTTCCATTCTTTTCCTGAGTTCCTCCGCTAAAGCCACCGACAGCAGCAATGTTAGACGCAAATACACTTGAGTTATCTTCTTCCCCTATTGCGTCACGCGCCATAATGCCAAACGATTCCTGCCCATCGTGATTTGGACTCTTCGCGTATTCATTCACTTTAATATCAGCCGAAAGTTCAAAGTTGTCTTCTTCCGCATCAATCTCAGTATAATAATAGGTAATTCCATCATGGTCACCGGTAATTTTACCAGCCCCTGGTTCAGCTACAATTCGGACTGTCCCGTCTTCTTCTGTAATGTAATTAGTATCACTACCGGTAGACTGGCCGAATTGAATCGTCTGCCAATCCACTTCCCCTTGATCTCGAACCGTTACATCAAACGTAATGGGTTCAATTGACTCTGCAGCAGGCGTGACGGTAATTGGATACACACCCTCTTCAGAAGAATTAAATTCAGAAGCAGAAAGCTCGTATTCAGACTCGTCTAAAGGTTCTTCATCCCCATTATCATAGACTTTAGAAATTCCGAGCCCCTCCGCATCAAATTCTTCTTCGAGGTCGTATGTCGTCTTAGGATAATCGGTAACTTTTATTCCCTCTGACTCTTTTTCTTTCACATTCACAACAAACGTAGTCTCTTGCCCTTTATAGGACAGGGTAACTTCTTTGTCACCTTTTGTACTTGTATCGAGTTCAGAGACATCAAGCTGATCTTTTGTTAATCGTTCTGTCGTTCCTTCACTATAAACTGCCTCGACCGAAAGACCATCCAGGTCAAGCTCATCACCTATAAAATACTGAGTTTTAGTAGGTACTTGAATGACCTCAAGTGCTGAAACCTGTTCATCCTTGACTTCAATGTCAAATGAAGCGGACACGTCAGAGTCCTGTGTAGATTGAATAGTGACTGATTTAGTCCCTGGTTCCGTTAACTGCGCACCCTCTTCCATTTCTTCACCATCAATGAAAAAAGAGTACTGATCCCTCGTCAACACTTCTTCCTGATAACCGTCTTCATATTCTCCGATCACTTCCAGCCCCTCTGGGTCAAAATGATCGTCTACATAATAATCCGTTTTTGCGGGGTAATAATTGATGTACATATCAGTTAACTGCAGTTCTGTAATGGTTAAGTCAATTTCTTTTTCAATGCCGTTATAACTGATTGTTATGGTATTTGTACCAGGTTCACTACTGTCAAACCCTGTAACAATATAATCTTCCTCCGTTAACGTCTCCGTGCTGCCATCTTCCTGGACTGCCTTAACCTCTAGTCCGTCTAAATCTAAAGGTTCGTCAATTAAGTATTCTGTCTTCATATTCTCTGCATTCACTTCTATATCAGAAACCTCTGCTGACTGCTCGACATTCGTATCACTGAATGTCACTGTTCCATTACGTGCCACGTAAAACCCTAAATAAATGTCGTCTGAGAAGGCTTCATCTAATGACACGGTCTCACTTTGACCATTTGAGGTGATGACAAACGTATCACCTGATTTTTTAATAGACAAGTCATATGTCTCGCCTGGACCGGGAGCTGTATTTTCTGAGAATACATCGAGCTTACTCAATCCCCCCTGACTATAAAATCCCCTCATTGCATCATCTAACGCACCGACGGCGACATAGTTAGCTGCTTGCTTTCCACTGTCCCCATTTTCCCCAACTCCATCTCTAACCATTAACCCGAAAGAGCGTTGGCTGTCAGGGCTGTAGGCATCAGCATAAGCCGTCGTTTTGATCTCAAAATTAGCTTCCGCTGGCAGTTTCGTATAATAATAGGAGAGCCCCTCTTCACTGCTGGCTATTTTTCCACCTGCCGCTTCTACTGTCACAGAACCATCATCATTAAACGTGGGTTCAGGGTTATTACTTTCACTCGTATTTGATCCAAAAGCACCAAACTTCCAATCTTCGGAGTCTTCACCAGGCCCCTCTTGAGCGAAAGCCGAAATATTAAAACTGGTCAAAATCATGACGAATATCATAGCGATCGCCCAATGTCTCATCCATCTCTTCATAAAATAAACCTCTCCTTTTTTAATGCCCCCCACTAAAAAACCCTTTATCTATTTTGTTAATGTTTGGGTAACTGAAGCCTTCACTCTGGCCTGTTCTCGAACCTTTTCTATATAACTTTTCGCCTCAAGCATTTGGTAATCTTTAGCGGCTTCCATAATAATCTTCACCTGCGGTTTATATTGTTCTAACAGTTCCATATACAACTCATAATTTAAATCACCTTTGCCTGGAACAACGGTTTCGATTCTGCCATTTTCTCCAAGGATTCGATCCTTTGCATGACAGGCAATAATTCGTGATCCCAACAGATCAAAAGCTTCTCTAATCACTTCATCTTGATTGAAAAAATTAGTCGCATGCATGAGATTACCTGGGTCCAACACGACGCCAATGTTCGATGACGGCACTTCCTCAAGCATGTACTTTAAAGACTTAGCATTTCCAATTAAATGGTCATTTGCGGGTTCTATACCGATATACACCCCCCACTTTTCCGCTTCTTCCACCAGTTCCTCAAGCGTCGTCTTTAAAATTAACCATTCATCCCCTGTCCATTCTTCAGACTGCAGTTTCCCAACCTCACAAGCGACCATAGGTGCACCGAAAAACTTCGCATGACGAATCAGCTCTTTAAACCGGTCAATATTCTCCCGGCGTACAGTAACATTTTCATGAAAAAAGTGAAGATAGCAGGCCAAAACGGAAATCGACACATTATGCTTATTAAATTCCTCCCCAATGTCTTCTGCGAGTCCAGGACTTAGTAACCCTGGGTTGCTAAAATCATAATCATTAAACGCTTTCCATAGGGCAAGCTGTATATGGTCAAATCCCTTCTCTCCCACTTTGTAAGCGGTCTGCTTATAAGACATCTTTCCAAATAAATGGGCCAGTACCCCTACACTCATTTCAAAAACCTCCATTCTTTCTTAATGGTTAATAAGCCTTCTCTTCATCTCTGAAGCAAGGCTTATATTATTCTTATCGAGTAATCACTTGATGATCGTTCATGAGATGATTGACCTCGTCCAGCGTCGGAGCGCCTTCCCAATCCCCGTGAAACTGAGTAGCCAATGCTCCGGTAACATTTGCACGCTTTAATGCTTTTGGCAGAGCTTCAGCTAGAGTATTCTCGCTTAAATAATGATCTTCATCTAACAGAGCCGACAGAAAACCAGCTGCATACGCATCTCCTGCCCCCACCGTATCCACGACCTGACTCACTTTATAAGCCTCTTCCTCAAAGACTCCATTTTTCATAAACCCAACTGAGCCCTGTTCACCTAGTTTCATAGCTACCACAGCTGGCCCCATCTTCAGAAAAGCTGCTCCATAAGAGGTCACAGACTGCTCACCTAATAAGAATTCAGCCTCTTCCAATCCAGGCAAAAAGATATCACATAGAGGAATTAATTCGAGCAGCACTTCTCTAGCCGTTTGGTCATCCCACAGTTTTCTTCGCAAATTGGGGTCAAAGGAAATCGTTAATCCTTGCTCCCGGGCTTGCTGCATGGCTACTTTCATAAACTCCACCGTATTCTCCCCTAAAGCAGGAGTAATTCCCGTCACGTGAAGATGTCTGGCCTGTTCAAACCACTCCGGCTGAATATGCTCTTTAGAAAATTGACTCGCAGCCGAATGTCTTCGATAATAATACACACTTGGATCTCCCGGAGTTTTCGCTTCTTTAAAGTAAAGAGCTGTTGCTTCATTCGGGTCTTTTTCCGTATGAGAAACATCGATTTCTTCTCCAGCAAGTGTGGATAGAATCAGTTCACCGAACGGATCATTCCCAACCCGGCTGATCCACCTCACACGTTTTCCTAAACGTGATAACCCAAACGCAAGGTTAGATTCTGCCCCTCCTACAGATTTAGATATAAGAGGGGCATACTTAATTCCGCCCCCATTATAAGGTTGAAAGAGAACCATGCTTTCACCAATTGTAACGACATCAGCATAGTTACCCATGGACAACAACCTCCTCTACCTTAGCTGCATATGCTCTTGCTAATTCTGTAATCTCGTTGTACTTCCCTTGAGCAATCAATTGATTGTTTACGAGGTTGCCTCCTAAGCCAACAGCTGTAACTCCGTAGGTAATGACATCTTGAATATTATCTAAATTCACTCCGCCAGTGGCAATCATTTTAATATGGTTGAGCGGTCCGCGAACGTCCTTAATATATTTCACGCCAAGTGCCCCAACAGGAAAAACTTTAACCGCAGGAGCTCCTAAATTGGTGGCACGCATCATTTCCGTCGGTGTCATCGTGCCAGGCCATACGGGTACACCTTGGGAGAGACAATAAGTGACGACTTCTTCGTCAAAATGAGGCGATACGACGTATTCCGCCCCCGCTTCAATCGAAGCTTTAGCATCCTCCACATTCAATACAGTGCCTGCCCCAACACGTAACTTTCCTTGAAACGCTTCCTTGAGTTCGGAAATCATTTCGAGGGCACCTCCTGTATTCAAGGTAATTTCTAGAAATCGTACGCCGCCATCGTATAAGGCTTGAGCAACGTCATGCCCCGTGCCTGATGGGATGCCTCTAATAATGGCAATAATTTTTTTATTGTTTAAAAGCTGGTCCATCGTCTGATCCATGCTATAGTTCCTCCTTTGTTAGAGCGTGACTCCCGATTTAAATATGGCAATCTCACGGAAATCATTTTTCTCGTTGTTCACAAGCTCTCCATTGGCGACACTGACAATGTAGTTGATGAAATCTTGCAAAACTTCATCTGGTGCTTGCCCTTCAAGCAAGCTGCCTGCATTAAAGTCGATCCAGTGCTTTTTATTTTCATAGATTTGAGTATTCGTAGAAATTTTCACCGTCGGGACAAACGAGCCAAATGGCGTTCCTCTGCCTGTCGTGAAAAGAACAACTTGGCACCCTGCCGCCGCAAGTGCGGTTGAAGCGACTAAATCATTTCCAGGAGAACTGAGCAAGTTCAGGCCCTTCGTATCAAGTCTTTCCCCATATTTAAGCACATCGGTTACCACGGACGTTCCGGCTTTTTGCGTACAGCCGAGCGACTTATCCTCCAGCGTTGTAATGCCGCCGTCCTTGTTCCCTGGAGACGGATTCTCATAAATCGGCTGGTCATGTTTAATGAAATATTGTTTAAAGTCGTTAATGAGGTCTACCGTTTTATGGAAGACGTCCTCGTTTATGGCTCGCTCCATGAGCAGCTTCTCAGCTCCAAACATTTCTGGGACTTCTGTTAAAACGGTCGTTCCGTTTTGAGCAACGAGATAATCGGATAACCGTCCGAGAAGTGGATTAGCCGTAATTCCTGAAAACCCATCTGATCCACCGCACTTTAGTCCTACTTTTAGTTCTGACAGCGGCACTTCTTCACGACGATCATCTTTAGCCGATTGATAGATTTCATGAAGCAGTTTGACACCTTCCTCCATCTCATTCATCACATCTTGAGAAGTAAGAAACTTAATCCTGCTTTGATCGTAATCACCTAAGGACTGTTCAAATTCGTTCACGCTATTATTCTCACAGCCGAGTCCTAAAACGAGAACTCCGCCTGCGTTCGGGTGCTTCACAGCATTACCTAAAATCGTCCGCGTATTGACATGATCATCGCCTAACTGCGAACATCCGTAGTTATGCTTTAAAACTTGGATGTTATCAAAAGGGGCTATATCTCCGACTTCAGATTGGAAGATCTTAATAATTTGTTCAGCAATCCCATTCACACAGCCTACTGTTGGAACGATCCACAGCTCATTGCGAATGCCAACCCTTCCATCCTGGCGGTTGAAGCCTTGAAAAGTTAAATTTTCATTTTTAAAAGGGTTCTCAGAAAAATTTGGTTCATACTGATATTCCTGCACGCCCTCCAGGTTCGTCTTCGTATTTTCTGTATGCACCCAGTCCCCAGGCTGTACTTCCTTTTTCAAATGTCCAATGGGAAAGCCATATTTTAAAACATCCGTGCCCTCATCCATAGGTTTAAGTGCAATTTTGTGACCTCTTGGAATATTCGAACTCAATTCAATTTCCACGTCATCCACATTGATTCTCGTCCCTTGTGGCAAATCTTTGAGTGCCACCGCGACATTGTCGTGTTCATTAATCTTTAGAAAATCTTCCACGGTTTATCCTCCTCGCAGCCGTTACACCTTCAGATACTCGGACTGTTGTTGAAATCCTAAATATTGCACGGCATTTTTATAAGAGATTCCTTTAATAATCGGCTCAAGCAACTCATCATCATTTGGAACTTCACCATTGTTCACCCATGTAGCGATCAAATCACACAAGATTCTTCTAAAGTACTCGTGTCTCGTATAGGATAGGAAGCTTCGGGAATCCGTCAACATTCCAATAAACTGGCTGAGCAGGCCCATATCTGCAAGCGTTTTCATTTGTGCCAGCATACCTTCTTTCGTATCGTTAAACCACCACGCTGTACCAAACTGCATTTTCCCTGGAACGCCGCCTTCTTGAAAGCTCCCTGCAATTGTCGCAAGTACTGGATTATCTTTAGGATTTAAAGAGTAAAGAACGGTTTTGGGCAATGCATCCTCCTGGTCGAGCGCATTCAGCAACTGACAAAGCGGCTGTGCAATTTGTCCGTCATTCATACTGTCATACCCTGTATCAGGTCCTAATTTATGAAACATCTTCGTATTATTGTTTCGCTGTGCGCTAATGTGGTACTGCATCACCCAGCCAAGTTCCGCATAAATGTGACCTAAAAAGGTTAATGTAAACGATTTATATTTTGCTTCTTCTAATTGGCTGACCTTTTCACCACTTTTCGCTTTTTTGAAAATCTTAGAAACTTCCTCCATCGTCGCTGCTTCGTAGACCACTTCATCTAAAGCGTGGTCAGAAACTCTTCCCCCGACCTCGTGGAAGTACTTAGCCCGTGCATCGAGAGCAGCAAGAAAGTCTTCATAGCTATTAATGGAAACACTTGAAGCCTCCTCTAGTTTCTCGACCCAGCTCAGGTAGCCTTCTCGGTTAATTTCAAGCCCTTTATCTGGACGGAAACTAGGCAGCACGTGCGTTTCAAAATCACTGTTTTTAAGCTGCTTGTGATATTCCAACGTATCGACTGGATCATCTGTCGTACAGATTACTTTTACATTTGAAGCTTTAATTAAGTCACGAACACCGAAATCTTCTTTGTTTAACTGCTCATTCACGCGCTCCCAAATCTCTGGTGCTGTATCTTCGTTCAGCGCGATATAAATATTAAAATATCGCTGCAATTCCAAGTGTGTCCACGTGTAAACAGGGTTCCCAATCGACATTGGTACCGTCCGAGCCCATGCCAGAAACTTCTCATAAGGATCAGCATCGCCCGTAATCAGATTCTCATCAATACCATTGGCTCTCATTAACCTCCACTTGTAGTGGTCGCCATCCAGCCAAATATCCGTAATCGTTTTATACGCTTTATTTTCATAAATTTCTTTAGGGCTAAGGTGGCAGTGATAATCAATAATCGGCATATCCTTCGCATAATTGTTGTACAATCGTTCAGCCGTTTCACTGTTTAATAGAAATGTTTCATCCATAAAATTTTTCATCGTATCCCATCCTTTTACTTTTGATTTTCAACTGGTAACACGTTTTCAAGCATTTGCTGAGTCGCTGCTTTCGCCCCTTGTCGATCAATGCTCTTAAAATATTCAAAGACGCATTCAGTAAGATGCGATAAATCTCGCTCCCAAAGCTTTTGAATACTCAATAGTCTTGCGACGTCTTCCTCGGTGTGTTGATCTTTTCTCCAAAAATCAATGAATGTTTCTAGAACAACTTCATTATCGCGGACTTTATATTGTCTGCCTTCGTGTAGTCCCATAAAATGCCCCTCGTGAATGGAGTAAGGCTTGTAGTAGTGAATTAAAGAAGCAAGAGAAAAGCTAATTGTTGATGGAACATTACCTTGCTGATTCAATAATGGAAAAACACGGCTCTTTAATTTTTGTACGGCATTTAATCCTAGATCAGCCAGCTGGTGCTTAACGAAAGGATTTTGAAATCTTTCAATAACGGAATCAGCAAAGGACTCTTTCTCTTTTCGGTTGAATGAAAGGTGGGGCAGTATATCCTCGTAGATCACTCGACGAACATAGGAAGAAACCACTTCATCCTCCATCACTTCCCTCACCGTATTCAGTCCCGAAATGAATCCTACGCTAAATAGAAGTGTGTGAGGGGCATTCAGTAAGCTTACCTTTAAATCACGGTACGGTTTTACTTGATCCCACTTCACATTCAGCCCGGCTTTTTGAAATGGAAGTTTCTTCTCTAAAGGTTGTCCTGATTCGATAACGAAAAGGTGAAAGGGTTCTCCAACGGCCATTAGCGTGTCTTTATAACCTAATTTTTGCTCCCAGTCCCCCACTGTATCTTTTGGGTAGCCAGGGACGATTCGGTCAACGAGCGTATTGCAAAAGGTATTATCATTTTCCACCCATTCACAGAAAGCTGCCGGCAGCTCCCATTCTTTTGCTAAACGAAGAACAATCGATTGAAGAAGGTTTCCATTATTTTCGACGAGCTCACATGGAATGATTGTAAACCCGGACTCCGGGTCTCCATTTCGATAAGTAAAACGACGGTAAAGTAAAGCCGTTAATTTCCCGGGAAAAGATAGAGGGGATTCTGTTTCAGGGAAGGCTTCTTCCATATAAACAAGACCCGCTTCTGTTGTATTTGAAAAAATAAACTCAATGTATTCTGATTCAGCTAGCTTTAACAACTCTTCCAAATCTTCGTATGGATTAATGCTCCTTGAAATGGAGGAGTTTATTTCAATGTCCTGCTTCTCCTCCCCATCTTCAATTCCTTGAAGAATGGTTGTGAAAAGTCCGTCCTGCTTATTAAGCTTTGGCACGACCTTGCCATGAGGGGTCGGCTGAATAGCAACGGTTCTTCCATTAAACAAGTCTTGCTTATTCATCTGCTGCAGCATCCAATTAATATAGGCACGAAGGAAATTCCCTTCTCCAAACTGGATCGCACGTTCAGGCAGTTGTTTATTGATTAAGGTTTGATCTGTTTGATTGATGTTTGGCAGGTCGGAAACATTAGCTTTATTTAATGAAGGCATGAATGTCATCACACTCCTTATGCTTAAAAATAACAACGTTGTTATTTTAGATTAAAAAAATATTTATTGGGGAAAAGAGGGAATGTAACAACGTTGTTATTTATAAGTTTATGTAGTTCACCTGTAAATGTCAATGGTAAATCTTAATTATATCTGAAAATTCAAAAACTCATAAGTAATGAAAAAGCACCTCTTCCTTTGTCAGGAAAAGGTGCTTTCGTTTATGACATCCATTTAGGAGGCGTGTTTTTATCCCAGTAAATTTCACCAATCGAATGATGTTCTTCAAACTGGTCTTCATTCAAGTGATAATGAAAATTAAACCAATACCCTTCGCCCGGGCGATTGTCACGTCTTACATCGAAACGAGCAACCTCTTCTTTCGTACGAACATCATAAATCGTAAAAATCTTTTCTCCATATCCTGCCGTCAATTCCTCTGTAATTTCATAATAAGGAACTTCCTCTTCCCCGGCATCACTTACGATCATTTCTATAGCAGTTTCCACTTTAGGGAAAATATCTTTTTCAAAGTCATCTTCTACTTTATTTAATATTTTAGGACCCATTTTTGAAATCATCTGGTCTTTTGCCTGTTCTGTTATAGTATGTACATAATCGTCAGGTGCCTGAATCGATTCAACAGCTTCAGGCTCCACTGCCTCTTGCGTCGTAAAATTCAACCCAGCTTGATCTTCTTTCGAAGAAACCTCTTTCTTCTCAGAAGCATTCATCTCCACGTCTGTAGGAGGAATGTATAAACCTAGAGTCATGATAGCGATTAAGACAACGAATATTTTTCTAATCCAAAGTTTCATAGAAATAGCTCCCTTACAGGTACTCTATTTAAATTCTACCACTTTTATGGAAGATGTCTATCCTTCGTTTAGAAAAAATGAAATCGATTTCAATAAGAGCAGAGCATCCATGCGTAAATGGATGCTTAGTCAGGATGATCAATTCTTGGCTTTGCAGGGTCACATGCCGGATATTCTCCTTGGGTAGATTCAGCAAGCTTATATAAATAATAGCATTCTTCCCTCGCCATATGATCTGCCATTAAAGCTGAGAATGTACTTAATACCTCTTCGGATAATTCCATCTCTTCAAGTTCATGTAAGAACCCCATAAACAATTGCATCTCCACTTCTACGTCATTGTTAAATCTCGCTAAAGCTGGGAAACTCTCAAGGTTAGTGCGCAAATAGCCCGTTAACTCAACCGCTTTTAAATAAAACTGTTCAAAGTGTGTCGCAAATTCATCACTTTTTTTCTTTAAGCGCTTCTCTACTCCATCCAATTCGTCATTAATGGCACCGGCATGACCGCTGGCATCCAACAACCACAGCATATGGTGATGCAATTCATGAAAAACCGGCGGCACCTCCCCTCTAGCTAAATAGTCTATGACTAATAAATACTCTTCTATCTCATTCACCATATGATTAATAAAAGTAGGAGATAAATGAATACGAATGGTACCTTGTAATTGTCTCTCTAAGAGTGACAATTTAAATAGCTTGAACTGATGAACGACATCTTTTACATTCCTCGTAAACCGTAGTATATCGCTTGCATCTTCACTTTTCACCATATTTAAGTAATCATTAAATGTCTTCGCGTAGTTCTTCGCCTGGTGAATCGCTTCCCGTTCATCAGGATACAAAGAGTCCCTAATAAACCTTGCATGGTCCCCTAATACCTGCAGCCAAAAAGAATGCTCAAATGCAGCACTTTCCTCATAATTTTTCATGAAATTCACCCCTGTTATAAGCTACACACTTTACTAATATATGTAGAAAGGCAAGGGGCTTATAACAAAAAAACCCTTGCATTGGCTGCAAAGGGTTAGTCTTTATATCATTCATTTATGTTCTTTGTCGTTAATCATTTGCTTTAACTCATTCAACTCTTTCATTATTTTACGTGTGTCCTCACTCTCTTGCTCAGAATGTTCAGAGAGCTTTTGGGCATTATTTACGATTTCACCAACAATTAAATTTAAAATGATGAACGTTGAAATAATAATAAACGACACAAAATAAAGCCACGACCACGCCACTTCAGCGAAAACCGGACGAAAGATCCCACTCGCCCAGCTTTCTAAAGTGAAAACCTGAAATAAAGTTAACGTACTTAAACCAACACTGCCAAAATACTCAGGAGCCAACTCCCTAAAAAAGTTTGTTCCAATAATGGCATACACATAAAAGATAATCCCCATCAAAATCGTGACAGAGCCAATGGCAGGAACAGCCAGGAATAGAGCTGCGGTCAGCCTGCGCAACGAAGGCACAATGGAGATCGTTCGAAGGACCCTCAGCACTCGTAGAATCCGTAACACACTTACTAAGTGAGTATTATATAAAACTAAACTTCCCGCTACAATAACAAAGTCAAATATGTTCCACCCATCTTTAAAGAAGTGCTGGCGATACACGTAGAGCTTCAAGACAATTTCGATTGTGAAAATGGCCAGGATAAATACATCCAGCCCTAAAAAAATAGTTTCATAGTTTTCGTATAAAGAAAGATTAGTGCCTAATCCGATAAGCACAGCATTAATCAATATAATGGCTAAAATGAACCTTGAAAACAAGGGGTGTTCAATAAAACTTTGCAGCTTCAACTTCTTTCCCTCTTTCTATCGACTGTTTTGAGTAAAGCTTATTATAAGTAACAATTAACGCACACAACCACATAATTATTGAGAGCTTTACTCATAGTAAAAACCCCTGCATTGCGCAAGGGGTTTCGATTAATTCCTATAAACCATCATAACACAGATACTTACCGGATTCGTATCGATTCATTCATGGAACTCATCATACCTGACTGATTAGAAGCGTTGAGTTTTTAATTAAAGAAATTTTCCATCTCAAAATGTTCTGTTAAAGGGAGAACTCTACCTTCTCGATCCCAATCCTGATATTCATTTAAAATCCAATCTACATCGTTATTCGCTCGAACTTCTACCAGGAATTCAACGGCAAGGTAACTTCGCCAATAATCGAACATTTTATTGATTAAGTCATTCCCTTGATAAGCACCTCTACCGAACTCTTCTAAAGAGTGGGTGCCATATTGCTCCTTGTAAACTTCCACTAATTCCAATTCAATCGTTGTTATTTCTTTAAACTCCTCTTCACTTAAGACTAATTTCCTCGATAAATACTCACACATTCCTTCTTCGAACCAACTATTGTCCACTTTTTCAACTTTATCTTTATCCACGAATACATTTGAATACCTGGTTAACTGATGAGCCAATATCGTAAATAAATAGTCCTCGGAACAATTCTCATAAAAACTTTTAATTTCAGGAATGTTGTGTTCCTCTATTTGGTTGATTAGTAACTTTCGCCACGCAGGTAAATCAGGTGAAACATAAATGACATCCCTATTCGTATAGGCCGGGACTGGAAGATCAGAAAATACAGTGGTCGCTATATCTTCTGATGTCCAAACAACTCCTTTTGGTAAATTGGTTAAGGAATATTTATCTTCCAAAATGTGTTGGTACTCTTCTAATTTCCCGCTAAACCTTTCAATTACATCTCGGTACTTGCCATATTCTTCTTTTGTTTCAAAAGCATAGATTTGCTTCATTTGAGAAGTCCTCCTTATGAAAACCGAAAAACCTTACCACCTGTATTTATTAAATCAGTCGATTCGTCCAAAACAGAACGACTTACTTGTTTCAGCCCAACAAAAAAGACGCTCCCCATCTTCCCGAAAGCGTCCATTGATATCAAAACTGGCAGCTCAATCCTTGAACTACGCTTCTATTTACATACGACTATATTTTTTAAAACTCCTGTCACTTCTATGCTAATAAACTTCAGCGAATAGTATGACTATAACTTTAATTGTATCACAGTTTATCTATTAACCCCATGATAAGACTTACAGGTTTAGGTAATTCTCTCTGTGCGGGAATCACCACAAACTTTTCTCCTAGGGTCAGGTCTCTTCACAATACTAGGATGCTGTACCTAAAGTTTCTTTACGGTGCAAAAAAAGTTTCCACCATATATACGTCTTATCTCCCTAGGTCTGCCGACTGAAAGGATGGAGCACTCTACTCAAAATTTTAAATAAGTTAATCTTTTTACTCGTAATCAAGTCAGCCACCAATGCATGGTCTAATGACTTATTGAGACGGTCCAATTGTTTGTTATCCATTTTTTCGATCGCTCTGCGAAGGGTAAGAGAGTCATGATAAGACTGATACAAAGGCTGAACAAGTTTCTCATAGCTACCTATCCCAGCGATGTCATGAGCCGCATAAATTCCCGTCAGCATCGATTCGAATTGTCCAAAACCAAAAACAGGCTTAATCGCTCCCCAACAATTCCCAACAAAAAATGTATTCCCAATCCTTGCAGTCTTTGTAGTTCCTATTCGATAATCTTCAAGAGAATAGTCATTAATAATTTTAAAATCCTGATCCAGCCTTCTTGAGCATTCAGCTAAAAACTTTCCCCACAATTGCTCTTTGTCCAGCCCTTCATTTTCTGGATACTGAGGGTACACTAATACAATTGTCGCTTCTTGATCAGAATGGGGAAGTATATACCCCATTCCTTTTGGAGCATAATCGTTGTTAAAAAAAACATGGACTTCGGTCTTATCAAAATCCCCCTCAATGACTGCCCCTCTAAAACTAGCCTTGAAAGCTACATCATACGGCTGTAACTTCTTCGTATCCAACGCGTCTCCCGTAGCCATAACCACATGAGTGTAACCTTTGGAAATCTCATCATAACTAGCATTCTGATTATATGTTATGCTGCCTTTAAGCTGGCTGGCAAGCTGCTTCTCATAAGATTCAGGATGCTTCCCCCTCATATTAGTAAAGCCTAAGTGTCCTTCAAGGCAAGAAGTTTCTTTCTCTGAATAAACGTACAGTTTTTGAATGTTACTTGAGGGTTTAAGGTGAATATCGTGATTTTCAGACAGAAATTTAACCGCATCATCAAACGGTGTATGAAACATGGAAAACATCGCCTCTGCAATGACAAAACGATCTCCGACCATACTCCGCTTTTCATAAATATCCGCTTCATATCCGTATTTTTCCAAAGTCAGAGCACAAGCAAGTCCTGATAGCCCTGCACCCATGATCGCTATGTTCACATGTACACCCCGCCTCTTGTTTAGATTGGGTTTAGTATGGTGCTTAGCGATAAGGTCTATACACATAATAATACCAGCAAATTCCACTGATGTTTTATGTTGAGCGAGACAGGTAGTAAAAAAAGACATAAGAAAAACCCTTGCGCCGCAAGGGTTTTATTAGTGGAGCATAGCGGGCTCGAACCGCTGACCTCTACACTGCCAGAGTGAGTTAATACATATGACTATAACAGTTTCGACTTATTATTGTTGATATAACAGTAACTACTTTATTATCTCGTCTGCTTCATTTTATATTATTGGGGACGAAATGTGTGAAATCGTCCCCATGTCGTCCCCAATAGTCTCCATTCATTTTTATTACCACAACTATCTCTTAATATGTCCTTCTCTAATATCCTGGTTGTTCTTTTACAGAAGTTTCCTTTTAGGGTGTAAGAAATGTAAGGATGATTAAGTTTAACAGCCGATCCCCATAACTACGCGCGTATGTAATTCAACATTCTTCAACAGCCTATAAAACTAATTCATTGCTCACATTTGCAACTATTAAGGGGACAGCGCCAGAGTCACTATATATAATTTCACTCTCACATTTTCCAACATTTCTAATTGTATGGTAATAATCGTACAAGTAATATTCTCGCATTGAATTTCAGTATTCATGTAAGGATCTAACAGTTTTACTCGTAATTAACCTTCTTCATTCTCAAAGTAGATATTTTATCCTTATCAATTTTCCTTGCAATATCCCTTATATCTCCTAAATTTATGAACACATCATTTTCTTCTATACTCTTAAGAACCACTCTAAATTCTTTTTGAAATTCAAAAGACTTTCTTTTATAGAATAAAGCATCTGCTGGATCTTTTTCATAGTCCTCTAAAGCAAGAGGATGAGGTTCTTTCCGTTCATCATAGTAATGAACTAACCCCCTTTTCATAGAAAAACCAGCATCCTTTATAGCTTTATCAAGACGCTCAGCAAATTGAGATGGATTTATAAAAATTACATCTTTGTCACCAAACTGTTTTTCTAGTTCATCAACTATTTCAGGTTTGATTTTTCTGAACCCATTTTCCTCATAAAAGTCATTCTCCATTGTTAAGTAAACAAAGCAACATATAGGTATACCTCTAATTCCTTCATAGCTTCTAAAAAATGCTCCAGAACTTACCATTAAAGGCGGTATTTTCTCACCATTTTCAGTTTCTATTAATATCATACTATTGTCACCCATTTTATCACTCCAAGAACCTTCTCTTGAATCTCCAATTCCTTTATTGTTTTCTTTTTTTTCCAAATCTATAAAATATCCACTACGACAAAAGAATAACTCTCCATCTAAAGTAGATTCAGTAAACTGGCTATCTACAAATTTTAAAATTATACCTACACTCATTTAATTCCTCCTCTTAATAGTGACAACACCTTAATTATACCAATACTCTCCTTCCTACAAAATTAAGCATAAGAATGTTAGCTTTTGTTAGCATCAAACATTATTAAATGAGTGCAAAACGCTCCTTTTGCTGCACCCTTTTTAGGAGCGTTTTAAAGTCACAACTCTTGTAATGAAGCCACTTTAATCAAGTATTCGGGTTGTTTTGTGTTTGTTTCGTTTGTTTTGTAAATACACGGAAAGTACTCCATTACATTTATCCAAATAAAAAGAGGGGGTGTTTTGAAACACCTCCCATCCCCTCGTTATATTTACTTAATAATACGAGCATTCCTTGCCATTTCTAAGCGGCTTTTTGGTTTTTCTTTAACCTCATCCTTTACTTCATTGATAGCTTTAATGACTTCCTTATTATTTTTTGTTTCCTCATTAGCTTCATTCAGGGAAGTACGTATTACCTCTAAGGTCTTATCATCAAGATAGCTTTCTTTTAGGATTTGTTGGATTACATTATCTACGTCAATACTCATTATTAAACCTCTCCTTTAGCGATACTGTTAAAGCTGTTTGCTGTTATAGCAAGATCATTGATATGCAATTTTAATTCCCCACCATGAAAGTAGCGATCTAACACTGCTCTAACTTGATGGCCGCCATATTTATTAAGCTCGGATTTATCCCAATCAATCATGTTGAAAATACCTTCATATTTCCTTATTTCACTTTCATAATCACTCTTTAAATCATAGAGTTTTAATACTTTTTGAGCGTATTCTTGTCGATCTGCTTGCAGTTCTTTTACAAAATCATCTATTAACAGTTGATGTTTATTCAAGATGGCAGGAGCCTGCTTTACTACCTCCCCAGCTTTCTCTCTTATAACATTCGAATTAACCTCTTTAACTGTAGAAAGCTTATACCTATTTGCTTCTAGACTTTCTTCCAGCTCTTTTATCTGAGGATATAAATTATCCGCTTTATTATCATCTCCATCAGAAACTAATTGCTTGTATTGCTCTCTCATTATAGGTAAGTGCTTTTCCCCATCTTTAATTTTCTTCTCTAACTCCTCTATCCGATCTTTACCATTTTTCTTAAATTTATAGAATTCCTGAACTGTTGTCATTTATGCTTCATCCCCCTGTTATTGGTATCATTCACCTGTAGTAATAACGTTTGAACTTCTCGATCTGACAATTTACTTGTATCAATATAACGCTCTAGATCTTCTCTTGTATTCACCCTCTGCACCCCTAGCACGCCATGATAAAATGATACATTCTCAATACATGCTTCCTTCCCTTCAATAATCCAAATGGCTAACTGATCCGTTCGCATTCCGTTATACTGGATTCCCTCATCATCTATATATTGTGAACGAATCCCTCTCTCATACGATCCAGTATTCAAGTAATGCAGCTGCAATAAATTAAATCCAATTTTCCTTTCTATAATATTGTAACCATAGTATTTCAGGTATTCATTAGGTGCTATTACATAACTCATATTTTCTCCAATAAAACCACCCCCATATATTCTTTTAATGGAGAAGAATCTTCCTGGACTGAGATTATGAATCTATGTCAAAATATTGCTTCGTTCCTCAATTTCTTCATATACAGCCGTCCTCACATCACTTAATAACCCTTGTGGTTCTGTATCACTGAATTTAGTAGTTAAGTCTTTTAAAGTCTCTGCTGATAAACTACTTAACAATTCACTCCACACGTCCATAGCTCCCTTTCCTGAACATTCAACATCGTAGCAATTAGTAGCATTTATCAAGCTAATTATGAGATTCTCCCAGGCTTGTGAGGTATCTTGATCCATTACTAATCCTCCTTAATAAATAAACCATGCTTTTCAAATAGCTCTTCCATTAGTAAAATTACGTCTTGTGGAATCTTTCGTGCACCTGATTCATACTTAGATATGCATTCTCTTGAAAGAGGCACTTTCATAGAAAGGTTAAGCTGCGTCCATCCTTTAGCTTTCCTAGCGAGTGCTATTTGCTCCCCCGTCATAATTAAATCCCCCTTTTTTCCTCAATAAAGTTTATATATTTTGCCGTTCGACCTAGTACATTCTGAAAGTTGTCTTTTTCTGCTATGATCTTTACATGGGTAGCTGTTTTTGTCCCTCTTTGATATGATTCACGCCATGCTGTCCATTCATTGTCTGTACGCTCCATATAAGCCGTGCTGAATGGACTCACTGTCCAGGTATATAATTCTCCAGATATTGCTACGATCATGCCTAGCTGCTTTACCTGCTCGTCATACTTAAA
The DNA here is from genome assembly GCF_014636475.1 of Halobacillus andaensis. Lineage (GTDB taxonomy): Bacteria > Bacillota > Bacilli > Bacillales > Halobacillaceae > Halobacillus_A > Halobacillus_A andaensis. The sequence goes on from NZ_BMEL01000003.1 coordinate 157,757, forward strand.
TAATTCTAAAATGTCTGCCTTATGAGCTCTAACTTTATTAATGAGGTGGGGATTCAGCCGTTCTCCTTCTAAAATTTTTAACTTTCCTTGAAGCGGCCATAATTCACATCCTGACTTATGGACTTCTTGAATAATTTGGTGAGCTACGCTCATATCTCCACATCCTTATAGGCATTTTTAGAAAGACTACCTTTATGACTGTTAAATGTGTCACCACCGTCACTATCCCTTCTATGACTAGGTTCATTGATGACGGTTGGATTATTCACTATGTCACCCCTATTTTTAGAGCTGTCATCTTCATCTGTATTTATTAGATTTTCTATACGAATTAACCCTCTATGTTTTTTCGTTCTTGGAAGTTCAGTAATTATAATTCCTTTAGTTTTTAATCCTGGGGCTATTCGTCTTAACCATTCTTTTAACTTGTTAACTGATGGCCAAGCTTTACTCTTCTTAACTCGTTCATCCCCTGCATAATTAGAAAGATTTGCTAAAGTTTCAGATGAAGTAGCTTCCCAGACTGATCTATACTCCATAAACTCCAATACAGCCACAGCAAGAGGATTACTCTCCAATCCTTGTTCAATTGCATCACTACGGTTTCGGTTATAAACGTCCATGAATTCCCCTTTATACCAACCCAACGTTCGTTCTGCAGCGGTTGCCCATAATGCAAAGTCCGCTAATCGAGGCTTGCTATCTAAATAAGTGTTGCTAATCTCACTTAGAGCTCCACTGATAGCATCCAAAAGAGCTCCCATGATCTGAGGTTTTACTTGTTCAAAACTCGCCCAAAAGGTCTTTTCATCACTTCTCTCATCTTCGGGAATAGAAGGAAGAAATAAAACAATCGAACGGTCTAATAAATCCTGTCTCTTTGCTATATCGTCAATACCATTGAGTATGGTGGGACGCATGACATTAAAAGTAGCTTCTTCATCATCTGTATATAGCTTCCTTGTAGCCAATCCACCTCCTGTGGATATCTTGCATAAGCCATCACTCAGTACATTGGAAACGCCACTTAAATTATCAAAAGCTAATACCCATGTACTATTTGCAGCTAAAGACAATTCTTTTTCATCTTTAGGTAAAGTACGTAACGGCATCTCTGAAGGGTCAATTAATGCCCTTAATGCTTTAGTAGTTGTACTCTTCGCGCTTCCTTGCTCACCTTGAACAGTAAGAATTGGGTAAGGAGAGTTAGGGCGAATAGAGGCTAACAGCCAAGCTGTTATCATTTTCCATTGCGTATCATCTTTGTAATTCAAGAAGGGTTTTAAATCGTCAACTCTCCCTCCTTTTTGAGGTATTGGGAGAGGCCTCATGTTGTTTGTGCGTTTAAAGTAAACAGGGGGCTGATCTATTATATTCCATCCTCCTGAATGAACTTGAATAGCCTGCCAGTCCTTGTTACACAGATCAATGTAGATAGAGTCCTCATATTCAGCTACTCTTAAATGAACATCGTGCTCCTCACCTTCAAACAAGGCCTTACCTTCCAGAGCACTTAATGTATCCTCTACAGCCTGGCTGCCAGCTGCTTTCTTAAATTTGTCATAATACTTGTGCTGTAACCATCGTTTAAAATTCCGACTTCTCACTTTTCTAACTTCTTTATGGCCATGGACTGGGATAAGCGCATAAGCTTCATCATCAGGTGTATGAAAGAGCTCTATATGACTTGCCATTTCTAATAAGAGCTGTGATTGCGTTTTCTTTTCATTCTGTTCAGTAGATTTCTTTTCAGTGAGTTCCTGAAATTGCTCCATCAAGTCATTCATGGTGTTCATTTGCTTACCCCCTTCCTAGTCGATCGACTTCTTTTTTTAAAATCGACATGTAAGTTTTGTCCAGATCATCCTGAGACATAGGGGGATTATTTCGGTCATTCCACATAAGCATAATTTCGTAAGCCACACTCGCATCTAATCGTCTTCTTAGCAGATATCCAGCAAGAGAAGCAGCTGAATTATTTCTTTCTCCCTCTCCCACACCTTGGATTATGTGTGACCAATGGCTTGAAGGTTTTTTAATAGTTGATTTTGTTGTTTCTTGCAGTTCTTTTAGTAGCCATTCAGGCATATCGGATAATCGAACCTCTCCTGGTCGACTAGACAATTCCCATTCATACTGATTGCCACTTATATGATTGCTGGGAGCCAGGACAATATAGCCCCCGTCCCCTCTAATATCTATTCCTGGTTTTACATTGGCTCGATTCCCTAACTGACCAGGATAATTGAAAAGTATATGCTTCCCTTTACTTCCTGTGATTGCTTCAACGGTTTTAAAGTGGCCATACTCACTAATCCACTCATCTAATGAAGCTTCACCACCATGTCTAGGGTCAATATCTACAGCTATAAATCCACTTTTCTCTCCTGTAGCAGCTCCTATATTGCTGTTTGGCCACTTAGTAAACCAATTTTTTATAACACCTTCGTCTGTAGTCGCTTCCTTGACACCACTTTTAACTCTTGGATGCTTTCCTGGGCTTCCACAGTTCAAACGGCCACAAGTACATTGACCTTTTACAATAGAATGAAGCGGAAAAACAGACCAATGAAAAAACCTGGCATAAGCAATTGCGGATTCTAGCATTTTTGTTTTCTCAGTTTCATTTTTTGGTATAATAGGTTTAGACAATTTTATTAACCACCTTTCTACGCCTTTGTTTATCTAAGGCGTATTTTTTATGCTCTCTTCTTCTTTGGTGGTCAACCATCTTTCTATTGAATCCTTCTTAAATAAAAGCCTTGTTCCTACTCGGACATGTGGAACCTCTTTTTTCCTTACCATTGCATATACTAAATCTTTGGAAACACCTATATAATCTGCTACCTCTTGCGTGGTTAATGTTGTTTTCTCCATATTAAAAACCTCCCCAATTATTATTAAATGCTTTAAAACCTTCTATTTTGTTTAAAAAAACTTACACACTTTCCTATTTTAATTTCTGTATGACTAGGAACACTTTTTCTTTCTGATCTGGACTAAGTTCTTTGCGTAACAAACGACTGAAATTACCTTCATGTATTCCATAAGCTTCAGCAACTTGCCAATGTCTCAATCCAGCTTTACTAATTGCTTCTCTAATATCCTTATTCTTCATACAATCCCTCCTAAACTACATAAATAGACTTAAATCAATTTGTATTATGTTGTTATTGATGATACCTTTAACATAAATATAATAGACCTCTCTTTATATGTAAAGTAAAAAACGACATATTTTTTATTTTTAAACCCAAAAACATGTTGTTTTTATTTAAATTCAACATATTTAATTTGATTGTAGCGGGCTATATCCTAAAAGAACCAAAAAAATAATACTCTTCGGAAAGGAAAAACTACAATGCGAAAAAATTTTTTAAATGACTTCAAAACAAAACAAGAAGTTGTCGTTTTTGATGGCTACCATATTTACAAGGACGCAACTAAGATTAAGGGTCTTTCACTTGGTAATAATAATGGAGAGATGATAGGGAGATTATTGGAAAAAAGAGGTATTGAAAAAGACTTCAAAGAATTATCACTAGATTTAACTTTTAATTCACTAAGATCTGATTTAGAGCTATGGGCTAATTATTTGGAATTACCTTTGGAAGAGTTAGAAGTTAAACTGTTTGATAGAACGCTTAGTTATGAGGAGTTGATTACAAAAGATCCGTTAATTATTGGAATTAATGAGAAAAGCACTTCTCAGACTAAAAATTACAAATTTGAAACCGCAAAATCACTTTATACTGAATTAGCTAAGTTAACTCCGTTTGACTTCAAAAGTTTGATTAAGTTCTCAAAGGTTTTTGGCCTTCCTTATGGTCTTCAGGAAGATATTCTGGAACAGCACTCTTCCCCGGACATTAACGTACAAATACCATTTACTGATATTTACTATCTATTTTATGAATTAACTATATATAGGTACTACTTTTCGTTATTTGAAGCCATTATCTTCGAAGACACTAATAAAATAAAAAGTTTGCTAGAAAGACACCATAATATTATTGCCCAAATGTCTAATACAACAATTGATAACATTACAACAGCTTTTTCAATTGCTATTGAACATGATGATTCTTTGATTTATTCTGCTAAAGAATTGTTAACTGAACATTTCCACAATAACCATAGAGCTTTGCAAATTCTCCCTGATTTTGAAGATGGTAAAATTATTCCTAAAATATTTTTCAAAGATCTTTTTGAGTACGCATACTTTCAAATGTTAAATGCTTTGATGAATAATTCAGAATTAAGAAAGTGTGAATATTGCAATCATGTATTTGAAGTTGACTTTGAAGGGCGTCGCTTTTGTCCACCACTGCCGTTTAGAAAAAGAAGTAGCTGCGAGATGGCTTACAACCGAATGAAAAAGAAGCAAAAAAAAGGAGATAGTTAACCATGGCGGGTAGTATAGAGAAGCGTGGTAACAATTCTTGGCGGTTAATTTATAGCATGGGATATGACCAAGCAGGAAAGCGGGTTAAGAAAACAAGAACTGTAAAAGCCAAGAATAAAACTGAGGCTAAAAAGCTGCTTGCTGAATTCGTTACAGAAATAGAAGCTGGAGCATATATTGATCCATCAAAAATGAAGTTTGAATCGTTTGTTTCTGAATGGAAAGAGAAGTATGCAAAGAAACACTTAGCACCGAAAACGATTGAAACTTATAGTTATCCATTAAGAAACTATCTGATACCTACATTTGGCCAACTAAAACTAGATGAAATTAAACCAATTCGTATTATTAATTACTTGGACTCGTTAGGACATGATGGTGTTCGGAAAGACGGAAAAGAGGGCGGCTTGGCTTCCACCAGTATTTTATACCATTATCGAATTCTTGAAGATATATTTAATAGAGCCGCGGAATGGAAACTGATTAAAGAAAGTCCAGTTAAAACAGTAAAGCGGCCAAAAATAGAAAGCAAAAAAACGGAGGTTTATACTCAAGATGAAGTACAACAATTATTTAGTATGCTTGAAAACCAACCTATTCACCAAAGTTTAATAATTAAATTGGCCATTACTACTGGGTTAAGACGAGGAGAGCTCCTGGGGCTTCAATGGGAGGATATTGACTTTGATAAGCGTACAATTGAGGTGAATCACACATTGCAGCATATTAAGGAAGAAGGGTTTCAATTAAGAAAGCCGAAAACAAAGAGTTCTTTACGTACAGTAGTTGCCCCTATTCATCTCATTGAGGAATTAAAAGAATATAAGCATGTGAAAAATAAAGAACGTCTACAAGTTGCAGAACATTGGGAAGGCGGTAATCATAGCTTTGTTTTCTCTACTTGGAATGGAAAGCCCCTCTACCCTACTGTGCCAGGCACTTGGTGGAGAAGATTTATTAAACGAACAGGATTCAAACATATTCGCTTTCACGATCTACGCCACACAGCTGCTACTTTACTAATCAATCAGGGAGTTCATGCAAAGGTCATTTCTGAGCGTCTAGGCCATGCAGACATTAAAACCACCATGAATATTTATGGCCACTATGTACGGCAAGCAGATGAAGAAGCAGCAGATAAACTAAATAGCTTATTCCAACCCTCGCCTAATAGTATTCATTGAAACATGGCTATACTTGAACAAAAAAAGGAGAAGGGAAGCATATAACCCTTCTCCTTTTTATAATGTTAATAATCCAGGTTACAGTTAATCAATACCCACATATACTTCGCTATCAGAGATTTCAGAAGGATATACATCCAATTTATTCCAAAAATCTGATATGAATTTAATTAAGTCATTTAAAACGTGGTTACCCCTCCATTTTTGAGGATAGGAATTAAAAAGTTCATTCATTATTCGATCAAGCTCATCAATTAAGGAAGCAAATTTACTATTTATTGCTTTTTCTTTGATAAGATCCAGCATTTCTCCTTTTCTTTCTTGGCTAATATTAAGTCCTTGTATATTTCCAACTACTGAAACAAGCACTCTTAAAAAGTACCTAGTTTTATATGTGAAGTATTCCATGAATTTTTCCATATCATTATCTACTTGAAATTGTTCTTTAAGACTTTCTGTCTCATCAATAATCCAATCACTTATTTCTTTTAAATGGGAGCTCTGAATATCTCCGTATGGATAACGTTGGGCTGCTTTTCTATAGGCATAATACTCTTGCCAAACCTTTAAGGATTCAATTGTTAATGTGGAATTTAAAATCCCATTATTTTGAATAGACTTAAAATCGATTACTTTATCAAGCACAAAATCATCACTAACATGGACAAGCTCGTGATAAAACACGTTTAAACACATTGCAGTCTCATCAGGAAATTCATTACTTACTGACGTTAAAGAGGTGAAGACTCCGAAAAACATTTCTGCTCTTATAAAAATTGCCAGTTTCTTATCATTTTCCACATCATAAGTAAGCACCATAGCTTGTCCTTCAGCTTTTTCGTTCTTTGTGTGACCTTCTCTCAAACCTTGAGCCCTTTGAAATTCATATAATTCAGTAGTATAGTCATTAGGAACATAGATGTGTTTTAACAATGATAAGTCGAAATTCTTTTCAGTCTGAGTCAAATTTTGAATATATTTAATGAAAAAATCGCTTATTTCATCTTTTATATCCTTATTCAAAGCGATTTCGTTTTCTCCTAAATTATAATTATCATGTAAGTGTATCTCCATTTTCTACCTACTCCCTCTCAACGGGAAATACCCAATAATTAAAAGCTTATAACAGTTTTTTATAAAACTCCTTCTATCGTTCTTTATTAAAAGTTATCATTTTCCTTTAATTTGGGGGTGACCACTTTTTCCTCTTTTTCTTCTTTATTATTAAAGAAAATTAAAAATGAGACAAATATAAATGTTAACTTTAAGCTAAAAAAGGATACTATAAGACCCCCCCATATTGCGTTTGTGATATCAAGTACAGTATGATTTACACTGCCATTCTCAACCATAACCTGGTAAACAATAGTCCCAATTACAGTAATAGAACCTAAGAACAGCAATAGACTAGAAACAACTATAAACTCATTCCTATACTCTGCATCAAAATCTACATATCTCTTAAAAATTAGGGATTAACTTTATCCTTTAAATAATTTTGTATTGTGCGATTTGCAATAAAGGATACAAGTTGAAAATTAGGTAACGTTATATCTTCAATTATATATTCATCCTTTTTTTCTGTAACCAATGTTTGAATATCAAAAAATCTGTTACTACTATCCGGATTTTGATGAGGAGGATTTTTACCTTCATGCGTAAACTTTGATCTGTGAACATAGAGGTCATTAAGAATTTTCCTTATCTCATCCTCAGTAAAATCTTGAGGGTATTTCTCATACCATTGTTTCTGTAAATACCACTCTTCCTTGCGACCGGTAAGTTCTTCTATATAACTCGCCATATTCGCTCTTGGGTGTTCTAAGTCTAGCCATTGCTCAGGTGGGCAATATTTCATAATAAATTCTACAACTCTCTTACCCAAAAACTGGGATTTACCACGTTCTTCCTTGTACAACCTTAGTAAATCTTCAATGTCCTTATTTGTCTTGGCCATTTCCTTCCACTTATCTTCTTTTGGGTGTTTGATTACAAACCTCTTTCTCTTTACAGCCTTTTTTGCTATAGTCTCCATTGATGAAACCAAGAGATAGTATGCTAATCCGAAATCATCCCTTTTATTAAGATGGGATAAATGGACAAGTCTTATAGATTGCATTGAATTTTCATAGAATTCATAAGGTATACCATAAAGCATTTTGAATGTTTCTTTTAATTTTTCATACATCCTATTTAATGTTTCTTTAGATATACTGGTTTCATGTGCCCCTGGTCCTGCAGTTAACACTGGAAATTGAATAGCTAATTCGTTAAGTGAACTCTCATCTAAATTCGCTCTTCTTGATATATACCCATCACGAGGTGCTTTTACCGGTCTTCTCGTAGCAAAAGAAAAAACCGACGCAAGAGCAATAGTAAATAGATGTGTATTATGCTCCCACTCAAACCATTTAGGTAAGTGAACAGGTGCAATAAAACTTGCATATGCTCCTGAAAGTCTTACTTCATAGGTTGGATCAATCTTAAAATATTCAAAATCTAACTCTTCATCAAGTCTAAAATCTAGTAGTAAATAACCGATAGTGGTATTACCATTTTCAGTCATCTTGATTTCTTTCGGACGAAATATCGGAATACATTCGTTAAATAATACGTGATCTGATGTTACAGCTCTTGGCATTGTATTAACCTCCCCGCTAATTAAATTCTATAATAGGGTAATTCTTAGGTTATATCTCGGTCTAAAACAGCTTCTTTACATAAGTGGGTATTGGTTCAAATAACATTTTAAAATTAAGAGAAGAACGAATTTGGACGAGTCGAGGGCTAAAGATCTTATGAGCTAGATATTCTTCCACTCCCTACAAAATGAATAGTGCATAATCACGAGAGTTTAATAAGCAATTTTAGTATAGTACAGTATTCTCTATTTCTTAATCATCACTCTGCTCCCATAAAAGTTAATCAGATTGCACTCTTAAACAAACCTGTCCCTATATAAAATACCTGAGTTCGAGATATCTATGATGAAATCTCAAACTATCCTTTAGTTCTTTTCTACAGCATCGTTTAATAATTTATATAATTCTATATAGAATGATTTTACTTCTTCCTTGCACAACTCTAAGAAAGGTAAAACCTTTTTTCCAGAATCCTTAAATATTAAGAAACCATTTTCAATAATTACGGTTTCTTTTAAGAGTTGCAAATTAATTTTACCAATTATTTCACCATCAGTAGTAATCTTGAAATCTCCCATAGGAAGTCCATTATAAGTACCACCAGAAATTGTTACGTTACTGTTTGTTGAGCTTATAAAATTTCCAATGTTAACTGTTTTCTCACTTCTTCTTTCTTGTGTAGAGAGTTGATCATGCTTGTTTTTGTTTGTCACTCTGCACATGTAGTTTAAAAACTTTTTATCATCCCTTCTGTTAAAATCCTGTAGTCCTGAAATAAGTTTGTATATAGAATGGTTTTGTTGACTTAACCCCGGTAAATTATTATTAAAATTTCGCTCAAATATCTCCTTTGTTTCTCCATAAGGAAAATATACATTTTTGTATCGACTTTTTAATTTTTTCGTTCTATTTTCTTTACTCACCAATAACTCAAATACATCATTTGCACAATACTCTAAAACACTCCTATTATGCTCAAAAAAGCTTTTTACTCTCGGTATGATAACTTCAGGTTCACTTGATTGAACATGTAAATCTGTTTTATTTTTAATCTCAGGAATCATTTCTTCAAGATCCTCTATCAGTGCTTCACAATGCAATTTCCTCATAATTATCCCTCCAATTTATCTATATTATTAATTCGATAAAATGTGGGAAATGTCCTTTTTCTTTTAATAACATTTGTTGTAGGAAGTATAACTCTACATCTTCCAAGGTATAAATTATCTCGAAATCAAATATTCAGCACTCCTGCCCTTGTATGTAACAACTAATATTCTGACTGTAAGGTGACTTCGGTGACGTTCCTAAAATATAACCGTCACCTTTAAACCTCTTGTGAGAGAACAACGGTGACGGTAGTGACGCAAGTGACAGTATTCTTTACTTTCTATCTAAAAAAGAGAGTAAATAACCCCCTACTAATGCCACTATTAAAATGAAGGCAGTTTAGTTAGTAATTTATTGCATTCATTATATATATGATCAATCTAGTAATAGTGCTTGCTGCAGATACATTCTTAAGAGTGGGAATTTTTTATTATGAGTGGATCTCTTACCAACAAAATATCACTTTTTTTGAAACTGTCCCCAATTCGTCCCCAAATCTGCTGTACCACCATTACAAACGGTGACTGTACTATTTGTAAACATAAGAAAAACCCCTGCATAGCAAGGGTTTTTCGTGTTCTGTATTAGTGGAGCATAGCGGGCTCGAACCGCTGACCTCTACACTGCCAGTGTAGCGCTCTCCCAGCTGAGCTAATGCCCCATATATAATTTTTTTGGACAAGAATTATTATATCGCTTTTCATTCTTCTGTTCAATACTTTTAAAAATTAATTATAACATTTCAGAAATTATTTCTTACATTTCACCGTGTTTTTCTGACATTTGACTTAGTTATTCCGACATTTCAAGCTATTTTTCTGACATTTGGGCAGTTTATTCTGACATTTCACCTTTCCCTCTCATCCACAAAAAAGCCTACCAGAGGACCTCTTCATAACAATAAGAGATCCAATGATAGACTTCTTTTATGCGGTCTAATCCGCTGCCACTTCTTCTTTTTCTTCCTTCAGCTGATCCACTAAATTTTTCAACAGCTGCATCCCATCATTTGTGCCGATGGATTCAGGATGAAATTGGACGCCTTCAATAGGGTATTCCAAGTGGCGAATGCCCATAATTTCTCCTTCGACGGTCGCTGCTGTGATTTCAAAGCACTCCGGGACGTCTTGTTTGTCGACGATTAAGGAGTGATAGCGCATCGCTTCCATTGGGTTGTTAAGATCTTTGTAAATCGAGCGTCCGTCATGAAAGATCTCCGAGCTCTTGCCGTGCATCAGGCGGTCAGCACGTACAACTTTGCCTCCGAAAACTTGAGCGATCGACTGATGACCTAAGCACACACCAAACATCGGAATACTTGTCTTATATCGATCAATCACATCCAGCGTAATTCCTGTTTCATCCGGGGAACAAGGCCCTGGGGATAGAAACAAAAGATCTGGCTGCCGTTCGTCGATCTCTTCAAATGTTACTTCATCATTCCGTCTTACAATCACTTCTTCTCCTAGCTCACCTAAGTACTGGACAAGGTTGTAGGTGAAGGAATCGTAGTGGTCGATCATATAAATCACTCTGCTCAGCTCCTCTACTCTAGATTCATTTTACGAGTTCATGAATCTCTTGATAAAAACGTTCGAGAGCTTCCTCTTCTTTTCCATTCTCAAACGCTTCTAGCTCACCTTCAATTAGTCGAATGATTTTACTTCCGATAATGACACCGTCGGAATGATCTCTAACAAGCTGTACGTCCTCGTTTGTTGAGACGCCGAATCCTACGGCAACCGGAACATTACTGTGTTCTTTTACTTTTTTAATAAACGATAACGTTTCAGCGGACATTTGGTTGCTTCCACCTGTAACGCCTAGGGTCGATACGCAATATAGAAACCCTTTGGCATGCTCGGCGATTTGCTTAATACGCGTATCAGAATTAGGAGCCACAAGTGAAATAAACTCGACCCCTTTTTCTTCAGCCAGTCCGCGAATTTCTTCGCTTTCTTCGTAAGGAAGGTCAGGGATGAGTACACCCTCTGCTCCGTTCTCCTCAAGTATTTCAAAGAAACGGTCATAGCCTAGCTGCAGCACGGGGTTATAATACGTAAAAATGACTACAGGAATCTTCACTCCCGCTTCACGCAGCTTAGGTACAAGCTCAATGGCTTTCGTCAGTGACATGCCTTGCTTTAATGCACGCTGTGCCGCACGCTGTATCGTTGGGCCGTCAGCCAGCGGATCTGAATAAGGGACACCTAATTCAAGAATATCCGCACCGGCTTCCTGCAGCTTTAAAGCAAATTGAATCGTTAATTCAGGAGTTGGATCGCCCGCTACGACAAACGGGATGAACAAGTCTTCTGTTTTTGTCAGCTTCCCTTGAAATGATGTTTGCGTCAGCATATTAGTCCTCCTCCTGAAAGTGTTCCATCAACGTCGCCATATCTTTATCACCGCGTCCTGATAGATTGATGAGTATCGTCTGGTCAGAAGACATTTCACCAGCTTCTTTAAATGCTTGAGCCAATGCGTGCGCACTCTCAATTGCTGGGATAATCCCTTCTTGCTCCGTTAACAGCTTCAGTGCATCTAATGCTTCTTTATCTGTAATGGATTCATAACGTACTTGTTTTGTCTGAAAAAGGTGCGCGTGCTCGGGTCCTATTCCAGGGTAATCAAGTCCTGCAGAAATGGAGTAAGGCTCCGTGATTTGTCCGTTCACATCCTGCATTAAATACGTCATGGAGCCGTGAATGACACCTGGCGTACCTTTTGTTAAGGTAGCTGCGTGTTCTGGGGTGTCAATCCCTTTTCCTGCTGCTTCCACTCCGATCAGCTCAGAAGTATCCTCTAAGAATGGATAAAAGATTCCCATTGCGTTACTTCCTCCGCCTACACATGCATAGATACGGTCAGGCAGTTCATCTTCTACTTCTAAAAACTGCTTCTTCGACTCGTCGCCGATCACTCGCTGGAAGTCCCGCACCATACGTGGATAAGGATGAGGACCTACGACAGATCCAATTAAATAGAAATGGTCTTCGCAATTCGCTACCCAGTAACGAATCGCTTCGTTTGTTGCATCTTTTAACGTCCCGTTTCCGCTGGACACAGAAATCACTTCTGCGCCTAACAGCTTCATTCGAAAGACGTTAAGCTCCTGACGGCGAATGTCTTCTTCCCCCATAAACACTTTACATTCCAGTCCGAACTTAGCAGCTACAGTGGCCGAAGCGACCCCGTGCTGACCGGCGCCCGTTTCTGCAATGATTTTCTTTTTGCCCATGCGTTTAGCTAATAAACCTTGGCCAATGGCATTGTTAAGCTTATGCGCACCCGTGTGGTTTAAATCTTCACGCTTCAAGTAAACTTTCGCGCCTCCAAGGTGTTCACTTAGCTGGTCAGCGTAGCTTAAAGACGTCGGGCGGCCCGCATATTCTTTTAGTACGTGATGATATTCATCTAAAAATGCTTGATCGTTCATAGCTTCATCGAGCGCTGCTTCTAGCTCTTGTAAAGGTCCCATTAACGTTTCAGGGACGTATTTTCCGCCAAAATCTCCAAAGCGCCCTTTTATATCAGGAAATGCTTGCAACATGTCGGCCCACCTCTTTCATGATCGCTTGAATTTTATATAGATCTTTCTGTTCGTTCGTTTCAATACCGCTGGAAATGTCAATGCCTTCTGGCTCATGATCGAGCAGCTGATCGACGTTCTCCGGCGTAATTCCTCCTGCAATAAAGCAAGTAACGTTTTGTTCATTCGATACGCGCACGTAGTCTTCCACTGTGCTCCAATCGAAGCTTACTCCGGTGCCGCCGTGCGCACCTTTCACTTTTGAATCGATAACATATCCGTCCGCTACTCCTTTAAACACCTCCATTTTCTCCAGTGCATCTTCACTATGATGGACCACTTTCCATACTGGAAGGCCAAAGGCTTCTTTGATTTTTAAAATCTCAGAAACGGTTTCGCTGCCGTGAAGCTGGATCACATCCAGGGAGACAAAGGTGAGGACTTCTTCTAATTGTTCGACGGTTGGATTTACGAATACACCGACTAGTTTCTGCTTAGGCTGCGTGCGGCGAATCCACTGCCCGACGCGTTCAGGGCGGACATACCGCTTCGTTCTTCTTACAAAAATAAACCCAAGGTGTGTAGCATTTGAGTTTGCACTCTTTTCCACATCACTAGCCGAACGATTTCCACACAGCTTGACTAGAGGTTCACGCATTATACATTCACCCCGTTTACTAAATCCTTCACCGCTTTTTTAATATTGTTTTGGCGCATCAATGACTCGCCAACTAATACCGCCTGTGCCCCATAGTCGACTACTTTCTCAATATCTTCATACGTGAAAATGCCGCTTTCTGATACGAGCAGTGATTCCTTCGGTGCCTGCTTTGCCATTCTTTCCGTTTGCTCAAGCTTCGTTTCAAACGTATGAAGGTTGCGATTGTTAATACCTAGTACTTCTGGGGTAAATTCATTCAATACACCTTCTAAAACAGCTTCACTGTGAACTTCTACAAGTACCTCTAACCCAGATTCATACGCTTGAAGGTACAATTCGTGCAGCTTCTTAGGTTCCAGCGCTTCTCCAATTAGAAGAATAGCGTCCGCTCCCATTAGCTTGCTTTCCTCCACTTGCAAAGGATCAATAATGAAATCCTTACGCATCACAGGAACCTGAACAAACTTTTTAATGTCGGTTAAAAAATCACGATGTCCTTGGAAGAAATGCTGATCGGTTAAGACAGAAATCGCTTCTACACCAGCGTCATTGTATTGTTTACCTACCATTACGTGGTTAAAGTCATCACGAATAATTCCTTTTGAAGGGGAGGCTTTTTTCACTTCTGCTATAAGTCCTGCTTTATTTGGCGTGTTTCGTAAAGAGTCAGCAAAAGAATAATGTTCAACTTCAGCCGCTTCTGGTAAATAGAGTCGTTCGATTTCTTGTTGTTTGATCGCTAAGATGGTATCAAGCATACTGACGTCGCTCCCTTTCTTCCTGAATCGATGTGAAATAATTATACACTGTGCCGCTTTCAATCGCTTGCTGCACGCGCTGAACGCCTTCGCGTAGATCTGCTGCTTTTCCAGCAACATATAATCCTGCTGCTGCATTCATCGTCACAATGGTCATTGCGCTTTCGTTTGCTGAACCTCGCAATACTTGTTCGATAATGCGCGCACTATCGTCGGTCGTATTAATTTGAATATCCTTTAATTCTCCGCTCTTTAATCCCAAATCTTCTGGAGTAAGAGTAAAGCGTGTAATTTCTCCATCCTTAAGCTCTACAACATCTGTTCCACCCGTGATCGTGATTTCATCGAGTCCATCACGGCCGGTCACAAGAAGAACGTGCTTTGAGCCTAACTTGTTCAGCGTTTCGGCCATCTTTTCAGCGTAAGCCGTATCATAAATGCCGATAAGCTGACGTTTGGCGTTCGCCGGATTAGACATTGGGCCTAATAAATTAAAGACCGTACGAAAGCCTAATTCCTGACGAGCTGGCCCGGCATGCTTCATCGCTTGATGATAATTAGGGGCGAACATAAAGGTCATCCCTTTTTCAGAAATAGCTTTCGCTCCCTCTGCTGGTGTTGTATCAATAGGGATGCCTAATGTTTCTAATACATCAGCACTTCCACTTTTAGAAGACACTTTACGGTTGCCGTGTTTAGCCACTTTCACATCCATCGACGCCAAAATAATCGAAACAGCAGTAGATATGTTAAAAGTGGAGCTGCCATCTCCGCCAGTACCGCACGTATCTACGATGTCATCATGGTCTACGTCCAGCTTCGTCATATTGGCACGCATGGCACGAACGAATCCTGTCATTTCTTCTACAGTTTCTCCGCGATGACGAATAACGGATAATAAACTCATCAGCTGTCCTGTCGTCACGTTGCCCTGCATAATTTCATTCATGGCTTCATAAGCAGCGTCTTCCGTTAACGTTTTACCTTCTACTACTTCGCTTAAAATGTTTTTCATTTCGTCTCGACTCCTTCTCTGCTCTTCTCAAATGCTTGCTCAGCTATCTCTATCGTGCGTTTTAAGGCACTTGCTTTATTAATCGTTTCTTGATATTCGGATTCGGGATCTGAATCAGCGACCACTCCTGCTCCTGCTTGAACGTAAACTTGGTCACCTACTTTTGTCATCGTTCGAATCGTAATACACGAGTCTATATTTCCATCAAACCCTAAATAAACAACACCGCCACCATATAAATGACGTGGGGTTGGTTCTAATTCTCGTAAAATTTGCATCGCGCGGATCTTCGGTGCACCGGATAAAGTACCTGCCGGGTAAGCGGAAATAAGGGCATCTATTGGTGATACGCCTTCTTTCAACTGTCCCGTTACTTTACTAATGATGTGCATCACTTTTGAGAACCGGCCGATCGTCATATAATCGAATACCTTCACCGATCCAAACTCAGCCACTCGCCCCATGTCGTTCCTTGCTAAGTCGACGAGCATCCGGTGTTCGGCTTGTTCTTTTTCATCGGCTAAAAGCTCTTCCGCCAGTGCATCGTCTTCTTCCTTTGTAGTTCCTCGTTTTCTTGTTCCGGCAATTGGGTGAATTTCAAGCTCGCCGTCCTGAACTTCTAACAGGCGCTCAGGTGAACTTCCCATCACTTCTACATCTTCAAAATGCAAATAAAACATATAAGGTGATGGATTCACTTTTCTTAATATACGGTAAAGTTCAAAGCCGCTTCGTTCTGTTCTCGTTTGAAAACGCTGGGATAGCACCGCTTGGAAAACGTCGCCCGCTAAAATGTACTCTTTTATTTTTTCAACATCACGTTTGAAATCTTCTTTTTTATAATTACTAATGAGCTCAATGGAGTAGTCAGATGACTCGTCCGTGAGCATTAGATCTGGTAAGAAGCTATTTTCTTTTAATCGCTGGCTTACGTTCTGAAGTCGACTGACTGCTTCGTTGTATTTACGATCAGGGGCCTCCCCGTTGATCCGGGAAAACGTTAAAATCGTCGTTTCTTTCGTTTTATGATTGTACGCAATCAGCGTTTGACAGAATAGTAAATGATAATTAGAAAGATCGATATGATCTGGTTCTGCGTAAGGTACGGGCTCATAATCTGAAATCGCATCATAAGCGATATAACCTACAGCTCCTCCTTTAAATGGAAGAGGAACTTCAGCTTGTTTGACGTTTAAATCATCTACTGTCTGCTCAAAAGCTTCTTTAAAGGATCCCGCTGTCCAGCTTTTATGATGATGAAAGTCTTCAATCACAAAAGATCCCTCTACTTGTTTCACTTCTATCATTGGATCTAAACCAATGAATGAGAAATTAGACCATGGCGATTCAGGGTCTTGGCTTTCTAGCATATATACAGCTTCATCACGTAACGCGTGAAACATGTGAATCGGTGTTAAAGTGTCTGTATAAAAGGACTGGGAAACTGGAATCGTGTGGTAGTCCTTCGCATCTTGAAGGAATGATTCCTTTGTTGTTAAACTCATCTGCGCTCACCTCTCCATAATTCATTATGGAAAATGAGACGTTGAGGGATTATATATGTGGGATGAAAAAGGGTAGTAAAAATTGACTAAGGCCATCTGACAGCTCCTGCGTCCGTCGACTCCTCAGTTCACTCAGCTCATCCTTCTTCCTCAACTCATCTAATCTCATTCTCTACTCTTACTCTTTAGACTTTCAAACAGTGTATAAAATTCTGATAATAATGTCAACCGAACCAAAAGTTAAAGTTTAATGTGATCGGTTGACATAGTATTTGGGAACATACAATAAAACGAAACCTCAAAGGTTATCAAACGTACTTATAATGAAGGAGGGATCAAATGATTTTATTATCGCAGTCTGCCGCTCAGTTTTTTAATGATAATATCGCCTTATTAGCTCCCATTATTATTATTCAACTGATTTTAGTTGTAACCGCTCTAGTTAGTTTAGCAAAAACTCAATACACAAACGGACCAAAATGGCTTTGGGTACTCATCATTCTATTTTTTAACATTCTCGGTCCTATTGCTTACTTCATCTTCGGAAGGGATGATTAACCTATGATTCAAACCAATGAGCTAACAAAAACATTTGGGAGAGACACAGTAGTTAACGCTGTCTCTTTCGAACTTAAACCAGAAACATGCGTGGCACTTCTCGGCCCT
Organism: Halobacillus andaensis; assembly: GCF_014636475.1. Classification (GTDB taxonomy): domain Bacteria; phylum Bacillota; class Bacilli; order Bacillales; family Halobacillaceae; genus Halobacillus_A; species Halobacillus_A andaensis. Next base: position 175,235 of record NZ_BMEL01000003.1, read on the forward strand.
AATGGGGCAGGTAAAACAACTACTTTACGTATGATGGCTGGACTCATTCATCCTACGAGCGGTTCGATTCACCTCGCCGGTCGTACACATAAAGATATTCGCCAGCTAATTGGCTACCTTCCGCAGCATCCTCAATTCCATACGTGGATGACGGGGAAAGAGTTTTTAGTTTACGTGGGAAGATTAGCGAACTTAACTAAATCCACCGCTAATGACCGTGCAGATCAGTTATTAGTCAGAGTAGGACTAGGGGAGGCAGGAAGCAAACGAATAGGCAAATATTCTGGCGGCATGAAACAGCGTCTTGGAATTGCTCAAGCGATGATTCATCAGCCAAAGCTGTTAATGCTTGATGAACCTGTCTCAGCTTTAGATCCAATTGGACGCCGAGACGTCCTTAATTTAATGGAAGAACTAAAACAAGAAACAACGCTGCTCTTCTCCACTCATATTCTTAATGACGCAGAAGAAGCAAGTGATCACCTTTTATTAATGAATGACGGACATATCATAGAGTCTGGATCGTTTGAGGAAGTAAGACGCCGGCATGCCATAAATAAAATTGTTGTTCGTTTTGATGAATCTGACTCTCAGTCCTACCTGGAGAGTCTTCGAAGTCTTACCTGTGTTAATCGTTTAGAAACGAAAAAGGAAGAGGTTCACGTTTATGTAGATGACTTGGCTGGGGCTCGGCAGGCGATCATCGATATAGCCGCTAAACATCACTGGCCTCTGGTTCATTTTGAGGTCGGTAAGATGTCACTTGAAGAGTTATTTATGAAGGTGGTGGATCAGCATGCAGTGGCTGACCGTATTTAACCGTGAATCATTAGAAGCTTGGAGAAATTTTAAATGGATCTGGGTCCCTCTCGTTTTTATTCTGTTAGGACTGATGGACCCGCTCACGACGTATTACATGCCACAGATTCTTGATGCCGTCGGCGGACTTCCTGAAGGTGCCATTATCGATATCCCTTCTCCCCCTGCAGTTGACGTGCTTATGATGAGCATAGGACAGTTTAATATGCTTGGAGTAGCTATTATTGTATTAATTTCTATGGGAACAATCGCCGGTGAACGAAAAAGTGGTGTAGCTGAACTCATTCTCGTTAAGCCGATTCGTTATTCTACTTACGTCACGGCAAAATGGATGAATTATTCATTGATTTGCGTAACGGCTGTGTCAGCGGGTATGCTTTCCAGCTGGTATTATGTCTCTCTTTTATTCGAAGAGATTCCATTCGGTCATGTCCTCACGGCTGCTGCTTTTTATAGTTTGTGGATCATTTTTATCGTAACGGTCAATATCATGATGAACACTTTAGTAAAAGTTCCAGGTGTAGTGGCTTTCCTAACCATTGCTTTTCTAATCGCCCTCCAAATTATTGGACAAATTTTTCAGTATGCAGCGAATTGGATCCCTTCCCTTATCACATCCTACATAGGTGAAGTTCTTACAACCGGCAATATACCGGAGGAGCTTTGGTGGACTTCCCTAGTTACCGTCGGATTGATTATCACTCTTTTAGTCATAGCTAGCTATACATTAAAAAATAAGGAAGTCGTCTAACGGATGGTTCACTAACACACAATGAGGGTATGAAATGGATAGCACGTTCAAAAAGGAGAGATTTTGTGAAACCGACTGCATTAATTACCGGTGCCTCTGGCGGCATAGGATATGAATTAGCCCACTTATTTGCTAAAGCTGGCTATGAATTAATTATAGTAGCCCGCTCAGAAATCAAGCTTCAGCAATTAAAAACAGAATTAAACGATCATCCTGTAACCGTGATTGCTGAAGACCTATCTCATCCCAATGGAGCAGAGAACGTTTATCATAAAGTAAAAGAGGAAGGAAAAACCGTAGAAGTATTAGTCAACAATGCAGGTTTTGGATTAAATGGAGCTTTTGAAGAACTTTCATTAAAGGAACAAAAGAATATGCTGCAAGTGAACGTACATGCTTTAACTGAGCTTACTCATTACTTTTTACCGGATATGAAAAAAGCACCTTTTTTAAATATACCAAAAGGAGTGCTGAATGTAGCGAGCGTGGCTGCTTTTCAGCCAGGTCCCCGCATGGCAGTCTATTATGCCTCTAAAGCTTATGTGCTTTCCTTTACTGAAGCTCTCCGTGAAGAGCTGAGAGGTACTGGGCTTACCGTTTCTACACTGTGTCCAGGTGCTACCGATACCAACTTTTTTAAAAATGCAAACGCAGAGGAAACGAAGCTGGTTAAGCGTACGATGACACCAAAAGACGTGGCTAATGAAGGATTTTTAGGATTTATAAAGGGAAAACGAGTGATCATCCCGGGCACACTCAATCGCTCAATGGCAGTTTCAACCAAACTCATCCCTCGTTCTGTTGCCGCCAAGCTGGCTCATTATATGGATTCATAAACCACAAGATCCGTCTTACACTCAGACGGATCTTGTTTTATAAATTATATAAATTCTTCAGCAGCTTTCCTAAATCCGTAAAATGTTCTGAAGCGCTTTTGTGAATAGTAGCCTTCTGATTCACTTGTTGCTAATAGTTCCACTCTTGTACTGGGATAACAATTGTGCGCTTCTTCAATTAGCCTTTGTCCTAAGTCTTGCCCACGATGATCACTGCGAATCAATAATTCACACACGAACAAACTGACTGCCCCGTCCGTAAGGCCCCTTAAATATCCAATGACTTCATCATTTTTTGTAAGTACAAGGGCTGGCTCAGAATTAATCCAGCCATGGAAGGTTTCATCTTTCTTCTCAACTAACTGATTCCACCCTTCCTGCTTATTCAACTCATGGATCGCATCAAAATCATTAAGCTGAAACGAACGAACGGAAATCTCACTCATCTGCTTCATTCCCCTCATATTTTTTTCTCCCTTATACCTAACGAACCAACGGTGACTTTCGTTTCACAATTCTGCAATTTTATCCACCTTAAAGAAGAACATATGCTAAAATGAATGTTTGGAAGATACCTAGCACCACTTAGGAGTGACTTATTATGCAAAAATTGATTGCTGCGTTATTGGTATCCATAACGTTCATCATAGCTGGATGTTCATCTGGAGAAGATATTTCTTTAGCTTCATTAAAAGAAGATCATCCAGAAGCATTCGGTAAACCTGTCGAAGATTCTTTAACAAAAGAAGAACAAGAATCCCTGGGCCTTCCGACTGAACTTCCTTTTAACTTGGAAGATGTTGAAGCATCTGCTGTAGAACATGAAGTCGAAGTGAATTATGTGTCTACGGACGCGGACCAACTGACCGTAACGACAGTCTACAATCCAGAAAATAATTTACAGGAATCTGACACTCGAATGACGTTGGACTCCGGGGCTATTGCAGGGGTGACAGAACGAGAAGCTTCTGTATTTTTTGAATGGTATGATGATGAACAGAATGTTATTTATCAAATGGCTTATTCTCCGATGGATGAAGAAAATCGTTTAGAAGATGCGCTCGATATCGCCAACTCCATTTAGATGAACCAAGCCTGTGAGTTTTATTTTCTCACAGGCTTTTATGTTTTGAATGCTGGACGATATCCCGTCTCGAGAAAGTACTTTGTTGCTTGCTGAACATTCATAAATGATTTTACTCCCTCGAGTTGAATTCCGTTTTGAGTAAATTGCATGACAACTTGAGGACGTAAACCAGCTAACACAACTTCAATTCCCAGCAGTTGAAGATTCATTACTAAATTTTTAAGTAAAACAGCCCACTCATTATTTATATCGGTTATTCCAGAAAACTGAATCGCCAGCCTGCTAATATTCTGGCTGCGGCATTGTTCTGGTACTCGGTCAAGAAGAATATGTTTTTGTTCTTCCCGTAAAATTGGCTGTAATGGAAGTAAAGCGTACCCTTTAGCAATGGTAACAACATTTGCCGTCATTTCTTCAATCATGTGTACCAATTCTTTTTCCTCTTTGGCCACTTCTGTTTGATCGAATATTCTTGTAATCACATACATCTCACCTTCATGTTCGAAGAGCTTCGTGTACACTTGCAAAATCATTTCTTTTCCTCGCCATGGATAAGAAAGACGTTCCACACTTAGTTCTTTTTTCTCTGTAATCGACTGAATCGTAATTTGTTTAGACTTTTCTTCGTCAGGAAATAAGTCCTGAAGGCTCCTGCCAATTAATTCTTCGTTATGAAGATCAAACATATGAAGATAAGCCGGATTCACATAAGTAACGACAAAATCTTGACTCGTAATTACGACACCTTCATCTAATAAGTCAACCGCATGTTTTAGAAGCATGCCCCATCCCCCTGTCGGAATATTCTTACTATTTATTATGGAGGTTCTTGTCAAAAAATCAATAAAAAATAAGAAAAAGCACCTTTTATAGAAAAAGGTGCTTTTAAACGCCTTCAAGATCAGTTAAAGGCTCATCCTTATGTTTTCTTTGTTTGCTGACTATTTCTACATGCCTTAAATTACCCATATGATCAAAATCGATGGCCAAAATATCTCCTGGCTGGGCAAACTCGATCAGCCGTTCTTTAAAAACCATCAGTTCATTTCCCACTCGCTCTGTCTCAATCAGTATGGCGTGCATCCCTTCGTAACGATCAAGTGTATACGTATTCATGATGACACATCCCTTTTTAAAATATGGCCAAATTTTCCGACAATTTACGCTCTAGTTTGACACTTCCCTTCCTATAAAAAAATAAACGTGGATGCCAAAACAATTGCTAGACAAAAGCACATTACGATGTTAAATTATAACTAACGACCGTTAGTTAGTTTCAATTGAGGTGATCGTATGACCGAACAACGAATTATTGACGCTAGTCTCGAGTGCTTCGCTCACTCAGGCTATCAGAATACAAGCCTTGCGGATATCGCAGATAAAGTAGGAATTAAAAAACCTTCTCTCTATAACCATTTTTCAAGTAAAGAAGCCATTTTCTTGAGAGTTTTAGACGAAGTAGCACAGAAAGAATTAAATCATTTAAAAGGATTTACAGAGTATACGAAGGATCGTTGTATAAAAGAACAAATTCACGAAGTATTTAATTTATATGTGGATCATATGTCCTATTCAACGGAGGGAGCTTTCTTTAAACGTTTCACCTTTTTCCCACCGGAAGAATTTGCAGATGAGATTCATCAAGTATTTGTTCGTACAGAAGAACAAGTGATTAAAATTATCGGCCCTATTTTTCAAAAAGGAATTGATTCTGGAGTCATTCGTCCGCTTCACTTGAATGAACTGACTTCTGCATTTTATACAATTATTGATGGGTTATTTTTAGAAGAAAATTTTTATGACCGAGCTACCCTTGTCGAAAGACAGAGAGCAAGTTTTAAAATTTTCTGGCTTGGAATTCAAGCAGCGAGTCAGGAGGAATAAAGAATGGCATGGGTTTATTTATTAATTGGTGCAGTATTTGAGGTAGGCTGGGCAATTGGTCTTAAGCTCTCGGAAGGTTTCTCAAGACCTTTCATATCAGTGGCGACAGTCATCTTCATTTTTATTAGTTTCTATTTTTTCACAAAAGCATTGCGTTTAGTGGATATAGGCACCGGCTACGCCCTATTTACGGGCCTCGGTGCAACAGGTACCGCCGTAATCGGCATGACATTTCTTGGTGATGGAGCAGGCACTGGGAAGGTCTTTTTTATTGTTCTTTTAATTGTGGGTGTGATTGGTCTGAAACTTTCTGATGGTCCAAAAGAATCGGTTCACACCGTTCAGGAGGGATAACGATGGCTTGGATGTTTTTAATTATTGCAGGTATGGGTGAAATGATGGGTATGTTTTTCCTGAAGCTTTCTGATGGACTCAGCAAGCTGAAACCTAGTTTGTTTGCTTTACTTTCAGGTGGCTTAAGCTTTTACTTTTTGTCCTTATCTTTAAAGGAACTCCCTATAGGGACAGCTTATGGTATCTGGACAGGAATCGGCTCAGCTGGAACTGTACTTTTAGGTATATTATTTTTCAAAGAACAAGTTAATATGAAAAGAATCTTCTTCGTGACCTGCATCATCACTGGGGTTATTGGCCTAAAACTTGTTTCTTAATTTTTTGAAAAAATGCCTGTTCTTCTGTTGCAAATTGAGGTAAATGTCAGTAAACTATATACTGTATTTCCTAATATTAGACATAATTCGACGAACATGATATGAGTACAAAATGTCTACACTAGGTGTAGGGTTCTTTGAAATCAGAGCCGTCTAAATTAGTGAAATGAATCATCAGGGGGATTTTTAAAATGAGAAGATTATTACTAGGTATTTTATTAACGATTGTTATTGGTTTTAGTTATGTAGGTTACTCTGACCTTGACACTAATCCTGCTCCAGAAGAAACGTCTAATGACGAATCATCGGAACAGCAATTTTAAAAGCCTCTTGAGCTTAGACTCAAGAGGCTTTTCTTATTTTAAAGGAAGTTCAAGATCACGATCGTCTCCCCACACATCTTCTAAATATTCATCTCTTCCGGAATTACCACGATAATAATCATAGCGCCATTCGTTCTTTTTATAATAGTCTTGATGGTATTCTTCAGCACGATAAAAGGAATTCACTTCTCTGATAGGAGTAATGACTTCACCGTCAAATCGATTCGATTCTTCTTGGCCAGCCTTAGAACGCTCTGCCTCTTGTTTTTGCTCCTCTGTATGATAAAAAATTCCTGTTGTATATTGAGCTCCTCGATCCACGAACTGTCCGCCATCATCTGTCGGATTAATTTGTCTCCAGAACACAGCTAACAAATCCTCATATTTAATAACAGCAGGGTCATAATACACTTGTACCGCTTCTACATGGTTCGTTTCACCACCAGCGACCTCTTCATACGTAGGGTTGTTTTGCTCGCCTCCCGTATAACCTGAAACAACCTCATCCACACCCGCTAGTTTTTCAAAAGGGGGCTCCATACACCAAAAACAGCCGCCTGCAAACGTGGCCACTTCATAACCTTGAGGAACATCTGTCTCTGCGATTGCTTCACTTTCGTAACTTCTTTGGGTGAAATAAGCATAAGCCTCCGGGAGTACAAGAATACCTAACATGAGTGTGACAAGAGCAGCTAACCACCATTTGGTATGCCTTTTCATTTTGTTATGGTTCACCTCATTCATGAAGTCTCCCTATATCTTACCACGCGTACCCGGAGCTACCTACACATAAGGCTTTACTATTCTTTAAAGGCTTGCTCAATTGATGTCTGTTTCGTGCTTTGAATATTCGCGAAGAGTGATCGTTTTATGATTTGAAGTGCGTTATCATTATCACTTGTTTTTTCGGAAGCCACACAGTCTTTAGGGACCCAAAGATCATAATCTCTCATATAGGCATCGTTAGCTGTAAATAAGACACAAATGTCACCTGCTACTCCTGTTAATATAAGTTTTTTAACCTCTAGCTGCTCAAGCAATATGCTGAGTTGAGTACCAAAAAAACCAGAGTGTTTCGGTTTTATAATAAAATAATCGTTTTCCTCAGGCAGAACTTCATTAATGATCGTTTCTCCCGGTCCATGTTTACACTCTTGGATCAACTCATCTACGTTATCTTGCCATAGATTAAAGTTATCATTTACATAAATCACCGGCATCCCATTTTGTTTTGCTTGTTTTCTAAGTTCATTTATAGGGCCGACAATATCCTTCGAGTGTTCTAAAAGATCTTCTCCTCCATTAAAATCCATTTTATTGATCATATCAATAATGAGTAATGCAGTATTTTGAGCCAATTATTATCACTCCTCTTCAAACTTCGACGGTCCTGCTGGTACTTGTCTTTTATGCTCGCTTTTACTATGGAGGTTTCTAAGTGTCTCTTCATCCTCAGGACTTATTTGTTCGCCTCTTAAGTAAGCGTCAATCGCGTCATAGGAAATCCCCATTTCTTCTTCATCAGATTGACCTTCCCACAACTCTGCACTTGGTTTTTTAGTTACGACAGCGTCCGTCACTCCTAAATATCTTGCCATCTCTCTCACTTCTTCTTTTCTCATATGAATAAGGGGTACAAGGTCCACTCCTCCATCCCCGTATTTTGTAAAGTAACCTGTATAGTCTTCCGCGGCGTTATCCGTACCTACGACTAAATAACCGTAGTTTTGAGCTACTGCATAAAGGGTGGACATTCTTAAACGAGCTTGTAGATTTGCTCCTCTTAGTTGAGCGTTATCTTCATTCCAATCTCCTTTGTTTTTTAATTCGTCCTCTATTGTTCCATACGTTTCCTCATAGGATTTCGTCAGTTCAATGCCTGCATAGTCCAGCCCGGCGTTCTCTACTACCGCTAAAGCATCCGGCTGGTCTTCTACTTTTTTATTAATTGGGAGCAATACGCCCAGAGAATTATCGGGAAAAGCTCTCTTAATTAAATAAGCCACTACTGCTGAATCTATCCCTCCACTTACACCTACAAGAGCACCTTTAGCCCCAGCTTCATCAACTTTATCCTTAAGCCAATTCACTAAATATTCCACACGCTTCTCCATAATCGATCTCCTCTCTTCTTATTACTTCTCGTAGTTATGTTCCTGAAAAAATATGGGAGTAAACGTGAATAATTAGTTTACGGCACGTTTATTCCGGCTATTCAATGATAAGAGTGAAGGAAAGAGAGGATTTCATGAATGCTGACAAAATATAAAAGTGCTTGGTTATTCACAGGGGTATTATTATTTTTTATCATAGCTTTTCTTATTGGTCTAATGCTGACTGAAAACTTGCCTATCTTTGATAGTCTATACATGACGATTATTTCTATCTTAGGCATTGGATATGGGGATTATATCCCAAACTCCAACGCAGGAAAGATTGTGGCTATGATTCTCATTCCGATTACGTTAGGTTTAAGCTCTTACTTGCTCACCTACGTAGCTTCTATATTAATTGAAGGAAATTTATCTAATAAATGGGAGAGGAAAAAGATGAACAACCAAATTGATAAAATGGAGAATCACTACATTATTTGCGGATATGAACGAGTTGGAGAACAAGTATTAAAAGAATTTCTGAGTCATCAATATCATATTGTTGTTATTGATACGGATGAAAGCGTAGCTTCAAGGATTCCTGAAGGTGTGCCTTATATTATTGATGATGCTAAACAAAACCACGTGTTAGAGAAAGCCGGAATCGAGCGGGCAAAGGGATTAATTGCTACAACTTCAGACGATTCGTTGAACCTTTTCATCACGTTAACAGCAAAAGGATTGAACTCAGAAGTTGAAGTGATTGCACGAGCTGAAGTAAGTGAAACAGAAGATAAATTAAAACGTGCAGGTGCGGATCATGTGGTAAACCCTTCTGATCTTGGAGGGCGCAGAATGGCATTATCATTAATAAAACCCGTGAGTATGCATTACATTGATTCCATCATTCATGCAGAAAACCGCAGCTTTCAAATGGAAGATTTTCGCGTTGGCGATCAACTGAATGCAAACAAAATTTCTGAATTAAAGCTTCGCGAGAAATTTGATCTTACTCTTCTAGGATTAAAAAGGGATGATGGTGAATTTCTTAACAACCCTGATGCAAATGAAACATTACAATCTACCGATGTACTTATTTTATTTGGAGAAAAAGAACATATAGATGTTTTTACGAGCCAAAACAAATAGCTTTCCATTACCGATTATTTACGTAATAATGGAGAGATAGAACCATTCTCAAGGAGTGACCTCTTAATGATTGAAAATGAACATCACGTACTTGTGATCTTTCCACATCCAGACGACGAAGCGTTTGGAGTGTCAGGTACGATCACTTCCTATATAAAACAAGGAACCCCTGTCACTTACGCTTGCTTAACGCTTGGCGAAATGGGAAGAAACCTGGGCATGCCGACTTTCGCTACTCGCGAAAGCCTTCCTGCTGTACGTAAGAAAGAATTAAAAAAAGCTGCTGAAGCTATGGGATTAGAAGATTTACGAATGATGGGCTTAAGGGATAAAACGTTAGAATTTGAAGACGACGAAGAGATGAAAAATTTAGTTGCACACTTAGTCGATGAATTGAAACCATCGCTAGTCATAAGCTTTTATCCTGGGTACGCTGTACATCCCGACCATGAAGCAACAGCTCGGGCTGTAGTGAATGCGCTGGGAGAGATTGAACCAGACCTTCGCCCTAAACTTCATGCGGTCGCTTTTGCGAATAATACAGAAGAAGAATTAGGAAAACCTGATATTGTTCATGACATCCGCCATGTGCAAGAAGATAAGTTGAACACGATGCGTGCTCATATTTCTCAAACTGCTCGCATGCTTGAAATGCTGGAAGAAGGCATTCAAAAGAACGATCCAGAAGCGTTAAAATGGGTCAATCATGAAAAGTTTTATACGTACAAATGGGGAGACGAAAGCTGACCAAAAGGTCAGCTTTTTTCAATTTAGTTTACAAATAGCCCTGTTGGGTCATATGCTTTCACTGGAAAAACATGATACTCTATTTCTAGTGTAAGAAAAGGAGTTCATCACATGATAAAACATTGGATTATATTTATAAGTATTATTTTTTTAGCCGCTTGTGGAACCTCTCAAGATAATGAATCTTCCAGTGAGGAAGATGAAGAAATTGTGCAGCCTGAGGTTGAGGTGGTGTTTGAGGACGAGCCTTTACCTGTCGGAGAAGAAACTTCTATTCAAGCGATTGTAACAGCTAATAATGATCCTATCACTGATGCTGATTATGTAGAATTTGAAATATGGAATGACGCACAAGGAGAAGACGAGTCTGAGACAATTGAAGCTGAACATCAAGAAGAAGGTCTCTATGAAATTAATTACTCCTTTGATGAAGATGGAACCTATCAAGTGATTGCCCATACACAAGCTAGAAACGTCCACACCATGCCTCAAGTTGAAGTGCAAGTCGGTGAAGAGCAGAGCAGTCATGAACATGATATGGAAGAAGAATCAAGGCATGACCATGATGAGAAGGAGTTCACCGTTCACTTCATGAAGGATGAAGACTTTTCTTCTAATGAGGATTCTGAACTGATGACCCATATCGAACAAGACGGAGAGCCTTTCGAAGAAGGAGAAGTGAGCTTCGAAATCAGCTCTAATCAATTGGACAAACACGAATTTATTGATGCTGAAGAAGTTGAACCAGGAGCTTACCGAGCTGCCTTTGAATTCCCTTCCACTGGTGATTACTTGATAAACGTCCACTATGAAAAACCTGAGGAAGATATTCACGGACATAAAGAAGAAGAAATAATAGTAAACTGATCGTTATGCGCGATCAGTTTTTTTGTATCCGAGTGTGTAGCGGGTGAAATGTTCATATTTTCTCCCATTTGTTCATAAATCCCCAGAAATGTTCATAAAAAAGAAGCAGACTACCGCAGTAGTCTGCTTCCCTTCGATTTAAACGTCAGCGTTTTGAAGTTTTTTCTTCTTCGCAGCTTTTTCACGTTCATTTTTATTAAGGTATTTCTTACGAAGACGAACCGTTTCCGGCGTTACTTCGCAATACTCATCATCATCTAGATACTCGATCGCTTCTTCAAGGGTCAGCTGACGAGTTTTCTTGATCGTTGTTGTATTATCTTTTGTAGCAGAACGCACGTTAGTTAAGTGCTTCTCTTTCGTAATGTTAACCGTTAGGTCGTTATCACGATTGTGCTCTCCTACAATCATTCCTTCGTACACTTCTGTACCTGGCTCAACGAAAATAACTCCTCGATCTTCAAGGTTCATAATTCCGTAAGTTGACGCTTTTCCTTTATCAAGGGAAACTAGAACTCCTTGACGTCGGCCTCCAACTTGACCCTTAGCTAATGGTGCATACCCATGGAATGTGTGGTTTAAAATTCCATAACCACGTGTTTGGGTCATAAATTCTGTAGAATAACCGATTAATCCACGAGAAGGTACAAGGAATTCAAGGCGAACTTGCCCATTTCCATCGTTCACCATATCTTGCATTTCACCTTTTCGAAGACCGATGGATTCCATTACAGCACCCTGGTATTCTTCTGGTGTGTCAATTTGCACGTACTCTACTGGCTCACATGTTTGCCCATCAACTTCTTTAAGGATAACCTTAGGCTTAGATAATTGAAGCTCGAAGCCTTCACGACGCATGTTCTCAACGAGAATAGATAGGTGAAGTTCACCACGTCCAGATACAATAAACGCATCTGGAGAGTCTGTAGGATCTACACGTAAACTTACGTCGGTTTCTAACTGTGTTAGAAGACGCTCTTCGATTTGACGAGACGTCACGTACTTCCCTTCACGTCCTGCGAAAGGACTGTTGTTTACAAGGAACGTCATTTGCAGAGTAGGTTCATCGATACGCGGGATCTCCATTGCTTCTTGATGGTCTGGCGGGCATACGGTTTCTCCAACGTTAATGTCCTCTAAACCAGCTAGAGCGATAATATCTCCGGCTTGAGCTTCTTCAATTTCAATTCGCTTTAAGCCAATGAAACCGAACAGCTTAGAAATACGGAAATTCTTCACGCTTCCATCTTTCTTCATGAGGGAAACTTGCTGCCCTACTTTAATACTGCCGCGGAATACACGTCCGACTCCAATACGACCAAGATAATCATTATAATCAAGTAAAGTTACCTGGAACTGTAAAGGCTCTTCTTTTGTATCTACAGGAGCAGGGATGTTGTTCATGATCAGCTTAAAGATCGGATCCATGGTTTCATTCTGGTCTTCCGGCTCATCACCAGATGTTCCGTTTAACGCTGAAGCGTAGACCACAGGGAAATCTAATTGCTCATCATCCGCACCTAACTCAATAAATAGATCAAGCACTTCATCCACGACTTCCTCTGGACGGGCATTCGGGCGGTCAATCTTGTTCAATACAACAACTGGTGTTAATTTCTGTTCGAGTGCTTTTTTCAGCACGAAACGCGTTTGAGGCATACAGCCTTCATAAGCGTCTACCACTAACAGTACACCATCAACCATTTTCAAAATACGTTCTACTTCTCCACCAAAGTCGGCGTGACCCGGTGTATCTAAAATATTGATTCGTGCATCATTATAATTGATGGCGGTATTTTTAGCTAAAATCGTAATACCACGTTCTTTTTCCAAATCATTAGAGTCCATTGCTCGCTCATCTACATGTTCGTTTTCACGGAATGTTCCGGAATAGTGAAGCATTTGGTCCACTAACGTTGTTTTTCCATGGTCAACGTGTGCGATGATCGCGATGTTACGAATATCGTTTCTGTGTTGCATGAAGCACACACCTCTTTCACAATGCTAATTATTCAACTTATCTAGTATAACATATTTATAACCATAACACTAGGTAATGTACACTTATTTGTCAATTTTTACACATAATAAGCAAAAACATGCCCACTTATGGTAGTAAGTCTTTTGTTCCTCTATCGAACCTTGTACAATATCTGTGGTATAAAAAACGCGTGAGAGGACGTTTATCGTTGAATACTCAGCAAATTAAGTGGATGATTTTCATCGTACCGGCCCTTGTTATAGGGTTGTGGGAATTCATTCGTCACGAATGGCTGCTCCCCTACATTTCAATGGAATTAGGAAACTGGATGACTCCATTGATTGTCTTGTTATTCTCCGTCTTCATTAACTATAAATTATTTCAAATACTAGAACGGAACCAGCATGAATTAGAACAAGAAAAAATGAAGCAAGCTATTATTAACGAGCGGCAGGAAATTTCTCGAGAATTACACGATTCGATTTCCCAGTCCTTGTTTTTACTGTCTGTTAAAATCGACCAGCTCGAGAAAAACAATGAACCTCAGACGTATGAGCAGATTCAATTAACCATAGATCGTCTTCAGGAAAACGTCCGACATTCTATTAAACAGTTGAGGACACCTAACATTACAAACTGGAAATCGGCGATTCAGAGTACAATTGAGCAGCTGAACAGTGAAAAACCTGAGGTTGAATTTTACTTAGATTGGCAAGCCTCTGAATCAAGCTTTTCTTCAGAGGAAAAAGTCCAATTTTTTTGGATCATACGAGAGGCTATCATGAATATCCTCAAACACGCCAAAAATGTTACGAGAGTGACGATCAACGCATCTCCTAAGGAAATAAAAGTGATCGATAACGGAACTGAACCTTCTTCATTTGACAAGCATGGTTCTCATTATGGAATCGAGATGATGCAAGATCGTGCTCAATCTGTTGGATGGAAGTTGACCATCAATCGTGAAAATGAGCAAACTATATTACGCTTAGCGAGAAAGGAGGAAGCGAATTGAGTTCATACAAAATCTTAATTGCAGATGACCACGCAGATGCCAGGGAAGGCATCCGAACGATTCTCTCTTCCTCCCCTCAATACGAAATTGTAGGAGAAGCCGTTAATGGGCAGCAAGCCATTGAACAAGCTGACCGACTACATCCAGACTTAATTTTAATGGACATTCACATGCCAGGAATGGACGGGTTAGAAGCAACAAAACGAATAAAACAAGCAAATCCAGCCACGAAAATAATTATTTTAACGGTCTCAGAAGAGAGCACACACCTCTTTGATGCGCTGAAAGAAGGCGCACAAGGATACTTGTTAAAAAGCGTTCGTCCCACAGAATGGGGAAGCTATATGGAAGCCGTTTTAAAAGATGGGGACTTGTCGAGAGATTTAATCGAGCAGACCTTGACGAAACTTACGAATAAACCATCTGAAAAGCCTCCATTATCGGAGCGAGAATTTGAAGTAATGAGCCTGGCTGCAATGGGAGCCACGAATAAAGAAATTTCTAAGCAGCTTTTTATCACTGAAAATACAGTGAAAAATCATTTAAAAAGCGTTTTACGCAAATTAAACATAAAGAATCGTGTAGAGCTGGCTCGCCTGGCTTACGAAAAGCACTGGCTGTAATTTAGAAAGGAAGTATGTATGAAAACTAAACGAATAGGCGAATGGATCGAGATTACCATTCCGCAAAAGTGGCAGGGTTATACGATTGAACGAATCATGAAAAAAGAATTGCTTGTACCAAGAAAGCTTCTCCATAAATTTAGAAGCGAACGATCTGTTACTTTGAATAATGAATCCAAACATTGGAAGCAGACACACGTAGAAGCGGGCGACCGTTTACGTATTCAAGTGTTTGCGCCTCAAGAACTTGAAGTCGTTCCCACTTTTATGGATATTGATATTGTTTATGAAGATGATCACCTGCTCGTCATCAATAAACCAGTGGGGATCGACACTCACCCTAACCAGCCGGATCAGACGAATACTCTAGTCAATGCCGCAGCTTTTTACTTTCAAATGAACGGTATTGAAGCTACTCCAAAATATGTACATCGCTTAGATCGAGATACATCTGGAGCCATTCTTTTTGCCAAGCATGAATTAGCGATTGCTACATTAGGTCAACAATTAAAAGAGCGAAAAATTAAACGCACATACATCGCCTGGGCTCACGGAAAAGTAAAACTTAAAAAGGGAACGATCGACCAGCCGATCGGCAAAGACCGGCACCATCCTGTGAGAAGAAGAGTCTCCAAAGGAGGGCAGCCGGCAGAAACAAACTACGAAGTGCTGGACTATGATCCCAAACGTAAAGCTTCCTTGCTAAAGCTTCAGCTCAATACAGGAAGAACTCACCAAATTCGTGTTCACTTAAGTTTTATTGGACATCCTTTATTAGGCGATACATTATACGGAGGAGATGCTCATACTTCGTATAAACAAGCATTGCACGCTGCAAAACTTTCTTTTATCCACCCATTTACAGAAGAGAACATAGAATGTTTAGCTATGCCGCCTAAAGATACCCCGCTTTTTAAAGAAGAGCATGTCCGATCCCTTGAATAAAAAATAGCCGCTCATCAGGAGCGGCTATTTCTTTAAGACATTCTTTTATAAAACTCATCATATTTATGAGCGCACTCAATATCCAGTTCCGTCAATCCCTTAGCGTTCCATGAAGTCAGTTTCATCGTCACCATTTTATAATCAATGCTTATAAAGGGGTGGTGTTGAATATCTTCAGAATACTCAGCAACGGCATTCACAAATTCAACGCCTTTTAAAAAATCTTTGAATCGATACCGTTTCACGATAAACTTATCATCTTCCAGTTTCCAATGATCTAAACTCTCTACTCTTTCTTGCTTCTTATCTTCTGGTATTCTTTCCTCCATCAATTTCACTCCTTAGAATGTAAGAGATCACTAAGTTTCATGAATTCTTCCACGTCTTCTATACAGATTTGCAGCGCTTGTTCCCAAAAATCTTCTTCCTCGAGATTTACATTTAAATGCTTCAAAGCTAAATCTTCTACGCGCATGCTTCCTGTATCTTGTAGTAAGGCGATGTATTTTTCTTCAAATACTGGCCCTTCCTTTACAGCTTGCGCATAAATCCCAAGGCTAAATAAGTACCCAAATGTATACGGAAAGTTATAAAAAGGAACCCCTGTAATATGAAAATGAAGCTTCGAAGCCCAAAAAGTTTGATCGTATTCAGACAATGCCTCTTGATAAGCTTCTTCCTGAGCTTCGACCATGAGCGCATTCAATCTCTCTTTAGGTACTGTACCCGATTTTCGCTCGTTATAAAAACGTACTTCGAACAGATATCGAGCATGAATATTCATAAAGAAAGCGACACTTCGTTGAATTTTATCTTCAAGCAGGGTTAGTTTTTCCTTTGAATCTTTTGCATTCTTTACTGCTGCGTCGGCTACAATCATCTCAGCAAAGGTGGAAGCCGTTTCCGCTACATTCATCGCATAGCCTTGATTAAGACCCGGCAAATCGTTCATCACATGCTGATGATAGGCATGACCGAGTTCATGAGCCAGGGTGGCAACGTTCGATAGCGTTCCAGAATATGTCATAAAAATCCGTGTTTCTTTACTATGAGGAAAACTTGTACAAAAGCCTCCCGGTCTCTTTCCAGGGCGGTCTTCTGCTTCAATCCACCGATTCTCAAAAGCTTGCTCTGTAAACTTAGCCATGAGCGGGCTAAACTTTCTAAAGTGTTCAATAATAAACTGCGCACCAGCGTTATAATCCATCTTTTGAGCCGAGTCCCCAATAGGGGCATGGACGTCATAAATGCTCAGTTTCTCTACTCCAAGCCACTGTGCTTTTACTTCTAAAAAACGCTTATAGTGCTTTTTATGCTTAATAATCACTGCCCACATCGCTTTTAATGTTTTTTCACTCATGCGGTTATACTCCAGAGGCTCTTTTAGAGGGTTATCCCACCCTCGATGCTGATACGTTTGCAGCCTAAATCCGGCTAAATGGTTTAAGGTTTGACTGAATAATTCCGCTTCGTTTTCCCACGCCTGCTGCCACTTTTGAAAAACTTCTTTTCGAACGCTGCGGTCGGCATCACTTAATTTATTGGAAGCTTGCCCTACGGAAAGTTCTTCTCCGTCGTACTTTATTTTCATCTTCCCAACGATCGTATCGTACATTTGACTCCACCCATGATACCCATCTACAGCTAAGTTATTAATAATCGATTCTTGCTCGAGTGATAATTTATCTTTTGCTTTCTCCCTTCGCTCATCTAACACAAAGGCCACCTCTGAAAAATCAAGATCCTTTATTATCGTTTTCCAAATGTTTGTGTCGATCTGGACTAATTTTTGGTCAAATTGGATTTGGATATTTTTAAACTTAGCTCCTAACTCACTTCTCGTTGTGACCCAGCGGTGAGCAGCTTGATCATTGACATCCTGAGCAGAAAGGCAGCTGATATAAGCACTGAACTGTCTTACACGCATAGAAACATCCTGAATGCGTTCGATAAGCTCCATAAGCTCAGACGTCTGTTCGTCAATCTTTGGCGGCGTAAACCGTTCGACTAAGTTATGTAATTCTGATAATTTATTCTCAATCGTGCTCACGTAATTTTTAAGTTCTTCTGATTCACTTCCCCCTTGAAAAATGGTATCTAGATCCCAAGTCGGTTCATACCTATCCATTCATTCTCCCTCTTTTCGTGTTCCTATTGATTATTTTAATTGTATCAGAATTTTCCATACTATTGACATAGACGCCTAACAATACTCTTTTCCTATAGCTCAAATTGGTCTACCATATAAATAGAATATCACTAGCTACCCTAATTGAGAGGAAGATGTCATGATGCGCTATCAACGACAGGAAAGCTTACGGTATACATTCCAGTCCCCTCCTCCCACTACATTTACCATCATACAAATTAAAGGTCATCCCGTTGAGACTTCAAACGGGAGCGGCTATATTTTAAATCTAAGTCCCAATGGTATGCTTCTTTCTACACCATTAAAAATTCCTTTCAATCAAAACGTTCGTCTACTATTGAATCCAGCCTTCCTCCACCAATCATTTGATTGGAAGGCCGAGATCGTATGGGGGAAACAAGCAGGTGACACCTATCACTACGGACTTACTCTCCTAGACGATCACCAACAAGAAATCATTAATCTCCTCAAACAATACAAAAAACACGAAACCAACAGCTGACCAGCTGTTGGTTTCGTGTTTTCTACCCCTATTTTATTTCTCTCTTTTTTCTCTGGGTACCAGGTACGCCACAATCAACTTATTGTACCTGGTACCATAATTAACCTAAAAAAAAGGTTTTCATCTATTTTCGGTTGTGTTACACTAAGTTTGTAACATAATTGAAACATTATCGTTACATAAATGAAACTTTTTGTAACATTTTGTCGAACTATTAAGTAGTAAGAAAAAATGATCAGTGAAAGTTTAAGATTATTTTCATCAGGGAAACCTTTTAGTACAACAGTCACTAGCTTAGTAGGAAATCATCCATAGAAAGGGGCTTTTTAAAAATGAGACACAAAGCTGAATACGATTCTACAGATTTTATCTATGGTGTAGGTGGTTCTGCATTTCTGACAGGCTTGTTATACGTACTAATCTATATTGTCTAATACTAATAACTTATTATAATAAAACCCATTTCCTTTCAAAGGAAATGGGTTTTTCTCATGTAACATTTCAATATCTTTTGTTTTACAATAGCCTCTACTATACTAAACCTGATGAGGTGAAACAAATGACACAATACCACGAAGGCTACACGAACTTATTTCAAGAAAATAAACTTAGCTTTGGCTTATCAATCCCACTCGAAAATTATCGTAATCAACCGCCTACAATGGAACATCAGGTGGAAAGAGTTCAACTGGCTGAAAAACTAAACTTTCAAGCTCTTTGGTTACAAGATGTGTTATTGGAAGATCCAACGTTTGAGGACCCAGCAACCGGTCAAATTTTTGATAGTTTTATTTACGCGACGTATTTGGCAAGTCATACTTCAACAATCAAAGTTGGAACAGCCGCCACTGTTCTGCCTTTGCGGCACCCTCTTAGAACCGCCAAAGAAATAGCGAGTATTGATCATTTATTTCCTGATCGTTTTATACTTGGAGTGTCGTCTGGAGACCGACGTAAGGATTTTGAAGGCTTAGGCATTCCCATTATGGAGCGCAGCGAATGGTTTCGAGAAGCTTTTCATGATCTTAACCTTGCGCTTGATACAGAATTTCCAACATTTAGCTCAAGGTTTGGCACAATGAATAAGTCCAACCTTGTACCAAAGCCCGCGCACAAGATCCCTATGCTCATGACAGGATATTGTCAACAAACACTAGATTGGGTAGCTGAACATGGAGACGGATGGATGTTCTATCCCCAGCGTCCTAGTCAGCAAATTGCATTGATTCAACAATATAGAGAAAAAGTCCGCTCCTGCCACGGGGACGTTTTTCGCCCATTTATTATGCCGCTTCCTATAGACTTAGTTAAAGACCGATATAGCCCGATTGAAAAAATTCCTGCCGGCTATCGTACGGGCGTACTAGGACTAATAAAGATCTTAGAGCAATATCGGCTGGCAGGAGTGAATCATATCATATTCGGTTTATCTGCAGGGTCAAGGCATGTGGAAGAAGTCATTCATGACATAGGCAAAGAAGTTATCCCTCATTTCCAATGATAAAGGTGGTCTTATCGTAATGAACAAACCAGAAGTACTTCTCATGGGTACCCTCCACTTAGCGATGGAACCTGATATTGTCAATCATCAAAAAGAAAATATCCATGAAGTCGTGGAGGCACTTAAAGCATTTCACCCAACAAAAATCGCTGTAGAAAAACCTTTTCTTATTGAAGAAGAGCTTGATCGAAAGTTTGCTGAATATAACGAAGGAAATCTAATTCCCAGCTACGATGAAGTGGAACAGTTTGCTTTTCCATTAGCTCATTATTTTGAACTTCCTGCTTTACACCCGATCGACGAAATTGTCGATATGTCGAAACCTACACTCAATCAAGTGTTTGAATGGGCCAAAGAACATCAGACTGCACTCTTTAAAGAAATTCTTGACGTGCAAAAAATCCTAAAAGAAATGGAAGATACTTCTTCCTTACTTACAATCCTGCGTTCTATTAATGATCCTGCCTATATTTCACAGCTGCAGCGAGTGTATATGAAGCTGAGCCGCGTTGGTGATCGCCAACATCAAATAGGAGTGAAATGGTTAAAGCAATGGCATGAACGTGACTTAGCAATTTCCGCTAATTTATCACGAATAGCGGAGCCAAATGACCGAATCCTCGTTATTATTGGCGGAGATCATCTTCATTTGATCCGTCAATTCTTATCCGATAGTAAGGACTTTACTCTTTCATCATATATTCAGTATGCTCCCTAAAATAAAACGGCAGCCCAGTAGCAGGGCTGCCGTTTTTAAAAAGTTTAATCCTCGTCTTTTCGATCTTCCAACACTTCTAAAGCAGAACGTTTTTTCTTCTTCCCTTTACGTTTCCACCGTTCAATATGAATTGTAGGAGATTCATAATTGTCAGAGGCTCTAATATCAGTATTAGATGCTTTCATAAAGGACCAGGCAAGTAAAAACATAATGAAAATAAGCGGAAAACCACCTACGATACTTGCCGTTTGTAATGTCTCTAATCCTCCTAAGAACATAAGGGTTAAAGGCATAATACAAAGAGCAAATGCCCAGAATAGACGATTCCAGCGTAATGGTTCTCCTTCTACCTTCTTCTGCACAACAGCAGCTAAGATATAAGAGGATGAATCAAACGTTGTCGCTAAGAAGATAATCGCCAAAATCGTAAAGATTAATACGATGAACTTCGCCAGAGGCAGCTGATTCATAATTTCAATAATCGTAGCTGGAGCTCCGTTTGTATCAAGGAAACCGATGACGTCCAGCTGGCCTGTCAGCTGCATGTACAATCCAAAGTTCCCCATAATTCCAAAGAATAGAATACAGCCTAGCGTACCGTAAATCATCGTACCAAGCACCATTTGTCTAATCGTTCGTCCACGAGAAATACGAGCAACGAACAAACCAACAAACGGAGCGTACACTAACCACCATGCCCAGTAGAAAACAGTCCAAGACTCTGGAAATAGGGTTTCTTCAAAATCGCCTATGTTAGCAAATGGCTCCATCCATGTCGCCATTTTGAAAAAGTTGTCCATAATAATTCCTAGTGAATTAAACGTCGTTTCACTAATAAACCGCGTAGGTCCGACAAAGAAAATAAAAGCTAAAATAAAAATAGAAAGCCAAAGGTTAATATCACTTAAAACTTTAATTCCTCTTCGAAGTCCAGAGTAAGCACTAATGGCAAAGATCGTTGTACATATCAGCATAATAAAAGCTTGTAACCCTAGTGTTACTTCAACCCCTGTTAAGTCACTAATCCCCTCAGCAATCATCGGAGTACCAAGGGCTAAAGTTGTGCCGGCTCCTCCCATTAAACCGAACATGAACAATACATCAATCACCGTGCCTAAAGGCCCCTCAACTCGGCGGCCTAGTACTGGGCGAACGGCTTCACTCACTTTAAGTACAGGTTTCTTCCTTACGTAATAGAAGTAGGCAATGGGTAAAGCTGGCAGGGTATAAATCGCCCATGCAATCGGTCCCCAGTGAAAAATACCATAAGCCGTTGACCATTGAATGGCTTCTGGAGAACCTCCCTCAACACCAAATGGAGGACCTTCATAATAATAAGCCCACTCGATTACGGCCCAGTATAAAATACTAGAGCCAATCCCAGCGGCAAATAGCATAGCAGCCCAGGAAAACGTATTAAATTCGGGCTCTTCGCCTTCGTCACCCAATTTAATCTGACCGTTTTTACTAAAAGCGACAAACAATAGAAAAGCAAAAATTAATAAACCCATAATCATATACATAACGCCAAAGTTACCACTTACAAAAGTATTCGCCTGGTTTACTACTTCTTTACCACCCTCAGGAAATAAAATAAGAGGAATGGTTACACCTAATAAGAGAATGAGTGCACCTATAAACGTACCCCAATCAATTAATTTTGTATTCACACCAAATCGTCCCTTTCTTTTTTCTTATTTTCTTTTTACTCATAAGTTAACCGTGATTCTTTTGTAAAGCGAAGAATGAAGTAGATATTTAGGGGGAAGCAAATACAGTGAAAGAGTATAACAGATGTAATTACAGAGGACAAATAAGCTTAGTATCTATATTACCCTCTCCCTTCAAAAAGAAACGAACATCCGCCATTTATCTAGATAATTTGACGTAATTCGACAAATAACTGTCGATAAGAGTAAATGGATCGTAATAAGGAGGGGAGGTTGTAGCTATCAATATAGGTAAAACTTTTATTTATAGCAGTTTTTTCACCTATTTTAACCATCTTGTTTTCTTTTAAAAAAGGAACACGTACGTTTCGAGGGATCTCGTCATTAACTTTAACAACCGGATACTCTTAAATGCTCTATATTATTTTGAGCCTCTGGTATTCTTTTGCCCCATATCAATAACATGATACAAATTGGAGGATATGATACAGACTTAAAAATTTGTTAAGCTCCGGGCCAATCATTATGAAAAATTATTGTCGAAGTTCACTAAAGGGGATGTGTTGTGCTAATTCGTCCACATTGAAATTTTTATAGCTTTAAAGGTGACCATTAACGGAGTAGGCTATTTTGAATTGTTAGCTTTATTGGGGAGGTGGATGGTTTAAATGTTAAAGTGAATCCATTACTATAGAACTACAGGAGGAATTTTCAGCTAAACGCTTCTGCTTCTTTAATAGTAAATTGGTCTTTTTATTTACCGTGTTAATTTCACTTATCCTTCTAGCGTTTGGCGGGCAAACGAGGCTTGTATGTTTGGGACATCCATTAGTGATCTTAGCAAGTGACGCTGCGGGTACGTATAATACAACACTTACGATAATGAGCCCATTAATAAAGCGTAACCCTTATCGAGTTACGCTTTGAAATCTATTTTATGCCGTTTGGTTTGGTACAGCGGGAAGCCTGGTAGGATGGGTACTACTTTAAGGGAGAATGAAATATGTTCAAAAAAATAAGAGAGTCTTTGTCATTTATCAATCCATTATATATCCCTATGTTTTCAGCGGTTCCAGTTGGACTCTGGCTATTACTAGGTAACGACAACTGGCAAAGTACATACTTAAGTCTCTATATCCTCGTCATTATGTTCCTTATCTTTACAGGTTCTGTAGAGATAAGCAGCGAGGAAGGAAAGCATCAAATTTTCGGTTATATTTATATGACTTTCGGTCTGCTATTAAGTGTAGTCGGTCTCGTTCGCTGGCTGTTTTAAATAAAAAAGAGAAAGGGAAGGATCATAGGAATCATTATGATGATCGTGAAAATGAGCCAGGCATTTTGATTGTCACTCGTCGCTTGTTTACGATAAGACATGCCCCAAGCCATGAATAAAAGGACGGTCATTATAATGCTTTGTAAGTGAAGATCCCCTTCATTATTATTTGTAAAGATATACACTCCACCTTCAATAATTAAAAGAAGACCAACTGCTATATTAAAAATATGTGTAAATAACCTATTTTTCATATTGTCACCTCATTTTACTATATCCAATAAAGTTAAGTATATCAGAATCAGTAAATAAAAGTGAATAACCAGATGGTGCAAAAACCATCTGGTTATTCAAACCGATCAACCAATTGTTTTAAGGAATCAGTAATTTCAAACGCCGGCCCCTCTCTTTTTAATACCTCCCAATGATTCGGGTAAAATAAAACCTCTAATAACGTACGGTCGTTGGCCGTTAGGGTAAGGCCCCCCCTAACATCAGTTGCGGTGGCGTCTGCTTCAGACGAAGGACTTTCTTTTAACTCTAAGATAAACTCACGGATGTCTTCCTCTTCGTCAATGGTTTCACTTTCCCTCTCTTCCTCAAAAGAGTATATTGTGATTTCTAAAGGACGTTCGTAATCCGTCCAGCTATGAGGAGTAACTTGATCTTTGTCAAAAGTAACAGGATTAAAAAAGTAATGCTCGCTTATATAGTAGACCCCAAATGCAATTAGTACACCCAGCGATAGCAGAATAACAATACTTTTCTTCATAACTTCACCTCTATGTAATCTCTCTTAATATATACGATAAGGCGTTGGAAATAGTTTCACTAAATTCCCAATTTTTACGATTTTTGCATATAAAAAACTCCTAAGTCTTTAAGCTTAGGAGTTTTGATATTCAATATTTTTGTAATAACCCGTGGCTTTTGCTTCAAAACCCAAATGTTCGTAAACAGAGTGCGCTTTATTTCTTTCTGTACGGTTCCCACTATTGAGAGTAATTCGGGTCGCTGCTTTCTGCTTTGCCTACTCTTCCGTTTGGTTCATTAATAAGCGTCCAATTCCTTTTCCCTGAGCCGCATCTTCAACAACAAATGCAATCACTCGAACATGAGTGTCATCGGTATGATAAGCCAGACTGTGCATCATTCCGATCATTCCCAGCAGCTTCCCCTCTTCTTCAAATACATAAGTTTGATAGTGAGGATTAGCTAAAATGTTAGTAAGCCGCTTTCTCATCGATTGACAATCAGCAGGATAGCCAAGTGTTCCCATTAATTCAGCTAACTGAGCATAGTCTTTTAATTTAGCTTCTCTAAGCATAGAATGGGTCCTTTAAATTGAACTTTGTTCCTGTTTTCTTAGCTCCACTCTTCTTATTTTACCTGAGGTGGTCTTAGGCAGGCTTGCTACAAACTCCACCTTTCTTGGGTATTTATAAGGCGCCGTCAAATGTTTCACGTGGTCCTGAAGGTTTTTAACTAGTCCCTCGTCTCCTTGACAGCCTTCTTGAAGGACGATAAAAGCTTTAACTACATTCCCTCTAACTTCATCAGGACTGGCTACAACAGCACATTCTTGTACAGCCGTATGCTTCACTAATGCATCCTCAACTTCAAAAGGTCCAATCGTATAACCTGAACTTATGATAATATCATCGCTTCGACCCTCGAACCAAAAATAACCCTCTTCATCTTTCGTAGCTTGGTCCCCTGTAATATAATAATTTCCTCGTTGCGCCATTTTTGTACGTTCAGGATCTTTGTAGTACTCTCTGAATAAAGCCGGTGTTTCCAAATGTACCGCTATGTCCCCCACTTCTCCAGGTTCGACGGGGTCCCCCCATTCATTTATAATTTCTACCTTATTGCCTGGTGTAGGTCTCCCCATTGATCCAGGTCTTACTTCCATGTCTTTCATAATACCGACTAATAACGTGTTCTCCGTTTGCCCATATCCATCACGAACCGTTACATTAAAATGCTTCTTAAATGTAGATATAACTTCACGATTTAAGGGTTCTCCAGCGGAGACAGCACTATGCAATTCACTTAAGCTGTAATCCTCTAATTGATCCACTTTTGCCATAAGACGATATTCTGTTGGTGTACAACACAATACGTTAACTTTATACTCGTCCATTAAACTAAGGTAGGTTTTAGGATCGAACTTCCCTTGATAGATCAACCCCGTTGCACCCGTACCTAATACAGATAGGAATGGGCTCCATACCCATTTTTGCCACCCAGGTCCTGCTGTAGCCCATACGGTATCTCCATCTTTAATAGCCAGCCATTGATCAGCAGCTGTCTTTAAATGAGCAAACCCCCAGCCGTGTGTGTGGACTACGCCTTTAGGATTTCCGGTTGTACCTGAGGTATAAGAAAGGAAAGCCATTTCATCTCGATTCGTTTCTGCCATTTGAAAGTCTTCTGACTCGTCCTGCATTAGGGAATCTAAGCTTAACCAACCTTCTTTATCACCGCCAATTGAGAAAGCGGTTACATTTTTCATTTCATCTACGCCCTCAAATTGCTCAGTAAAAGCTTCATAACTTATAACCGCTTTTGCTTCCCCGTGGGATAAACGATAAGATAAATCCTTTGGCCGCAGCATTTCAGAACTTGGAATAACAACTAGGCCAGCTTTTAAAGCACCGATATATACTTCATAAGCAGAAATGAGCCTTGGAATCATAACGAGGACTTTATCCCCTTTTTCTAACCCATGGTTTAAAAAAGTGCGTCCAATTTTATTGGCGTTCTTCATTAACTCGACGTATGTAATTTCGTCTTTTTGCCCTTCACTATTCAGCCATTGTAATGCTTTTCTAGTAGGATCTGTTGTATATTTCTCAATTTCCTCCACTAGATTATACTGCTGAGGTGCTATTAACTCTTCTCGTTTCATGTACGTTCCTCCTCCTATCGAATTACGTAGAACCGAATCTATTATATCAAATTTTCAAAATTATTAAAATTAACATCACACCATAAAAAACGATTAGAACAGTGGTTCTAATGGTTTCAGGCTGTCGAAAAACATAGTATTCCGTGGTTCCTAGGGTCTGGAGAAAAGGCCAGAAAAAAGCGCCGCTTTCCGCGGGGCAAGACGGAAAATCTCCTCGGTCTGCGACCTCCGGGGCTTCTCCTGTCTGCTCGTCCCGCAGGAGTCGTCACTTTTTCCTTTCCTTTTTATATCATGAGGCGAACGGAACCATCGTATAATAGATGCCCTGAAAGGATCTGAACCATTAGGACACGGCATTATCCTTCATTTTCACTAGTGGCTATTTATCGAAAAAGGGTTGTAGGGAACCTCTTCGTTCCCTACAACCCTTTTACAATAATATAGAAAATTACCACTTAACCTGTACCCTTATGGAAATTGAAGGGTAGTAGGTTTCTTTTTTCCAGACAAGAAACCGTCATATCCATCTAAAGTTTTTCACCAACACGAAACATTAGGCTAAACGTTTGAAATTTTGACCTAAAATCTCATTCATAGAGTGAACAGTAATGAACGCTTTTTCATCAACTGCAAGCATATATTTCTTAAGTTTAGAGTAATCCCTACGGTTCAGGATGGTTGTAATTACTTCTTTATCTTCTTGATTAAAAGCCCCTTTAGCAAAATGAATCGTAGCCCCTCTGCCTAAATTTTTAACGATAAATTCACGCACTTGTTCACTTTCACGACTAATAATAACGACTTCTTTATTATTATCGAATTGCTGAAGTGCATAGTCAATCACTAGACCATTTAGTATTACTCCAAAGAACGCATACATACCAACTGCTGGCCCAAAGATAAAAATAGAAGAAGTCGCAATAGCAATATCGGAAAATAGTACGCCTTTTCCTACTTCTACGGAAAAGTATTTATTTAAAATCATTGCAATAATATCGGTTCCGCCAGTGGAGGCTCCCTGATGAAAAACTAAAGCCATGCCAGAAGCTGCAATAATTTGCCCTATAATTAATTGAATGAGTAAATCATCGCTTAAGGCTTGCTCCATAGGAAAAAACGTTTCTAATCCCCAAACCATAAATGATAAGGCGAAGCTGGCATAGATTGTTTTTGTTCCAAATTGAAACCCTAAAAAGATAAAACCAACAATAAATAAGACTATATTGAGTAAAATCATAATTGTTCCCAGCGTTAAATCAGGAAATAGCTGATTAAGAACAATAGAAAGACCACTTACTCCACCTGTTGCTAAATCATTAGGAGATAGGAAGAAGTGAACGTTTACGGCTACGGCGAATGCTCCCAGGTTCATGAGTAGAAAGGAAAGTAGTTTTTTTGTCATCAGTAAGCCTCCTTTTATATCTAAATTACGTTTATACATTGATTCAACGAATAGTACATACGGGATTATAGAAGGCTTTTTAGAACTTGTAAACCGTTATGAAGAAAAATTTATAAATACTTTCATGTAAGCGATTAATAATAAATTATTGTGAAAATTATTAAGGTGAAAACGTGCATAAATATCGAGTTTTTCTTATAATTTCCCGGGCAATACGACATTTAATAACATAAAAAAAGAACAGCTGATTCCAGCTGTTCTTTACGTTTTGTAAGGTAATCGTACCGTCACGCATGTTCCTTCTCCCTTACTGCTTTGATATCTGATTTGACCATCTAGATCGTCTATCATCTTTTTAGTAACCATTATACCCAAGCCTGTACCTTTCTCTTTCGTGGTATAAAAAGGTTCTCCTAATTTTGAAAGCTCTTGTTCTGATAAGCCATGGCCATTATCAATGACTGATATAATGAGTTCATCGTCTTGAACGACCGTTTCAATTTGAACCTCTCCATCTTTACCTAAAGATTCCATAGCGTTCGCAACTAAATTAATCAGAATTTGCTTCAATCGTTTAGGCTCACTGTAGAACCCTTTCAAGTTTGAGTCGCAAGAATGATAGATCATCACTTCTTTACTGCTTGAATCAGGGTCTAGTAATCGACTGACATAAGAAATAATGGCTTCTAAGTTTACATACTCCAGCTGAACCGAAGAT
This sequence comes from Halobacillus andaensis, assembly GCF_014636475.1. Lineage (GTDB taxonomy): Bacteria > Bacillota > Bacilli > Bacillales > Halobacillaceae > Halobacillus_A > Halobacillus_A andaensis. The sequence continues at coordinate 203,876 of NZ_BMEL01000003.1, forward strand.
TTCGGTTTGGAAAGCATCATAAAGTCTTGCACAATCGACTCAATCCGATTCACTTCATCCAAAATAATATCGTGGTAACTATCTCGTAAGTCAGGATTCGCCGCTCCGATCTGTAAAAATCCTTTAATGGCTGTTAGAGGATTCTTGATTTCATGAGCTACTCCGGCTGCCATTTGAGTAATAATTGAAAGCTGCCGTGACTTTTCTTCTAATAGAGACATTTCTTTTATTTGAGTTATTTCTTCATCGATTCCAACAACGTACTTACGTCCTTCATCTTCTGCAGGGAACCCTCTCATTCGAATCCACTTTTTTTCACCGGCCGGAGTTGTAATCGTGTATTCTACCTGATGCTCTTTTTGAGTCATAATGATACCAGCTTCTTTAACGATATCTAGATACTCCTCATCTATTAAGTTAAATAAACGTGGAGGGTCATTAATAATGACATGTTTGTCTACTCCGTAAATATGAGTGAAAGCGTCACTAAGATAATGAAGTTCACCTAAATCAGGGGAGCAGATCCAACATGCTTCTTTAATATTGCTGGAGAGTAAATTGAAACGTTCCTCTGTCTTTTTCATTGATTCAAGCTGAAGGTTATAGCGGCTGACGTCTTTTGCAATAATCGTAATTCCTTGTTCACTAGGGACGGCCGTAACCTCCATAATGATACCTGTTTTACACGCTTCACCTTGAAATTCTACAGGCTCTTGAGTTTCCATAGCCCGCAAGTAATGTTGGAAAAAACTATTGTAATCATTTACAGAAAACAAATCCCATAATTTTTTTCGATAGTATTCGGATAATTTTAAACCTGCCATTTGTTCCATCTTAGGGTTTGCATAGATCACTTCCCAGTTGCTGTTTAACATCGCTAATCCGTATGGGAAATAATCAGCAGCTTGAACTAATCGATCTTTTACTTGCGAAGTTCTCGTTGAACTTGCTTGTGTCGTGAAGGCCTCTGTTAAATTTAATACAGTACATGAAGGTAATGGGTTTCTTTTTGGATCTTGAATGGATTTTTGGGAAGATTTGTTAGTTTTATTTGTGGGTGGGGAAAAAATCACAGCAATATTCCCGTTGGAAAGGTGGAGCATTTTACATGAAAATGCCTTAAGTTGGTCTGCAATTTGAATAGACACACCTATCTCCGTCTCATTCCATTCTGAAGACTGATGAATCACACGATAGATTTCACCACGGTCATGGATTTGAAACAGGGAGAGCCAGTTCGATAGATGAAGTTTGGTTTCACTTATCATAAGTTCCGTGGATAATGTACGATTAAGTGTAACGGTCTGGTGATGAACATCTAGAAGACATGCTGGAGTACTACTAACCTCCAGGACGGCAAGCAATTCTCCGCTATAAAGATGATCGAAATACCTTTCTTTTATCACCAAAATTATGACCTCATTTCTTTACTATTCAATATTTTCCAATATGGATTTCATTATAACTTATATATTGGAGTTTTTGAATATGAAATTATATATTCTTTCGTGAAAAAAATGTAGAAAAACCGAAATAGCTTAAATGAGTTAATAAACTTAACCTTCAATACTCCTCCATAGAGTTAAGGAAGCGTAGCTCTTAAAGGGGTCCCAGTTTTTACTCAAATTCACCATTTCTTGGAATTCAGGCTTGCGATCCATATCAAAGTATTTCTTCAATGCGTTTTGTATTCCAATGTCTGCTTTAGGAAATAAATTTTCTCGTCCAACACCAAACATAAGCCAATTCTCTGCTGTCCACGGGCCAATTCCACGGATTTTTGTCATTTCTTTTACTACCACATCATTAGACTGTTCAGCTAACCCCTCTAAGTCAAGTTCCCCAGCAGCAATTAATCGAGAAGTATCAATGACGTATTCTGCTTTTCTTTGACTAAACTGAAGTTCTCTTAGCTGACTGTATTCCAATTGAGCAACCGTCTCTGGAGAAGGATAAAACCATACCCCATTTTTTTTATATCCAAAGTTCTCAACAAATCTTGTGCTTAACCTATATGCAAATTTCATATTAAGCTGCTGATGGATAATCACTTTAATTAAGCAGTCATAAAGATGGAAGTCTTTCACGATAGGGGTCCCAGAATATTCGTTAAACAAATTCTCTAAGTTCGTTGCTTGGAAATGCTCGTGAACTTTGTTCAGATCTCTTTCCCATTGAAACAGCCAATTAATATGCTGAAATAACTCTTCTTTTACTAATTCACTATTACTGCTTATTTCAAACTTCGGATCCGAAGTCGCACCGATTCCTTTTACATAAACAACATGGTTTTCATTATGAAGTTTGACCGGGATAGCTACCCATCTTTCTTCTAAATCTAACTTCGTAAGGGGATCAAAAGCCCACCGTTGCAGCGTATAGTCAAAATCATAGGTTGTCACTGATTCTATTTTTTCTTTCCACATCACATTCACCTCTAATCTTTATAAAAAAACCTGACTATTTTGACATAGCCAGGTCTTTATTGTATCAAACTTATAAACTTACGATTGGAAAAGGAAGTAATTTTTTCACTAACAAATCGTTAAGACTGCCAAATTGATACCCACGCATTCTCAATTCGTTAATGAGGTTGTCCAATGCTTCGGCATTATCTTCAGATACCGTGTGAAGTAGAATGACGGCGCCAGGGTGAATCTGTTCCATGACGTTATTAAACGCGTATTCCCACCCCTTCTGACGGTTGGTTTCCCAATCCACAAATGCGATCGACCAAAAGGCATGAATATACCCTAATTCTCGAGCCCACTCTAAGGTATTCGTATTAAAGGTACCTCGTGGCGGTCGAAGAAAGGTCATTGTGTTTTGATCGGTTAGATTTTCTACAGCTGATTGGACTTGATCCAATTCGTGCTTCATTTCACTTTTGGAAATCGTAGTGAAATCAGGATGTGACCACGAATGGTTACCTATAATATGCCCTTCTTTCACCATCCGTTTCACTAAATCAGGAGCACTGTTAATATAATGACCGGTGACAAAAAACGTCGCAGGAACTTGTTGTTCCTTTAGAACATTTAATACTTCATCTGTATATCCTTGTTCGTATCCATTATCAAAAGTAAAATAAACTATTTTTTCCCCTGATTGATCAACAAAGAAACCATCGTGTTCATCGATCATTGGGCCGTAACGCCCCACATCAGGTGTATTTCCATTTTTATCTTTTTCAAATCCCCATCCTTCTGCACTGGCGAAAATGGGTGAGCAAAATAAAAACAGAACGACCATCAAAATATATTTAGACATGCGCTAATCACCTGCTTTTTTCTTAGTATGCGTTGAAAAAAACATACTATTAAAAAAGACGCACGGAATATTACCGTACGTCAGAAAAGTTATAGCATTAATGCAGCGAGCCAGCCAAAAATAAATAATGGAATATTAAAGTGCAGGAATGTCGGCACACATGTGTCCCAAATGTGGTGGTGTCTTCCATCAGCATTCAAACCAGAGGTCGGACCTAACGTACTGTCAGAAGCAGGTGAACCAGCATCACCTAGCGCTCCAGCTGTTCCAATTAATGCGGCTGTCGCCATCGGTGAAAAACCTGCTCCAATACAAATAGGTACAAATAATGCGGCCAAGATAGGAACGGTTGCAAATGAAGACCCAATCCCGATTGTTACGACTAAGCCTACTAAAAGTAAGACAAAAGCGATAAACGCTTGGCTGGAACCAATATATTCTGAACTTGCATCCACTAAAGCTGTGACCGATTCCGTTTCTGTCAAAACGTTCGCGTATCCGCCGGCAATAAGCATGACGAAAGCAATGGTTCCCATCATTGCAATACCATCTGTTACGACCCGATCCCCTAAACGAAAAGGTACGATTTTGAAAACAAACATAAGAACTAGCCCAGCTAAAGCTGCTAATACTAAATTCTCATAATAAGCTTGAATAAAGAGAGTAACTACAATTGCTACCAGTGTAAAGCCGTGCTTACTATTAAATTTAGCACTCTTTAACTTCTCTAATGACTCGCCAAATCGAATATCATGTCCTGCTTCACTTTCCTTCAATTCACGCGGCTTACGATATGTTACAAAAACGGCGACGAGCAACCCCACAATCATACCTGACCCAGGCAGGAGTAAAGATTGAGCAATTTCCCGAATGGTTAACGTTACCCCATTCGTGTCCATTGATTCCTGAATCGTTTGGTGAAAAATTAGACCAAAGCCAATTGGCAGCATCACATACGGAGCTTTTAAACCAAATGTCAAAGCCGAAGCAACAGCACGGCGATCTAGTTTCATACGATCAAACAATTGCAATAATGGTGGTATTAATATAGGAATAAAAGCAATATGCACAGGAATAGCGTTTTGGGAAAGACTCGCGATCGATGCAATGACAAGTACTGTAAATGTTCTCATATCCTTAAGTACACGTAATAAATAACCTACAAGAATACTTGTAATGCCTGAATGCGTGATGGCTACAGCAAACGCTCCAAGTAAAATATAACTCAAAGCCACACTAGCCTGGTCTCCCATCCCACTTACTAATAAGTCGAGGGAATCCATAATGGATTGACCATTCATCACTCCTGCTGTAAGTCCAGCAGCTAAGATGGCAATAATGACATTGACTCTTAATAAACTTAATATCGTCAGTACTAACACTGACACAATGACAGCAAGTGCCATAACTATAATCTCCTCTCAAAAACTCTTTTTATCACATTAGCGATTTACCATGATAAAGTAGTAATCACAAAAAATCAACCCTCATTTTCCAATGAGAGTTTACCATTATTTTCTCTCTATAATTTACGCTCTAATTCTTCAAGCATTTGGATCAGTTCATCTACATCTTCTACAGATGTATCTTCCGGCTCTATTTCATCTAAGCGTTCCATAAACGCGGATAGCTTAACTTTTAGATCACTAATTTTTTCCTGCTGTGACACGTATGAGACACTCCTTTATAAAGGTATCGTTTGTTTCCACCTTGCCTATCATAGTATATAGGGATACCCATGTCTATCCCTTTTTGCTCATATCCTACACCTTTTCGAAAAGAACTGCTATAATACGACACAAGTTAGATAGGAGGGTTCAGTTTTGGACTTTTTAGATAACAAATATGCACAAATACTTACCAGCTCACCCGTAATAAAAATTCTGGTAACCGCGGTTACCATCTTTATAATGGTTTTCTTACTGAGAAAACTGCTTCGAACTTTCTTTTCCAAAGCTTCCTTCATCGAAGCTAGAAAAGTCAATACTCTAGAAGCAATGATGTATTCTTTAATTAATTATGCAGCCGTGCTCAGTTTCATTTTTATTGTGCTTTCCGAATGGATTGAGATTGGACGTATTTTAGCTGGTGCTGGTGTGCTTGGTCTTATTATTGGTTTTGGTGCACAAAGTCTTATTAAGGACTTTTTTTCCGGGCTGTTCCTTCTCTATGAGAAGCAGCTTCATAAAGGTGACTTTATTACACTGAATGATAAATTTCATGGAACAGTAGAAGATATTGGGTTACGATTTTTAAAGATTAGAGAGTGGAGCGGAAAATTATTAACGATTAGTAACGGGCAAATTACTACAATTGAAAACTACAATTTCGAACATATGCGGGTTATCGAACATGTTACGACAACCTTTAACGAAGATCCTAGAAAGGTGGTTTCAGTTTTAGAAGAAGCCTGTGTAAGGCTAAACGAAGAACTCCATGAGTATTTACTTAAAGATCTTAAAGGGGATGTCGTCGAACCTTTTCAAGTGTACGGGATGTCCTCATTAAATCATGAGCACCGCGGATATCAATATACAGTGACAGGGTTAGTTCAAGACCTCGTTTATTGGACAGCATCAAAAGAAACGCGCTACATCCTAGCCGAAGCAATGTATGATCACCAAATTGCTATGGCAGAGCAGCGCGTACAAGTGAATGCTAATCAAGATAAAGATTTATTGTAGTTCAAAGGAAAAGCTTACATGGTCTTGTATAGGAATCCATGCTCCAATTCCTTGTCTAGTAACATTTTTAACATCGATGCTCATTTTAGAACCTTTTAATTGGATGTACACATCTCCAAAGGCTACTTCCCCTTTTTCATTGAGTGCAGGGGCATAAGCGTGCAGCTTACCTACTTTATTTACGGGTACGGCGTATTTATTATTTTGCTTTGTTCCTCTTCCAATCACACTTTGAAAGGATAAAGGAAGCTTCGTGTTATTTTGAGCTTCCAGAAGAATAAGCTTCATCATTTGATCACTGTGGGTGGCTTTCGTCGTAAGGCCGCCCTTTATGTGTTTTTCTTCTTTTTGTTCGTAACTCATCTCTTCGTTCTTTTGTCCACCCTGATTATTTAATTCATTCACATTTATTTCCTGATATTCCCAATTTGTATTTCTCTCTTTCGACTCGTAAGACAACGGCCATCTTCCTAAAAAGATCTCCCCTCGATAGCCTACTGCAAAAGGCGAAGGGCGAATTGTTGTTTCGTTCAACATTTCAATCAGCTCTGGGTTTGAAATTCGTACGTCCGAGTTATTAATTAATTCATCCGTAAGCTTTTCAGCCTCCAAAACCTCTTGATCCTCAGTAGAATTTGGGTACGTGTTATCTTTAGCTATATTGAGAACATGGCTAGGAATTTCAGATTGTTCTTTATTTTCTTTTTGTTCAGCAAAGCCGCTTAACGGCTGAACAAATGAGAAAATACTAATAAGTACAATAAGTCCTACACATTTTAATCTCATGGTGTTGACCACCTTTCTTTTTCTTTATCTTGTGAAAAATGGTCAAACCCTATTCTTATGAAGAGAGTAAACGGTTCATAACTTTTTCTGCTTTAGGATCCAAGAATTGGATAAAGGGGCCGATACAAACGAGAATAATGATTGTACCCAACCCTATAGGGCCACCCAGGATTAGAGCTAAAACCAAGGCAAATGCCTCGGTTATTGTCTTCGATACCGTCAGACTTAAGCCAAATCTTTTTTGTAAAGCCACCATGAAATTATCAATGGGATTAAGTGAAAATTTTGGTTGTAGATACAAAGCCACCCCTGCCGCAATTATAAAGATTCCGGCAATTAATGTGATGACTTGATAAAACCATCCAGTGATCTCCATATCCGTAAAGGCGGTAATTAACCAGAAGTCAATCATTTTTCCAACGATAATAATGGTAATGACCGCTAATAAATCAGGCCGTTCTGCTGCGATTAATGCATTGGTTACAATAAGAATAGCCCCAATAATAATAACCCAATTTCCTACGGTTAATCCGAAGGTCTCCGTTAACCCAACGTTCATAGCATCCCATGCCCCTGCTCCTAACTCTGCATTAATGGTCAATGAAATACCTAAAGAAATAATGATTAACCCTAATAAGTAGAAAAATCCTTTGATTACAAAAGCTCTCATGTCAGCCACCCCCCCTATTATGTAAATGGTTTCAAATTTAAACAAAAAAAGAGCACCATCCAAAAGATTGGATAGGCCCTTTCTATTTTACTTGCTCAATTCGATACACTCAAGCGTTTCTTCAATCTCGATGCTGCCTTTTACAGACTGCACCATCGAACAATTCTTACTAGACACTTCTAAGTTTTTTAGTAGCTTATCCTGATTGAGGCGGTAACCTTTAACAACAAAATGAAGATGAATACGCTCAATACGATTGGCTTCGTCTGCATTTCGGGTCACATCTGCTGTCACTTTAATGTCTTCATAATTGATTCGCTGCTTATCAAGAATTTTTCGATACACCCCAATGCTGCATCCTGCCACAGAAGCTACCATAAGCTGGAACGGGCGAAATCCAAATGCTTCGTCTCCTGAAATTTCCAACTGACCATAATCAAAGGATGTACGTACTCCACCTTCTTTAATATAAAAATCCATACCCTAACCCCTCCTTTAATCTTATAGTTCGTCCCCTTATGTGTATAGTAACCGTTTTCTCCTCCTATTTAACCTATTCCTAGCTGAATCTGTTGCTTGAAGTTCGTCCTATCGTTTAGGATTAAAAAGATGTTATTTATACAATGGTTCGGGGGAGGTCTTACATATGGTATCAAAAAAGACACGATTTTGGATACTGATCGGTCTTGTTACGATTTCTGGTTTTTCACAAGGAATGTTACTTCCTTTACTCGCCGTTATTCTTGAGCAAAATGGAGTTTCCTCCTCTATTAACGGTATCCACGCGACAGCATTATATATAGGTATTTTAATTTCTTCTCCTTTTATGGAGAAACCATTGCAAAGATTTGGATATAAGCCTGTCATTATGTTTGGCGGGGCACTGGTTTTCGTCTCCCTAGCCTTTTTCCCGATATGGCAATCGCTTTGGTTCTGGTTTGCTCTTCGAATGATGGTTGGAATAGGAGATCAAATTCTGCACTTTGGAACGCAAACGTGGATCACGGCTACAGCTGAAGAGAAATCAAGAGGAAAGAGTATTGCCTACTACGGCTTGTTTTTCAGCGTTGGCTTTACGTTAGGCCCCCTTATGACCAACCTTCTTTCTATTAGTATGTATTTACCGTTTGTTCTATCCGCCCTCCTGAGTTTTATGGTATGGGGAACGATGTGGTGGGTAAGGAATGAAATGCCCCCCGGCGAGTACACCACAGCTCATGGCACTAGCTCATTTAAACGGTTTGGATCCGCCATCAGAATGGGCTGGGTCGCCTTCTTGCCTCCTATGACGTACGGGTTTTTAGAAGCTACGCTGCACGGAATTTTCCCTGTATATGGAATGAGGATAGGTCACGACGTTACGATGCTTTCCTTTATCATTCCTGCATTCGCCGCCGCAAGTTTGTTATCACAAATACCACTTGGGGCACTTAGCGATCATTTTGGCCGGAAAAAAATCATTATAAGTGTGGTGCTGGGCGGCATCATCGCCTTTACTATGGCTGCATTTTTAGAAGGATCTATCATAGGACTGTTTGCAACCTTTGCCATTGGCGGTTTATTTGTAGGCTCGCTTTTCTCTTTAGGAATTTCTTTTATGACCGACCTTTTACCTAAAGAGCTTTTACCAGCTGGTAATATTTTGTGCGGCATGTCCTTTAGTTTAGGCAGCATTGGAGGTCCGTTTTTAACAGGAATATTTATAGATCTTTTTCCTGGTGTGTCTCTTTTCTATACCATTGTAATCCTTTTGATCATCGTGCTTATAGCTACGATCGTAAAACGAAGTCCCCATCATAAATAAAAGAAAAAGCTGTGCAATCTATAAACGTCTGCACAGACTGCAAGAGATATCATGTTCCTAGGTTCCTCCATTAGTGTCTTGGGAAAGGAACAAGTAAAAACGCGGGTTGTCCGTCACTTTCTCTAGTATGCACTTTTATCTCTTTTTACGAATAGACGTTGATGATGGCTGCCTATAAAACATAAAAAAATGGCCCTCCACCTAGCTAGGATGATGAGCAAGACGGAGGAGAGTGTTGTTTTGACTTAAGGGATTTCCAAGGAGCTAGGACCCTTCCACTCCTTGGAAGAACGAGTGAGACGAGATCACCGAGCGTGGGTTTTGCGAGGAAGCTCGGGCGCTCGTCCGCGGAAAGGGAAGGGTCCTTCGCTCCTGGCGGCAAGAAAAAAGCTTGCGGAAAACCAGGGGGTTCTCCACAAGCTGACTACACAGCTTTCTTTTATTCTGTTAAGGCTTCATTTAACACTTCTAAGTTTTGTTTCATTAAACTAAAATAATCTTCTTCATTTTCAATATCTTCTTCAGTTAATACAGAAAGGTTATGAATACGCAGTGGATCAGCACCAATTTCTTTTTGAACGACTTCAGAAACCTTAGGTGTGATGTTCTGCTCAAACAACACGTGATTCAATTCATGTTCTTCCGCTACTTCAATAATTTTTTCCAGTTCCTTTTGGGAAGGCTCGTTTGATGGGCTTAAGCCAGAGACTGCAATTTGCTCAATACCATAAGCTTCTTCCCAATAACCATAGGCAGCGTGAGACACAATAATCTCGTTCTTCTCTTTCCCTTCTACTTGCTCATGAAAGTCTTCATCTAAAGATTCAAGATCAGCTTTAAGTGCGTTAAAGTTTTCTTCAAATTGTTCTTCTGAATCTGGCTGAAGTTCAATTAACTTTTCTTTTATGTTTTCAGCCATTTGAATGGAGCGTATTGGATCAAGCCAAACGTGTGGATTTTCTTCTCCGTGGTTATGACCGTCTTCTCCTTCAGCTCCTTCTTCACCGGCATGTTCTTCCTCTTCATGCTCACGCTCGTCTTCATCAGCATGCTCTTCCTCTTCATGCTCATGCTCGCCTTCATCAGCATGCTCTTCCTCTTCATTTCCATGATCATGAGAGCCAGATGAAAGATCGATGCCGCTGGAAGCTTCAACAATTTCTACATCCTCTGATTTGATCGATTCAGAAATTTTTTCTGCATACGTTTCTAAACCTGCTCCGTTATAAATAAACGCATCAGCTTCAGCCATCTCCACCATTTCTTTCGTTGATGGCTCATAGGAATGGGCATCTGACCCTGGTGGTAAAATCGTTTCTACTTCAGCTGCATCTCCAGCAATACGTTCAGTAAAGTATTGAAGAGGGTAAACCGTTGTATTTATTTTAAGTTGCTCTCCTTCATCGCCTGTTTCTGCATCTTCTGTCTGTTCTCCACAGGCGCCCAAGATAAGTATAAAAATGGATAATAGTAAGCCAATTGTTTTCTTCATTGTTTCTCCTCCTTGCTCTTCGATAAAAAAGTATATCGTAATGGTTACCGTTTGTAAACAGTAATCATTACTTTTTAAAAGAAACAAAGAAAAAAGGTCTAATTGGGGACTCTAGACCTTTTTCCTCTTTTAATGACAAACCGGACACTTTCCGTAAATCTCAAATTTATGATTTTCTATATCGTAACCTTGTAAATTCTCATTGATGCTTTCCATCGGGCAAAAATCAATCGGCTTCGTCTTTCCACAATCCGTGCAAATAAAATGGTGATGGTGCCCATGTGTATCGCAGCCCAAACGGAAGTGCTTCTCCCCGCTAAGCTCCGTAGACTCTAAAATCTCCTCATCGGTCAGTAAATACAAATTACGATAAATGGTATCGTAGCTCACGCCAGGAAAGTCTTCTTGAATCTCTTTTATTATAGTCTTTGCAGCAATATATTGGTCTTGATTTACAAAGATTTCAAGGATTCGTTCCCTTTGCCGCGTCTTTTTATATCCTTTTTCTTTTAGTTTTTGAATAGCAGTTTCAAGGTTCATACTGTGTCACCCTTTACATAAAGATGGTTTCTTACCTTCTTATAGAGAATGGCCATAATTAACACCATAATCGCAATTACAACGATCGTTCCACCTGGAGGAACACTTAAGTGGTATGAAGATATTAATCCAAAAATAACCGAAAACTCACCAAAAGCAATGGATAATCCAATGGTTTGTTTAAAGCTGGCTGCGATTCGTAAAGCAGCTGCTACAGGCAAGGTCATAAGCGCTGATACAAGAAGAATGCCGACCACCTGCATAGAGGAGGCGATAACTAGTGCTACCATAACAATAAATAACAAATGAATCCAGCGTCCATTTACTCCTGCAATTGATGCATGTTCTTCATCAAACGATAAAACAAATAATTCCTTATAAAAAAGAATGACAATTGTAATAACAGCAACTGTTATAAAGAAGACGGTCCACATATTTGAGCTGCTCACCGCTGTGACGCTGCCAAATAAATAGCTAAATAAATCTGTATTAAACCCATCGGCCAATGAAATAAGAATAACGCCTACCCCAATACCACCAGATAATATGATTGGGATGGCTAACTCTTCATAGTGTTTATAAAGTTTACGCAGCTTTTCAATTAAAATAGCTCCTCCAACCGAAAAGACCATCCCCATATAAACGGGGTTCAATTCGTTAATGCCGGTTACTCTTTTTTCTATTAATAAGCTGGCGGCAATTCCTGTCAGGGTGATGTGTGAAAGGGCATCGGCAATCAATGACAGTCGTCTTACGACAATAAACACGCCTAATAATGGTGCTACAATTCCGATTAAGATCCCTGTAATCGCAGCGTTTTGTAGAAATTCGTACTGAAAAAAACTATCGATCATTACTGGCTCACCTCATGCTCATGATTGTGTGTCAGCTGCTGAACGGAATGACCATATAACCGATTTAAGTCTTCGTTATCAAACTCTTTATATTCCTCAGAAGCTCCGTGGAAATGAACCGTTTTATTCATACATACTACGTGAGTTGCATGTTCCGTAATCGTCCCGATGTCATGCGTAACCATAAGCAGGGAGATTCCTTTTTCTTGATTTAACTTTCTTAATAAATCGTAAAAGGCCGTCACGTGTTTAGCATCTACTCCAACAGTCGGTTCATCTAAAATAAGCAGTGATGGATCACTCACTAATGCTCGCGCAATGAATACGCGCTGCTGCTGGCCACCGGATAACTCCCCAATGTTGCTATTCGCATACTCTTCCATTTCAACTGTTTTCAGCGCTTCTATCGCTTTCTCCTTATGCTTACGATTAAAAAATTTAAAGGTTCCAATTCTTGATACAAGCCCCGTCTTTACTACTTCTAATACAGTAGCGGGAAATCCGGAATTAAAACTGTTGGCTTTTTGAGAAACAAAACCAATTTCCTGCCATTGGTTAAAATTTTTAATCGACTGACCAAACAACTTAACCGCCCCTCGGTCAGGTTTATTGATCCCTAGCATAAGCTTAATTAACGTTGATTTTCCTGAACCGTTTGGTCCTACAAGTCCTAAAAATTGGCCTTGTTCAATCGTTAAGTCGACTCTCTCGACTACCCATTCTTTTTCATATTTAAAAGAGACTTGCTCCATTTCTATGATTTTATCTCGTTTCATATAAAATCCCTCTCATAATAATAATCATTACGAATTAAATTATAATACGTACATATAGTGAAGTAAAACATCCTGTCATTATCCTATTGACAAATCTACTAAATCACGCAAAAATAGTATCCGTCTCACAAATAGTAATAATTACGATTAAAGTTGCATCATCTTTATATTAAAGGAGGACAAGCCTTGTATCAAGAAAAAGCTGCAAATCAAAAATGGGGATACATACTTCTTTTCCTGTTTTTTCTATTTTTTATTTACGGAGATTTATTTCCAACGACGCTGATTACTTCATTTATGCCTGCTTTACTAGATGTTAATACGATTTTTCTCAGCATAGTACTGGAAGCTATTCCCTTTGTATTATTGGGGGTATTTGCTTCTGCCTTGATTCAGTCTTTCGTTAAAGAAGAAACACTCGAGCGTTTTATTCCTTCCAATCCAATACTCGCTCTTTTTCCAGCAGTCACCATCGGAGCTATTTTTCCAGTTTGCGAATGTGCTATTGTCCCTATTGTGAGAAGACTTATCCAGAAAGGAATGCCCCTCCACGTAGGAATTGTGATCCTTGTATCTGCTCCTGTGTTAAACCCTATCGTATTTTTGTCTACGTTTTATGCATTTCAAACCGATTTAACTGTCGCTTGGGCAAGAATGGGATTGGCGTTTGTAGTTGCTGTCATTATTGGCGGTGTTGTTTATGCGCGATTCGGTAACAGCTGGCAGCTCAAAGAAGCTAAGGGAAGTCTTAACCATGACCATCATAAGCATCGAAACAAAATTGCGGAAACATTTTATCATGCGAGCGATGAATTTTTTGATATGGGTAAGTTTTTAATTATCGGTGCATTGCTCGCTAGTATCATTCAAACATTTATGGACAGAGATCTATTAATTGGGGTCGGAAGCGGTTTTTTTACAGGTCCAGCCGTAATGATGGGACTGGCCTATTTCCTTTCACTTTGCTCAGAAGCCGATGCTTTCGTCGCCTCATCATTTAATGGCTTATTCTCACGCAGCTCGCTTTTAGGTTTTCTCGTTTATGGTCCAATGACAGATTTAAAAAATACGATTTTAATGGCTGCTTATTTTAGAAAAAGATTTGTTTTTGCATTTGTTGTGATCGTAACCATTACCGCTTATATCATCACATTACTATTTGATCTACTTTACTTGTAGGAGGGGTTGTTTTGAATAGAAACACTCATTATTTTTTACGCAGCGTGATTTTACTGGGCTTTGGACTTTTTATTATTAAACTCCTTATTTCTGGAGATATTCAAAAGTTTATTGCCCCCCGTATGATGCCTTATATGTATTTTGCATTAGGTGTTATTGCTATTCTGGGAATGATTCAATTCTTTAAGAGTGATTCCGAGGATGACCACGACTGTGACTGTGGGCATGATCATGATTACTCACGTTCGAAAGTACGCTCGATTCTCGTTTATTCCTTATTTATCATCCCCATATTTACAGGGATGCTTTTCTCAGACCACGTCTTAGGAAGCTCTCAAGCTTCTAATAAAGGGTTTAAGTATCAGCTTAATTCAGCTTCACCGAGTGATGATTACGAGAAATCCAATGGTGAAGCGAACGAATCAAATAGTGATTCTTCAACAGACGCATTAGATGATCCTGCCATTCTAACGACAACAGAGCGGTATCCAGAATTACAAGAAAAGTTATCTGAAGCTGAGAGCTTCACCTTAACAGAAGATGACTATATCGGTACCATATCGTTATTGGAAGAGCAAGTTGATGAATATGTAGGTAAACAAGTGACAATGAAGGGTTTTGTGTTTCGTGAAGACGGATTTCCCGATGACCGAATGGTTGTGGGACGGTTTGGGATCAGCTGCTGTGTGGCTGACGGAGGAATCTACGGACTTCTTATTCAAGGGAACGGAGAAGACTTCAATCAATATAAAAATGACACGTGGGTAGAAATAACGGGGACTGTAAAAAAAGTGGAACATAATAACTGGGAGCTTCCAATGATTGAGCCCACCGATATTAAGACCATCGACGTTCCTAAAGAACCTTATGTATATGAAGAATTCGAGTTCGCAGGATAAAAAACAAACCAGCTGCCTTCATTGGAAGCTGGTTTGTTTAGCATTTACAAATATCTATTGTACCTTCGTTCCAAATAATCTTGAAGTGTCGAAAATATCATAGTAAGCGGCCAATAAATCAGAGCCGCTAAGATATATAACGTCATTGAATCATTCGTCCGCCCCGCTACAATCTGTGCTTTATTTAAGATTTCCGGCACCGCGATCATAGCCGCCAAAGAAGTTGCTTTTAATAGATCAAGAAAAACATTCGCTAACGGAGGAATCGCAATTCTTATCGCTTGAGGAACAATAATCCTCCGCATCGTCTGCCAATAGGTAAAACCTAAAGCACGGGCTGATTCCCATTGACCACGAGCCACACTGGCTAATGATGCACGATTGATTTCAGCAATATACGCCGCACTATTTGTTCCAAAACCAATGACTGCAGCTGTTGGGCCGGAAAACGTAATACCAAGAACCGGCAGGCCAAAGTACAACACGAATAAATAAACGAGAATAGGAGTACCTCGCATAAACGATATATAAAGCCTCGCAGGCCAGCGTAACAGGCGGGTATTCGACCGCCGGGCTAAGGCGAGAAAGAACCCTAGAATAAGCCCTAAGACCATACTAAGAACCGCTACTAAAACCGTATAGGGTACCCCTTCTAATACAAAAGGAAGATTTTCCCAAGCTCGTTCGGGGACAAACAATTTTTCTATGCTTATTTCGTTAATATCCATGGAGAACATGAAAGAACACCCTTACAAATCAAGCCCTTCAATTTCTTCTACATCTTCTTCAGGTTCCTGCGAGGCATCTTTGCCACCAAAGAACTCTTCCGATAGTTCAGTTAATGTACCATCTTCACGCATTTCGTTTAACGTCTCATCCATTTTTTCTTTTAATTCTTCTTCGCCTTCACCCATTACAATAGCAGAATCACTAGGATGGAATTGAAGGTCTGGATGCTGAGTAACCTCAAGCTCGGGAAGTGCTTGTAGGGCTAGCGATTGCAGGTAATAGTCATTAATGATTAAATCTGTGCGTCCATTCTCTACATCACGCAGATACACATCATTCGTTACATTACCATACGACTCGATCTCTGCACCATAATGTTCTGCAATTTGAGCAAATACAGTCGTTGCTCCGCCCCCGTGTACCTTGCCTTCTATATCTTCAAGCGTCTCAATACCTGATAAATCATCTTCACGTACAATCATAGTTGCATAAGAATGCTTATAAGGCTCACTAAAATCAAAGCTTTCGTCACGACTGTTCGTCACTTCCATATCGTTTGCCACTACATCAACCCTGCCACTGTCAATGGCTGACAGCAAACCATCTACGCCGTATTCTTCAAAAGAGATCTCCAAATCAAGGCGGTCAGCAATTTCTTTCATAATTTCTACATCATACCCTGTAAGCTCATCGGAATCCTCTGGATAAAAAGAAGCTGGATATAATGTACCTGATGTACCTACGACAAGCTCTCCTTCTTCCTGAATTTCTTCCCACTTAGAGTCGCCTGATGCTGCCTCTTCTTCATTTGAAGATTCTTCGTTATCATCTGAACCACAAGCCATCAATACAACAGCTAATGTGAGAATAAGTATAGATAAAAGCCATTTACGCATGTTTCTTCCACCCTTCTTTAAATTCATACCTACTCAATATAGCAACAGGTCTACCTTAATATCAACCTTGGTGCTTAAAATTTTTAGCCTTTTAAGTAATTGATTCGTCTCTGAGGTAAAATTAAATTGACTTCGCCATGAACTGTGATAACATAATAACATATACTAAATTATAATTATTCTAATTTACCCTTTTTCCTCAAGTTCAACAATTACGATTTTCTTTACTATTAGCACACCATAAACACTGATTTTTAGGAGTTGAGAATATGCCCACCAGTTTCTCTCTTAAAAAAAGTCTGTTCACTACCCAAAAAAACCTCTTGTTCTCTCACAAATTCTTTAATCACATTGAATTAATAGCGGCTTTATCCAGCGGCCTTATTCTGCTTGTGGCTGCAATTTTTTCTAACTCTTTATCCTCTACTGCCTATATTTCATTACATGTCGCAGCATTTATAATCGGGGGATATGCCAAAGCTAAGGAAGGCATAACGGAAACCATTCAAGAAAAACAACTAAATGTAGAATTATTAATGATTTTTGCCGCCATTGGAAGTGCATCGATTGGATATTGGACCGAAGGCGCTATCCTAATCTTCATCTTTGCCTTAAGTGGTGCACTTGAAACTTACACAATGAACAAAAGCGATAAGGAAATCGCCTCCCTCATGGATTTACAACCAAATACAGCATGGAAAGTAACCCCTCAAGGCGTTATTAATGTAGATACGCATACGTTGCAAATTGGAGACCACATTCTTATTAAAGCTGGAGAACGAATTCCTTCAGATGGAATCATTACTAAAGGAAGTACAACAATTGATGAAAGTGCCATCACAGGAGAATCGCTTCCTGTATCTAAAGAAAATGGAAAAGAAGTTTTTGCTGGAACGGTAAATTTAAATGGAAGCATCTATGTCGAAATTACAAAACTCACGGAGGATACTCTCTTTCAAAAGATTATTCAGATGGTGAAAAAGGCACAAAGTGAAAAATCACATACTCAGCTTTTTATTGAACGATTTGAAAGCAGATACGTAAAAGTCGTGCTTATTACGGTTGCCTTTATGCTCTTCTTGCCTCATTACTTATTTGACTGGTCATGGGTTGAAACGATCTATCGTGCCATGATTTTGTTAGTTGTTGCCTCCCCCTGTGCATTAGTGGCTTCGATCATGCCAGCTACTTTGTCAGCCATCTCTAACAGCGCTCGTAATGGAGTCCTTTTTAAAGGCGGCATGCATTTAGAAAACCTTGCCCACATTCAAGCCATCGCTTTCGATAAAACAGGTACATTGACAAAAGGGGAGCCAGAAGTTACTGATGTTTGGTTCAGGGACTCGCTGAAACCTCAATCCGTCCTATCTGTCGCCAAAGCCATAGAAGAACAATCCAATCACCCACTAGCCAAAGCCATCGTAACCTATACCAATCAGTACGAGCCCACCCCTCTATCCATTCAACAAACGAGAGATATTCCAGGTAAAGGGGTCAAGGCAGATATTGACGATGAAACATGGATGGTAGGAAATGCAGAGATTGCAAGTCCAGACGAATCGGTCGCTGCCTATGCCGAGAAGTTAGCGAGTGAAGGTAAAACCATCGTCTTTGTAGCCAATTCAAAAGAAACAGTCGGATTATTTGCTTTAAAAGATACCGTTCGACCTGAAGCAAAGAAATTAATTTCTCGACTCCAAAAAAATAACATCTATACTTTAATGTTAACAGGAGATAACCCTACTACAGCAAAATCAATTGCTGAAGAGGCAGGCATTGACCATTATGTCGCTGAGTGCTTGCCGCAAGATAAAGTGAACGAGTTACAATCTCTTCGCAAGCGTTATACCCAGATTGCGATGGTAGGAGATGGCGTTAACGACGCCCCCGCTTTGGCCACAGCCAATGTGGGTATTGCGATGGGTGAAGGCACAGACGTAGCTTTAGAAACAGCTGATCTTGTGCTCATGAAAAATGATTTATCTAGACTTACGGATTCCATTACTATTTCTCACCGAATGAATAAAATTGTTAAGCAAAATATCATTTTTTCAATAAGTATCATTATGCTTCTCATTATCAGCAACTTTCTTCAGGTGCTCGACCTTCCCTTAGGAGTCATTGGCCATGAGGGGAGTACAATACTTGTGATATTGAATGGTTTGCGCCTGCTTCGATAAAAAAGAAGATAGCCCTAGGGCTATCTTCTTCAGCTTGTAGAAAAACCCCTATTTTTCCGCAAGCTTTTTTTCTTGCCACTAAGAGCGAAGGCCCCCTTGAGGCCACTGAAAAAGGAATCTGCAAACTACTCTCAATCTTCTCTTTTCTCATGTGGTAACTCCATTTTCCTGCAGAGGATAAAGGAGAAATCTATGTAGTGGTCCATTTTTCGCAGTATATGGTTCTCGGGCACGAGTTCTTCAATCGTCACGATGTCCATTTCGTTTTGTCGTTCTTTTCTGGATTGAAACAAAAGCCACCGCCTATATACATTCTTGTCTATAGGATAATAAATTTGCGCGGTGAAAAATGAAGGAAATCAGAAAAAATCAAGTTGTCAAAAAAGCTAAGACGGCACTTTTTCCGTTCCTTTGACCCGAATGGAATCTTGAAACCCTCGTAATGTGAATGCCCTTTGCAAACGCTGTTTTCATAAGGGCGCAGTTTGAGTAAATGATTTTGCCAGTGATCTATTTCGAAAAAGGGTTGTAGGAAACGACGAGACTCCTGCGGGAAATGTGAATAAGGTGTGACCCCGGAGGGCTGATAAAGCCCGAGGAGGCACACCATTCGCCCGCGGAAAGGGGGTCGTTTCCTACAACCCTTTACTCTCTCTAACGCAAGGAAATTTACACTCTTTAAGGGTTCTCTACAAGCTGAGAAGATAGCCTAATGGCTATCTTCTTTTAATATGGATGTCGACCTTTATGTTTTTTATGAATAAGAGCGTTGATCTCTCCACCAATTAAAATAACAATTCCCGATAAGTAAAACCAAATCATTAAGACGATCACCCCGCCTAAGCTTCCATAAGTGGCTGAGTAATTACCTAGGTTTTCTACATAAAAAGAAAATAGCAAAGACACTAACTGCCATCCCACAGTGGCAAACAAAGCTCCCATTGTAATCTCTTTTATTTTCATCGGCTGATCTGGCGCCATTAAATATAAGAACGAGAGTACAATAAAAAACACAATGGATGAAATAACCCACCTCAGTGTTTCCCATGCTTGTAAAAAGTCTTCTGATAAGCCAAAGATGGAAAATACGTAAACCCCAATGGCACTTCCTAACACCGGAAGCAAAAAAGCTACACCAATTACCACAATCATAGCAATGGTCAATAATATAGAAATCACTCTCGACACAAAAAACGATCGCTCTTCCTCTGCACTATGGGCACGATTAAAAGCTTTAATCAAAGTGTTAACTCCGTTTGAAGCTGCCCACAGGGTGCCTAGGATACCAATAGATAACAGGCCGCTGTTGCGATCCCTTAAAATCTCTGTGACATTTTCCGAAATTAATTCATACGTATCTGGGGGAGCATATGTGCTGATTAATAGAAGCGCTCTCTCTTCATCAATGTTTAAATAACCCAATAATGTGATAAGAAAAATCATAAATGGAAAAAGAGACAGCAAAAAAAAGTATGCCAGTTGAGCTGCAGATCCTGGGACGTCATTATCTCCTATTTGTTTAAACAGCTCTTTACTAAAGCGTATCAAATTCTCTTACTCCCCCTTTGCCTATCCACCTAAGAGGCTTCTTTAGAATTGTCTACCGATTCTAATTTATTATTCACCTTCTCGTCCATCTCTCCTATTTTATTTAATGCTTCCTCCGTCTTTTTTAGAAGTACTAATACATCATCAATCCCATTATTCAATTTCTTAGAAAAGGATTCATAGCTCAATCTTAAGTCGTGGATGGCTTCTGATGGCTGTTGTATATAATTTCGGCAGCAACTCCCTGCACCTTTAGATTTATCCATTACATATTGTCGAGTATTTTTATCAAACAGGACAATCGCTCCTCCGATAAGTGCTCCTGTTACAATCCCTGTGATCAATTTATTTTCTGCCATTATAATTCCTCCTTAAAATTGTTTTTTTTTAATATGTTCTAATAAGCTTTGGCAGCCAGCTTCGACCAACTCGTACACATAATCAAAGTTTCCTGTAAAATAAGGATCCGGTACATCTTTTTCATCCTCATCCTTAACAAAATCCATAAACAGCTTAACTTCCACATCGTTTTTCTCTCTAATCCCATTTAAATCAGATAAGTTTTGCTGATCCATCGCAATAATATAATCAAAACGATCCCAATCAGCTGGTTCTACCTGCCTGGCTGTCATTCCCTCGTACGTAATTGTTTTTTCATCAAGGATATTACGCGTTCCTTTATGCGGGACTTTCCCGATATGCCAATGCCCGATTCCTGCTGAATCGACCATAATTTCTTTCTCTAGGCCATCTCTTTCAACCAGTTTTCTAAATACTGCTTCAGCCATCGGAGAGCGGCAAATATTTCCTAAACAAACGAATAACACTTTAATCATCTTTATATTCCCCCATCATTCCCAAATCATATCATTTTCATTATATCACGAAAAAACAAGCAAATTTTACGCGCTATACCCATTCACTTCGTATACATTATAATATTTCTTAACCTAAATCTTTTCATATTAAACCAAATATTTGTAACTATATTTGGAATTTAGCTTGACATTCTACAAGAATTTTCGGAATATTTTATATATATACATGCTTTTACTACTTATTTAAAAAGGGGGATGAAAATGGGAGAAGTGGGTGCAATTCACAGCTTTCTAGATGCAGCAAGTGCATTCGTTTGGGGGCCTGTCTTGCTAATTTTATTAGTAGGTACAGGGGTTTATTTAACACTCCGGCTTGGCTTTCTACAATTTAAAACCTTACCCTATGCACTAAAACTTGCCTTTAAGCCCGGCAAGAAACAAAAAGACGAGAAAGGGGATATATCCCATTATCAAGCTTTAACAACAGCGCTAGCAGCAACCATAGGTACTGGTAACATTGCCGGTGTAGCTACAGCAGTCGTGCTAGGAGGTCCTGGAGCTGTATTTTGGATGTGGATCACAGCCGTTTTTGGAATGGCAACGAAATACGCGGAGGCTATCCTGGCCGTAAAATACCGGGTAACTGATAAGAACGGAAAAATGTCTGGTGGTCCAATGTATTACTTAGAACGCGGTCTGAAACAGAAATGGTTAGGCGTCTTATTTGCTTTATTTGGTGCATGTGCCGCATTTGGTATTGGAAATATGGTTCAATCGAACACAGTTTCTGACGTAATGGACTCCACGTTCAGCATAAATCCATGGATAACAGGAATTTTATTAACCATTTTTGCTGCATTAGTTATTATTGGCGGTATTCAAGGTATTGGAAGAGTAACAGCATTTTTCGTACCTATTATGGCCGTTTTTTATGTGGTCGGGGCACTTATTATAATTATTTTAAACCTTGATTTAGTCGGCCCAGCATTTGGCACAATTTTCTCTGATGCATTTTCTGCAAACGCCGTGGGTGGGGGTATTTTAGGTACCGTTATCCGTTACGGTGTTGCTCGTGGTGTATTCTCCAACGAAGCTGGTCTCGGTTCAGCACCTATTGCTGCAGCCGCTGCTCGTACAGACTACCCTGGGCGTCAGGCGTTAGTATCTATGACACAGGTATTTATTGATACCATTCTAGTTTGTACAATGACTGGACTAACCATCGTCATGGCTTTTGGTACAGAATATAATGGTGACGGTGCAGATTTGACCACAAGTGCCTTCCAAGTATTCTTAGGAGATATGGGGATGTACATCGTCACATTCGGAGTCATCTTCTTTGCTTTCTCTACCATTGTCGGATGGTCTTATTATGGAGAGAAATGTTTCGGTTATTTAACAGGCGATCGTGCGCTGCCTGTTTATAAGATTGTTTTCGTCTTATTTGTTCTTGTAGGGGCTGTCGCACAACTGGATACCGTTTGGTTATTCGCAGACGTCATGAATGGCTTAATGGCCTTTCCAAACTTAATCGGCCTTCTCCTCTTATCAGGAGTGGTAGCTGCTGAAACAAATAGGTTCTTAAAAGTTGCCAAGCAAGAAAAAGAAGAAGAAAAACGAGCACGCGCCAATGCCCAATAATTTTAAAACCCGTCGTTCTTTTTAGAACGACGGGTTTACTTATGAACGATATTCAGACTTTATACTTAACATTTTTTCGACTTTTTCAGGAGGAAGGGGTTTACTATAATAATACCCCTGATAAGTTTCACACTGGTTCTCTTTTAAAAAGTTTAACACTTCTTCACATTCTACCCCTTCAGCAATCACCCCAAGCTTAAACGCATCTGCTAACTGAATAATGGCTTTCACGATTTCAGCATCGCTTGGATTGGTGCGCACGCTTCTAATAAATGTCTGATCAATCTTTAAATAGTGAAGAGGAAATTGCCTTAAGTAACTTAACGAGGAATACCCTGTGCCGAAATCGTCCATGGAGAGCGTAACCCCTAACACTTTTAAGCTCTGCATCGTCTGCATGCAATTTTCTGTGTTTTGCATCACACTACTTTCGGTTACCTCAATTTCAAGAAACTTAGCAGGAAGTCCTGTCTCTCTTAACACTCGCTCAACCTTTTCAGCAAAATGAAGCTGTTGAATTTCAGAAGCTGAAATATTTACGGCGATCCGCTCAGGAGCAAACCCACGATCTAGCCATTCTTTATTCTGCCTACAAGCTTCATAAAGCACCCATTCATCAATTTGAGCAATGAGCCCAACTTCTTCGGCTAAAGGAATAAACTCACCAGGCGAGATCCATCCTTTTTCCGGGTGTTTCCACCGTACTAAAGCTTCAAGTCCATTTAAATAACCAGTAGAAACGTCCACTTTAGGTTGATATATAAGGCTTAGTTCTTTGTGGAGAATTGCTTTACGCAAGTCGCTTTCTAAGGAGAAAAGTTGATTGTACGATTCTTTCATTTTGTCTGTATAGACTAAAACCCGGTCTCCCCCCTGGACTTTGCAATAATGATTGGACATATCGGCATGAGCAATTAATTCCTGGGAAGTGCTGGCATTGCATGTAGTGGAAGCGACCCCTATGCTTAACGTTACAACTATTTCTTTTCCTGATAACGTAATAGGCTGTCTTATATCATCAAGAACCTTTTCACCAAGTTGAATAAGATTCGAGGCCCATACATCGTCAGTCACTACGATCATATACTCATCGCCAGACATACGATACAAAGACATGTGATCACGTAAACAGGATTGTATGCGTTGGGCAACGATTTGAAGCACTTGATCTCCTGCTACATGCCCTAAAGCATCATTAATATATTTAAAGCGATCAATATCACAAAACATGAGGGTTACATGAGGATAAGTAGAGGGTATATCAATCAACTGCTCTAAATCTGCGTGTAGTTTGCGCCGATTAGGCAGGGTTGTGAGAGGATCATGATCAGCCATATACTTTATTTTTGATTCAGCTTTTTCATACATAGTT
The DNA here is from genome assembly GCF_014636475.1 of Halobacillus andaensis. Taxonomy (GTDB): domain Bacteria; phylum Bacillota; class Bacilli; order Bacillales; family Halobacillaceae; genus Halobacillus_A; species Halobacillus_A andaensis. The sequence continues at coordinate 228,014 of NZ_BMEL01000003.1, forward strand.
ACTTCTACAGTACTTCCAATAATTTCTGTAATTTTCTTCTGCTCCTTAACTGGGGATAAGGTCGTATGAAAATAACGATCATTGTAACAATGTTTATAGGAAAGGGTTTTTCCTTGAAAAGCTTTTTGATATTGAGACTTATAGAATAACGCTTGCTCAATGCCAAAGAGTTCAGCCAGTGATTTCCCTTTCACTACGTCTGATGTCAAACCAATATCGTGAGCAAGCTTCCCTTCGAACATGACGTAATAATATTCTCCCGAAGCTTCATCATATTTAACCTTGAATACTAAATTTACAAGAGCATCCATAGTTCTAGAAAAATCTGTTCTCATGTGCTCCATTGTTTGTAATTCTTCCCTCAAATCTGAACTCTCCTGAACATATTCCTTTACCAGCTCGTGATACCTATTTAGTGATTTTTGATAAGAAGAATCAGTTGAGAATTGGACCAACTCTTGATACAAGCGTTGGTATTTCGCAAGGAACCTGGATTCTTTCACGTAATTTCCCTCCGAGGCAGTCTGACGTAAATTAATTATACCATGATGAAAAAATAGACGGCTAGAATCATCTTATTCATTCTTCGTCCAAAATTACTTCCTTAAGTAATAGGCTGTATGCATTCAGGGCCTTCGTTTTTGGCCGAATTAACGTATGTGCTTACTTGTTCAGCATAGAGATCATCGATCGTTAGTTGTTCGATAAATTGGGCAGCATCTCCTGGCTGCCATTGCACTGGCTCAATCCAATGGTTTTGACGCTCTTTCGGTAAGATCACTGGCATCCGATGATGGATGTCTTCCATGAATTCATTCGCTTCCTTTGTAAGAATGGTACACGTGAACCGCTCTTCTTCTTGCGTTTTCCAATGATCCCATAGACCGGCAAAAGCAAATACCTCGCGATTTTTCGGCATTATACGAAATGGAATTTTATCTTTGTCCTCTTTCTTCCACTCGTAAAAGCTATCAGCAAGGATTAAGCAACGCTTGGCAGCCATTAAATTTTTAAAGCTTGGCTTTTCGTGGGCAGTTTCACTGCGTGCGTTAATCATCTTATAACCTATCTTTGGATCTTTAGCCCATGACGGTACGAGTCCCCAGTACATAAAACCGCCCCGCCGCTGCTTCCCGTCATCTATAATAGCTAATACTTTCTGCCCGGGTGCAATGTTATACCTGGGCTCAAATTCAGGTATCGGTACCTCTAAACCGAACTGGCGCTGAATGTCATCTTCCTGAGCAGTTAGTGTATATCTTCCGCACATAACCCCACCCCTTCTCCGAACATTACCATCCTAATTTACGATTAACTTTACCACTATACTGACGAAACGCTTGATTACTTTGCATTTTTCGACGTTCCATTAACATATTGAATCTAAGTTTCTTCTCCGTAAGCTGTCTTTTCTGCTCTTCTGGGCTGTCCTCGCTATCCGCTAACAATTCTTCTAACTGCACAATTTCTTTTTTTAGCTGCATTTCCTCAGGAAGCATGTTGGCATTCTTCAAAATCCGATAACTATTACGCATATCGTCTGGCACATAAGCTAACTCATCTTTTGGAAGCGGTTTTCCTTTACCAGGCAGATTGTCAAAATCACCTTGCTGAATCGATTGCTTAATCTTCTCTTCAATTAAATGACCGAAATCCATCTGTCGTCATCTCCTTTATTCAGATAAGCGCCGCTCTAACGAAACTCGATCCTCTTCAGGAAAAGCATCCACTTGAAGAATCCTCTTTATCTTGTCTTGGTCATGTGGATTGTCATACTTTACGTCATTCACATCCGCCACTGTTACTCCTTGGGGATCCTTCGATTTAAGAATAACGTCATCTCCAGCTTGGACATATCCCTCTTTTAATACGCGAAGATAGAATCCGGTAAAACCTGTACGCTGCACTTGCTTAGGAAAATCATCAATCCCATGAGTTCGAGCAATGATATAGCAGGGTTTACGCGGCTTTGTTACCTGCACTTCTGCTTCTCCAATTGCAAAAACATCACCAATATTCGTAGTACGCTCATCAATTCCTTCTACCGTTATATTCTCTCCAAACGAAGGGAAAGGGAAGGAACGACCATATTCTTTTTCAAAAAACCGATAATGCTGAGCAGGGTAAAGGCAAACGGCCTGGTCCACTCCACCATGATGCTTTTTATCCGCTTGTTCATCACCTTGAAAGTTTAATTTACTTAAAAATGTCGGTTCACTTACTGGTCTTTTTCGATAAGCACTCTCTAGTTCTCCTTTATCTGTTTGATAGCGTTCAGGTCGGCCTACATTTAACGAGCAAAGCTTATACTTCATCGATCGTCCCCTCTCTCCACTTTTGAATCCATGCAGGCAGAAAATCATAGCTCCAGGCATCCGTAGGGTAATCAACAAATAGGTCCTCGCCGTTTTCATACAGCACTTGGATCAATTCGTTGACAGCTCCAAAATAGTAATCATATAAGAATTCATAACTAAATGGTTCTTTCGGCAAATGATTTTCAGCACAAACTTTAGGATCAGAATAATTTAAATACGTACGGCATGGAATAGGTCTTACTTCATAAGCCATACAGGCATGCGTAGCCGGGTCAAGCATCGGGCATGGCAAGTTCAATTTTTTATAATCAAATTTTACAACTTCATCCGTATGATCCAACGCGAGAGCTTGGCTCAACTTATGAGATTGACTGGTGTAATAGTTTTCCCAATGTTCATAAATACTTTCTTTTCGTTCTTGAGAAAAATTCTCTATTGAACGAAATAGCATTTTGGCTTCCATTTTGCTGACGATAATCGGAAAGTAACAGCAGAAAGCACACCCTTTAAAACAGCTGGGTGTCATGTCGACATGTTGTTCCATTCGTGCTATTTCATGATTTACTTCTGTTAAGAGCCGTTGAAATCCATCTAGAATCACATCTTCTGTGTCGTGTTCACTATTTAATAATTCATCAACAATTTCATCAAACACTTGCGGGTCTAGTTCATATGATTCATTTATCTTATTTGATTTCTCAATAATTTCTTCGTGCCTTAAATACCTGTTCATGCGGAAAACTCCTTGTTAACTGGTTACATTTATTATACACATGTGTAAGGCTTACCGACTAGAGGGAAGATAGCCCATAAAATTCCTCTTGCGATAACCCCCATAAAATAAGTAGCATGGGAGAAGAAATATATAAGAATCTGTCATCTTTGGAGGTACGTCTACATGTTATCAACTGCAGAAATAGGAATTGATTTAGGTACAGCTAATATACTTATTTATTCAAAGTCAAAAGGAATTCTATTAAATGAACCGTCTGTTGTCGCTTATAATACTGAAACAAAAAGCGTAGTTGCCGTTGGAAAAGAAGCAAAAGAAATGGTAGGAAAGACTCCGAGAAATATTATACCTGTCCGCCCGCTTCGTGATGGAGTCATCGCAGATTATGATATGACCGCACAAATGCTTAAGGAGCTTATGAAGAAAGTAAGTCGTAAATCTGGTGTTTCCATGCGTAAACCGACCGTTGTCATTTGTACTCCTTCTGGTTCCACTTCTGTAGAGCGCCGCGCTATCCATAACGCTGTCAAAAGCTATGGAGCTAAGCAGGTACATCTTATTGAGGAGCCAATCGCAGCGGCTATAGGTGCAGACCTCCCAGTGGATGAGCCAGTGGCAAACGTTATTGTTGATATTGGCGGAGGTACGAGTGAAGTAGCCATTATTTCGTTTGGCGGCGTTGTATCATGCCGATCCATTCGTATGGGCGGCGATGTAATGGATGAAGAGATCATTCAATACGTACGTAAAGCCTACAATATTTTAATCGGTGAACGTACAGCTGAACAAATCAAAATGGAGATTGGCTACGCGCTAGTTGAGCATCCTGAAGAAAAAATGGACGTCCGCGGAAGAGATATGGTTACTGGACTTCCAAAAACGATCGAACTCTCTTCTCACGAAATTCAATCAGCTCTTAAAGAATCACTTGAACAGCTGCTTGAAACGATTCGAGCAACGTTAGAAGACTGCCCGCCAGAACTAAGTGGTGATATTGTAGATCACGGAGTTATTTTGACCGGCGGCGGCTCCCTTCTTAAGGGAATGCAGGAGTGGCTTTCTGAAGAAATTTATGTCCCTGTTCATATGGCCCCCAGCCCATTAGAATCAGTAGCCATCGGTACAGGACGATCCCTAAAAATGATTCAAAAGCTCCAAAAAGCAGCAAAATAACTAAGCTGCATTAGTAGACAAAAAGAAAGAATTTTAATACGCTTTCAATTGTAGAGACTAACCTTTCAATAGGTTAGTCTCTTTATTTATTGTTGAATTAAAAGGTTTTATAGAGAATTTGGCGAATTTATATAGGTAAGAGATTGTTTAATGCAAAGGAGTTCGAATAGTCTTATGAATCGCACTACTATCTTAAAATGGATTTCTGGAGTCTGCGAAGGCTTGTTAGCCATTCCAATTGCAGGCGGAACATTTATTGTCAGTATGTCTTGGACACCGCTTCTGTTTATGTTTGCCCTTCACACCGTTACACTAATATTATCAATTAAAGACGCTCGATTTAGTGCAGGGAGTATTTTAGGTATGATTACAAGCTTTATAGGCGCCATCCCTATTATAGGTTGGGTGATGCATACAATCACAGCTCTCGTTTTACTTATTGATGCAGCTATTGAAACAAAAAATTGAGATCTACGATGAGGTGATGACAATATTTGTTTCATTGTACATTTTTCGTGTTCACAAGGATCATGTCCCACGGTTTGTTAAACTGATAGAAGAAGTAAAACCTCTTATCCTTTCTTATGAAGCTAGACCTTTCTTATTTGAGGAAGATGTACTCACAGGGAAGCAAGGTTCAATGGGATTGCTTAATCTATTCGAGCTGAAGGATGATGAAGTAGTTTATTTAGGAAAAATAGAATTTGATTCGAAAGCTCACTATGAGGAAACCATGAAAAAAATACAGCAAAATGAAGGCATGAATCATTTTTATGAACAATTACGTAAAGTTGTGGACTTCCCTTCATTAATTACATCTACCTTTCAAGATGCAGAGGCAGAAGTGTAACCTATAGCTTTCACTTTAAGGAGAGTGACTTTTATTTATACAATAATCTGTTTTTTCAGGGTGAAAAAGAAACAAGTAAAACCCTTTATGAAAATGTCGAAGAAAACAGGTGATATTCTTCTTTCTCATGGAACACTCGATCACAGCATTTATTACTCTAATGAACTTACCGGCAATCAAGGAACGATGGGAATACTGAATTTATTTGAATTAGAAGAAGATGAAGAATTAATGCTTGGCCAAAGCGTTTTTAAAGATGAAGACCATTACTATGAAGTCATGAAGAAAACAGGATCTAATGATATGATTGCCTACTTAAATCAGCACATTAAAGACATTATCGAAATGGACAAAGTGATTAGTTCCAAATTTAGATTAGTATAATTCAAGGGGGATTCATGATGAAAATCGTTGTCTTAGGCGCAGGAGCATTAGGCGCATATTATGGGGCACGTTGGCAAGAAACAGGCCATGAAGTGATCAACCTGGTTCGAGAAGGCCGCGCTGATCAATTGCGCACCCATGGCCTTACTTTACATAGTAAAATGGGAAATTATGAAGTTCCAAACTTAACGATCGCTGAAAGCCCTGAGGAAATTCAAGAAGCAGATCTTGTCTTTTTATCTGTTAAAGGATATCATCTGCGCGGAACGATTCCATGGCTTAAGGAACTCGTTCAAAAAGGGGCCAAAGTACTTCCTGTATTAAATGGTGTAGAGCATTTGCCTATTTTGCAAAAAGAACTTGGTGAGGAAGCTGTCATAGGTGGATTAGCTTACATTATCGCCACATTGGATGAAAACGGTCATGTGCAGCATACAAGTACGTTTCACGATTTAGTTTTTGGTCCTCTCCACCCTTCTCAACAACAAATTTGTGAAGAGATTGGAATTGCGTGTAATCAAGCGAATATGGACGGAAAACAGAGCGCAAATATATTAGAAGAAATTTGGAATAAATACATGTTTATCACTGCATTTTCTGGAATTACGACCGCTACGAACTTACCCATAGGAGATGTAAGGCAGTATCCAGAAACGTTTATCATTTCAAAAAAAATCTTACAAGAAATGAAGACACTTGCAAACGCTCATCACATTCAATTAACAGATGAGCAGGTAGAGAATGCGTTTGAAAAGCTCAATGGTTTTGATCATGAAATGACCTCTTCCATGCATCAGGATCGTCGTAAAGGACTTCCTTTAGAAGTAGAACATCTTCATGGCGGTGCATTGAGATTAGCCGAAGAACACGAACTTCCTTTACCGTATATTCAAACCATTCACGCTATGATTAAGCCTTTTGAAAGTTACCAGAAATAAGAAAACGCCGCTAGCCATTTCAGCTAGCGGCGTTTTCATTCAGGTAAAGGTTCGGCTTTAGGACGTTTGCCATTCTGCAACTCTCTTATACTGAGCCCAAAATCCATTTGAAGGTGAGGATAGTCTCGAAACGACTCCCAGTCTCCTCCCCAGTCAAATCCTAATTGTTTAGCTATATCAACAACTTCCATCCAGTCAGACTTCCCATTGCCATTCCCATCTCTTTCTGTATCCCATATCACTTGGCCGTCATCTGTTTGTAAAGCAAAATCAATAGCCAGTCCATAGTTGTGATAGGATTCTCCACCTTCAGCATACGTTACAACATCGCCATCTTTAGATCGCCCTCGTTCATAGATTTCATCTTGTTCTTCCAACGTACGAAGCTCATCTGTAATCACGACATCAATTTCTATATCTGCTGCCTCTTCAATGAGTTGATTTTTCTTTTGTTCTACAGTGGGATGGAGCTGATCAGGAAGTTCTCCGTCTTCAACATTATATACACCTGCTCGACGCTCTTGAATTTCAATAAGAGAATAAACCGTTATCCCAATAGATAGAAAAAGGAACAGAAACCAAACGCTCTGGTTAAAGATTGTTCTCACATCAAATTTTCCTCTCTTCGAAAAGAATCAGGTCATCATGCCGCTCCACAAAAGAGGAAGTTTCACATCATACTTCCCTATAATCTTACCACATTCAACTACCTGACTACATCATTCGACATTTGCATAATTGGTATAATAGTCTTATAGTTTGTTTCAGGAGGGGGAGTTATGTCTAAGAAGGAATCAACCCAGACGGTCTATGAACTCCTGATGATCGGCCTGGCAGCATTATCAGTAGCGACCATATGGCAGGAAACCCAGTATGACAGCTATATTGTGTGGAGCACATGGAGCATATTTTTTATAGACTTCATGTATCGACTTATAAATGCACGCCAAAAGTGGGAGTTTATTAAGAAGCACCCCTTTATAGTTATTGCAGCGATCCCTCTTGATGCCGTTTTTCAATTTGCCAGATTTGCGCGCATCCTTCATCTGCTGCGATTAAAATCCATAACCAAGTATTACACGCTGCCTTTCATTAAATTTTTAAAAAAACAACACTTATCCTACATTGCAGGGTTAACTACAATCTTTATTTTCATCTTAATTATTCCACTTAAAAATTTGGAACCCGGCTTATCTACTTACATCGAGGCCCTTATGAGTTCATTTACCGCCCTAGTCTTTTTTGGAAAATCTAATTTTGAGCCTTCCACCTTTATAGGTCATACCATTATAGTGATCATTACGATATTCGGGGTCATCTTGCACGGATTAGTGATCAGTACAACCTTCGATTACATTATAAAATCTTCATGGGTCCAACGTTTGATAAAGTATTGGAAAAACCGTGAATCTTAAAGGAACCGCTGCAAAGATGCAACGGTTTTTTCTAATTAAAAGGCACTATTTAAAAAATTCATAAGTTGAAACTGTTTAATTTCTTCTAAAAAAAGGAACATGTTGTACTAGGTATCGGAGGTGATGGTATGACAAACGAAAATAAAAATAAAGCGAATTACAGCTTGAAGGAAATTGAGGAAAAACTACAAGAAGAAGAAAAACGTCCTGAAGATCCTGTACCAGATCAAGATATGAAAAAGGAAGAACGGGAAATTGAGAAAGGCCACAAGTCGAAAAACGACTCTTCCTCAGAAGAAAAATATGACGAAGATTTAAAAAACAAGAACTCTGATTAATAAAAAGGAGGCGGATCCTTTGTCTGAATTTCAAGCATTGAAAGTCGATAAAACGAATAACGGCGAAGTTTCAGCTCAAATCGAATACTTATCGAAAAGCGACTTACCCGAGAGCGATGTACTTATTAAAGTTCATTATTCAAGCGTAAATTATAAAGATGGAATGGTAACGACCCCAAATAATGCTTTAGTAAAAAATTATCCCATCGTTCCTGGCATAGATTTATCCGGAGAAGTTGTTGAATCCAATGATTCTAGATTTACCGTAGGAGACTTAGTCATTGCCACTAGTTATGAAATTGGAGTCAACCACCATGGAGGTTATAGTGAATACGCAAGCATCCCTGGTGACTGGGTAGTCCCTTTACCCGATGGAATTTCATTAGAAGAAGCTATGATTTATGGTACGGCGGGATTTACCGCAGCTCTTTCTGTTCATCGCTTAGAAGAAGCCGGTCTTACGCCTGAACATGGGAAAGTTCTAGTTACAGGCTCTACAGGCGGAGTTGGAAGTATGTCCATCGCCATGTTGAGCAAACGAGGGTACACCATTGAAGCAAGTACAGGAAGTACGGAGCATACTCAGTTCTTAAAAGAGCTTGGTGCTGAAAGCGTCATCACGCGTGAAGATGTCTATGACGGAAAACTAAAACCATTACAAAGTGAGCGCTGGGCCGCTGCTGTTGATCCTGTCGGAGGGGAACAGCTGGCATCCATTCTAAGTCAATTAAATTATAATGGGGCCGTTGCCGTAAGTGGATTAACGGGAGGTACAAAAATTCCTGCACAGGTTTATCCTTTCATTTTACGGGGTATCAGTCTTATTGGGATTGATTCTGTTTACTGTCCGATGTCCACTCGAAAAAAGATTTGGCATAGGTTAGCTAACGATTTAAAAACGACAGATGCATTTGAACAGTTAAAATCCGAAATTACATTAAAGGATGTACCTGATACATTAAACGATATTTTAAAAGGTCAGACTCGCGGTCGCACCATTATAAAAATGTAATTGATAAGCAAAGGTAGAAAAGCATCACCGGCAGAAAACCAGTAATTAATATTGACAAACATGTAGTAGTATATTATTATTATCTATTAGTGCCTTCGCTAAAAAGGTAACTCGGAAAATGAAAGAGTGATAAGTATGAGACTGGCATTCTGCTATGTTTTATTACAACTTAATCACACTGGATCAGCTTCGGAGCTGTAAGGATGCAATAGAGGTAGGGATTGCGTCGTTTAAGTTGATAAAAACTACCATGTAGAACGAACCGCGGCAATATGGTTTAATTACGTGCTTACGTTTAAAATGTAAGTAATCAACAAACAATTTATTCATTAATTCCGAACTGCTATTATAAAGCGAGTCAGACATTGTCTGACTCGCTTTTCCAATTTATGAGCTTTTTCATTACCCTAAGAGATTAAAAACATTTGAAGCAAAGAAGTTCATATGTTCAGCTTTTAGAGAAACCTCAGTTCTTTCTTTTACATAGACAGTGTAAACATTTTCTTACATTAGGAAGAGGAAAGGGTTTTAGGAACAGATTACTGGAAAAACTATTTAATCAAGCTTTACCTTATGAAAACAGCATTTGCCTAAGGGCGTTCACTCTACGATGGTTCCAAGAGCTCATTTTGATCACAGGAAAGGAAAAAGTGCCGACTCCAGCGGGACGAGCAGACAGGAGAAGCCCCGCAGGTCGCAGACCGAGGAGATTTTCCGTCTTGCCCCACGGAAAGCGGTGCTTTTTCCTGTTCCTTTTCTCCATACCAATAGGAAGGAACCATCCTATAATCTCTATTGATAAATCTGTTTTACCCTTCCCACTTGACCATCTTCGAGTCGTACCTTAATTCCGTGAGGGTGAGAAGGTGACTTAGTCAATAAGTCTTTCACTACTCCTCGAGTTAGCTTTCCGTTTCTCTGATCTTTTTTCAAAACAATATCTACCTCTAACCCCGGCCTTACATCTTTTCGAACTTGTCCGTTCATAATTCACCTACTCTCTCTCCGTTCATTTTACCATAAATCTTTTTTCATTCGCTCATAAAAAAACACCCGGAAAGGGCGTCTTTTTTTAGTAATCTTTACAGTTACCTTTGACGTACTAACCCGGGAAGCCATGCATAACTTTATTCTTCATAAGAAGTTTGATTTTGAATCGTTCCGTCTTTCTTATGAACAATCGCTTTCGTACCTTTATTCCTGGCAATCTCTTTTGCTCGTTCTACAGCATCTGTTTTATTTTTAAATACGTAAGAAGCTTTCTTTGCATCTTCCGATTGAACGGCCCACCCTTTATCATGAGCGACTACATGCTCTCCTTTATCAAGAAGCTCCGGGCGGCTATCTTCAGCATTTTCATCACGCTTTTTTAATTTTTTGTCTGACATGTTCCGAACTTGATCAATCTCACTTTTACTCGCATTTTCATACCACTCTTTTGCTTGCTCTGTGGCAATAGGGATAGCTCTTCCCTCGTCATATCCTTCGTCAATCATGGCATTTGCAATATCTATAGCTTTTTTTCGGACCGTCGTGTCTAAGTTTTTCAATGAACTCGGGTAATCATTCGTATCCCACGGCATTCTCATTCACTCCTTTTCTCTTTTTTTCATCTTTACCTCATAGAAAGAAATTTCAAACAAATTTCCTTCGTCAAAATACCTTAAAATCCATCATTTTCTGGTTTGAAAAATTTTTTTGGGGGAAAATATAAATTATTGTTAGAAATACAGAACATCTTATGTTAGAATTCTTTACATAAGATTTATTAGAGATTTCAGACTATTTATAGTAGAACAAATCTCAAAAAATAAAACAAAGGTGAGGGTAAAAGAGTATGACGTACACGAAAGAAAATATTAAGCAAGTTGTGCACGAAAAAAATGTAGAATTCATTCGTTTAGAATTCACAGATATGCTAGGTGATACGAAAAACGTTGAACTTCCTATCGAAGAATTGGAATCAGTATTAGAAAATGAAGCAATGTTTGATAGCTCTTCCATTTCCGGCTTTTCTGATATCCAAGAAAGTGATATGTATCTATACCCTGACTTAGATACATTCTTAGTACTGCCACAAGAGATGGACGAAGATCCGATCGCACGTTTTATTTGTGATATTTACACTCCCGATGGTGAACCTTTTGAAGGCGACCCACGCTATATTTTAAAAAGAGCAGTTGAAGAAGCTAAAGACCTTGGCTATACAGTAAACGTAGGTCCTGAACCAGAGTTCTTCCTATTCAAGCTTAATGATGAAGGATATCCAGTACGTAAAATGAACGACAGAGCTGGCTACTTTGATGCCTCTCCTAAAGATAAAGGGGACAACGTTCGCCGTGATATTGTACGCACGTTGAAAAAGATTGGATTTGAAATGGAAGCTTCTCACCACGAAGTTGCTAAAGGCCAGCACGAAATCAACTTCCGTTTCGATGAACTTCTAAAAACAGCAGACAACATTCAAACGTTCAAAAGTGTAGTTAAAGATGTTGCTACTAATCATGATTACCATGCTACCTTTATGCCTAAACCAGTTTCAGCTGATAACGGTTCTGGTATGCACTGTCACTTATCCTTATTTAAAGATGGAAACAGCGCATTCTATGATAATGGGACAGACGATGAAATTTCTAAAACAATGAAATATTTCATGGGTGGTATTCTTCACCACGCAAGCGGAATTGCTGCTATTACCAACCCTAACGTGAACTCATATAAGCGTTTAGTACCAGGATACGAAGCTCCCGTAAGTGTAGCTTGGTCTCACTCTAACCGAAGCTGTATGATCCGCGTACCAACTACACGTGGTTTAGGTACTCGCTTTGAAGTTCGTAACCCAGATCCAACAGCTAACCCTTATTTAGCTCTAGCAGTTCTTATTCAAGCTGGACTTGAAGGAATTCGTAATAAGATGGATCCAGGTGAAGCTGAATCTCGTAACTTGTACGAAGTAACGGATGACAGCATCCCTACACTGCCAACAAACCTTAAAGAAGCGATCGAAGCACTTCAAAAAGACGAAGTCCTTCTAAAGGCTTTGGGTGACCATACATCTAAAGTTTATATCGCTGAAAAAGATGAAGAGTGGACAGAGTATTCCTTGCAAGTAAGCAATTGGGAACTTGAACACTATATGAGCAAATAAGACACACAAACCCCCATTTTGTTATGGGGGTTTCCTTTTGGCTATCTTTCTGCATCCTTTTGTTCTTCTTTATCGTCTGCAAAATCATCATTTTTCATTTGAGTTTCGATATCATCAAATTCATCAGTCAATTCAACCTTCTGCGCTGCTAAAACTTGCTGCAATTCCTCATTTAATTGGTCACGGCTGCTTCTTAATACCTCGTTTTCTTCTTTGATCTTTTCCATTTTGTTTTCAAAGTTATTTTTTTCTTCCAGCCAATTTTTCTCAAACATTTTCAGTTTTTCAAGTGCATTTGTTTTTGCTAAGTTTTCTACACTGATTTCTTTTTTTCTCTCTTCTACTTCTTTTTGTACATTTACATAGCTAGCTTGCAGCAAGGCCATATCATGTTGTTGTTGAGACATTCGAGTTCGATTAGCCGTAAGTTCCTCCTTTAAGGTTTTAATATCACCGAGAAGCATTTGTGTTTCCTGTACTAAGGTTGCATTTTTATGCTGCAAAGCCACTTTCTCCTCTAATAGCCGTTCCACCTTTTCTTTACTACGATTAAATTCCTTGTCATGCCCTGTTAAATGTTTATTTAACTCTGCTTTAGATGCGTTTATCTGCATAGCTAGAGCTTCATTTTTCTCTACTAAAGCTGCATTCTCTTTTTTTAAGGCTTCGAGCTGAGCGTAATGGTAATTGTCCTGATAATTTTTTACCTTTTCTTTGTATTTATCTAACTCCGCTTTAAAATAAATGAGCTTTTGTTGCATTTGAATAGGATCACTCTTCATACTTTAAACCTCCGTTAACCTATTTTTCTAGGCTAATATTTAGTTTATATGTATGAAAAAAATGAGGTGATTGTGCGGATCCTTGTACTTTCTCTTTATGGAAAGCTTTCTTCATTTGCATAATAAATACGGACAAACTTTTTCTACTTAACCCAAAGCCATGGACGTCATTCATTCAATGGTTACTTCCTTTAAGAACCGCAAACCAAAATACTCATAAGCTACTTTAACAGTATGAATGCGCTCATCTGCTCTCACACTCAGCCCATATATTATATCTTCATCATTTTGGGGGACTGGATCTGTATTTGGGTGCATCACCGTTTTAGCCACCGATTGAAAATGTGCACCCGAGTTTCCTTCGTTTTCAAAATCATTACTAATCGTAAATCCAGTTGCAGCGTCCACTACTTGAAAAGCAGCTGCAGAAGGAGACTCGTCTGAGTTAACTTGTACTCCTGTAAAGTGAATCTCCCCCATTCCTTTATTACCTAGAGAAATGACGACAGCCTCTTTATTTTCGGTTGCCCCTAACCCTCCTTCAATGAGTGGGGGGTTAAATTTAATAAAACCAAAAAAGCCACCAAACCCTGCTATTAGTAGAAGAGCAAAAATCACAATCCACTTCATTCTCTTTTCCACTCTTCTGCAAGTATGCTATAAACAACATGATCCACATAATGATCATAAAGCCATTCAGCTTGCCTGATTTGTCCTTCCTTTGTAAAACCCAGGCGTTCCGGAATTGAACGGCTGCTTGTATTTCGAGCAGCTGCTCGAATTTCTACCCTGTTTAACTTTAAGTCTCCAAGAAGGTAATCTGTCATTGCCCTTGTGGCGCGCGTCATAATCCCTCTTCCAATAAAAGCCTCTCCAAGCCAGTATCCAATGCTTGCACTCCTATTCGTCCAATCGGTTGCATGTGTCCCGATAATTCCCGCAATTTCATCTTTATATATAATACAAGTAGACACCCCCTCGTTTTCAGCATACTTCTTCATGCCCATTTTTATAAAACCCTCTGTATGCTCAATCGAGTCGTTTCCATCTACCCAACCGAGCCACGTTCTTAAATGATCGCGCGACTGATCTGTTAGTTGATAAAGTTCTTTTGCATCGTTTGGTTCTATTAACTTTAACGATAGTTCATCATCAATAGTATAAGTAAACATAAAGTCTCTCTCCTCTGTCAATCTTTTGCAAAATTCGCGTTTAGTAACTAATTCGATAGTTTGACAGCTATTCCTGCATTCTCCATAAAAAAAGCCGTCCTGAGCGGACGACTTTTCTTAAGGCTTTAATATGAGCTTACCTTTTGTTTTTCTCCCTTGCATGAGCTCGTGTACTCTAGCTGCTTCCTCTAACTTATAAACACCGCCAACCGTTAGTTTTAGTTTATTTTCATGAACAAGTGCTAATAATTCTTGCAAACTCTTTTCAAACAAGGCCGGCTTTTTCATAATTTGCGGAAGAAAAAAGCCTATCACTGATAAATTGCGATTCATTAACCCAGCTGGGTACATTTCGGCAGGTTTTCCGCTGGCTACCCCGTATATGACGACGCGTCCAAAGGAACGCATACATTTAATCGTTTCGTGAAAAATATCTCCTCCAGCCATTTCTAAAGCAATGTCGACCCCTTTTCCGCTAGTTGCCTCCATCACTGATTCACGCCAGTTCGTGTTCGTATAATTCACGAGATGATCTGCACCTAGCTCTTGAGCTAATGCCAATTTCTCTTCCGTACTTGCCGTTGCAATGACTTTCCCAGCCCCAAAATGTTTTGCTAGTTGCACAGCCAGCGATCCTACGCCTCCTGCTGCTGCATGGACTAAGACGGTTTCTCCTTTTTCAATTCGTCCCATTGTCGTTAACAAGTGATACGCTGTTAAGCCTTGAAGTGGCAAAGCAACTGCCGTTTCATCATCTAACCCTTCTGGTAATGGAATCAAGTTATTTGCATCCGCCGCTACATACTCCGCATACCCTCCTGATCCTATCAGAGTCACGACTCGGTCACCTCTAGAGAACCGCTGAACCCCCTCTCCCACTTCTTCCACTACGCCTGTAATTTCTGCTCCTGGTGTAAATGGAAGAGGCGTCGGTACTACATAAGCTCCTTCACGCCTAGCGGTATCAGCGTAGTTCACTCCGATGGCGGTAATTTTCAAGAGTACTTCACCATGTTGAGGGGCAGGACGTTCCACTTCAGCTGTTTCTAGTACATCTGGTCCTCCATACTGTTTAAAAAGTACTGATTTCAAAGTATAACCTCCTTATTTCCCAACAAACTCGGGTTTTCTTTTTTCTTTAAATGCTTGAACGCCTTCTTTATGATCAACGGTATCAATCATCATCGTTTGTGTTATTCTTTCTTGTTCCAATATATCAGCAAGGTCTGCACGCTCAGCACGATCTACAAGCTTTTTCATCATACCTAGCGCACGTCCTGGTCCTTTCGCCAGTTCTACTGCATAACTCATCGCTCCTTCTTCAAGATCAGAGAGCGGGAATACTCTATTGACTAATCCCCATTCTACAGCCGTTTCAACGGGTATTGGATCTCCTCTAAATAAAAGCTCCTTGGCTCGATAGGGTCCAAGTATTCTAGATAGAAAGTAATGTCCCCCTCCATCTGCTACAAGTCCTACTTGAGCAAAGCTAAGTACAAACTTGGTGTCTTCTCCTGCCAATATTTGGTCACATGCCAAAGCTAAATTAAAACCAGCTCCAGCCGCATATCCATGCACGACAGCAATTATAGGCTTCGCTAAATCTTTCATCATTAAAATCAGTTTATTTAACTCTCCGACATGGTCGTATAGATGACTCGAAGTAGCAGAGCCCATACTTTTTACATCACCGCCGGCAGAAAAGGCACGACCTGATCCTGATAATACAACGGCTTTTACCTCTTGGTTATGTTCCGCTTCTTTAAGAGCATGCTGCAAACCTAAAATCATCTCATCCGAAAATGCATTTAAACTTTCAGGGCGATTCAATACACACGACATGACCGGTCCATTCAAGCTCACGCTTACATGTTCGTTACCTAATTTACTCATCTATCCCCACTCCTTCGTTATGAAATATATTGTTTTTCCTCAATTAAAACTTTAGCAATGGAGCGTTGTCGTTCAATCGAATCTTCAAATTGATACTCACTTAATAATAAGGCCAGGTTTCGCAAAGCCTTTCTGCGCTCTTCTCCATTTAATAAATAGGAAAGGAGTTCACCTGAGGTTTGCTGAACTTCAAAAGCCTTTTTCTCTAAGAAAATGAAGGCCATGTCTGTTTTTAGTCCAGCTTGTCGATCAGAAGATTCAATGGCTTTCATCGTACGAAGGATCACTGATTCACTTTCATAAATAGCTATGGCCAGGTCGGCCAGCTTCATTAACGTTTCTTGCTCTGTCTGAATCGCGTTTCCAAATACTTTATAAGCGACGCCGGCAGATACTAGATACAGATCTTTAAATAAGCGGACGGCCTGTTGTAATTTTTCTAAAGGTCCTGGAAAACCTTCCTTGGACCCCTCCCGTAAAGATTGATTTGCCTTTTCCATGAGGGTTTCGGCGTCAAATTCTTGTTTTGCTGCTTTTTTGTAAAAGCTCCCTGGAATCAGCAGCCTATTAATTTCGTTGGTGCCTTCGAAAATACGGTTAATGCGCGAGTCTCGATAAGCTTGTTCAATGGGGTAGTCCTTTATAAATCCTGCTCCTCCGTGAAGTTGAAGGGATTCGTCAACAATGTAGTCTAAAGTTTCTGAGCCCGTGATTTTGCAAATAGCTGATTCCAGAGCGTGTTCGTTCATAGCTTTAGCGATGGAGGAATAATCATTTGAATCTTCAAATTTTCCTAATGCACTCTCAATATACCCGGCTGTACGGTATAGCAGTGATTCTGTTGCATAAATTCTTGCCGACATTTGTGCGAGCTTTTGTTTTGTCGCATTAAACTGGGCAACGGTATGGCCAAATTGCTTACGTTCTGTCGTATGTTCAAGAGCTAGTTTGAGACTGTATTTCGCTGCTCCCATCGTAGCGAATCCTAAGTTAAATCTCCCGAGGTTTAATACGTTTAAGGCGATTAGGTGACCCTTCCCAACTTCGCCAAGAAGATTCTCTTCTGGAACCTCGCAGTCTTCCATTACTACTGAACATGTAGAAGATCCTTTTATTCCCATCTTATCTTCTTCAGGTCCAATGGATAATCCCTTGAAATCACGCTCAATGATAAAGGCAGTAAAAAACTCACCATCGACTTTAGCGTATACGATGAAAGTATCAGCAAAAGAAGCATTCGTAATATAAATCTTTGTGCCATTTAAGATGTAATGAGTTCCAGCTTCATTAAGTACCCCCGTTGTTTTAGCAGATAAAGCGTCCGATCCTGCTTCCGGCTCAGTTAAACAATAAGCGCCAATAAATTCTCCGCTCGCTAATTTAGGTAAGTATTTCTCCTTTTGTTCAGGGGTTCCGAAATATGTGATTGGAAGAGTGGCAATACACGTGTGATTGGAATGAGCAACGCTATACCCGCTTGCATTCCCTAACGCTTCACCAACGATTCCTTTGCTTACTTTATCTAATCCCAAACCACCGTATTTCTCTGGAATGCTGTGGCCTAGCAATCCAAGATCACCCGCATGCTTCATTTTCCTGCTGACTAATTGAAAATCGCCGGCTTCAATTTGTTTACGATAAGGGTGTATTTCCCGGGCAATAAACTGTCGAGCTGTGTCAGCGATCATTTTATGCTCATCTGAACGATCTTCAGGAGTGAAAATTAAATCGGGAATAATTTCTGAAATGAGAAAGTCTCCACCCTTGATCGTTGCCTGTACTGGATTCATCTTTCTACCTCCTTAATTTGTCGGGTTGACGGATCAAATTTTCCTATCGTATGAAGAATGCCTTCTTGAGCAACAGATTTAATCTCATTTTCGTCCATGCCCAATTCCATTAAAATCTGACCAATTTTAGTCGCTCGCAGCAGCTGAAATGGAGAAATAGACAATCCATTGTAGAAAAGCAAAGCCGTTTGGGCTGAGTCTGACAATTGAAAGGAACCTTTTTCTACTAAATAGGATAGAAGACTGCCAGCACCATAGAAGTCTTCCATTGTAAAATGTCCGCTTGTACCTGAACATACAAGTACAATCGTTTCTTCAAGATGTTGTTCAATTAAATAGTTAGCCATTTCACGGTTATTTAATAAGGAAGAAGTGTACAGATGATCAGCTTGACTTGAGCGATTAATCGCCACCGTCCCATTCGTAGTGGAGAGAATTAAATGGCTCCCTTTTACAATTGGGTTTAAGAAACTTCGCAATGGATGATGGAAGCCTTCAATTGTCCTTCCTTGCTCTTCTCCAGCCAATACATAAGGTTCACTAATGGACTTTGCTTTTTCTCTTGCCTGGGCTTGGTCATACACAGGAATGACAGAACGGGCACCATCTGCTAACGCTGCAGTAATCGTAGAAGTAGCAAAGAGCACATCAAACACGACGGCAACTTTTCCCTTCATTTGCTCTGGCTTAATATCTTCTTTTTTAAAAATCAGTTGAATATTACCCATCAGCTAACCCCGCCGTTCGTTCCGCATGTGTAATGAGATTATTAACAAAAACGTTCATTTCTGCAAACCTTGGATCATTGGTTTGACCTTTTTTGTAGCGATAATAAATCTGCTGTACAATTCCTGCTAATTTAAAGTAAGCAAATGTAAGATAGAAATGAATCTCACTTACGTCCCTTCCACTTTTAGCAGCATAAGATTCGATAAATTCTTCACGAGTATAAAAACCTGGTTTTACGGTTAGAGGAGGTTTGCCTAATCCTGTTTGCAGCAATGCAGGGTCATCGCTTTGAATCCAGTAACTCATGGCTGCTCCTACATCAGCTAATGGATCACCGACCGTCGTCATTTCCCAATCAAACAGACCAACCATATTTCCATTTTCATTAAACATCGCATTGTTAAGCTTATAGTCATAATGAATGATGGAAGCTTCTTGGGAAGTAGGAATATGTTGTATTAACCATTTCTTTAAATCTTCTGCGTGCACTACATCATCTGTGATCGCCTTCTCATAACGTTTGATCCATCCATGAACTTGCCTATCCATAAAGCCCTCGGGTTTTACCATAAGACGCAGATCCGTACTTTCAAAATCAATGGCATGCAGTTCCACTAAGCGCTCTACCATCGTTTCAGATAGTTTCCTTCCCAATTCAGGCGTCCCTTTTATCTCACTTGGAAATTCAGTATCAAATACGAGACCGTGGCGGCGTTCCATAATGAAGAATGGCTTACCTAGTACGTCTCCTTTGTTAAAGGCATAAGGCTTTGGGGCTAAAGGATAGACTTTATGAAGCGCTTTCAAAATTTCGTATTCTCTTTCCATATCATGAGCTTTAGGAGCGACTGGTCCCATCGGTGGACGACGTAAAACAGCCTGCCACTCCCCTACGGTTAGTTCATACGTTAAATTAGAATGTCCCGCACCAAACTGCCTCACTTGTAAAGGATGATGAGGAAGGTCCGGTATACTTTCGTGGAGAAACTTTTCTATTTGAGAAACGTCTAACTCTTCCCCCTTTCTAACTTCACGTGTGTCAAGTGTACGCATCATGGAGATCCTCCTTAATTAGCGGCCAGTTGATAGGCTTCTAATTGTTTTTTCATTTCGGCAGACATCGGCTGGCTAACCTGTTCTTCAAAGTCAAATTGCACAATTACTGATATACCTTTCGCGACGAGTTCTCCTGTTGTTTTTTCATACATGTCCTGCTCAAGATGGAAGCTTGCATTTCCTATTTTCACAACCCCGCTTTTAATAACAAGATGCTGCCCATAGTACACCTGTTTTAGAAAGTCACACTTCGTCGAGGCTAAAATGAAATTCCAATCTTCATCCACAAGTTTTAAATCGTTAAAAAACCTAATTCGGGCATCTTCCATATAAATAAAGAAGTTATTGTTATTGACGTGCCCTAATAAATCGGTTTCACAGAACCGGACTTGAATTTCAGTTTCATGCATTATGTCCACTCCCTCAATTTTTCACTTTTTTCTCATACTCATAAAATCCTTTTCCGGTTTTACGACCTAATTCCCCCGCTTCGACTTTATCAATTAGCGTTTGAGATGGTTGGTCGCTCGGATTACCTGTCTCTGAATACTGTTGCTTCATGACGTAATATCCAACGTCAAGTCCGGATAAATCCATTAATTCAAAAGGACCAATTGGGTGACGCAGTGCTTTTCTCGTAATCTTGTCGATGTCTTTGAAGTCTGCATAACCACCTTCATATAAAGCCATCGCTTCTTTTTGAATAGCAAAAAGAATACGGTTTGCAATAAACCCGGATATTTCTTTTTGTAAAAGTACTGCGGTTCGATTCATGCGCTCACATACATCCATGGCAAGCTGAGCAGCTTCTTCAGAGGTGTGCTCCCCTTTTACGACTTCTACACAGTCCATAACTAAAGGAGGGAAGAAAAAGTGCATATTGCATACTTTTTCTGGACGTGAAGTGACATCTGCTATTAAAGAACTGACAATGGTTGAAGAATTCGTTGCTAAAACAGTGTGACGGGGAACAATGGCGTCAAGCTGCGCGAACACTTCACGCTTTACTTCCAGCTTCTCTACTACGGCTTCAATTACTAAATCAGCTTCTTCTGCAGCTTCATGCAGCTCAGTAGTGAAGTACAAGTTTTCAAAAGCCTTGTCTCGCTGTTCATGTGTAATTTTCTCTTTTGCTACCCATTTGTCTATAATATCAATCAAGCTGATTTTTGCTTTTTCTAACGCTTTGCCTTGAAGATCCTGTAAGTTTGTTTTGAACCCTGCTAGTGCACTTAGCATTGCAATTTGGTGCCCCATAGATCCGGCACCGACCACCGTTACATTTTGTACATTCATTTCTTCCCCTCCTCGATTCCTTGCAAAATGATGTTCATATAAATATTTGTTAATTCTTGCTCCTTCACTTCTCCCCCTGGCTCATACCAAAAATAACTCCAATTCGCAATTCCTAAAATGGCATAAGAGAGCATGTCTGCTCGCAAATCTGAACGAAACTCTCCTTTAGAGATTCCTCCTTCAATTATTTCTTGAATATTTTTTTGAAACTGATCCCGTTTTGGCAGAATTTCTTTCGTTTTTGCCTCACTCAAATGCCGCATTTCTCTAAAAAAGACCATTGCACTATCTACGCCTTCTGCTATATTCAAAATCATCATTTCTACTACTGCATACAGTTTTTCTTTATAGGAATAATTTTCAGTCTGCATGATTTTTCGTTGTTTATGAAGCAAACCTGATATAAAAGTGTCGTGAATATACACAAGTACGTCTTCTTTACTTTTAAAGTAATAATAGAAGGTCCCCTTCGTCATTCCGTTCGCCTCGACAATGTCCTTTATTGAAGTCTCCCTGAATCCTTTACGTCCAAATAGAGCAATACACGTGTCGATCATCTTTTCTTTCATTGGAAGTTCAGCTCTTTTGACACTCTCCTCCTTTAACATGAAGCATGCATTCCTCCATCAACGACGAGAACATCTCCCGTGACGTAATTTGAAGCGTTGGATGCGAGGAACAATGCTGCTCCCTTTAGGTCTTCTTCGCTTCCAAAACGCCCGAGAGGTGTGCGATCTAATATAAAATCGCCGCCTTGCTCTAGAACACCGCGTGACATTTTTGTTGGAAAGAACCCTGGTGCAAGTGCATTGACCTGGATGTTCTTAGCCCCCCACTTCACAGCTAAATCTTTCGTAAACGTAATTACAGCTCCCTTACTGGCATTGTAGCCAACTGTATCCATAAATCGTGGATCAGCCCCACCCAAGCCAGCAACAGACGCAATGTTAATGATTTTCCCAAACTCTTGTTTCACCATAACTTCTCCTACTTTTTGTGACATAAGAAATGTGCCCGTCACATTCACATTCATTACTTTTTGAAAAGCTTCTAAGGGCATATCTAATGCAGGCGCCCCCCATGTTGCCCCGCTGTTATTTACTAAAATATCGATCGTCCCAAATGTTGCTACTGTTTCGTCCACTACCTTTTGAATATCTTCAGGATCCGTTACGTTACAGCTAAGTGCCAATGTTTGTACCTGCATTTCCTTTTCTAGTCTTTGGGCTACCTCTTCACAAGCTTCTTTTTTTCTTGAACATAAAACTACATTGGCTCCGGCTTCCGCCAACCCTTCAGCAATTTGTTCTCCTAACCCTCGTCCGCCTCCTGTAACAATGGCTGTTTTTCCTTTTAAGTTAAATAAGTCCATGACATGCATTTTTTATCGCTCCTTATATTTTGATAGTTCAAGCTTAGCAATTTGCCTGCGATGAACTTCATCAGGTCCATCAGCCAGCCTTAATGTTCTTGAATTGGCCCATTGAGCAGCTAATGTAAAATCATTGCTTACTCCGGCTGCACCATGCGCTTGAATCGCACGATCAATCACTCGTAAGGCCATATTTGGCGCAACCACTTTGATCATTGCGATCTCTGTCTTTGCCGCTTTATTCCCCACCGTATCCATCATGTAAGCAGCTTTTAACGTTAGAAGACGAGCCTGTTCCAGTTCAATTCTTGAGTCAGCAATCCATTCACGAATCACCCCTTGATCAGCTAAAGGCTTATGAAATGCGATTCTTCCTTGTATACGCTTACATAATTCTTCAAGTGCACGTTCTGCTGCTCCAATCAACCTCATGCAATGGTGAATCCTTCCCGGTCCTAGACGGCCTTGGGCAATTGCAAACCCTTTTCCTTCTCCCCAGATCATGTTTGCAGCAGGCACACGAACGTTATCAAAATCAATTTCTCCATGACCATGAGGGGCGTGATCATACCCAAATACAGGGAGCATTCTGTTAATGGATACACCTGGTGTGTCTAAGGGCACTAGAATCATAGACTGCTGCTCGTATTTATTAGCTTCAGGATCTGTTTTCCCCATGAAAATAGCAATCTCACAACGTGGATCTCCTGCTCCAGACGACCACCATTTTCGGCCGTTAATGACATATTCATCCCCGTCCCTTTCAATACGTGCTTCAATATTTGCTGCATCAGAAGAAGCCACATCTGGCTCAGTCATTGAAAAGCAGGAACGAATTTCACCGTTAAGTAAAGGAGTTAACCATTTTTCTTTTTGTTCATCGCTGCCATATCGGGTCAGAACTTCCATATTACCCGTATCAGGGGCGTTACAATTAAACACCTCTGGAGCTAATAGAGAACGTCCCATAATTTCGCATAAGGGAGCATATTCAATGTTGGTTAAACCCGCACCATATGTACCATCAGGAAGAAAAAGATTCCACAGCCCCTGCTCTTTGGCCTTTGCTTTTAGCTCCTCTATAATGGGCGGTACCTGTGCCCACCTGGAGTCCTGTTGATTTAACTGTTCTTCGTATACTTTCTCATTGGGGTAAATGTATTTATCCATAAAATCCGTGATTTTCTGACTGTAAGAGAGTACTTTATCTGAATAATCGAAGTTCAAAATTGTTGATCTCCTTTCCCGGCCGCAACATACCAACCGGTTAGTATGTAGTTTCCATTTTATCCCGATAATTCTGATAATTCAAGCAATAAATGAATTGTTATTCATTTATTGCTAATAAAATTGTGGAGAACCCCCTTGTTTTCCGCAAGCTTTTTTCTTGCCGCCAGGAGCGAAGGACCCTTCCCTTTCCGCGGACGAGCGCCCGAGCTTCCTCACGAAACCCACGCTCGATGATCTCGGTGCACTCATTCTTCCGCAGGAGTGGAAGGGGTCCTCGCTCCTTGAACGTTCCTTAAGACAATAAAAAAACACTCCTTCACCTATCTCACCTTGGCTAAATGGAGGAGAATCTTCATCATGTTCTGGCAGGCATTTGTCATCAGCGGTAGTTCTCGATCGTTTAGTATTTTATTAGCTCAACGCTCTTTCGTCCTAAATAAATGATGTGAAATTCCAGAAGAGCAACGTGCCAAAGATGAGAGATAGAATAATAAATAGCTGCAAAGAAATTCCTATAATCGAACAAATCATTCCGCCTTTTGCCATCCCTGCATGCTGGCCTTCAGTTTCAGGATTTTTCACTACTTTTCTGCCATATATTACACCCATCACCCCAAGAATTAACCCGATGACTGGAAAGAAAATCGATAGAATCCCTAAAATTAAAGAAGCTAAGGCCGCGCCTTTTACATTCATACCGTCATTCCCCTTTTATTATTTGTTATTAAATGACGTGTAATCCCTCCACTCACTAGAGATAAGAAAGTATATACGAGGACCCAAGTAAAAAAAGATAGATTATAAATTGTTCCCATCATCACGATTGAGCATAAGGCTACAATACACGGCATCATATACATATTTTTAAAAATCCATGCGCCTAACACGCCTAGGATAGCAGCTATGATCGGGTACACGACTATTAGTAAGATAAAAGTTTCCATCTCCTTCTCATCCCTTTCTCAAAACCTTATTTGTCCTAGTTTCTATAAACGTTTCTCATCTCCTTCCTTTTACACAAAAAAGCCTAACCTTCCACTAGAAGGTTAGGCTATAGTTTAATTTTAATAGACAGTGTGACCAACATATTGATCAAGGTTGATATTTGATTTCTCTGCTAAAGTCTTACCTAGACTTTCATCCGCTTGGTAGAAGTTAGCGATCATTCGTCCCACAATATCACGGTCTTCGATTTGATCAAAGTCCATCATAATGTTACGGATGAGCCCTTCTTTTGTTTGTTCATCATAACTGCGATAAATACGTCCAGCCTGTCCGAAATAATTTGGTTTATCAATAATTTCACGACCAGCTGTTCCGTTAATAGGCTGCGGCGGCTCCTCATAACCTTCAACAGGAGCAGGCTCTCCACTATGGCTGTTCGGTTCATAGTTTACGTGACGGATACCCGTGTCTCTAGCCATAAAGCCTTCTTGCTGATTATTGTTCACGTCTCCTTTTGGACGGTTAATTGGCAGCTGCTGATAGTTTGGACCTACGCGATGGCGCTGTGTGTCAGAATAGGAGAACAAACGCCCTTGAAGAAGCTTATCCTCAGACGGCAGCATACCAGGTACTAGCACCCCTGGGTTAAAACCAACTTGCTCCGTCTCTTCAAAGAAGTTGTCTACGTTTTTGTTTAGTGTCATCGTCCCTACGAGCTCCCAAGGTACATCTTCTTCTAACCAGTCTTTTGTTGCATCAAGCGGGTTAAAGTCAAAATCATTTAACTCATCAGGACGCAATACTTGAACATAAAGATCCCATTCTGGATAGTTGCCTTCTTCAATGGCATTGTAAAGGTCGACTGTCGCATGGTTAAAGTCTTCCCCTTGAACCTCTTTCGCCGCATCAGGGGTTAAGTTCTTAATCCCTTCTTTAGGATCCCAGCGAAGCTTAATGTAGAAAGTCTCTCCTTGATCGTTATACCACTTAAACGCATGAACACTTGATCCGCGCATATTACGGTAAGTTGCAGGGATTCCTTCATCTGTAAACAAGTGAAGCATCATGTTCGTCGTTTCAGGTGAAAGAGACATGAAATCCCAATAACGCGCTGGGTCTTGTACGTTTGTCACAGGATCAGGCTTAAGGGAGTGAATGACATCCGGAAACTTAATCGCATCACGAATAAAGAAGACAGGCAGCGTGTTCCCCACAAAATCATAGTTCCCTTCATCAGTATAAAATTTCACAGAAAAGCCTCGCGGGTCACGTGCCGTTTCAGGTGAATGCTTACCGTGAATTACCGTGGAGAAACGTGTAAATACCGGGGTTTCTTTTCCTTCCTCTTGTAAAAAGTCCGCTGTTGTATATTTGCTCATACTGTTCTTTGTAACAAAGACACCGTGCGCTCCCGCTCCTCGTGCGTGGACAACACGCTCTGGGATACGCTCACGGTCAAAGTGAGCAATTTTTTCAATCATTTGATAGTCTTCTATAAGTATAGGGCCATTTCTACCTGCTGTTCTAGAATTTTGATTATCAGAAATAGGCACACCTTGGTTGGTCGTCATACGTTTCTTGTTATTTTTATCTGACATAATACCCTCTCTTTCTTCTTGTTCTTAGATTTGCCCACCACAAGTTTCTCGACCTAATGAGGGCTGCATAAGTGAAGTACCCTCCAGTATCCATAGCAAAACTACTTTTTAATAATTATAATCTGAAAATCTTTAAAAATTATTAAAAAATACCGTGATGGCTTGATGCAATCAACTATCTAAACGATAAATTTCTTTGTAATTGATAAGCAACTTAAGGGACAGTTCTATCATCACATGCTAAACTGTGATTGTTCTTACAGATAAGGAGGCCTATTTAGATGCAATTGTCACAATCATTTACACTGCCATCAGGTGTGGAGTTGAAAAACCGAGTATTAATGGCACCCATGACGAATTTCTTATCCAATGATGATGGGACCGTGTCACTCAATGAACTCGATTATTACGCACGCCGTTCAGGTGGCGTTGGAGCAGTAATTACAGCATGTGCTAATGTAAATGCCCAAGGAAAAGGATTCGACGGTGAAATTGGGGTCGACCGCGATGACCTTATTCCTGGACTTAGAAAGTTAGCCGCAAGTATACATGAACAAGGCTCAAAAGCCATTCTACAAATTTACCACGGAGGAAGAATGTGTCCTCCTCATCTTGTTCCTCATAATGAGACAGTTAGTGCCAGTGCAGTTGCTCCCGAACGAGAAGGTGCGGTTACACCAAGAGCATTAACAGAAGAAGAAATTGAACAAACAATATTTGATTTTGGTGAAGCTACACGTCGAGCTATAGAAGCTGGTTTTGATGGAGTGGAAATCCACGGGGCTAACACGTACTTACTTCAGCAATTCTTCTCTCCCCATTCTAATCGCAGAGATGATCAGTGGGGTGGCAATGTTCGCGATCGTATGAATTTCCCGCTGGCTGTTATAGAATCTGTCACTAAAACGGTGACTGCTCATGCCAATGAACCATTTGTGGTCGGCTATCGCTTATCACCTGAAGAACGTGAAGAGCCAGGAATTACAATGGAAGATACTCTTCAGTTCATTGATGTGTTGACTGAGCAAAACTTAGATTACCTGCACATCTCTTTAAGTCAATTCCATCAGCCTTCAATGAGAGAAAAAAATCCAACAAAACCAGTCATTAAACAAATCGCAGAGCGAGCAGGTCAAAAAGTTCCAGTCATGGGTGTAGGCTCACTTTATACACCTAACGAGGTTGAAGAAGCTTTAGAAACCGTGCCTCTTATCTCTTTAGGCCGTGAACTTTTAATTGAACCTGACTGGATGCAGAAAATCGAATCAGGGGAAGCCATACGTACGAAAATGCCGAAAGAACCTAGCGAAGATATTCTTATCCCTGAACCGATGTGGACAAAAATTATGAGCGTTCCAAACTGGATCCCAGTAGAAAAGTAAACAAGCCCGCCCTTATTATGGGCGGACTTGTTTTATTTCGTTAATCATCCTGCTTAGAAATGAAATGGTGTATTTTGATTCAGGAAGAGCCTCCTTAATCCAATCAAATTCACGGTCTAAGAGTTCAGCAATCATGATAGCTGCACGAGAATGACCTTTAATCGTCATTTGCTCATAAATATCTTTAAAAGTGAACACAACCTCACCACACATAGATCTCTCCACCGTCTTTAAGCCCAGCTGGGCCCGCTCTGGACAAAACTTTTGTAAAAGTACCTTCGCTAGATTTTCCATGACGTTATTCAAAATTTTAGCCGACCAGAGATCATTTTCCCGACCAGCTGACTTTATATATTGGAGCAGAAAAAATGCTGTGTCATCCACCCTATCTACAAATTCCTGATCTGAGAGTGTAAGGTGCTGCTGCTTTCTATACTTCTCCATTCGCTGGTCAGGATCATACAACACTTTAAAGTAATCTTTAAGTATAAGCGTTTCATCTGTAACTGTGAACAAATCGACATGAAGCAAATTATCATACACCGCAATGACCTGCGGAGCAATAATAAAAATATCATCTTGAAAAATCATCTCTCGATACGCTTCTAAATGACGGACTCGCTTAGGAAGAAATCCTTCTTCATCATCCACTAGTACGTATAAATCCACATCCGACTGTTCATCTTCTTCCCCTCGTCCCATCGAACCTTTTAAAAAGACAGCTTTTACTAAGTGATCTTTCTTCAAACTTTTAGTTATCATTTGCACAGCTTCATGTTGACGCATTCCAGCCCCTCCTATACGCTTATTACACCATCATAACCTAAATATTGGGTGATGAGAATTTATAGTAAGAAAGAAGGGCAGTGATTTTATTAAAAGGAATAGAACTCTATCAGATCTACAGGGACCAGCTTCTGTAAAAGTAGCCCGGAAGTTATTAAAAGAAAGTTGTAAACACAATTCTGCGCCTACTCAATCAAAGAAATATTATTTGGATTTGTGAAAAGTAGTTAAGTCGCTATGTTTTTTGTTAGGGCGTTATCTGATTCAGATCAGTCGTTATCTCACCCAGTCAGGGCGCTATTCCCATCATCACTCCAACAAAAAAGACAAAAAAGAAGAGAAGCATTCGCTTCCCTTCCACTTTCAGAATAATTATCGAGTTTGACCGTTGCCCTTCATTAAGAACTTAACGGTAGTTAACGCTGGCAGCCCCATTGGTCCACGCGCGTGCAGCTTCTGAGTTGAAATTCCGATCTCTGCACCGAAACCTAGTGCTCCGCCATCTGTGAAGCGTGTAGATGCGTTATGATAGATAGCCGCTGCGTCAACAAGGCTTAAGAATAGATGAGCCGTGTCATCATTTTCGGTCACAATCGCTTCTGAATGCTTCGTGCCATACGTTTCGATGTGGCCGATCGCTTCGTTGACATCACTTACTGTTTTAACAGCGATATCTGTGCTCAAGTATTCGTTCGTCCAGTCTTCATGACCTGCAGGAACGGCTCCTGGAATAACGCTTACTGCTTTTTCATCGCCATGAACGTTAATTCCATTCTGCTGTAGTGCATCTATTAAAGCTGCACTATGCTTCTCAAGCCAGTCTTCATGAACGATTAAGGTTTCTGCTGCGTTACATACAGCTGGACGGTCTGTTTTTGCGTTCACCAGAATATCGATTGCTTTTTGAACATTGGCTTCTTTATCGACATAGATGTGGCAGTTTCCAACTCCTGTTTCAAGTACAGGTACGGTAGCGTTCTCTACTACAGCTTGGATTAACTTGCCTCCGCCACGCGGGATAAGCACGTCGATGTGTTCTTTCATTGTAAACAGTTCATTCGTGGCTGCACGGTCTGTACTAGCAATAAACTGCACAGCTTCTTTTGGTATCTTTGTTTCAGCGAGTCCTTTGTGGATTACATCTACAATGGCACCGTTCGAGTTAATGGCAGATGATCCACCTTTAAGCACGATCGCATTCCCAGATTTCAATGCAAGTCCTGTTGCATCGACTGTCACATTCGGACGAGCTTCATAAATCATACCGATTACCCCGAGAGGTACAGTTACTTTTTCAACTTGAAGGCCATTGTCTAACGTCCAATCTGAAAGAATGTTACCCGTTGGATCTTCAAGCTTTGCTACTTCACGCAACCCGTTAGCAAAATCTGCAACACGCTCTTTGGATAAAGATAGTCGATCCATAAAAGCTTCAGAAAATCCTTTTTCTTTCCCGTTTGCCAGATCTTTCTCGTTTGCCTCTAAAATGGTTTCGTATTCTCTCTCTAGAACATCTGCTAGGTGGTTCAGCGCTTCATTTTTCTCGCTTTCTGAAAGTACCAATAGTGATTTCGAAGCTTTTTTTGCTTCAATTGCTTGTTCCTCAACGTTCACATTACCTTTTATTAGTGTCATCCAAGACCTCCTTGAAAATTTGGACCCACATGGAGTAGGATCAATCAATGTTGGCACACTCGAACTACTTCGTTGGTTTTACATCGCAGAAAAAGACTTTGTCTTTTTTGAGGACGTGCCGTTTTTAGCCGTAATCCAGTTCAATACTTGAGTATATCCACCTTCGTGAAGAGAAATCCCTTCACAAAGGTGTTTTGCTTATGAGCTTTCCTTACACGCCTACTGGCAATTTAACTTCTAAGTGACAAACTAAATCTTTACTTTCAATAGCGGCCATTTCATACGAAGCTAGTTCCTCTTCCGTAAGCCCGATCATTTGCTCAAGCTGTTTAGAGGAATAGTTAACAACGCCTAGACCCACTTCTTCACCTGTAAGATCATAGATACGCACAACTGCGCCTTTCTTAAAACGACCATTCACGTGGTGAACGTTTACCGGCAATAGATTTTCTCTTTGATCTACGATCGTTTCTCTAGCCGCATGATCAATAGTTACTTCCCCTTCAGGACCGGAGTTAAACGCGATCCACTGTTTCTTCTGGTTTAAGTTTTCACCTTCAGGGGTAGGTTCAAAGTACGTTCCTACTGCATTACGATAAACAGCATCGTAAACAATACTTTCGGTACTTGCTTTCCCTAGGAATGAAGTGATTCCTGAAGCCATCGCAATTTTGAATGCGTCAATCTTAGACTTCATGCCTCCTGTTCCTACGTCGCTGCCTGGATCTCCAGCGGCAGCTTCAATTTTTGGAGTAATTTCGTGGACTGTATCAAGAAGTTTAGCATTGCTGTCTTTTCGAGGGTCTGCATCGTACAGTCCATCTATATCTGAAAGGATGATAAGTTCATCCGCATCAACTAAGCCCGCCACTTTGGCAGATAACGTATCATTATCTCCAAACTTCAAGCGGTCAATTGTAATCGTATCGTTCTCGTTAACAATAGGGATAATGCCGCGATCTAGCAGCACATTAATTGTATTTCGCGCATTGTTGTAACGATCTTCATCTGAAAAGTCACTGCGCGTAATTAAAATTTGAGATCCCATATAACCATGAGATAAGAATAAATCAGAATATGATTCCATGAGTAACCCTTGGCCAACGGACGCTGCGGCTTGTTTTTCTGGTAAGGAATCTGGACGAGTGAGGCAGCCTAGTTTACGGTAACCTGCTGCAACTGCACCAGATGATACAAGCAATACCTCGTGCCCATCATCTTTAATTCGTACAACTTCATCTACTAATTTTTCAAGCTTCCGGCGGCTAATCTCTCCGTGAAGACTTGTTAATGAACTACTGCCAATTTTAATAACTACACGTTTCTTGTTCGTGCCGTTAACCAATTTATCACTCCTATTTGTACTGTTTTGTCTATGAGTTCGTTTCATTGTTTTATCCATTTATTTAGATCCGACGAGCATTCCTTCTAGTTCTTTGCTCATTTCTTTAGAACGGCTTGCTGCTCCTTTGATTGCTTCAGAGATCGCTTCTCCTCCACCTGCTTGATGAAGAGCATCAAGTCCAGCTGCTGTTGTACCATTTGGAGATGTTACATTTTCTCGAAGTTCAGATGGACTTTCATCACGCTCAAGCATCATTTTTGCGGCACCTAGTAGTGTTTGAGCTCCAATTTCACGTAATGTTTCGCGATCCATTCCTTCTGCATTTCCTGTTTCCTCGATGTGCTCCATTAAATAGTAGAAATAAGCTGGTCCGCTTCCCGCAATCCCTGTGAAGACGTCCATTTTATCTTCTTCAATGACGAAAACTTCCCCAATGGATTGCAGCAATTCTTTAGCAACCATTACGTTATCCATAGCTGCGTATTGACCAGGGCAAATCGCTGTTGCTGATTCCCTAAGCATGCTTGATGTGTTTGGCATCACGCGAATAACTTGCTGTCCGTCATTTAAGCGTTCCTCCATATAAGAAGTAGAAATACCAGCTAATACGGAAACAAGCACTTGGTTCGGGTCAATACGGTATTTTAAATCTTCAAGAACTGCATCTATATCTTTAGGCTTCATTGCCAAAATGAATTGATCAACTTCACCATAATTTAAATCATCTTTTAAAACAGTGCGTACACCATATTTACTTTGAATTTCATTTAAACGATTTTGATTGCTTCTATTCGTCACGATAATTTGATGAGCAGGAATGTTTCCAGACTCAACCATTCCAGAAATCATAGCTTCTGCCATAGATCCTGCACCTAGAAAAGCAATTGTTTGTTTAATCATTTGGGTTACATCTCTCCCGTTCGCGTTTTTTGTTCGCTCTAATCAATGACGTTTTTTATCATAACACTAGTAAAAACTAGTTCAAGGGTTATTTGGCAAGTCATGTCTATATCGTCCAATTAGTGAGCGTAAACGGTTTCATGGAGAGATATTTCCATTTCATCGCTTCTCATCGCAAATAATTACGACTCACGCGCTTATATGGAGATTGTTTTTCTGGAAAATCCAAGTAGGTAGGGAGTGAATCTTCTAAACCTTCGTTCATAGTAGGCTTTTAGACTAAAAAAAAGACCCTCTCAATGGAGAGCGCCTCTATCGGATAAGTTGATTATATTTAACGAGCTTTTCATGTAATTCTCCTAAGGGGACAAAACGTGCCATTCGTTCAAGTTCTTTTCCTTCAGAAAGTAAAATGACGACAGGCACAGTAAAAACTGTATACTCCCCTGCGATTTCTTTGACCTCCGCTGCATCTACATGAATCGGCCGGATCCTCGAAAAATCTGTCAATAAATCCTCTACTTGCGGCAGTAGGGAATGACAAACCGTACAACCCGGTTGTGAAATGTACACAAGGGATAACATTTCCTGATTTACATGTTCGCGAACTTCTTCTATTGAATGAGCTTGCTTCATGACATTCACCTCTCTTCTATTATACCAGCTATCTCTTCCGTGATAATCCTACATGATTTATACTAAACAAAAGAGGTGACCCGATGTCCATCATAAGCATTTTTTTAATACTTTTTATGATCACAATAACTTTACTTATTTTAATTGATTCTGCCAAAAACGGAATTACACCTACCCCCACCACTTCTAAAGAAAAAGCTGCAGCTCTTAAAATTTCTGAGTCTTTGCACCCATCGAGTATAGCAGACTTAGGAGCGGGATTCGGTACGATGGCTTTTCCGCTAGCTAAACAATTCCCCGATGCAAAAGTTGTAGCCTATGAAACGGCTACCATCCCATGGATCTTTTTACTTATTAGACGTATCTTCCAACCGCGTACAAACCTGAGCATACGCCGAAAAAATTTTATGAAAGAAGACTTATCAAGTTATGATCTCTTATATACGTATTTGTATCCTAAAGCAATGGATCAACTACAAGATAAAATCAGCCACCAGCGCACAACAATGATCTCCAATTGTTTTGCTATGCCTGACTGGAAGCCATCTTTAATTTGGCCAGTGGAATCAAAAGTAAATTACAGCTCCATTTATTTATATAGAAGAAACTAGTGGAATGTGTAAGTCATCCACTCAAGTTTTCTTTTGGGAGATTACTGTAAATCACTCGCCGGGGGCTGCTGATGTCTTTTCAATGATAGAAATAGACAGCCCCGTAAATAACTTTTCCAAAGCATTGATCTTCACTTATGAATTTTCAATGACAATTAACGTAAGAACTAATATACTTCCTACACCAAATGTCACCCATATGTTCTTCCCTGACACTGGCTGAATAAGTAGTGAACCGATCGCAATCATAATCACCGTTTGCGCCAAAGTCATCTGAGAAACCGACTTCCTGCCTGCTATTCTTAAAATAAACGTACGTACCTGCTAAAATAATTTAAAATGGCCTTCCATATCCAATCCCAGTCCATTGGCAGCCCTCCACTGCCATTATTCTAACTCGATACTTCTTTTATATTCAGAATACATGTTGCAATCCCTTTCCCACTCCGCTATAATTTTTTCAATACCTAAATTCAGTGATAAAGAGAGTAACTTATGATTTCCTCTGCAGCGATTCAGGGACGGTGGGAGCCTGGAAGACGAACATAAGTGAACCGGACTTTTAAGGAGCCTGTCTGAACGAACAGCAGTAGGACATGGCCGGGGATGACCCCCGTTATCAACTTCGAGTGGCTAAGATTGTAGCTATAAGAGTGGTACCGCGAGCAAACACCTCGTCTCTTCTTGAGATGGGGTGTTTTTTTATATTTTGAGGAGGAATGAGCCATGGAAAAACACGTACTTGCCTTGCAGCTGTCCCATATTCTCGGAGAAAAACTCACACGAGATTGGATCTATGAAAACATTGAAGTCCCGAAGAAGGAAAAAATGGGCGACTTGGCGTTCCCTTGTTTCAAGCTCGCACCAGCCTTTCGTAAATCGCCTCAAGAATTAGCGAGAGAACTTGCCCCACAATTGAAACACGATTTATTTGAGTGCGTTCAACCTGTCAGTGGATACATCAACATTTTTCTCAACCAGGAATTTACGACTGAACATACACTAAAGCAGATTCTTACTGAACGAGCGAGCTATGGAAAGCATAGCTTTGGTGAAGGGAAAACGGTTGTTATCGATTTGTCTGCTCCAAACATTGCTAAGCCTTTTTCAATGGGGCACCTTCGCTCCACCGTTATTGGTAACGCACTTGCTAATCTAGCAGAACATTGCGGGTATGAAACGGTAAAAATTAATTATATTGGAGATTATGGCACACAATTTGGCAAACTGCTGGCAGCCTACAAAATGTGGGGAAACGAAGAACGTGTAAAATCCAATCCAATCGCCGAGCTTACTAAGATCTATGTAAGATTTCACGAAGAAGCAAAAGAGGACCCAGAGTTAATTGAAGAAGGGCGTGGCTGGTTTAAGAAATTAGAACAGGGGGACGAAGAAGCTCTTACATTGTGGAAATGGTTTAAAGATGCATCACTTGAGGAATTCGATAAAATTTATCAGATGCTCGGTGTTGAATTCGATCTTACACGTGGTGAAGCATACTATAACGATAAAATGGTGGCCACCGTTGACTTACTTAAAGAACACCAATTATTAGCGGAGTCCAAGGGGGCCCAGGTGGTCCGTTTAGATGAGGAAGGGCTCCCCCCTTGTTTAATTAAGAAAAGTGATGGCACTAGCATTTATGCTACTCGTGATTTAACAGCTGCAATCGATCGTTATCAAAGCTATTCTTTTGATGAAGCTCTTTATGTAGTAGGTCATGAACAATCGCTGCATTTTCAGCAGATCAAGCACGTACTTGGCAAGCTCCACTTCCCATGGGCTCGAGATGTAAAGCACATCTCATTTGGAATGATGCTGCAAAACGGATCAAAAATGTCAACGAGAAGAGGCAAAACAATTTTATTGAAAAATGTACTAAAAGAAGCTATCCAACAGGCCAAAATCAATATTGAAGAGAAGAATCCCGGGTTAGAAAATAAAGAAGAGGCAGCACGTCAGGTCGGGGTAGGGTCTGTTATATTTCACGATTTAAAACATGATCGCCGTAATGATGTCGAATTCTCACTTAGTGACATGCTTACCTTTGAAGGGAATACGGCTCCTTATTTACAGTATGCCTTCGTTCGTGCCCATTCGATTTTACA
This sequence comes from Halobacillus andaensis, assembly GCF_014636475.1. Taxonomy (GTDB): domain Bacteria; phylum Bacillota; class Bacilli; order Bacillales; family Halobacillaceae; genus Halobacillus_A; species Halobacillus_A andaensis. The sequence goes on from NZ_BMEL01000003.1 coordinate 263,589, forward strand.
AAAGGGAGCGTTTGATCCTCATCAAGCTGAGACTCACCTTAATGATGAAAAAGCTTGGCCGTTAATAAAACAGCTGCGAGCATTTCCACAAATTGTGGAAGTGGCTTACAAGGAGTACGATCCAAGTAAGGTGGCGAAATACTTACTCGAACTCGCTCGCTTATTCAATCAATACTATACTCACACGAAGATTCTTCAAGGCGAACAGCTGCAAAAGAAATTAACGCTTGTATACGGCTTCTCTATCGTTATAAAAGAAGGACTTCATTTGCTTGGCATTGAGGCCCCCGAAAAAATGTAGGAGGATTGATATGAACGAACTCCCTCACTTTAATCAGACACTAACTCTAATCGGTATTGACGGATGCGGTGGCTCAGGCAAAAGTACACTTGCTGAAGAGCTCTCTAACGACCATTCACACTCCACGATTATTCACATGGATGATTTTTATTTACCCTCCGCACAGAGAAATCGCTCCGCTCTTGTTGGAAGCGATTTTGACTGGGAGCGTGTATTAAAGCAAGTTATCATTCCGATTAAGCAAGGGAAAGGCGCTCACTATCAGCGGTATGACTGGGACCTTGACCAATTAGCTGAGTGGCACACATTTCATCCAGAAGGGATCGTTATTATTGAAGGCTGCTATAGTACTCGTGATGAATTAAGAGAGTATTATGATTTTTCCATTTGGGTCGATTGTCCGAGAGAGCAGCGGCTAGCCCGTGGATTGGAACGGGACGGTGAAGCAGCCATCAATTTTTGGCAGCAGTGGATGGAGGAAGAAGATCGTTATATAAAAGAGCAGCTTCCTCAATTAAAAGTAGATCGAAGAGTGAAAGGTTATTAGTTTGCGTCCTACACCCTTCTTAAAAAAACTTGAGCAAAATCTTCATACCTACCTATCCTTTCCTATATAATGATCTATTGTGAACACAAAAAAAGGAGATTACATATATGGAAGGAAATCATTTTAAAGAAACGTACGAGTTTTTAGCTGATGACCCTGACTTCAGCGTAAAGCCCGTGATGTTTTCACTTATCATTGGCGCTTTTTTCGCCATTCTTAACGAAACATTACTTAACATTGCCTTGACGACCCTTATGGGCGTGTTTGATATTAACCCGTCTACTGTTCAATGGATGGTCACAGGCTTTATGTTAATTATGGGGATATTAATTCCGGTGTCCGCTTTTATGCTGCAGACGTTTACGACGAGGCAAATGTTCCTTGGAACGATGACTGTATTTACCTTGGGAACGATCATCTGTGCGCTCGCTCCTACGTTTACTGTTTTACTCGCTGGGCGTCTCATTCAGGCAGTCGGTACTGGATTATTAATCCCTATTATTTTCAATACCTTCTTACTCATTTTCCCGCCGGCTAGACGCGGTGCGGTCATGGGAATGATTGGGCTTGTGATTATGTTTGCTCCAGCTATTGGTCCGACACTCTCTGGAATTATTGTCGAGCATTTAGGGTGGAGGTACTTATTCATCACCGTCATCCCATTCGCCCTCTTCTCTATTCTTTTTGCCTATAAATATTTAAGAAATGTAGGAGAAGTGACAAAACCTAAAGCAGATATTTTTTCTATCATTCTTTCCACCGCAGGATTTGGAGGAATCGTATTGGGCTTTAGTTTTGCTGGTGAAGGTGAAGCGGGTTTTCTTGAACCAAAAGTATATAGTTTCATTTTAGTCGGAGTAGCAGCTTTAATTATTTTTACTAGACGCCAATTAAAGCTCGAAGATCCATTACTCGATCTCCGAGTGTTCAAGTACCCCATGTATTCAATCGCACTTGTGATGTTTATTATTGTTATGATGTCTATGTTTTCTTCGGAAATTATTTTACCTATGTTCATGCAGGGACCGTTAGCATTAACGGCGGCAACAGCCGGACTCATCCTATTGCCAGGTGCGTTACTCAACGGTCTGATGTCTCCTATCATGGGGAAACTTTTTGATAAGTTTGGTCCAAGAAAATTAATTATTCCGGCTGCCGCAGTTTTAACAGCCACTATGTTTTCACTCAGTCAAGTTAGTGAGAATACGTCGATCTACGTCATTATTATCAGTTACATGCTGCTCATGTTATCTGTGTCAGCCATTATGATGCCCGCGCAAACAAACGGTTTAAATCAACTGCCGAAGCGCCTCTATCCTCACGGCACAGCTATTATGAACACACTTCAGCCTGTATCCGGAGCGATTGGCGTTTCCGTATTTATTAGCATTATGACAGCGAGACAGGAAGCTGAATTGCAGCAAATGGGTAACCCTGCTTCGGAGGAAGCTTTAACTCAAGCTACCGTAGCAGGAGTGGAACTCGTTTACTTTGTCGCATTTGCTGTTGCCCTTGCCGGGTTGGTCCTTTCTCTTTTCATAAAAAGAGCACGTCCTGCAGACGTATCTGAAGACTCTGCTTCTTAAATTTCAGCTCTGTTCTAGGCGGCGGAATGGGAGAACCATTCCCCAGTCAGAAAGATCAACAGCATCAATTAACAGAGCCTATATTTTCATAGAACGACATGAACGTGATAAACTTTAGGTAAAGATGCCAAGTGTTAAAGGAGGCGAATGCTGTGTACCCACTTTACTATGCCATCATTGTACTTGTATGTATTATAGCCTCCATTGGCACCATTCAAGTGGCTCGTGAGATGTCTAAGAGAGAGAAAGATGAAAACTCTCCTGAAGCTGACTTAACCAGCTTAAAGCAAGAACGGCCTGTGAAAGACTCGAGTGTCCGGCTGTTAACTTGGATTTACACGATTACATTTATTATTACCATTTTGCTCATATGGATTTTCATTTTTTAAAGACGGCCTGCGCCGTCTTTTTTTATTATTGAAAAACACGGGAATAGTAAAGGTGAATAGAATATAAAAAATGGGATTAACAGCCCTGGTTGAAAAGAGGACCCAAAATGGAACCTATGCTTTTTCAAAATTTATCCCATCCACAAATGGATTTCGAGGAAGTATTTGCACATATTACGTCTTTTATGAAAGAAGAGCCTTTAGGGCGTTACAAATTAATGCTAGGTACAGATTCTCAAATTCACTCTGATCATACTCTTTTTATTACAGGAATTGTGATTCACCGTGTTGGAAAAGGAGCATGGGCTTGCTATCATAAAGAAATTGTTCCCCGAGCAATGAAGGTGTTACATGAACGGATTTCTTATGAAACGAGTCTCACAGTTGATGTAGCATCCTATTTCACGAAAGAAAAAATTGACCAGCTGATTGAAATTGTCCTCCCTCACATTTACCAAAACGCCAGCTTTACAATTGAAGGACACATCGATATTGGTGCAGGGGAACGGAACCGTACACGCGCTTACGTAAATGAAATGGTGGCAAGAATCGAATCACTGGGATTTGAACCGAAAATAAAACCAGAATCAATTACGGCAAGCAGTTACGCCAATAAGTACACGAAATAATGGTTTAAGCCGCAGCTTGTTGAATACTTCTACGAGGTTTACGCGTCGCTAAATACACCCCAGCAAAAATGATCACGAGTCCTAAAACAATGTTTTTCGTAATTGGTTCATCAAGTAATACGTACCCCCATACCATTGCAGTGACCGGAATAATGTAAGTCACTGATGTTGCAAACTCCGCACTTCCATTCTTAACCATATAGTAAAACAATAAGTGGGCAAAGCCGGAACCAAAGCACCCTAACCCAATGATAGAGAGCCACACAAGAGGACGACTAAGAACATCTTCATTAATGACGGAAACGGAGTTGGTCAGAACCATACCTGCTAATCCAAAAAGAGCAGCAACAAGCAAGGAACATGTGGTAACGAGAAGGATAGATGTCTCCTGTAAATGTTTTTTAGTATATTGAGAAGCAACACCATACGAAATAGTTGCTAAAATCATCGTACCTATGCCGATAAAGCTTTCACTAAAAAGATCAAAAATATTAAAATCCATTAAAACTAATATCCCAACGAACCCGAGGACAATCCCTACCCATTGTCTTCGCTTTAAAAGAATGGAAAAAAACATAAAACCTACAAGCCCTGTACAAATTGGGGTTAAAGCATTCATAACGGCAGCCGTACTGCTATGTATTTCCGTTTCACTCCATGCAATTAATCCCCAAGGCAGTCCAGCATTAAATACTCCCACAAAGAAAAGGGCTTTCCATGGAAGAGGTCCTTTTAATTCTTTTCTCTTTATCCATAAGAACGGCAGTAAAACGAGGGCACCGGCGAAACACCTAAAAAAGACGGTCCCCCATACCCCAATAGGATCGAGCAGCCATTTGATAAACACAAAGGATAATCCCCATATAAAGCTTAGACCAATTAATGCACTGTATAATTTCATCGGTGGACACCTCTTATCCTAAGAAAACACACCCTCCTCTGAAGGGTGTGCCTTTCATCATCTATTCGTTTTCTTCAATACTTCTAGTACTTCCGAAGGCTCGGCTCGATCTTTGTAATCGGCTTTCGTATATTCATAGACGATCGTTCCGTTTCTGTCTATAACATACGTAGCAGCTACAGGAAGTTCCCACGTGTCATCCCCGTTATGCTTATCCACATCTAGCCCTTTTTCTTTATAAATGTCAACAAGGTAGTCCGGGACCGGGTATACGAGTTGATACTCACGAGCCACTTTGTTTCCCACATCGCTTAACACATGAAAACTCAGCTCATTTTTCTGCGCTGTACTAAGGGAGTAATCCGGAGTTTGCGGACTAATGGCGATAAGCTCACCGCCTGCATCATGAATTTCATTTAAAATTTGTTGATACTCCCTTAATTCCATATTGCAGTAAGGGCACCATCCTCCGCGATAAAACGTTACAATCACTGGCCCAATATCGAGTTGATTAGATAGGTTAATCGAGTTTCCATTAGGATCGGGAAGAGTAAAATCTGGAGCTTGGTCTCCTTCTTTTAATCCTTCACCGTCATCCGAACTTTTTAATTCATCAATAGCGTTTTTCATTTTCTTTTGGACATCGTCAGGGGTCGCTTCTTTAAACTTTTGCAAGTACTCATTGTAGCGTTCCTTCATTTCAGTCTTCATATGAAAAACTCCTTTATTGGTGTATAGACTAAGTATAAGTGATAAAAGGACAAGTTTGAAGAAAAGCGCTTATTCAGCTTGTTGGTTAGTGGGCATGGTCGTCCACCAAGCAATCCAGACAGCCAGCACCCCTGCCACTAATTTCCCTGTTACAACCGCTACAATTAACTCCTTTTCCACCCCAGCCACAAATCCGATATGGCTCCCAAAAGCAAAAGCCCCGCTCACTGCAAATGCGGCATTCATTACTTTTCCTTTAGGGTTCATATCTTTCATCGTAGCAAACATAGGCAAATGATGAGCTAAAGAGGCAATAAAGCCAGTCACCGACGGCGAATTGATTCCTAATCGAACGCTCAATCGGTCCCAAAGCTTCGTTCCTTTTTGATTAATAAAAGCAACCAAGGGATAGGCCCCAGCCAAGGTAATCGTTATTCTTCCAACTATTTCAATTCCTTCATTTAATGGAGCCATTCCAGGAATAACTGTAATATCAGTTAACGTTTCGATAATGATCATAACCAATCCAAACATAATGATGATTTCTATACCTCTTCCAAACTTCGAAAATAGTACAATGGTAAGAGAAGTGAATTTCCATAAGCCTATGCCAATGATGACAGCTAAAATGGCAGCAGGAATTAAATTTTGAATCATCCATACCCATTCGTAACCTGCTACAGCACCACCAGTTAAACAACCAATAGGTACCGTCATCATACCGATTAATATACCTTTAGCAAAATAGCTTCGATCCCTTTTTTGAACAATAGTCAAAGCGATTGGAAGCGTAAATACCAATGTCGGTCCCATCATCGTTCCTAAAAAAGCCCACGAAAATACCGCGGCATCTTCATCTGATGCTAACGCTTCTGATAACGGATAAGCCCCCATATCAATGGCTAGCAGCATAGAAGCGAACATCGCTGGATCAGCGCCCATCCATTCAAAAATAGGAGTGACAAGAGGATAGAGACCACCGGAAATGACGGGAGCTAGTGAGATGATTCCTACCATCGCTAAAGCCAGGGGGCCCATCATTAAAAAAGCCTCGTGAAAGCGATCACCGAGACTTAAACGATTGTCAAGAAGGGTGTAATCCACGGCCCCTAACACCATAAAGGCAGCCATAAGAATAAGTATCATATCATTGATCCACATACGGATTTCTCCCCCGTTTCCGTCCACAACCTTAAATGGTGAAAGAATTAAAAGCTAATATCGACTAAGTGATTCATTTCATTAAGTAACTCCGGATGCTTTTCAACCGATTGATAGCTAACAGTACCTGACTGCTCCGCGTTTTCAGGCATTAAAAACGTACCATCTTCTATTACGGCAAAACTGAAATCAGATTCGGACCCAGAAGAAAGGTCTCCTTCATCAGAAAAGCTGTACGTATACGTGTCTTGTGTATTCATTTTATTTTTTATTTCACTTTCATCGCTTTTTTTTATTTCCATCCCGTCGAGCTTCTCAAGTAACTCTTTATTTATTTCTTTCTCTTGCCTTACTGCAGTTTGTTCTTCCGTTGTTCGATTATCTTCCACTTTTTGAATATACAACGTTTCCGAAACTTTCTCACTTCCAATATCGACTTTGTCTGTCTCATTTCCACAAGCACTAAGAACCATCACAAACATCATTAAAAGTATATAATAGTATCGAATAGTTTACCTACTTTCTTTTATTTATCTATCATCCATTTAAAATGGTAAACTTTCAATCCGTCAAGTATAGAAAGGAGAATGCATGATGATCAAACTGGAATACTTTACGAAACAGGATTATGACACGCTTCTTCAATGGGTAGAATCTCCTTCCTTTTTACTGCAATGGGCAGGGCCAACCTTTTCTTACCCCTTAAGCGATGATCAACTAGATAAGTACATAAAAGAAGCCAATCAGGTTAATGGCTCTTTGCTTATTTTTAAAGCTGTGGAGGAATCAAGCAATCGGCCAATCGGTCATATTGGGTTAAAAAATATTGATTACTATAACCGTTCGGCACGCGTCGGTAAAGTGTTAGTCAGTAAGGAAGCACGAGGAAGAGGAATAGGGCTTATCATGATGGAGGAAATCTTAAAGATCGCTTTTGATGAATTAAACTTAAATAAAGTGACTTTAGGAGTGTTTGATTTTAATAAACCTGCTATTCAAACGTATAAGAAAGCTGGCTTTCAAATTGATGGGTTACTTCGAGATCATCGAAGATTCGAAGAAGAGTACTGGAACTTATATGAGATGAGTATTTTACATTCTGAATGGAAAGCAAACTCTAGAATTTCATAGAATTTACACCATGATCTTTTGAGTAACTATATATTAATTACCTAAAATTTGCTAAGCTAGTGGTTCAAAGCAATTAAGAAAGGATAGATAGATATGAAAAAACGTTTGATCGCCATTGGGATTGCTTCCGCTTTATTAATTATTGCGATCCTCATTCAAAGCATTAGTTTTTTAACTTCTAGTACGTTTACAGAGTCTTCACAAGGATTGTTTGGAGGAGACAGCGATAATGAGGGACCCAGAGAAGAGGTTATAGAAGAAGGCTCCTCTTCTGAGCGAATAGCACGCTTATCCGTAGAAGGGACAATAATGAGCGGTCAAGGCTCTAACCCTTTTATGGGAGAAGGATATAACCATGAAGCTTTACTCGAACAATTAGAAGTGATAAAAGAAGACTCTAGCATTAATGGAGTATTGCTTTACGTGAACTCCCCAGGTGGAGGAGTTTTTGAAAGTGCGGAACTTCATGACAAGCTAAATGAATTAAAGGAAGAAGATAAATCTCTATACGTTTCTATGGGCGGCATGGCTGCTTCTGGGGGTTATTACATATCAGCTCCAGCGGATCAAATCTATGCATCTGAAGAAACATTCACAGGTTCCTTAGGCGTCATAATGCAAAGTGTTAATTACGAAGAACTGGCTGATGAGTATGGTGTTAAATTCAACACCATTAAAAGCGGGGAATTTAAAGATATTATGAGCCCCACTAAAGAAATGACAGAGGAAGACCGCGAGATTTTACAAACGTTAGTAGATGAATCCTATCAAGGTTTTGTCGATGTAATCAGTGAAGGTCGTGACATGCCTGAAGATGAAGTGATTGAAATTGCAGATGGCCGCATTTATTCTGGTCAGCAAGCATTAGATAATGGATTAATTGACAACATCGGTTTTGAAGAAGATGCGTTAGCAGCACTTAAAGAAGAAATCGGCGGCAATCCTGAAGTGATTGAATATCATCCAAGTGGAGAAACGTTGTTCGGTATTCCATTTGATGTGAAAAGCTTTCTGCCTACAAGTGAAGTGAAATGGATTAACGAAATGATCGAGAAACGTCAAGGTCCAAGATTAATGTACATGTATTCTGAGTAAAGGAGGGATTAGATGGATACAGTAGAACCCACCCATCAGCCGAATCACTTAAATCAAGCTGTTGCATCAAACCTTAACGAAATCCACCGCATTGTATATGCTGGTTTTGTTCCACGCTTTTTTGCTTATATTATTGATTTAATCGTGATTTGGAGTATCAATTCAATCATTACACGTCCGCTTTTAAGAGTAACCAACCTATCCGAAGCAAAGCTTTGGATTGACCTTCTAAGTGCCGCGAACATCACTCAATCTATTGTGTTTTTTCTTTATTTCGTATTAATGACCTTCTTTTTCCGGGCCACACTAGGAAAAATGATTCTAGGCTTGTCAGTAGAACCATTAAAAGGAGAGCACTTAACGAAAGGACAAATTATCTTTAGAGAGTTTGTGGGACGTTATATAAGTATGGCTGTTTTAGGTCTTCCTTATCTCGTTGTCATCTTCACGAGAAAGCATCAAGGGATCCACGACCTATTTGCCGATACTTCTGTAATCAAAGACAGAATGAAGAAGTTAAATCGAGAAATTGAATCTTCTGTAGATTAAAACATAAAAATCCGCTTCCTTTATTGAAAGGAAGCGGATTATTTATAATTAGATCAGCCTATGCCGCAAGCGAAGGAACCATTCTTCTGAGCATACTTTTGATGGTATTCTTCCGCCTCATAGAAATCGCGAGCAGGTGTAACTTCAGTTACGATTCTACGTTTAAAAATTCCTTTATTTGTCCACTGCTGAATTTTCTCCTCAGCAATTGCTTTTTCAGCTTCATCTTGATAAAAGATAGCGGAACGATATTGATGGCCAACATCAATTCCTTGCTTATTTTTAGTCGTAGGGTCATGGGCTTCAAAAAAGATATTAACCAGACCGCCATACGTAATCACTTCTGGGTCATATTCAACACGGATCGCTTCCGCATGACCAGTTGTTCCTGTTTTTACTTGTTCGTAGGTTGGGTTTTCAACGTGGCCACCCGTGTAACCTACTCGTGTATGTGTAATTCCTTCGAAACGCTCGAAGAAAGCTTCAACTCCCCAAAAACATCCTGCTCCAAAAATTGCTGTCGCCATTTGTCATCTTCCCTTTCCATTAACGCAACTTCCACCTAAGAGAGTTTGACGGTTCAAGCTACCAAAAAACCCCTTTTCTTATCCAGTATAAGAAAAGGGGTCGTAATTTTCCGTACGATCCTCTCATCTTCTAGAGTGAAATAAACACTCTACAGGAATTGGCACCGTTCTCGTCAATCCTTAGATTGATTCGATGGTTGCCGGGCATCAAAGGGCCAGTCCCTCCGCCTCTCTGGATAAGAAGTTTCCGTTATAATTTTAAGTTATTTTATATAATACAATGTTTCAATCTCGAAGTAAAGGCGAATGCTTCATTTTTTTAGAAAAAATTATGAAGATCCATTTCCGGTTGTCATTACCTCTTCAAACGGCTGCACAATTACAAAGCCTTCTCCTTTAAACTCCATCTGAATAGACTCACCGCTCCCACGCCCAATAAACGTCTTCAGGCTTACATCGGTACGAAATTCAGGCTTTAAATGTCCTGACCAAGCTACCGTTGCATTTGGATCCGTAATGACAGGCTCCCCTGGTCGTACAAGCAAAGTTAATGGCTCATAGTGAGAAGTAATCGCCACCCTTCCTCGGCCCTCTAACGTCACGTTGAACAGTCCGCCTGACACCATTCCAGCTACTTTTTTCATTAATTTAATATCCCATGATATGCCAGGCTCAAAGGCAAGAAGATCGTTCCCGTTAACCGTGATGGATTCATTATTCAAATCAAAGATGGTAACCTTTTTCCCTTGATCAGCTAAGTATAGACGACCTTTTCCGGCTGCCTTCATCAGAGAACTGCCCTCGCCCGAGAAGGCTTTCTTAAACATTTTCCCAACACCATGTTCCAATATACCTTCCCGTTCAAACTTAATAGAACCATTATAGGAAATCATCGATCCTGCTTTGGCCCATACTTGATCAGAAAGGTTTACTTCTAATATACGCTCTGTTTCCAGTTCAAAGAACTCATTTTCTGCTTCATCCTGCTTGGTTTTTCTTATGAATTCATCAATCGAATAATTGCTCACTATCTCTCCCCTTTCCTGTCTCGTCCTTATTGTATACGAGAAAGAGGGTATAAATGATTCATTACGTTAAACATTCACCCTCCTAGAAAAAGGGCACCATATAAAAGCGAGCCAGCAATGACAAAAGCCGGGTGTACTTTTACTCGCTCAAGTAAAACATAGCTCACTATTATTAAAAAAACAGTTTGCACAATACCTGCGGATCCATAAGAAGTTTCAAAGAATTGATAAGCCATTACCCCGAGTAGAATAGCGATAACAGGACGAATAAAAGAGGTCATTGCTTTCACACGTGGTGAACCTTTAAATTTATTCAGAAGGCTTAATAGCGCAATCATTAAAATAAGAGAAGGAGCAACGGTAGCAAACACTCCGATAAATGCTCCTAAAATGCCGGCTTGTTCATACCCTATAAACCCCGCCATTTTTGTGGCAATCGGCCCGGGCAGAGCATTAGCGACGGCAAGCATTTCACTGAATTCGTTTACCGACATCCACTCAAATCGGCCGACTACTTCATTTTCGACTAAGGGAATAGAAGCTGGGCCACCACCGTATCCCACCACTCCTGGGATAAAGAACGCTACGAAAATTTGCCAATAGATCATTTAGAGACCTCCTTACTGTGATACTCATCTCGATCCGTTCCCTTTTTACTCATTGGACGAAGAAGAGCAAATAGTAAGAGGACTAAAATAACAAGCCCCGGGTGTACACCGCCACCTTCTATTAACAATAGTGAAGCGGTTCCGATCAACAGCGTCACCCAAACTCCAAGGTTTTGTTTAGATTTTTTGACAAAGTCAAAGGCTAGGACAGCCAACATAACTCCCACTACCGGAACAACGGCTTGTGTCATTCCATTCACCCATGATAATTCCCGAAAGTTATTTAGAAAGGATAGCAAAATAATTAAAACAGCAATTGTTGGAAGTATAGTAGCTAAAACAGCATTCATCATTCCTGTGAAACCTGAAACACGATAGCCTATATAACCAGCCATTTTAGTAGCAATTGGACCTGGAAGAGAATTTCCAAGTGCTAAAACATCAGCAAACTCATCGTCCGTCATCCACTTATATTTCTCTACGACTTCTTTATGTACGAGAGGGATAGAAGACGGCCCTCCACCATATCCAAAGATTCCTACTCTAAAAAATGCAAGGAAGAGATTCCATTGCTGCAACCTTCTCACTCCCTTCCTTAATACGCTGATATCGTTCCATCTGTTCTAGATTCAGTTCCACCAAATAAAACACCTGTATTCTCATCTCTTAAGATCATCTGACCTCTTCCAAAACCATCCCCATTTAACTGAACTTCAATTTCATGACCTTTTCTATAAAGGGCTTGTGCGATATGCGAAGGAAAGTCAGGTTCGACATAAACCGTCTTCTCTTTCATCCATTGCCAGCGCGGAGCATCTAAAGCGGCTTGAGGATTCAAGTTAAAATCAATTGTATTCATAATGACTTGCATATGCCCTTGCGGCTGCATAAAGCCTCCCATGACACCAAATGGTCCCACAGCTTTATTATCCTTCGTTAAGAAACCAGGAATTATGGTATGATAGGATCGTTTATTGCCACCCAAAGCATTCACATGGTTTGGATCCATCGAGAAGTTATGCCCACGGTTTTGCAGCGAGATCCCTGTACCTGGTATAACCACTCCTGCCCCAAATCCCATATAATTACTTTGGATAAATGAGACCATATTGCCTTCCTCATCAGCCGCAGCTAAATAGACGGTCCCCCCTTTAGGTGGTACTCCTGCTTCAGGAACTAGTGCTTCTTCTCCTATCAATGCCCTGCGCTCTTGGGCATAATGAGAACTTAACAATTGATCAACTTCTACGTTCATATGATTAGCATCAGCAATAAACTTCTGACCGTCTGCAAATGCCAACTTCATCGCTTCTATTTGGCAATGATAAGTGGTTACATCTTCTTTATGCAGGTGATTAAATCCATTCATAATGTTTAAGGCAGACAATGCTACCAATCCTTGACCATTAGGAGGAATCTCCCAAACGTCATACCCTCTATAGTTTACGGAAATGGGGTCTACCCATTCTGGTTTAAAATTTATTAAATCCTCTTTTCTTATGTACCCATTATGCTTCCTCGAAAAGGCATCTATTTTATCGGCCAACTCTCCATGATAAAATGCTTCAGCATTAGATTCAGCAATTTTTCTTAACGTGTCGGCATGGTTTTGCGATTTCCATAGCTCTCCTATTCTTGGAGCCTTACCCTTAGGAGCAAATGTCTCGAACCAATGTTCGAACTCTTCGCCTTTTAACTCAGTTTTAAATTTCTCTACTCCAGTATGCCAAAACTTCCCTAAAACTGGAGAAACAGGGAATCCATTATTAGCGTAATCAATGGCTGGAGCTAATACTTCTGTTAAGGGCAGCTTTCCAAATCGTCTAGATAGCTCAGCCCATGCCCCAGGAGCCCCCGGAACCGTAACAGGAGTTAATCCATATTTAGGAATAGCTTCATAACCACGGGATCGTAAATCATCTATGGAAATAGAAGAAGGCGAATGACCACTGCTATTTAATCCATAAAGCTTATCTTTAACCCAAACAAGAGCGAAAGCATCACCGCCAATTCCATTTGATGTAGGTTCCACAACCGTAAGAGCAGCAGCAGTAGCAATCGCAGCATCGATCGCGTTTCCACCTTTCTTCAGCATATCCAGCCCTGCCTGAGAAGCTAAGGGCTGGGAAGTAGCAACCATTCCCTTCTTAGAGATTGTTGACATTCGCTGTGCTTTATAAGGGTGGTATAAATAGTCGTTTTTTTTCATTTACTGACAACCTTTCTTCCCAATAATTAATGGTGCTGTTTCGCTGTATCATTTTACTTTAAGTTACTTCAAAAGAATATAATTATCGTTCGTTAATCTAAATGGAATTTTAAATTAACATTCGTTATAATTTAATTATAAGTGAATGTTCTAAATATTTAAAGAGTTAATTACACCAACACCAAGTTTGATCCCCTATTTTCTTCATGCTACTATTTTGGTACGTACCAGTGCCAGAACGAATTTACCCCACTAAGATAGGTGGTTATTATGGAAAAAAGCCAAAGGTTAAAAATTGACGACACAGATAAAGAAATACTGGAACTTTTAATTGAAGACGGAAGATTATCTTACGCGGACATCGGGAAAGAAATAGACCTTTCTCGCGTGGCCGTCCGGTCACGAGTGAATCAACTGATCGAGCGTGGCATTATCGAAAAGTTTACAGCTGTAGTTAACAGCGAAAAAGTAGGTAAAGAAGTATCGGCTTTTTTTGAAGTCGATTGCGAACCTAGAGCTCTGGTCGATGTTGCAGAAAATTTGGCAAATAACCCTTATGTGGCAAGCTGTTATCAAATGACGGGTCCTAGCACTCTGCATATGCATGTGCTTGTTAGTGATTTTACGGAATTAGAATCATTTGTGAATAACGAATTATACGCATTAGAGGGCATCACCCGGGTGGAAAGCCATATTTTACTGAGACGCTTTAAGAGTAGAAGTGGTTTAAAATTATAAAAAGGCAAGGTCTCAAATTGAGACCTTGCCTTTTTATATGGAAATAACCTTTACTTTACTTTCTTCAATACATCTTGAATCATCTTTCTGTGACTGCCGATCATGTTTTCCGGGAGTTGGTCTTCTGAAAAAAATTGACATTGATACGATTCTTCTTCATTTGCTATCACGTGACCTTCATAATCCCCCGTGTAGTACGCTGCTGTAACAGAGTAAAATTCGTCTCCATTTTTAGCGACGGTGAAAAATTCCTCTCCTGAGTAAACATCGATTAGCTCTAAGTTTTTAACTTGTAAATTTGTTTCTTCAAAGACTTCTCGCTTGGCTGCGTCCTCCGTAGATTCACCCAACTCCATAAGACCTCCAGGAAGGCCCCAAACTCCTTCAGGAAACGTGCGCTGCTGTAGCAGCATTTGCTTTTGCTCATTAAAAATAACTACAATGGCTCCCACAAGAATTAATGGACGATGCCCTACTAATCTTCTTAAATCTTCTACATACCCCAAAAAACGACCTTCCTTCTTAGCTGGTGTTACAATGTTTTCTTTAATGTATAAAAGTTTGTGCCAGGGAAGTAGTCTTTGATTTCTCCTACCACTTTATAACCATTAGCTACGTAGAATTTTTTCGTTCTTTGCTCAAAGGTTGTCAGCATGGCGTAATCAGCGCCTCGTTTCCTGGCCATATTCTCTACAGTTCGCAGCAATTCTGTCCCAATTCCCTGGCCTCTATACTGCTCGTACACCCAACAATCATTAATTTCAAGCCAATTCCAGTACAGTTCAGAAGAAATTCCACCCACCCATTTTTGTTCTTCATTTGAGACCATCATATTAATGGGTTGAACAGATTCTTTATTTTTTGCTATATAGGTCGGATACTCTTCTTTACACTGTTCTAGCTTTTGGTAAATAAAATTAGAAAACTCCCCTCGCCCTTCCATATCAATTGTCACATTATAGTTCACTTTTTTTCTGTCACCTCTAATTAAATGTAATGGAATAATTTATGTCGAACCCATGATGACTTCAACCACAAAAGATATTTTAGCATAAATAGGAAATCTTTAGAACTTTTATCCATTTTAATATAGGGAAATGTTTATCAATTATACCCTATGAAGTTAGACGACTAGCCTTATGAAAAAGTTTTACCGTTCACCAAAAAAATTGTTTTTTTCTCAATTTTCAATGAATAGGTTTCTACACAAAAAATTTATCTTTCCACCCTTTTATTCTCAGGCTGTTTTATCCAATATCGAATCCCTTTTCCAGCATAGGGTTCATCAGCAAACCTTGGGATGACATGCAGGTGAGCATGCGGGATCGATTGTCCACCTACTTCCCCAGTATTCCAGCCAACACTATACCCTTCTGTGGAATGAAGATGATCTAATCTTTGTTTTGCTTTTAGAAGTAAGTCACGGGAGTCTTCCCACTCTTGATTAGATAAAGCAAATACATTCACTTTATGTGCTTTAGGGATGATTAATCCGCTCCCTGCTAACACTTCCTGCTCTGTAGCTTTTTGAATAAAATAACAGGTTTCATTTTCTTCTATAATCGATTGTTCCTCGTCATTTAATACGTTACAGAACACGCACTCTTTCATTCTTTACCTCTCCAAATCTTTTTTAAATACAAAGCTTACTCGTTCATAGTTCATTTTTTGTTCGTAAAAACGATGAGCATTTTCACGTTGAAGACCCGAAGAAAGGGCTACTTTTTCATAGCCTTCTTCTGTCGCCCACTGATGAACAAATGATAATAATTTTTCACCATTCCCTAATGATCGTTTATCTTCTCGTGCCACTAAATCACAAACCCAAACAAACCGACCATAATAAAGAGTAATCATAGGCTTAAAACCAATGACTGCAACTATCTCTTCCCCTATAAATAACCCAAACAATCGGTACATGTCTTTTTCTTTCGCTTCTTTGACTAAAGCAACATATTCTTCTTCGTCCAGATGATTTCTCAGCTGATTCATCACAGGAAATGCAGCCCTTATTTGGTGATCCTTTTGCAACTCTCGTATTTCCATCCTAATAATTCCCCTTAATTTAAATATAAAATCTATCACTTGATCATATTATTAATCTTTAGATTAGTCACGCCCTGTGTTACCCCAACTGAAAGACTCCTAGTTAACGATCTTTAATGGTTCCATAACTTGATCCTGACATTACCTCTTCATTCTCTTGATTTCTATAAACTGTACTCATCTCAACTTTTTTAACTCCATCACCTTGTTCTATGTGCTCAATGATTAATTCACATGTAATTTGCTCACCAGTAAAAACCGGGCGAAAAAATTCATTGTTCATTTTTCTAGCAATGTAATTTAAATCCCGCCTATTTTAGTTGCTATACTAGCCGTAATCAGCCCCTGCACCATCAATCGACCACGTTGATCGCGCTCGACGTGATGGCGTCCTTGGTCCCCACTCATTTCGCCAAACTGCAGCACTTCGTCTTCCGTGAAATTCCGCTCCCAACGATAAACATCTCCAACCGTTACATTCATGGACTCCCTCCAGTTTGAATGATCATTCATTCATTATATGAATATACTAAAATTTCCCGCAAAACAGCTACTACTATTTTACAGGAAAGTTCAGTAAATTCAAGATAAGCTTATATCATCCCTATTATAAAGGCTAAAAAGATGGCAAAAGGAATAACAAAAGTAATTGTATTTATCGCTTGCAATGTGCTTAACCCTCTACTCACAGTGGTGCGTCTTCTCTGCTGTCCCCTTATAAAATGAAACGACAGAAACGATAAAAATGGAACAAAAAAACCCAGACCACCTTGCTTATGAGACAACGCTCCCACGATTTCCAACATTAAAATGCTAAGTAAAATCATGTTCGTAAAAAATATGGCAATAGGGATAAGATACGAACGAATAATCAAGAAGCTCCCTCCTTCTTCTCTAAGTTGTGATTTCTAATAGAAGTATGTACCATATTCCACCTAGTTCTATCCACTTTATCACAGGTTTTAGAAGAATGACGATTACGATTACTTTACAAAATATTAAAACCAACCTATACGCTAGGTTGGTTTTAATTTTCTTTATTGATGATTTGTGAATTTTTGATACCTGCGTTCGTTTATCCACCACGTAATTAAACCGAAGAAGATCCCGCCGATTACTGCAATAATAACCTTCTCTATAATGATAGAACTCGTAACTCCATCCCCGAAAAACGTATCCATCATGATCGAGAATAATAGAAAAATTGTACCGTACGCTACAATTCCATAATAACCAATGTATTTCATTTTTCCCATTTCACGAGTTTTCTTCCATCGTTCATTTACTAACTTTTGTCTTTCGTTCATTCTTATCCCTCCCCATAAAATTCTCTCATGATCCTATGAAAAAATAAATATATGGTTATCAAAAGATTGTGA
Source organism: Halobacillus andaensis (assembly GCF_014636475.1). Taxonomy (GTDB): domain Bacteria; phylum Bacillota; class Bacilli; order Bacillales; family Halobacillaceae; genus Halobacillus_A; species Halobacillus_A andaensis. The sequence goes on from NZ_BMEL01000003.1 coordinate 281,124, forward strand.
ACTTCTTTTCATTTTTTTCTCTCCACCACGCCTTCCTTTTGTCTGAAAATAACGTATAATCTGAAATTATATTTACATCAAGGAGGTTCACAATGAGAACATTAGACAGAATAAGCAGTTTTGTAGGAAGTACTTTTGCTATATGGGTATTATTGTTTGCGGTCTTATCATTTATCTTTCCATCAGGTTTTACCTGGATCGCTCCTTATATCGTTCCCTTACTTGGGATCATCATGTTTGGAATGGGATTAACCTTATCAAAGCAGGATTTTAAAGAAGTTTTTCGCCGTCCGAAAGATGTAGCGGTAGGAGTAGGCGCTCAGTTTATAATCATGCCTTTGCTTGCATTTTTGCTCGTCACTATTTTACCTGTTTCTCCAGAAGTAGCCGTAGGAGTTATTTTAGTGGGGTGCTGTCCAGGTGGCACAGCGTCTAATGTAATGACTTACCTATCAAAAGGAGATACAGCTTTATCTGTTGCTATAACTTCTGTTTCAACTCTGTTGGCACCAATTGTTACTCCAGCACTTATGCTGTTGTTTGCTAGTCAATGGCTTCCTGTATCAGCCATGGATATGTTCTTTTCTATCGTAAACGTCGTTCTTATCCCAATTATCTTAGGATTAATCGTACGTGCTGTGCTTGGGTCTAAAGTAGAAGCTGGGATTAAATCTGTTCCACTAATCTCTGTTGTTGCCATCGTAGCTATTGTGGCAGCAGTGATCGGCGCAAACCAGCAGCAAATCATGGAAACGGGACTCGTTATCTTTGCCATCGTCGTATTGCATAATATCCTCGGCTACTTCACAGGCTACGGATTAGGAAAATTATTCAAAATGGGACCAGCTAAACAACAAGCTGTATCTATAGAAGTCGGGATGCAAAATTCCGGACTTGGAGCGTCGTTAGCATCGGTTCATTTTAACCCCGTTGCAGCTGTTCCTAGCGCCATTTTCAGTGTGTGGCATAACATTTCAGGACCAATCATCGCAACCATTTATCGAAAGAGACAAGAAAAACAGCAATCATCCAAACCTGTTCATAAAGCTTCATAGATAAAAAGAGGCCGGGACAAAACTGAATAAAGCATAAAATCATCCGAACGATTCTATTAAAATCAGTTCGGATGATTTAGGTTCAGGAAAAGATTTTTTACCATCGCTCCGTCAAAATACATCGCTTTACGTGGGCACGGCCTCTTTTATTTATGCTTAAACGGACATTGACCACGAATAGGTTCAACGTCATCTCCAATAAAGTACTGTTTCCACTCTCGATGGTCCGGATCACCATAGTGGCTAATATTCGGATGCTTCGGCAGTTGGTCCCATTTCTCCACCCGCTCTCTTACTTTCTCTCGTGACATGATGCCGCCATCTGAAGTCCCTTCTAATCCTTCAAAAATACGCCTTGGTTGAAAACCTAAGACCAGGCTGTTTCCTAAGTCCCTTGTCTTTCTCTGTTTATAGGCGGGCGCATTTCCAAAAGCAAAAAATGGTTCCCCTGCAAACGAGAAGGCCCATAGATGATGGTCAGGATCTGTCGGGTAATCTTTTGGCCAAGGCTTGTGATCATGGTTATGTAAGTACTGCAAGATTTCCCAGAAATAGTCTCTGTAATAAGGGATCGATTTTACATGCTTTTCTGGTTCTACAAATAAAAAAAATCCGTGCCTGATCATTCGCTTTTGCTCATCAAATAAACGGATGAACGATTCTATCGTATCAGGGAGATGATCCCAATTATGGTGAGTAATATAGGAATAACTTAGCTCTCCGCGTTTCTCCGCTGACATGCCGAAATAGCAAGGAAAGGTTTTATCAGTTACGATATCACGGAAGGTTTCATACTCTCTCGTCACCCAATGAGGGACTTTTTCTGTATTTGTCATATCTTCTTTCGTGAACAGAAAACTCAACGGAACATTCACCTCTCTAGCTCATAATATTTCTTTTATACCCTGCCACTATTTTTGAAAAACAGAAGATAAAAAGGAGCTTACTTCAAATAAGTAAGCTCCTTATCATTATACAGGTTTTTCTACTGTAGGATGGGGGTCCTCTTTATTTTTTTCTGACTTGTCAATCGCAACGGCACAAGCTGCATCTCCTGTAATGTTTACCGCTGTACGAGCCATGTCAAGTACACGGTCAATTCCCAGAATAAGGGCAATGCCCTCAACAGGAAGAGAAACTTGACTTAATACCATTGCCAGCATGATTAATCCGACACCTGGTACACCAGCGGTACCGATGCTTGCGAGAACCGCAGTTAATACAACCATAATTAATTGAGCAAATGATAACTCACTGCCGTACACTTGAGCAATAAATAATGTAGCTACCCCCTGCATAATCGCGGTACCATCCATATTAACGGTGGCGCCTAACGGCTGTACAAAACTGCTCACCGGTTTTGATACGCCGAGTCGCTCCTGTGCTGTCTTCATAGAAATAGGGAGTACAGCACTACTGCTTGACGTACTGAACGCCACGGTCATTGCAGGGACGAAGTTTTTGAAGAAAAAGATTGGATTCATCTTCCCTATGAAATAAACAATAGACCCATAGAAAAGAGCACCATGAATAACTAATCCAGCAAGGACGAGGACCATGTAGGCAAACATCGCTTTCATGCCATCAATTCCCATTTCGCCAATGGCAGAAGCAAGTAACCCAAAAGCACCATATGGAGCAAAACGCATGATTAAGTTAACAAGCCACATCATAATTTCATTACCCTGCTCAATCAAGTTGAATATACCAGCTGTTTTCTGACCAAGCATGGCTAAAGCCAATCCTATAAAAATGGCGAACGTGATGATTTGCAGCATATTTTCTTCTGCCATAGATTGCAGCGGGTTCTCCGGAATAATGTTCGTAAATGTATCGACTACACCTGGTGCTTCTTCCTCCTGCTCATAATTAGCACCTGATGTATCTATGTTCGCATTACCTGGCTCAAATACGAAGGCTAAAAGCAAAGCGATCGAAATGGCAACGGTTGTTGATATTAAGAAGAAACCTATCGTTTTTCCACCGATTCTCCCCAGCTTCTTTGGATCACCTAATGAAGCTGTCCCAAGCGTAATGGAAAAGAACACAATCGGAACAACAAGCATTTTAATTAAGTTAAGAAAAATAGTTCCTAATGGATCAAATAAATACGTATCTAATCGAGTAAATAGATCTGGTGAAGTAAGGTTTAAAACTAAACCAATAACGGCACCTAAAATTAAACCTATGAATATTTTAATCGTTAAGTTCATTTAACTTTCGCCTCCTTGCTCTTAGTTGTAAAGCTCGTTTACTCCTATATATGAGCTACTATAGAAGTTTATGTGTCGGAAAATTCAGCCAAATTAATGTTGGCGATGGCATTTAGTGTGGAAAGGTCCTTTTCTAAATTATCAGACCAAAGCATAAAAGCAAATAAGACAAATAACCCATATTATTACCGTATTTTTCTACAAAATAAGAGGTAATGTGCGAATCTTCCACACATTACCTCTTATTTTATCGGAATTTTAACCACAAATGTATGGTAGTATCCATTCGTTTGCAGTTCTAACGTACCTTCATGGCGCTCCATTATTTCTTTACTTATGGCTAAGCCCAAGCCTGTACCACCCTCTTCTCTGCTTCTAGCCGTATCTACCCGATAGAATCGATCAAATACTTTATCTTTTTCTTCGATTGGAATAAATTGACCTTCTCCTGAAAATGAAATGATATATTCCTCATGCAAGGCTTCTCCTTTAATTACTATTGGATCAGCTCCTTTATGATAGGCTATGGCGTTATCCATGAGGTTTGTTAAAACTTGCTGCATGCCTTCTCGATGGAGAGGAAGTGGTACTTCTTCGATATTATATTTCACCGGCACCTTCTTTTGCTCTAACTCCCATTCAAATAATTGAACCACTTGTTCAATTAATTCCTTCACCTGAATAGATTCTTTTTCTAAAGATGGATGAGAGGATTTGTCCCATTCTTTTACAAGTTCTACTTGCTGAACTAAACCTGTGACCCTCTCCGTTTCCTCTGCCAGCAATTTATATATTTCTTGATTTCCACTAATAAACCCTTTATTCAACGCTTCCAAATACCCTTTCAAATTAGATAGAGGAGTTCTTAATTCATGGGACATATCTCCTAATATCCGATTTCTTTCTTCTTCTTGCTTTTGAAGCATCACAATTAAATGATTAAAATGGCCAACCAACTCTCCGATTTCATCATTGGATTGTGAAGAAATAGATTCCGGATAGTTACCCGTTTTCAACTTTTCCATAGCACTTTTTAAGTCCTTCACCGGACGCAGCATTCTTTTAGTAGTGATCGCATATAAAACCCCGCCTATAAGAATAACAAAAGCACTAATCAACCAGGAATAAGTGAGTAAAGAAGAATTGAACGACAGCTGTCTCCCTTCTTGAATCCCTCCAATATCTGAAGCTAAGTAACAGGCTGTTGTATAAACAGTAAGCACAGAAAATAAAACGAGTCCTACTAATAGCAGCACATTTAGAAACGTTAATTTCACCCATAAACGTGAACGCTTAAATTCCATTTAATTTATACCCCATCCCTCTGACAGTTAAGATCCGCCAGGGCTGTGAAGGGTTTTCTTCTATTTTTCTCCGCAGCTTTTTCACGTGGGCATCTATCGTGCGCGTCATAATTTCGGCTTCTCCATGAGGGTGAATTTGATGAACAAGCTGTTCTCTAGAAAAAACTTGTTCTGGGTGCTCCATTAAAAAGTAAAGCAAATTGAATTCATAACTCGTCAGTTCGATCTGTTTTCCACCTAAAGTAACTTCTCCTTTTCTCGGTTTAATGACCAGACCATCAATCGCTATCTTTTGACAAAAGTGCCCTGTTCTCCTGAGAACGGCTTCCACGTGGGCTACTAACTCTTCAGGGCTAAACGGTTTGGTCATATAATCATCTGCGCCGATCCTTAGACCGTTTATTTTGTCATTTGTCTTTGCACGAGCTGATAGCATAATGACCGCCGGATCATCCATTTCTCCTTTTTTAACCCATTGGCAAAACTCTTCACCGCTTGCCTTTGGTAACATTAAATCTAATATAATCAAACATGGAGAGTGCTGAAGATACACTTCTTTTGCTTCTTCACCGTCATACGCTTGTACTACTGTGTACTCGTAATTTTCCAAATAAATTTTAATTAAGTTAGAAATTTTACGATCATCTTCAACGACTAATATTTTAGGATTCATCACCGTCTAAGCCACTCCTATTATTCCTCTAATCTCTGAAGCATCATATCGTAATTCATAGCCCCCATCATAACGGATTGTATTTTACCATCTTCGTCAATAAACACAGAAGTTGGAACAGGATTCACTTCGTATTGAGCAGCGACCTCAGATTTCTCATCCTTTAAGATAGGGAATGATAAATCAAATTCGTCTGCAAACTCTTCCACTTCACCGATCGATGACTCTGTTTCACTTAGGTTAATAGCTAATACTTGTACATCTTCATTTTGGTGAAATTTTTCCATATCAGGCATTTCGGCACGACATGGCGGACACCAGGTTGCCCAAAAATTAACCATGACTTTCTGACCTCTATAATCTGATAATTGAGCTTCTTCACCGTCCAACGTCTCTAGTGTAAACTCAGGAGCCTGCTGCCCTTCTTCTAGTCCCGTTTCCGGTTCTTCTGTAGCAGGTCCTTCTGCCACCATCTTCTCTCCACTTTCTGATTCAGAAACTGACTGATCTTCGACTTCAACTTTTTCTTCTTCAGGCTCTACTAAGTCATACACAGCCCATCCAAACATAGCCGTAACAGCTATGATCACGATCCATTTTTTCATAATGGTCTCCCTTCATTTTAAAAAATTAATCCTAAATTAGAAAGCCATGTGTCTTGAACCAAATTCAATAACATGGTTGAAACTCTTGTCATGTAGCCCGTATAAAGCAATACGCCGACAGCAATCATAACCGTTCCCCCTACCTTCAAGATCTTTTCACTATACTTCAATATCCACTTTGTGGAACCAAGGAAAAATGAAAAAATCAAAAAAGGAAGGGCAAAGCCTATGACATAGACGACGGTATATAGAATACCTTGGGTCGGATTTGTTGCAGAAAGCATTAATATGGAAGCAAAAATAGGTCCAATACATGGCGTCCAACCAGCAGCGAAACCCATCCCTGCAAAAAAAGTTCCTGCATAGTTAAAAGAAGATCTCTGTTTAAAATTCATCCTCTTTGTGTTCATAAGCCAGTTAAACTTAAGCCATCCTGCCACAAATAACCCCATGATAATGACAAAAACTCCTGCTAATCGTTGGATAAATAAACCGGTGTCCCCCGTTAACAATCCTTGAATGAAGCCGCCAAGGTAAGATGCGCTCACCCCTAAGCTTATAAATATGGTAGATACACCTATAAGGAAAAAAATGGAGTGTGAAATTAATTTCTTTTTCACTGTTAAGCTTTGATTCTCTTTAATTTCCTTTACACTCATACCAGTTATGTAAGAAAGATAAGCCGGAAACAAAGGTAGTGTGCAAGGGGAAAGGAATGAAATAATCCCCGCTCCAAGAGCCAGCCAAATCGTTACGTCAGTCATAGTCTTCCTCTCCTCTTCTCATTAAAAAATAATAAAGCTGCTATTCCGGCAATACCGAAATAGAACCATCCATCCATTCGATATCCCATAATTTCAGGGGTTTGACCTACGAGACCGGCCATGCCCGAAATCAGTGAAACGCAGATGATCATCACTAAAGGTGCACGAACGAGTGTAATAAGAATCGAAAATAGAAAGGGAAATAACAAATGGAAGAGCCCTTGCTCCCCTAATACAATGACACTCATAAAAGCAAAAATAAATAAGCTATAAGCAACAAGCTGCACGTGTTCATATAAGAAAGAACGTGAACTAGAACTTTTTCTGATAAGCCATAACATCGTCAGCAATGATGCAATGTAAAATTCTAATGTTCCGCTGGGATAAGCTAGGACTGCAAGGGGGTGATCCAGCAAAATCTCCCATTTTGTTATCACTTTCACCCCAATAAAAAATAAAACCCATGTAGTTAAATTAGAAATAAATGCTTCGACAATTTGTTTCTTATCACCTCGTTTTCTTGTTGAAATAAACCAAAAAACAAGAATAGCGATCACAAATGATAGGATTCTTAATGCTAGTGCAGGCTGTACAATCATTAGAATAACTCCGTTCGGCTTGGTGTCTAGAAATAGTATAATAAACCTTTGTGAAAATATGATGAACGCATAGAGAAATGTTTTTTGAAGAAACGAAACAGGTGGTATGATAAAATCAAAGCATCCGATAGTTGAAAGGATGATCAGTCATGTACGGCATTGAAGAAAAACGTGAGGAAGTAATCACTTTTATGAAAGAAGTACCCAATGATCATGCTCGGCAAAAGCCAGCCAAAGAATCCTGGTCAATTCTTGAAATCGCTGAACACCTTTATTTAATGGAACAACTCATCAGCTACCAAATTGGCAAGCAGCTTAAAGAAGGATCAACTCAAGAAACACCAGAGAAACCAATTCATAAAACGACCAATCGAGACTTTAAAGTTGAAGCACCCGAAGTAGTTCAACCAAAAGGGGAATTCAGCACCATACAAGAGGCAAATGATGCATTAGCCAAAAGCCGTGAAACGACTTTATTTCTAATCCACAATAAAGAGGAGGAAGTATTAGAGAAGTATGCTTTCCATCACCCCTCTTTTGGAGATATGACACTAAAGCAGTGGGTAGAGTTTATTGGATGGCACGAGCTCCGGCATCTTGATCAAATGAAAGAAGTTTATGCCTCCATTAAATGAACATAAAGAAAGAGGCAGCTTCTTCAAGCTGTCTCAGGCTGTCCAAAAAGCTTGGATAAAGTATACATGGTCTCCCCTGGTTCCTCCACTAGAGTCTAAAGAAAAGGAACAGGAAAAAGCGCCGCTTTCCGCGGGGCAAGACGGAAAGTCTCCTCGGTCTGCGACCTCCGGGGCCTCTCCTGTCTGCTCGCCCGCAGGAGTCGTCACTTTTTTAAGTTCCTTTTAATTAAAAACAGAGGATCAGAACCATTGAAGTGTGGAGCCTTGGTGACACCTTTCTCTCTATAAGAGGAAAGCCTAGAAGACATTTGTTCTAATGACCTCCTATCGAAAAAGGTTGGAGGAAACGGCGAGACTCCTATGGGAGATACGAATAAGGTGTGACCAGGAAGGCGTTAGCCTGAAGAGGTCATAAATAGGAAGTTCGATTACATTCGGCACGTCCTCAAAAAAGACCTGATCTTTTTCTGCGATGTAAACCCAACACACCACGTCGTGTAGGGCCATGGAAAGCGAGTCGTTTCCTACAACCTTTACTCTTTCTATCGCAAGGAATATTCATCCTCTTTTTAAAAAGCAAAAAAGCTTGTAGAGAAAATCTTTTCTCTACAAGCTGTCTCTTTCTACTTAATATTTTAGTATTTCTTTTCCAAGTAGGGACAAATCCTTTAAATCATTTTCTACTGTTTCTTTGAGGGCATTTAAGTTTATCTTCTTACTGTCATCAACGGCCACATGCCGAAACTCTTCCATGTTTTTTAATTTTAATTTTAACGAATGATTAATGATTCCTTTTTCATATAAAATATCGAATGAATCTCTATAACTTTGTGGAACACCGAGATGGTATTCAGCAATAATGTGGATGGATAAATCAATAGCTGCTTTACAGGCTCGGTGGACATTAAGCACAATGGAATCTTGTTTAATCATGTCTAAAAGCTCATTAGGATTATCATCATACACCGTATATACTTTCTGAATGCTTCGTTCCATTGAGTTAATTTTTCTTATGATTATCTCATCCTTCATCCTATGCCCTTCTTTCATTGATGCTATTAGCGATACACGTCTGCTCCTCATTTAAGAGCGCATACATACTATAGGCTTTCATCTGCATGCCCATACGCAGAAAATCATTTTCGCAATAAATAACCGTCCCTCTGGAAAAAATCTGAGTTTGAAATATATAGGATGCATTACGTAAATCTACGAGATTAACTTCAATATCAATTAGATCCGCCAGTTGTTGAGCAATTAAGAACAGCTTGTAGGTAGAATGCTGTTGATCACTACAAAAGGCTACATCAATATCACTCTCGCCTCTTTCAGCCCCACTTTGATAAGAACCGAACATGACAATAAAAGAAGGTTCTAATTTTCTAGTTAAACAAGCTCTCATATATGGAATGACATTACCGTGCAAGCCATCACCCCTTCTCCTTAATGCGGCTCAACAAGCCAACAAAAAGAGCTGACATCAAGCCAGCTCTTTCCGTTTCAACCTTACCGTTCTAACCTTCAAGTGTATTCTTCATATCATACTAAAAGCTGCTGAATTAAAATCGTTTACCTTCAACTTAACTATCCTTTTCTTATACTAGGCAGTTCCTCATCTAGAATCTTCTTAAACGTCTTTTTTCTAGAATTAGTAAAATTCCTGTACTCTAGTCAAGGGTTGATAAAAATGTTCGGTTAATCTATAACTAGTATTTGTCACTTAAGGAATCACTGTACCAAATACCCCAATTGCTGGATCACGCTTATCAATCATCTATTTTCTTCCAGTCCAATATGCCCCTTCATCCATATGAACAAACGGTATATCGGTATCGACTTTCCCTGTAATTTGCATTAAAGAAAAATCTTTGCCTGATAACCACTGCGAAAAATCGAATTCTACGGGGTCCTGATCCCCGCCAAGGGCAAACCATGTTTTCATTTCATTCGGTAAATACCCTGACGTATGAATCGTACCAGCCCAATTGCTATACTGCTTCGAAAATACTCCTTGATCCGTGTCATTCATTAGGCGAAATGCATCATACGCATCATTTATTCGATGACGTGCACTGTTGATCGCATCAAGCCTTTTCATAGAATCAACGAGATGGTTTCGATTTTCTTTTTTCAGAATTTCGAAATGGTTGGTACACACATTAGAAGTACGAACTTCAACTCCACGCGGAGAAGCTTCGACTACAAATGTTTGGCTGCTTCGGTCAAATACAATGTAACTGAACGAATGACGATGAGGAATTTCTTTTAACATTTGCACCGCTTCTTCTACGTTAGCACATGACTCTAAAATCAAGCGCCCAATCATGCAGCAAATGAATCCATCGCCTGGCTTTTTCCGATGCATGAAGTTGTACCCAATGACGAGACCATGTTCATTCATCCCATCCATTCGTCCTGTGATTCGCTGAGATGGTCCTGCGATCGAATAGCCACCATCTGTCGGCTGAAAGAATACATACCTGCCTTCATAGGTTTTTGGCATATAGTCATAGTTTCGAATAAAATACCCGTCCCCTGTCATAATAGAACAGCCTGAACGTTTATAATCGATGCGATACCCGCCATACTCCATCATCACTCGTTCCATGGACCAGTCCAGTGCATCTCGTAAACCAAGAAGCTCGTCCCATAGCCAAGGAGCAAAGCGAGTGATTGCTCCTTTCACTTCTGTTTCTTCTACTATGAACCGAGGTCTACGCACCTTCCATTGGCGCACACGATTTTTTACTGTTAACGAGTTCTTCAATAATTGGCCTTGCTTGTATCCAAAATCATAATGCGTGCCTCTAAACTGTAAAACATCACTATGTATATGCTTCATGTTATACCCTCTTTTGCGACTAGTGTTCTTCATAGTGTAATCGACAATCACGAGTGGATAAAGTAATTAAACTTAAGAAAGGTGCCTCCATGAAGGCACCTTTCTATTATTGATTAATTAAGCTCAAAAATTCTTTTGTTCTTTGCGCTTTCGGTTGTGAAAACAACTCATCTGGCTTTCCACGCTCCACAATTATTCCATTATCCATAAAAATGACTTCATCGGCCACATCTTTGGCGAATTTCATTTCGTGTGTGACAACAACCATGGTTCTGCCTTCTTCAGCCAGCTGCTTCATGACAAGCAGGACTTCTCCAACTAATTCAGGATCAAGAGCAGAGGTAGGTTCATCAAATAACATAACTTTTGGATCAATCGCCATAGCACGTGCGATTCCAACTCTTTGCTGCTGGCCGCCAGATAGCTGATAAGGATACACGTCCAACTTCTCCGAGAGACCCACTTTTTCTAAAAGCTCCGCAGCTCTTTTTCTCGCTTTTGCTTTATTAACCCCTTGAACAGTCACAGGGCCTTCCATCACATTTTCTAATGCGGTAAAGTGAGGAAACAAATTGTACGTTTGAAAGACCATTCCTGACTGTTTTCTAAAGGAAAGGATCTCTTTTTTATTCACTTTTTTTGAGAAATCCACAGTCTGTTGATCAATTGTAATTGAACCTTGTTCAGGCTGTTCGAGAATATTCAAGCATCTAAGCAGGGTAGTTTTACCGGAGCCGGAAGGTCCAATCACTACAACCACTTTCCCTTGCTTTACCTCTAAGTTGATGTCTTTTAATACGACTAAATCACCAAATTGTTTACTTACTTGATTCATAGTAATCATGCTGCATACTCCTTACGTTTTCACATAACGATTCAATCGAATCTCTATACGTTCTTGTATTAATGATAACACTAAGCAAATGACCCAATAAATCGCTGCGGCTTCTACATAGACAAGTAAAGGGGTATATGTGGTAGCTACGATCTCTTGAGCCTTTCTAAACATTTCACTAACCAATATCGTAGAAGCTAAAGAAGTTTCCTTTACCAAACCGATAAACGAATTAGAAAGAGGCGGAATAGACACTCGAGTTGCCTGGGGTAGAATGACCCTTTTTAAAGATTGAAAATAAGACATTCCTATGGAGGATGATGCTTCCCACTGCCCTTTTTCAATCGATAAAATAGATGCTCGAATAATTTCTGAAGCATAGGCACCGGTATTTAATGAGAAAGCAATGACCGCACCTGTAAACGGCTCAAATTTAAGAGCTTCTATTCCGAGATTCCCTAATCCAAAAAACACAATAAATAATTGTACGAGCAGAGGGGTGCCCCTAATAATAGAGACATACACTCTAGCTATGCCAGACAGTATTTTTATCCCTGAAATCCTGAATACCGCTGTTACTACAGCAATCACGATTCCAATAAAGAATGAGATTAACGTCAGCGGAATGGTATAGGACAAGACTCCTTTCAATAGAGGAAGAAAGGAGTCTTGTAAAATTTCTATATTCTGTGCACTAAAAAAACTATTCAACAGATACATCTTCATCAAACCACTCTTTAGAAATCTCTTCTAATGTACCGTCTTCTTTCATCTCACCTAAAGCTCCATTAACCGCTTCAACAAGCTCAGGATTGTCTTGGCGGAACATCATTGCTGTTTCAGATGCATTGTCTTCTTGGTCGACAATTTCTACTTGGGCATTGTCTCCAGTTTGATTTAGATAGTCCAATACAGATAACCGATCATTAACGGTCGCATCTACACGATCATTTCTTAGCAATTCTATTGCAGGGTTAAATCCTTCTACACTTTCAATTTCAGCTCCATATTCTTTGGCAATTTCTGCGTAATTACTTGTCAGTGATTGAGCTGATAAAGCTCCTTCTAGGTCTTCAAAGCTTTGGATGTTTTCATTATCTTTCTTAGCCACAAGCACAGCTGCAGTGAAAGTATAAGGTTCAGAGAAACTATACTTTTCTTCGCGATCAGGTTTAATCCCTACCTGATTCGCAATCATATCAAATCGTTCACTATTTAGTCCCGCAAACATCGAATCCCATTTTGTTTCTTCGAATTCAATTTCCAGTCCTAAACGTTCCCCAATTTCTTTAGCTACTTCTACGTCATAGCCTGTCAATTCATCGTTTTCATCATGAAACGTATACGGGGCATAAGTCCCTTCAGTCCCAACCGTAAGTACACCTTCTTCTTGGATTTGATCATACAGACTTTGATCTTCATTGGAAGTATCCTCGCCTTCGGATTCATTAGACCCGCACGCTGAAAGAACAAGTAAAAATAAAGACAAAACAACCAATAAACCAAATTTTTTCATTTAAAAATCTCCTTCCTTATCTAAAACCAACCATTTTTATCGGGATAGTAGTCTTATAGAGCATACAAGGTCTTCGCTATGACGTCAACACCTTTGTAAAAAGTTGTTTGAAACGTTTGCGTTGATCGTTGCAAAACAGGCTACCACGGTTCCACTTTTGTGTGGAGAAAGGCTCGGTAAAACGATTCCATTACAGGCAACGGCCCCGATCAAACACTAAAATTTAACAAAACCTACTATTAAATGAGAGGTTAGCGCTTTAAATTCCTCAGAACAAAAGCGCAAGCGCCCTGGTAGACACGAAACGCATAAGCAAAACGGCAGGAGGAAGGTGACTTTCCCTTCCGCAGGGCGTATTGCTTATGACGCGAGTGTCTGGGCGCTGGAGCTGGATGTCGCTCTTTTAAACATATATATCCACAGCTTGGAATTTTATAATTTCCTAGACATTAAAAAAACTGACCTTTATAAAAAGGTCAGTGCAAACTTTAATATAGCTTACCTTGCCTGAACAGAACAGTTGATAATTTCATGACGGAATGGATATAACAGTTTTGTCGTAAAGGAAAAGGATCACCAAAGAATTGAGGGAGAATGGTATCCATGGTACTTTGCATTTTATTATAAAGCAGCTCATAGATTTCTTCTTCTTTGTAAAACTGCGTTTCTCTCCCTTGAATCCATTCTAAATAAGAAACAATTACCCCTCCAGCGTTCGCGAGAATATCTGGAACGATTAACACTCCCTTGTCACTAAGATACTCATCTGCTTCTTCCGTAATCGGAGCATTCGCTCCTTCTACTATGATCTCTGCTTTAATATTTTCCATGTTATCTTTATAAATTTGATTTTCCAGAGCTGCCATAATTAAGATGTCTACGTCAATTTCCAATAGGTCGTCGCGTTCTTTAACTACAGCTTTTATTCCGTTTTCCGAAAGGTCTTTTTCTGTTTGGGGTAAATCCCCTTCGTGCTCTTCTGTATATCTTATTAACGCTGGAATATCTAGTCCATCTGAATTATAGAGCATCACATTTGCATCACTAACAGCTACTACATTGTTTTGCAGATCATTGCATTTAAAGGCTTCTTTAGCCGCTACAGATCCTAAGTTACCAAAACCTTGAACAGCGATCTTTAACTTTTTGTCTACATTACGTAATGCCGTCATTGCAAAACGATTCTCCTGTTCACTCAGCCATCTTTCATTATCCTTTACGAAATTGTGCATTAAGTATTTAAAGGTGAAATATACACCTTTACCAGTAGCTTCTTTCCGCCCTAACGATCCCCCATTAATAATGCTCTTGCCGGTAAAACTGCCACGGTAAGGTTCACCAGGATGAATGTTTTTGTACTCAGCCATCATCCAGTCCATTTCCCGCTCTCCTGTTCCTGCATCAGGAGCAGGAATATCTTTATCCGGCCCAAGAATGTCATTGAAATATTGTACATATTTTTTGCAGATCAAGTTTAATTCCTTCACACTATACTCTCGAGGGTTTATAATAACACCGCCCTTGCCACCGCCAAACGGAAGCTCGTGAAGGGCATTTTTTAACGTCATCAGTCGTGCTAAATTCGATACTTCATCCTCATTGACCGATTCGTGAAAACGGATCCCGCCTTTATACGGCCCTAATGTATCATTATGCTGCACACGAAAAGATGGGATTCTAACAATGGTCCCATTTTCAAGAGCCACCCTTAAAAAGGATTTATGTATATGGTTTGGTGTTGATAAAATAGCAACTAGAGATTTGAACGCCTGATCTCTCGTTTGTGCTTGTAGATCTGGCAAAAAGCTTTCATCTTCTAAAAGCGCCGTTAATGATTGCTCGATTACGTTATTATTTCCACTCATTACATACCCTCCATCTGTCTTGTGTCTAAATAACTATATAGTAGTTAAGTACCCTCCTTTAAAGGATTAAAACTTGATCCTATACATCTAATCATGATGGTATATAGTATGAAAAAAATCGAATAATCGTATACTTTTTCTAGTCTTATGACCTGTTTTTTGGTAGGCTATTAGTGGAAAGTAAACCGAAAGCGTTTTCCGATGGATAAACGGCCTGAAAGTTTCACACTCTAACTAAAGCAACATAAGGTGGTGTCACGATTGAAACGATTAGTCATACTTGGTGGCGGATACGGTGGTCTTAAAGCCTTACTGACTTTAATTGATCAAGGTATGCCAAAAGACGTACATATTACCGTTATTGACCGCAACCCCTATCACTCATTGAAAACTGAATTCTATACGATTGCGGCTGGAACGGAAGCAGATAAAAATGTGAGAATGGAATTCCCAAAGCACGAGCAAGTTCATTATGTCTATACGGAAATCAATAAAATTGACATAGAAGATGAACAAATTTTAATTAAAGACTTCAAAGAAGCGATCCCTTATGATTATTTAATCATCGGGCTTGGCTGTGAAGATAACTACCACGGCATTGAAGGTGCGAAAGAGTTTACTGAAAGTGTGCAGACCTTCGAAAAGGCAAGAAGCGCTGGATTTTCTGTAGGGAACTTAAAGGCTTATGGAAAAGTGACCGTAGTAGGAGCGGGGTTAAGCGGGATTGAAGTAGCCTCTGAAATTAGGGAAAGCCGCCCTGATTTAAACATTCGATTATTAGATCGCGGGGAAACGGTATTACGTGCCTTCGATAAAAAAATACAAGACTACGTTGAAGAGTGGTTCGCAAGTAACGATGTGGAAGTACTACACAAGGCGAGTGTAGATTACGTAGAAAAAGATGGGGTTTGTAACAACGGCATCTGCTACCTAAATGATGTCACCATCTGGACAGCTGGTGTGCGGCCAAACTATTTAGTACGTGAACTCCCTTTTGAAAAGGACGAGCAGGATAAAGTCATCATTAATGATTTCTATCAAGTGCCCGAACGACAAAATGTATATGTTGTGGGAGACTGCGCTTCATCAACGTTTTCTCCAAGTGCTCAACTAGCCGGTCAGCAAGGCGAGCAAATTGGAGAAATTTTGGCTGATCTGCTCAATGATAAAGAGCCTAGCAAGCCTAAAGAAATTAAGCTAAAAGGAACGTTAGGATCATTAGGTAAATCAGATGGTTTCGGTAATATGATGCAGCAGCCCGTTACAGGACGACTGCCTCGTTTAGCTAAATCCGGTGTCCTTTGGTTAAATAAACGACATTAAAACTCTTCCACTCTGTTAACAGAGTGGAAGAGTTTTTAAATTTTCCCGACTTCCCATTTGTAGCCTACTCCCCAAATGGTTTTTAAGTAATCATCAACCGGAAAGCCATAAACCCTTATTTTGTCACGAATGTTCCTGACATGAGAATCAATCGTACGGCTTTCTGTATACGAGTCCACTCCCCAAATTAGTTCGATTAAATGCTCTCTCTCAAACACTCTTCCGGGGTGTTTCATCAGTAATCCTATTAATTGAAATTCCTTAGGTGTCAGACTAATTTCTTTGTCATTATAAAGCAGCTGATGCTTTTCTTCCCTCCACTCGAGACCCCCGTTTTTAATATTCAAACCATTTTCTTGACGGCGGATGAGCACATTAATTCTCGCTAATAAAATGTCTTCGTCAAAAGGCTTCGTAATATAATCATCTGCACCTAAACGAAAGCCTTGTAAAATATCCTGCTTTTGATCACGGGCCGTAACCATAATAATCGGTGTATCTGTTCTTTTCCTAATGTGCTTACACGTCTCAAAGCCATTCATATCCTTCATCATAATATCTAATAAAATGATGTGGTACGCTTGCTTATCCAATTGCTCTAGTGCTTCTTTACCACTTCGTACAGCCTCACACTCGTAACCGTGAGGCTCTAAGTATAATTTCAGAAGGTCAAGCATCCTTTGTTCATCATCCACTAATAATATCCGTTTCACTTCCGCTCCTCCTTTGGCCACTTCATTGTAACGACCAGTCCTCCCTGGCTTCCATTTCGTGCTCGGACTTCCCCTCCGTGGGCATGGATGATTTCCTTTACAATCGATAAACCAAGGCCGGACCCTCCATGAGCGCGAGAACGTGATTTTTCTACTCGGTAGAGACGTTCAAATAAATGGTCTACCGCTTCTTCAGGCACACCTGGTCCCTCGTCTTGCACTAGTATTTTGGTATAATCAGTTTCACTTTCCACGGTAACTTGGACGGTAGTATCGGCAGGACTGTAATGAATGGCATTATCAAGCACATTCATTACCACTTGTTTAAAACGAGTCGGATCTACACGAGCATAGACTTCCTCTTTACTACCTATCATTAAATTCATCTTTTTCTCTTCTAACACAGGATAAAGCCTATCTTTTACTTGGTGAAGAAGAGGCACAACGTTTACGTTTTGCATCTCCATTGAAAAGGAATTATTGTCCATTTTTGCTAACTCAAAAAGTTCCTGAACCATATGAGTCAAATGAACAGATTCTTCTTTAATGATTGAAATGTATTTCTCTCTTTGCTCTTCACTTAACCCAGGCTTTGAAACAATGTCAGCATACCCCTTTAAATAAGTTAACGGAGTGCGTAATTCATGCGCAATAGCTGAAAGGAACTCGCTTCGTTCTTCCTTTAACCGCCCAAGGTCCTCAGCCAGTTTCTGAATGGATTGAGCCAGGACCCCTAATTCATCTTTATTACTGTACTGCAGCTCTATATCTGTTTTGCCTTGGCTGAGTAACTCTGTTTGTTCCTTCATTTTAATTAAAGGTTTAGTTATGAATTTCGTTAAAATCATGACACTGATCATCGTAAAAACTACCGTTATGGCAACAGCAAGCATAAATTGTCGAGCTAATTGTGAGATGATATCAGAAATTTGCTCTGAGGGGGAAAACATATATACGTATCCCCTCACCTGGTCATTAATAAGAATCGGGGAAATTGTTGCTACATAAGGTTCCGTTTTCCATCGCTCTTCTACCATTTCTTCTGATTCATGGTTCATCGCTTGATGAGTTTCAATAATCGCTTGTTTTTCTTCTCTAACCTCCGTTGATGCAGCAAGAATTTCTGACTCCTCCCCTAGAATGACTACATCTGTGCTTGCTTCAGATTCCATCAGGGCCACATGATCTAAAGTAGAAGCGTTAAAGTTTTTTTCTAAAACATCCCGGTGACTATTTCCTCTCGCTAACAGCTGCTCCATCACCTCATCGATCCGATCATTTGATATGCTTGTATATAAAATGACAAACAAAATAAACTCAACCAGTAAAATGAGTATAAAAAAGAGCAACCCTAACTTCACCGATATCTTATTTCTCATTCAAGCGCCTCCAACTTAATTCACGGTCCCCTCTTCTACAATCTGACTCCATGAACCGCCACTATCGTTTGTTATAAAACTATTATTTTGAGCTGTAAATACTACCATTTCTTCTTCATCTGGATGTACAGCTAAATATAACACCGCATCGTCTTTTATAGGTGGTGAAGGAATGGTTTCTTTTTCTTCACTTTCTAAATCATATTTCACCAATTCTTGCTCTCCCTTATAAATACCATAATACAATTCATCTTCGTTAAAGAACATTCCGCTTCCTTGACCGTTATCAGAAATCTGGTTGAACTGTTCTCCACCATCTTTACTTAAATAAACGCCTGTACCAGTAGCAACGGCTAAGGTTTGCTCATCTGTAGGATGAACCGAAATTTGAAAAGGATCTCCCTCTATGCCCTCAGCTTGGAAGGTTGTCCAGGATTCACCTTCATCTAAACTCTTATAGTAACCGAGATCCATCTGTGAATTTTCCTCTTCATTCCATAAATAAAGGGCTCTACTTTGATAACCTGCCCCCATAATATGAAAATCACTTTCACCCTCTACAGCTACTTCTTCTAACTCGCCCGTATCAGGTCCTGAACGTTGAAGACCTAAAGGATTAGGATAATCACTTTGCAAATTAGGATGACCGGATGTGTAAAAACCATTTTCTACAGCATTAAATCCCATATAATCATGGCGATGCTCTTCTGTTTCTTTCCATTCCTCATCTTGATAAAGTTTTAAACCCGTATGAGAGGCAAACGCGATCGTTTCATTATTAAAATATCCTACTCCATGTACATGAGATAGATCCCCTTCAAAAGAGGCCGTCTCTCCCCAAAAATTTTCCGTCTCATTTTCCTGCTGAACTTGTTCCTCCTCGTTCGAAGGTTCATTGGAACTGCAGCCCAACGTAAAAAAGACAATCCCAATGAATGCAATGATTAATTTTTTCATATCGTTACTCTCCCCCACTCTAACGTTCCTAAAAATGTAACGTAATTTTTTCGAGAAATTATGAAGATCTATAAAAAAACTGAGCGAAGAAGTCACTCAGTTTGAAAAGCTATAGGTCCTTGTAAAGAAGCCAACCCATTTTTATTGGAAAAAGCAACCCTCTTACTCATGATGGCACAATGGAGGATTACTTTTTTCTGTTTGTTTCCTTGATGATCGCTAACACAATCTTTACAATCCCAATCAAAACAAGGTTTGATGTGAGGACGACCATCACCATTTCATAATCTGTCAACTCACCACCTCCCTTCCAAAGGGAGATGGTCAACCACTTTTGTAAAACCTATAGCTGCACTATTATTTTATCACTTACGGAAGCGTACAACTATCCGGCATTCGTTTGTTTTTCACGAAGTTTATTCAGTTCCGATTCTAGATAACGAGCCAATTCCAGCATGCCATAGTTTCCTGCCACCGCTTCAGCCTCGGAATTATAATTGGTGTTCGTATTTACATCATACGTAAATAAGTCCCCATTCTTATCTTGAATGGCTTCAATCCCTGCTACTTGAATATCATTTGCTCGTAAAAATTCTTCATACTTTTTTAAGACAGGATGGTAATATCCATCTAAGATTTGAAATTTAGCCCCTTTCGCTATGTCAGGCTGTTCCGTTGGACAATTTAAATCCTCAATTGTACAAGCATCAGCAGGACATAGTTCAAAGCCTTCAGACGTATCGACTTTTACCGCATATACAAAACGGCCACCTATGAACTCATGACGAACAATATAAGGCTCAGGAGCTTCAATATACTGCTGAATAAGGGTAACACCGTCAACTGGTTCATCAAATCGATCGCCATAGACGTACTCACGCAGAGCTTCTATCGAATGAAAGAGCTGTACGCCTTGCCCTTTTCCAGCACGGTTGTGCTTCGTAATAAAAGAATGATCATTCAACATTTCTGCCGCTTCGATAATATGGTCTTTTCCGACGGAGCTGATCGTTTTTGGCGTCGTAATACCTGTTTGGTTCAAAGCCATATATTGATTGACTTTACTTACTTCCAGGCGTAGAGCGCGGCTGCCATTGATCACTTTTCGTCCATGCCTTTCCAGCCAGGCAAGGACAGCTTCCGCGAATTCTGGTGCATAACGATGATCTCTCGTATGAGAAGACGCACTCATTCGATTATAAAATACACCTTCTGGCGGCTCACTATTTAAATCAACGGTTCCCTCTTTCAAATGCCAGAGTTCATAAGGAAGCTCAAGCTCCTCTAAACGTTTTGTTAAATGTTCAGTCCATTCATCATTTTCGTGGATCACATAGATTTTAGACATTCATATGCTCCTTTCTAGGCTGCTCGGTTTCTTACCCAGATTATAACACATAATACACAGCAACTTACTATGCATTGATTCCACTTCTTAAAATTACGTATACTAGAAATCTAGATAAGATGAAGGAGGCAATTATGTCCCATTTGATTATAGATGCTCATATCCACTTAGATTGGTACGATAAACGAAAAAGGGAGCAAATCTTAAACGAACTCGATCGCTATCATATTAAAGGGTTAATTACGGTTTCAAGCGACTTCACATCTTCTTCGCACAATCTACAATTAGCTAAAAACCATCGTCGTGTTTATGCAGCTGCCGGTTTCCACCCTGAACAGCAGCTTCTTACTCGAGTCAACTTAAATGAGATTTTTTCGTTCATCGATGAGCATAAAGATGATCTTATAGCAATCGGTGAAGTGGGGCTTCCTTATTATCTTCGACAGGAAGACGCTTCTCTTTCTTTAAAACCGTATATAGAGCTCCTGGAAGAATTCATAAAGAGAGCTGCAACCTATCAAAAACCGATTGTGCTTCACGCTATCTATGAAGATGCTGAAATGGCTTGTGACTTATTAGAGAAACACAAGGTACAAAAAGCACACTTCCATTGGTTCAAAGGGAATTCAGCTACCATAAATCGTTTGAAACAAAACGGTTATTATGTTTCTGTCACTCCCGATTGCCTTTATAAAGAGAGAACGCGTCAACTGATCCAGCTTTTTCCCTTGGAATTACTAATGGTAGAAACAGACGGGCCATGGGAGTTTAACCAAACGGAATGGACCCATCCTCGAATGATTCATGACTCAGTCAAAACCATTAGTGAAATTAAGAAGTTAAGTATCGAAACTGTTTATAACCAGCTCTTGGCCAACACAATAAAATTTTATCAGTTGTCTACTACGGAATAAGAATCAAGCTGCGATAAAACTGAATAAAGCATAAAAACATCCGAATGATTCTGTAGAAATAGTTCGGATTTTTTATGTTAAAGAGAATCCAGACCATCGTCCGTCAAAATACTTCGCTTTCCGTGGGCACTTCCTCATCTTCCTCGAAAAGCAAAGAACGCTTTCCTGCAGGATCTTCGACTCGTGCTGTTCCCACAGAAGTCCTCGCATTTTGACTACGCTAATAAGCTGCGTTTATACGAGATCACTGAAAAACTAAAAGTCCATGAAAGGTAGAATTTTAAAAAGCGGTCTGCG
Organism: Halobacillus andaensis; assembly: GCF_014636475.1. GTDB lineage: Bacteria > Bacillota > Bacilli > Bacillales > Halobacillaceae > Halobacillus_A > Halobacillus_A andaensis. The sequence goes on from NZ_BMEL01000003.1 coordinate 302,961, forward strand.
GGAAAATTAAATTCCCCACAGACCGCTTTTCTTCTAACTTTAAAGAGATTTGTGCCTTCTCTTCCTTCATAAGTTTAACGATTCGTACTTAGCTGTGAAAATAGACATCGTACCTTGTAACATACGGACGGGTTTTTCGATTGATCTCTGTTGATGCCACGATGAGCGTTCGGTGGTGACGCCTGGTCGATTAAAACCGGCCACGTCCTGTGGCCAACATCGACACTAGCACGTCCGGTGCGTCGAGGGAAGAGCGCGAGCCGAAGATCCACTTGGTCAAGTGAACTTCTTGACCAAGTCAGCTGAGGCCGTGCCCGCGGCAAGCATCCACCGACTAGCGATTCGTGAGATTAACTACAAACTTTAACAGCTCTTTTAGATTAGAAAAGACTTTTTCAGTGACCTCGTTTATACGACCGTTCTTTTTTTGACCTCACTGCTTTACTTATGTCCCGGCCTTATTCTATTCCATCGCTGCTTTAGGTTCATCGATTTTCAGTATATGCTTATGAAGAAAGTATTCACAGAAACCAATAATAATAGATAAAATGAAAGCCCCTGTAAACGTTACTGCTGCCGTTCCAAACATGTTCGACAATCCCCATATAATGAAGAACGCACTGATCACATCCATTAGTACACTGGCCCAAAGATTACCTTCGCGTACCCATTTCTTTTCCATAGGTACTCCCACTACTATAAGGACAAAGGCAACAAGAAGAGGCTGCCAGATCGCTCCATACTGTACACTATCCAAGAAGTACATCGCCAATACTAATAAGCTTGGCAAGGCAAACACTTTAACTAATAGGCTCGTCATGATATTCCTTCTTTCTTTCAACAAGAAGCTAAGGTGAGTATTAGTCTTTCGCAATTTCCCACCTCTATGCGAGCGCCATTAAGGTTTTATTCTTACGTTTGTTAAAACTACACCACTCTTTGGTAAGGATGGCATTCTCGTTAGACTATAACTTAAATCCTGTGAAGGAACATCGTATTCTAAATCATTCGTTAAGAATCTCATGCTTGATTTAATGGTTTCAATCGTAATCCATTCTCCAGGACAACGATGTCCTGTGTAATGCTCCCCTCCTCCCTGAGGAATGAGATCAAAGAGTCCTCCCTTCCACTCTTGAAACCGTTCAGGCTTAAATTTGTGAGGGTCTTCCCATAACCGGGAATCATGATCAGTCCCATGAATATCAAGCAGCACTAAACGTCCCTTTTTAAAATGGAACCCATTCCAAATAAAATCCCGTCGGACTCGCGCCCCTAAAAAAGGGACGAACGGAAACAACCTTCTAATTTCCTGAGTAAACATTTCAATGTAGGGTGATTCAGCTTCTCTTACTTTCCCTTCTTGCTCTTCATCATCATGTAAAGCTAATGCACCAAATGCCACATAAGTCGCTACAGCCACCGTAGGTCTAATCACATTTAAAAGTTCGACAGCCGCAATTTGGGGATCTAAAGGGTTTCCTTCTATATCTTTGTGGGAAGCCATTTGGTATAAAGCTGAATCTCCGGGAGCCTGCAAGCGCTGCTCGCGCACATCCAGGATTTTCTTTTTCATCCACTTTTCTGATTCTGCACGAGCCTTCCTCCCTTTCCAATGTCTAGGTCCTACAGCTCCAAATGCATCAATCATAGACCATAACTGTTCCGCTCTTTCCGTAACTTCATTTTCTTCCAATGGGATTCCAGCCCATTCACACGCTGCTCTACACAACACTTCTTTCGCTTCTTCAAAAAGTATAATTTCTCCATCAGGTGTCCATTCATAAGCTTTCTTTCTCCACTGCGCCGTTGTAATGTTACTAAGTCTCTCTAAATGGTCTGGAGTCATTAATGACATAAACAAAAGTTTTCGGTGTTCATGCGGATGCCCATCCATTCCTTGAATCGCATTTTCACCAAACAATGATTTCTCAATTCGTTTAGGAAGAGCTCCTTTCCGTTGAAACTTTTCTTTATCATAAAACAACCTGGCCCCTTCCTCACCGGTAACACATATGACTTTTTCAGCAAGTAAAGTAGTCTGAAAGATATCCGTATGTAGCCGTTCGAATCGCTTTGGTAAAAATCGATACCCTTGCCGTAAGACATTAATACTTTGATCTAAGCGTTGGTCCCGAGGAATTTTTTTCATGGCTATTCTCCCTTCCTATATAGCTTGCCGTTCTAATTGATTACTTTCCTTTATTAAGAAAAGTTCAAACAATGTCTGTAACGGATATGTAATGGTTACTTTTATAGCTAACGGGGGAATCACCATTAAAGCAAGCATCCAAAAAGGAGGACCATTCCATGAAAAAAAGAAGGATGACGATCATTCCTTTAGCGATGAGAAAATACTTTCAAATGTCTCACCGGCAAAGAAAATACGAATTGCAAATGACTCTATGGTCGATGCCGCTTTTATATATGGCAGCTTCAATCTTGATTGTTGTGTTAACTATTGTGCTGGATCTTCGTTTAAACATTTCTCAGTACGTTCACCCCTGGTTTACCTCAGGGGGCGATGCTACTCAAATATTAGTCAGCGCCTTAATTGGAGGGATATTAACACTTAGTGCATTTACATTGAACTCACTTTTGGTTGTGCTCACCAACTTTAGTGATCAATTTTCACCAAGGATGATGTTTAACTTTATTGCTGATAAGACGACACAGCATCTTTTAGGAATCTTCCACGGAAGCTTTATTTACGTACTATTTATCTTTTTATTTCTTACAAATAACGAGAATGAATTTTATTCCGCCATCCCTGTTATGGCCGTTTTCCTGGCAGCCTTAACCATTACGACGTTTATCTTTTTCATCAATCATGCTGCAAGCTGGATGCAAGTTCATAATTTTACGTATGCCATGAAAAATACTTCAAGAGAAACGATCGAGTATTCAAGAAAGTATGGAATAGGGCAATGCAGCAGACAAGAATCTGGAGACCTTATGGAGGAATTTCGGAAGAAGAAGAAATCTTTTTCAATCACGGAAGCGGGCTATATTCAAATGATTTATTTTAAAGAAATGATCGATCAAGCCAAGAAAGACGACATTATTATTGAATTGCATAAAAAGATTGGAGATTTCAGTTTAAAAGACAACCTGTTGTTTACTTATTGGGGGCCCGGACAAAACAAAATAAATCCAGAAACGTATGCTCACATGATCGAAGTCGGACATAAAAAAACAGAAATTCAAGAAATGAAAATGGGAATTATGAAATTAAGCGAAATCGCTGTGAAAGCTGTTGGTAATTCGGATCCTCAAACGGCGCTTTCGACGATTCATCATATTTCTGATCTACTTGTTGCAATCGACAAGAACGTAGCCTTTAGTCCTTACTTGCTCGACGAAAATGAACAGACGAGGATCATTGTCCCTCGAGAAGATTTCGAGTACTACCTGCATAAGGGGTTTAGTTCCATTCGAAACGCCGCTCAAAACAATCATACCATTTTGACAGAGCTCATCGCTGTATTAACCATGCTTGCTCAAGCTGTTTCAGAAAATAAGCATGAAACGTTATGGGCATTTGCTCGAAATATTACAGAACACACGTTTCAACACTATGTTTATGATTTGGATCGAAGGTATTATTTAGAAGAGCTGCGAGAACTTGCATTGTTCACCCGTCACGAAAAAGATTATCAAGCGATTGAATATAAACTAAAACGGACGTCTATACACTAACTGACGTCCGTTTTTCTATTTAGTCCTCTACAACATTTCCTTGAGCAGGAATAGGATGCTCTTTGAAGATTTTAGCTAAGTGCATCGTGTTATACGCCAGCATCTCTACATGCTTTTTCGTAAACTCATTTTCCTGACCGCCTTCTTCCAGATAGGATGGCCCTGGTCCTGCTTCCCCTACCCAATAAGCATCCGCATTAGGCGGAATGACAAACCCTAAATGGGAAAGACCATATAACAAGGAAGAAGCTACATGCTTCGCCCCGTCTTCATTCCCTGTTATGACGACTCCAGCTACTTTATTATAATAAATCGCCTGCCCTTTCTCATTCGTTTCCCCGCTGCTGCCATTCAAGCGTTCCATTGCTACAGTAGCAAGGCTGCTTTTTTCTCCAAGCCAAATTGGTGAGGAAAAAATAACAATATCGGCTTCTTTTACTTTATCGAATATCTTTGGCCACTCATCCCCATCGCCCATATCTTTTTCAATCCCATAAGGAATTTGATAATCGGCAAGTCGTATGACTTCACTCTTGATCCCTTCTTTTGAATAGTGCTCTATGACCTCCTGGGCCAATCCTTCAGTATTAGATGGTTCATCCGAATTCTTTAATGAAGCATTCAGAAATAACGCTTTTAATGCTGCCATTTTTATCCTCCTTTATTGAAAGTACTGAAAACATTCCCTCATTGTCAATATCACAAACAGGCGGGTTTCTTTTTATTTCTTTAAAAAACGGGTAAGGATAAGACAGGGGTCTAGAATAGCATCCAAGCATTTATCTTGAATGTGAGATTTTAGACAGATAGGATATTGATAAGAAATACATTCAGGAGGTTATACCGTGAATTATCATCAACTATATTCCACATTTAATTTTAAAGATAAGACGATAGACAATCGCTTCGTCGTTGCGCCGATGACGAGGATCAGCGCTGAAGATGATGGACGTGCGAACGTTACGATGAAAAAGTATTATGAACGTTATGCTAAGGGAGGGTTTAGTACTGTTATTTCTGAAGGAATCTACCCGGACGATAAGAACAGTCAAGGGTATTACAACCAGCCGGGACTAGCGAATGGAAGTCACACAGAGTCTTGGAAACCAGTCGTAGACGCTGTACAAGATAACGGAGCATTGTTCATCGCCCAAATTATGCATGCCGGCGGTCAGAGTCAAGGAAACCCTTATACAAATGAAACAATCGCCCCATCAGCTGTAGCCCCAAAAGGCGAACAGTTGGAATTTTACGGAGGAGAAGGATCCTTTCCTCAACCTCGAGCGATGACAGAAGAAGATATTAATCAAACAAAAGAAGCCTTTGTTCAAAGCTGCCTGCGTGCTAAAGAGGCTGGATTTGATGGTGTTGAATTGCACGGAGCCAATGGATACTTGCTTGATCAGTTCCTTACCGATTATTTGAATCAGCGTGACGATCAATATGGAGGTTCTGTTGATAACCGTTTACGTCTTATTGTTGAACTTATAGAGGACGTACGTGAGGTCGTGGGAAATGAGTATATTGTGGGGATTAGAATTTCCCAAGCAAAAGTAGCTGATGGTGAGCACAAATGGGCTGGAGGCGAAAAAGAGGCTGAACAAATCTTCACGAAGCTGGGCGTAACCTCCCTGGACTATATACACGTTACTGATGCCGATGGCGCTCAACCTTCATTCGGAGAAGAAACTCGTACACTAGCGCAAGCGGCAAAAGAATTTAGTCATCTGCCTGTTATTGCTAATGGTCAGCTCGGAGACCCGGAGAAAGCAGAAACCGTATTAAACAACAATGAGGCTGACTTAATTTCTATCGGGACAGGTGCCTTAGCAAACCCTGACCTTCCTCATAAAGTGAAAAAAGGAATAAAGTTAGAAGAATTTGATTTTCAAAATACGTTACTTCCTAAAGCTTACGTAAAAGAACACGAGCTGGAAAAGGAACTCACACCATAAAAAATAGCAGCCGCCTTCATAAATTGGAGGCGGCTTAATTATGATGATAGAACCATACCAATAGACCTAACCACCGAAGATTTAACTTAACATATTCATTTAAAAATTTTCCTGATCGTCTTCCCTGCTGCTTTCCCTGCTGCTCTCCGTCCCACTCTCTTCCCTACCTTCCCCTTACGTACTGAATCTACATCATTCCAAAGTCGCAGGATTTTATAAATAGTAGATTTGAGACTCAAGTCGCACACCCTTTCTTATTTTATAGATTAATAGACCTACTTCATAAGTTTTCCAGGCAAATTATCACAACATTCAAATAGTAAAGCATTCAGAAAAATACCAATCTTGAATAAAATAGTCCTAATTACATAATTAGACATAATATCCAAATATACCTGCCAATGTATAAAAAAATTAGATAGATTGGTTGATTTCTAATTTGTAAACATTTTGTTACATTGAAGACGGTTTACTACTACAAATTAAGGGGAGAGCAATCCATGAAAAAGAGACAATTCTTAACCGTGCTCGCAGCTCCTGTCATGGCTTTTTCGCTTTATCAAGCCGATTCGGTACAAGCGGATACAAATTTTGATGCCGTGAACATGAGCGCCACAGAATTAATGATCGATCAAGAGATCATGCAGGAAAAAGGTAATGGTAAAGTACATAATAATGACGAGATTACCAGAAATGAAGTTAAGAAGATGTTGGAGCGCGCAGATGAAATGGATGGGTTGAATCCTAAAGATATTTTTTTCTCTGATTCATCAAATAAAGGCAAAGGTGCGAACCCTAACGAACCAATTACAAAAGTAGATATGGCGAAAGTATTTACACTGGCTATGAATGATGGAGAAAAACCAGATGTTGATTTAGAGGTTTTAAACAACTTTAATGATACAGATTCGATCCCTGCAGAAGCGAAGCCTTACGTGGCCTACGCGACTCTTGCCGGGGCATTTGATATTTCCTTTGAGGATGAATTCAATCCTACTGAGCCAATGTCTCGTGAAGAAGTAGCTGAATCTTTCAAGCCGCTCGTATTTGATGTCATTGATATTCTATCAACGAACGATATTCACGGAAACATAGAACAGGACACAGAATATGAACAAGGCGGGATGGCTTTAGTCGGTGGAATCATCGAAGATTTTCGTTCTGTAAATGAAGAAGGTACGGTCGTTGTAGATGGCGGCGATACGATGCAGGGGACCCTGATCTCTAACTCCTTCGACGGATTGTCTACCATTGAAACGCTAAATGATATTGGTTATGATGCTGGTGCTATTGGCAACCATGAATTTGATTGGGGCGTCGATGTTTTACAAGACCGTCTGGAAGATGCAAACTACCCGATTCTAGGTGCTAATATTTTTGAAGAAGAAACAGGCGAACGTCCTGAATGGGCAGAGCCTTATACAATGGTTGAAATTGACGGCTACAAGCTAGGGATTATTGGTTTTGCTACGACGGAAACACCAGAAACGACACTTTCTACACACGTAGAAGGATTAGAATTCCCTACACCAGCTCCGATTGCTGAAGAACTAACCGCTGAACTTAAAGAGCAAGGCGCTGATATGGTGATGGTTACGTCCCACCTGCCTGGATGGCATGAGGAAACGACAGACGAAATTATGGGTGAGCTAGCTGACTTGGCCGGTGCTGAAAATGGCGGACTCGACGCCCTTGTCGGCGGTCATTCACATGAACGTGTAGCCGGACATATCAATGATATACCTGTAGTTGAAGCAGATGAATATACAAATGCAATTGGCCACATTCAATTCTTTGTCGATCGTGATTCCAAGGAAATCTATGATTCTGAAGTAGGTATGCTAGAAACCTATTCACACTTAGCAGGCGAGGATGAGAGTGTTCGCGAGATCGTAGAATACTATCAAGGCGAAGTCGAAGAAATTACAAGCGAAGTTGTTTCTACTACAGAAGGACCGATTACACGTGATCGCATGTATGGCGACCTTGGTGTCAGCCAATTAGGGAATATGATTACAGACGCTATGCGTGAAAGAGCTGATACGGATATTGCTTTCCAAAATAGTGGAGGAATCCGTAATAATATAAGCGCAGGTGAAATTACGTATGGAGACGTCTTTGAAGTATTGCCATTTGATAACTACAACGTAACAGCCGACATGACAGGCGAACAAATTAAAGAAATACTAGAAGGTCCAGCAGAAGATGATTCGAACTTCATGCAAATTCAGTTTTCCGGGATGAACGTTGTGTATGATCCTTCTCAAGCTGATGGAGAGCGAGTATCTTCCATTGAACTTTGGGATGGAACACCAGTTTACACGGAAGGCGAGTCGAATGACGAGACATTCTCTGTTGTAACAAACAACTTCTTGTCTACAGGCTCTGGAGACGGATATTACACATTCGGTGAAGTCGAATGGGATTCAGATCCTGACTTCCAGCGTGAACTATTTGCCGACTACTTACGTGATATTCGCGACCGCGGAGAAACGATTAATCCGGATGACGCATTTGATGATCGTTTAATAGAAGAATAATTTTTAACAAATCCAGCAGAGTGGGGGCTCTGCTGGATTTTGCATTTGAAGTAAATCTCTAGACTTCAGCTGCTTAATTCCTCCTCCTCCAATTCTCTTTTCACCTTTTCCATTAACTCCGGGGATTCGTTAATAACCTTTCCTATGTAAAAAAATCCACCCATAATAATAAACGTCAGCCCCCAATTAATCACCTGACGAATAATAATGCCTTTATCAAATGCCTCTACCCCGTATGCTGAAATGAGCCAGGCTTTGAGTGTAGCCAATATTATATCTTGCAAGGCAAAGCCAACGACAATCCATGCAAAAATCCGATAAATTTTCTTTTGGTAAAATAAACGCTTGCTAAACGTTCGATCATGCCCTTGAAGTTCAACGAAGTCTAGTCCAAAATAGAGAGCAATCGGTTTCTTAATTATGATTGTAAATAAAAAGGTCCCAGCTACGACGTAGGAATAAATGACGTTGTTCCACAATAGACGGATGGCGTTTCCCGAGAGAACATCGACGAGCGTTCCTGCGACCAGCGTAGCAATGATATAGAGCCCGAACACATTGACCTTTTTCAAGGCTATAAATCGAAAAATCGTATAGATAATGCCAGGAACAGAAGATAACAGCATGGCATAGTAATCGCCGATGTCATCGCGGGTGAGGTTCCAGATCGCTAGCGGGAAAACAACATAAAAAATTAAATCAAGCAGCACAAAATTGTTCTTCATCAACGAACCTCCGATTGCGGTAATATACATTTATTGTAAACTAACGAAACATAAGATTAAAGGAGATTATCTATGAGAAAGTGGCAAGTTTACGTCTATCCAGTACTAACTGGAGTATTAAGCGTTGTATTGTACTATTTATTACGAACAGCACGTGATGCACCTTTTGAATGGCCGATTCCTGCGGCTCTATTTATCGGTCTTACAGGCGCACAATTTTTTCTATACCGAAGAGCTTATTACAAGCAATTCGAATCATAGTCATACCCCCTTCATGTTAAAAGGGGTATTTTTTTACACAAAAACACGAACACTAGTTCGTAAGTAGGTTGTGAATTTTAATGAACAACCCTTATTCTTTAGTAAGGAGGGTGGCAAATGAGGAAAGAATTTGAAAAACCGCTTCAATCTTTTTTGAAAAAACCTAAGAATCAATCCGCTGTTTCGACTGCCTTAAAAAAGCCTTCGCCTAAAAACCGCAGCTACGTCAATCACTTGTTTTATCAATATCAAATTGAAGCGCGTTTTGTGAATTACGTCAATACCGCTTTATGGCGGCAAGCGAAAGATTATCATAAAAAAAGGAAAAGCCAGCAGCTATTTATCGCTCTAGAGAATGTAGAAATTATTTCCGATCAACAAGATGTACTCAATCAATTAACGGAACGAGATTTATTTGAAGCGCTGGAAAGCAAAACATTATACTTGGCGATCAAGAAGCTGACGCCCAGGCAGCAATTTGTTTTGCATGCCTATGCAGTAGAAATGTTTACCTTTCAAGAGATTGCAGACCAGCTGGGCATTTCCCAGCAGTCCGCATCAAAAACATATCAGCGAGTCATGGTAAAGCTAAGACAAACTTTAAAAGGAGCGAATCAATCATGGGATTAGATTTATGGGTACAAGCCGTAGAAAGTTTTGGTTTTCCAATCGTGATCGCCTCCTTCATTTTATTTCGATTAGATAAAAGCATTCAACGGTTAGAAGACAGTGTGGCAGAGCTTATTGAGGAGGAGAAAGAAAATGGAGAATAAACTGTACGATTTATTACTGAGGGCGAAGGAAAACGATGAACAAGCCAAGGCCGAGGTGATTCAACGGTTTGAACCGAAGATTAAGAAACTTAGTTCAACCTTGCCCCAATGGGAGCGAGACGATTTAGAACAAGAGCTGCGTATTCAGCTTGTCCATTCTATTGAAAAATTTAACGTCGACCACCTCGTTGCCTTTTGGAAGTATTATGAAGAACAGTAACCTGCCTTTCGAACGCGATGGGCAGGTTTTTTCACTAAAATAGCCTGCCTCGAAAACGAGACAGGCTTGTGATTAACTAGCTTCTGTTGCGACTACTGGACGATTCCTCTTAACGGATTTACTTTTTACTACCTGAGTGATAAACCAGCCGAGAACAGCCAGCCAAATGATTCCGCCGATGATCATGGATACATCATACGGTAATCCAAACCCTTCAGGCGCATAGAAAATATACGTGCTCACTACGGCTGTCATAAACAACGCGGGAACGCTGCAGATCCAATGAAACTTCTTCTGTTGCAATAGATACATGGCTCCTGCCCATAACATCACCGTCGCGACAACCTGGTTCGACCAGCCGACATATCTCCAGAGGAAGTTATAATCAATCGTAGATAAATAGAAAGCCGGAGTGGCTACTACTACTACCATTAGTCCATTTTTCAACTTACTTGGTGAAGCTTGTTCACTCGTATCTTTCTTTTTCAATAGTTCGCTAAGCATCATACGGGAAGAGCGCAAGGCCGTGTCCCCTGTGGTAATCGGCAAAATAATAACACCGAGGATAGCCAAGATCCCGCCGAACGTACCTAGTGTTGTCGAGCTGATTTCGTTCACAACACCGGCAGGGCCACCTGCATCCAGCGCAGCTTGCAATCCTCCTGTACTTCCGAAGAAAGCCATCCCTGCTGCGGCCCAGATTAGTGCAATGATCCCTTCAGCAATCATCGCACCATAAAATACTTTACGACCTTCACTTTCTTTTTTCAGCGTTCGTGCAAGAATGGGACTTTGGGTACTATGGAACCCTGAGATCGCTCCACAAGAGATCGTGACCATGAGAAGCGGCCACATTGGCAGTTCTCCTGGGTGCAAGTTGCTAACCGTTAAGTTAGGTACAGGATTTTCAAAGAAAAATAACCCGACACCGATCGATACAGCCATAAAGATCAGCACCGCACCTAAGAATGGATAAATTCTTCCTATGATTTTATGAACAGGCAGCATCGTCGCCACCAGGAAATAAGCAAAAATGATAATAAGTGCTGCGATAAAGCTTAGTGGCGTCACTTGAGCCATAAGTTCTGCCGGACCTGCCGTAAATGCAGCCGCTACAAAGAATCATTAAAGCAATCGATAGTAAGTTAATGACCTTTGCCACATTTTTCCCTAAATACTTCCCGACAATCGTGGGATACTGTGCCCCTTTATGACGCACGGACATCATACCACTGAAGTAATCATGAACGGCCCCGGCAAAAATACAGCCGATGACGATCCATATAAAAGCTACCGGACCATACAAAGCGCCCATCACAGCTCCGAAGATCGGTCCAAGCCCAGCGATATTGAGTAGTTGAATCAGACTCGCTCTCCACCAGCTCATTGGTGTGTAGTCGAAGCCGTCGTTATGTGTATAGGCAGGCGTTTGATTTTCGTCATTAATGCCGAAAATTCGCTCGACCACCTTTGCGTATATAAAATAACCTGCTAGTAAAAATAAGATGGATGCAACAAATGTAAGCATCGCTGAGCCTCCTCTCAAAAATGAATGTAAGGAGTATTCTATAACGGTTATTTCCCAATAACAACCTTTATTCTGAAAATTATATATTTTTTCTTTTTTCTCTATATTTTGAAGCGTTTTCACTGGAATGACAGGGATGATAAGGTGTTTTTTGGAAAAAAAGAGCGAGATTCTATGAGTAGAATCTCGCTCTTTTATGTAACCTGCCACCCCAGTAGAGAATGGTTAAGTTCCCGCAGTCGTTTTGCGCTGAGGTGGCATTAATTTAAAAATAGCATATGGGGGTGTTGGAATCAAGCTACTGGATTTGTTCTTCTTCCAGTTCTAAAGGATCCATCCATATAATAAGATCCATCTGCTCTCCATTCGTAAATGACTGATTTCCTAGTGTCTGCTCCAGCCTACTAAATTCCCCTTCATCGTCATACGGAACATATAACATTTGCAAATGAGGGTTAGGATGGCTGCTTGAGAACAAGCCATTTGCTCCATTATTATCAGGTTGAGCTAAAGTATTCAGTTGATTTTGCAATTCTTTCCATATCTTAGGTGCAGGTTGAGCTCCATAACCCCCACTTACATCAACTTCTTCTTTCGCCATGATTTGTGGAACATAGCTCTGATGTTCCCCTGTCACATGGTAATTGCGTTCCCTTTTCATATAAAAGTCGATCTTATCCACATCATCATCAGGATCTAAATGATAGATGATGTAAAACGTCTCAGGGTCCTGAGGGTCGATTTTCCATAATGATGGTTCGCCACCATTATCCGAAGCCCCTATTGTCCATTTCCGGTTCTCTACTTTCCACACACTCATTCCCCGCTGACCATCATCTGTAATAAAAGGAAAAAAAGCGTGGTCGTCCCCGACTTGCTGACGATCAACGATTTCATCTATTTTCACTCCGCCTAGGGTGGACTCAATTTCCTCTTTAATGGCGCTGTTTTCAGGCAGGTCGCCCGGTCCTGGAGAATTGGATGTAAAAATAAATACACCGGTCAGTACAACAAATAACAGGAGGGTAACAATTATAAGTTTTTTCTTCTTCATGTTATTCGCCCTCCTTTAGTACCGACTGCTCCGTTCTTACATATAGCTGGTCTTCCGCTGTTTGAATGAGAAGACCTTTCCCGTCTTTCTCCACAAAAGTGACCGCATTCAAATCGCTTCCTGATTTAGACTCGAATCCCGATAAAATATAAGGAAACCTCTCTTTCTCCTCTTGATCCTCTATTTGCCGGTGCCACCGCATACTGTCAAACTCTTTAACCTGAGCATTTTCCAATTCTGTTTCTAATCGTTCATTATGTAAGTTTCTTTGGTCCGCTGATTCATGAGTCAGGTGCACTGCTGCGTCATCGGTTTGAGCTAAATATGTTGCTGGATCACTTTTATCATACATAAGGTTGAATACGAGCGGTGTAAGCAATCCTGTTAATAAAAATACGTAGTTAGCCAGAAACCCTAACCATGCATAACGGCGATATACGCGCCACCTTTCTTCGTTCCTTCGTTTAATGAAAAAATAAAGGACGCCAACGCCCAGAGGCAAGATCGCCAGGCTCACAGAATACCCTTGAAACTGAAAGTTAAAGGAAAAAGAAAAAATCCCCACCATTGCAGCAAGCACTGCTTTTCCAATGTGAGGTTTTTCGGACTGCTTTTTATAAATGATAAGTAGCAAAGAGATGATTAGGACATAGGAAATGATTTGAAGAATAATTTCAGGAAGGTTCCATGACCAGTTAAAATCAAATACCATACTATTGCCTCCTTTCTTCTCTTATTTTACCAGAAATGTCCTGTCCGATTGAGCTATAATTGTGAAAAGGAGGTCATTTATTTTGCAAGCAACAATATATCATGAACAGGTAGAAGCCTTGCTTAGGCGGCTGTCCGTTGATCATTCAGGGCGAACAGCTATTGAATCTATTCTTAAAAGGCAGGAAGCCGGATCTTATGGTGAAGATACATTGCGATATTGGCTCACTCACCTCTCCCCTGATGAATTCCACTCGATTTACTACGATGTACGTCTCCCTTTACTCAATGATTCTGTTGTCCAAATTGATGCGCTTCTTTTGAATGAAAAATATATCCTTTTATTAGAAGCTAAAAACTTGGCTGGAAAAAATATATTTGATCTCGATCATCAGCAGTTAGTTCGTATAGTGGACGGAGTGGAAAGCGGCATGCCCAGCCCTTTAACTCAGGCCGATCGGCAGCTCGCCCATTTTAAAAATTGGCTGCTAGAGCAAGGAATTCAGCTGCCGCCAATGGAAGCACTCGTCGTTTTTACAAACAGAGGAGCAATCATTGATTTTACAGATAAGAGTGATCCTAAAGTCAAGCGGGTGGTTCGTGTAGAAAATCTACCGTGGCGAGTCCGCGATTTTGCGAATAGCTGTTTAGAAGTCGTGTTAAGCAGAAGGGATCTGAAGCTTATAGAAAAAGCCATTGTGAATCAACCACCCGAACAAAAGAAGAAAGTATTAAGGAAATTCAAGATTGAGCAGCATGAACTAATACGAGGCGTCATTTGCCCTGAGTGTGGATTTGCAGAAATGAAGCGTCTGCCGGCTCGGTGGTGCTGCCAACGTTGCAGTCATACATCAAAATCGGCTCACCTGGATGCTTTACGTGATTATGAACTGTTAATCGGAGAGCAAATTACGAACCGTCAGCTGAGAGAATGGCTGCTGCTTTCTTCAGCTGATACAGCCAGGAGGATTTTAGTGGGGATGGGATTGAAGTCGGGAGGTGCAGATAAGAATAGATACTATTGTCTCGAAAGCTTTAAAAAGTAAAATCGCGGCTAAATTTTGATTTTCGCGGCGAAACTAAAAAAATCGCGGCCATTTTCTAATTTTCGCGGCTAATTATTTAAAAACGCGGGCAAATCAAAATTTTCGCGGCTAACCCTTCTTCCCAAAACTCATTAAAATCCTCCCTCCATTACCATAATCCTCCTTAATTCCCCTCTATATTCACAAAGTTCACAAAAAAATTAAGAATTCGCCCATTAAGGCTAGCACCTTGAGCTTCTATGCTTTACTATGAGAAGGGGCAGACTAATCTGTCCAAATAAGTATGAAAATGATTATTTTTTGAAACCATCATAGATCGAATTTCAGGAGGGTCCACGTGTTAGAATATAAAGTATACAGCAAAGTCAGTGGCAAAGAAGATTTAGTGCTGCTTCACGGCATGGGCGGGAATTCTAACATTTTCTATAAACAGTTGAAGTATTACCGTGAACACTTTAATGTGATTACGATTCATTTACCAGGACATGGGAATTCGCCGAGTTTGAATAAATATGAAGGGGTATTCTCACAAGAGCTTGCCGCTCAGGAAGTGATTAAAACACTTGATCATTTAAATATTCAAAGAGCTCATTTTGTCGGCGTGTCTCTTGGTTCCATTATTCTTCACCATATGATGAAGAGTCACCCTGAGCGCATTGCGAGTGCCGTTCTTTCAGGAGCCATTACCCGATTTAATTTATTTTCAAAGTTTCTCCTATTTGTTGGACGAATGATTAAATCAATTACTCCGCATTTGTGGATTTACTATCTTTTCGCTCATATTATTATGCCTAGAGCAAACCATAAGGCTTCAAGAGATATTTTTATTAAAGAAGCTAGAAAAATGAAGCGCGAGGATTTTATTGGTTGGTTTAATTCGGTCAATAAAGTTGCCCGTAGTTATGACCTGGTACCAAAACTAGCTAAAAGTATTCCTAAGCTTTATGTATCCGGCAGTGAAGATCATCTTTTCATTAAGAACCTTAAAAAAGATATAAAGCATGATATTAATGCCACTTTCAAATTAATTGAAAAATGTGGCCACGTTTGTAATATTGAGCGCTATAAGGAATTTAATCAGGTCACCCTCGATTTTCTAAAAGGAAATCAAAGTGTGAAGTCTACGAAGCAAATTTCTTAAAGTACAGCTCCAGGAGTGAAGAATTTGAATTTATTTTTAACAGGATCGACTGGTTTTCTCGGTGGTAAGCTTATTAGTAATTTAATGCAGGATACGGGTCACCACGTCTATGTATTAGTACGAAACGTTGAAAAAGGACAACGCTTAATCAGCCAGTTTACTGAAGAAAAACAAAACAGAATTCACCTGATTAAGGGCGATATTACCGAACCCTACTGCGGTCTCTCTGAAGAATCCTTTAAAAAGCTTCAAGACCAGGGAATGGATGGCTTTTATCATTCAGCAGCACTCGTTAAATTCGATGTGGAACTGAGCGATGAACTATTTGAAATTAATTATGAAGGTACGAAGAACACTCTTGAACTGGCAAAATTATTAGGCGTTAAGAAGTTTTTCTATATTAGTACCGCTTATACAGTTGGCAAAAGCAGTCAAGGAGTTGAAGAACTCTACCCGTTAGACGCTGAGTACCATAATCCTTATGAAGCGAGTAAAGTACAATCGGAGCACTTAGTTTTTTCTTACAAGGACGAAATGGACGTCTCTATTTTCCGTCCGGCGATCATCGTTGGAGACTCAAAAACAGGTGAAGCTGATTCAGAATTTACGCTCTACGGGTTTATGCGTGCCCTTCACATCTTCAAACGACGGGTTGCACGAAAAAACCGGGGCGATGATACCGTTAAGTATCGTGTGATCGCCAACGAAGAAGGGACATCTAATTTCGTTCCCGTTGATTATGTAGCTGACATTCTTAGTTTAGCCGTACAAAAAGCAGAGCCTAATAAAATCTATAACATCACGAACCCAAATCCTCCGACAAATACGGAAATTCTCAATATGTTTAAGTCCGCATTAAGTTTTAAAGAACTAGACCTTGTCGATCATGCAAAAATGGAGGATTTAACAGAAGAAGAACAGCAGCTTAACGCGATGATTAACATCTTCCGAGTCTATTTAGCTGGTAATGTTACCTTTGATGATCACAATACACAAGAGCTTATCAAAGGGACGAATGTTGAACATCTAAACCTATCCTCAGAAACGCTGCAAATGATTATTGATGCTTACTTTAAACATTAAAAAACTCGAAGAATCCCTGAGATTCTTCGAGTTTTTTTATTAGGAGGAAGCATAACCTTCCTGAGTCGATTTCTTACTGTTTAAGAATAGAGAAGTAATCAGCATCATGACTAAGAAAACCAGTACAATACTAAATCCGCCTTTCTGACCAAATAGATCCGAAGCCAGTCCTACAATATAACCTGCTATACCTCCGCCGATACCAGATGCAATATAGATTAGACCTAATGCGGAGCCGCTTGTTTTAGAAAGCTGGGTACCAAAAGCCGTTGCTGTTGGGAAAAGCGTGGAGAAGAACAAACCAGCACCCGCAAACAAGTATGGAAAGCTATCCGCAAATAAGAAACTAATGCCTACCATTGCAACAGATCCGGCAGAGAACGTAATCAAAATAATACGTTCATTAATCCAATTGGATAGATAAGCTACTGCCAGCCGGCCAATCATGAAAAATACAGAGAACAATGAAAGGATGGCGGCTACCATATCGTCTTTTTCCGCTGTTGATAATCCACCTAAATCAAGCGACTTCAAATAGGTTGGGAAAAAGTTCGTAAATGAAACTTCTGCTGACACTTGAAGCATAAGGAATGCCATAAGGAATACGAACTGTGCATCCTTTAACATAGGAATAAAAGCCTTCAAATCAATGCGCTCGGCTCTGCCTGAAGGGAACGCTACCGACGTTACATAGATAATTACAGCCACTAAACACACGGCAATCCCGATGTAAAACACGCGCCATGAAGCAAATTGGAACATGAAGTTTAATAACTGCGGGAACAAAACCATCCCTAAACCATAAACCCCCATCGCATAGTTAAACATTTGTCGCTGCTTATCTGGATACGCCGCAGGAACGATGGCATTAGATGCTACGCCTAACGAACCTAAACCAAAACCAACGATCATATAAAAACCTAAGAAGAACATAATATTAGGTGCCAACCCTGTACCTAAGAAACCAAGTCCCATTATGATGGAACCGACAATTGTCATCGCACGCAGCCCTTTTTTATCCGTGTAATAACCAATAATGACACTGGCTAACGTGAACCCTAGTTGGAAAATGAACACGATCAGCCCGAACTCGTCCATGTTCAATCCAATATCTTCTTCTACCTTATCTAGTACGATACCTTTCGTATTCGTTACTCCACCTGAAATAAATTGAGTAAACATAAGAATAATTAAAGCATGTATACTTTTTCCTTTAGTCATGATGACTACCTCCTGAATGGTTACACTTTACTGTCCAAAAATAATTCCATTCCGGGAGATACCCGCTCATTATATTAGTAAAACGATGATTCTTTATGTAAGCGTTACTTTATAAAAGTTCTATTTTTCAAAAAAATCTGCCCTTGGAAGAGGACAGATTTAATAAGCTTACCGTTTATTTTTCTTCACAGTGTAAAGAGATAGCTTATGCATTAGTGAAATCATTTGGCAGCCAAGGAAACCTCTTCGATGTATTTATCTCTTCCTGCTCCTATTCCCGCACTAACCATGATCACAACGATGCCTATAAAAATAACGATTCCAGGTGTCCAGGTTTGAGTAAAGTCATAGAGCATTCCAATTAAAATAGGTCCTACAGCAGCCAGCGCGTAGCCGATCGATTGAGCCATTCCTGATAAGTTAGAAGCCTGGGTTGCTGTGGAAGCGCGCAAACTTAAAAATGTTAAAGCTAAACTAACTGAAGAACCTTGAGCAAGACCAATGATCGCAATACATAGGGTTAACCATACAACACCTGAACCAAATAACATACCTGATAATCCTATTAGATACAAAATTCCGATGCTGAGCACGATGCCGCGCTGGTTGGTGATGCGTCCCGCTAAAACAGGCGTTATAAAAGTACCTGGCAGCCCAACAATTTGCATGAAAGAAAGCATCCACCCCGCTGTAGAAGGGGTCATTCCTCGACTTTGCATTATTTCTGGAAGCCACGTAATCAGACAATAAAACATAAAAGATTGCATGCCCATAAAGATCGTCACTTGCCAGGCAAGCTTCGAGCGAAAGAGCGGGCTGTTTTTTATATTGATCTTTGGAATTTTAACGGGCTTACGTTTTATAGTCGTTTGAGGAATCCATACTACCATAGCAATAATTCCCAACACAGCCCATACTCCTAATGAACCTTGCCACCCGCTTGACATACGTTGAGCTAAAGGAAAACTTATACCCGAACCTACCGCTGCCCATGCGCTTAAGGAAATCGAATAAATGCCGGTAAGCAGACCTACTTTATCTGGGAACTGCTGCTTAACGAGGCTTGGAAGCAGTACGTTACAAATAGCTACTCCGATACCAATGAGGGCTGTTCCGATGAAAAGAGTGGTTACCCATTCAATTGAACGGACCAATATGCCAACCGTAAGCACGAACATTCCAATAAAAATAGCCTGGCCTTGCCCGACTTTTAAGCCTAAGCGAGGAGCTAGCGCAGAAAGCACGGCAAATGCAATGAGAGGAAGAGTTGTCAGCATTCCTGCTATTCCATTTGTTATCGAAAGGTCTTCTCGAATAGAACTGATTAATGGCCCTACTGCTGTAAGCGATGGCCTTAAATTTAAAGCAATAAGAACAATACCAACTATAAGCCACTTTCTTTTATGTATAGGGTTATAGAACATAAACCGTCTCTCCCCCTTTTCTTAAAAAATTCCTTTTCCAATGTCTCTATTATACGTACTTTTATAGAGGGAGCGAAAAATCTCAACCCCTGAAAGAAAAGTTTTGTCATAATGATTGGAAACCGGATCCACTGTCCACGAAGCAGCAAGAACAGTATGACAAAATCCCCATAATAACAGTCTTTCTTTGTTTAAATTAAGCTCCTCCATAAAAATCTTAATGCGGTCTTCGATGCACTGCTTTCGTTTTTGGGCAGGCAATCGATTTAATAAAAATTGGATGAGATCATACTCCACTTCTCCTACTAACCCTTTTGGATCAATAGCAAGCCAATCCTTATCCCTTCGTTTTAAAATATTATAATGATGAAAGTCCCCATGAAGGATATAGCGAGACTGTAGGGTTTCATTTAAAAAGTCAAAAACAGCTATAGCCTCTTGTAATGTGCCTTCCGATATCGGTCCTATGCCATCAGGGTGGTTTGCATAGATTTTTCTTAACTGATTTTCTCTGCTTTTAGTCGTTGGAAGCGTTACATCCCCCGTGTCCTTTGTTACTAATTGACGGACTAGCTTAGCAGCAATTCGAGTCGATGAATGATCTTGTTCCAGATCTGATAAAGGAGTTCCAGGTTGTACTTTTTCTAAAAGAAGAATCCTTCTACTGACATCTTCATCTATTACTTGAACTCGGCCATTTGGATTCAAAGATAAAAGTGCTTTACGTTCATCGTCATAACCCTCTTCAGGTAATGATAATTTCACGACTACCTCTTCCCCACTTGTAAGAGTAGCAGGTGCAACAAAATTATAAGACAGCTCAAAGGGCTCATGGATCTTCAATGACCACCTTTCCTCACAGTAGGCAATTAAGTTAGGAATTTCATCAAGAAAGGCTTGACCTTTATCTGGACAAGCCAATAATACATTGTGAACGAATTTTTTTGGAAAATTCATCTACTCTTCTCCTTAAAGGGAATAAACTCTCTTTTCATAAACAAGCAGCTCGGTTCTCTATTTGAACCGAGCTTCCCTGTTATGTTGTTATTTCTACATTTCCTCTCACTATCCTGCTTTTATTTTCAGTAGACTTTATCATACTTTGTAAATGTTTACGGAACAGATACATGACAAAAATATGTGCTTTGGCTTGCGTATATTTATAAACGAACCATGGAAGAGAAGGCATGTAATCATGAATCGCTACGATACATTCCTGCGAGTCAGGAATTTGCCTGAATTCTAAGCGGCCCCGTTCATTTTTACTAGCATCGAAAAATACGCCGCCTGTTAAATAGTATAACGTACGGTTTGCTGTACTGCGTTCCGTAGAATAGCCCATTTTCAAGAGGGGCTGGCCCGTTAATGCTGTTTTTATCTTATAATTATTTTTCTGATCGCTTTCCGTTTGGATCATGGGAGCAAATTTTTCTGCAAGCCACTCTACATAATGTTTGGCAGCCCACGTCGCATCTTTGCCTTCAGGAAGACAAATACGCTGAACCGATCGTACATCCTTTTGAACTTGTGGTGTTTTCCTTTTTTTCTTAGAAGATCCCGATTGTTCTGCTTCTTCCTTAAGGGACCACTCGGCTGCTTCTTTAAACGTCATTGTTCCTTCACTTACTTCCTTTTCCATCCGTTCTGGACTGGCCGTCATCGGATGCACAAGGCTTTCTATTAATGGATATACCATTTCTTTAGGGGATTGAGTCGTTAAACTGACCCACAGCCTTGAAAGCTTCACGGTAATAAAAGGAACATCAAATAGTCGTGGGTTTTTGCCCATAGCTTCTGCGGTTTGAAGCATCATTTCTTTATATGTCATGACCTCGGGACCACCTACATCAATGGCTTTTCCTTTTAAATTTTGGTTGTCTATACTCGTATTGAGGGCGTTTAACACGTCCGGTAAAGCAATCGGATGTGTTTTTATTCGAGTCCATTTTGGTAAAGCCATAATCGGCAGTCGTTTCACCAGTTTAGCAAGTATAGGAAAGGATGAGCCTTTAGGTCCCACGATAAGTGCTGCCCGAATCGTCGTAACCGGCACACCATAAGCACCTAAAATTTTTTCAACTTCAAGCCGGCTCCTTAGGTGACGAGACAGTCGTTTGGCTTTTGGTATAATACCGCTCAAATAAACGATCTGTTTTACGCCTTGCTTCTTTGCTGCTTGGGCGAAATTATCCGATAGAATGACATCCATATCTTCAAATGACCCTTGAGTGAGTTTAGCGGAGGGCAGCATTGAGTGAACGAGGTATACGGCAATATCGGCACCTTCAAGTCCTTTTTCCGCGTCTGCCATCGAATACAAATCACAGGAACGCCATGTCACATGTTCACTATCCTCTTTGTGATCTCCGTTTCTTGATAAGGCAATAACATCTGCATATTTCGTTAATTTTTCTAGCAAGTTATTTCCTATATATCCGGTGGCTCCGGTCAGCGCGACTACTGGCCGCTTCTTATTAATAATGGTGTTATTCACTTTCATCTGCCTCCTGTACGATGTAGTTATGGACCCTTACCCTGTTCTTTACTAATGATAACTTGGGGAGATGCTCATAAAGAAAGCCCCAAACAGTTGGGGCTACTTCACCATTCGATCTTCATGTTTCCAGAACTCTTTACGTAACTGGACTTTTTGAATTTTTCCAGAAGCTGTTTTTGGAAGCTCTTCAACGAACGAGAAACTTTTTGGCACTTTAAAATGGGCTAATTTATTACGGCAGTATTCTGTCAGCTCTTCCTCTGTTAAGGAATGCCCTTCCCTTTCAACAACCACAGCATGAGGAGTTTCTCCCCACTTTTCGTGTGGAACCGCAATGACAGCTGTCTCTAAAATAGAAGGGTGATCGTATAACGCGGCTTCTACTTCAATCGAAGAAATATTCTCTCCTCCACTGATAATGACATCCTTCTTCCGATCGACAATTTCAATATACCCTCTTTCGTCTACGATCGCCATGTCACCTGTATACAGCCACCCGTCACGGATCGTTTCATTCGTAGCTTCTGGATTTTTATAATAGCCTTCCATCACATTGTTGGAGCGGGTACCAATTTCGCCAATTGATTTCCCGTCTCTTGGTACCTCTTTACCAAATTCATCTAAAACTCTCACTTTCGATCCTACCATTTCATAGCCTGTTTTTGCTTTTAGCAGGTATTGCTCTTCCTTGGGTAATTCTTGTTCCATGGAACGCAAAATGGAAGTGGTAATAAGCGGCGTTATTTCTGTCATTCCATAGACTTGGATAAACTCCCAGTCCATTTCTTCTTCTACTTTTCTCACAAACGCAGGAGGGGGAGCTGACCCTGCAATCACAATCCTCCCTTTTTCAGGCAAAGAGATTGGGTTAGATTCATATTGTTCTAATAACATATTTAAAACGGTTGGAGCCATATGCATAATAGAAACCTGGTGATCTTTTACCTTTTGTAAAATTAACTCCGGATCCACTTTCCGCAGCATCACTTGAGTTGCACCATTTAACGTGTAGTAAAAAGGAGAACCCCATCCGTTCACATGGAACATCGGCAAAACATGCAATAATGTATCTTGGTCAGAAACTCGCAAATGATGCATCGCAGATAGGGCATGTAAATAATTTGATCGGTGAGAAAGCAGTACTCCTTTTGGGTTGCCTGTAGTACCGCTTGTATATAAAAGGCTCGCAATATCCGATTCTTCAATCGGCTCACGGTCAAAATCGTCCGATGAATAGTTGCTCCTCCAACTCTCATAAGCTAGATGGCCATCAAAAGAATTACCGTGAATAATCACTTCTTGCAGCTGGGGAATCTCATGCAGAACGGACTTCACTAGAGAATAAAGCTCCTCATCAACAAATAGTACCTTGCTTTCACTATGAGTTAATATAAACTTATAATCTTCAGGCTTTAATCGTGTATTTAAAGGAGTCATCACTCCTCCCACTTGAAAGACTCCGTAAAACCCTTCAAGCATTTCACTTGTATTGGGAGCTAAGTAAGCAACTTTATCTCCTTTTTCCACACCTAAATCTTGTAAACCACGTGATAATTGATTGACTCGATCATTTAATTGATCGTAAGTTAGTGTCTGGTGATCATCAATAATCGCTGGCTTACTACCATAAAGTTCAACAGCTCGGTCCAAAAAATCTGTTAGTACTAATGGGACATGCATACTTTTTCCTCCCCTTCCGTTAAATAAAGCGGTTACATTTTATTGTAAAGAATGCACTGTTATATATCAAACAAAACAGATATATAACAAAAAAACTCCCAATCTATGAAAATAGAAAGGAAGTTCTCAAACGTATTAAGCGATACCTAATGCGATCAACATGATATAAGTCATCATTAGAAAGGCGCCAGCATGAAGAAGGACGAGCAGCCATTTCGTCCATCCGCTGCCTTTTAATCCTACAAATACTCCACCTAAAGGAAACAAAAGCATAAGAATGACAGTCACTCTGCCAAGCCCCCAAAATGAAAACCCGCTTACTAATAAGACAAATAATGCAATGAAAATACCAAGCAATACAAGTGATGCTATGTTAAATTTTTTCTTTTTATTTATTTCATCTGATGTTAAGTAAAAACTGTTCGCCATTGAATTGGCATCCTCCTGTCGACAAAATAATTGATCTTTCTTTATTATAGTATTCATGTAAAGTGAGAAGAAGGTCCGGAATGCTTAAAAGTCCTACTTATTAAAAAGAAAGTTTGATTAAAAAGTCACAGTTGTTTTTACTAAGCATACCAAATCCTCTATCCCCATAAAAGCTTAGCCATATAATATTCATCGACATACGTATTGTTCATTTTCAAAGAATCTCTTTTACACCCTTCAATTTCATACCCATTTTTCTTATACAAATGAACAGCCGCTGTATTTTTTACCACTGTCGTCAATTCAATTCGATGAATCCCTCTTTCTCTCGCCCATTCCTCAAGGGAATTTAATAAGCTGCTGCCTGCTCCCTTCCCTTGAAAATCCTGTATAACGCCTAAAACGATGGAAATTGTATGTTGATTGCGATTGGCCTTTCCTCCAAAAGCTAAAGCATACCCAATCCATTGATTCTCAGCCTCAGCAATTAAAATGGTGGAATGAGGGTCATTGATAAAAGCTTTTACCTTTTCGAGCTGATGACCTGATTTTCGCTCCCCAGGTTCCATCAGCATATAGGCTGCTTCCCTCTCCACTTGATCCGTTAATTCAAGAAATACTTTTACATCATCTCTATGTAATTCTTTAATTTTCACGACATTCTTCCTTCCAATATAAAAATCGTTATGAATCAGATTCGACACGCAGCATCCATTTCCTTTTTTCCACATAAAAAGTCATCTTTCCCTAAGGAAAGACGACCTTCTTGCTAAGCTTCAGAATAATAATCCTTTGGCTTAACTTCTTCTCCATTTTTCCCATTAAATCGTAATCCCCAACCAGTCAGGGCCGCGATAAACATAACAATCAGCAATCCCCACCCTTGAAATACGAAGGGAAAAACCTCTGTTGGGCTGACAACTGGTATGAACTCGTAGTCATCAGCCGCTCCCTGGATGGTCGCCCAGGCGAGCAGGACACCGCCGCTCCAGGGAAAAATATACCCTAGTGAAGACGTCACTGTATCTAAAAAGTTCGCTCTACGATAAGGGTGAATGTTCATCTCTTTCCCTAACTTTCGCACAAACGGTGCAGCTGCAATTTCAGCAGCAGTATTAATGGTAATAAATATATTTAAAAATGCCACAATTCCAAACATCGTTAATTCTGCGCGACGTACTACATTTTTAATAATTCCTAAGAAGAAGTTCTTAATGGTCTCCATTGTTCCAGCCACTTCCATTAAATGAGCGGCTGCTAAAATAAATAGAATCAGAATGGCCATATTAAAGTATCCGCCTATCCCTTCCATAAGAGCTCCTTCAATAACCGCATCACCTGCATCGTTTTGATAAATATGCAGCACTTCAGTTAATGGAATACCTGCAAGACCCATGACGACTACAGCAGCTACAATTCCCCAAGTTAGGGATGTCAGTAGATGATGGCCAGACAATGCCAAGAACAGCACAAGGGCAAACGGAATTAATAAGAGCAATCCATCAGCAGACACCTCTTGTTGAAGGTCGCTCATTACTTGAGTATTCCCCATAGTACCTCCTCCTCCGAAGATGACGAATAAAATAAGTGCTGGAACGGCAGCAGTTACGGAGTATTTAAACCTTGAGCGAACGACGCCAGGTACATCTGCTTCCTGAGTAGTAGCCGAAACGATGGTCGTGTCTGATACAGGCGCTAAATTATCACCAAACACGGCACCACTTAAAATAGCAGCAAGTAAAATGACGGGGTCGGCTCCTAGAATAACACCCGCCGGATACATAAGTATTCCAAATGTAGCTACAGTTCCATAGCCTGTACCTACAGCTGTAGCAAACAGCGCAGAAAGCAGAAAAGTTATTCCTACAAATGCTCCACCTTCAAGACCTGTTTGAAATCCAAACCAAATCAGTCCATCGACTAATCCACCTGCTGATAACAGTGTGGCAAACATCCCAGCCCAAAACCAGGCAATAACCGCAACTACACCTACAGGCTGCGCCATCCCTGAAATTAAACTTTGAGCATAATCGGCCCATTTTGACTTACAAAAGAACAAACCGATGGCTACGCCAATCACCATTCCCAGTACAAGCGCCTCCTCTGTGACAAGCTGTGAGACACTAAGTGTGATAGCCCACACGATGAAAAAGACTAATGGTATGGTTGCAGCAAAAACGCCACCACGGAATTCTAATTTCTTTATCTTTTTTTCTCCTACGGCTTCATCAATGACTTCGTTATTTTCTTGATTTCCCACTAGACTTCCTCCTTGATGACTAAAATCCCTTCATAGTGTATCACTAAATCTAGTTTTACCGTAATCATTAACTATGATAGGGGATGTGAGCATATAAATATGGAATGCCAGTCACTAAAATTATTCTTTTTTTTACTATTATTAAGGTATAATGGCTTACAGACATCCCCGAGATAGTGTCGCCATTATTCTATTTTTTTCTTCATTATTTCCCAGGAAATGATAACGGCATGAACAAAAACTATGTTCTAATTTGAAAAAATTTCGCTATTTATCTGAGTCATGGTAGGATGGAAACTAACTACATAAAAGGAGTGACCATTATGTTTAAACCACTAGCTACAGATCAAGCACCTGCAGCAATCGGACCTTATTCTCAAGCAGCAGATGTAGGAAACCTTATTTTTATTTCCGGTCAGATTCCTCTGGACCCACAGACAATGGAATTTGTATCGGAAGATGTTAAGGACCAAGCTCACCAAGTGATGAAAAACCTAGGAGCGATCCTTGAAGAGGCTGGGTTGAATTACAAACATATAGCTAAAGCAAATATCTATTTGGATTCTATGGATGATTTTGCCGTAGTTAATGAAGTATATGCCAGTTATTTAAGCGAACCGTATCCAGCGCGTGCTGCGGTTGAAGTAGGAAAGCTTCCTAAAGGAGCAAAGGTTGAAATAGAAGCCATTGCTGTTAAAGAATAACCCCAAAAGCAGAGCAGAGACGCTCTGCTTTTCAGCTTGTAGAGAAACCCCGGGTTTTTCTACAAGCTTTTTTGGGTGGACGTTCCAACGGCCGAACGCCCGAGCCTCCTTGCGAAAACCCACGCTCCGGAGTCTCGGATCGCCTTTTTCCCGCTGGAGTCTCGCAGTATTCGTCCTTCCGATATTGAAAAAGATTGACCCTCATTTTAGATGAAGGTCAATCTTTTTTATATTCTGGCAGGCAGCCGTCAGTAATGCTTGTTCCTTCACTTTCTCTTAAAGAGGCGCTTTTCCTCTTCCTTTTATCCAAGCAAAATGAAGGAACTACAATGAGCTCCCCTATTAGAAGGTTAAACGGAGTATAGTAAGGGTAGAAAAACTGTAGAAAATAGTTGAGAGGAGTAACTGCATGATTTTGGATAATGTAAGAATATATCAGCCTTATGAATACGAAGATCGTAATGAAAAGTTTGCAGTGGAGATACAGTCCGATAAAATTAAGCAAATCCACTCAAGTCCTTACACTGGGACTGAGCCAACCATAGATGGGGAAGGAAAAGTACTTAGCCCTGGATTTAATGACAGTCACATGCATTTGCTGCGTTATGGGTTGTTAAAGAAAGAATTAGACTTAACAGAAGCAAACAGCTATCAAGAAATGAAAGAGTTAATAGAAAACCACTATGAAAATTTAGACGAAGGTGGATGGTTTTTTGGAAAAGGATTTAACGATGATCATTTTGAAGATTTGGATCAGTTGTTAACAGCAAAAGATTTAAATGACATTCAAGCGAATGCTTATATCTACCTCCTGCACGAAGATGGGCATGAATGCGTAATTAGTGAGAAAGCCATGGAATTGTTAAAGCAAGAAGAAGCATTTAAAAAAGAACCCGAAGAGTTTAAGGAAAAAGATGAAGATGGCAATTGGACAGGACGTTTTAAAGATACAGCGGTTCATTACATTAACCATCGGTTTTGGGGAAGATCTGTGGAAGATGCTAAGCAGTCCCTTTTAGCTGCATTTCCTTATTTGAGCGAAAATGGACTAACTTCCGTGCACACAGATGACCGGAGTTTTATTGGGGATTATGATCGGCTATGGCAAGCTTATACGGAACTTGAAGAGGAAGGGAAACTACCTATTGATGTTCAGCTTCACCACTATATATTCGATATTAGCGATTTAACTCACTTTCTAGAAACCCACACTCGTCGCACAGGTGATGGGACCAACCAAGTTAAAGTAGGAGCTATAAAAATCTTTTTGGATGGTACCCAGCGTCTTCATACAGCATCCATGAGAAATCCTTACCCTGATGACCCTAATGCAACCGGACCGCTCATCTATTCTCAAAACCAGCTGAATGAAATGGTTTCCCTAGCCAGCGAGAACAACATGCAAGTGGCCATGCATGCGATTGGCGACCGAGCGGTTGAACAAGCTATTGAAGCTTTAGAGCAAAAAGAGTCTCACACTGCTAAGCTTAGACACCGGATTATTCATGCGCAGACCTTAGCGCCCGACTTAATTCAGCGACTGCAAAAAATTAAGCCTTATATTGAAACACAGCCTTCGTTTCTTTTAGGGGAATGGGATAAAAAACACCTTTGGACACCTGAAGAGTTACTTCGCTTTAGTGACCCTTTTAAAAGTTTAGTTCGAGGTCATATTCCCATTACACTAAGCTCGGACTTACCAATTGGAAGCATCAACCCTTTGGTCAGTATTTATACTGCGGTCAATCGTATGGATCTAAATCAACAGCCTCAAGGCGGATGGATGCCGCAAGAGAAACTTTCAGTAAATGAGAGTTTTCACTCATTCACGGTCACTCCTTCTTACCTAGAATACGGAGAAACTAGAAAAGGAAAAATCGCACCAGGCTATCAAGCTGACTTTGTCATTTTAGATCAGCATCCTCTAGAGATTCGGATGGAAGACATCAACAAAATTCAAGTTACAGAGACGTGGCAGCGAGGAAAGAGAACATATAAAAAGTAAAAAAAGCAGGGGATTTTTGAGTGCACTGAAAAAGTCCTTTTATTCTAAAAAAGGTGTTAAAGATTGTAGTTGAACCTCACGAATCGCTTTTCGGTGGAGGCTTGCCGCGGGCACGACCTCAGCTAACTTGGTCAAGAAGTTCACTTGACCAAGTGGATCTTCGGCTCGCGCTCTTCCCGCGACGCACCGGACGTGCTAGTGTCGATGTTGGCCACAGGAAGTGGCCGGTTTTAATCGACCAGGTCGTCACCACCGAACGCTTATCGTGGCATCAACAGAGATCAATCTAAAAACCAATTCTTATGTTACAGGGTGCGATGGCGCTTTTCCCAGCTAAGTGAAACGAATCGTTAAACTTATGAAGGAATAGAAGTAAATCTCTTAAAAGTTAGAAGAAAAGCGGTCTGTGTAGAAATTAAATTCGCACAGACCGCTTTTTAAAATTATACCTTTCATGGACCTTCAGTTTTTCAGCGGCCTCAATTTTTACCCTGCTTTTTTTGTTAATCTTCATCTTTTATATCTCGATCTTGAGGAATAGGCTCATTTAAATAGTCCTGTATCATGGCACGGTACTTCTCCACCTGCTCAAAATATGTATCAAATTGAGCATTATTAATTAAATATTGCTCCCCGTCATGGATACAACGTACCTTCTTCTCTCTAATTAAATGCTCTACATACTCTTTTGGAACATCTAAATATTTAGCCGTTTCTTCTACCGTTAAATACATTTCGTTCACCTTCCCTTTTATTTGAAGAAGTTGAAACTACTATATCAAAGGCTTTGTTAAATGTTCGTGTTGATCCTTCATTATATGGGTAACCCATCCACTACTTTTATGTAGAAAAAGAGTCGGCTTTTAGCGAGGCGTGACGGAAAACGAGTCCTTTCCCTCCCCAACGCTCCACTTCTTTTTCATAGAAGAAGATCAATAATGAAATTTAACAAATCCATATCAAAAAAAGCTTTCCCGTGTTTCAGGGAAAGCTTTCGATCTTTTGTCGCGAATGTACCGACGACCACATTCGTCGTTTAGCCTCGAAGGCATATACTTCGTCTTACACAAACAGCTCATCGCTCCATAACTATACCATCTTTCACAGGCACTTACAATCAAAATTTGATTTGAGATTTCGGATTCTTCCTCCGCTGTGCTATAATGAACGAATTACAAAATCAGCAGGAGGCTATTATGCTAACGTTTGAAGAAAAGATCGCTATTATAGAAGAGTTTGGTGAGCTGACTAAAAAAGAAGTCTCACTAGGTCGTGTCAACTTCCATTACGAGGAAAGTCTTTATGATAAGAAAAACGTTGTTTACCATCTACATCCTAACGGCAATGGTTTCGTATACGCAGGTGAGATTGAAGACTACCCTACGGATGATCGAGGAATGGTAAACATTCGTGATTTTAGCGGAGATGAATTGAGAAACATCGTTCGTAAAGCCATTGATTCTTTATCTTCTACGCCTGCAGAAAAAAATCCGGTCTTTGAAGAATGGATGAATGACGGTGATTTCTCCCTTTTCCTTATGCGAGAAGATGATGGATACCATGTTTATGCAGGAGAAGATTTAGAAGGCGCCTTTAATTCATACGAAGAAGCCGCTAATTTTCTAGAAGAAGAAGGATTCAGCCGTATTTAACTCATTGTTACGCCTTCCACGAAAAAGGTTCCGTTAAGTTGGCAGAATAAAGGGTTGTGGAAATGCCCCCCTTTCCGCAGGTCTTGACGGAAAGCGAATTTTTTCTTTTCTCCAAACAATGGGACGTAACCTTGTTATCTGCGTTCAGGTAAATGTAAAAAAAGCTTGTAGAGGATGCCAGGAATTCTCTACAAGCTTTTTTTATTATTCATACGTCGGGAGAGTAAAGGTCATCGTCGTGCCATGTCCAATACGGCTTGCAGCTTTTATCCACCCTTCATGCTCTTCGATGATTCGCTTTGAAATTGGCAAACCAAGGCCGCTTCCTCCCTCGGAGAACATTTTCGTTTGTTCGGATTGATAAAACAATTCAAAAATATGCGGAAGGTCATTATCTAGAATACCCGGTCCATTATCCGTAACTTCAACTATGATTTCCCCACGTTTTTCCTGTAAACGAATATCAACCTTTTTCTCTTCTTTATCCATAAATCGCAAGCAGTTGTTAATCAAGTGAACCATGACACGTTTTAATTGAGCCGGGTCCGCTTTTGCCTCATAAGGTTTAACTTGATCGGCTTCAAAGGTAAATGTAACCTCTTCCCATTCCTCTTGAAAACCTTCCATGATTTCAATTAGAAACGAACGCATTTCCACCTTTTTAAAATAAAAGGCCAGGCGCCCCATATCAAGTTCAGAATGCTGAAACAGTTCATCAATCAAACGTTCAAGTACAATCGACTTCATATGAACAGCCTGTAAGGCAGAATCGACTTCTTCACGAGAAGCATTTTCCCTTTGCGCAACTTCGACCTGTTCCTTAATAAACGACATCGGAAGTCTTAAATCATTTGAGATGTTGTATAAAAGTTTCTTTCTGTTTTCTGAATATTTTTGTTTCACATCTTCTGATTCTAGTAATTGCAGCCTTAAATTCTCGAAAGAATCTGCAAGTTTACCAATTTCATCTTTTTTCATTCGTACAAAAGGGGTTTCGATTTGCCCTGCACTCACTTCTTCAGCTGCTTTTGTAAGGTTCTTCATTGGTTTAATGACGTTTTTCGTTACAAAGTAAATAAACAAAACGTTCGTGATCAGTAAAAGCACCAACCACCCAACAATATGAATCGATAGAAACGTAAGCTGATCTCCCTGTTGTGAACTAAAGTCAAATGTATATAAAAGTAAATATCCTTCTACGAAAAGAAACAATAGCATTGGAACAATGACAATCGCCAGATTTGATCGCATAAATCGTTTACGAATAGACATTCTTTTCTTCTCCTTTATCTATGTAGTACCGTCCTTTAAGGATATACCATGACCCAGCCAATCGTCTACAAAAGTCTTTCCAACTTTTTTCATATTATTGTTCGTTTACCGAAGCATAGAATAGCATATACGCGGAATCATCTGAAGGAGAGGATATTATGTATCCATATGATTATAGACAGACCATGAATCAGCCGACAGTTCTGGCTTTTGCTCAAGGAGATGTGAATGGAAACGGAGTGATGGACAATGTGTACTTGACGGGAAAAAAGCCAAACGAGACCGGGAGTCCTTATACGACCGATATTACTCTAGTGATTCAAGACGGAAGAACACAAACGTTTTACAGCGTACCTCTTCAATCAAATGCCGGATATGCACCTACTCTGTTTCTAGGTGATTTTACTGGGGATGGTATAGATGATATTCAAATTAATATTAACTCTGGCGGAAGTGGAGGTTTTTATTTTGTTTACATCTATTCCTTCCTTAATAACCAGGCCAAAGAGTTGTTTAACTACGAAACGTTTAACGACCAATACTTGTATGATGTCATGTACCGGGATCAGTATAAAGTAGATGTATCCAACCAAACGTTAAATTTAGATTACGTGATGGATATTAGCAATCGAGGCGAGGAATATTTATCTGAGATCTACACAGAGGACGGAAAACTTAAAACTCCCGTACAAGGATGGGTGTCTGGATTAAATACAGCTTACCCTGTGGATTTTGACGGAAATGGCGTATACGAATTATTTGTGTTTCAGCGTATCGCCGGGCGATATAACGCCGATGGCTTAGGTCTCGTGCAGTCCCCTCTTTATTGGGACGGTTCTCAATTTATTATTAAAGATACCTGGCAATATGTCGCAGTGTTAGGGACGGAACAGCCCTAAATAAAAAGGTCAGTTCTTTTAACTTAGAGCTGACCTCGCACTATTTTTTTATCGTTTCCGTCCCTCCTGAAGAATAGTTTTGTGAGTGAACAAGAATTTTTTTCGTAAAACGCTCCCTCGTCTTCCCACTTTTATAACACTCCACGCGATTGCGCCCGTTATTCTTAGCTGTATACAACGCTTCATCCGCAGCAAGGATTAATTGACTGGCCTCGACATCGTCTGTCGTAGCAATTCCTGTAGAAATCGTTAGTTGGAGATGGAGGCCGTTCACGTGAAAAACTTCTCTTTCTATTGCCTCACGAATTCGTTCCATCGCCTTTTCAGCATTCCACTGGTTACAGTGCGGCAGCAATACGATGAACTCTTCTCCCCCATAGCGGGCAATAATATCAATTGTGCGTAAATTTTGTGATAATAATTTACTTAATTTCTGCAATACTAAATCTCCTGTCACATGCCCGTGCGTATCGTTGACTTCCTTAAAATAATCGATATCTATAAAAGCAACAGAAAGCGCAGAATTACGGTCTTTAGCATGTTGGTCATAAAACCGCATAAATGCACGACGATTATAAAGCTTGGTCAAGGGATCTCTACTTGCTTTCTCCATGAGGTCTTTTTTGTACCTAAATTCTTCTGCTAAATCTTTGACCATCCAGGCTAAAAACAAGCTAAGCGCGATACTCATGGGAAACGCTGTCGGAACAACCAACCTGAAATATTCACCAGGAGATAAAACGCCGAGCGTAGCAATAACTACTACATTAACTGTATTTAATAGGATCGACACTATGAAAATTTTTCTTGTGAAATTCCTATACTTAAACTGTTTACTAAGTATCATCCCAGTAATAGAGAGAACTAACATGTTAATGAACCCTATTAATGCAGCCTCACTCATTCCAAATGTAAAGCGAAGCAGTCCAATCCCTCCGCCGACCATTAAAATTTGAAAAGGATTTTTTGCATAGAGCGCCACGATAATTATAGGGATAAAACGCAAATCAAAAATAACGGATTGACTGAGGTGTATTCCAAAAAACATAGACACCCAACCAGCTGCTATCGAAATAATAACGAAAATGGCAGCTTTAAATTGCACATGGGTTCTAACTAGAAAGTGTTTGTGTAGAAAAGCAGATAAATAGATGATCGTAATTAATATACTGGCATTGAGTATAAATTCATCGATATGAACCATAGTCGTTCATCCTCATTTCTCTAACTTCAAAACCATTTCAATCTTACTCATGAAATGATCGACAACCTTAATAATCATATTTTCCTATAATCAGTGAACTGAAACCAAATAATGTTCAGTATTACAATTACTTTAGAACTATTATACTGTAAAACTTATACACACAACAAAATTCAATCGGTTCAACTCTATAAAAAAAGAACGCCATCAAAGGCGCTCAAAACAAAAACTGGAGAATCTTTTCTTTGTGCTGGTCATACACCCTTTCCCCTAAGGTCATGAGTTCTTCCATACAAAGAATATCATCAAAAGGAATTTCTTTAGATAAATCCTCATCAATTCGCAAATAACGCTCTCCTAATAATAATTGACTTTGATAAGAAACCGATTCTGAAGACAAATGTAGAGCTAGGTCCAGCAGCTTAGGTTTTGTTTTTAACGAAGGGATCTTCAAAGGCATCCATTGCCTTAACCCCCAGTACTTGTTTTTTGAAAACGAAAATTCAATTTTTTGCTTTCCTGTTCCAAATGATAGAACATTCACCTCTTCTAATCCTGTGTTAAATGATTTAATAGCTTCTGTAATTGCTGCCATCGATGGATTATTAGCCCACAGTCCCCCATCAATGGATAAATATCGCTGAGAGATGTTATTCGGAGGAAAGTAGACGGGAGCAGAACATGATGACAGGACTGCATCCCATAAAAAAATATCGCTTACTCCTTTATCAGCTTCATCTGCATGAGAACGGTATGTAAATGGTTTCCCATGAGTAATATCAACGGAAGGAATGAGAAGTGGCTGCTCTACATCTGCCAGCTTCACTTCTTTAAACACATCGCGTAACATGTGCCTTAAATCCCGATCACTATATACACTTTTAAATAGGCCTACTTTTGCCTGCCTTGTAAATATTTTCTCCCCATACATTTGATAAAAGTGAAGGACGTCTTCCATCCTTTTGCGTAAAGCAATAGAGGCGGCAATAATCGCCCCTGTGCTTGTCCCTGCTACTAAGTCAAACGACTCTCCTATTGGTTTTTTTAAATCCTTCTCAATTGCTTTCAAAATGGTTACAGGAAGGATACCTCGAATCCCTCCGCCATCAATACATAATATTTTCACATGCGCCACCTAAATTTATGATTTATCCTCAGTGTATCCATGATAGGCTTCCTTCATTCGACAGCAGTGGCACTGAATGGAAGAATTATTGTTTATTGTATGTTAAAATGGAAGTAGGAAAACCTTAATATTATAACTCCAAGGAAGGTGCTTATAATGAAGGAAAGAATTTTAGTGGCGTACGATGGCTCTGAACTTAGTAAAAAAGCTATACAAGAAGCACTTACTAAAGAAGAGGCCAATAATGAAGCAGAAGTTCACGTCGTCTCAGTTATTAAACCGACCGGTCCGTTTACAAACGCAAAGATGGCTGAAAGTATTGGTACAGAACTAGCTGAACAGTTGAAATCAGATTTAGAAGCAATTAAAGAAGAGTTTAAAACTGTCCACCACCCGATTGTCACTGAAGCGTTAGTAGGAAAAAGTGAAAGCAATCCAGGGGTTAAAATTTGTGATTATGCGGATGAACATGATATCGATTTGATCATCATTGGCAATCGCGGATTAGGTAATGTTAAGAAATTTTTCTTAGGCAGCGTCAGCAACAATGTTGTGCAGCACGCGAAATGCCCGGTTTTAGTTATTAAATAGGAAAAGAGCCTATCCTGTTATATGGATAGGCTCTCAGGCTGTCGGGAAAGTTCTCGACAGCCTTATTTTTGTCTTGTGTCTGAGAATTCAACTTCATTTTTCGCTACCCTAAACTCAGAAACTTAAGAGGTGGGATGGAAAGGGAATGGTACTTAGCCGCTTACACGGAAAAGACAAAGTTAAAGAACAGGCGCTGCTGACGAATGCCTGTTGAAACTTAAAAAAAGATTGTCTTACACCTAGCTGGGGTGAGTTAGGTGGAGGAGAGTCTGTTTTAGCTATAATCTAGAGCGAAGGAGCACAGACCATGACACTCCTGCGGAAAAACGGGCGATCCGAGACCACGCAGTGTGGATTTTCACGAGGAGACTCTGGCGTTCGTCGGCGGAAAGGGAATGGTCTGTGCTCCTGGAGGCAAGAAAAAGCTTGTAGAAAAACAAGGGGTTTCTCTACAAGCTGAGCCTATCCATATAAAGGATAGGCTCTCTTCTGTTAGTTATGAACTCCAATCTCTTTTTCATAAGCAGTTAAGGCTTCATCAAACATGCGAAGTCCTTCATCAATCTGTTCTTTCGTTACGGTTAATGGAGGAATCATGCGGATGATCTCTGTTTGATTTCCCCCAAAGTAAAACAGTACGCCATTTTCTAAAGCAGTATCTAACACTTTAAATAAACCATCACTATTTGGTGCCCCTGATTGAGGATCAATGATTTCAATACCAATCATCAACCCTACCGACCGTACCCGGCCGATCACAGAATGCTTCGCTTTAATTTCTTGAAGCTTTTGCGCTGCATAAGCTCCGACATCTCTCGTATTTTCAAGTAAATTTTCTTCTTCAATTACATCAAGAACCGCATTGGCAGCTGAACAGGCAATGGGGTTGCCGCCAAATGTCGTCGCGTGGCTTCCGAGCGGCCACTGCTTCATCAGTTCATTAGAAGCTACGGTTGCACTAAGCGGCATACCATTGGCAATCCCTTTGGCAATCGCCATGATGTCGGGAGTGACATCAAACGTTTGAGAGGCAAACCACTCACCTGTTCGACCGAACCCAGTCTGCACTTCATCGAAAATAAGTAATAAACCGTGTTGATCACATAGTTCTCTCACTTTTTGGAGCCATGCTTTTGGAGGGACAATATATCCTCCTTCACCAAGGACAGGTTCAACTAATACAGCCGCCACTTCATCTGGTGTCACTTGATGAGCAAATAACCGTTCGAAATCCTTCTCCAACTGGTCAACTACATACTGTTCAGGATCAGCTCCAGCCGGACAGTCATCTACTTGTGCATATGGCACTTGGTAAGATCCTGAAGGCTGTAAAAATTTTCGATACTTACTTTTGGAGCTCGTCACACTCAAAGCTCCCATCGATCTGCCATGAAATCCTCCAATAAATGAAACGATATAAGGACGCTGCGTTACGTGTTTCGCTAATTTAATGGCACCTTCAATGGCCTCAGCTCCACTGTTTCCAAAAAAGAAACAATCGAGGTTTCCAGGCATGACTTCAGCTAGCCGATCGGCCAGCTTTAATATTGATTCATATATAATAACTCCAGAAGGACCATGCCCAAGCTCGTCTGCTCCTTGTTTGATCGCTTCTACAACTTTAGGATGACGATGCCCTACATTCGTAGTGGCAATTCCTGAAGTAAAGTCTAAATATTTTTTTCCATCCACACCATAATAATAGCAGCCTTCTTCTTTAACGACCGGCAAGTTCGGATGATCCTTTGCCATACTTGGTGCTAAACGATTTGACATATTATCTACCAGGTGACTCCAATCGTTTCCCATAACCAAATCCTCCTACAACAATTTCTATTTATCGTAACATTAGATTTAAAAGAATAATAGATGAGCCATAAGCGCTGCCACTGGCAAAGTAACAATCGTACGCTGCAAGAAAATCACGAACAACTCCAGCAAGTTTAAAGGAATTTTTGATTTAATAAGTAAGATCCCGATCTCTGACATGTACACCAGTTGCGTGAGAGACATTACCCCAATAATGAATCGAGTAAGTTCAGATTCAATCCCTGAACCAACGACAGCTGGAAGAAACATATCAGCAAAACCTACAATCATCGCCGGGGCAGCTTCAGCAGCTTCTGGGATTTGCAGTAATGTCAGTAAAGGAATAAATGGATAAGATAAAAACGTAAAAATTGGTGTAAATTCGGCAATGATTAAAGCGATCGTTCCCAACGCCATAACGAGCGGGATTAAACCAAGCCATATATCAGCCACATTAAAAATACCACGGCTGATGACATCTTTCGCACTTTTCACTTGATCCGCTTTTTTTACAGCTTGATCGACTCCCCAGCGAAAACTTGACACGCCAGCGGGTACAGCTTCATCGATTTGTTTTCCAACCGGTTCATAGTACGTATGCTTCTTTCTTGAAAGCGGAGGAATACGCGGACAAATAACCGCAGCAACTATCCCGCAAACAGCTACTGTAAAGTAAAATTGGACGAACATATGGTCAATACCAATAAATCGAGCGATCACTAAACTAAATGCAATGGAAGCAATAGAAAAGTTAGTTGCGACCACAGCAGCTTCACGCTTTGAATAGTAGCCTCCCTCGTATTGTTGAGTCGTTAGCAGAACGCCAACCGTTCCACTTCCCATCCAAGAGGCCAAAGCATCAACCGAGGAGCGTCCCGGAAGTTTAAATAAAGGCTGCATGACCTTACGAACGACAGATCCAATAAAGTCCATAAGTCCAAATTCAAGAAGTAACGGCATAAATAAACTAGCAAATAAAAACCAAACCATTAAGACAGGAATTAAATCAAAAAGGACAACTTGTCCAGTTAACTCAGAGGATATAACTTCAGGTCCTATTCCCACGAGGGTCATCGTAGCAAAAATAGCCCCTAATGCACGAAGCACGATCCAAAATACTCCAATATCAAACAAACTTGATATAAATTTATGATTTCTAATTCCAGGATGACTTATTCCCTTTATAACAAAAGTGCCGACTACAGAAACCCACAGCACGATTGTCATAAACAATGGAATATAATCAGACATCGCCCCTTGAAGTCCATCAGCTAAAATTCCCAATCCAATAGTGACTGTCCCGTCAACTGAAACAGGTACGAGAAACAGCAAAACTCCAATAATAGAAGGTATTAAAAATTTCATAAGCTGGCCCGCTGTGTAGCCCGATGTTACTTGCATTTCCTTTTTCTCTAATTCCATAATGTGATTCCCCCATCAATGAATGAATTTTGTATATATTATTGGTACATATGACTTATTTCGGGTTTGCGGTTTTTAATGATACATTTTAATGCATAAAAATTCAATAGAGGAAAGCAAATTAAAAATATTATTTTTATATTGGATGAAAATGGCTTTACATCAAGCTTTTGAACAGTATATCAGAAATCCGCTTACATGTTTTAATATTAAGAAAATTCACTCCATTTTAATTATAAATGTCAAAATTCGTCGAAGTGTAAGGGTGTACTTAGCACTGGTTAATTGTTAAATTCATACAACTCTAATGAAGGTAGTTAATAATTTTAGAATAAAAATGAAAAATTACGAATATTCGCTTGATTACTAACATTATTTAGTGTAATGTAAGTCGCAACAATGTTTTGTACAGGAAAATTTTATATGCTTTCTTATCTCGAGAGGTGAAGGGACTGGCCCTATGAAGCCTCAGCAACCACTGTTCCACAGTATGGTGCTAACTCCAGCAAGTTATCAAAAACTTGGAAGATAAGGAGAAGGATTTATTGCGAATTAAAGTCTTCTTCTTATAAGAAGGCTTTTTTTATTTACCATGGTACTCGGTACCACTAAGGAGGAAATGTATGAATTTGAGAGATGCTCTTCAAACACAAACTCTTGTAGGAGATGGAGCTTTAGGAACCCTTCTTTACTCTTATGGAATCGATCAGTGTTTTGAAGATTTAAATCGCAGCCACCCTGATGAGGTATTAAATGTGCATAAAGCCTATGTAGAAGCAGGTGCTGATGTCATCCAAACCAATACATATGGCGCGAATTACGTTAAACTATCCCGTTACGGACTTGAAGATAAAGTAAAAGAAATTAATACGGCCGCAATTAAAATTGCGAAACAAGCTGCTGCTGAGCACAATTATGTCGTTGGTACAATTGGAGGAACTCGAGCAATTAGTAAGCAGGCGGTCTCGCTTGAAGAAATTAAACGCAGCTTCCGAGAACAGTTATACTGCATGCTATTCGAAGGTGTAGACGGTCTTTTACTCGAAACCTTCTATGACTTTGAAGAGCTTCAAACCGTTTTACAAATTGCGAGAAAAGAAACGAAGCTTCCTATTATTGCCCAAGTTTCTATGCATGAACCTGGCGTACTGCAGGATGGAACTTCTCTAAACGAAGCCTTGGCTACACTAGAAAATATCGGAGCGGATGTAGTTGGAATCAATTGCCGCCTCGGACCCTATCATATGACACAAGCGTTAGAAGGCGTGCCTTTGCCAAAAAAAGCTGTTCTATCTGCTTATCCTAATGCCAGTTTACCTGCTTATCAGGATGGTCGACTTGTTTATAAAACAGATGCGGACTATTTTAAAGCGAGTGCACGCTCTCTTTACGAAGAAGGAGCACGTTTAATCGGCGGATGCTGTGGAACAACTCCGGAGCATATCGCTGCGATTGCAGAAGAAGTTAAAGGAAAAAAGCCAATTCAGAAAAAGGTGGTCGCCCCTGCTAAAGCTGAGGTTGAAACCCCAAGGGAAGTTGAAGATACGAACCCGCACCTCCATGAAATAGCAGCCGAGCGGTCTTCGATCATCGTAGAACTTGATCCACCGAAAAAACTGAACACAGACAAGTACATGAGGGGAGCACAAGCATTAAGAGACGCTGGTGTTGATTCCGTTACGCTTGCTGATAACTCACTAGCCTCACCAAGGATCAGCAATTCAGCCATTGCCTCCATTATTAAGCAGAAGTATGATATCAACCCTCTTGTGCATATCGCATGTAGAGATCGTAACTTGATTGGACTTCAATCCCATTTGATGGGACTGCATACGTTAGGGATCACAGAAGTATTAGCAATTACCGGGGATCCTACGAAAATTGGTGATTTCCCTGGGGCTACGTCGGTGTATGATCTGTCATCATTTGATTTAATTCAATACATTAAACAATTAAACCAAGGCCTCTCGTTTTCCGGGAAATCTCTTGGTATGAACACGAATTTTTCAGTAGCTGCTGCCTTCAATCCAAACGTACGAAACCTTAACCGAGCAGTCGGACGACTTGAGAAAAAGATCAAATACGGAGCTGACTACTTCATTAGCCAACCCGTATATAGCGTGGAACAAATTAGAGAAGTATACGAAGCAACCAAGCATATATCAGCACCTATTTATATCGGTATTATGCCGCTTACAAGCTCAAGAAACGCTGAATTTTTGCATAATGAAGTACCTGGGATCACACTTTCTGACGAAATTAGAAAGCGTATGGAACACGTCAGCCACGACCCTGCTCTTGCACAGGCAGAAGGAATTGCCATCGCTAAGTCATTAATCGATACAGCAGCCGAGCTGTTTAATGGCATCTATCTAATTACACCATTTTTGCGTTATGAAATTACGGTAGAGTTAACGAACTATATTAAAGAAGTGAATCAGCAACGTTCAGAAAGGACGGTTCTTAATGGAAACAACACCATTTCATCAGCATCTATCAAATAGAATCTTAGTTTTAGATGGAGCCATGGGGACAATGCTCCAAGATGCCGACCTTTCCCCTGAAGATTTTGGCGGAGAATTATACGATGGATGTAATGAATATTTAAATATTACATCACCTAAAGTGATTGAGTGGATCCACGATGAGTACCTTAAAGCCGGAGCGGATATTATTGAAACCAATACATTTGGTGCTACCGATTTGGTCCTCGATGAATATGAATTGGGTCACTTAGCTGAAGAAATCAATAGTAAAGCAGCACAAATCGCTAAAAAAGCAGCGGAAAAGCATTCAACAAAGGAACGTCCTCGATTTGTAGCCGGTGCCATGGGTCCAACGACGAAAACACTTTCTGTTACAGGCGGCACAACTTTTGAACATTTAACGAATGCTTACCAGGAACAGGCGCGAGGACTCCTGAAAGGCGGCGTTGACCTTCTTTTACTTGAAACTTCCCAGGATATGCTAAATGTCAAAGCAGCCTATCTAGGGATATCTAAAGCTTTTAAAGAGTTTGGCCAAGAAATACCGCTTATGGTTTCAGGCACCATTGAACCTATGGGAACAACGCTTGCCGGCCAAACAATTGAAGCCTTTTACTTGTCCCTTGAACATATGAAGCCTGCTGTTGTAGGACTAAACTGTGCAACAGGTCCAGAATTTATGAGAGATCACATTCGTTCTCTATCAGACCTCGCCACAACCTCTGTCAGCTGTTACCCAAATGCCGGGCTGCCTGATGAAGAAGGTAACTATCACGAAACACCAGAATCACTTGCAGAAAAAATTGCCGGATTCGCTGAGAAAGGCTGGCTGAACGTTGTCGGCGGCTGCTGCGGAACGACCCCCGATCACATAAGAGCACTAGTAGAAGCTATAAAAGATTTTGAACCAAGAAAAGCTCCTGAAAGTCACCCTCATGCGGTTTCCGGCATTGAACCTTTTATTTACGAGGATAAAAATGACCGCCCGATTTTAGTTGGAGAGCGAACAAATGTGATTGGTTCCCGTAAGTTTAAACGCCTGATTGCGGAAGAAAAGTTTGAAGAAGCTTCAGAAATTGCGCGTGCTCAAGTAAAAAAAGGCGCGCAAGTTATTGATATTTGTCTGGCTGATCCAGATCGCGATGAAGTACGTGATATGGAAGCCTTTATGAAGCAGGTCATTAACAAGGTGAAAGTGCCGCTTATTATCGATTCCACCGATACGGATGTCATTGAAAAGGCCCTCACCTATTCTCAAGGGAAAGTCATCATCAACTCGATTAACTTAGAAGACGGCGAAGATCGTTTTAGAGAGATTCTTCCGTTAGTTCAGCAGTATGGTGCTGCTGTTGTTGTAGGTACGATTGATGAAGTAGGCATGGCCGTTACAGCTGAGCGTAAGCTTGAAATCGCCATTCGCTCCCGCGATATTTTAGTTGAGGAATACGGACTCAATGAATCAGATATTATTTTTGACCCTCTCGTCTTCCCTGTTGGTACAGGAGATGAGCAATATATAGGCTCTGCAGACGCAACAATAGAAGGGATCCGCTTAATCAAAGAACAACTGCCAAACTGTCAAACTGTTTTAGGAGTCAGCAACGTTTCATTTGGTCTTCCTCCTGTGGGAAGAGAAGTGTTAAATGCCGTTTACCTTTACCATTGTACAAAAGCCGGGCTCGACTATGCGATCGTTAATACTGAAAAATTAGAGCGCTTCGCTTCCATTGCACAAGAAGAAATCGACCAGGCCAACGAGCTTCTTTTTCAAACAACAGATGCTACGCTGGCGAAAT
Organism: Halobacillus andaensis; assembly: GCF_014636475.1. GTDB lineage: Bacteria > Bacillota > Bacilli > Bacillales > Halobacillaceae > Halobacillus_A > Halobacillus_A andaensis. Next base: position 346,171 of record NZ_BMEL01000003.1, read on the forward strand.
TCACAGCTTTTTACCGCGGAAAGAAAAAAGAAGTAAAAGTACCTACAGCTACTATGAGCTTACCTGAAAGACTCGCTCATTATGTTGTGGAAGGAACAAAAGAAGGACTCATTCCAGACTTGGATGAAGCTCTACAGACGTATGAAACACCATTAAAAATCATTAACGGCCCATTAATGGATGGTATGGCTGAAGTCGGACGATTATTTAACGATAACCAATTAATCGTTGCAGAGGTTTTACAGAGTGCCGAAGTAATGAAGACTTCTGTCGCCCACCTTGAACCACACATGGAAAAAGATGATACGTCCAATAAAAAAGGAAAAATCCTGCTTGCTACTGTTAAAGGAGATGTACACGATATCGGGAAAAACCTCGTGGATATCATTTTAAGCAACAATGGATTTGAAGTAGTGGATCTAGGTATAAAAGTAACTTCTACTGAATTAATTGAACAGATTAAAAACGAAGGCCCGGACTTTGTCGGTCTCTCAGGTTTGCTCGTAAAATCAGCCCAGCAGATGGTTCTGACTGCTCAAGATTTAAAACAGCAGCAAATTGACATTCCGATTCTAGTTGGTGGAGCAGCACTTTCAAGAAAGTTTACCAATACAAAAATTGCACCACAATACGAGGGCACTGTATTTTATGCAAAAGATGCAATGGACGGACTTTCCCTATCGAACCGACTGAGCCAAAAAGAAGATCGAGAGCTTTTAATTCGTGAACAGCAAGAAAAACAAGAGCAAGCCATTGCTAGAGGTGCAGAGCAGGCAGCTAAACAGCCGGCCTCTACAGCCGTAGCTGAAAAACCTGTCTCTACCGTTTCTAAAACGGTACCCGTTTTTCAGCCTCACGATTTCAAACAGCACCTTCTAAAAAATTATTCCGTCGCTCATATCGAGCCTTATATTAATATGCAAATGTTAATTAGCCATCATTTAGGCTTAAAAGGTAAATTCTCTAAACTATTAGAGGAAAAAAATGAAAAGGCGTTACACTTAAAAGAGGTGGTTGACGAATTAATTGAGAAAGCTCAAAAAGAAGGTACGATTCAACCTTCAGCTCTCTACCAGTTCTTCCCGGCTCAATCTGATGGGGATGATGTGATTATCTATGATCCAAAAGATCAGAAAACGATCCTAGAGCGGTTTACGTTCCCTAGACAAAATCGTGCCCCATACCTTTGTCTGGCAGATTATTTACGTCCGGTGAGCAGCGGAGAAATGGATTACGTCGGTTTCTTCTCCGTTACGGCTGGAAAAGGGATTCGTGATCAAGCCGTTAAACTCAAAGAAGAAGGGGAATATTTGAAGAGTCATGCCCTGCAGGCTCTCGCCCTAGAGACAGCGGAAGGATTAGCTGAGCATATTCACCAGCTGATGAGAGACAAATGGGGATTTCCAGATGCCACTGACTTTACGATGCAAGAGCGTTTTTCAGCAAAATACCAAGGCCAGCGTTACTCCTTTGGCTATCCTGCTTGTCCAGAGTTAGAGGATCAGAGAAAATTATTTAAACTAATTGAACCAGAACAAATTGGCGTAGAACTAACAGAAGAATGCATGATGGAACCTGAAGCCTCCGTCACAGCCATTGTCTTCGCCCACCCAGAAGCACGTTACTTTAATGTGCATTAATCGGTACCCATTTTCGGTACCAGGTACACTTTCTTACTGAATGTGTACCTGGTACCGTTTTTTTCTTCTGCGTACCTGGTACACACCACATTATTTTCTGTACCTGGTACCAGAGAATGCGATGACTTGAGGTATTTTGATTTCTTCTGTTTTCTTAGTTAATAACTTGGTTCTTAGATACTGATTTAACGGTCTTTCTATAATGCTATAGACCATACAGGACGAGATCGTTGTTAAAGCGAGAATACTAACCATCAGTATAAATGGGTGAACGCTAGAAGTAAGCTGATATTTTTGCATGAATAAAAAATACAGCTGTAAAAAAGGGCCATGAGCTATATATATAGAATAAGATGCATCTCCTAAATAAGATAGGAACTTAGGCACTCTTCTTTCTACTTTATCCTTCTCTGCAATCCCTAGCATGATCATCATAGCGGACAAACAATAGAATGTAGGTGTATGAATGTCTGCTATATGATAAATATTATTGAGCCAAACACTTAAATATCCTATAAACCCCACTATAATAAAGAGAGTAGAGTACTTGAAGTTCCGCTTTAACGATAGATAAGCAACAAAACTGCCAAACAGAATTTCTAAACTGCTAAAACTAAATAGAAAAGTATCTATATTTACTATTAATTTTGTCTCAACCAGCGCCGTAATGACGATCCATAACATAATAATTGGTTTAAATAGATTAGGTTTAAAAAGGTAAGTGCTGAACAAAAAATAAAAAAACACGATATGACTCAGTGACCAAGCTGATGATAAAACTGGTTCTGTCGGAAGAGTGAAGATAGACTTTAAAATCACATCCATAGAGTAAGGTTCACCAATACTTGGGATAACATAAACAGCAGCTAAAGCAAGAAGAGTGAAGATCCAATATAAAGGGTAGATTCGAATTGCACGTTTCTTTATAAAGTCAATAGATGCACCTTTCACCCCTGCTTTATTATGGTAAAGGTAGAAAATCATAAATCCTGTCACGATAAAGAAAAAATCTACTCCCCCTGTTCGCTCCCACTGCCCCATCTGAAACCAGTCATACCCTATTCCAGAATAAAAAACGATATTAGCATGTCCCAATAACACAAAAAGAATAGCTATGGCTCTCGAAATCTGTACAAGAGAAAGCCTCCTTCTTTTATTCACCTATACTCCCCCTTTTCTACTTTCCACCCTAATGTCATATCATGTAATTCGAGAATGCTTTCGATAGGCGTGAACAGAGTAATTAGCAAAATACCAAATCGCTGAGGGGATACTAGCTTTACTTACTTTTCTATACGTATTCCATGTTTTTTTAGCTGAACTCCATTTGTTTCCTGAAAGGGAATTTTTACTTTTTCTATAGATTGCAAGCTCTTCTTTCATTCCGTAGGCCATAACCCCTTTGGATAGAATAGATAGCCAAAGACCGTAATCTTCCGAGCAATCTCTATATGAAGGCATCACGACTTCACCTGTTATTCTTTTGTCCAGCATGACAGTTAAGGTACCAATTTTCGTATTTCTTAATAAATCATGATAGTCAATTTGTGGAGCAGAATGAAAAACAACATCTGTTTTTTCCCCATTTTCGCGCATGATTCTATAAGATGTGAAGCTTAACCCTGCTTGCTTTTCTTTCATAAAATTCACTTGCTTTTCAAGCTTGTGAGGATGCCATAAATCATCACTGTCTAAAAAAGCAAGATAAGGACCTTTAGAAAGCTTTATTGCTATATTTCTAGCAGTAGCCGCTCCTTTGTTATCTACTAATGTAATAAGTTTTATTCTCTGATCCCTTTCCACTTCTTTTCGCACGATTTCCGCAGTTTTATCGGAAGAACAGTCATCTACAATAATCATTTCCCAGTTAGAATATGTTTGATCTTTAACCGATTGAATGGTTTCCAGTATATAATTGGAGGCGTTAAAAGCAGGAGTAATAATAGACACGATTTCATGATCGTTTCTTACCATAATGTTCATCTCCTTTGTGTTTAACTCAGTTCAATCTATATTTCCTTTGAGCAATTTCTGTTGACTAACCATGCTAGATTCATTACTTGTGCCTTTGGCCTGCTTATGATTGACCATTACTAATAAAGTCTGAAACAATATTTTCAAGTCCATGGACAATGTATACTGTCTTGCATAAATAAGATCGTATCGAAGTTTATTCTCTACTTCCGTTGTATAATTGGAGTAGATTTGAGCTAAACCAGTAATGCCTGGCTTTACGTTAAAACGATACTCATATTCAGGGATTTCTTCTTTAAATTGTTCCACAAAATAATCTCGTTCTGGCCTTGGACCTATTAAACTCATTTCCCCCTTCAACACATTGAGTAATTGAGGTAATTCATCGAGCCGCATGGCCCTAATTACTTTTCCTACACTTGTAATCCTGGGATCTTTTTCGGAAGCTAATACAGGACCTGTGTTAAGTTCAGCATCTTGAACCATACTTCTAAATTTGTAAATGTAGTATGGTTGAGCTTTATAACCTAACCTTTCCTGTTTGTATAAAGCTGGTCCTTTTGAATGTAAAGGAATCAGTACGTAAAGGAATAGGAATACAGGACTAGATATAATGAGAAGAAGGCTGGCTATTGTTAGATCAAAAGCTCTTTTCATAAACTTTTCACATGCACTTAACTCCACTGTATTATGAGAATAAATCAACACATCATCGATTTGCCGAGACACACCATTTCCTAGTAGCAAATCATTAAAATCAGGAATAACAAAAACTTCCTTGTCATTCTGTAAGCAGTAGTGAATAATTTTCTTTTTACTTCCCGCGTTTAACTCTGTGTCTATAAATAAAATATCTGCTTCTCTCACCTTGGAAGAAGCCGGATCGAACGTAGATATATGGTCAGTAACTTCATATAATCCTTGTTGATGGGAAATGAATTTTTTTAAAACTTTATGCACAAAGGGATAATTTTTCCCTACTACTATTACCTTTCGAATGCCATAATGTTCTCTTATAAGCTTCCACAAACTTACACGCCATAACATGATAAGTGCAGCCTGTACGACTCCCGCATTTAAAAGGATTGAATTCTGCATGGGGGTTGGGGCCATCCATAAAGACAAGAAAGAGAAAATCATGAGGTAGAAAACCATTGAAAATACTACACTATAAATCGTTTTTCTCAGGTCCTTTCCATGTATGTCGGAGTACATATCAAATAGTGAGAAAGCTATATAACCGGCTATTATAGAAAGAAGCACCCACTCTATAGTAAACAATGCACCAGAGGACGAAGTGAGACCGTAGTAAAGCCATTTAAATACGATTAGACCTAAGCAGAGTATAGATAAATCAAGGAATCCTACAATCACTCTAAGATATGGGTCTGTCTGTTGTCTTCTCACTAGATTTCACCATCCTTTATAATCTAGGCGCTAACAAATATATAATGAACTTAAATTCTTTATAAAGAACAAATGTGCAAAATTATAACTTTTTTTGAAGGAATCCCAATTTAAGCTTTTTGCTATTTGCCCATATCATCCTAACCTTATAAAATTTTTTAAAAAGATGGGACACGTGATAAGAGATCCTTTTCCCATCAACCATCATTAGTTCACCGTTCATTGATGATACGGTATGAAATCCATCTGGATACAGGCTATCTTTCTGCGGAAAAATATGGGTACAGCTTTCTTCCTTAAATGAATATTGAGTTAATGAAGTTATTTTATTAATAACAACGCTTCCTCCATACGTACTCGAGCAATCTTGAGCCGGTCTATAGAGTTCTTTATTATATACAAACGGTGTCCCAGCCGGCCGAGATGAAGAGACATCAATCTTCACCGGATTTAAAGCATGAGGTTTCCATCCCTTTAACAGATCGTCGGAATAATAAATGTGCAATTCCCTGTTTTCAGCTCCGTTTCTAGACGCTTTAGTACAGAACAACCACCAGGTGTCGTTATAATGAATGAAGGTCGAATCTACTGCTGGAAAATCATCGATAATCGTACGTGGGTTTTCTAATTCTCCAGTTACAGTATTCAATTGATAGATGGTGACTTTATTTGCCTCTGAAGCTTCTGGAATACAGTAGATCTTTCCTTCTGAATGAAGCAAAAAAGGATAGGACAAATGATGCTCCCGTTGAAACTTAGAATGCTCTACTTGAAGTGAATGGAAATTCCCCCCTTCTTTTCGAAAGCTCACCTCGCTTAACTTTCCTTTCACAGTTCGAGGATCGACCTCCTCTATTAAAATCTTCAAATTATTATTCCCATCCTCATAACCAAATGGATCAGCGTAATAAACATCTTTTTTTGGAATTAGCCATTGTATTTTAGGTTGTTTGTTATTCAATAACATATGAATGGGACTTTCTATCACTCCAACATTCCAATACTCATAACGAAACAGCATGTTGAACCACTTTCCAACTCGGTTCTTGGCTACACTCTTATAAATCTGCAATGTTGGAATTACCCCAATGCGGGGTTTTTCCATATAGATGGTCTTTTCGTTTTTATCAAAATAATGAGCTCGATGATTCAGAATATCTCTACATACTTGAGAAGGCCATTCTGCAACTTCCTCAGTGATGAATTCTAAATGATTCGCATAAGAATGTAACATCGTAGGATAAACCCCATTTTTTAACACTCTGTAGCTTTGGTTTCTTTCCAACTTTATAAACTCAACTTTCGTTTGCTTCTTTTCATAAGAAAACTCTATTCCGAATGGTTTCTTCTCCAGTTGATGTTTAAAAGTCCATATTCCGTACTTAGCAATATCTTTCATATCATCTTCTACATTTTTTTGTCCACCTGCATATAAAATAAAATCCAAGGAGAAATTTTTTATATCTGCTATCTCTTCTTTCATTATAGTCATAGGGGAAGGATTCCAAAGATTGATAATTTTAGAGACTTCGCGTTGAATTGGGCAATGAGGAGAGCGACATCGACAAATAATCAATTCAAGCTGTACGTCTTTTAGGCTTAGTACGTGTTTTAGGATCTTGTGCTGCCACTTGTCAATCGAATGTTGATCAAACATAAGACCAAATCGTAATGGTTTAAGCTTCAATTTTAGTCCTCCTCCTTTCGATGCCGTAACAGTTAAAATACTCTTCCAGCGTTTCTTCCACCATGCTTTCAAGTGAAAAGTTTTTTTCTGCACTTTTTCGAGCATTCCAGCAAATTTGTTCTCTAAGCAGATCATTTTCCTCTAGTTCTTTAATCCTCTGACTATATTCAACCACATCATGTTGTTTAATTAAGAATCCTGTGCTTCGATCAATAACCGCTTCGGAAATTCCGCCTCTATCAATTGCAATGATTGGTGTTCCTGAAGCCATAGCTTCAAGTATAACCATGGGGAATATTTCTCTTTTTGAAGTCAGTAAGAGCACATCCATTTCTTTAATAAATGTTTCAGGCTTACTTACTCCTCCCATCATATTTACATTATTTAACCCTTCCGATAATATACGGTTTCTAATCCTTTCTTTTTCAGGCCCATCGCCTGCCATATGAAATTGGAAATGGCTATCGTTACGGAAGTGATTAGCGATATCCATGAAAAGATCATGATTCTTTTCTTCAGATAATCGCGCTAATATACCTACATTAAAGGTGGAGGTTCGTTTCTTGGTGCTATACACAAATTGATTTAAATCCACCCCATTATATACAGTCCTAACCTTGGCTTCCTCAACACCCAATTTTTCTAAGTTATTTTTCTCAAACTCACTTACTGTTAAAATCCGATCTACATGTTTGTTCAAAAGAGAGTTAAACAGTATCTTGTTTCTCTGCTCCAGCCGAGTCACATTATGTTTTGTATAGATGATATGAAACCGATGCCCCTTCATCATAGATTGAAGAGAAATAGCATATAGAACCATTCTGAGACTATTCGCGTGAATAACATGAATGTCGTTCTTTAGAATCATCTTACGTAAGTCTCTTAGATTCTTAATATGATCCCGTCTACTTAACGGTAAAAAACGATCTTTATTCTTGATCTGCTGTTCAAGTTCTCCTTGACCAGCAGCTGCAAAAAACGCAGCTTCATTATGAGATAGATAGTTTTCTAATTTACAAAAATATATTTCTGCTCCTCCCATAATTAATTTATCTGTCAGTAATAAAACGTTCATCATACACTCCTCCTCTTAAAGGACTCATCGACTCAGGATGCACTTTACTTTTCTGAAGAATCACATGATTATTTAAGTGATTCGAAAGGATAGCCAAATACAAAAAGAAAATGTCGTTTATAATGACTGATAAAAACCCCATTTGAAGAACGAAGCCTAAGAATGTGAGAAACAAGTAAGAATTGGTTCGATGAACTTTTTGACGAATAAGTTGAGCAAATACTATTGCGATAAACATCATATAAAAGAAGATTCCAAGGAGTCCTGATTCTGCTAAAATGTCTAAAAATGTATTGTGAACCGTGAGACTATCTCCATAATCAAACGTGTTATAGTCCGAAAAGTTAAAAGCACCTATACCCGTATACATATTAGAGGTGAAATAATCCCACGCCCGTCCCCAAAGTACTAACCTCCCGCTCCCCCCATCCTCTGAAGAAGCTTCCACTCTTGATGACAGTAATTCATAAAGGTTGAAGTTCATATTTACTAGAACGATAAACGTGGTAACTAAAGAAAGAGCAATACCGACAATCAACTTTATATTTTTAATGGGGTTGTTTAGCACAATGTACACAGCTAATAAAATGATCATCACTAGCAGTCCGCCTCTTGAGAAGGTAAGAAGATTCGTGATGATACAAAGGGCTAATCCCAGTTTGTTGATAGTAGATTTTGTATTACTTAAGTAATACGCAAAAAATATAGTATTATAAAACACAAAGAAGTTAGGGTCTTGCATTAAACCGACTAATCTAGGGTAATCTCGATCAAGCATCATTCCATATTCATAAATTCGATCTCCTTCAAAAAGGAAACGAACCTTGACTAACCCTGCAAAATATAAAATAAGGCTTGCGAGGTTAAATAGAATTCCTACAGCAGCAATCGATTGATTTATAATGGTTCCATTTGTTCTCCCCAAAATAGCCCTCATGACAAAATAACATGCTATATAAATAAAGATCCCTATTAATATCCTTAAGCTAGATGCTGGATATAGAGAGAAAACCCCCGTGAAACAATAAAGAAGATAAAATAATAACATTAAGATTTCATATAACTGCATTTTATAGAAGCGAAAATAATTCATAAAAAAAATCAAATAGAAGATAGAAAACAGCATATAAGGTTTAAGGGCAAAACCGATATAGATATTGTAGTTAGCAAGCATTACTAAAAGAAATAGAAAGAAAACGATGGGTTTATGAGGTTTAGTATGAGTAACTAATCTATATTCCATCTTCAACCCTCCGGTTTTCCCTATTTTCTTTCATTTTCGTTAAAAAGGTGTGTAAGTAATTGATACACTTCACCCTCAAATCACGATCCAGCCAAACGATAACGAGTAACAGAAGCATATTCAGTAAACTTGCTAATAAAGCATACGAACTTAGCCATTTTCCTATTAATAGTAGACTAGAAGTAAAAAACAATGTATACGGAATGATCGCTTTTTTGGCAATTATCCATCTATTCGGGATGCAAACTAAAAAACCAATTAAAGAGAAAACTTCAATGCCCACTCCTGCGATAGCTGCTCCCACTACCCCATATGATCGACTAAATCCAGCATATAAAATGATGCCTATTAAAATAGAAATGGATTGGATAGTCGTTCTAGTATTTTGTTTCCCTCTAGTAGTTAGACCGTCAGCCAGAGCTATATTTATTGCTTGAAAAGTTAACATCAAGGACAAAATTTTCAGAGGAAAAGCGGCCTCTGCCCACTGTTCTCCGAAAAGGAAATGAACAACGAAGGATGACATATAAAAAAAAGGAATGGTCATTCCCATACCAATAAGGGCCATAATTTTAATTTGGGCCAAATTAAAGTTGAGATGATCCCGAAGTCTATTGTTATTAAATGCTCGAAATAATACAGGATAATAAGCCCCTGCTACGATAAAAGGAATTTGTTGTAAAGCTTGAGGAATACGATAAGCAACAGCAAACAGTCCCACTTCTGATAAAGAGATCGTTTTTTCTAACACTAAAGGACCTAAATGCGGGAGAAGTACAAAGAGCAATCCTCCCAATGTAAACGCTCCTAAATTGTGAAAGAGTGCCTTATGGAAAGGTCCCTTGAATCTAAGGGATACACGCCTTGTTACTAATATGACTCCAAAAACTCCAGCTGCTAAATAAGAACATCCGTAGATTATACTAATGGTTACAGGGGCTAGTTCAAATAGGATCCCTAAAGATATGGTGCTTACAAGGAACAAAGCAGACATAATTCGAATGAACCCATAATATTGCATCTTCTCAATCATTTGAAAGAATGTGGTCCCAATGCTTTGCAAGGCTATTCCAGTAACCATCGGAATGGTTAGAAAATAAGAGGTGCGAACAAGTTCATCATTATTACTAAACAGATTGATCATGATGAAGCCTGCCAGGAATGTAAAGACAAGTAAAATAAAACGTAACTTTATATAAGATGAAATCAGTATAGAAACGTCAGCTTTTTTTTTAGACCCTTCTCTTAAGACAATGTCACTGAGACCTGCATCGGTGAAGTAGCCCATAATCATGGCAAAAGCTAAAGCTACACTAAACAAGCCATAATTATAGGAGTGTAAATAAGAGGCTAATATAATAAGTGCTACCGCATTTAAAGTACTAGAAAGAGCGGTACTATAAAATAAATGAAGGATATTTTGAGCGATTGAGTTTTTCTCCATATTCACTTTTACCTTTTTCACGCTTTTAGCCCCTCTTCCCATCGCTACCTCGTTTTTAAAATAACCCCATTTAATCTGTTGTCTGCTCTAAAAACAACTTCTTTTAATTGAATCAGGTGATCTTTTTTTGTTGCATTAGCTGCCGCTACTGCAATGACACCGTCACAATACTTTAGGAGAATTTGTGAATCAGCTGTATTTAGCAGAGGAGGGGCATTATATATCACGATATCGAACTCTTCTTTACAGCTTTCTACTACCCTCTTTACATGTGAAGCCTTCCATAACCCCGCTGGTTTATTTGAAATCCATCCTGCAGGTAAGATAGATAAATTCATTATTTCCGTTTCAGTAATATGTTGGAGAACGCAGTCTCCATATAACAAGGCATTCACTAAACCAGAGTTACATTCAATATTATAATAAGTATGCAGCGTTGGATGACTTACGTTAACATCAGCAAGCAACACTTTAAAACCCTCTTCAGCAAAAGCTTCGGCTAATTGTGAGGAGATGACTGACAGGTGTTTTTCTCGTTCGGTTGATGTCACCATCAAGCACCCTCCATCTTCAAGAAGAGTGTGTTGTAAATTAAAATGAATCATCCTTATTTGCTCCGTCAAAGCCGAATTTTCTTGAATGGCGCGAGACTCTTTAGCTGCTTTACCTAACTTTTTAGTGTTCTTGAACATGTATTTCACCTCTTTGACTTCTAAGAGTCTCTTCCTCATCTTGATTTACTATTTCTTTTTTCTTCCACCTGGAAGAACTCCATTTAGATGAAGTTTTTTTGAATGTAACTTCCCCTAATACGCGAATACCTAATTGTGATTCTATTTCTCGAGAACTCCGAATCGTATCATCAAAATATTCCCTTAAGAAAGCCCCCCCTACACCTAGAAGTAAGCCTATTGCCATACCGATCGCCAAGCTTAGTTCGACACTTCCTACTTTGTCCACGGGCGGGTTATCATCTGGGTCGCTAAGTACAATAATATCTTTCACATTAAGAAGTTCGTTCATTTTATTGACGGTCGTTAAGGCTACTAGATGAGCCAGCTCCCTGGTTTCTTCTGGTTCATTTCCCCTTGCTACTACTTTAACGATTTGTGAATCCTTTGAGTTTTGAACTACAATTTTCTCTTCTAGCTCTTCGTAAGTATAATTAAAATCTGCTTTAACTGAATTAAGCACCGTTGGACTTTTTATCAAATCCATAGTAGAAGCCAATAGCATGTTTAACTCCTGAGTACTTCCATACTCCATATTCTCTTTATCTAACTTTCCTACTACAATATTCTCCATTGATTCATAGGACGGTTTTAATATGAAAATAACTCCTGCAACTGAAATTAGGAATACACAGAGAGTAACTATAGCAATCGTAAGTAAACGTTGTCTCAAAACTCTAAAAAAGCGTTTAATATCCATGCCCTCTTCCATCATTGCTCCACCTCTTAATTAAAATTAATACAGCCTACGATATCTTAATAAGTCCTTTTTCATAGTAAGCGATCGTTTCTTCTATTCCTTGGAAGAATTCATAGGATGGATACCAATTCAGAAGTTTTAGCGCTTTTAAATTTGATAAATAACTATGCCTAATATCTCCTGGTCTCTCTGGCTGGAAAGTTGGAGAAACAGGTTTTCCAGTAATTTCACTTAAGTTATTGATTATTTCTAAGACAGAGGTTTGTGAACAATTGCTGATATTAATCACTTCATTGTCTCCATTATGAAGGGAAGCAACATTTGCTTTGGCTACGTCTTTTACAAAAACAAAATCTCTCGTCTGTTCTCCATCGCCAAATATAGTAGGACTTTCGCCTTTGAGAGCTTGCTCAATAAAAATGGCTACGACGCCTGCTTCTCCTTTTGTATCCTGTCTCATGCCATATACATTGGCGTAACGTAAAATGGTGTAGGACAGACCATATAAGCGCGAGAATAATTGAATATAAGATTCTGCGTTTAATTTAGACAACCCATAGAAGGAAATTGGATTAACCACGTGTTTCTCATCTATAGCTAGATATTCTGGATTTCCATATAGAGCAGCTGAAGAAGCAAATACAAATTTTTTTATGTTATGATTTACGCTGGCTTCTAACAAATTGATTGTCGAAATAATATTTTCTTCACTATCATAGATTGGTTGGTTCATTGAATGGGCTACAGAAACTTGAGCAGCTTGATGAATAACAAAATCAGGCTTTTCTTTAGTGAATATTTCACTTAAATCTTCTCTGACATCTGCCTGATAGAATGTGACGCCTAGAGGTATATTCTCACGATTTCCAGTTATTAAATTATCGACAACAACTACTTCATAGTGTTGCTTTAATAACTCTTCAGCTATATGGGATCCAATAAAACCTGCTCCACCAGTTACTAATACCTTCATTCTAATCACCTCTCATTTGTTTTAACGTATCTTTCGTTCTTTATAAAGAATATTAAGTAGATTATAAAGGATATGACAATATTAATAAATCGTCAAAAAACGCGATTTTATTCTATTTAAAGAACAATATCTTTAAATTTCTTAAAATAACTCTGTTTTACTTAATTTTATGTTTCTTTTAGAGAACAAAACCTTAAAAAATAATCTCACTCGGCACTATTGTTTCGAGCGAGAATGGAATTTGCGTCTCCCAAATCATTTACTTTATTAGCATTTAAATTACTTTCCAGCTTATTTCTCATCGATTCCTCAGTAAATTCGATCAGTTGATTATCTTGTATATACTCCTCTGGATCCCATATCATACCTTCAAAATAATTATCTGAGCCCGTAACAGTCAATATTTTCTCTGTTGATTCACTGGGCTGGATCTGTAAACCTGTAAATTGGTTTCCTGATACTTCGTTTGGGACCGTAATAGAGCTTTGGAATTCTATAAAATGAACACAATTATCTAAAGTAAAATTCGCAAAGCGGTTCCCATTAACGAAACTATATTGGTTCTCTGGCTTATCAGCTTGAAGTTTCACTCCCGTGTGAAACCCTACAATATTTATATTGATAAAATTAACAAAGCTGATGTGATGATCACTTTTTTCCGCATGCAGCATTAAACCTAAGCCTTTGTTGGAACCACTGGAATTAATAATAGATAATTCTTCTATACTGGTTTTCTCCCAAGACCAGAACTTCTGACTTCCACTTAGATATACTACTTCTGAATTAAAATTATCATCGGTAATTTCTATGATCCCACCAGTTATCCCTGCGTTTTTCATAATTTCTATGACGCGAAAATCCCCCTCAACTAAAAGTCTAGTCGTTGTACCCAGCTTCATTTGTATATCACTTTTCAGAATAATACTTCGCTCTATATTATAGTCTCTGTTTCCATTTAATCGAACTTCACTTATATTATTCTCAACACTATAATCAATAGCTTCTTGAATTGCTTTTGAGTCATCTTGTTCATCGTTTGCTTTAGCTCCAAAATCTTCTACATTCACGTAATGCATGGTGTCTTTTGAGGCTTCTAACTCCTTACCTGTATTCATCCATTGATAAATTACACCTATACAAAGCAACACGAGCAACAGGGCAATAACAACATTTCTTTTAGAATTAAGCATGGAAGCCCCTCTATTCTTTAAGAATATAAATATTACTCTAATTCTTCGACGCCCCCACGATAAAATCCTTTTTTTGTGATGTTTTGTGTACCAGGTACACTATATTACTGAGTGTGTACCTGGTACCGGTTTTTGCTTTCCGCGTACCTGGTACGCTCTCTCTCAATCTAACTTTTTATTCTTCCATCTTCTATATACAATACTCGATCACAGACTTCTAACATACGTTCATCGTGCGTTACCATGAGCGCAGCTTTGTTCTTTTCTTTCACTTCTTTGGATAGCATTTCGACCACTTTCCTTCCACGTTCGGAATCCAGGCTTGCCGTTGGTTCGTCTGCTAAAATGAGATCTGGATCATTCATAAAAGCTCTTGCGATCGCAACTCGCTGTTTCTCTCCGCCGGAAAGCTGGTTAATTTGACTTGTTGACCGATGACTAAGACCTAGATCATATATAAGTTGGCTCGCTCTTTCTTTACTCTTTCGATCCCGATTCTTTTTCATATCCCTTACGAGGAGCAGTTGATTCTCCACTGTTAGAAAAGGTACTAAATTTGACGATTGAAAAATGAAACCAATCTTATTCAATCTTACAGCTGACAGATTTTTAGATGAGTAGGTTGAGATATCTTCCTTATTAATAGAAACTCGTCCATCTGACGGACTTAGTAACGCACCAATTATAGATAAAAGCGTGCTCTTCCCTGAGCCAGATGGGCCTACAATCGCTACAAGTTCACCTGTTTCCACTTCTAATGACACATCTTTTAATACTTGTACAGAGGTATCTCCATCCGTGAATTTTTTGGAAATTTGTTCGACTTTCAGCATTATTCCACCCTCCCTATCGCTTCTAATGGATCCGCTTTTGACACTTTAATAATCGAAACCAATGAACCTAGTAAATTGAGTGCTAAAAAGATCACACCTGTCAACGAAATGATTTCAACAGACAACTCAAACGGCATATCTTGAGGCAATATTTGAGTCATGAAATATACACCTGCCAAACTGAAGGTAAAACTAATACAAGTAATTAAAATAACTTGGAGCACAATACTTTTTGCAATGTAACCAGTTGAAGCTCCAATGGCTTTTAAAATACCGAACTGATGAGTTTTCTGTATCGTCAATACGTAGAAAAAGACAGTAGACACAAAAGCTGCGATGAAAAATAAGAAACTTACCATCATGAGCAAGGATCCTTGAGTTTCAGAATAGCCAGGCATTGAGCTAACGGTTTCATCTATTGTAAAAGTATTAAACCCGCTGACATCCTGCTTCTCTCCTTCATACAAATAGGCGTTCATTACATCTTGAGAAAAGTATTCCTGCTCTTCCCAATAGTCGTAACTTGTATGGACGACAGGCAAGTGACTATAGGTTTGCTTTTCTGTAAAGCCGGCAATTACAAATTCTTCTTCTAAATTCGTATCTGTAAAAGAATCCCCTAACCGATAGCCTTGATTTTTTATTCCTTCATCAATGATCACTTCATTTCCCCTCAGCTCATTGATTGAAAGACCTTCAGTAACTTTCGGACCAGATACTTCTTCCGTATTCAATGCAAAAAAGACTACGTCTGATTTTTCTTCTTCTTTTTCAATAGAAGACATTTGAATCGCTAGAGGTGATGTATGGTCGCCATCAATCTCATCCTCAATATTTTTTATTTCCCCCTTTTCAATTTCCGACTTCATGATATTCCCTTCTGCATCATCGTCCATCACGACATAGTCAGCAGGAAGATTTTGAAGTGAGGAGCTGTCCGCTGTCGAAAGTCCAGAGGCCAATCCATTAATAAAAAAGACAAGAAACAAAATGGCGGTCATAATAATCCCAATAAGCGCGTACTTAAACTTTGACTGGTTCAGCTCTTTAAAAGCTAAAAACATATGATGATTCCCCTCCTCGATCTGTCAGGCTAGTAAATGAACTAGCTCTTTTATAGCGTAAAGGAGTTCTCCTTTCCCCATAACGACCTGGAGAAGTAAATTTGAATAAGACTTAAGGTGTACCTGGTACATATTTTTCTCATCGGCGTACCTGGTACACTCCATGCCACTTTCTGTACCTGGTACACCATCAGGTACACCATCTGTGATCATTATCACACGTGAAAGAGACCCTGTTTGGTAGAATTACAGTAAATTGAAAAGGTGGAGTCGTATTGCTAAAGGTTATTATTCCAGTAAACAGGCAGTTATCGATAGACGGTTCATTAGATCAAGCGGGTTTTTTCAAGAAATCAGATGGATCTTATGTATTTAGAAAGGAAATGGGAAAAGGCAGTGCAGCTATTACTGCGGTCTGGGTAGAGAAAGAATCCCATTTGCTTTTCACCATTCCCGAGGATTTAGAGCTCGCTGAGTTTCAAATGATCCATGATGCCCTTAGCAGTCTTTCTGAAGTACTAAAAACTAGCATCGACGATAGTCAAGCATTTATGGGCTACCTAGAAAACGGTGAAACGGCTTTTCTTATAAAACGATGGCACAGATGGAAAGACTTTCTATTAAGAGCAAGACACCGCTCCTTGAAAGGACAAAAAGTGGAAGTACGTGAGGTTCGCGGGATATTACTTGAGTATACAGAAGAGGAAAGCTCTCCCCATTTTGAAGTGAAAGAGTGTGTCATACTCACCACATTTGGAGAGCAAAAAGTAACAGGAAAAAACCTTCAAATTGAACCTACTGGAGAGTTTATTTAGAAATAGAAATGAATTCAGTTGTTACCTTATATAGAGAAGAGAATGGGACATAAGTAAAGCAGTGATGTCAAAAAACAAACATTCGTATAAACGTAGATCACTAGCGTAATCAAAATACGAAGACTCCTGTGGGAATAGCACGAGCCGAAGATCCCGCAGGAAAGCGCTCTTTGCTTTCCGAGGAAGCTGAGACTTTGCCCACGGAAAGCGAGTGTTTTGACGGAGCGTTGGTATAAATTCTCTTTAACATAAATCATCCGAACTGATTTCTGCAAAATCGTTCGGATGATTTTATGCTTTATTAAGTTTTGTCTCAGCCTGTTATCTTTTTTTATTACTGATATTCTTTTTTTCTCCAAATAAGTACTGTAATCAGAGTCACACTAGCAGACCCGCATGCTAGCAAACTATATAAAAAGACACGTTCGAATTCATGACCAAGGTAAGCGTTTATCGTCCATTGCAGCAACATTACATTTATGGCTAACGTCAGTAATATGACGATCCAGCAAATCTTATTACCCATGACGATACTTCCTATCTACTGCATAAACCGTACCATTTTTCACTTCCACTTCAATCATGGGCAGCTCACGTTGAGGAGGGCCTGCAATGGGATGGCCATTGTTTAAGTCAAAATATCCTTTATGGCATGGACAAAGCAGTACTTCATCTTTTTCTTCATAAAAAACAGGACACATTAAATGGGTACAAGCATTGTTATAAGCTTTCAACTCTCCAGCTTTTGTATGAACAAGCAGAGCCGATTCTTCCTCGGTCGGATAATGAAATTCAATGGAAGATCCTTTTGGCAGATCGGCCAGCTTCGTAATTTCCTGTCTGTTCTCCTCATCTTCAAACGTGTCGACCATAGCCTTCACAGAAAATGGAAGAGTAGATAATCCTAATGCGATGGAAGTCCCAGCCGCTGCTTTTAAAAAAGAGCGGCGGTTATACCTTAAATCTTCTTGTCTATTAACATTATTGACAAGGTTGACCATATCACTTTCCGTATAGGGTTTATTTCTTTTATCTTTCAAATCAGGCACCTCCTCTATTCATCGCTTGTATATACTCCGAAAAATTCTGGAACATACTGCCACTTGTCTTGCTCTGTTGGTTTTTTCCCTTCTACCAGGTTCATTTGTGAACGTTGACGGCGTAAAGCCTGCATCTCGTCAAAATCAATAAAACGGATAGCTTCACTAGGGCATACAGAGGCACACATTGGAGCAATATCGTGCTGAGAACGGTCATAACACATATCGCATTTGTACATTTTATTTTCTTCAAAATCGAACTTCGGGATGCCAAATGGACAGCCGAATGTACAATTGCGACAGCCAATGCACTTCTCTTCCATTGCAGAAAGCACCACACCGTCATCCGTTATTTGAATTGCATTAGCGGGACACACTCTTGCGCAAGCCGGATCTTTACATTGCATACAAAGCATTGGATACGTTTGTCTGCTTTCCATAAAATCAACATATTCTACGAAGTTACGCTCTTTCGCATCATGATCCCCACACTCTCTACAGGCAGCCTGGCAAGCTCTGCAACCGATGCAGCGTTCAAACTCAAGGTACATAATTTTATTCATTTGATCCCCTCCTGCTCATAAATTTTTTCAATTTTTACCGCACAAACTTTAAACTCAGGCATTCTGGATATAGGATCTAAACATGGATTGGTCAGTTGATTGACGGCCAATTCTTTTCCCCAGTGATAAGGAATAAAAAGAGTATCCTTTCGTATGGCCTTCGTTAACTTCACTTCCGTTTTCATCGAGCTTCTGGCAGTTGTCAACTGAATCGTTTCTCCCTCTTGCATATTATATTGACTTGCCATTTCAGGATGCATTTCTACATATGGAAGTGGACACTGTTCCATTAAAAAGTCTATTCTTCTCGTTTGTGTTCCAGATAAATAATGGTAAACAACTCGACCCGTCGTTAAAATATGCGGATATTTCTTAGTTGGTGTCTCTCCTGGCTCTTTCCAAGCGACCACAGGTAAATTCGCTTTCCCATCAGGTGTAGCAAATCGTTCTTTAAACATTGTTGGTGTACCTGGGTGATCTTCTTCAGGACAAGGCCAAAACACTCCATCTTCCCGGTCAATCCGATCGTACGTAATGCCATGATAATCAGCTTTGCCGCCTTTCGTCGCTATTCTTAGTTCCTCGAAGATTTGCTTCGGTGTTTCGTATTGAAAATGCTTGCCTTTCCCCATTCTCTTTGCAATCTCACTAAGGATCATCCAGTCGGGCTTTGATTCATGACGAGGCTCAGTTACTTTACGTATATGAATCACTCTGCCTTCTAAATTCGTAGTGGTTCCTTCATCTTCAGCCCATGTAGTAGCTGGCAGCACAACGTCTGCAAATTCCGCTGTTTCCGATAAAAAGAAGTCATTCACTACCATGAAATCCAGCTTTTTGAATGAATCCCATACATACTCCGTATGAGGGGCGGATACAGCAGGATTACTACAGATCACGTGCATGGCTCGAATGTTTCCTTTTTGTACTTCATCAAACATTTCAAACGCTGAAACTCCGGGCTTAGGCATATCTTTCGGATCGATACCCCACACGTTAGAAATGTATTTTACAGCCTCTGGATCAGTTAATTTGCGATACCCCGGCAATAAATCTGCTTTCTGTCCGTGCTCCCGTCCTCCTTGACCATTTCCTTGGCCAGTGAATGTGGCGACTCCCGAAGCAAACTTACCTATTTGTCCTCTTAAAAGGGCAAGGGACGTATATAAAGTTACATTATCTACACCTTTTGACTGCTGCTCGACTCCTCTGGCAAACATGACGACCGAGCGTTTAGATGCTCCATACATTCGAGCAGCCTTTATAATTTTTTCAACAGCAACTCCTGTAATTTCTGCTGTATATTCTGGAGTAAAAGTTTCAACTGATTCTTGCAGCTCTTTATAGTTATTGCATCGCTCGGCCACATATTTTTCATCTACATAGCCCTCTTTGATAATGAGGTGAAGCAGTCCATTGGCCAGCGCTGAATCCGTTCCCGGCTTTAAATCAATGTGGACATCCGCAATTCTAGCCGTTGGCGTTTCACGAGGGTCAATAACAATCATTTTCGCCCCTTTATCTCGAGCTTTCCAAAACCATTGAATACTTGTCGGATGACATTCTGCTGTATTTGAACCAGCAATTAAGAAACAGTCACTATGTTCAAGCTCCGGCCATGGCAGCGTGGACCCTCGATCTACTCCGAATGTCTTTATAAATCCTCCGGCCGCAGAGCTCATGCAAAATCTCCCATTGTAATCTATAAATCTTGTACCTAAGGCTACACGTGCATACTTCCCTACTAAATAACATTTTTCATTCGTCATCGATACGCCGCCGAAAACGGATAGAGCATCCTTTCCGTGTTTCGCTTGAGTTTCAGTGAATTTCTCTTCTATTAAGGAGAGAGCTTCCTCCCAGCTGCTTTCTACGAATTTTCCATTCTTCTTAATTAATGGGCGTTTAATTCTTTCTTTATGGTCAATTTGCTGATAAGCCGTAACTCCCTTTGGACAAAGCTTTCCGTTCGTTACCGGCCAGTCGTACCTAGGTTCCACGCCAGCAATTTTTCCGGTTTTTTCGTTGACTCGAATATGCATGCCGCATTGCATCCCGCAATAGCTGCAATGTGTAGTTATAAGTTTCTCTCCTTCACGATGGAGGTTTTTTACTCCTTTTTTCACCATGAAATCAGTCATTCTCATCGCCTCTTTTCTCTTCATAGTAAGATTCCGATCTTTTTCTTCCAAAGCCGGGTACTTGAACATCATTCATTGTTTGAATCGGACCATAAGGATTTCCTTTATCATTTTCCATATTTAATTGCTTCATTACGCGCAACCGCCGACGGCACGCAGGACAATAATCTGCTAAATATGTTCCATCAGCTAACTGTAAGTCAAAACTTTGCACCCCTAGAATCGCCTTTACATCTTCGATTTGATCATCATCACTATAGAGGGTGCTGCATCGTTTACAAGCTCTTGTGTCTCTCTGGATTTGACCTTGATAATCCATAGGGACGGCCGTTGCCAGCGGGCGAATTGGTAAATGAAATAGTTTTCCGAATGGAAAATAGACGAGAAACATGACGACAGTAATTTGATGGATTAAAGAAAGTTGCGGGTGTAAGAAACCTCCTAAGAACTTATAAGAAAGAGTTAACACTAACCCGGTTACTGTCACTGCCAGCAATACATAGAGAGGCAGTAAGTCAAATTCTACTCGTTGGGTGACCTTAACATCCTGGCTTTTCGACCTTCGTATTAAAGCCATCGTTACACCGATAAGCACCATCATTGCTGTAATATTTAACCCGTTGTAAATAAGCTCAGCGAGTATGCCGTGGGCAGGCATTTTAAGAGTCGGAATGTCCATCACAATAATTTGATACGTATGAGGATCCACTAGTTTAAAGTGCATCCATCCAAACACAAGACCAAACGTGATCGCAAATGATCCGATACATCCCCAGGCAATTAACCAATGGGTGATCCCTCTATAGATGCCCCGTTTAAAGATAAATTTTTGCAGAAAGATATTCTCAAAGGCGGTACGTAAAATGGAAATTAAGTTCCGCTTGGCGTGTGTTTTCTTCTTCATATTGGCAAAGCTTCTTTTTAGAACTTGATGGGTGGCTGGACGCAGTGCCCAGGAGCACATGCGAATCGTAATTCCGATGGCAAACACAAATGAAGCGATCAAATAACCAAATAGCATTAGATCTATATGAGTGAATTGCCCGGTTCCTATCCATATGGATAAAACGAGAATGAGTACGACAAAAAAGGAATACATGCTTACTTTTGAGTAAAAGGATCGTTCAAGCTTTGACATGTTGATCTCCTCTCTCTTTACATTTTTTCTGTTGTTGTGTACCTCTCATTCTATAGAGCTCTTCCTTCTAAGACTGTGACATTCCTCACACTCCTTGGTTTGGATGAGAAAAATTTAGTTCCCATTTTGTGAACTTACGGAAATCTGCGTTCTTCTATAGAAATAAGCTGTGACCTTTGTCACAGCTTGGAAATGTGAGCTTCTATACAATAAAATCAGACCTTCAAAAGAGGAGAGTGGGTTTGTTGTTAAAAGGAAATGTAATTGCCGTAGCGAGTGGAAAAGGAGGAGTCGGAAAGTCTACCGTAGCTGTGAATTTAGCATTATCATTGGCGCATATGGGGAAAAAGACGGCTCTTATCGATCTTGATATTTATGGCTTCAGCATTCCAAAGATTTTAAACCTGGAAGCTAAGCCAAAAACATTAAATAACAAAATGATTCCCGTCGGATTTCAGGATATAAAAGTGATGTCGATGGGCTTTCTCGTAAATGAAAATGCTCCTGTAGTGTGGCGCGGTCCGATGTTAGGAAAAGTGCTCGACCACTTTTTTGATGATGTTCTCTGGGGAGAGACGGACTACACCATTCTTGACTTACCTCCTGGAACAGGGGATGTAGCCTTGGACATGCACCAAAAACTGCCTGACTGTCAGGAAATTATTGTGACTACCCCTCATCCGGCAGCTGTCCACGTGGCAGAAAGGGCGGGAACAATGGCACAGAAATCCGGAAATAAAATTTTAGGTGTCATCGAAAACATGTCCTATTTCTCGCCACCTGATTTAGACGAACGCTACCATATTTTCGGAGAGGGCGGCGGCCCTGCGCTGGCAGAGACACTGGATACCCAATTACTAGGAAAGATTCCTATTTCCATTCCTGATGAAAAAGGGTCCACCGTATTCGAAGGAACACCCCCCCGTCACTATACGGACATTGCGAAAAAAATTATTTTATAAAAGGTACCAGGTACACAAAAGGCAACCATGTGTACCTGGTACCTTTTCTGGTACACTGAAAGAAAAAAGGATGATCAGAAGTGAGCGGAATTCCATTAATGGTTGATGTAGCGGGTCAACATGTAACAGTTGTTGGCGGGGGGAAAATTGCGGAGCGAAGGATTTATAATTTGTTAAGCGGCCATGCGCTGATTGAGGTTGTCAGTCCTGAAGTCACTTCTGGCATACGTTCTCTTTACGAAAACGATCAAATTCACTGGAAGAAAAAGCGTTTTTCCCCAGATGATGTTAACGGTTCGTTTCTGATCATTGCCGCAACGAACGACTCCCTCGTTAATCAACAAGTAATTGAGGCAGCTCCTAAAAACGCGCTCATGAATACAGTAGAACAGGCAGCAGATGGAAACGTTCAATTTCCAAGCCATTTTCAGCGTGGCAGACTATCCATCAGTGTTTCCACAGCTGGGGCGAGTCCTATATTAGCCGCTCGAATTAAAAAGGACTTAGAAGAACAATACGACCAAAGCTATGAGGACTATGTAAACTTTCTTTTTGAAGCCCGCGTGCAATTGAAGCAGTCCTCCTTTTCCATGACTAGAAGAAGGCAAATTCTCCGACAGCTCGTAGAGGAAGATTTTTTTGATCAACAAAAGCAAAACGACATGCTTCATTATATTCGATCCAATAGATAAGCCCATCCCCCTTATGACAGGGAATGGGCTTTCATTCTATGCATGCTGTTGGTAATAACGGCTTAAGGCGATAATCATCGCTCCCATTTTAGGCTTATCAGGCTCAAGCACATGAGTTATTCCATGACTGCGAAGCTCATCTGCTGTGACGCTTCCTATGGCAACAGCAGTAACCTCTTGATTAAAAGCAGAACTCAGCTTCTCACTCAGCGTTTGAAATAGATTTTGCACTTGCGTTTTGCTTGTGAAAACGACGGCATCCACCTTTTGTTCAAAGATTAATTGCTTTAAATGATGTACTGTTTCTTTTTTAGGTTCGATGTAATGATAAGGCAGTGATTGATAAAGATTGATCGGCAAAGTGTTCAATTTATTAAGAATCGCCGGCTCATTCTTATTGTATTGCTGAAGAAAAAACGAGTCGCCTTCTATATTGACTTGGTCAAGTTCTTGCACTAATTCATTCATCGTTCCGTCGTCAGAGACAATAGTTGGCTCCAACCCTTTTTCCTTTAACCACTTCACCGTTTTACTTCCACGAATGGCAAGCTTTGTTTCTTGCAAAGCTTGAATGTACTCTTCTTGACGACCAAGCCTTTCAGCCGCTTCCTCTAGTGCTCTTGCGCCTATTCCTGTCGTTAATATCACGTAGTTGAACTTGGATTTAATGAGCTTCGCTACATCTTCTTCTGCTTCTTTTTCATTAAGTACTTTTTGTCCTTGAATCGATTGTGTAATTGGCGTGCCGCCTTGCTTGCGTATAAGTTCCTCAATGGATTCAGCTTGTCGGTCAGCGGCTATTGCAATGGTTTTTCCAGTAAGCTTTGTCATCTGCATGCCTCCAAAGAAGTCAGTCTTTCGCCTCAACAACGACGAATGGGAAATCAAATGATTCATTTACTCTATCAATAAGAGCGCGTTTCATGTTTGTATGGTCACCTAGCGGCCGGCAGAGCGAAATTTCCACACCATCTTGTTGCAGGCTGGATACTTTTTTCTCCATCGATTGAATAAGCAGACCATCAAACCATAAGTAAGGAACGACCACCAGTCGAGAACTGCGAGGCCATTCTTCAATGATATCATTAAACTTAGGCTCTATGGCAGCTAAATAAGCTGTTTCAACACGAACATGTAAACGTCCCTCTACCGATTGAGCAATGTATTCGATATCACGCTTCGTAGCTGGATCGTAACTTCCTCTTCCAACTAATAAAATCGTCGTATCGTCTGTTAGTGACGAAGCTTCTTCGATGCGATCGACCGCTACATCTATGATTCTCTCTTGCACACCCAGGGGTTCGCCATAAGTTAGTTCAAGCCACGGATAAATTTCTTTCACTTTCTTAAGTTCGATTGGAATGTCTTTTAAAGCATGTCCTGCAGTTAAAAGTAAAATGGGAACGACGGAAATAGAGGTCGCTCCTGCATCGATTAACTTACGTACTCCTTCTTGAACATCAGGCTCACTAATTTCAAGAAAGCAAATTTGCTGTAAAGGTGCATCAACAGAGGGTTGAATGTCAGTTAAAAATTCAATCGCTTCCTGTTTACCTTTATCATATCTGGTGCCATGACTAACGTAAAGTATTCCTTGCATACCAATTCTCCCTCTTATTATATGACAGATGAAATGATGGGCTGAGGCTCTTTCTCAAACCATTGTAAGCTCTCGCGTAGTCTCACTACTTCACCTATCACAATCATTGATGGATTCGATACTTCATGTAACC
Source organism: Halobacillus andaensis (assembly GCF_014636475.1). Classification (GTDB taxonomy): domain Bacteria; phylum Bacillota; class Bacilli; order Bacillales; family Halobacillaceae; genus Halobacillus_A; species Halobacillus_A andaensis. Next base: position 371,216 of record NZ_BMEL01000003.1, read on the forward strand.
TCGTATGAATGGAAGCTAATGTTCCCGTCACGGTCTTCTGCTCTTGAGTTGTCCCCCAATGAATAATAGCCACGGGCATATCCGGGTCCATTCCATGAGTGATGAGCTGTTCACACGTATGAGGGAACTTTTTTACGCCCATATAAATGCAAAGCGTACCTTTATGGCGGGCTAAATTCGTCCAGTAGGCTGCAACGTCTTCTTGCGGATTTACTCCAGATACAAAAGTAACAGAAGAACTTAGCTCACGGTGTGTTAGAGGAATACCAGCGTAAGCGGGGGCTGCTGAGCCCGACGTAATCCCAGGTATGATTTCAAACTCAATTCCTTTTTCACTTAAGACCGCCGCTTCTTCTCCTCCACGACCAAAAATGAAGGGATCTCCTCCTTTTAAACGTGTAACGACTTTATTTTTCTTGGCATATTGCCAGAGCAGCTCATTAATGTTCTCTTGACGCAACGTGTGCTGGTCCGGCTGCTTGCCGCAGAAAATCAGTTGGGCTCCCTTTGAAGCATATTCCAGCAGCTCTTCATTGACGAGTCGATCATAGAGAATGACGTCAGCCCTTTCAATTGCCTTCATTCCCTTAACTGTTATTAATCCCGGGTCTCCAGGTCCTGCTCCTACTAAATAGACTTTCGCCATTGTTATCCCCCCACGTTGATGAGCTGCTAAATCCAGTTTCTTTCTTGCAAAAATTGAATGATTTTATCTGCTGATTCCTTTGCTGATTCTTGTTCTGTACGAATCACGAGTTCACTAGATTGTGGCGCTTCATAAGGAGAGTCGATCCCTGTAAAAGAAGGAATTTCTCCATTTCTTACTTTTTTATAGATTCCTTTTGGATCGCGTTTTTCACACTCTTGTAAAGGACAATCCACGTAGACTTCAACGAACTCTCCTTCTGTTAAGCTGGCGCGAATCTGATCTCGATCCGACCGAAAAGGAGAAATAAAGGAGGCGAGTACAATGGTACCGCTGTCGGCAAAAAGCTTAGCCACCTCTCCCACGCGGCGAATATTTTCTTCACGATCACGATCGCCAAAACCCAGGTCCTTGTTCAGCCCGTGCCGTACGTTATCGCCATCCAGTACATAAGTTTGCAGCCCTTTTTCAAAAAGCTTCTGATTCACGATATTTGCAATGGTCGACTTCCCGGAGCCTGACAGTCCTGTTAACCAGATCACTCCGCTGGAATGTTTGTTTTTCTTACGATAATCTTCTTTTGTGATAGACGTGTCGTGCCACGTGATATTAGAACTCATGCTAACTCTTCCCTTCTTTATTGCGTTACCTTTTGTAATCCTTCAATGAGAATGCCTGCTACTTCAGGACGGCTGAATGTTTCTGGCGGCTTCTCTCCGTTGCGCAGCATTTCTCTTACTTTTGTTCCTGATAGGATGACATGCTGACTCTTGTCATGCGGGCATGTTTTGCTTGAAACCATGGCTTTGCATGTATGGCAATAGAAGCTATGCTCGAAAAACAGCGGCGTGATGCCAAGCTCGTCTTCAGTAAAATGGGAGAAGATTTTCTGAGCATCGTACGTACCGTAATAATCCCCTACCCCTGCATGGTCTCTTCCAACGATAAAATGAGTGCAGCCGAAGTTTTTGCGAACAGTGGCGTGAAAAATGGCTTCTCTAGGACCGGCGTACCGCATAGCTGCGTTAAATACAGCAAGAAACACTCGGTCTTTTGGATAATAATTATCAAGTAACACGTGGTAGCTTTTCAATCTTACGTCACTCGGCACATCATCACTCTTTGTTTCGCCTACAAGCGGATTTAAAAATAATCCGTCTACCGTTTCCAACGCTGTCTTTTGAATATGCTCATGGGCCCTGTGCACAGGATTACGAGTCTGAAAGCCTACAACTTTTTTCCAGCCAAGTTCTTCAAATTCCTGGCGGGTTTCTTCCGGATCTAGATAGTAGACTTCCGAATGCTTACGAGGCGGGCGTTTCACTAAATGGATCGGGCCGCCGACATAATAATCAGGACGATCAAACAGTTTCTTTACGCCAGGATGCTCTAACTCTGTTGTTTGATAAACGTTTGCAGCTTCCGTATCTTTTTGAGATACATAGATTTCTTCCACTTCAATCCAACCGTAGATCTCACCGTTCTTTGAAAGACTTGCCCAGCTGCCTGCTTGCAGTTCTTCTGCTTTTCGTTCATCAACGGGCAATGTAATTGGGATGCTCCAGGGTACGCCATTCGACAGCCTCATGTCACGGACCACTGAAAGGTAATCCTTCTCCTTTAAAAATCCTTCCAGCGGGCTGTATGCTCCATTGGCGATAAGCTCCAAATCACTGATCGCAATGTCATCTAATTCAATATCGTGCGCAGCTGCCTTTGGTGAAAATGTTTCTGCATCTACAATTCGGTTGACTAAAACTCCTCCATGCGGTTGACTCGTCATATTAAAATTCCTCCTTAAGTGGTTGTCGTGCTTTTTTTACTAAAGATGATCTTCCAAAATTCGTAAGTACTAGTGTAGCAAAAATTCCGCTGGATATAATAATGACCGTGGACACTTTTGACATAAGAAAAATCTCTGTTAAACAAAAGGCCATCACTAGCGAGATTAATGGGGATGTGACCCATACTTTAGCAATCCTATGAATCACTTTATTTCTCCAAATTCCGCGCCAGTCTTTCGTGGCACCCGCACCCACAATGCCTGAGGTCGTTACTTGAGTCATCGGAATGGGGATTCCTAATACGGATGCTCCAATGACTAGAAATCCGGAGGTTCCAGAGATAACGACTCCATCTGAGAGCGACAAATGAGAAATACGTTTTCCGTTTGTTTCTAGAACTCTGCCGCCTAATAATAAAGCTCCCAGGGCCATAAACAGGCCACCTGTCAGTAACCCCGTTCCTTTATTTAATACATCCGCTCCCACAAGAGGACCGACTGCACTAGCGACATTATTCATGCCAGCCGCAATAGCTTCTAGAAAGCCTGTAATGATTAACAAAACAGAAAGAACGGCCGTTAGCTTTTTCGACTTCAACTTCTTTGGTTTCAAATGCTCTTTCAGCAACCCAAAAAGGAAAGTAAGCAGAAAGGCCGCCAAAGGAACAAAAATCCAAAACAATATAATATCGACTAATTTACTTAAATAAAGCTGTTGAAGAGAAATGCTTACTCCTACAATCGAACCGACTGTCACTTCACTTGTCGAAAGCGGGATTCCTAATAAGTTCGTTACAAACAGCGTCAGAGCGGAAACGAAAAGAATGATAACAGCAGCTTCAACCGTCAGCAGGCTTTCAGGAATGAGACCTTTTCCGATCGTCTCCACTACTTCTCCTCCCCACAACGCTCCAAACAGGCAGCCAATCCCGCTTAACAGTAAGGCGATCCATTTTTTATTGATGACTCGTGCGCCGTAAGCAATCCCCATTGTAGCGGCCGAGCCGCTCGCCCCAACATTAAAGGCGTAAAAATAGGCAATGATGAGGCTTAAGATGACGAGCGTCATGATTGATTATCCTGACTTGAAACCGTGTGTAAGCCACACTCTGTTTTCCCAAAGCCTTCCCACCTTCCTGAGCGATCATGAGGATCATCGGATGGTGTTGTACATGGCATACACCCTATGCTTGCATATCCTCGATCGTGGAGATCGTTGTAAGGAAGATTATTTTCTTTAATATGGTTCCAAACATCTTCCCACGTCCAATGAATCAGAGGACATATTTTTACGGAACGAAAGCGCTCGTCTTTATTGACGAAGTCAGTTTTACTACGACTGAGCGATTGCTCGCGTCTTAATCCAGAAACCCAGGCTGTCGCTCCACTCAATGCTTCTTCTAACGGTTTAATTTTTCGAATGTAGCAGCAATGATCAGGGTTTGAATTCCACAGCTGATCGCCGTGCTTTTCTGCTTGTTCTTGCAGCGTCAGCTTCGGTTTTTTCATTGTGATTTGCAGGTCAGGGAATCGCGCTTTTATGCGATCAATCAGCTCATACGTTTCTTGGAAATGGACATCCGTATCAAGAAATACGATATGAGCATCTTTCTTCACTCTTGAGATTAAATCAATCAAGACAATCCCCTCAGCACCAAAGCTGCATGCGTAAACAATGTCGTCATACGAGTTGTACGCCCATTCTAATATCGTTAATGCACCTTTCGTCTGATCATGTGGCTGAAAATCAGTAAATGGATCGTCGACAAACGATTCATAGGTTATCTGTTCATGAGTCAATGTGTATCCCTCCTATAAAGAGATAAAAAATGAAGCAGCTTCGCCTGATTCAGCGGCCATGCTACCTCTAGTATCTCTAGTCAGTACCAAAAGAAAATCCTCTTCTTATCAGATATAAGAAGAGGATGAGAATACCGATCTCGGTCTCTTCTTATCTATCAAGCGATGATGCCTGCTGGAGTTAGCACAGTACTTTTTAAGTCTGTTGCCGAGGATTCGTCGGGCCAGTCCCTCCACCTCTCTGGATAAGAAAAATATTTTTATGTGATTAAATGGAAATATACAGCATGATTATAAAGGTGTCAAAGGGGTTTTTTGGCGATTTAACGCCTCTCAACCCTCAAAACCCTTTTATTCCTAGTGTTTTAGTCGGTTTTAAAAAATTTAAAAAAATTTTCGCGAGTTCAAAAATGACCTCTCAGCTTGTAGAAAATGATGGTCCTGGACATCTCATTATATAAAAATAAACAAAAAAAGTGACACCTCCTGCAGGACAAGCAGACAGGAGATGTCGGAAACGGCAGATAGGGATTACGTCATTTTTTTATACATAGGGATAAAGGCAATCACAACTATAAAAACTAGACTTGTGGCTATAATTCCCCACCACATAAACTGTTCCCATAACGCACCGATCGCCGTGCTTCCTATGGCGACACCAATATAATAGCTGATTAAATAAAACCCTGAAGCCCCGCTTCGATGATGTGATGCCGTTTTACTAACTAAAGCAGCAGCCATGGAATGAGCAACGAAGAAACCCATACAAATCACACCAAGTCCTATTAAGATTACAGGGGGCATAGGAAGAGCTGTCATCCACACACCAGTAAGTAAGACGAACAATCCTGCGATCATCACCTTTGGCAAGCCAATTTTCACAGATAACCTTCCTGCTAAAGGCGGGGCCAGCACGCCAAATCCGTAGGCAAAGTACGTAAAAGAGATCCATGTTAGCGGCCAGTTAAATGGCTCAGCCTGCAGGTAGAATGGCAAATATGTCCATACTGCGGTGAAAACAATTTGAAGTAAGAGTCCCATGAGGAAGAGGACGAGCATATGGGTATCTTTTAAATGGACAAGCATGCCTTGCAAATCTTTACGTAACGGCGTGTTCTGTTTTACGTAAAATCTCTCTTTAGGAAGCAGTAAAATAAACAATCCGGCTGACACTATTCCAAATCCAGACATAAAGAGCAAGGTCGTGTTCCAGTCTAAAACGTCCGTCAGGTAGCCCGCTACTACCCGGCCGCCCATTCCTCCAAGTGCATTACTTGAAATATATAACGTTACAGCCAAGCCAAGGTGCTGAGGAGAAACCTCTTCTCCTAAATAGCCCATGGCTGCAGCGGGTACACCAGCAAGAAAAAATCCTTGCAGCAAACGCAGCCCTACCAAAGCCTCAAAAGAAGGAGTGAATGGCATGGCAAATAGGAGTAAAACTGTCATTCCTAAAGAAACGTGCATGAGCAGTAAACGCCCATACCGATCTGCCATAAATCCTAAAATAAATAATCCAACCACCATAGATATGACCGCTGAAGACACAAGCAAGCTTGACTGCGTGGCTGTGACTTGAAATTCATCGACGAATACAGGAAGCAGCGGCTGAAATACATACAGCGTTGAAAATACCAACAAAGAAGCCAGCATTAAGGCGATCGTTACTCGCCAAAATGCTGGTTCTTTAGGTGTATAAGGCTTTTCTTTTTTTCCACCGAAATCCTTCACGATCATCATCCTTTAATTTCTAAACTGTTCTGGAAAAGAGGTTAAATCAATTCCCCAGACGAGAGGCAAGTAAAAGTAAATGGCGATCGTTACAAGGATAACTGCGAACACGTTAAGAAAGATACCTGCTTTTGCCATATCAGGGATTCGTAAATAGCCAGATCCAAATACAACAGCGTTTGGAGGAGTCGCAACAGGAAGCATAAAAGCACAACTTGCTGCAACGCCAGCTCCAATCATAAGACTATAAGGGTGAACATTTATGGCAGCAGCTAAAGATGCCATAATAGGGAACATCATAGTTGCCGTAGCTGTATTAGAAGTAATTTCAGTTAAGAAGATAACTAGCGCTGTTACAATAGCCAGAATTAAAATGAAATTAACCCCTTCTAAAATCGTGAGCTGGGTCCCAATCCATTCCGCTAAGCCTGACGCTTCAAAACCAGAAGCAATCGCCAGTCCAGCACCGAACAATAAAAGGATGCCCCAGGGCAGCCCTTTGGCCGTCTCCCAGTCCAAAATGAAATCGCCTCTATGATTTTTTGATGGAATAAGAAATAAAATAAGAGCGGCCATCATGGCAATAATCGTATCATCGATATTTTCATTTATATTTACTAATACAAAAGAACGTAATATCCAAGCGAGCGCTGTTAGGGTAAAAACCGTCATGACGACTTTCTCTTCAGAAGACATCGCTCCTAAAGCTTTACGTTCTTTAGAAATGACTTCTTTTCCGCCGGGCAATTCTTTTATTTTCATTGGGTAGGCCATTTTCACTAAGTAAATCCAAGCGATGGCCATAAAAATAATCGTGAGCGGCACGCCAAAGGCCATCCAGCCAGCAAATGAAATTTCAATACCATACTGATTTTCAACAACGCCTCTAAAAATCGTATTTGGAGGTGTCCCTATTAACGTCGCTAAGCCTCCAATAGAAGCACTATAAGCAATCCCGAGCATCGTGACTTTTCCAAAATTAAACGATGAATGATCGACGGTCCCTTCTCCTTGCTTCTTTAGTTGTTCAGAAGATTGATAGATAACAGCCAGGCCAATAGGCACCATCATCATAGCTGTCGCTGTATTTGAAATCCACATCGATAAAAACCCCGTGGCCACCATGAAACCTAGTACAATACGCTCTGTACTTGTCCCTATCCACGAAATTATGACTAGCGCAATGCGCTTATGTAAGTACCATTTCTGCATGGATAAGGCAATTAAAAATCCTCCCATAAACAAAAAGATGGTGTTATCTCCATAAGAAGATGCTGTCTCTCCACCATCGAGACCCCCTGTAAGTGGAAATAAAATAAGAGGGAGCAATGATGTAGCAGGAATCGGCATCGCTTCCGTAATCCACCATGTAGCGATCCATAATGTACTGGCCAAGATAGCAACTGCGCTTTGAGAAAGCCCCTCTGCTTCAAAAAATAGTAATGTAAGCGCAAACAAAACAGGACCTAAAAACAGCCCGATTTTCTGACGCGTGTCAAAGGGGGGGCCGGACCCGTTTGAATGATTACTCTCTTCTTGCTTTGCATCCCTATTTTGACCAGGGAGGTTATCAGAACTTCCCGTCACAGTAAACTTCATCAAATCCTTTGCTTCTTCATGCATCTGCCAAAGGCGCTGCCAATAATTTTTTAACTGAGAGTGATTCTGCATCTGTAGTCCTCCAATTCTGTCAAAAAAGAATGAAAATTCTAATATATTGTCAAATTTATCACATTACATCATTGGAATATATAGTTATTTAGAGGCAGGTCTTTCACATTAAGCAAAAATTATAGTCTTTTAAACCGTCTGGTAATTCGTATTTTCTTTTAACGTTCGAGGACGAGCCGCCCGGTACCAATGCAGACATAAAATAAAAATGATAACGAGGTCAATAGCATCTCCCCCATAATACATGAGCATTCCTCCAGCCTCAGCCTGCTCTGCAGGTACACCTTCAGGAGGGCTCCCATAAATATATTTGGACAATATGCCGTGACCAGCTAAAGCCGCAATCAACACAATCGCTCGATACAAATAGCTTTTTCTATGCGGTACAGGATCAATGTAAATCATGGATACAGTAAATAAATATCCTGCGATAAACACATGCAAATGAATGAAAATATGCAGCCACAAACTTTGATGCATAAGAGCATATACATTCGTCGTGTACAACAGCCAAAGCCCTCCAACATTAAGCAAGGAGGCTACTAGAGGATCGGTTACGATACGTACAGGCCAAGTCCTTAATAGCTTTGTCAAACGCTTTGCTGCTTTTACAGGCAAAGCTCTTAGTACCAAAGTCATCGGCGCAGCTAATACCATCAGTAATGGCGCAAGCATACCTAAAAGCAAGTGACCCGCCATATGAGCTGTGAAGTCCGTAAGAGCCGATTGAGCAAGGGGGCCGCTGACTGAAGCCAGGCCCAGCAAACTCCCAACCGTCCATAATATGGAGCGAGAAAGCGACCACTCTCTCTTTTTTTTCTTCGAAATATAGAGAGCTGTACCATACACCACAAGTCCAACTATAAAAGGTAAGGCTAGTAGAATTTGAGTAAAAAGAAATTCTCCTCCAGCTATGGAGGAATCGCCGTGATGATGACTCATACCTTTGTCTCTACTTTCGCCTTGCGACGTGTCTGGACGAGTAGAACGGTCCCAATAATGATCATGATAAGCGCAATAACATTCCAGACAATATCGTAAATGATCACATGATCTACATATCGAATCTGGTGAATACGCATTAATTTATGTTGAATAATTCCGTCGTATAATTGGAAAGCACCTGCCCCAAGCAAGATACCTCCCCACCACCTCTTCATCCATAGAGCCTGCCTTCTCCTCAAATCAGCAAATAAAAACAGGCCTGCGATGGTCGCAAACCAGCTGAATGCGTGGAAAAACCCATCTGAAACGAGACCCACATTCGTGGTCGATTGGTCATAGAAATGATGCCAGTGTAGTAATTGATGAAAGAGTGTTTCATCTAAAAAAGCGACGATTCCGACGCCAAATAAAAAGCCTGACCACAAATTGCGAGATAAATAGGAATATCGATTTGCCACGTTAGGTCCCTCCTCTTATTAATGTTTTAATTAAAGGATTCCCCCAACATCTTCCTGTAAACGTATTAAATTCTTAATCGTTATCTTCTATAAAAAAGTCCAAGCCATTAAGCTTGGACTTTTTTATAGAAGAATTTTCCTTAAGAATGTAAAGATTTCTTGCGTTAGGCAGAGTAAAGGGTTTTAGGAAACGACTCACTTTCCGTGGGCGAATGGTGTGCCTCCTCAGGCTTATGCCTTCCGGGGTCACACCTTATTCGTCTCTCCCACAGGAGTCTCGCCGTTTCCTAAAACCCTTTTTCGATAAAAGAATACAAAAACAAGGGACAGCCGTGCCCTTTTGGAATCAGAAAATTCAGCAGGGCATCGATTATACGATGGTTCCGTGTAACAATTATTATAAATAGTTACAGAGGAGACTTTCCGTTATGCCCCGTGGAAAGTGACTCTTTTACCTGTTCCTTTTCTCTATACTATAAGGGAGGAACCGAACTGCTTCTTCGAAAGTCTTCCCAAGTATTGGACTAAACGGTTAATTCTTTTTCATGAGCTCTACTTTTCCTTGTACAGCTTCTAACACCCTATCTTTCAATAACTGATTTAAATGAGGATGGCCATTTAAATAGTCACATATGACAAAGGTTTGATCTTCTTGTAAAGGGAGCTGAGCTACAGCGCTTTTTACTTCGTTCATTAAGATTCCTGTAAACAATAAATAAGGAAGAACAATAACATTTTTCTTTCCGCTCAAGGCTGTGTCTACTATTTTTTGATTAAAACGAGGTTGAGCAGCGGCTAAGAAACAGTAATCAACTGATTGGACAGTTAGCCTTTCTTTTAATAATTGAGTAATAGCTTGCACATCTTCCAAGGTATCGGGGTCACTGCTTCCTCTTCCGACAAGTAAAATGTTCATATCACCTGTCAGCGGTTTCTTCTCACTAATTTTGTGTGCGATTACATCAACCATCATAGGATGAACCCCTAAAGGACGACCGTACGTAAAAGTGACATCTGGATAAGTTTGACGCGCCTTCTCTAAATCCTTAGGGATGTCTCTTTTCGCATGGCCTGCTGACAATAACAGAACAGGAACCACGGCAATTCGAGTGGCACCTCTTTCTACGCAACGCTTCACTCCTTGCATGATTGTAGGAGGTGATAGTTCAAGGAAGCAGTATTCCTGAATAAAACCATCTACTTTTTCCATCGTTTGTTTTATGAAAGAAGCAGCTTCTTCAGCCGCTTCTTTCACGCGGCTTCCGTGACCAACATAGAGCACGGCTTGCATAATATCCCTCCATTATTTTCAAGCTTCCATCGCGCGGAATGGTGAAGGTTTTTGATTGGCAGCGAGCAGCTGGTGGAGGCGGTCACGAAACCGCACAACCTCTCCCACAACAATCATGGCAGGATTTTGGATACCCGATTCTTCCACGGAATGTACGATAGTGGATAGTGTTCCCGTCACTACACGTTGGTGTTCAGTAGTCCCCTGCTGTATAATCGCTACTGGCGTATCTGATTTTTTCTCGTTTCTTAACAATTGGTCACATATATAAGGGAGGTTGCTTACCCCCATATAAATAGCCAAAGTATCTATGTTTTCAGATAGGCTTTTCCAATCAATTTCTTTGTCCTTTCCTTTACATCGATGACCTGTTATGACAGCGAAAGAACTTCCCAATTCGCGATGAGTGACAGGAATATCTGCATAAGCAGGAGCAGCAATTCCTGACGTTATGCCAGGAACTACTTCACACGAAATCCCTTGCTTAGCTAAAGCCTCAGCTTCTTCTGCTCCTCTTCCAAAGACAAACGGGTCGCCTCCCTTTAAACGAGTAACCGTTTTTCCTTGCTTCGCATATTTCACTAATAAATGATTAATGGTTTCTTGCTTTAAAATATGAAATTTTGGGTGCTTCCCACAGAAAACGAAATGGACACCAGGTTTTGCATGCTCTAACAATTGTTCATTTACCAGCCGATCGTACAATATCACATCAGCTTGCTGTATACACTTTAGTGCCTTCATAGTAATTAGATCAGGATCTCCCGGGCCTGCACCAACTAAATAGACTTTTGACATAGTCGCCCTCCTCAAGGCTTTATTTTTCTGGTATATAAACGTAGACGTTCTCATTCTCCACTTCTACATCGAACGTTTTCACACAACCTGTATCTGGATCCTGAACATTTCCATCGACGACACTAATCTTCCAATCATGCATCGGACAAAATACATGCTCCCCGCTCACCATTCCTTCAGCAAGAACTCCTCCTTTGTGAGGACAACGATTCTCAATCACTCTTATGTCACCACTTGCTAATTTAAAAATAGCTAATTCTAAACCACCTGCTTCAATCGTTCTTCCTAATTGTTCCGGCAGTTCATTCACCTTTGCGACAAAAATTTTATTTAAAACTTTTTCCATTTTCGTTCCTCCTCAGTGATTAGTTTGAACCTGCAGCTACTTTTACATTTTTATAAAGGTCTCTCAACAGCGTTTCATCTTCAATGGCTTCTTTCCATGGATCTTGTGCTTGAACAACAGACAGTGCTTCATTCATTCGCTGGTTTAACTCGATAAAAGTTTTCTTATTGGAAAGCACTTCTTGTACATGTGCCAGCCCTACTCGTTCCACCCAGGCAGAGGTCCGTTCTAAATAATTGGCACTCTCACGATAGTACTGTAAGAAAGCAGCGGTCGTATCTAATACTTCTTCTTCTGTTTTCACTTTAGAAAGAAGCTCCGCCTGCCTCATATGGGTTCCTCCATTACCGCCCACATAAATTTCAAATTCTCCGTCTAGTCCAACAACTCCTACGTCTTTCACAGAACCTTCGGCGCAATTTCGCGGACATGCTGAGACACTCATCTTCACTTTGTGAGGGGTGTTTAACCCTTCAAATTTCTTCTCCATCTGCACCCCTAATCCAATAGAATCCTGAGTTCCAAATCGGCAAAAGTCTGCTCCTACACATGTTTTCACTGTACGCAGACCTTTTGCATAAGCGGAACCAGACGGCATATCAAGCTCTTCCCAAATACTCGGAAGATCTTCTTTTTGAACGCCTAACAGGTCTAACCGCTGGCCTCCTGTCACTTTAATGAGCTTCACTTCATACTTTTCAGCCACATCAGCGATTTTCCGCAAATCTTCTGCATTCGTTACCCCGCCGTACATACGCGGTACTACCGAATAGGTCCCATCGTTTTGGATATTGGCATGTAGTCTCTCGTTGACGTAACGGGACTCTTTTTCGTCTTTGTATTCTGTCGGGTTCAGCATACCGAGATAATAATTTAAAGCTGGCTTACACTTGGAACACCCTTCTTCTGTGCTCCAACCTAGAACATTCATGACTTCTCGAATATGTGATAATCCTTTAGCTTTAATTTCCTCAATGACTTCGTCTTTTGATAAAGATGTACATGCACATATAGACTCTTTTTGATTTTGATCATATTCATCACCTAACGTGTACTCTAGTAAGTCTGAAACAAGCGGTTTACAGCCCCCGCACGATCTGGAAGCATTGGTGCATCCTTTAACTTGTTCCACCGTTGTTAATCCTTGCTCTCCAATCGCTTCTACAATAGAACCTTTCGTCACACCATTACAGCCGCACACAATTTCCTCAGCATCCATCGAGGCTATGAGATCGATTCCAGCCTCTTCCTTTTTATCTTGATCCAGATACTCTTCAATGGAAGCTCCCTTGTTGATTAAGGTTAATAGGCGATTGCCATCTTTCGTATCTCCAAAAAGCACGGCCCCTGTGATCTTCCCGTCATCCACGAGCACTTTTTGATAAATGCCGCGCCAGTCATCGAACACTTTCACTGATTTCGTTTCTTCATCTTCATTAATTTTACCTGTAGAGAATACATCCACACCGGATACTTTCAGTTGAGTCGATAATACGGAGCCATGATATCCTTCCCCATCTACTTTACAAATGCGTTTTGCCATTTCCTTTCCTTGTTGATAAAGAGGAGCAACAAGCCCATAAACCATCTCTTTATGCTCTGCACATTCACCAACCGCGAACACGTTAGGAATTTCCGTTTCCAAATGATCATCCACCACGATTCCTCGATTCACAGGAATGCCGCTTTCTTTTGCCAAACTAACATTTGGTTTAATCCCTACAGCCATCACAATTAAATCGGCCTCGACTTCTTCTCCATCATTAAACCTTAAGCCTTCTACTCGATCCCCACCTATGATTTCAGAGGATTGTTTTTCTAATAGGAAATTCATCCCTTGATCTTCTAATTCTTTTTGCAGCATCTTACCAGCAGTACGGTCTAACTGTCTTTCCATTAGAAAGTCTGCGAGATGAACAACATCTACTTCCATTCCAAGATTCAGCAATCCGCGCGCTGCTTCTAAGCCTAGCAATCCGCCGCCTATAACTACTGCTTTTTTGTATTTCTGCGAAGATTTAATCATTTCCTCACAGTCTTTAATATCTCGAAAGGCAGTAACCCCTTCTTTATCAGCTCCCGGCAGCGGCAGCATAAATGGTACGGACCCTGTAGCCATAATTAATTTATCGTAAGGAACGTGACGTTCTTTATCGGTTGAGACGATTTGCTTTTCTGTGTCAATAGCCGTCACTGTCTCTCCTGGATATAGAAGGATATTATTCTCCTCATACCACTCCCACGTATTCAACGTGATATCTGCTATTTCCGTATCTCCTTGAAGCACTTTAGACAATTGAATGCGGTCGTAGTTCGGATAAGGTTCACTGCCAAACACTGTGATATCAAACTGATCAGGAGATAGTTTCAAAATTTCCTCTACCGCTCGAATACCTGCCATACCATTACCAACCAGCACGATCTTTTGTTTTTCCATGTCGCAAATCCCTCCAAATTAATTTTTACAGCCTTGGTTTCCCATCTATTCTTTATTCCAGAAATGGATAAATACTACTTCTTTTGATAGAGAGCTCCACTATTTTCTAATAAAATTTCCTCCCTATTTACAGCCGGCTCAATATGAACAGCTGTAACTTTAAACCCTGGCATTCGGCATAACGGATCCAATTCGTCGGCCACCAGTCGATTCACATTCTGCTCCCCGCCCCAGTGAAAAGGAACAAATATGGTATCCTCCCGAATATGATTCGACCATCTACTGCGAACGACAATGCTTCCGTACGGTGAAGTTATTCGAACGAGCATGCGGTCTTTTAAATGATATCGCTCGCCAGTATCAGGGTGGATCTCCATGTACGATTCAATCTCTCTCGCAGCTAATGAAGGGCTTTTCCTCGTTTGCTCTCCTGTTAAATAATGAGACATCACTCGCCCTGTCGTTAAGTAAAGCGGAAATTGAGTACTCAATTGTACTTTTTTCTCTTCCGATTGAATTTCTAATTGGGCCATTAAGGCTTTTCCGTCTGTATGAGCAAATTTTTCTTCAAACAACCGCTCTGTTCCGTTACTGTTTATCGTCGGACACGGCCATAATATTCCTTGATTCTGTCTGATCTTTTCATAAGTAATGCCATAGTAATCTGCTCTTCCTCCTCGAGTTGCTACTCGCAGTTCTTCGAAAATATCTTCAGATGATTGATAAGAGAATTTATCTCCTTCCCCCATCACTCGTGCAATCTCACTCATAATCTCCCAATCGTGTTTTACTTCACCAGGCAGCGGGTGACTCGCTTCTCTCAATGTGACTCTTCCTTCCACGTTCGTCATTGTGCCCTGATCTTCTAAATAAGAAGAAGCAGGCAGCACCAAATCAGCTAACTGAGCTGTTTCTGAAAGGAATAGATCAACCGTTACGAGAAACTTTAGTTTTTCAAGAGACTGTTTGACAAAATGAGCATTAGGATTAGAGATCACAGGATTTGAACACATAATAAACATCGCTGTAATACTTCCTCGATCTATTTCCTCAAACATTTCATATGCTGAGACGCCTTTGCCTGGAAGCTTTGCTTCCTCTGTCCCCCATACTTGAGCGATGTAGGTGCGGTCGTCGATGTTTTCAATGGAACGGTATCCAGGGAGCTGGTCGGCTTTCTGCCCATGTTCTCTCGCGCCTTGTCCATTCCCTTGCCCTGTGATAGCCCCATAACCCGAATACGGCTTTCCTATTTTACCTGTTGCCAGCAATAGATTGATAAACCCGCGAACAGCCATTGTTCCATTCGTCTGCTGTTCAATTCCTCGAGCCGTAAAAATCATACCGGACTCTTCCTGCCCAAAAGTGAGAGCAGCTTGGTACAACTGTTTTTTTGGAATTCCTGTTCGATCAGCACACTCATCTAAATCCAACGCGTCCAATTGCTGAGCCACTTTTTCAAAACCGTTGACTCGATCTTCTAGAAACTCTTCATCTATTAATTTTTCTTCTACTATAATTTTTAAAAGGGCAGCAGCTAAGGTGACGTCTGTTCCAGGCTTGTTTTGCAAATGTAAGTCTGCTATCTCTGTGGTCGCTGTTTCCCTTGGATCAATGGCTATAATATAGGCTCCATTTTCTTTCGCTTCCTCAAAATATGGCATAATCGTAGGTTGACATTCCGCAATATTCGTTCCTGCCAAGATAATACATCTGGTATACGGCACTTCTTGCAATGAGTTGGTAAATCCTCGATCTACACCAAAGCTTTGATTTGCACCCGTGGCAGCAGATGCCATACAAAGCCGTCCATTGTAATCGATGTGCTTCGTTTTTAATCCAACTCTAGCCAATTTCCCTAGTAAGTAGGCTTCTTCATTTGTCAAGGAGGCACTTCCGTAAACAGATAATGCATCCATCCCGTCCTCTTTTTGAATCTTCGAGAATTTAGAGCGGATCACCTCCATCGCCTCATCCCACGAAATCGGAACAAACTGGCCCTCCTTTTTTAATAAAGGCGTCATGATCCGATCCCTATGATAGGCATGCTGATGGGCGTTCATTCCTTTTACACATAACCGTCCTTGCGTCGTGGGGTTGTCCACCCCTATCGTCTTGTACGTCGTTCGAGAAACAACTTTTTGTTTTATTAATTGCATTTTGCACTGCATACTGCAAAACGGGCATTGAGATTCATAGACTTTTTCGGATTGAACCTCTTGTTGTTTACTACGAAAATATTTCAACATTAACTCAGTCAAGCGAACTCACCCTTTTTCACATAATAGAATGAAACGATTATATTGGAACGAAGCAATCTCGTCGTTGAGCAACGTCTGCTTCTAAGCTTTGTAACAAGTCATCACAAAGATCCTGGTCAAACAATGCTTCTCTAATATGAACGAGACTCAAACGTTCCATCCAGTGCCACGTTCTTTCTAAATAGCGAGCTGATTTTCTGTAATATTGAAGACAACCAAGCAACATTCTTTCCACTTGCTCCTTATGTTCAACTACACATAGCAATTGACCGCTTCGAGCTCTTCTGCCGCTGTTCCCTCCAATATAAATCTCCCATTTACCACCCACTCGAATAGCTCCAAGATCCTTCGTAGTCGCCCGCGCTCCATTATGCACACACGAGGAAATCCCAACTTTCATTCGATAAGGGGTTTGCAGAAGCTCTGTTTTCTTCTCCAAGACTTGAGCCAGATGCAAAGCCTCTTGTTTGTCACATTGGCATTCATGATTTCCAATGTCGGTTCGAATGGGTTCTATCCGATTTCCGTAAGAATAGGAAAGAGGTATGTTCAATTCTTCGCAAAAGTGAGGTACATCTTCTTGTTTTAAACCAAGCAGGTGAATTCTTTGATCATTACCTATAGCAACTTGTGAAATAGAATATCGCTCTGCCGCATTCGTAATGTTCTTTAATTGGCCAATCGTCATTTCCCCGCCATACAATTGAGGAACGACGGCGTAATAACCATCGCGCTGGACTATAGCCTTGTTTTCTTCATCTCCGCGTAAGTCTTGATTTTCAACTTCATAATCTGGATGAATCATCCCTAGATAGTAGTCTATTGCCAGCTGGCACGTCACACATCCATTGGAGTTTTTCCATCCTAACTGCTTCATTACTTCATTCGAATTTGTTAAGTCTTGAATTTGTATCTGTTCGACAAGTTCATCTTCCGTTAAGGTAGTGCAGGGACAAAAGGGTGACTCACTCGCAATCTTTTGATCAAAGTCTTCGCTTTGAATATAAGCTAATAGCTCAGAAACCACGGGTTTACAACCACCGCACGAGCTGGAAGCTTTCGTACATTCTTTTACTTGTTCAGCTGTCGTTAAGTTTTTCTGCTGAACGGCTTGAATAATGGCACCTTTACTCACGCTATTGCATGTGCAGATTTGCTTATCCAGCGAGTACGAAGCGACTGCAGAATCTTTAGGATCCGGGTGCTCTAACAACTTCACCTTATCTTGAGAGGAGAGTACTTTATTCTTAACAATCGCATCCAATACTAATGGCCCCGCCCTTGTATCTCCGAACATCACCGTACCTACTGCCTTACTCCCATCAAACACTACTTTCTTATACACGGATTCCACTTCATTATGGTAATGAATAGCTTTCTTTCCCAACCCCGAATCGATATGACCTGCCGAAAATACATCCACCCCTGAAATTTTCAGCTGGGTGTAGAGCAAAGATCCTTTGTAACCCTCTGTCTGTTGCTCACATAAATGTTTGGCCAACACTTCGCCTTGTTCATACAAAGGCTGGACTAGTCCATAAACCATTCCTTTATGTTCAGCACACTCTCCTACTGCATATATATCAGAGACGCTTGTTTTAAGCAGATCATCTACAACGATCCCCTTTTTTGTTTCAATACCGCTCACTTCAGCCAATTGAATGTTAGGTTTAATGCCGACCGCCATGACCACCACATCTGCTTTTACGATTGATCCATCTTTAAATCGAATCCCTTCTACCCGCTCGTTTCCGAGAATCTCTTCCGCCTCTTTTTCTAACAAAAAGTTCATGCCTTGAGCCTCTAACTCTTCCTGAAGCATTAAAGAAGCTTGTTCATCTAACTGCCTTCCCATAATATGGTTCGATATATGTACAACATCGGTTTCCATCCCAAGATTGAATAACCCCCTGGCTGCCTCTAATCCCAGCAATCCGCCTCCAATAACAACCGCTTTCGTGTAATCTTCAGCCATATTTATTAATCTTTCACAATCTTCAATCGTTCTAAAAGAGAGTACCCCTTCTTTATCTGCGCCTGTTATAGGTAACATGAAAGGAGAAGACCCTGTCGCTAGTATTAACTTATCGTAGGCGACTTCACGGTTTCGGTCCGTCTTGAGCGTCTTGCTAACCTTGTCAATATAAAGAACGGTTTCCCCCGTGAAAAGCTGAATGTTATGTTCCTTATACCAGTTGTCCGGGCGAATCATAAGATCAGATAAAGATGTCTCTCCTTGTAAGACAGAAGAAAGCATCAGCCTGCTGTAACTCGTATGAGGTTCACTTCCAAACATAGAGATTTCAAAAACCCCTGAATCTTCTCTTAGGATATTTTCCACACATCTTATCCCCGCCATGCCATTTCCTATAATTACAAGCTTTTGCTTTTTCATCGTTAAACCTCCAACAGATGTATAAACACTCGTGGTTTAAACTTACGATTTGAGCGAAATGTTTGAATATTTAAATTAAATATATCATATACATCTTTTATATGTAACCTATTATGTTAAGAAACTTAACATTTAGTGAAATATACAGAGGAATTTATACCCAATTACCCCGAAATAACACGTTGTTCAATGGGATGATAACTTAATTAAATGTTATGAAAGTTAACATGAGGTTTAAACCTTATCCTTTTGTGCTTTGAGAACAAGAAAAATGGTTACGTTCTTCCCTTCTCTTTCCAAGGCAGCAGCTTTCTTCTTTTTATAGAAAAATAAACAAAGCCCCACTTCCTGGTCATCAGGAAATGGGGCTCTATCGTTGAGCAGATTAAATTTTTAGTCTTCGTCTAATTCCTGCTGTCATTTGCTCTATCCCTTCAATCTTTAATAGATAGACAAACAAAAAGTATAGAAGTCCAGCAGCAATGATCGTAATCATTAAAGACACTTGAAAATTAATAACAGATAGTAAAGAATGATAAATCACTTTCGCCAAAATTCCCATCGTGATAGAAGCAGCGATTACCTTTAAGAAGGAAACAATCATCCTCCTGAAGTTCAAAGAACCTAATTTCGCCCTTAAATTATAGAAAAGCAGTATGGTACAGAATATGGCCGATATACTAGTAGCTAAAGCTAATCCTCCAAGACCTAAATATCGAGATAATATAATGTTCAACACAATATTTAAGGCCATGGCAATGGCTGCATTAATCATTGGTGTTCGTGTGTCCTGTAAAGAAAAGAAAGCCTTCGATAAGATAACACGCAGTCCAGTCCCTAACATCCCAATGGAGTAAAAGAAAAATGCTGTCGAAGTCATGGTAACCGCTTGAGCATCAAAAGCTCCTCGATCAAATAACATTCGGACAATCGGTTCAGCAAATAACATGGAACCAACCGTTGCAGGCACGATCAAAATCGATATTCCAACAATTGATTGATAGAGGGAATGTTTCAATCCTTCTATATTATCTCTAGACGCCATTTTTGAAATCATCGGATACATGACGGTTCCAATGGAAGTAACAAATACACCATGAACAAATCCGTTTAATGTAGTGGCATAGTTTAGCGCTGAGATTCCCCCAGTCGAAATTTGAGATGCTAATGTCCGGTCTACCAGTCTATTAATTTGATGAACCATCGATCCTAAAATAACAGGTACAGCCAAAACAAGCATCTTCCTAATATGTTCATCTTTCATATCAAACGTCGGCTTATACTGATACCCTTTTTTATAAGAGAAAAATAGCAAGATGAGAAACTGTACAAGCAGTGCTGCGACGTACCCGAACGACAGCAACTCCACAACATTCAATTGATAACTGATCATAATGGATAAAATAACGATGATGCTCATGGGGATACCTAACAAATTAGGTACAGCAAAATATCTTTTATAGTTGAGATACGCACTTAAGATCCGGATAAGTACCGTAAAATAGATCCCGACTATTGTCACTCGTGTGAACCCTACAGCGGTTTGCAGTGTTTCCCCTTCGAAGCCGCTGGCAAACACTTTCACGATCGGCTCTGTAAAAAATAAACCCGCCGCAACAATTAATGAACAAAACACAAGAAGAACGTTCATTAAATTATTCGTATAACGGATGGCTTGCGGCTTTCCCTTCTCTTCTTCAATACGGCTGTACATGGGTATATAGCCTGTAGAGATCCCTTTCGCTATAACTCCAAAGATCACAACAGGAATTGTCATTGAGATTAAATACGCATCACTTATACCTGACGCTCCGTAAAAGTAAGCGAGAATAACATCTCTAAAGAATCCAATAAATTTAGAAACAATGGTAAGTACCATTAGTATTACGACTGCTTTTTTCATAGTAATCTCCAATATTGTACACAATTTATGTGGAGGATAAATCCCTCCTAGGGTAATGTCACCTTAGAAGAAGGCGTTTCATTCCTATACTTAGCCATGAACGCTTCTGTTTCTTCCTTTGTATAAAAGTGGTCCATATACTTAGAACGGTAGAGATCATCTAAATATTCTTCACTAGGTTCAATGTTCTGTTTAAACTCTCTATAAACCGATTGATACCACTTTTTATCTCCCATGTTTTCGTTCTTCAGCGTAAACTCTTCCATCTCCAGAAAGTCTCTGATTACTTCCTCTGAATCGTTCAACTTTTCCATCTTCAATAAAAGAACTTCTACATTACCTTTTTCAATCACTGTATACCCTTCCTCTTTGTGAAAAGGATATTCATAGATATCAATGCCCCACGTTTTCTTAAATTCATCATCAAACCAATTCACACCGTAGTGATGATTAAACTTATTAAAAAAGTCATTTCTAAAAGCTTGAAGGTTTGTATTTGATTCCTGACGGTTATCGGTCGAACTGTTAATATCCATTAACGGGACGTGAAAAGCCTGGAAGTACATGGACAAATTTCTTGAAACGGGCTCTCTCACAATTGAAATAATCTTCATTTTTTTTCTACTCTTCAGCAATTTTAAAACGAGTTGCTTCGTTAAAAAATACTTTAACCTATGTAAAGGAGAACGATAATAGTTTATGGCATTATAATTCTTATACATTTGGTAGGAAATCGGCGAGAAAAAACTATGGATGTGAAGTGGCAGAAAACCGTATGATTTCAACGATTTTGTCAATGAAGTAGATCCAACCTTCCCCATTTGGTGAATGAGGACAAGATTCTCCTTTTGTCGATACGTTCGATTAAAATAATTTATTTTATGAAACAAATTCAGACCCCTTCCCCTAATTGTCTGGAACAAATGTAACTCTAAGTCTATCGAACCAAACAAATACTGTCTAACCGAGAGTAACAATTGACCTTCTCATTCGCAATGATAAAGGGATGTGTATATCCTTTTATTTTAAAAATTGAGGTTTTTCAGCAAACGATTTTTTACTTTTGACATGAACTTTCCTAAAATGGGGTATGGGTACTAGCATACTACTATAATGATTGGAGCTGGTAACTCTAAATACATACGGACGAAGATCGTTGCTGCACCTTATAAAATAAAGCTTATTAAAACTTTTACTATTTAAAGGAGACTTGTCATGGATAAGACAAAGAAAAAGTGGAAATTCATGAATAGGGTTTTTTGGATTTCTTTCACGATTATCTTTTTGTTCGCTTTATGGGGAGGTTTAGCTCCAGATGTCCTGGCCTCACAAGCGGAGAATATTTATGGTTTTATCGCGAACACCTTTGGATGGTTTTACTTAGTGTTTGTGTTATTTTTAATTCTTTTTAACTTTTACTTAGCTTTTAGTAAATATGGGAAAATCCGTCTTGGCGGAGATGACATCAAGCCAAAATATCCGTTATTTACCTGGATCGCTATGCTGTTCAGTTGTGGATTTGGTGTAAGTATCGTTTTCTGGGGAGTCGCTGAACCAATGACTCACTTCGGAACACCTCCTCCTTTTAACAGCGGAATTGAAGCAGAAACTCCAGAAGCTGCTAGAGAAGCGATGTGGAATGCCTTCTTTAACAACGGGATTCACCAGTGGGCTTCTTTTACATTTGTAGGCCTTGCTCTTTCCTACTTTATCTACCGTCAAGATGAGCGAAGCTTAATTAGTGACACGATGAACTCCGTTATTGGAAGCACAGGTAAAAAACCGCTTCGAAACACAATTGATATTATCGCAATTATCGCGACTGTCATGGGTGTAGCTACGACATTAGGGTTAAGTGTACTGCAAATAAACAGTGGGCTTGGAAGCGTGTTTAACGCCCCTGGAGGCGGAACTACACAAATCGCCATTGTCGCTGTAATGTTTGTATTCTTCATGCTTTCTACTCTTTCCGGGCTTGACCGGGGAATTAAATACTTAAGTAACGCCAACTTAGGCATCGCGCTCGTCTTAATGGTAGCCGTGTTAATCATTGGCCCTACAGGGTTTATTCTCGATACCATCACGATGGGTATAGGTGATTATCTTCAAAACTTCTTCCAAGCAAGCTTAAGGCTCGACCAATATACAGATAGTACGTGGGTACAAGACTGGCCTGTTTATTACTGGGCTTGGACAATTGCATGGGCACCATTTGTAGGGATGTTCGTCGCTCGTATTTCAAAAGGACGAACGGTACGTGAATTTGTACTCGGTGTTATGGTAGCTCCGCCTTTTATTGGGCTTATCTGGATTGGGATCTTTGGAGGAACAGCTATCAACTTGGACCTCTTCCAAGGTACAGACATAGCAGGAGCAGTGGCAGAGGATGAAGCGACCGCCCTCTTCAGTATGCTGGAGAACCTGCCTTTAGGAACGATCTTATCCGTCCTTTCTATCTGTCTGCTGTTCACATTCTTAGTAACCTCCGCTGACTCAGCTACATTCGTACTAGGAATGATGAGTTCAAATGGAGATACAAATCCATCCGTTGTCGTGAAAATCGTTTGGGGTACGCTGATTGCTTCACTAGCCATTATCTTAATTTTAAGTGCCGGCCTAGAAGGGCTGCAGACTGCCTCACTCATTGGAGCCTTACCGTTTTCCATTGTCCTGTTCATTAGTTGTTTGTCGTTATTGAAATCGATACGTGAAGACTATAGAGAAGCCAGGCGTGAAGAAGAACGGAAACGCCATCGCAGAATTCAGAAGCAGATTGAAGATTATAATTCAGATGATTGATAAAAAACAGGGACTCCAATTAGGTAGTCCCTGTTTTTTTTCTTATTTCTTTCATTTTTCACCGCGCTTATTTGTTAAAAAAAGATAAGGTTGAGCGTAGCTTTGCAGATTCAAAAGAACTGCATGGGCTGCGCTTTTGTCGTTTACGTGGAAAAGAGAAAATGAAGGAACAGGTGCTGGTGGATGGCTGCCTGCCATAACATGAAAAAGATTCTCTCCCGTCTAGCAAGGGGGAGCGAGGGGAAGGAGAGTCTTTGTCTGTCTTAAAGAAATTCCAAGGAGCGAGGCCCCTTCCACTCCTGCGGAAGAACGAGTGTGCCGAGATCGCCGAGCGTGGGTTTCGCGAGGAAGCTCGGGCGCTCGTCCGCGGAAAGGGAAGGGGCCTTCGCTCCTGGCGGCAAAAAAAGCTTGCGGAAAAACAATGGTTTCTCCACAAACTGAGGGACTCCATAATTGGAGTCCCTGCTTTTTTGTTTCTATTTATTACCTCTTATCCAGCCCAGCATATTTAAAATTATTTCACATAAATTTCCTTAGTGAACGGTTGTAAATGGTAATAGATGGTGATACGGTAAAGATGTATTTGAAATAAATATTATGCACTGATTCTCACATTTAACCTACAGGAGGTAAGTATGACTATAGGATCTCAGCGTAAGCGCGATATAGAAATGATGTCTGATGATATGTCTACTTTATTAAAGTCCATTAGTACAATAAAAAAAGTGAGAAAAGGGGAATTCCTTTTCCAAGAAGGACAAGAAGCTTTCGACCTTTATCTTGTAAATTCAGGACTTATTCAGATTAGTAAGCTGACGGTTGATGGAAGAGAATTAAACATGAGGATATCGAAAAAAGATGATTTAATCGGAGAATTAACACTTTTTGCTGATGATGCCAAGTATATGTTAAGTGCCATCGCCCTCGAAGATAGCGAAGTCCTTGTCGTAAATAAAGATTATTTAGAAAAAGAACTTTTAAAAAACGCAAACTTAACGTTTGAACTTATGAAGTGGATTACTAACCAACTGAGAATTAACCAGTCAAAGATTAGAGATCTCATCATGAACGGGAAAAAGGGTGCTTTTTATTCTACGCTCATTCGAATTTCTAATAGTTATGGCCAACAAACGAAAGATGGAATCTTAATTAATATTCACCTCACGAACCACGAACTTGCCAAGTTTTGTGCCTCTACTCGCGAAAGTATCAACCGCATGCTCGGAGACTTAAAAAAGAAATCCATAATAGAGATGGACAGTGAAGGAAAAATTCTAATTAAGGACATCGATTACCTGCGCGAAGAAATTGGCTGTGACCTCTGCCCCATCGAAATTTGCACCATCGATTAAGTAAGATCGTACTCCACCTTCTCATTTATTAAGAGCTGAAGTGTGAAAAGTATCACACCCCCTTTTCTTTCCATGTTTTACAATAGCAGCAAAGCTAAGAACAAGGAGAGGGAAAGTAATGTTGAAATCAACGGATCTATTAGAAATGAGAAGGTTATCTTTATTCGCCTCGTTACCCAATCTCTCACTAAAAGCTATTGCATCCTGTGCTGAAATACACGTCTTCCCCCCGTCACAAGATATAAAAAATATCCTTAAGCCAGATTGTGTGGTCATTGTTTTAACGGGCGAACTCCGTTTATTTTATACCACTCCCGCCATGGAGCATAAACTCTTTCACAAAACGGTACACTCTGAAGCTTTATTTTTAGATAGAACCTTTACCACTAATCGCGCAAATCTATCAATTATTCCTCTCGTCGAAAGTCGCTGTCTAATTATTCCTCACAACATGATTCGAAGCTTAATTGAAAAGCATTCTAATTTTCGCGCGGACCTTTATCTTTCACTTCAAGAGAACGCCAAGCAATCCTATTTTCAATTAGAGCGCCACCTGACCACTTATGAAGATTCTTAAAATCGACCAAGCCTATGTGACGTTCATCACATGGTTAGCGCTGCCTCTCTGATACTATTTTTTTAAAAGAATAAAAGGAGTGATCAGTGATGCAGCGTGAAAAGCTTCAACTGCCTTTACAAACATCGAGTCTTATCGCCGGATTTATGGTTTGGGTTCTTATTTCTTCATTGATGCCTAGCATTAAACAGGATATTGACTTAACCAATCAACAAACAGCCTTAGTCACAGCCGTCCCCGTGATTTTAGGTTCCATACTAAGGGTGCCGCTAGGGTATTATACGAATAAATATGGAGCTCGTCTTATGTTCTCCATTAGTTTCTTCATTCTTTTATTTCCTGTGTATTACATTAGCATGGCTGCCTCTTTTATCGACTTAATCATTGGAGGATTAATACTAGGACTTGGTGGTGCTACTTTCTCTATTGGAGTTACCTCCTTACCGAAATACTACCCTTCAGAAAAACACGGGTTTGTTAATGGGATTTACGGGGCCGGCAACATTGGTACAGCGATCACGGCTTTCTCAGCTCCTGTGCTCGCCAGTACGTTAGGATGGGAAACTACGGTAAGGGTTTATTTAATTCTTCTGATCCTTTTCGGAATACTGAATTTAGCGTTCGGAGACAAAAAAGAGAAAAGAATTAATATCCCAATTAAGCAGCAGTTGTCAGCGGTTTATAAAAATACAACCCTATGGGCATTATGTCTTTTCTACTTTATAACGTTTGGCTCATTTGTAGCTTTTACGATTTATCTTCCTGATTTTCTTTCCAACAATTTCGGCTTAACGGCTGTAGATGCTGGATTGAGAACAGCTGGCTTTATCGCTTTATCTACATTGTTTCGCCCGGTAGGCGGATGGTTATCTGACCGCTTCAATCCATTCATTATCCTTATCGGAGTGTTCAGCGGATTAACGTTTTCCGGGGTCTTACTATCCTTCTCCCCTACCATTGAGCTGTATACAGTTGGTGTATTAACCGTCGCCTTTTGTGCAGGAATCGGAAACGGTACGGTATTCAAACTGGTCCCATTATACTTTTCCAAACAAGCAGGTATTGTTAACGGACTTGTAGCCGCCATGGGCGGACTCGGAGGATTCTTCCCTCCCCTTGTATTAACCACTGTGTTCAGTATAACCGGTCATTATTCTATAGGCTTTATGGCCTTGTCCGAAGTATCCCTTGCAAGTCTCGTTATTGTGCTATGGATGTTCTATCAAGACAAACTGCAAGTAGAATCAAAAATTATAAATAGTACCGCCCAAGGCATGATGATTACAGATAAACAAGGAGTCATTCAAAAGGTTAACCCAGCATTTACGACTGTGACTGGGTACGAACCTGAAGAAGTGATCGGGAAAAAGCCAAGCGTTTTACGTTCAGGCCATCATGGACCACTTTTTTACGAAAACCTTTGGGACCAACTAAACGACCAAGGATATTGGGAAGGGAATATATGGAACAAAAGAAAAAACGGAGAAACATATCTCGAATGGCTAACCATAAGTAAAGTACGGAATGACGCGGGGGAACTCATTTATTATGTAGGACAATTCAATGATCTGAGCCGTCATATCGAAGAACAGAAAATAACGCAAGAGTGAGGGGCACCCACTCTTGCGTTTTTCTGTCTTTCTTCGTAACCTTCATTATCCCGTGGTTGTCATCAACACCAGGATCGAA
The DNA here is from genome assembly GCF_014636475.1 of Halobacillus andaensis. Classification (GTDB taxonomy): domain Bacteria; phylum Bacillota; class Bacilli; order Bacillales; family Halobacillaceae; genus Halobacillus_A; species Halobacillus_A andaensis. Next base: position 398,098 of record NZ_BMEL01000003.1, read on the forward strand.
AGTAGAAAATATACACTGTTTATGACTTCAATGATCCCCATTTGCATCACTTTCAAGTTTTTCCCATAGAACATGATGGCACGCGTAACACTCGGTATAAATGGTATGACCCACATAGCTCCAGATACCAGACTTGCAAGCAAAAGAAGTCCCCCGTGGTATCCCCAGGAATACCAACGGAACTTACGGTTTTTCTTTTCTCGAATCATCGATTTAATGAAGAAAGTACTCCCTAAGAAAAATAAAAAGCACAACCCCATGACGAACATACCTTGAAGATCCAATACGCGGCTGCCTAAATAGTAGCTGGCGAGCCCTCCTATACAAAAAACGAAGATGGCTATGATATCATTCGTAAACGCACGATCTTTCTTTTGCTTTGCAAAATACATATTAATAAAGAAGAAAGGAAGCATCGCCACTCCAAAACCTGCCATCCTCCATTCAAACAAGAGAACAATCAGCAAGAAGAAACCCGCAATAGAAAGATAAGCCATTCCCCATTTGGTGTGCAATTGTTTCTTTCTCCCTTTCATATAAAGCAATAAAGGGTGAGTCGCAAGGTACAAAAAGAACCAGCCAGCAAATAACGGGATATGTAGGAGTGTGAATTGACCAGCCGCTCCTCCTAAAAGAAAGGGGACAATCAGCATAGCCCAGGCTCCATGTTGTTTCGGTAAAAGTAATTTCATTATTCCACCGCCTTTTTACTAGATACCCTTAGTTTATCGTTAAAAATAGGAGCATCATGTGATGAATTTCACTTATTAACGATTTCTTTTCTATACAAAAAGAGCAGCCATTTTGACTGCTCCTCATGATCAAACGATCATCCCTTATCGAATCGTGTTCAATGATAAAATAAACCAAGTAAAGTAGGCGGCAAGACCAATCAACAGGATTTTCACAAAAAATAAAGGAACGACAAACAACGCAGAATACAGGATGGAAACCCATAAAACCGTGACCCCGACAATTTTCGCTTTAAGTGGGATCCCACGGTGTTTGCGATAATCTTTAATATAGTGACCAAAATATTTATTCTCCAGCAGCCACCAATACATGCGGTCCGAACTGCGAAAAAAACATGCGGCAGCTAAAAGCAATAAAGGTGTGGTTGGAATTAACGGCAGCACGATGCCAAGGATCCCAATTGCTAAGGACAGCCAGCCGGAAATAAGAAGGAGCACTTTTTTTACGTTACTCATAATTAAATTACCTCACTACACTGAAGTCATCTTCTACCTTACCATAACAGGCGTTTAAAAGGTGAAATGCGTTGCAAAGCAATGAGTCTATATCCAATAAAGCACTCCAATGACTAGTAATATAGCCAGAACTGAGCTGGCACCCATCTCCCCTGCAGCATGAAAACCCGACTTTGCATTCCCTTTTCGATAAATATAATGAACTAATAAATATGTGCTCACGCCCATAAAACCCATGATCCCTATTTCCAAGTTCAATAACTCCTCCAGTAAAGGGTTTGTGATCCACCCAACAGATAACAAGATGATAAAAAAATAAAGATAGATCCTTTCCAGCTTCTCCACCGTTTCTTCCCCCTTCTCAACCGGTACACTACATGTCCAAACTGGCCTTTCAATACTTCAGAAGCACCAAGCAGTATCAACGTGCCGATTATGGGGCCAACCGTTCTTTATTTACATCCATTTCATTATGACTTGTAGACCTAACACGGGATTTCGTATATTAACTAAGGTTTGGACTATCATTTCTAAATTTTCTCTATTTAACTTTTCAGGGGCAATCTGCCAAGTAAGATCCAACATTTCTATGATTTCGATTAATAAATTCTGTTCATCTTCATTTCCTGACATCTGCCAGCGACTAACGTCCCACACCCATAACTTTATTTCCGATAGACTTAGAGAATGGGATAAAAAAGCAGACAGTACTTGAATGACTCCTTGCCGTGAGACGTAAAGCTCCGCTTCATCCACATCTTCGTAAAACCAGCTAAGCAAGTGATAGATCCGTCGATATCTCTCCATATGTCTAAGAGAAATCCTCGTTTCGTTTTCTACCCGCGATACTACTTCTTCTCTGCCTGTCCTACCATCTGCATAGCTTTGCAACAGAGGCAGTACAACCTGTTTCTCCCTCATATTATCTCTTCCTTAATCATTTTGCTTTAAACGATTTTATGCTGTCATCATAAATGTAGCAATTACTGAAACGATCGGAATACTTGACGTCAGCGCGATTCCAATAAAGGTAAAGGTTGTAATCGCCTGCTTTTCCTCATTCTGCCCCGTTCCAACGGTCAGCGTTTCTTTGTTGGTTAAGACCATATTAATCACACCAAAGAGAAATATAGCCGCAATGATTAGGAGGGGCAAAGCCGCTTCTGTCCCTGACAAAGCCTCAGATAAAGAATCAATCATTAAAAATCCAATCACAATTAAGATCACCGGAATAATTTCAACAATGGCTACACTTATGAAAAAGCGGCTGTTCTCTTTTTGCATGGCCTCCGCTCTTATCGGTGTCTTATTATCCATTTTCCTTTGAATGTCATTCATAAATTTTTTAAAACAAAATACAATTCCAACGACAGCAATTAGGCTTGCAGCTACAAAAATCCAGCTAGGTTTTAACATGTTATCCTCCTTAAACTTCTACTTTCGCGTATGTAATATTTTTGTTATTTAATTGACACATTTGACCCTAACATCTATAAAATTTTTCATCAATAGTCCCTATCTAAGAAATCTTAAATTCACATAAATAAAAAGGTGTTTTATAGAGCATATGATAAAATAAACACATCTCTAATTTAGGGAGCAACCAGGAATTTTAGGAGTGGACAATTAATGGATAAAAAAGACATAGCCGGCATCCGCAGACAACTTAAAGTGGATAATGACTTACTGAAGATCACTGACATCTTTAACGTATATATCATGAAGGAAACAACAGACATTTATCATCACCAGAGCCAGCCGTTCGAAATGCTGGACACCGATCAACAGGAACTGTTCATGAATAACTTTAAAAAAGTACTGTCCGGCCAGCTGGATGAAAAATTATTTGAACTGAAATTTCAGCGTGACGCCGAGAACAGCAGTCAATTTATTTTACATAAAGGGTTATTAAGCAGTGAGGTCGAGGATTGGAAGGAACAGATGCTGCAGATGACAGAGAAAATGATTAAAGACCATCCATACGAAAAGGATGTTGTTATCACGTTCATTCGTGCTGAATACTTGAAACCTATGAAAAGCCGCAATGATGAAGCGGAGGAAAGTGAACGGGATGCCGTTTACTCCAATCCCTTTATTCTTTGCAGCATCAACAAAACGGAAGAGCCCAAAAAAGAAATACAGTTCGACTATGTGGAAAAAGAATTTAAATACAAGATTGAAGTGGATCCAATTATTGATTTAAAAAACCCAATGTCTGGATTTCTTTTTCCTACGATCACCGATGGAGCTTCAGACGTAAACCATGTGTTATATGCGGCAGGGAAAGCCAACGAGCCTGATTATCGGTTTATCGAAGAGGTATTAAACGGAGAAGAGATCATGACCGCGAAGGAAGACAAAGCGGTATTCGAGGAAGTCATTAAGGATGTCGTAGGGGACCAGCTCAATCCCTCCACCCTCGCCAACGTCTATGGAGAAATCAATCGTGTCGTTGAAGAAAATGAAGAAGAAGAAGCACCGAAGCTGGATTATAAAGACGTAGAACGTGTTCTGACACAAAGCGGTGAAAAAGTAGAGTCAGAAAAAATTAAAACGGCCTTTCAAAGAGTGACCGATGACGAAGGGTATGAGCTGAAAGCAAGCAGCATCGTACCGAAGTACAAATCAAAGTCTATCAAAATTAATACAAAGATTGCCAATATATCGATCAGTCCACAGGACCTGGAATATGTAAGACAGGTTAATTATAAAGGGAAACGCTGTATAATGATTGAAATTGAAGAAGACGCTGAAATTGATGGGTTTAAGATGCTGCCTGAAGCGTTCGGTGAATGATTTTTGATGAAGCAGAACAGGCTGGGACAAAACTGAATAAATCATAAAATAATCCGAACGATTTTCTAGAAATCAGTTCGGATTATTTATGTTAAAGCGAATTTACACCTCGCTCCGTCAAAATACTTCGCTTTCCTGCGGGATCTTCGGCTCGCGCTGTTCCCACAGGAGTCTGCGTATTTTGACTACGCTAATGATCTGACTTTATACTAATATTCTCATTTTGACATCACGGTTTTATTTATGTCCCAGCCACTTTGTAGTTGATTACAACTATACCTACCTCATTGCTGACTAACAGGGAAGGTCAAGTTCCTCACTCATCTAACTCTACAACTCTGGCTACTCTCCCCTCACATCTTTTGCACTTACCTCCCAGAATGATACCGGATGAGTGATTACAAATTCTTTGATAGTGGATACACCGCTGCAATTTGATCAATAAACGTTATTAATAAGTTTACTTCCAATATCTTTAGGTAATGAAACCCATTTTTGGTTTGCTTCCATTATTATTTACCCTTTTTCATTAAGCATTAATAAAGTAGTAACGTTTCTTATCCTCCATCCTCACCCTCACCGTTTTAACCTAATAAAACTAGTATATTTTATAAAAACTCTCCCCTTTCACAAAGTTATCCGCAGCCCCTCATCCTCCAGAAATTCGGAAACCATTCTTTAAAACCGATAAAATATACTATAAATTCAGTAATTTTGTTAAACTAATAGATAGACACCCATAATTTCTGCCACAATAACTTTCACACCTCTTAGAAGTTCATGCAAATCTATCATTTTCTCTACTGCCTAATTGAAAATAATTTCAAGAAACTGAGTATCTCGCTTTCAATTTAATTGCTTATTTATTATAATTATAATCTGAGAGCGATTATTATTTTATTTTTCACATAAAGAAAGGGGAATGAAACATGGACAAGAATGAAATGCATGAAAGCCAGGCCGGAAAGTGCCCCGTATCACACGGAAAAACGGAGGAAGAAAATGCGATCACGACCTCTAAGGTTGGTACAACCAATAAAGACTGGTGGCCAAACCAGCTGAATCTGCACATTTTACATCAACATGACAAGAAGACGAACCCAATGGGTGAAGACTTCAATTATGAAGAAGAATTTAAAAAGCTGGACTATTACGAACTGAAGCAGGATCTTCATGAGTTAATGACAACGAGTCAGGACTGGTGGCCTGCTGACTATGGACACTATGGCCCACTATTTATCCGTATGTCCTGGCACGCAGCCGGTACGTATCGTACAGGCGATGGCCGCGGGGGCGGTGCCACTGGTACACAGCGTTTCGCACCACTGAACAGCTGGCCGGACAATGCGAACCTTGATAAAGCGCGCCGTCTGCTATGGCCGATCAAGCAAAAGTACGGAAACAAGATTTCCTGGGCTGACTTGCTTGTACTGACTGGGAATGTTGCGCTTGAATCCATGGGCTTGAAGACATTCGGTTTTGCCGGAGGACGTGAAGACGTTTGGCACCCAGAAGAAGATGTCTATTGGGGAACTGAAAAAGAGTGGCTTGAGGACAACCGTTACTCAGGCGACCGCGAGCTGGAAAGTCCGCTTGCTGCCGTCCAGATGGGTCTCATCTATGTAAACCCTGAAGGTCCAAACGGAAATCCTGATCCACTGGCAAGTGCACAGGACATCCGTGAAACATTTGCCCGCATGGGAATGAACGATGAAGAAACCGTTGCCTTGATCGCCGGCGGTCACACATTCGGTAAAGCTCACGGTGCCGGTGATCCTGATAAGGTTGGCGCGGCACCAGAAGCAGCTGATATTGAAGAACAAGGCTTAGGCTGGAACAGCACGCACGGAAGCGGTAAAGGCCGTGACACGATCACGAGTGGTGTAGATGGTGCATGGACAGCGAATCCGACCGTATGGGATAACGGGTACTATGATTTATTATTCGGCTACGAATGGGAGCTTACAAAGAGCGCTGCAGGTGCCAATCAGTGGGCTCCGGTAAACCCTAAAGAAGAAGATTTAGCACCAGATGCAGAAGATCCTTCTGTCCGCGTTCCTACGTTTATGACAACAGCCGATATGGCGTTACGTATGGACCCAGATTATGAAAAAATTTCACGCCGCTACCATCAAAACCCGGATGAATTCGCAGATGCCTTCGCGCGTGCATGGTTTAAGCTTCTTCACCGTGACATGGGGCCTAAATCAAGATACCTCGGTCCTGAAGTTCCAGAAGAAGATCTCATCTGGCAGGATCCGATCCCAGAAGTTGACTATGAATTGTCAGACGCTGAAATTAAAGAGCTGAAAGCGAAGATTCTTAATACAGGATTGTCTGTCAGCGAACTCGTTTCAACAGCATGGGCTTCTGCCAGTACGTACCGCGGCTCCGATATGCGTGGTGGTGCGAATGGCGCCCGCATTCGCCTTGCCCCTCAGAAGAACTGGGAAGTGAACGAGCCAGAGAAGCTTGAAAAAGTACTTGCTGTCTACGAAGACATCCAAAGCAATCTCGATAAGAAAGTCAGCATCGCTGATTTAATTGTCCTCGGCGGAAGTGCAGGTGTAGAAAAAGCTGCAAAAGATGCAGGTGTTGACATCATCGTTCCATTCGCTCCAGGACGCGGCGATGCGACTCAAGAAGAGACAGATGTTGAAAGCTTTGAAGTATTAGAGCCGATGGCAGATGGTTTCCGAAACTATGAGAAGAAGGCCTACACACTGAGCCCAGAGGAATTGTTAGTAGACAAAGCTCAGCTGCTTGGCCTCTCTGCGCCGGAAATGACGGCACTGATCGGCGGGATGCGTGTACTTGGGACAAACTATAAAGGCACAAACCACGGCGTATTCACAGACCGTGTCGGCACACTTACGAACGACTTCTTTGTCAACCTGCTTGACATGGGCATTGAATGGAAGCCGTCAGAATACAACCTTTACGAAGGACGCGACCGCCAAACAGGTGAGCTCGTGCGCACAGCTACACGTGTAGACCTCGTATTCGGTTCAAACTCTGTCCTGCGTGCTCTTGCCGAAGTATATGCACAGGATGATAATAAGGAAAAATTTGTGCGTGACTTCGTGAATGCATGGGTTAAAGTGATGAACGCGGATCGTTTTGATCTTAAAACGAACAGAGACTTGATGATGTATAACGCATAATGAAAAACACCTTACCTGGATGCTTGAAGCGGATTGTTCGCTTCTGAGGCATCGGGTAAGGTGTTTTTTTATTTTGTGATGGGAAAATTAAAAAACGTCGCGTAATTTACTACTTTCTTTTTAACCACGCCACACACTCTACATGATTCGTCTGCGGAAACATATCAACTGGCTGAACTTCTTTTGTCTCATATCCTCCATCCTCAAGAACACGCAAGTCACGCGCAAGTGTTGATGGATTACAGGAGACGTACACGATACGTTCCGGCCCCATATCCAGCATCGCCTTCAACAGTTCCTCATCGCAACCTTTTCTTGGCGGGTCAACGACAATCACATCCGGCTGCAGGCCCTGGCTGCGCCACCATGGCATAATTTCTTCGGCTTGTCCGACGTAGAATTCGGCGTTGTCCATTTTATTTAAGCGGGCATTCTTCTTTGCATCGGTTACAGCTTCAGGTACCACTTCTACGCCGTACACCTTCTTCGCTTTTTGAGCTAAGAATAACGAAATCGTGCCAATACCGCAGTAAGCGTCGATGACGGTTTCTCCGCCACGCAGGTCGGCATATTCTAGTGCCTGGTCGTAAAGCTTTTTCGTCTGGGTCGGATTGACCTGGTAAAAAGACTTTGGCGAGATCATAAACTTTACGTCGCCGATGGTGTCGTAAATGTATTCATCGCCCCACAGCACTTTCGTTTCTTTTCCTAAAATGACATTGGTGCGACCGCTATTTATGTTATGAACGATCGACTTCACATTCGGGAAAGCGTCACGAATTTCATCGATGAGCTTCTCGTGGTGAGGAAGTTTTTTTGTGCGAGTGACGAGGACGACCATAATGTCCTTCGTCGTTTGTCCGGTGCGTACCATAATATGACGCAGCACGCCGCGATGGTTTTCTTCATCATACGCATCAATTCCAAGTCGGCTCGCGATGCGGCGGACCGTTTCCACCATGCGGTCGTTCATTTCGTCTTGAATTAAACATGTATCCATATCAATGATGTTGTGGCTCCGCTTCTGATAAAAGCCTGTCATCAGCTGGCCGTCTTCTTTTTGCCCGACGGGAATTTGGACTTTGTTACGGTAGCGCCAAGGATCGGCCATACCGACCGTTTCATGAACGGGAACGTGATCCAGGTGTGCGACTTTCTTCATCGCGTTTTTCACTTGATTGCGCTTCATCTCAAGCTGCATACTGTAGCTCATATGCTGCAGCTGACAGCCTCCACACTGGTAATATACGTCACAAGGCGGCTCCACTCGTTCGTTGCTGGACTCTTCCACTTCCAGCAATTTACCGAAGCCGAAATTCTTTTTCACTTTCACAACTTTGACTTGTGCCTTCTCTCCAGGCAAGCCATACGGTACGAACAAAGGATAACCATCCACTTTGCCGACGCCATTTCCTTCATGGGTAAGATCTTCAAAAGTTAATTCGATCGTTTGGTTTTTTTGTACAGGCGGCTTTGGTTTTGCCATTCATTATCCGTCCTTTTCATTTCGTAGCTGGGTAGTTCCTATTATAACAAAAAACGCTACCGTCACTAGAACGGCAGCGTTTACGGTTAACAATTATCTTCTGGCTTTGATGAAAATTTATCCTCTGGAACGAAAAATTCCATGTGGCGATATAGATTGACGAACTCTCCAGGGAGTAACCCGCCAAACTCTCCATCAATGTTTAACTGCATTTTTTCCTCAGTATGAACCTTCACACGGCTCGCTGTCGTATGAATGAATTTTGGGTGATTCAAATGGTTTCCTTGAATGGCTAGGGTAGCTAAACGAACAAACTCGGCAATGTTCATTTTTTCAATGATCATTAAATCAAAAACACCGTCATCCATTTTTGCTCCAGGTGCCAGCTTCTCTAGTCCGCCTACGGAATTCGTATTAGAGACGAGAAACAGCATGACCTCACCTTCAAATATTCGTCCATCATATTCCATTTCAACATAAGTCGGCCTTAAGGAAGGAAGCATTTCAATGCCTTTTAAATAATAGGCGAGCTGTCCAATCATCGTTTTCAGTTTGCTAGGCACTTCATATGAAATTTCGGTGATTTTACCGCCGCCGGCAATGTTCATAAAGTAATGGTCATTCACGCGTCCAATATCAAGGGGCGTTGAATAATCTTCTAAAATGACATCTACGGCTTTATGAATATTTCGCGGAACGCAAAGAGCGCGCGCAAAGTCATTCGTTGTTCCCACGGGAATAATGCCTAGCTTCGGTCTAAACTCCTGCTCCGCTATTCCATTAATTACTTCATTAATTGTTCCATCTCCGCCTGCAGCCACAACGACATCAAATTTTCTCTCCACAGCTAATTTAGCCGCTTCTGTCGCGTCGCCTGCACAAGTCGTAGCATGAGCTGATGTCTCATAGCCAGCTTGTTCAAAGCGCTGCAAAATATCGGGAAGAACTTTCCTTATAATCTCTCTTCCAGAGGTCGGATTATAAATAATACGGGCACGTTGCATAGTATGACCCCCTCATCCATCATGCTCAAATAACATCATAGCTCTTTTTGCGTCATTTGAAAACATTTTTGTATTCCATATGAAAAGCACGCACGGTGAGTGCGTGCTCTCATTGTGGACGGAGAGGGCCGTACCCTCGCCGTACTTTATTTAGCGTTTATCCATTTCTTCTAAAATAATCTTATTTACCATTGGCGGATTGGCTTGCCCTTTCGTTTCCTTCATCACTTGACCTACAAGGAAACCAAGCGCCTTATCCTTACCATTTTTATAATCTTCAATGGACTGCTGGTTGTTATCAAGAATGCCTGTAATAATTTCGCGCAGCTGACCTTCGTCAGATATTTGAACAAGGCCTTTGTCTTTCACGATTTTCTCTGGATCGCCGCCTTTTTCAACGAGATCCCCGAAGACCTTCTTCGCGATTTTAGATGAAATCGTTCCATCTTCAATTAGCTTCGTCAGCTTCGCTAGTCCTTCAGGTGTTAAGGCAAGGTCGCTAAACTCTTTAGCATGCTTGTTCATATAAGCAGAAACTTCACCCATCAGCCAGTTCGAAGCCTGTTTGATGTCGCCGCCGGCTTCAATCGTTTCTTCAAAGAAATCGGACATTTCTTTATTATTTGTTAGAACCTCAGCATCATACGCTGGCAGCTTCAACTCTTCAATGTAACGTTTCTTACGAGCATCCGGAAGCTCAGGAATTTGGCTGAAGATACGGTCTTTCCAAGCTTCATCGATGTGAAGAGGCACAAGGTCAGGTTCTGGGAAGTAACGGTAGTCATCTGATCCTTCCTTCACACGCATTAAGATCGTTTCCTTCGTTTGCTCATCGTAACGGCGCGTTTCCTGAAGAATTTCTCCTCCGGATAGAAGAACTTTTTCCTGACGCTTCTCTTCAAACTCTAACCCTTTTTGGACAAAAGAGAACGAGTTTAAGTTTTTAAGTTCGGTCTTTGTCCCAAATTCTTCTTGGCCGATTGGACGGATGGAAAGGTTCGCGTCACAACGCAGTGATCCTTCTTCCATCTTACAATCAGAAACGCCTGTATATTGAATAATATTTTTCAGCGCTTCTAAATAAGCATATGCTTCTTTCGGTGAACGAATGTCTGGCTCGGACACAATTTCTACCAACGGCGTACCTTGACGGTTAAAGTCAACAAGAGAATAGCCATCGTCACTGTGCGTCAGCTTACCAGCATCCTCCTCCATGTGCAGACGAGTAATACCGATGCGCTTCTTCACCCCATCGACTTCAATATCAATGTAGCCATTTTCCCCAATCGGCTGATCAAACTGAGAAATCTGGTACGCCTTCGGGTTGTCCGGATAGAAATAGTTCTTACGGTCGAACTTCGTGTCCGTTGCAATCTCACAATTCAGCGCCATAGCGGCCTTCATTGCGTAATTTACGGCTTCTTCGTTCAGAACAGGAAGAACTCCCGGGTACCCAAGGTCGATCGGGTTAACGTTTGTATTCGGTGAATCCCCAAACATGTTTGGAGAAGGACTGAAAATTTTAGATGCTGTTTTTAATTCAACGTGGACCTCAAGTCCAATCACTGTTTCAAAATTCATTAGCGCGCACCTCCAAGGGACGGACGTTGTTTATGGAAGTCTGTCGCCTGTTCATAAGCATGAGCAGCACGATAAACGCTGCTCTCATCAAAGTGTCGGCCGATAATTTGCAGGCCGATTGGTAATCCATCAGATGAGAAGCCACAAGGAACAGAGATTCCTGGCACACCAGCTAAGTTGACTGGAATGGTTAAGATATCGTTCGCATACATCGTTAGTGGATCATCAATGATCTCTCCAACTTTAAACGCTGGGGTAGGCGTGGTCGGCCCTACAATGACGTCATAGTCTTCAAGAACTTTTTCGAAGTCGTTCTTAATTAATGTACGAACTTGCTGGGCTTTTTTGTAATACGCATCGTAGTAACCAGAGCTAAGTGCAAAGGTTCCAAGCATGATACGTCGCTTCACTTCGTCTCCAAAGCCTTCAGAACGGGAACGCTTGAACATATCAAGCATCGTTTCCGCATTCTCCGTGCGCTGTCCGTATCGTACACCATCAAAGCGGGCAAGGTTAGCGGACGCTTCTGAAGAAGAGATCAGGTAGTATGTCGCTACGGCGTATTTAGAGTGAGGCAGGGATACTTCGTCCCAAGTCGCTCCAAGCTCTTCATACTTTTTAAGTGCGGCTTGAACGGCCTCTTTCACTTCAGGTGCTACACCTTCGCCGAGATACTCTTTAGGTACGGCAATTTTCAACCCTTTTACATCACCTGTAAGAGCGTCTGTATAGCTTGGGACCTCAACGTTCGCGGAAGTGGAGTCCATATTGTCATAGCCTGCGATGGTTTCTAGCAGGTACGCGTTGTCTTCAACAGAGCGGGTAATCGGTCCGATTTGGTCTAAGGAAGATGCGAATGCAATTAAACCAAAACGGGAAACACGGCCGTAGGTAGGTTTTAGGCCGACAACGCCGCAGAATGCCGCTGGCTGGCGGATGGAACCACCTGTATCAGAACCAAGTGAAAATGGTACTTCGCCGGCAGCTACAGAAGCAGCTGATCCACCGCTGGATCCGCCCGGGACGTAATCAGTATTCCATGGGTTACGTGTCGTATAGTAGCTGGAGTTTTCATTGGAAGAACCCATGGCAAACTCGTCCATATTCAGCTTACCGATGGTTACAGATTTCGCTTCGTTCAGCTTATTCACAACGGTCGCATTGTAAAGCGGATCCTCGAAGTTATCAAGAAACTGGCTGGCTGCCGTGGTACGCAAGCCTTTAGTAACGATGTTATCCTTAACACCAATTGGCAGACCAAAAAGCTTAGCCGCATCATCGCCGCGCGTTTCATCTAGTTCAGCTGCTTGTTTTAGGGCAGCTTCTTTATTTAATGTAAGGAAGGCTTTGACTTGATCGTCCACTTCCTCAATTCGATTGTACGATTCATTGACTAAATCCGTTACAGTAATTTCTTTACTATGTAGCTTATCTTTCAACTCACGTAAAGAATGTTCAAACAAAGACATGAAATACCCTCCCTATTCCAAAATGGATGGGACTTTGAATTGTCCATCCTGATGATCTGGTGCGTTTTTTAATGCATCTTCTTTTTCAATCCATTTCTTCGGTTCATCTTTACGCATGACATTCTGCAAATCAAGAACGTGTGTCGTCGGCTCTACGCCTTCAGTATCCAGTTCATTCAATTGCTCAGCGTACGTAATGATATCGTCAAGCTGCTTCGTGAAAAGATCAGCTTCTTCTTCCTTAATAGAAAGACGGGCCAAGTGAGCCACGTGTTTCACTTCTTCTTTACTAATTCGGGACATGTCATTACCTCCATTCGATCTCACATAATATATGATCATACCAAAAATCTATTTTCATACGCAACGTACAGCTTTACACCCTTCCTATCATAACATAAAGCGAAACTTCATTCAGGGGGTTTTTCCTGAATGTTAGTTGAGCCAATCGGGCGCAGGGATTCTGACATTTGAGATGTTTTTTCTGACATTTGGAGCGTTTTTCCTGATATTTGGGCTGGTTTTTCTGACATTATTAGCGTTTTTTCTGACATTATATGAATTAATTCTGACATTTACAAAAAGTCCAGCCTGTATCTCCTTCCTTTCGTTTTTCCCACTGGATTCAACGATTGGATAATGCTCCTTGCTATTCTTTCAGAGTCAATTTGTAAGAACCAGCGCAACTCTCGATTTGTAATACTCTCCTCCACCAGCAGCCGGTAATCCCGCAAGCTCTCTATGTGGGCATCCGCCGAAACATATCCACAGTAAGTACACTTCCACTTACCGTACCCCCTCAACATAGGCAGAGTGCTGCAGCTTGAGCAATGCACGCCCACCCGCAGTTCTTCTTTCTTTATTTTATACTTTTGAAGCAAATCAATTTTGCGTGGTACGTGAGCCTGTTTCAGCTCTTCACCCATACGTAGTAACTCATTTTGCCCTAGCACTCGCTGCGCATACTTACTTTCCAGCTCATTTATTTTAAAAGGAAGATAGGCGCTGTGGATGACGGAGGGGTTGGAAGTATGAATAATAGTAGAGGGTTTACTTATGACGATGAGGGTTTCAATGGGGAGTTCAGTGTATTGATGTGCGTTGAGCCATTTTCGCAAATAATTTTTTTGCCTTCTCACTTGCAGCAAAGGGTCGAGAAATGCTTCTTCTTTTCCATCGAGCGTGCGAATCATCTGATGCCGCTCTTCATCAAAGGTTAAAGTGCCGGTAAAATTCTTCACTTCGATGATCGTTATAAAATTGTCTGCTAGGAGCAGGGTGTCCAGCTGTACGAAAAGTTCATCAACGGCGAACCGGATATCATGGAGGATATGAGAATGAGGAGGTATTTGCTGGAGGTGATAATTCAGGGCTTCTTCTCCACGGAACCCTGCTCTCGCCAGTAAAAGGTCTTTTTCAATTTCATCTCTTCTCAAATTCGCCCTTCTCTGCAGTGCTTCGAGTGCTAGCATCTGGTCCGGCTTTCTTCTTTCTTTTACAATCATGGCTTTCCTCCTCTTTTTGGTACCAGGTACCGGCAATGTTCTTTATTATCATAGCAAAAAAAGATCTCCAGCGATGAGCTGGAGATCTCCTTCTGTTCTATTATTTACGAACTGCTTCTTCAAATTCTGCAATAACTTCTTTAGGTGGTGTACCTGCTAAACTTACTAAGATCGCAGCAATACCACTTAAGATAAAGCCTGGCAGCAGCTCATAAAGGTCGAAAATACCGCCGCTTAAGTTAGCCCAAAGGATAACGGTGATCGCTCCAACGATAATACCAGCCAGCGCGCCGTTACGTGTAATGTTTTTCCAGAATAGGGACAGCACAATGATAGGACCGAATGCTGCACCAAATCCTGCCCAAGCATAGGAAACAAGCTCGAGTACTGTACTATCTGGATTACCTGCAAGCAGGAGAGCGATAAGTGCGATACCTGCAACAGCGATACGTCCAACCCATACAAGCTCACGGTCAGAAGCATTTTTACGGAAAATCGCTTTGTAAAAGTCTTCTGCCAGAGCGGAAGATGATACGAGCAATTGAGAGTCAATTGTACTCATAATAGCGGATAGAATCGCAGCTAACAAAATACCTGCAATAATAGGGTGGAACAAGATTTGAGAGAACGCAATGAAGATCGTTTCAGGGTTATCGAGCATCTGAACGCCGCCCTCATTTACTAGTGAAGCACCAAAGCTGCCTAATCCCTCTACTTCATTTGTTGCCATGTAAGCTAGTCCAAATAAACCTGTGAAAATGGCACCGTAAAGACCGATAACCATCCACCCAATCCCGATTAAGCGTGCTTTTGGCACGTCGTTAGGTGAACGCAAAGCCATAAAACGTACGACAATGTGAGGCTGACCAAAGTAACCAAGTCCCCATGCCAGAGAAGAAATAATGGCTAGTGCACCTACACCTTGCACCATTTGCAGGTGTCCTGGTTCAATTTGACCTACTGCATTGATCGCTTCACTAAAACCACCCAGCTCCTGGGCTGCCACAATTGGAACGGCGATTAAAGCTAAGAACATTAAAATACCTTGTACGAAGTCCGTCCAACTAACGGCTAAGAATCCGCCAAGGAAAGTATAAGAAATGGTTACAATTGCACCAATCCATAAAGCCTGAGTGTAAGATAAATCAAACGATGCCTCAAAAAGTGTAGCGCCGGCTACTAGTCCGGACGATGTGTAAAAAGTAAAGAATACTAAAATTACAAGTGCAGAAATGACACGTAAGATATGAGAGTGATCGTGAAAACGATTCTCCAAATAGTCTGGAACAGTAATTGCATCCTGAAAGACTTCGGTAAATACACGAAGACGACGCGCTACAAACTGCCAGTTTAAGTAAGCACCAATGGCTAAACCTACACCGATCCATGCTTCTGCTAAACCTGAAGCATAAATAGCACCCGGTAAACCTAATAGTAACCAGCCACTCATGTCTGATGCTCCGGCACTAAGTGCGGCTACTCCTGGAGTTAATCGACGACCACCTAATACATAATCAGATAAATCGCTTGTTATACGGTATGAGGCAAAACCAATCAACAACATACCAATGAGATAGACGATAAACGTAATTAAAGTTGCTGAACCCATGTTTTTTTATTCGCTCCTTCCGGTAAATAGTGTGATTAATGATAGAATAATTAAAATTGGCATTGGTACAAACAGCCAAAACCATGATGCGCCTGAAAGTGAATATTGTCCTGCAGCGGTAGCTAGTTCAAACACGATGTCACCTCCAATTTTTGTATTATACACTTCTATGCAATATTAAAATAATTCAGAATGCCTGCAAATCAGGCACAGAAGTGAAAAAAGCCAAACACAGGTACAACTATATCATAATATAATTGTTAGAACATTGCAAAAATTATAATATTAACGTTTTTGTGTATAATTATACACATTATCAGGTCATATGCATAAATTTTTACGATATAGATGATATCTATTCATTAAATTTTATAAATAAAAATTTCATCCAGCAGTTATATTTATTCTGTAAAGGGGCTTTTTTCCTAAATCGAAAGGCTGCATCTTCCTTATGTATAGTTATCTTCAAACTTTACGATTTTATCAACAAAAAATATAAAACAACGAGGCCATATTTTATCATAAAAAGAGAGCGGCCATAAAGGCAGCTCTCTTAATCGTTAGTTACAACATTTCGGAAGTTGTTTTTCCTTGCATATGGTGAATCAAGTAATCAGGTCCTCCTGCTTTTGAATCGGTTCCTGACATATTGAAGCCGCCGAAAGGATGATATCCCACAATGGCAGCTGTACAGCCGCGGTTAAAGTATAAATTTCCAACGTGGAAATCTTCACGTGCTTTTTCTTGATTTTGACGATTGTTTGTAATGACAGCGCCTGTTAAGCCGTACTCCGTATTGTTCGCAATATCAATCGCTTCGTCAAATGTCTTCGCTTTCGTAAAGCCGACCACAGGGCCGAAAATTTCTTCTTGCATAATACGGGCGTCTGGAGCTAAATCAGCAAACACAGTCGGCTCAATAAACCAGCCTTTACTGTCATTTCCTTTTCCTCCTGTAACAAGCTTGCCTTCCTGTTTACCAATTTCAATGTAGTTTAAAATTTTATCATAAGCTGCCTGATCAATAACCGGCCCCATATACGTGTCGTGCGCCGTTGGATCACCATAGGATACACTTTCTTTCGTTTTAGCTGCCACTTTATCCAGCAGCTCATCATAAACATCTTCATGAGCTACAACACGTGAACAGGCGGAGCATTTTTGGCCTGAAAAACCAAAGGCTGAATAAGTAATCGCATCAGCTGCTAATTCTAAATCAGAATCTTTGTCCACAACGATGGTATCTTTTCCACCCATTTCAATGATCGTGCGTTTTAGCCATTTCTGTCCTGGGTGTACCTTGGCTGCACGTTCAAAAATACGTGTCCCTACTTCTCGAGAACCAGTGAAACTTACGAAACGAGTACGGGGATGATCGACAAGGTAGTCGCCTACTTCTTTTCCGCTTCCCGGAATATAGTTAATCACTCCAGCTGGAAGACCTGCTTCCTCTAAAACTTCCATCATTTTATACGCAATGATTGGAGTCGTGCTGGCTGGTTTAAGAAGAACCGTATTTCCTGAGACCATGGAAGCTACTGTTGTTCCACACATAATAGCGAATAAGAAGTTCCACGGTGAAATAACCACGCCCACGCCAAGTGGTATGTAATGGAATCGGTTATTCTCTATTGGACGAGAGTTAATTTCAACCCCTTTATCGATTTCAAGCATTTGACGACCATAGTATTCTAAGAAATCAATTGCTTCTGCTGTATCTGCATCAGCTTCCTTCCATGGCTTTCCGCCT
The DNA here is from genome assembly GCF_014636475.1 of Halobacillus andaensis. Classification (GTDB taxonomy): domain Bacteria; phylum Bacillota; class Bacilli; order Bacillales; family Halobacillaceae; genus Halobacillus_A; species Halobacillus_A andaensis. Next base: position 415,670 of record NZ_BMEL01000003.1, read on the forward strand.
TCTTTTACAAGATGAGCGGTAAACTCATGCTTGCGGCGGCGGACAATGGCTGCTGCACGGAACAAAATGTCGGCACGAAACTGTGCTTTTGTCTTGCGCCACCAATTAAAGGTATCATCTGCAATTTGGTGTGCTTTTTCAGCTAGATCTTGATTAGCTTTTGCTACGTATCCAATCACTTCTTTTTTATTAGCCGGATTGACCACTTTTATTTTGTCATCCGTCATGATCCGTTCTCCACCAATAATTAAAGGATATTCCTTTCCTAAGTCTCCTTCGACCTGCTTAATTGCATCTTCTAGAGCTTTACGATTTTCCTCCACACTAAAGTCTGTAAATGGTTCATGTTTGTAAGGTACTACCATGTAAAACCGCCTCCTCATTCTGTAGGGTTAGACGCTTTATTTTTTGAAAATTATTACGTTAAGCGCTTCCACAAAATATTTTATCGTATGTTTATTGTTTCTTCAAATTATTTCAATTAAACGTGAAAGGTTTAAAAAAAGCCACGACGGGATGTAAACCATCATGGCTTTCTTAAACTATTCATAAATATGGACGAAAGGTTCTTCCTGCCCAGGTTTTTTTACAATTAAACTTTCCTGCTGATCCATGCTATTGATTTTCACTTCTACAGCATAATGATCTTCAAACATTTCCATAACAAGGCTGTATACATATTGAGTAAATCCAGTGACCTCTGTATGTGAGTCAAACTGTATAGGGATGTCTATTTTCACTTCATGAAGTTCATCATCGACGTAAAAACCGTTTGCTATCATACCAACAAAGTTCGGGAAGTAATCTGAAACCTCTGATCGGAAATCCGAAAAAACTTCGGCATCATCAAAATGTTCTTCCTCTGCTTCATCCGATGGGAAGAGCACATATTCTTCATCAATATCTGCCCAGCCGCCTACCGTATTGTCAGACCCTTCAGCATATCCTTTACTTAAAAAGTTACCTGGTGATTCAGCATTATCTTCCTCTTCTTCATAAATGGCAAACATAACAGGCACGTCCTGCAGCTCTTCTCGTTCCCGTAACCTTTCTAAGATCTTATCCGCATATTCCTGTCCTCGTGACAACGATTCACTCGTTGAAATATTTTCTGAATACTCGCGGCCTTCTGCTTGAAAGTCATAAATCGAACGCATGGATATTCCAATGGTTAATCCTGCCACTTCCACGACATCATCGTCTTGTCGAACTAAGTAGTCTTGCTCCACTATGTTTGAAATGTAGCGGGGGTTCTCACGGAAATCTTCTTCTGAGGCAGAATCTTCATCTAGTTCTGGGTTAAGTCCGTAAACATTTCCTGTTTCTTCCGGATTATCAGGATCTTCCGGCTCCTCGTATCTTCCCAGCCAGCTTAACAGTGTGCTCTCATCAAGAAATTGACCCGGCTGGAAATAATAATCTTCTGTGCTGAAATATTCCTTGGAATGGCGCTGCAAGCCGCCTTCAAATTCAGCTATATCAAGACGGTTTCCCATTTGGTTGGTCGTCACTCCACGGGCAGCCGAGATTTTCGACTCGCCTTCTGTTAAAATCATCCGATACGAATCATCTGATAAATCGTAGTTTGGGATGATCGCTTTTTCATCACTATCTTCGTCCGTCGTTTCGCGAACAACCTCATCTGTATTATCGTATACGGGTGTACACGCGCTGACAATCAGGATCATAGCTAACCAAACGGCGTGTAGCTTCCTCATTTATTCCACTCCCCATTATGTTAAAGCATTCGCAAATTCTTCTTCGTTCCAAATCTCTACCCCAAGCTTCTCTGCTTTATCGTATTTTGAACCTGCATCTTCCCCGGCAATGAGCAAATCTGTATTCTTACTAATACTTCCGGTGACTTTTCCACCGAGTTCCTGGACGATATTTTTTGCTTCTGAGCGTGTAAAGTTTTCCATTTTTCCAGTAAGGACTATGGTTTTTCCTTTAAAAGGTGAATCCTCTGGACCTTCGCTTTTCTTCGGTCCTTTATATTCCATGTTAATGCCTAATCGTTTTAAGTCTTCTATAAGGTCAAGAACTTGCGGCTTTGCAAAATAGCGAGCGATCGAGTCGGCCATTTTTTCTCCAATCTCTGGTACGAGCATTAGGGTTTCCGCATCGGTTTGGCTAAGGGCGTCCATCGTTTCAAATTCCTGCGCTAACGTTTGAGCAGCTTTCGTTCCTACGTATCGAATGCCAAGTCCAAACAACAGCTTTTCTAAAGAATTGTCCTTCGAAGCTTCGATGGCGGTTAATAAGTTCTCAACAGACTTCTCACCCATTCGTTCGAGTTGAAGAAGTTCTTCTCGTTGAAGCTTGTACAAATCCGCAATCGCAGCAATTAAATTTTCTTGGAATAGCTGTGCAATTACTTTCTCTCCAAGTCCATCAATATCCATAGCGTTACGCGATACGAAGTGGATTAATCCTTCACGCAGCTGGGCCTGGCAGTTAGGATTAATGCAGCGTAAGGCCACTTCTTCTTCCAGTCGAACCAGTGTACTCTCACACTCAGGACAGTGTTCCGGCATCGCATAAGGCTCTTCTTCTCCGCTTCGTTGCTCGATAAGTACTCGGACGACTTCAGGAATGATATCTCCTGCTTTTTTAATCACTACAGTGTCCCCAATACGAATGTCGCGTTCTCGGATTAAATCTTCGTTGTGCAGGGAAGCTCGTTGCACCGTCGTCCCAGCAACTTTCACAGGTTCTAATATAGCCGTTGGTGTAACAACACCTGTTCGTCCCACACTTAACTCGATATCGTTTAATTTAGTCACAGCTTCTTCAGCCGGGAATTTATACGCTGTAGCCCAGCGTGGACTTTTTGCTGTAAAGCCGAGTGCCTCCTGCTGATCAAGGCGATCCACTTTTATAACAATTCCGTCGATCTCATAGTCTAAGTCAGGTCGTCGTTCAACCCAGCCATTTACATACTCTATTACCTCATCAATGGATTGACACTTCTTCCATTCGGGGTTTGTTTTTAACCCTAGTTCCTTCATCCGTTCTAAACGTTGACTATGTGAGTTGGAGGATTCTCCTTGCCATTCACCGACTCCGTATAGAAAAATATCCAAGTTACGCTTAGCAGCCACTTTAGGATCGAGCTGTCTTAACGAACCTGCCGCTGCGTTTCGTGGATTCGCAAATGGCTCTTCACCTTTTTCTTCGCGAGCTTCGTTCATTTTCAGAAAAGAATTCTTCGGCATAAAAGCTTCCCCGCGCACTTCTACTGTTTCTGGGGAGTGAAGACGGAGCGGAATGGTACGAATCGTACGTAAGTTCACGGTGATGTCTTCTCCGACCGTTCCATCCCCTCTCGTAGCACCACGAACCAGGACACCATCTTCATAGGTTAAAGAAACGGCAAGTCCGTCAATTTTGAGCTCACAAACATATGTGACTTCTTCTCCTGTTCCTTCACGTACTCGCCGGTCAAAGTCACGCAATTCCTGCTCATCAAACGCGTTGCCTAAGCTAAGCATAGCTACATTATGGCGTACTTTTTGAAAAGCACTTAGAGGCTCGGCTCCAACACGCTGGGATGGAGAATCTGCTGTTACTAAATCAGGAAACTTAGATTCTAGATCAAGCAGTTCACGCATTTTTTTATCGTATTCATAATCCGATACACTAGGGGCGTCAAGTGTATGATATTCATAATTGTATTGATGAATTTCATTTCGTAACGATTCTAGTCGTTGCTGTGCTTCCTGTCGGTTCATTTCCTACTCACGTCCTTACACTTTCGTAATCGGTGCAAACCTGGCAATTAATCGTTTGATTCCTGTTGGCGCTGGGAAGGCGATATCCAGCTCCATATCTTCGCCTTCACCTTGAACTTTAACCACCGTTCCTTCTCCCCATTTTTTATGAGAAGCTTTATCCCCAGGCTGCCAGGAAACCTTCTCCCCGCCTGACGTCGTTTTTTCTTTCTTAACAGCGCGTTTTTTCGGCGCTGGTTTTGCAGATGCTGCTGCCCCTGGTTCACGCTTTTGGTTGAAGAATGGCAGCGATTCTTTCTCTTCTTTTCCTTCTAATAAATCTTGGGGAATCTCATGGATAAACCGGCTGATCGGATTCATATTGGTGCGCCCGTATAACGTACGCATTTTTGCATGCGTAAGGTACAGCTGACGCTCGGCTCTTGTAATACCTACATATGCCAGACGCCTTTCCTCTTCCATTTCATCGTCATCCATTAACGAACGGGTATGCGGGAATACATTTTCTTCCATCCCTATTAAAAATACCACTGGAAACTCTAGACCTTTTGCTGAGTGCAAGGTCATTAACGTAACCGTGTCGTCACTCGCTGGATCATCATTCATTGAATCGATATCAGCAATTAACGCCAAGTCCGTTAAAAACGCAATTAATGTTTTATCTTCTGCAGTATCTTCAAAGTTTTTGGTCACTGACTTGAATTCTTCAATGTTTTCTAAACGGCTCTGCGCTTCTAAACTTTTCTCGTTTTTCAGCATTTCCTCGTAACCTGTCACTTCAATAACCTCGTTGACCATATCTGTCGCTGACAGAAATTCCTGCTGCTGGGTCCAATTTCGGATCATTTGATAAAAGTTCATCACAGACTTGGCCGCTTTGGCACTTACCCCGACGAAATCGATTTCTGCGGCTGCTTCATAAAGCGAAATATCTTGGGCTGCTGCATATGCTTGTAGTTTATCCAGGCTTGTTTTTCCTACGCCTCGTTTCGGTTCATTTACGACACGCTGGAAGCTTAAATCATCGTTTGGATTTGCGATCAGTCTTAAGTAAGCAAGTAAATCTTTAATCTCTTTACGATCGTAGAACTTCGTGCCTCCAACCATTTGATAAGGTACACCGGACTTCACAAACGTTTCTTCAATCGTTCGAGATTGCGCATTTGTACGGTATAAAATCGCTACGTCTTTATACTGAAAACTTCCGCTGCGTACAAGGTCTTCAATCTGATCGGTCACATAAAAGGCTTCTTCCCTTTCTGTACCCGCTTCTTTGTATTGAATTTTCGTACCGCCGCTATTATCCGTCCATAGGTTTTTAGCTTTTCGTCCGCTGTTATTGGCGATTACTTTGTTGGCAGCATTTAAGATGAGTTCTGTAGACCGATAATTTTGCTCCAGCAAGATCGTTCTTGCGTTCGGATAGTCTTTCTCAAAGGATAGGATGTTCGTAATATCTGCCCCTCTCCAACGGTAAATGGATTGGTCAGAATCACCTACTACACATAGATTTTGGTAACGGCTGGCTAGATGCTTAACGAGCTGATACTGAGCATGGTTCGTATCTTGATACTCGTCCACGTGAATATATTGAAAGCGGCGCTGGTAATACTCTAAAACTTCTGGCAAACGGTCAAAGAGCGTTAAAGTCTGCATAATTAAGTCGTCAAAATCCAGCGACTGATTTTTGCGCAGCTTTTTTTGATATCCTTTATAAATCTGAGCAATTTGCTCTTCATGCAAACTGTTTGCCTCACGCTCATATTGCTCCGGTGTAATAAGTTCGTTCTTAGCGTTGCTGATCGCCCCGATCATCGCGCGGGGATCCCATTTTTTTGGATCGAGATTCAATTCTTTTAACACTTGTTTGATGACGGATTGCTGATCACTTGAATCTAAAATAGAAAAGTTACGATCGTAGCCGATGCGATCAATATCACGTCTAAGAATACGCACACACATGGAGTGGAACGTAGACATCCATATCTTTTCAGCTTCGACGCCTACTAATGACTCGACTCGCTCTTTCATTTCGCGTGCTGCTTTGTTTGTAAATGTAATAGCTAAAACGTTTCGTGGAGAGACCTCTCTCTCATCTAGTAAATAAGCGATTCGGTGAGTAAGTACTCTCGTTTTTCCACTTCCCGCTCCGGCCATAATAAGAAGCGGCCCCTCGGTATGGGTGACCGCATTTCTCTGTTGTTCATTCAACCCTTTCACTAGAGGGTGGATTGCTTGTGTCATGTGGACACCTTCCTTTTACTAATTATTGCCTGCAAGCCTTAACCGTTCGAAGAGCTGCTTGCATGTCCTTATATATAACATTCCCAACGACGATAACATCTGCATGCTCTTTCATGGTTACCGCTTGTTCGTAAGACTCAATACCTCCCCCATAAAAAAGGGTGGTTTGCTGTAAATGTTTACGAACTTCCTTTACTAATTCAGCATTCCCAAATGTTCCACTGTATTCTAAGTAAAAAATCGGAAAGTGAAACATTTGCTCAGCCATGACGGCATATGCGATAACGTCCTCATTTGACGGCAGCTCACATTCGGCCGCTTTAAATACTTTCGCTTCTTCGTTCAGCACACAGTAGCCTTCTACCAGCATTTGATTCCACGGGATCCAATCCTGATATTCCTTAATGGCTTCGTGCTGAATACCTGTGATAAACTTCTTGTCTTTACTGTTTAATACGCTGGGAATTAAATACCCATCAAACCCAGGCATGATGGCTTCCATGGTTGAAACCTCCAGCAAACATGGAACTGTGTAGCGTTGGACTCTTTCTGACAAATCAAATACATTGTCGAACGTTACTCCATCTGTGCCTCCGATAATGATCGCATCCGTGCCTGATTCACAAAGAACGGATAAATCGTCTTCTTCTATTGATTTATTTGGATCGAGCTTAAAAACGTGGCTCCATTCTTTCACATTACACACAGAATGTATTCCTCCATAAAAGTGAATCTTTTATCCGCCAGTGCTCTTTATTTCATCTGCTGACTCAGCGTAGAACCTCTTGAAATTTTGATGCCCGTTCAATTGCGATAAACCTTTTATCCATTCATATATTATAGCAAACTTTTGCTTCTTACATGAATCGATAAGAGGGATTTTTTATGAAGACTTACAAGCGTTAACAAGTGATTTGTGAGAGTGTTTTTTAGAATGTGTGCGATTCATTTCGTTTGCGAGCGTTACCATCACAATTGCGATCGCATTCTTCTGTTTACGATCGTTTCCCATAACTTCGAAAAACCATCAAAAAGCCGCCCCAACGATCAGGACGGCTTCTCCAATCTATTCAGTTCTCTTTTCTTGCACACGATCTAAAGCTAACGTGTACGCGTCATTTCCATAGTTCAAGCAGCGTTTCACTCGGGAAATCGTGGCCGTAGAGGCCCCTGTTTCCGTTTCGATTTTATGATACGTAAACCCTTCGCGCAGCATTCTAGCAACTTCCAGGCGCTGGGCAAGTGATTGGACTTCGTTCATTGTTGCTAAGTCATCGAAAAACTCATAACATTCTTCTACATTTTTAAGGGACAAGATGGCTTCAAAAAGTTGATCCAATGTCTTCCCTCTTAGTTTATCAATTTGCACTTGCTTCCCCTCCCTATTCGTTAACAGATACGATCCCTGGATCTTCAGGGACGACGTTTACCCAAGTTTGACCTGGTTTAAATGGTACAAGTTCACCATCTTGATACGGCAAAATCCGCCCATCTTTATTCTTCCATTCTACATCAATTTGCTCCCCATTTTGCAAGAGGTACCCTTTTCCGCCTGAAGTAAGGTCGATATCACGACGCCCCTCATCATCGATCACCTCATGTGAAGTTTGTATAATCAATACGTTATCAAGGGCGACTTGCTCGTTCGTTTCCTGATCCACACTTGCTTCTCCATCGCTTGCTCGCAAGTATTGTTCTTTTTCTTCTTCATAAGTGTACGTGACCGTTTCGTTTGTCCCGTACGTAATGGTTACTTCATTCGCTTGACCGCCTTCATGGTGATTTTCATTACTAAAAGGTAATGGATCGATCTCCATTTCGGTTGCATAACCTTTGCTTTGAAGAAGCTGTTCCAAACCGCTTGTTATTAAGTATGAATTATGTGGGACCTGCCTGTCAGTTGTTCGTTTGAAAAGCTCTCTATCATTATCATACTTAGCGCCGTCGGCATAATCAATGCCGCTTTCCTCAATATCTTCATTTATAAAGTTTGCAGCCCCGTGATACGTATACAAAGCATCAAACCCTGCGGCAACTTCGTAATAATACGATCTTGCACTACGGACCGGACCTACGTTCTCTGGTAAATTGCTCTGATACAAAGCTAACAGTCTCGTGATCTGGCCTTCTGCAAGAAATTCATAAACGATGTCAGCTTTACTTAACCCCGATTGCGGACGGGCCGCCGTATGATTATTGACCATTACGGCAATGACACGCTCGTCTACACGTTCATCCGTTTGTTCTCCTGTGAGAGGATACACACTTTGATCGGATTGTTCCTCTGTTTGATCGTCATCGGTCACTTTTGATTTCGAATCTTCATTACTGCAGGCCGCTAATACACTAAACAGTAAAACCAGGCCTATCCATACATACTTTCTCATTCCCATATTACCCCTTACTCGTTTTATATACTCTTTATATCTTAACGCATGATGGCTGGATAAAGAACCTCATTATTTTTCACATCCATAATCCCAACCGGCGTGATTCGTATAAAGGGCAAGTGCATAGAAGATAAAAAGAGCAAGGTATAGACTGGATCTCCGAATGTATAACCATATGTTTTTAATCGTTCTTTCAGCTCTTCTTCTTTTTTTATCAGCTCTGCCATTTCAAGATCAGCCATGACCCCTGAGAGAGACAACGGCAGTTCAAATACTACTTTTCCGTTATCTACGAGTACAATACCGCCGCCTATTTCCTTTAGGCGTTTGAAAGCAAGCTTCATATCAGGCCGTGATTTTCCTATTAAAATTAAGTCTCCTGTATTGGAGTAAGAGCTCACTAATGCGCCTAGCGAATCGGTAAATCCTTTAAGGAGCGTATTCACCCTCCATTTCCCGTCACGGTCCAGCAAGGTTAAAAATGCTTCATTGTGATCTTCAGGCAAACGTTCCACAGACGCATCAACATCGATTGCAAAGGGCTTCATAATGACTTCATTTTCCATCTCCATCCCTACAGGCATTGAGAATTGAAGGTCATCTTCTGTTAAGTCCCAGGATAAATCAAGAGGTGCTAGTCCATGTTGTTCCCAAGGGAAGTCCGATTCGCTTGTAACAGGTTGATTTTCGCGCCTCACCCACTCCCCTTTTGCAAGTACTGCATGAGGATTGGGATCTTTAGGATCAGATAAAAAGTTAAGGTGGGCCACTCTTCCTGGAGCTAAGCTTCCCAGGCGATCTTCAATTCCAAAGTGACGTGCAGCCTGATAAGAGCCCATCATATAAGCGTCCACATCGTTCACCCCAGCTTCAAGCGCTAGTTTTATACAAGGGTTGATCAATCCTTCACGATAAAATCCAGGCGTCGATCCGTCCGTCGTATACATCATTCGATCAAACGACTGATGCCCTTTCGCCAACAACCCTTTTAAAATCTCAGGTAAGTCTGGTCGAATGGAAGAGTAACGTAAGCCAGTTTGATAACCAAAGGATAGGCGATTGATGACTTCTTCAGCCGTCATCGATTCGTGTTCTGAATCCAATCCGAGCAGTTTCATTTTTACTAACGTTTTCCATGAAGCTCCCGGCAAATGACCTTCTATCGGCTTTCGTGAACGTTTCGTTTCTTGCATCCAGTGAAGCATTTGATCATCTCCACCATATAGTACTTCTGGCCATGCCGTCAGTTCGCCGCCTTGAATCACCGCATCGTGGTGCAGCCATGGAAGCACTTGCTCCTCAAATTCTTCCTGCTCTTCATCGGGTATCGTCGATTGTGAATCAAAACGAGCCCACCAGTACATGGAAGCGGGAACATTCATAAACTCTTCAAGGAGTGAGAAAGCTTTTTCTTGATCGGTTAAAAACAGCCACATCAAATTGTCATTAATTAAAGTGGTCGTCCCCGTTTGTGCTGCATATTCAGCCAAACTACGGGGATTATATAACTGAAATGGATGCGCGTGCGGTTCGATATAACCTGGCACGATATAGGAATCACTTCCATCAATCATTTCGGTTCCTTCAGTGAGCGGAGGAAGCTCTGGACCGCAGTAAATGATTCGGTCATTGTAGATCCAAATATGCCCCTTTATCCATTGTTTAAGGTAAACGTTTAAGTATGTTGTATGTTTTATTAATTTTGTTGGTGCTAGCTTTCCATCTACAACAGCTGTATGTTCGCGAAGTTGTCGGTTGCGCCAGCGAAAGCGTTGTTCATTCATGGAGCTGCCTCCCAGTTCATTTTTTCTATCGTAACACAGGTTGGATTCCCTTCGCTAAGCATAAGAAAACACGCCGCAGTTAAAATGAAAGCGCTGTAGGAAATCAAACCATTCGTACTCATAATTTCCTTATCAATTGAAAAAAATTCAAATAAAAAAGGACGGGAGAACCCGTCCTAATTAGTAAAGGATGTCGACAAAATGGATTTCATGGAATATTTAACTGATGTTGGCTTCGTAATATCCCTGGTCATTGGGACCGTAGCTGCATTACTCTACGTTTTGATTAGACGAAACAATAGCTGATTGTCCAATATCTTTTCGATAAAAAAAGTCATCTGTTTCGTCAAAAACGCGCAACGCATCGTTCACGTCGCTCAAGGCTGCAGCTAAATCACCAGCTGTTTTACCGAATAACAGCACTCGTCCCCCGTCGGAAACGTAAGATTTTTCAACTTTTTTCGTACCGGCGTGAACAACAAATAGTCCTTTTTCTTTAGACCATGCTGGCAGCGGAATACCTTTTTGATAACTGCCCGGGTATCCCGCAGAAGCTACGACAACACCGGCGCAGGCTTGGTTTTTCCACGTAAGCTGAGGATCTTTTTGATCTAGTACGTCTAGAATCACTTGGACAAGATCATTTTCTAACAATGGCAGGACAACCTGAGTTTCCGGATCGCCAAACCGAGCGTTAAACTCAATCACCTTAGGGCCTTGAGGCGTTTGAATCAGACCGGCGTATAAAATGCCTGTAAATGAACGGTCTTCTTCCACTAAAGCAGAAGCTGCTTGCTGAAGAATGTTATCTACAGCGAAATCATAGGCTCCGTCAGGTAAGTCTTGCGCTGGGGCAAAAGCTCCCATTCCACCTGTGTTCGGGCCTTGATCGCCTTCAAATGCTCGCTTGTGGTCCTTTGCTGTTACCATTGGATAAACGTGTTCTCCATTTACAAAAGCCATTAAAGAAAATTCTTCCCCTTGCAAAAATTCCTCGACCACGATTTCCCGGCTCGCGTCTCCGAACCGGCCATCTAACAACATTTCATTTACGGCTTCTACGGCTTGATCCACGGTTTCTGCTACGACCACACCCTTACCAGCTGCTAATCCGTCGGCTTTCACGACGATAGGAGCACCTTTTTCCTGGATATACGCCTTTGCTTCTTCCGCATCTGTGAATGCCTCATAATCTGCGGTAGGAATGTTGTATTTCTTCATAATTTGCTTGGCAAAGTGCTTGCTTCCTTCGATAAGAGCCGCTGCTTTTGTTGGACCGAATACGAGCAGTCCTGCTTCTTTAAATTGATCAACGACCCCGGCCAGCAAAGGATTCTCTGGCCCTACAAACGTGACATCAACCTTATTTTCTTTAGCAAATGTGATCAGCTGCCCTCCTTCGGTTTCTGAAATAGGAACACATTCCGCTTCTTCTTCCATTCCCGCATTCCCCGGAGCAGCAAATACCTTCGAGACCTGGGGGCTCTCAGCGAATTTCTGAACAAGACTGTGCTCACGTCCACCACGTCCAATGACTAAAATCTTCATTTTGGCAGCCTCCTCTTATTAGTGTTTGAAATGACGCATTTTTGTAAAGACCATCGTGATCCCGTGTTTATTACAGGCATCAATAGAATCCTGGTCACGCTTCGATCCGCCTGGCTGAATGATCGCTTTTACTCCTGCTTTAGCAGCTGTTTCAACGGTATCCGGCATTGGAAAAAATGCGTCAGAAGCCATAATTGCGCCGCGGGCCTGATCCCCTGCTTGTTCAAGAGCAATTTGAGCTGCCCCTACACGATTCATTTGGCCAGCGCCTACACCTAAGGTTTGATCTGATTTTGCTACAACAATCGCATTGGATTTTACGTGTTTAACGACTTTCCAGCCCAGCTCAAGATCCTTCAATTCTTGTTCTGAAGGCTGGCGTTCTGTTGCCACTTCTAATTCTACATCTTCAAGTGATCCTTCATCCGTATCTTGAACGAGCAGACCGCCGCTCACTGAAGTAAGTTTATGCGTTTGCGTTTCTGGTTTCTTCATATCAACTTTTAATAAACGTAAGTTTTTCTTCTGAGTAAGTATGTCTAGTGCTTCCTGACTAAAGGAAGGAGCAAGGACAATTTCTAAGAAGATCTCTTTAAGTTTCGCTGCTGTATCCTCGTCTACTTCACGGTTTAAGGCTACAATTCCTCCGAAAATAGAGACAGGATCTCCTTCATACGCTTTTCCAAACGCTTCAAACAAATTGTCGCCAGTTCCCACTCCGCATGGATTCATATGTTTTACAGCTACTGCTGCCGGTTCTGTAAATTCAAGTACGACGTCCAGCGCTGCATTTGCATCTTGAATATTGTTATAAGAAAGCTCTTTGCCATTTAGCTGCTCTGCATTGGCTAAAGAAGCTCCTTTGTAATTCGCTTTTTTGTAGAAGGAAGCCGTTTGGTGTGGGTTCTCTCCATAGCGTAAGCTTTGCACCTTCTCATAAGTGACCGTGTACGATTCAGGATAAGGTTCTTCTGTTACTTCGGAGAAATATTCCGCAATCATAGCATCATAGTTCGCCGTATGACGGAACACTTTTGCTGCTAGATTCTTACGCGTATCGAAAGAAAGATCGCCTGCCTGAAGACTGCTGATCACACGATCATAATCGTCCGGATCAACGACGACAGCCACATCGGCAAAGCTTTTCGCTGCGGATCGAAGCATTGTCGGACCGCCAATATCAATGTTTTCAATCGCGTCTTCTTCCGTTACATCAGGCTTTGCGATGGTTTCTTTAAAAGGGTAAAGATTGACGGCGACAAGGTCGATCGTTTCAATATTGAGTTCATCCAGCTGGCTCATGTGGTCTTTACTATTTCGTTTTGCCAGTAAACCGCCGTGAACAGATGGATGCAGGGTCTTCACTCTTCCATCCATAATTTCAGGAAACTCGGTAATTTCAGAGATCGAAAGCACAGGAAGTCCGGCTTCTTCAATGGCACGTTTCGTCCCGCCTGTTGAAACTAATTCATAGTCTAGATCGATTAGTTGTTTAGCGAATTCGCTGAGTCCTTTTTTGTTAGATACACTAAGTAATGCACGTTTCATTTTGCTTCCTCCTTGGTGAGTAGGGATTGGATAACACGAGGATAAAGCTTATGCTCCACGGCTTGGATCTTTCGCCGGACCTCATCCTTTGTGTCTTCCTCTGTAATGGATAGCGCTTCTTGCGCAATGATCGGACCGGTGTCCATTCCATCATCCACGAAGTGAACGGTGACGCCCGTCACTTTCACCTTTTTATCTAAAGCTTGTCCGATCGCGTCCTTGCCAGGAAATGCGGGCAGGAGGGATGGGTGGATGTTTACAATGCGCTTTGAATAGGCTTCTAATAATGTAGGGCCGATCAGGCGCATGTATCCGGCTAGAATGATCCATTCTACGTCTCTTGCTCGGCAATCTGCAAGCAGGGCGGATTCATAAGCTGCTTTGTCCGTAAATGATTTAGGGTTGTATACGACGGTGTCGACGTCTCGGTTTTGGGCTTTTTCAATGACTCCGGCGTTTATTTTATCAGTTACGAGCAAGCTGACTTCAGCGTCGAGCGTACCTTCGTCGATGGCATCCATGATCGCGTCAAAATTTGTACCTGTTCCTGAAGCAAAGATGGCGATTTTGTTACTCATGACCATTGAATTCCTTCTTGTGCTGTGACATACCCGATCAATACGGCTTCTTCCCCTTCGTCTTGTAAGGTCTTAATCGTTGAATGAATTTCTTCCTCTGCGACAACGGCAATCATACCGACTCCCATATTAAATACCCCTAACATGTCATCAATCGGTAAGTCCCCTTTTTCTTGTAAGAGGTCAAAGATCGCCGGCACCTTCCAGCTGTCATGGTCTAGTCGTGCGCCAAGACCTTCTGGCAATGTTCTCGGGATATTCTCGTAAAAACCTCCGCCTGTGACATGCGCCAGGCCTTTAATAGTGACGGTTTGCTTAAGGGATTGAATGGCTTTCGTGTAAATTTTCGTTGGAGTTAATAGTTCTTCGCCTAAGGGTTTAGTAAAGCCCGGGTAAACGGCAGACAGGTCCAGCTTCTGGTCGTCAATGATACGGCGGACAAGTGAGAAACCGTTCGAGTGAACGCCGCTGGACGGCAATCCAATGAGTGCATCTCCAGGCTGAATCTGTTCTCCTGTAATCAGTCGGTCTTTATCTGCCATCCCTACGACGAATCCAGCTAAATCATATTCGTCCTCGTCGTACATACCTGGCATTTCAGCTGTCTCCCCGCCCACGAGTGCGCATTGGGATTGTTCACAGCCATCGGCAATTCCTTTAACGATTTGTTCAATTTTCTCTGGTTCATTTTTTCCACAGGCGATGTAATCGAGAAATAGCAGAGGATCAGCCCCTTGAGCAACGATGTCGTTTACACACATTGCCACCACATCGACACCGATTGTATCGTGTTGATCCATTTCAAAAGCCAGCTTTAATTTGGTGCCTACCCCATCTGTACCCGTTACGAGTACAGGATGGTTGTAGGTCATGGAACTGATATCAAATAGACCGGCAAATGAGCCCAAGCCGCCTATAACTTCAGGACGCATCGTCCTTTGCACATGCTTCTTCATAAGGTCAACTGCTTGATAGCCTGCTTCTACATCTACACCGGCTTTTTTGTATGATTGGCTCATCGAAGTTCCTCCTTCTGCTTACGCCTTCTCGTATGGCGGGACAGTATTTGGGTAAATCTCGGTCGGGTAGTTCCCTGTGAAACATGCTGCACAGCCGCCGTGATTTAATGATTCTTCACCTTGGTAAATGGCGTCGTTTAACCCTTCTACAGTTAAATAGGATAGGCTGTCGGCACCAATTTGTTCTTCGATTTCTTCGACTGTATTGTTTGCTGCAATTAATTCTCCGCTGGTAGACGTATCGATACCGTAATAGCATGGATTTTGAATGGGTGGTGAGGCAATTCGAACGTGCACCTCTTTAGCACCGGCTTCTTTTAACATTTTCACGATGCGTCGACTTGTTGTTCCTCGTACAATCGAGTCATCGACCATAACGACTCTTTTCCCTTCGACGATCCCTCGAACTGCGGAAAGCTTCATTTTCACACCTTGTTCACGCAGTTCTTGAGAAGGCTGAATAAATGTACGGCCGACGTAACGGTTTTTGATCAATCCTAGTTCATAAGGAATACCCGATGCTTCTGCGTAGCCAATTGCTGCAGAGATACTAGAATCCGGAACACCAGTCACTACATCGGCTTCTACTGGTGCTTCAGCTGCAAGTGTTTTGCCCATTCGTTTTCTAGAGGCATGCACATTCTTCCCATCGAGGTTACTATCAGGACGGGAGAAATACACATATTCCATCGAGCACAGCGTACGCTGAATCGGTGCTGAGAAACGTTGAGATTCAATTCCGTTTTTATCAATGATTAAAAGCTCTCCAGGCATCACTTCACGCTCGTACGTAGCTCCGATTACGTCAAATGCGCACGTCTCAGAGGAGACACACCAAGCGTCACCTAAATAACCAATGCTGATTGGGCGAAGGCCTCTGGGATCATTTGCCACATACATTTTCTCTTCGGTCATCATAAGAAAAGCGTAAGCGCCTTTAATCATGGAAAGAGCCTGACTGATCGCTTGATTCATCGGCAAGTGACCTGCCCTCTTAATTAGATGAGCCACCACTTCTGTATCTGAGGTCGTTTGTAAAATTGATCCCTGAGCTTCCAGCTGGCTTTTTAACGCCTGCGCATTCACTAAATTCCCATTATGGGCTAACGCTAGTCCGCCAGTTTGGGAGCGGAACATAAGCGGCTGAATGTTTTCGTAGCTGCCATCTCCAGCTGTCGCATAACGAACATGACCAATCGAAGCATTTCCTTCTAAATCATCTAATCGCTCTTGAGGGAACACTTCTGAAATTAACCCATGACCTTTCGCCACCTTCATATGGTCGCCGTCACTTGTAACAATCCCTGCACCTTCCTGTCCGCGATGCTGAAGGGCATGAAGACCGTAATACGTTAACTGTGCTGATTCTGGATGATTAAAAACGCCAAATATACCGCACTCTTCATTTAATCCTTTGATTTCACCAAGCATGGAATAGCTCCTTTCCAAAGTTGTTTCAAATCGTTTGTTTGCTCTTCCACGACGGTTTCTTGTTGAGAACGGATGCGGTACACCCCATCCCCTGTGGCTTCTCCAAGAAGAATCGCATCTTCTACTAGTTGTTCAAATGCCTCTTGATTTTCCGGGTGAACAGATACTAAAAAGCGGGACTGAGTTTCTGAAAACAGGGCTGTTGTTAGATCATTATCAATAGTTACGTCACACCCAAGGCCTGCATCGAATAAACTCTCTGCAAGAGCGACGGCTAGTCCGCCTTCAGCTACATCATGGGCAGACTCAATAATTCCTTGTTGAATCGCTTGTAAAAGCTGCTGCTGACGCTTTGTTTCTACTTGCAAATCTAAAACAGGTGCTTGACCAAAATGACGGCCTTCGCGTAATCCTTGCAGCTCACTGCCGCCAAATTCAGGTAACGTATTACCTATGAGATAAATCAAATCTCCAGACTGCTTCATATGAGATTGAGTAATGTGCTTTGTATCTTCTACAAGTCCGACCATCCCCACTACTGGAGTAGGATAGATCGCCTGACCTCCAAATGATTCGTTATATAAAGACACGTTTCCGCTAATGACAGGAGTGTTTAATTGGCGGCACGCTTCACTCATGCCTTCAACACTCTTTTCCATCTGCCAGAAGATTTCCGGATTTTCCGGTGACCCGAAGTTTAATCCGTCGGTAATCCCCAGTGGACGGCCTCCCGAGCAGACAATGTTACGTGCTGCTTCAGCAACCGCAATCTGCCCCCCGACTTCTGGATCAAGATAAATATAGCGGGAGTTACAATCAGTGGTCATTGCAAGCGCCTTATTTGTCCCGCGAACGCGCAAGACGGCAGCGTCGGACCCCGGGGATACGACTGTATTCGTCTGAACCATGGAATCGTATTGATCGTACACCCATTCCTTGCTCGCAATCGTTGGCTGCTGCAGCAAGTCTTTCAACGTTTCTGAATAATTTTCTACTAGAGGTACATAACGATCCATCTCTTGATATTCTTTATAATAAGCAGGCACGCTTGATGGTTTATGATAAACCGGCGCGTCTTCCGCTAAGGAATCAACAGGCACATCGGCGACTGTTTCACCTAGATGAGTAAGACGGAAACGCTGATCTTCCGTAACCTCTCCTACTGAAACGGCTTCAAGATCATACTTTTCAAATACTTGCGCGATTTCATCTTCACGGCCTTTTTCTACTACCAGAAGCATACGCTCCTGCGACTCAGACAACATCATTTCGTAAGGCGTCATATTTAATTCACGCTGAGGGACTAAGTCCAGGTTCATGACCATGCCTGTTCCAGCTTTACTTGCCATTTCACTGGCAGAAGACGTCAGTCCTGCTGCTCCCATGTCTTGAATTCCGACAAGGGCATCGTGGTGAATCACTTCTAAGCAGGCTTCGATGAGAAGCTTTTCCATAAACGGGTCCCCAACTTGGACAGAAGGACGTTTTTCCTGTGACTCTTCCGTCAATTCCTCGGAAGCAAAAGTGGCGCCGTGAATGCCATCTCGTCCTGTTTTTGCTCCTACATACATTACCGTGTTACCAATGCCTGCAGCAATCCCCTTTTGAATATCCTTATGAGCGATTAAACCGACACACATGGCATTAACAAGCGGGTTGCCATTGTAGGCATCATCAAACTGAACCTCGCCGCCAACTGTCGGGACACCTACACAGTTTCCATAGCCCGCAATCCCGTGTACGACTTCTTCAAAAAGGTATTTCACTCTAGGGTGCTTCAGTGAGCCAAAACGAAGGGAATTTAATAATGCGATTGGACGTGCGCCCATGGAAAAGACATCACGTAAGATTCCTCCCACTCCTGTCGCTGCCCCTTGATATGGTTCTACTGCTGACGGGTGATTGTGGCTTTCTACTTTAAATACCACGGCTTGCTCATCACCAATATCAATAATGCCAGCGCCTTCTCCTGGTCCTTGCAGCACGTGCTCGCCTTCCGTTGGAAACTTTCTAAGCAGAGGCTTGGAGTTTTTATAGCTGCAGTGTTCAGACCACATCACGGAGAAGAGACCCGTTTCTGTGTAATTTGGCAAGCGGCCAAGGATGTTCGTAATTGACTCAAACTCTTCGTCCGTGACGCCCATCTCTTTATATAATTGCTGTTGTTTAATTTTTTCTGGACTGATCTCAAGCTTTGATGGCATGCTTATCCCTCCAATGCGTAAGGATCGACTGGAATAGACGAAGCCCGTCAGTTGTTCCAACTAGAGCATCGACGGCGCGTTCAGGATGCGGCATCATTCCCAGTACATTTCCTTGCTCGTTCGTTATGCCGGCAATATCCTTTACAGAGCCGTTCGGATTATTTTTATAAGAAAATGCAATTTGTTTGTTCGTTTGAAGCTGCTCGTACGTTGTCTCATCACAATAATAGTTGCCGTCTCCGTGAGCGATAGGAATCTCAATTTCCTCCTGCTCGTCATAATGATGAGTAAACATTGTTTCAGCATTTTCTACGATCAACGTTTCGTAGTGGCACATAAATTTCAAATGTTTGTTCGGCAGCATTGCTCCTGGAAGCAGCCCCATTTCAAGCAGGACTTGAAATCCATTACAAACGCCAAGAATAGGTTTACCGGCCTCAGCTGCTTCACGAATCTGTTCGATCACCGGCGAGGTAGAAGCAATAGCACCTGAGCGCAAGTAATCACCATAGGAGAACCCTCCTGGTAAAAGAATCGCATCATAACTTGATAGGTCAGCCTCCTGGTACCAAACGAGGTCCGCATTTTGGCCGAGTGCTTCGGTTATGGCGAAATACATATCACGATCACAATTCGAGCCTGGAAATACAACAACAGCGAATTTCACTTAAACGACCTCCTCGATCGTGTAGGAATAATCTTCAATTACTGGGTTAGCAAGCAGCTCGTCACACATTTTATCTACTTGCTGCTCAATATCCTTTGTGTCCTCAAGCATGACTTCCATGTACTTTCCTACTCTTACATCAGAGACATTGTTGTATTCCAAAGAATGCAATGAGTTTTGGACAGCCTTTCCTTGTGGATCGAGTACGCCTTCTTTAAGAGTGATGTAAATTTTTACTTTGCGCATGTGTTCTCCTCCAGTCGTTGCAAAATATTTTCATACACGGTGATTAAATCGCCTAAACTTTCACGAAATACGTCCTTATCCATTTTCTCGCCGGTTTCTTTATCCCAGAGACGGCACGTATCAGGAGAGATTTCATCAGCGAGCACAATGGTGCCATCTGCTAAACGCCCGAATTCTAGTTTGAAATCAACGAGGTCTAAGCCCACCTGCTTAAATAAGTCTTTTAAATGCTCGTTTACTTGTAACGCTTTCTGTTTAATAGATTCTAATTCTTCTTCGTTTACATCTGTTAAATAGAGAGCATGCTGGTCATTTAGGATCGGATCATCCAGCTCATCTTTCTTATAGAAAAGCTCAACTAACGGGGGGGTGAAATCAGATTTTTCTTCAATACCCAGCCTTCTTGTAATGCTCCCGGCAGCAATATTTCTTACGACGACTTCTAAAGGAATGATCGTCGTTTTCGCAACGAGCTGCTCAGTATCATTGAGAGCTTTTATAAAATGAGACGGCAGCTGCTGCTGTTGTAAATACTCAAAAATCCTTGAGGTGATTAAATTATTGAGGCGGCCTTTCCCCTCAAACTCATCCTTCTTTTTTCCATTGAATGCCGTGGCATCATTTTTATAAGACAAAATTAGTTGTTCTGGCTCATTGGTTACGTGATACACTTTCTTCGCTTTCCCTTCATATAAAAGAGAACCTTTCATTGGAAAATCACCTCACATTTGGATTTAAGCTTTATTACAGTCCGATTCGGTCAAAAATTCGATCGACTTGTTTTAAGTGGTGCTTATAATCAAAACAAGCCTCGATTTGTTCATTGGACAATGTTGAAGTAATACGATCATCCGCTTCAATAAGTTCGCGGAATGGAATACCTCGCTCCCACGCTTCCATAGCTTTTGGCTGAACAAGGTCATAAGCTTCCTCACGTACAAACCCTTCATCAATTAATGTAAGAAGGACACGCTGAGAAAAGATTAATCCGTATGTCTTTTCCATATTTTCCTGCATGCGCTCTGGGAAGACGGTTAGGTTTTTAACGATATTCCCGAAACGGTTCAGCATGTAGTTTAGAGCAATTGTGGCATCTGGCAGAATCACACGTTCAGCGGAAGAATGCGAGATATCACGCTCATGCCAAAGAGGCACATTTTCAAACGCTGTCAACATTTCTCCACGAAGCACGCGAGCCATGCCAGTCATGTTCTCTGATCCAATTGGATTTCTCTTATGCGGCATGGCAGAAGATCCTTTTTGACCCTTTGCGAAAAATTCTTCAACTTCACGTGTTTCCGTCTTTTGCAGACCACGGATTTCAACAGCGATTTTCTCAATGGATGTCGCAATTAATGCTAGCGTTGAAACGTAGTGAGCATGACGATCACGCTGCAGCGTCTGCGTAGAAACAGGTGCTGCTTCTAACCCAAGCTTTTCACAAACATATTGTTCAACAAAAGGATCGATATTGGCATACGTTCCAACTGCGCCTGATAGTTTACCAACTTCAATATGGTTCATGGCTAAATCTAGTCGTTCAAGGTTGCGCTTCATTTCTTCATAATAGAGGGCCAGCTTCAAACCGAATGTTGTCGGTTCAGCGTGAACACCGTGTGTACGTCCCATCATCACGGTATGTTTATGCTCAAGTGCTTTATCAGCTAAAATGTCGATGAAGTTCACAAGATCTTTACGAATGATGTCGTTCGCTTGCTTTAACTGATAGGAAAGAGCCGTATCAACAACGTCAGTAGAGGTTAACCCGTAGTGCACCCACTTGCGTTCCTCGCCTACAGTTTCAGAAACCGCACGCGTAAATGCAACGACATCGTGACGTGTTTCTGCTTCGATCTCATGAATACGTTCCACATTAAACGATGCTTTCTCACGGAGCTTTTCTACGTCTTCCTTAGGGATAACTCCAAGTTCGCTCCACGCTTCACAGGCAAGTAATTCTACTTCCAGCCACGCCTTATATCGGTTTTCCTCTGTCCAAATCGCACCCATTTCAGGTCTAGTATATCGTTCTATCATTGTCTTCCTCCTCGTTAATTACCACATGTGAATGTTATTGTTTGCGATGATTTCATCAATTTCCTCTAAATTATCTCCAATGATTGTTAAATGCCCCATTTTCCGGTTCATCCGTGAATCTTTCTTCCCGTAATCATGAAGGTGTATTCCTTGATATTCTTCTAGTTTACTAAGCAAAATATCTCGATGTTTTCCGAGCACGTTAACCATGACGGCTGACGCAAAACTATATACAGGCAGGAGCGGTAATCCGCAAATCGCCCGTACGTGCTGTTCGAACTGTGAAACACTGCAAGCTTCAATGGTATAGTGACCGGAATTATGTGGTCTAGGTGCCATTTCATTAATATAAATATTTTCATCCTTCACGAACATTTCCACGGCGAACGTTCCGACAATGTTCATTTTTTCCGCTAAACGAGTAACAGCTTCCTGGACTTTAGTTTCCACTTGAGAAGAAACAGTGGCAGGTACTCGCGTTTCATGCAGGATTTGATGACGATGAACATTTTCTCCAATTGGAAAGAAAGTCATATTTCCATCGATCCCTCTCGTAAACACTTGAGAGATTTCATGATCAAAAGCCAGCCATTTTTCAACGATGTATTGACCTCCGTCTTTCATAAAACTTTTAGCTTTAGGGAGATCTTCTTCGTATTCAAATTTCAGCTGTCCCTTTCCGTCATATCCCCCGCTAATTGTTTTAACGACTGCAGGAAAATCTATCGTTTCTAGAGCCTCATGCAGTTGGTCGACTGTTTGCACAATCGCATAGTCTGCGACAGGAAGATCTGCTTCGACAGCAACCGATTTTTCTTTCGAACGGTTTTGTGTGACTTCTAACGAATAAGCTCCTTGAGGAAGCTTGCCCGCTTCTTCAAACCGCTTAGCCACTTCTAAATCTACGTTTTCAAACTCGTACGTGATCACATCACTTGCTTCACTCAACTTTTCAGCTGCTTCCAAATCATTGTAATTAGCTTGAATATGAAGGTCTGCGACTTGCGCACACGGACAATCTTCTGTTGGATCAAGTACTGCAATACGGTATCCCATATGCTTAGCGGCGACGGCCATCATTCGACCTAGCTGTCCACCGCCAAGAATTCCAATTGTGTCTCCTGGGCGAATCACTTTATTGGTCACGTAGTTCACCTCTCATTTTTTCGACTTTATTTTTCATTTCTTTACGATAGTCATTGAGCCGTCCAGCCACCTCTTCATCAAAAGCTCCAATAATCTCAGCAGCTAATAGACCAGCGTTCTTTGCGCCGGCTGTTCCTATGGCGACTGTCGCTACAGGAACACCGCCAGGCATCTGTGCGATGGAATAAAGGGAATCTACTCCACTTAACGCTTTCGATTGAACAGGCACTCCAATCACAGGCAATGTCGTTTTCGCAGCGACCATGCCTGGTAAGTGGGCCGCTCCACCTGCTCCGGCAATAATCACCTTAAGACCTTTTTTTCTGGCTCCTTCCGCGTACTCAAACATATCTTCTGGTGTACGGTGAGCCGATATGATTTCTTTTTCATAGTCGATTTGTAATTCTTCTAATACATTGCACGTTTCCTTCATTGTTTCCCAATCGGAAATGCTTCCCATGATAACGCCAATTTGAGTCATGCGATCCCTCTTTTTCTTAGAATAATCCATTAAAAAAGCCTGCTCATCCCCCTCGTATGAGAGGAGATAAACAGGCACACGTGTGTCCAGAAATGAATCAACTGCTTGGTCTCCCCTCATAGTCCGGACATTTACGGTGTCCAGGTAGAAACGTTCGGGCCATATTCCCGACTTATATGAGGTCCAATATGCAATTCTGATTTCATCATAGCAATATCTAATTCATTCTGTCAACGCAAATAACGAACATTTAAAATTAAATAAAATAAAATTGTTCGTGTTTATAGTTTAACGGCATGAAAAATGATGGTTCTGCTTACAGGTTCATAGGTTTTTTCCCCGTTTTCTGTGGTTTCTTGAAACACAGGTTCTTCAGAACGGCGAATTGGTGTGTATCCATCTTTCTTGATTCGTTCCAAACATTGATCAATCGTTTCATTCTTTTCTACCTCATAGCGCTTCTTGGTGTTCTTCTTGGGCATTACGAATCCTTCCCTTCTTCACTTGCTTCACCCAGAAACCGCCATGGATTTGTTTCGGTTCATAAGCAATAATAAATGCTTTCGGGTCAATCGATTTGATTGTTTCATAGAGTAAAAGTTCATACTTACGAGGCGTAAGAATCTGCATGGCTAAACGGTCGCCTTCCATCCCATAGGCATACCAGCTTGTCACGCCATATCCTTTATCTCGCAGCATTTTAGTGAACTCAATATCAGGATCCGATGAGATAACGTTCACTGTCGTATATCCAATGGCCAGCTTCTCTTCAATCTTCATTCCAACAATGACACCGATCCCATAACCGACGGCATAAGCAATCACATTCTCAATCTTATTAAGGTTATCCAGTACTAACCCTAAACCGATAATGTAAATCAGAATCTCAAATGTACTAATAAAAGCTGCAAAATAGCGTTTTCCCTTTAACGTAAAAATCATTCGCAGGGTGAAAAACGAGACGTAGACAATATTGACGATTAGGATGATCGCAATCATAACAAGTGTATTATCCAGCATGGGTATTCCTCCTATGCCCCTCCACCGCCACGTGAAAAAGCACATTCATTTAGATGCTCACGTTTACGGTGCGCCTCGGGACATTCACCCAAACGATCAATCTGCATACACTATATACCATCATATCCTAGTGACACAATAAGATATTTTCAAAACTTTTGTCGAATGGAGGTCGTGCTGGATCATGAGACAATTCGAAGATTGGAAAAAGAACTTCGACCGATTTTTTGGGCAAGACTTTTGGGGTGATTTCGAAGGCTTTATGAAGCCGTCTATTCCCCAAATGAACGTTTATCAATATGATAATGAACTTCTCTGTATCGTTAACATTCCCGGTATGAATCATCCGAAGAATGTAGATGTTCTCGTTGACCATGCCACGCTTACATTAAGGGGCACCATTGATATCCACCATACTGGAGGACATCAGTTAAAATCCGAGATTGCAACAGGAGCATTCGAACGGTCCATCGACCTGCCTTTCCCTGTTCGCAGCGATAAGATGGAAGCTACGTATAAGCATGGATTACTTATTATTCAATTGCACCGATTTATTTCTGACTCGACGCGTCAGAAGCCTGTTAAGATCCGCCACCTTGAAGATGAATGAGGCCGGCCCTCTACTTGAGGGCCCATCCTCTGTGCGGCACAGCGTTTAAGCTAGGAAGATAAAGTATAGAACGAAAACAATAAACAAGCCATACATAATCGGGTGAATCTCTTTTCCTCTTCCTTTTAAAAGAAGAGTGATTGGGTAAAAGATAAAGCCAATCGCAATGCCTGTGGCGATGCTGTACGTTAATGGCATGGCCGCAATGGTAAAGAAAGCAGGGACGGCGATTTCGAATTGGTCCCAGTCGATGTTCTTTAAGGTTGATGCCATGAGCACGCCGACAATAATTAGGGCTGGAGCTGTCACTTCTGCTGTAACGACGGAAAGCAGTGGTGAAAAGAATAGAGCTAACAGGAAGAACCCTGCGGTTACGACGGAGGCAAAACCTGTTCTTCCTCCTGCTCCTACGCCTGCTGTTGATTCAATGTAAGAGGTCGTTGTTGATGTTCCTGCAATGGCTCCGGCTACAGTAGCAGCTGAATCTGAAAATAGAGCTCGACCCGCACGAGGCAATTTATTCTCTTTCATGTAACCTGCTTGAGTAGCAACCGCAACTAATGTTCCGGCTGTATCGAAAAAGTCTACGAATAAGAACGTTAGAATAACAACGAGCATTTCAATGGTGAAGATTTCGCCAAAGTGGGTCAATGCTGCTCCAAATGTCGGTTCCAAGCTTGGTGCCGGTCCAACGATATCGCCTAGTCCAGCCGGCGGTGCGATAAGGCCGGTCACAATCCCTGCAATGGCTGTTAAGATCATCCCGTAAAAAATACCGCCTTTAATACCAAGGGCAAGGAACATAACGGAAACGACGATACCAAAGATGGCAAGCATCGTTGTAGACTGTGTTAAATCACCTAATGTTACAAGAGTATCTTCATTTCCTTGAACGATTCCTGCATTTTGAAAACCTATAAATGCTATAAAAAGTCCGATACCCGCACCTACAGCAAGCTTTAGATTAGCTGGTATCGCGTTAATAATCTTTTGGCGCAGTCCTGTTAACGTTAATATAATAAAAATAAGTCCGGATGCTAATACGCCAGATAATGCAGTTTCCCAAGGAATACCATAACCTAAAACAACGGTGTAAGCGAAAAAAGCGTTTAAGCCCATCCCTGGTGCAAGAGCTATTGGATACTTTGCCAGTACCCCCATAATTAACGTACCGATGGCAGCGGCAATAGCTGTTGCGGTAAACACCGCTCCCTCGTCCATTCGTGTGACACCTTCAGGCAGTTCTTCAATTCCTGTCAGG
Organism: Halobacillus andaensis; assembly: GCF_014636475.1. Taxonomy (GTDB): domain Bacteria; phylum Bacillota; class Bacilli; order Bacillales; family Halobacillaceae; genus Halobacillus_A; species Halobacillus_A andaensis. Next base: position 441,618 of record NZ_BMEL01000003.1, read on the forward strand.
GCTAGTGTGGATGGGTTCACAAACAAAATGTAAGCCATCGCAAGAAAGGTAGTCATCCCTGCCAGGAATTCAGTACGGTAATTCGTGCCGTGTTCCTGAAAATTAAAAAACTTTTTCATGTCTCTTTCCTCCCCTTTTTATGTGAAAATATCGTGTGGATCCGGGGTTAGCTTGGCTATAGAGCAATAAAAAACACCCTCAGCTTTATACGGCCGAGAGTGCTCTACACGAATCTACTAAAGAAATGAACCGCACGTAAATATACGTGTGGTTATTCCTGACGTAGTCAGACCATTTACGGTAGTCCGGTAGAAACTCATGGGCCATATCCCCAAAATTATACGACAGCTTATTCACTTTTCTCTTTTATCATCTTACTAAGGTCGACAAGATTCGTCAACCCAAAATCCGAACGTTCAGTTATTCGTCCAACTATAATATTCGTTATTCCCATTCGATCGTTGCTGGCGGCTTACTCGTTACATCGTACACGACTCGGTTCACGTGACTGACTTCATTAACAATACGAGTCGAAATACGTTCTAACACATCCCAAGGGATGCGTGCCCAGTCTGAGGTCATCCCGTCAATGGAGGTAACCGCTCGTATTCCGATGGTATGGTCATACGTACGCTCATCTCCCATAACACCTACGGAACGAATGTCTGGAAGTACAGTGAAGTATTGCCAAATGTCACGATCGAGGCCGGCATGTTTAATTTCTTCTCTTAATATGGCATCAGATTCGCGAACAATTTCTAGTTTTTCTTCTGAAACAGCTCCTAAAATTCGAATAGCGAGACCCGGTCCAGGGAATGGCTGACGCCACACAATATGTTCAGGGACGCCCAGCTCTGTTCCTAATGCACGCACTTCATCTTTAAACAGCGTGTTCAGCGGTTCAATTAATTGAAATTCCATGTCTTCAGGAAGTCCACCTACGTTATGGTGCGACTTAATCGTTTGAGCGGTATCCGTACCACTTTCTATGATATCTGTATACAGCGTACCCTGAGCTAAATAATCAATATCTCGCAGTTTGTCCGCCTCATCATCAAACACATAAATGAATTCGTTCCCGATGATTTTACGTTTTTTCTCAGGATCAGAGACCCCTTCCAGCTTGCTGAGAAAACGTTCTTTAGCATCAACTTTAATGATGTTCATATTAAAACCATCACCAAGGGTGCGCATGACATCGTCGGCTTCGTTTTTACGCAGCAGCCCGTGATCCACAAAAATACACGTCAGCTGATCACCAATGGCTTTATGAATTAAAGCAGCTACTACGGAAGAATCAACTCCACCACTTAACGCACATAGTACTTTGCGGTCGCCTACTTCTTCACGAATTTTTTCGACTTCCATTTCGACGATATGTTCCATCGTCCAATCATCCGTTGCTTCACATACGTCAAAAACGAAGCTACGTAAAATATCGTTCCCATATTCAGAATGACGGACTTCTGGGTGGAACTGCACCCCATACATTTGTTTATCATTATTCCCAATGGCTGCCACAGGACATGATGGGCTTGTCGCATCTACCGTAAAGCCTGCAGGTGCTTCAATGACTTTATCACTATGGCTCATCCATACGGTTTGTGCTTTTGGCGTTTTACGGAAAAGCACAGGATCTTCGGATACAGCAATGTCTGCTTTGCCATATTCACGTTGGTGAGCTCGTTCCACTTTTCCATTAAAGTGATGAGTCATAAGCTGCATGCCATAACAAATGCCGAGCACAGGGATGCCTAATTCGAATAAGTCTTCATCACAGCGGAAGCTGTTTTCACCATATACACTGTTAGGTCCCCCCGATAGAATAATACCGCTAGGGTTTAACTCCTTAATTTCTTCTACCGAAATCTTGTGAGAACGAAGCTCACTGTAAACGCCAAATTCACGGATACGTCGTGTAATCAATTGGTTGTATTGACTGCCAAAGTCTAGTACGAGGATCATGCCTTGCACTTGTTCCATTTGGGTTTCATCTCCTTTATTTTACTTCACTTTAAATCGATCGGCTTAAAATAAAAATGAACTTCTACCTCCGTTTTAATACGGTGAAGGCAGAAGTTCATGTAAAAGACACTACACGATTCCTGCCTTCATAGTCAGAGCATTTACGGTGCTCCGGTAGAGACTTTCGGTCCATATTACCGAGGATATATGAAGGTTGATGATTAATTTCATTCATTCTATCAACCGCAACGACGGGAATCAAGACAATGTCTTTTTAATTAAATTTTCCCATAATTCTGTGACCTTATTCATTTGCTTTTGATCGCTTTCGTTTCGGTATAAGAGCCGTTCATAGTAAGTCGTTAGCTGGCGCATGTCATTCGTTTGGTAACGGGCGTCGACCTTATTCGCATAGTCGCGAAGCGTCTGATTCGAATCACGTTTCAAGTCCCTATTTTCGAGTACCTTCAGTAGGAAAATATAGGCTCTTTCAAATGTGTCTCGGTCTTGGTTTTTTTTCAGTTTACGTTCGAGATAAGCAGCCATTAAACGGAACCTTGAAAAGTAAAGAATAACTCCTAATCCGACAAGGATACCTGCTGCTATCCATTGGGGAAGCTGGTTGTTATTATTGCTTGCTCCCGCTGCATTTGTATCGTCTTCACCTTCTGTCTCTTCTTCTTCGGCATTCTGGTTCGGATTTGATGGATCATTTTCATCTGAGGCGGAATTGTCATCACTTTCATCATCTGTTGTTGTGTCACTATCATCGTCACTTTCTACCTCTAAGTAAAAGTCTGTGTTGTTTGAAAACCCTTGAGTAGGTTCAAAGGGAACCCATCCAATTTCTGGAAAATAAACTTCTACCCATGAATGAGCGTTTCCGCTCGTTACTTCATACACATTGAGATCTTCACCTTGAACAGATTGAGATTCATCTGTGGGCTCACCGCCGGTAAAGCCTTTCACCCAGCGGGCCGGGATGTCCTGTGAGCGCAGAAGGACAACCATCGAGGTGGAAAAGTTATCACAATACCCAAGCTTTGTATCGAATAGAAACTGGTCCACGTAATCTTCGTGATCTTCTGGAACCTCTACATCTTCGGTGGAATATTCAAAGTCATTGGCGGCAAAATAGGCTTCCACCGCTTTCGCTTTATCGTAGCGGTTGTCGTCCTCTTCTACAATTTGGCTGGCGAGATTTTCCACACGACTCGGCAGATTATCTGGAAGCTGCGTATATTGTTCACGAATGTTTTCAGGATCCTCTCCACCTGCTTCACGAAGTTCATTGTACTCAAAAGAGGGCCTCTCGTACTCGACGATGTATTCTTCAACCTGAGTCATGCTTCCATCTCGAATGGTGTCAATTTCTCCCGTATTTGTATGAAGCTCCAGGGAAGTATTATTCGGGAATTGGTCCAGCGAACGAGCTCCATAAGGATAGACCAGCTTGTTAAAGTTTGCTTCTCCCGTAAAGTTTAAGAAGGAGGTGCGTTCTTCGGTTTCTACTTCATTTGTAAATGTTTCAAATTCTAAGTCATCGGCAGACAATGCACTTGTCTCACCATCCAGGGTATCTTCCCACCCTTTCCCGGTGTACGTGTCTTTTGATTCAATACGCCAATATTGTTCGTCATTGGCTAAGGCTTGAAAGACTGGAGTGTCATCTTGGATAAACCCTCCCCCAAGTCTCGAATCATTTTCTCCATAACCGACTTTTTGGACGGGACCTTCTCCTCCCTTTCCTGAACCAGCTCCAGGATTGGCACTTGTAAGATAAGGAACTGGATCAGGCCATTGAGGGGTTAACTTAGGTGAAGAATAACCAATCAAAGTGGATAAGATAATCATCCCTATAAGAGGAAAAAACCAAATATAGGAGGAAGACATCTGTTTAAATGATATTTCTTCCTTTTCCATTTCTTTATAAAAATGAGATAGTCCAAGAGAGATCATCGACAATGTAAACGTCCGGATAATGGCCCACTTACCGTCATAGATCGTGAATGTATCTACGACGGTTACATAAATTATGGTTAAAAGTATGAAGATAAGCATTCGTTTAGCTACAATAAACCAATAGAATAAGAGGTAGCTCATTAACCAAAGTAAAATTAAAAACAACAGGCTTCTAAACATTGGGGTCATTTGCCACCATTGCTGTCCTTGGATGACTTGAATATTGTACATAATCTGGTCGTAAATAACAGTAAACCAATTACTGCCGAAAATACGCTCTCCCATATAGAGACCATCGATAATAAAAATAAGCCCTAATAATTTTAATGGAACAGATATGACCCAGTTCACTTGGAGAAATGAAATAAAAAAACAAAAAGCGGCATAGATAAAAAAGACGCTGACATTATTAAAGTCCGCAATAATTTCTAACGGTCGAAGCCATTCCATAAATAGAAGAAATCCGCAAATATAAATGGCAACTTGATAGAATCGCTGATGCTTATCCGTGAGGTTCATTATGTATTCACCTCAAATTCTCGTTGAGTTAATTCTTCTTCCGTCATTACATTTACGACTACTCGGTTATTGCGCAATTTTTTAATTAATTTACGGTCTTGAAAATCCAATTGCTTTTGCGGTCTTACGTAAAAAAACACAACACGTTTGCTTTTTTGAGCAATTCGAGTCAGGCTTTCAAGCAGCTGGGGATTAAGCTGATGACTAACAATCAAAACAACAATCCCTGAGGGGAATTGAGAACGCTCTCTCTCCAACTGTTTGGCAAACGAGGTTTGTCCAATCGCTTTTATTTTCGCAAGGTGATGATTAATCATTTCTTTATGTTTGTAGTCCTGCTGGAAAGGAAAATACCTCTTCCCATCGCCAAGCGTCATAAAGGCAAGCTGTGACGAATTTTTATGCATCTCTTCTAACAGGGAAGCACTAAATTCTACCGCTCCTTCAAAGCTTAACGGGCTGGCCTTCTCACAATGAACAGCATTTAAAACAAGCAGGATGTCCACACTTTTTTCTTGTTCAAATTCCTTCGTCATCATTTGATTGCTTTTCGCTGTGTTCTTCCAGTCAATCCAAGAAAACCGATCTCCTGGAACATATTCTCGAACTCCAGAAACGATGGTTGTATTTTTCTCATTTAATTTAAAGGAAGGACTCGCTCCTTGTTCGAAGCTATACGCCTTTTCTGTAAGTCTCACCGGCCTTTGGTAAGGGAAAACAAGAAATTGATGATCTAAGTTATAAACGTACTCTTTTTTTATAAAACCGAAGAAGTCCCCTGTTTTCACACGTAAGGCTTTCAAATGGTGTTCTCCTCTTGGAACTCTCTGCAATTCATATTGATAGCTGATGTGCCTCTTAAACCAAGGAAAGGCTATTTTTTTAACCTGCCGACTTTCTTCATTAAGTAGAACCTCATCCATATATCGATATTTTTCAATGTTATGATCCTCTGTCATTAAAGAGTTCGGGAAATACTCTTCGATTACACAATAATATATTGGAAATGGAAATCTACGATCTATTGTAACCTCTACTTGCACTGTTTCCCCAGCGGTGGCGACACGCTTAGAAAGGTGGCGTGTAACTTTCCATTTATCAAGACGGTAAAAAGTTAGAGCCGTCATATAAATAAGAAAAGGCAAGAAGCTGTAAAACAAAAACCAGCTTACAAAGCCTCCTTGAAACATGGCGTAGGAAAAAAGCACAAGAAACAGAACAGAGACAATAATGATCCTTGCTGTGAAATGAAAGGTTTGTCTCATTCACTCACATTCCTCTGTACAGGTACAACAATGTCCGATAGTATGTCTGAAACAATATCTTCAGCGGTGGTCCCTTCGAACTTCGTTTCAGACGTTAAAATGATGCGATGGGATAAAACGTTCGCCGCCAGGAATTTCACGTCATCAGGGAGAACATAGTCACGGTCTTTAATAAAAGCATAAGCTTTGGCCGCTTTCATTAATGCAATTGAGCCTCGAGGGCTGACTCCGAGGTAAACCCCTTCATGCTTTCTAGTCCCTGTTACTAAGTCCACTATATACCGATGAACAGTAGAATCTACATATACTTCTTCAACTTGGTGCTGTAATTCAATCAACTCATCTCGAGTAATAACTGCTTCTACTTCATGAATGGGGTGACTCCCTGAGGTACGAGCCAGCATCTCCATTTCCTGCTTATCAGTTGGATAGCCCATCTTTAATTTTAATAGGAAACGATCTAGCTGAGCTTCAGGGAGGGGATATGTTCCTTCGTACTCGATTGGATTTTGAGTAGCCATAACAAAAAATGGGCGTTGAAGGGGTACAGCTTCACCATCTACAGTAATATTGGTCTCTTCCATTCCCTCTAGTAGAGAGGATTGAGTTTTTGGAGAGGTTCGGTTTATTTCATCGGCCAGCACAATATTTCCGAGAATAGGTCCTGGACGAAATTCAAATTCTAGTGTTTTTGGGTTATATATTGAAACTCCAGTTACGTCAGAAGGCAGTAAGTCGGGGGTAAATTGAATTCGTTTAAAGTCGCAATCTAGAGATTTGGCTAATGTTCTTACAAGCATTGTCTTCCCTACACCAGGAACATCCTCTAAAAGTACATGCCCTTTAGCTAACAATGCGACTACGCTTAATAACGCTTCCTCATCCTTTCCGATCATTACCTTATTAATATTTCTTAAGACTTCTGAAATTTTAGGGTGATATAGGAACGTTTGATTACTCATTTAGTTAGATCCCTCGCTTCTATGACACTATTTTCTGAAAACTCACTCTTACTTCTAACTATACTATATCTAAAGTCGTACGACAAAAATTGTGTATCCTTGATTTTATTAAACAAATTGGCGTGAAATTACACTGTATTTCCTGGGAAATACGATCGCATTTACTCGATTTCTATCTAATTTGGTCAAAACTCTTACATTTGTAACATAGGTGTAATAAACGTAACAATGTTACCCTTCTTTAGACCTTGTCAACAGATATGTTTTACCAATTGTTATCAGTGTAACCTTACACATTCCAATTGGCCATAAAGATTGTTTCATATGAAGATTTTGGGAATCATTATAATATCAATAAAAAATCACTCTATTTTTCTAGTATTCTCTCTTTGCATTACTTTTTAGACGACTTAGCTATACTTTTCTAAATTTAACCATAAATATTACACAAAACGGATGATAGGATGAAGTTGTTGAAAAAAACAAAACTTTTCAAGGAGGAATACAAACATGAAAGTGAAGTCACTGATTGTTTCAGGAGCCCTTGCCCTTTCCGTATTGGCAGCTCCAGCTACTTCTCTAGCTTCTACAGGAGATAGCGAGGTAAAAGTAAACCAACAACACATTAATATAGAAAGCGTTCTTCAATGGGTTAATCAAAATGAAGACGCACTAAAAGCAAATAACCTTCAACAAGTGGACATTCAGTCTCTTCTAGAGCAGTTCCAAGTTGAACAGCCTGCTCAAGAGCAGCCAGAAGCTCCTGCCGAAGAGCAGCCAAAGCAGGAAGCACCTGAACAGCAGCCTGCAGAACAGCAACAAGAAAAAGCTCCAGAAGAGCCAGCTGAAGCTCCACAAGAGCAAGCAGCACCAGCTGAACAGCCCGCTGAAGAACAAGCTACTCAAGAACAAACTACAGAACAAGCGGAAGCAAGCTCTGAAGTATCTGCATTTGAACAGCAAGTCGTAGATTTAACGAACGAAGAACGTGCCAAACAAGGACTAGCACCACTTGAGCTAGATGTAGAACTTAGCGGAGTAGCTAAAGATAAATCACTAGACATGCAGCAAAACAACTATTTCTCACACGACAGCCCAACACACGGGTCACCGTTTGATATGATGAATGCATATGGAATTGACTATACAACTGCAGGTGAAAACATTGCGATGGGGCAAACGACACCTGAACAAGTTGTCCAAGGCTGGATGAACAGCGAAGGTCACCGTGAGAACATTATGAACTCATCCTTTACTCATATTGGTGTAGGACATGCTGAGGACGGTAACTACTGGACTCAAATGTTTATCGGTAAATAACTAATAAAGTATTTTTTTGACACACCCACCGAGGTTTAGTAATCTCGGTGGTTTTTTTTATGAAACACCTTTTAATCTTTTATTACCGCGAGGAAAGGCTGATAATATATTCACTTTATTAAATGTTCTTACTTGGTTTTTAGAGTAACAAAAGGCAATAATGTATTCAGATTGCACTTGTAATACTTGAATCACCCTTTGAGATACCTCTCCTTGTACCGATAAATAAATGATCTCCACTTTCTCTTTTCTTTCTGCACTTCTTTTTATCCACCCTTCCATATTACTCACCCCTTAATACGAACGTTTGTTCTTATTATACTAATAATCCTTTCTTTTATGCAATAAAATGTAGTTCATACGAACAAGAAATCCTTTACCCTGCATCTTTTAATTAGGAGGATAGGATGAATTTTCCTATTTCTTGTTTATCATTCGCATTTAACGTAAAAACCCTCTATAGTTAAATGCATTTTATAAGGAGGTCACACCCCGTATGAAGAAATGGCTATACTTAATGGCAGTAATAACATTATTGTTTTTCATCGCAGCTTGTGGAGAAGATAATGAACAGACAGACGCTCCTGATACAGGTGATAACCAAACTTCTACTGAACAAGGAGCTAACAGTGACGAAACGGAAGAATCTGAAGAAGACGGGGAATCCGAGATGGTAACCGTGTCTATGATGGATGGAGAAGGTGAAGAAATTGGAGAAGCTGAATTGATCGAGCAGGACAGTGGAGTACTTATTTACCTTGAAGCTTCTAAATTACCTGAGGGTGAACGCGGCTTCCACATCCACGAAAGCGGCTTATGTGAAGGGCCTGATTTTAAATCGGCGGGCGATCACTTTAACCCAACGAATGTAAGTCATGGGACAGAATCTGAAGACGGTCCTCATGCCGGTGATCTTCCAAACCTTGAAGTAGAAGAAGATGGTTCTGTTGAGCAGGAGATTACAGCGGAAGAAGTAACTCTTGCCTCCGGTGAAGACCATTCGTTATTAGATGAAGATGGCACCGCATTAGTAGTACACGGGGAAGCTGATGACAACGAATCACAGCCAGCTGGTGACGCTGGAGATCGAATCGCGTGCGGAGAAATTAATGAAGAAGATTAAACTTGAAAAGGCTCTTCCATTTTTGAAGAGCCTCAGGCTGTTGCAAAAGCTTTGACGGATGGAGAAAAGGAACAGGAAAAGCGCCGCTTTCCGCGGGGCAAGACGGAAAGTCTCCTCGGTCTGCGACCTCCTGGACCTCTCCTGTCTGCTCACCTCGAAGGAATCGTCACTTTTTCCGTTCCTTTGATCAAAACACTGGTCTCTGCTAATATCACAATGGCACGGCTTGTCCCTTAGTATACTTTTATCGTAAAAGGGTCTTAGGAAACGGCGAGACTTCTATGGGAAACACGAATAAGGTGTGACCCCGGAAGGCGTAATCCTGAGGAGACACACCATTCGTCCATGAAAAGGGAGTCGTTTCCTGGAACCCTTTATTCTACCTAATGAAAGAAACTTTCACATGCGTTAAAACAATGCAGCGAAAACGAAGGTCCCTCTAGAAGCTGAGGCTCTTCCTTTTTCGTGGCTTACGACACACAGAATACAGAGAGATCCGTGGAAAGGATTGAAAATCTAGTAATGGTTTACATGGAAGAAACTTTGATATGCGCGATTGAAAAATGAAGCCACCTTCATAGGGTCACCTCGCGTAATGAGAGATTACTTTTTTTACAGCTTTAATTACGTCTTTGACATCCGCTTTTGTCATGCCAGGAAACAACGGAAGTGTAATAATCTCTTCATAGACTTCTTCGGCAGTTGGGCAAAGTCCTTTTTCATAACCTAATTGCTGATAATAGGGGTGCCAGTACACAGGAATATAATGTACGTTCACACCAATATTCTCTTTTTGTAACGCCTCGAACACTTGCTTACGCGTCCCTGACAGTCGCTCCATTTTGAGTCGCAGGATATAGAGGTGCCAGCTTGAATCACACCCCGTTTTAAGCATTGGGGTGATTACTTCATGGACGTCTTGAAAAGCTTTCGTATACATTGCTGCGTACTTCTTCCTTTTCGCTATAAACTGATCGAGTTTATTAAGCTGGCTGTGACCTAAAGCAGCTTGCAGGTCTGTCATCCGATAGTTAAAACCTAAGCTTTGCATTTCATAGTACCAAGGACCATGAGAAGTACCTACGAATACCCCGGATTCACAACCCGCTATCCCATGATTTCGAAAGCGAACGAGCTTCTCGTAGTAATCTTTTCGGTTTGTCGTAATTACGCCGCCTTCTCCTGTAGTTACATGGTTTACAGGATGAAAGCTAAACATGGTCATATCACTAAGTGCACCCACGTCCCTGCTTTTATAACGAGCCCCAAGCGCGTGTGATGCATCTTCGATCACTGGGATGCCATGGGCTTTAGCAATCGCAAGGATATCATCATACGCAGCAGGCTGCCCTGTAAAATCAACCGGAATGATCGCTTTCGTTTTATCCGTAATCAAAGATTGAATCGATGAAGGAGAGATCGTATACGTATTTGGGTCAATATCTGCAAATACAGGCATAGCGTCTAAGTAGAGTGCGCAGTTTGCACTTGCGAGGAAGGCCATCGGACTCGTGATCACTTCATCATTCTTTTTGACACCAGCAGCAAAACAAGCGGCATGAAGTGCTGCCGTTCCATTTGCAAAAGCTACACAATAATTAGCCCCAACGTAATCACTTATTTTTTGCTCAAACTTATAGATTTCTGGACCTGTCGTTAGAAAGTCACTTTTTAGTACTTGAACAACTTTTTTTACATCTTCATCATCAACTGATTGGCTTCCATAAGGAAGATAAGTCTCCCGAACCGGTTTTCCTCCTTGAATGGCTAGTTTTTTGCTCATAATGAACTCCTCATTAACTCAGATTCGTAGATTTCATCCAATCTTCCGTGCGTTTGATGCCACCTTCTATACTAAAAACAGGCTTCCATCTTAGTAGTTTCATAGCTTTATCATAATTACAAAGCAATTTTTTTATTTCACTTTGCGAGTGAATGTGCTTTACGTGTTGAATTTTAGTCACGTCTTTGACAATTAAGCTGGCTAAATCATTAATTGGGATATCCCGCCCGAGTCCAGCATTAAGAATTTCACCATTAGCCTTATCAGAGTAGCCGGATTCTACAACAAAATTCGCACAATCTTCCACGTACAATAAATCACGTGTTTGTGTTCCATCTCCATAGATTTGAAGTGGTTTGCCTTCCAGCTTGTTTTTAATGAAAATCGCGACAACCCCGCCTTCTCGCCCTGCTTTCTGAAAAGGCCCATACGTATTAAAAGGGCGAACGACCACGGCAGGCAGTCCATAAGTGAAAAAATAGGAAAGCACCATGTTTTCTGCAGCCATTTTTGCTCCTGCATAAGGAGATGCTGGTTTAATCGCATCCGTTTCTTTAATGCCTGCAGGGGTCGTAGCGCTATCATATACCATACACGTACTCGTAAATACAATTTTGACGCGGTGTCTTTTGCACTCTTCAAGTACGTTAAACGTCCCGATCGTTTCGTTCTTAAATGCAGTCTTAGGATCGTCGATACTATCCTGCACATTTATGCTCGCGCCTAAGTGATAACAACAATCAAATTTTTTTAAGAATAAATCCTCTAATAAAGAAGCATCTTTTATATCTCCTTGAATAAATTCCTTGAAATTCTTTCGACTTAAGAATTCATCTACGTTTTCAATTCTTCCATTCGATAAGTTATCAAGCACCCATAAATTATGGCCGTCATCAAGCAGCTTTTTAACAACCCATCTGCCGATAAACCCTGCACCGCCAGTTACGAGGACATTCAAATCATCATCTCCCTCTTTTACCCCTTCAGACCCATCCTATTAAAATGGGAAAGAGATTATTCATTGAAATGAACATAAGAAAAAGAAGGTGAGAAACCTCTGGCCTAATATTATTTGTTAGCTTCAAAAAGTATTTTAAAAGATAAATACTATCTAAAAAAGAGGTACCGCATCCGGTACCTCTTCCTTAAAACAACATAAATGAGACGACGACATACACCACGCTGATGACAAACGATGGGGCCGCATAACGCCAAGAGCTTGAAATCCTCGGTCTCAGCAATAAATAAATGATCATGACCGTCATAAATACGACGAGCAGCGCCATAAAAATATGGGAACTCCCTGCTGCCTCTAAAATGGCTCTGTCACGATAAAGGAAGTCCGTCACCACGAGGAGCTGCATATTAAACATATTGCTTCCTAGAATCGATCCAATAGCCATGCCATAATTAGCCACTTTAAAAGCAGCAAGCACAGTCACCAGTTCAGGTAAGGAAGTGGACGCAGCAATTAGAAAACTTCCTACAAAACTTGAATCCATTCCCGAGACTTGAGCGAGTTGATCACCCGCAATCGAGAGCACACTTCCTGCCCCAAATACAACCAGGGCAAGCAAAACAAACCGAATAACCGCCTGACGCAAACTATAGTCTTTCACAGGTACCTCTATGTCAGCCGCACTTTCCTCTCCCTCGTTAGAAAGGAATTTCACGACCACGATATAAACTCCAACCATCACGAACATTTCAATACCTACGCCAAACCATTCAATCGAGCCTGGAATAAGAAGCGCTGTAATTATGATAAGCATAAAAAGCAAACCGACTATAGCTGAAGGCACATGCTCCCTGTACCCGACACGCTGAAAGAGACGGCGCTTGCGATAGATCATGTCTACCACCGCTAAGATTAATAGATTAAAGACGTTGCTTCCAATCATATTTCCAACTGCGATATCCGGGTTATCAATATAAACGGCGGTCAAACTCGTTGTGAGCTCAGGTAACGATGTCGCTCCGGCAATTAAAAAAGTTCCAACAGCCGCACCGCTTAAGACGGACTTTTGGCTAATGATATCCCCAAATTTGTTCAATTTAATAGCTGCTAAGACAACAACTGCGGCAGCAAGTAAAAATATAATGTAAATCACACTGCTTCTCCTTTCAGACCAGAGCATAAAAAAGAGACCCTGGCACAGAATGTGTACCAAGGTCTCGCGTACTACTTACCGTTGATAGCCTTTTGAACCAGGTATTAAGCATACCGTATTGACGATTCAAAAGCCGCATGCAGCGGTCGCTACTCCCCTTGTTCAATCTACTATATGTATTTAACAAGAAAGAGTCAAGTTAAAACACTAGATTCCCTAAGAATTCCTTCTATTTTCTCTCCGATAAAAGTCCCTGATGCTATTTAGAATTCATGATGAAATTCCATAAATATCCTGTTTTGTTAGCACATCGTTTCGTTTATTGTAGAAAACATTGAAATCCTCTCCAGCATTGGTATGATGGTATGAAACTGAATCATAGAATACTAGATTTGTTTGATTTTTTTAAGAGAGGTGAGACGTTATTCTTGCATTACCATTTCAAGAAAAAAGTAAATTATTGATGGCGCTTATGGTCGTGGCAGGTACGCTTATCCTTCTAAGTGTGATGCCCTCTGCAGCTAGTGCAGATACGAAAGATTACCAGGTTGATGCTACGTCCTTGCACGTTAGAAGTGCACCAGATATTGATTCTGCCATTATCGGGGCTTTAGAAGATGGGGCCACTGTTACAGTCTACGAGGAACGCTCGAATTGGTCTAGAATTGAGTATAACGGCTATACAGGATGGGTTTCATCCGATTTTTTAGTGGCTTCTAACTCTCCTTTAGAAGGCGTACATATTACACTTGATCCCGGTCACGGAGGATCTGATCCTGGAGCCATAGGTGTAGACAACTCCTATGAGAAGAATGTTAATTTAAGTACAGCTCAGCGTACATACGACGAGTTAAGTGAGGCTGGAGCTAAGGTTACGATGACAAGGTCAGGTGATCAGTACTTAACGTTAGATGAAAGAGTTGACATTAGTCATTCTTACGAAACGGATGCTTTCATAAGTCTTCACTATAATTCCAGTATTTACTCTAGTGCCAAAGGGATCAGCAGCTACTATTATGATAGTGGAAAGGACCTCCCATGGGCACGATCATTGCAAGACCAGCTTGCCAATCATACGGACCGTCAAAATGACGGGATCTACAACCAGGATTTCCGTGTGGTTAAGGATAACAACGCTCCTGCTGTTTTACTTGAATTAGGCTTCCTATCCAACCCTGAAGAAGCAGCACTCGTACAAACTGAAAGCTATCAATCTCAAGTTGCTAATGCCATTACTCAAGGTACGATAGATTATTTCGGAAAATAATTATATTAAGAAGAGGCCGGGACAAAACTGAATAAAGCATAAAATAATCCGAACGATTCGATTGAAATCAGTTCGGATTATTTATATTCAAGAAAGAATTTACACCATCGCTCCGTCCAAATACTTCGCTTTCTGTTCCCCATCGTATAATGAAAGCCCTCCAAAGTAGCGCGGCTTGTACGTCACTTTCTCTAGTCGCTTTTTAGGAACAGACGTTGATGAGGGCTGGCTGTAAAAATATGAAAAAGATGGCCCTCTAACTCGTTAGGGTGATCTATGTGGACGAGAGTTTTCCGACTTAAGGGACGTTTCAAGGAGTGAGGACCCTTCCACTCCTGCGGAAGAACGAGTGAGCCGAGATCGCCGAGCGTGGGGTTTGCGAGGAAGCTCATACGCTCGGGCGTATAAAGGGAATGGTTCTAAGGCAACTGAAGTTTTATGAAAGGTAGAATTTTAATAAAAGGGGTATGTGTGGAAAGTATTTTCTAAACTGACGCTAGTCTTCGCTTCAATTTTATATCGTTCTTTAGCCACCGACTAGCGATTCGTGAGATTCAACTACAAACGTTAACAGCTCTTTTAAATTAGAAAGGACTTTTTCAGGGGACTGAAGGTTCCTTCACTCCAATCGGCAAGAAAAAAAGCTTGCGGAAAACCAAGGGGTTCTCCACAATCTGAAGAAAGCCCCTCTACTATACAGAGGGGCTCTTTAGGCTGTTGAAAAAGCTTGGACGAATGTAAACACGCGATCACACGGTTCCTTCATTTTGTCTAGAGAAAAGAATCTTTGTTTTACTCTTTTTTAAATTCTTTTGTACTTCTAACCGTATCTATTGGACGGACAGCTTGTTCAATCTGTTCACGTTTGGGCTCGAGCAACGGCGGCAGGGATAATTTTTCTCCTAAGGTTTCATAAGGTTCATCTCCCATAAAACCTGGACCATCAGTAGCAAACTCAAATAAGATTTGCGGAGCAACATTTACATACAGCGATTCAAAGTAATGACGGTTTACGTAGCCAGACGTTCTAAATCCAAATCGAGGCATGCGGTCGATCCACTCGTCTAAAGCATGGCGATCTTCCACTCGAAAAGCCGCATGATGAACGGTTCCATATCCCTGTCTCGCTTGAGGTAAAATCGGGTTGTACTCAACGACTACCTGAGCTCCATTGCCCCCTTCTCCCATTTCAAATAGGTGTAAAGCTCCTTCTTCTTCAATTTCCTTAAAAAGAAGAACTTTCTCCAGCATTTCTTTAAAATAATCAAAGTTATCTACACGAACGTGAAGCGGCCCTAACCCTGTAATTGCATATTCTAAAGGTACCGGTCCTTTTTGCCATGGAGTACCCGTAGTCACTCCATGATCATGCTCATCAGATACCAACTCGTAGGATTGATCATCAAAATCAACGAACGGGATCACTTTTTTACCGAAACGTTCTTGAATCCCCTTATGTTTAACATCATAACGATCCAGACGGTTCACCCAGTAGTCCAGCGCTTGATCACTCGGAACTCTAAACGAAGTTTTAGCAATTTCATTCGTACCATGAGAACCTTTTGGAATACCCGGGAAGTCAAAGAACGTCATATCCGTTCCGGCACTTCCTTTATCATCAGCAAAAAATAAATGATACGTTTGTATGTCATCTTGATTGACGGTTTTTTTAACGAGACGCATCCCTAATACGTACGTGAAAAACTCATAATTCTTCTCAGCACTGCTCGTAATGGCAGTAACGTGGTGCAGACCTTTTAATTCATTCATCACTCATTCCTCCAATCGGAAATATCCTGACCATTTCTTCTTATTTTATCCTACCTTTTATTTATCTCAATTTCAAGATATTGATTGATCTTCTCCTTTGATTTCTTTACCTTACCCCGTGTTCAACATGCTACAATGAACGTACGCTATTGGTAGAAAGGAAGTTTTATCATCATGGACACCACGCAATTAAAAGCACTTTCCCCTTCCTATGATCCTTGGGAAGCTTATATGGACGTTGAAGAACATGGCGAAATGACATTATCAAACGTCGAATTTACAACGACGTATTTGTGCAACATGCGCTGCGCTCACTGTGCCGTCGGCTATACATTGCAAAATAAAGATCCCGATGCTTTACCGATTGAGCTTTTAACGAAGCGATTAGATGAAATCAAGCACTTGCGCACGCTTAGTATTACGGGTGGAGAACCCATGCTTTCGAAGAAATCGGTCAAACAGTATGTTGTGCCGTTGCTAAAATACGCACATGAACGCGGAGTCCGGACTCAAATCAACTCAAACTTAACCCTGCCCTACACACGCTATGAAGAAATCATTCCTTATTTAGATGTCTTACATATCTCTCATAACTGGGGCACTGTTGATGAATTTGCAGAAACAGGATTTGCACTTATGGATCGTAAGCCTTCCTTTGAAAACCGTGCCAAGTATTTTGAACGGCTGGTAGAAAACAGCCAGGCTCTCTCAAAAGCAGGTGTGATGGTCTCAGCAGAAACAATGCTGAATAAACGCACATTCCCCCATTTAGAAAAGATTCACGATCACGTCCTTGAAATGGGCTGTGCCAGACATGAGATTCATCCGATGTATCCAGTTGATTTTGCGAGTAACCTTGAAACGTTAAGCCTAGAAGAAATGCGCGACGGCATCAATCGGCTGCTAAATCACCGCGATCCAAATGTATGGATGCTGTTTGGCACTCTTCCATTTTATCCTTGTAACTCTACGCAAGCAGATTTAGATATGTTAAAGCGTCTAGATGAAGCTGAGAATGTAACCGTACGTAATGATCCGGATGGGCGTTCAAGATTAAACGTAAACATTTTTTCCGGCGAAATCATTGTGACCGACTTCGGGGATGAACCCTCTTTAGGTAAAATTCAAGACACTTCCCTTCCTGATGCTTTCACAAAATGGATGAGTACAAACACAGCCAATGCCTTAAATTGCCACTGTCCAGCAGCTAAGTGCTTAGGACCAAACTTATTAGTAAAAAATACGTATTATCAAGATACTGATTTCCAGCAACGCGAAGCGAAAATCTCATTAAACCGATAATGGATAAAGCCGCATTCCTCTGTTTATAGGAATGCGGCTTTTTTTATTAGAAGTCATATTCTTCTACAATTTTTTCTGTAATTAAATCATAGCCTTTTTTATTCGGGTGAAGGGCATCACTGAAATATTCACTCGACTTTTCTTTAAAAAGATCATTCGTGGAAATAAATTTGATTCTATCGTAATCATCGACTATTGTCTGGCTGTTGTCATTCCATTCAACAACTTCTTCCTCAATCTCTTCAGAGTCAGGATATGGATTATAAAGTCCAAGGAATAAGATTGGAGCGTCTTCATTCTCCCCTCGAATGACCTCTATAATCTCCTCTAAGTTTTGTTCATAGTCCGCTTTTCCAACTTCAATCTTCTCCTCATTGATTTCAGTTAAATCGCCGCCATTACTTTCGATTAAATCATTCGTACCAATAAACAAAATGAAATAATCAGCATTTCCTAAATCACTTTTCACATCCGTTTGGTTGACTTGCTTCAGCAAGCCATCCGTCTGCTGATCAGGAATCCCATAGTTTTCTACCTTAATGTCGGCTTCTTTATTCTCTTTTAAAAGCTTTTCCATGTTTTCTACATAACCATGGCCTGACTCATCACCAATTCCATACGTTAAAGAATCGCCGAGAGCGATCATTTTTTCCGTTTCATCCGATGAAGCATTTTTGCTTTGGTTCCAACTGACCAAACCGACACCAATTATAATGATGACAATGAAGCTCGCTGTATATACTAATGTTTTTTTCATGATCGTTCCTCCTGAGAAATTAACTTACCCCTTTCTCTTAAGGAATAAACGATTTTCACATGTAAATATAGTATTATACTTAGCAGCGACAATCTCTTACGTGCGAATTTTTTATATACTCAGCTCCTCCCCTATAAACGTATAAAACTCTCAAAATAGGAAAGGATGGTTAAAAAAGTAGCGAGGAGTTTAATTATGTGGCGGAAAAACTCGAAGAACGTCTCCCCTACTAACCAAACTGATACGACTTTGACGATCACAGAAGATGTCGAGCAAAATATTGAGCAAATTAAGCATTGTCTTGGAGATCCCTTCGACTTAGTTTATAAAGAATATAAATTTAAGCGTACAGCTTTTGCTTTATGCTACATCGATGGACTTATTAGTACAGAGGACTTAGAGAGAACGGTCATTCCTTCCTTAATGGATTGGTTTAAAGAAAATGATTCTTCAAGTGGCGCTAGAGATTTTTCGCAGCACATTCAAGTCCCAAAAAAATTGAATACTACTTCTGATTTTTCTATCATGCTTACTGCTTTACTACGTGGAAGTACGATTCTTTTTATAAAAAAGGGAACAGAAGCTTTTTTGATATCTGATCAGCATTGGGAAACAAGATCTATAGAAGAACCAAGCTCACAAACCATGGTTCGAGGACCGAGAGAAGGATTTGTAGAGGCTCTTGCCGTTAATTCCACGTTGATTCGCAGAAGGATTACAAATCCACGATTGCGATTTAAATCGTTCATAGTAGGCGAGATGACGCAAACGATGGTTATGGTCATCTATATTGAAGGACTTGTGAATGAGTCCGCACTAAATGTGGCGTGCAGCCGTATTACGAATGCCAAAGCTTCAGAAATATTTGAAACAGGGATGCTGGAAGAGCTGATTGAGGATAAAGGATATTCACCCTTTCCCACTTTAATTGACACGGAAAGGCCGGATGTGGTCAGCGCAGCTCTTACGGAAGGTAAATTAGCCATTATGATGGAAGGCAGCCCGTTTGCTTTAATCGGCCCGGCTACCTTTATTTCTTATTTCCAAACAGCTGAAGATTATTACAATCGATTCGACCTGTCTACTTTTCTGCGTATGATTCGCTTTATCGCTTTTTGGATTGCATTTGCTTTACCGGCTACTTATGTAGCTCTAACGACTTTTCACCAGGAACTGATCCCGACAGACTTGTTAATTAGTTTAGCGGCTCAGCGAGAAGGACTCCCATTTCCTGCGATCGTAGAAGCGTTAATTATGGAGACTGTATTTGAAATTTTACGAGAGGCGGGTATACGAATGCCGCGTCCGATCGGTCCCGCCGTTTCAATTGTAGGAGCGATCGTTATTGGAGAAGCTGCGGTGACTGCCGGTCTCGTATCTCCTGCCATTGTCATCGTTGTATCTTTAACAGCGATCGCCAGCTTTGCGAATCCTTATTACTCCATCGCGGGCTCTGCTCGAATCATGCGCTTTGTGCTCATGCTCTTTGCAGCTACGGCTGGAATTTTTGGCATACTGATCTTCACCCTGATTTTGTGTATCCACCTTGTTTCATTGAGATCACTTGGAGAACCTTACATGTCACCTTTCGCCCCTTTTTCAATGAAAAAGCAGAAGGATACTGTTGTGCGTTTTCCGATGTGGTGGTCAAAACGTAAAAAAAGATGGAAGCAGGAGGCTTAACCTATGAAAAACTTTTACGCCTTATTCTTTTTTTCCTTGATCTTTTTAGGAGGATGCAGCGGTCAAGAGGAACTAGACGAACTGCTTATACTAACTGGGATTGGCATTGATCAAGGCGACGATCAAAATGTAAAAGTTACATTCCAAGCAACTAACCCTCAAGCTCAAGCAGGCGGGGAATCAGGTGGCGGCGGCGCTAGCCAGGCCACCTCCTATACCTTTGAAAGCGAAGGAGAAGATGTTGTAGCAGCTGTATTTAATGCAAATAACTTACTTTCCAGAAAATTGTTTTTCCCTCATATTTCTTCGCTCGTCGTAGGCGAGGACTACGCGCGAGAAAATGGATTGCATGAGATTAGCGATTTTCTGGAGCGGCATTATGAAATTCGAGACAGCTACATGCTTTTTATCGCTAAGGAAACGACAGCATCCGATATTTTAAACACGTTTCCTCCCTTAGATAATTCTTCTATTCAAAATATCAAAAGGCTGGTAGAAGTCCCCGGAAGTACGATTGGTTTAAAAGACGGAATTGAATTGGAGGACTTCATTAGATGGAGATACGGGGATGATCGTGACGCTGTTATCACGGGAGTTGAAAGAGTCACTAAAGAAACAGATTCTTCAAATACAGAATCGTTAAATGAAATTGAGGGAAATAAGAATGCCTTACGTTTAACAGGTTTAGCTCTATTTGATAAAGATTATTTAGTAGATTGGCTTTCCTATAAAGATTCAGTGGCCTGGGTAATGATCAATGGAGAATCAGAAACAGTTAAAAACTACACCGTTCCTTGTCGTGACAGTAAAGGTACAATCGGCTTTCTTTTAAAAGAGATGGATATTAAAGCAAAACCAAAAATTGAAGGAGACCAATTGACTTATATGATTCAGGTGAGGGGACATTTTAACCTCCAGGGTATGACTTGTAAAATTGATCTATCAACGGATAAAGGAGTAACCGAGCTTCAGGACATTATAAATACAAACTTAGAAGAGGATTTACAAACTTCTGTTGAGAATGCACAAGATCTCAACCTTGACTATTTCGGTATTAAAAATTATTTATTTAAAAACCAGCCGAACCAATGGGAAAAGGCCAAAGATGACTGGGAAAGCCTATATGCCCAGATGGAGATCACCACAGAGGTCGATGTTTATTTAGAATCTCCTGGCGCAAGAGTGGGTAATAATGAAGAAAGCTAACCGAACACTTAAAGAAAAAGTCGTTATCGTTATCGTTTGGTTTTTCTCTGTGGGATATGCAATAGGGTATTTATATGACCTCCCTATCTTCCCTGTCACTTCTTGGTTAAAAGCAATCTATGAGCCGATTTACTACGGTCTATTCGGAGGTCCATAATGAATACTCAATTATCAAGATACCAATTTATAGCCGTCGTTATTAATTTTCTCATTTTTAGTTCCATTTTAATGGCACCGGCTATTACAGTTGTGGCGGCGAAGCAAGATGGATGGTTATCTATGCTGCTTGCATTAGTGATCGGTTTATTATTGATGGCCCTCTACTTGTTTATGTTTAAAAAGTATAACTACCCTTCACTCTTTGAATTAATGGATCGTATAGCAGGAAAATGGATAGGTACCTTGGTGAATTTGCTTATCATTTTTTACGCTTTGCACCTTGCAGCTATGGTAGTACGAAACTTAAGTAACTTTATGGTATCAAGTGTGGTTCCATACTCACACCCTTGGATCTATCAGGTCCTCACTCTCATTGCGGTCGCTTATGCCGCTGCCTTAGGAGTGAAAGTTATTTTTTTATTAAATGAAATGTTATTTCCCTTTGTTGTATTGTTTACCATGGGTTCTCTACTTCTAATCCTTAGAGAATTTAACTTTTTTGAACTCAAGCCTTTTTTTCATACTCCTCCGTTAGAGGTTTTCCAAGGAGCCTACGTCACGCTCGGCTTCCCCTTTATTGAAATTTTATTACTATCGGCTTTTCTTCAATTTGTTGAAAAGAAAGAAAAGCTGAGGATTGTCTACTTGTCAGGAATTACGATAGGGGGAATGACATTAGCAGTAACTGTATTTCTAATTATTGGAGATGAAGGAGCTTATTTAGTGGCACGGGAAACCTACCCTACGTTTTCTGTGATGAGAGATATTGAATTTTTCACCGTGTTTGAGAGAATAGAAATCTTACTGGCTGTTGCCTGGCTTCTTGGGTTGTTTGTTAAAATTACGGCATGTTTTCTTGTTGGGATGTTAGGACTAAAACATCTTTCAAAATCTACTACGTATAAGGTGTATATTATTCCTATCGGCATACTCGTATGGGCCATGAGCAATCACCTTCACAAAACCGTGATGGACTTTAGTAATTTTGTAACAACGAGCTGGACCTTTTATTGGTTTTCACTTTACTGTCTCATTATACTAGTGTTGGCTGTTGGAATCTTGAGAAAAAAACATAAAATGCCTGCTTCACAATAAGGAACCTAATAAGGGTACCAGGTACCGAAAAGCTGTAAAAGATCGAAGTGCCAAGTGTGAATTTCGGTACCTGGTACCCGGTGAGGAGTATTTTGACGGAGCGAAGGTGTGATTTCTCTTTAACATAAATCATCCGAACTGATTTCTACAGAAATCGTTCGGATGATTTTATGCTTTATTCAGTTTTGTCCCAACCTCTCGTCACTAGCTATGAAATTCTACACCTGAATGAACGGCGTTTACGTATCCAGCTCGAATGACGTAGTCACCGAAATGTTCGTTCTCGGTACGGTCTTTAGCGTAATTTTGAAGAATAGGAGTCAGCTCTTGTAAAATTTCTTCTTCACCGATGTTTTCTCGGTACAACTTGTTGAGTCGATCGCCTCTAAATCCAGCCCCTAAATACATATTGTATTTGCCTGGTGCTTTGCCGATAAACCCAATCTCTCCTAAGGCAGGACGAGAGCACCCATTCGGGCACCCGGACATACGTATCACAATTTCTTCGTCTCGAAGCCCGGCTTCATCGAGGATATTTTCCACCTTATCAATTAACGTAGGTAAATACCGTTCAGCCTCAGCCATAGCTAATCCACAAGTTGGAAAAGCAACGCAAGCCATTGAATTTCTTCTTAATGCAGAGTTATGCTTACCGTCGGTCAACCCATACTGGCTGACGAGCTCATCAATTTGATTCTTATCTTCCTCAGCGACATTTGAGATGATCAAGTTCTGGTTTGGTGTGAGTCTGAAATCTCCCTTGTGTACTTTTGCAATTTCACGCAAACCCGTCATTAGTGGATAATCGTCCGTGTCTTTGACGCGTCCGTTTTGGATAAACAGCGTGAGATGCCACTTGTCATCCCCTTTTATCCATCCGTAACGGTCGCCGTTATGATCGAATGTGTACGGGCGTTCCTCTTCAATCTCCCAGCCTAAACGAGCATTGAGTTCGTCTTTTATCCAGTCGAGCCCTTTGCGGTCGACCGTATATTTAAAGCGGGCATTTTTCCTCTCTGAACGGTTTCCGTAATCGCGTTGAATGGTAAGAATTTTCTCAGCCACATCTAACGTCTGCTCTGGTTTACAAAAACCAACTACTCGCGACAGCTGAGGATATGTATTTGTATCCCCGTGCGTCATGCCCATGCCGCCGCCTACAGCGATGTTGAAACCTTGCAGTATGCCATCCTCCAAAATAGCAATAAACCCAAGATCTTGGGAGAAAATATCCACATCATTAGAGGGTGGAACAGCAACGCCAATCTTAAATTTTCTCGGTAAATAAAGCGGTCCGTAAACCGGTTCGGTTTCTTCTTCTCGACTGTCGAGTACTTTTTCTTCATCTAACCAAATCTCGTGATAGGCTCTCGTTTTTGGAAGTAAATGGTCACTAATTTGCTTGGACCATTCGTACACTTCGGCATGTATATCGGATTGGTACGGATTGGCATTACACATTACATTTCGGTTTACATCCCCACAGGCAGCAATCGTATCCATTAAAGATGCATCCATCGCCTGGATCGTCTTTTTCATATTCCATTTTAAAATTCCGTGCAGCTGGAAGGTCTGCCGTGTCGTTAATTTAAGAGTGCCATTTCCGTGTGTATTCGCAAGGTCATCCATCGTTAACCATTGCTCGGGTGTGGCCACCCCTCCGGCTAATCGAACGCGAATCATAAACTGATAATTCGGCTCCAATTTCTGCTGTTTTCGTTCGTTTCGTACATCCCGGTCATCCTGCATATAGCTTCCGTGAAACTTCAGAAGCTTCGTCTGCTCATCGGGAATACCAGCACTCAGCCGTTCTTCAAAGCTTTCTACAAGTGATCCTCTTAAGTAATCACTCTCTTCTTTAATTTTTTCCATTTCACTAGGTGGACCATGCTGTTCAGGAAATCTATTGTTCGTCATGATTTCTCCCCTTTCCTCTTAATACACATCACGCTGATAACGTTTGGCTTTACGCATGTCAGCCAGGTATTGGTCAGCCTGTTCATCAGTCAGTTGGCCTTCTTGTTTAAGAATCGTAAGCAGTGTATCTTGAACGTCTTTAGCCATATATTGTTCATCCCCACATACATATACGTGTGCTCCGCCTTGCAGCCATTCATATAATTCTTTGCTGTGTTCAAGCATGCGGTGCTGAACATACACTTTTTCATCCGTATCTCTAGAAAAAGCGACATCCATTTTCGTCAGTACGCCTTCTTTTAACCATTGCTGCCATTCCGTCTGATAGAGAAAGTCAGTAACAAAATGCTGATCACCAAAGAAAAGCCATGACTCTCCGCTCGCCTCCGCCTCTTCTCTCTCTTCAAGAAAAGCACGATACGGCGCCACACCTGTACCGGCTCCTATCATCACGACAGGGGTTTCTGGATTTTCAGGAAGTTTGAAATTTTGATTTCGCTGAATAAAGACCGGTAGAGTATCTCCTGGTTCAGAGCGCTCTGCACACTGGACGGAACACACCCCAGATCGTGGACGTCCATGAGCATCGTATCTCACGGCTCCAATCGTTAAATGGACTTCATCAGGATTCGCCTCGGAACTGCTTGCGATGGAATAAAGGCGAACAGGAATTTTACGAAGAATCGTAATGAAATCGTGAACAGATCCCTCCCATGGTCCAAAATCTTGTACAAGATCAATGAGATCGCGTCCTTCAATATATTCTCTTAATTCTTGTGAACTCTCAGGTTTGATAAGCTTCTTAAGTGCTTCATTAGAGGAAAGGAAAGCAGCTTTTTCTAACAAAGGCTTCGTTAAACTTGTAATCTCGAAGTGAGTCGTTAGAGCTTCACGTACAGAACGAATTTCCCCTTGCTTGTTAATCGTCACTGTTTCTTCTGGATTCCATCCCATCGCTTGAATCAATTGATCAACGAGGACTGGGTCGTTTTGCGGAAAGATGCCTAAGCTGTCCCCAGGCTCATACTGCAAACCGGAACCTTCAAGATCAAGCTCCAGGTGACGCGTTTCTTTATTAGAACCACGGCCATTAAGATTAATATTTTCTAAAATTTCTGCTTGGAACGGATTCGTTCTTGAATAGACAGTAGAAGTCTCTGCTAATGAGTCAGCTGGATCGTCTGCTGCGACAGAACCACCAGATCCATGCCCTGTATCAAGCTCTGTTAACGTCGCCTGAAACCACTCTTCAGCCGGCTCTTCAAAGTCTAAATCGCAATCGACACGTGCAGCCAATCGCTCAGCTCCTAATTCTTCCAGACGGTGATCAAATTCCTTACCCGTTTGACAGAAAAATTCATACGAGCTGTCCCCAAGTGAAAGCACAGAGAATCGAACACCTTCTAGCTTCGGAGCTCTTTTGCTATGGAGGAAATCATATAAAGATAGCGCATTGTCCGGGGGATCTCCATCTCCGTGAGTGCTCGTTACGATCAATAAATCTTCTACTTTCTTTAATGCTTTCGGCTTAAAATCATCCATTGAAGATACCGTCACGTTAAATTGTTTCTGTTCTAGCTTTTGTGAAAAGTCTTCAGCAAGCGACTGACAATTACCCGTATGAGAACCATACAAGATCGTTACATCTCTTGTTTGACTTGCCACTGCTGCACCGTTCGTTTCAGATGCTTGCGGAAAATCTTGCACAGCTGCATCTGGACCACTTAGTGGTACAGCCAAATATCCACTCAGCCAAATTCTTTGATTTTCCGTTAAGGTAGGAAGCAGCCGATTCAATTGATCTGCTTGCTCCTGATTAAAAGGACTGTTCTTTTCCTTTAACTGCAACATTTCCACCTCACTCCATTTCACATTGTAATCATAGCTGTTTACTCGGATTTGAGCATAAAAAAATATTGAACCTTAAACGACTTCCTCCTCTCAAACACTAGCAAAAAACCCCCGCTTCTTTAAAAATAAGAAGAGAGGGTTTGATCGTAATCACCATTCTTCTTATCTTTCAGACGCTTCATGCCTCTGCTGGAATTGGCACAGTATCTATTACCTACAACATAGACCCGTTGCCGAGGTTTCAAAGGGCCAGTCCCTCCACCTCTCAAAATAAGAAAGCTCATATGCAATTAATGTAAAGTCATGAATGGTAAATATGTTATGCTGAATTCGATGAATTGTCAATAGATTCCGAAAAAATGACACGAATTCATTTTAAATTTTCAGTAAGTGAAGCCGAATTACACATGAATAGATACTCTACCATCATTTTTCACATATCCGATCGACGATACACTGTAACACATCCGATTAATAAAATAAGCGAAATCATAATCACAAATCCTGCTGTTGTAAATTCAATAAGCGGAACGGTTTGTTCAATACAAATACCGATATATCCCCAAACAAACACGAGTGGGAAGATAAAGTCTTTAACCCAATCGCGAGCAATCCACCAATCGTCAGCATAATAACAGACCAGCCAAGCTCCCCAATCGAAAATAATTCATCAACCTGATTTGCTTTTAATACGACAAATGCATCGACAATTGTTGCTACAGAGGTCCACCCAAGATAAAAAGAAAAAGGCCAGCGATATTTGGTTGAAGATAACGAAAGCTGTTGAATCATCATATAGACGATACACAGCGTAAGCAGAGATAAAGCGATAAACAAAATTGAAGGCGTCGTTCCAACAATGACAGTGGTGCCGGACAGGATCATACTAATCGGAAACCAAAGACCTATTCCTTCGATAACCGCATTTTCTTCTTCATTAGCAAAAAAAGATTTGAGAATAAAAATAAACAAGAGCACATAAATAAGCCCCCAAATCGAGAACGCATAAGGCGCAGGCATGACGTACACACCTTCTGACCATCCCCTGCTTGAAAAATCAGCGATAAAAACAGAGGCAATGATTAAGTAAATAAAACTTGCTAAATTAAACAGCTTTAGCAAAAACAGCATGTCGTTCCTCCTTTCCACAACTGCTCATCCACTTCTTTCCATATTTATTCACGACGAAAAGAAACAGTACAGCTCAGTGCAAATTTCTCCATTTCTATAACTGTATAGTTAATAGACTAAGCAAAGCTATTTAGATGCCATATCATATAAAAGAGGGTTAAAACCTCATGCAACGATTGAAAGAAGAGGGTAACATGCGTAACTATGCTAACCGCAGAAGACGTTCCCCGTTTTGCCTCTTTCCGGGCTACAACTGGTGTGGCCCAGGATTCAGCGGACCTGGCAGACCGATTAATGCAGTCGATGCAGCCTGCAAAGCACACGACAAATGTTATTTAACCTATCGAGATTACTGTGCGTGCGACCAAGCATTCATTCGACGATTAGAAGAATTACAAACCCCATATTCGAGGGAAGGCCGGCATGCTCATAAGATGCTGCATTACATGAGGACACAGCGAATATTTACGTGCGGCTTTAGAAAACCACGATTTTAAAAAGGAGCTTGGGGATCAGGCTCCTTTTTGATTGTGCACTAATATGAAAGAGAGAAGTGGCGAATTGTGTTTGTTAATAACCCAATCGACGAGGCAGTAAAAATTCCGTGTCACATTTTCTTACATGAAACTATAAAAGGTGTATTTAAAATGCTACATTTAAATTAATCAAAGTTCATTGGGAGGGATAACCATTAGAAAAACAAAAAATGTTAACCTGTTGACTTTTTTAATTCTTGTTCTCAGGGTATCACTTTCTAAGAACTTTTAATGGAGAGTACTTAATTAAAAAAGCTCAGAGCAGCCTCTGAGCTTTTTTTAATTTTATTCAATTTATGCATTTCCCTCGCTTACAAAGTATTCATTTAATGCTTGTTGCAACGTCCCTAATGCTTTCGTTTTTTGGTTAAACATTATTCCTGATTTCGTCATCTCGCTTACAATTTCCTTTCTTATTCCTGTAATCACCGTCTGACATCCCATCATGGCAGTGCCATCAATAATTTTCATTAACTCTACAATAATTTCACTTTCCATTTTTGCAATACCGGATAAATCCATAATCAACGTTTGAATCCTTAAATCCGCAACCTCTGTCAGAACCTTCTCATTAATAATCCCTGCTCGAAATGAATCAATAGAACCAATCAAAGGCAATATACAAATTAATGGGGTTATAGGGATAATAGGCACCGATAAATTTTCAACCAATTCTCTTTGAGACTTAATCAATGAATCTTTGTATGTAGAGTAACTTAAAAAGAATGTATTTAAGAATTCATCTACTCGATTATTTATTTCTTGCTCCAACTGAAAAAAGTCCGCCATTTTAAAATTATTTGTTCGTTCATAATACCTCTCAATAAAATTCCAGAATGTTCTTCGAATAGCCTGTACCCACTCCAATTTGAATGATAAAGCTATGGAATGCGTAGCCCACGCGATCCCCTCTTGTTTCGCAAATTTTTTAAGTTCTTCATCATTTCCATCTATAATGTAAACAACTAGTTGATTCGCATTATTCACGAGATCGATATTACCAATTTGCAGGATTTCCTCTATTTTATGTTTCACGTTTACTGCTTCTGATAATAATTTTATTTCAAATAAGTGATTATTTTCCGCAATGAAATCTTTTAAAGTAAACGAAGAACGAAAAGTAAATTCCATAATAATTCTCCTCCCAAGTAATTTAATACTTTTTATAAGACCAACTGCGCCCGTTTATTTTCAATTATAATGGGTCATTAAGATTCAACATTTCAGACTTTTACTATAAATAATTATTCCAAATTTTCTTAATTTTCACAAGTGTTCATTTTACACCTTATTGAATAAGATGTATGTCCTCGATATAACGAAAAAAGAGCACAAAACCATTTAGGTTTTATACTCGGTGTGCCCCACTATTCGTTTTAAGGACCAATCAAACGGATCACTCGTCAGCCACTTTGAAAGAGCTTCAATATCTTTTGAGAATATTCGATCCTCCGTGATACTCGGTACCACTTCCCTGCCTCTAGCCAACAGTTTTTGAGCAGCAGAGGAGGCTAAAGCTTCTCCTCGATATTCCAGCGCCTGCATGGCACAAATGAACTCGATGGCCAGCACTTTTTGCGCGTTTAAAATGATTTGATAAGCATGTCGGGCACCAGTCGTCCCCATGCTGACGTGATCCTCCTGATTGGCGGAAGACGGGATCGAATCGACACTCGCTGGATGAGCAAGTGTTTTATTTTCCGATACGAGAGAAGCCGCTGCGTACTGCATAATCATTGCACCCGACTGCAGCCCTGGATTTGGACTTAAGAATGCAGGCAGGCTGTTGAGTTGAGGGTTTACGAGTCGTTCAATCCGGCGCTCGGAGATGTTCGCCATTTCAGCTATGGCTATTTTTAAGAAGTCCATCGCTAAAGCAATTGGCTGTCCGTGAAAATTGCCTCCTGAGACAACGACATTTCCATCTTCCAAAATAAGCGGGTTATCGGTGGCTGCATTGATTTCGATTTCAAGTTTGTCTTTGACATACGCTACGCTTTGTCGTGATGCTCCGTGGACTTGAGGAATGCACCGCAGTGAATAGGCATCCTGCACTCGCTTTTCCCCTTGGTGAGTCGTCAGCTTGCTATCGCTCGTTAGAATTCGTATTCTCTCAGCCACTTCCATTTGCTCCCGATAGCCGCGTACTTTATGGATCTCTGGGTGAAAAGCGTCAATAATACCTTCTAACGCTTCTAGCGTCATAGCAGCAATCCAGTCACTTTGACAGAGTATCCTCTCCGCTTCGATATAGTTAATAACGCCCATGGCTGTCATTGCTTGAGTGCCGTTAATAAGCGCAAGCCCTTCCTTTGCTTTTAGTGTAAGAGGGGTGTAACCCAGCTGCTGATACACCTGCTCCGTCGATTTAATCTTCCCCTTATAATGGACCTCGCCTTCCCCGATAAGCACTAAAGCGAGGTGGGACAGCGGTGCTAAGTCACCTGAAGCTCCTAATGATCCTTGACTTGGCACCACAGGAATGACCCCTTCATTAGCTAAGTCTCTCAGCCGCTCCACGACGCATGGACGTACACCTGAGAACCCTTTAAGTAATGCATTCAATCGTAAAACCACCATCGCTTTACTTACTTGCTCAGGAAAAGGATCCCCAAGACCGCAAGCGTGTGACCGTATAAGATGCAGCTGCAAGGCATCGACATCGTGGTTATGGATAAGTACGTCACTGAACTTCCCGAATCCGGTGGTAATGCCGTACACTGTTTCTCCTCGAGTCACGATTCCTTCTACGGCTTCTCTGCTTTTTCTCACCCTTTCCATGCTGTCTGTATCTATTTCAATCGGTTCATTTTCATATATGATGCCCTTCATTTGCTCGAGTGTTAACGTGGAACCGTTTAATTCAATCATCGTCAGTTTCTCCTTTCTCCAATAAAAAAGAAGACGACAATGGCATGCGAAATACCATTGCCGCCTCCTCATAACTAATGACTATAGGCAGCTTCTTTTTTTACCCTATATGGTTGATTCCAAGACCGAACGTCTCATGCTCGAGCCCTTTCACCGGCGCGCCGATCGTCCCATAAAAAGCAACGGCCAGCCATTCACCTTCATCAAACTTTTCATAAGGTGATCCACGTACAACTGCAAAGCGCAGCCCTACCGTTCTCATCATTTCTCCAGCAGCCATCTGCCCGCGCATAACCCCTTCTAATGCTTCTAAAATCGCATGATAAAGCGCATGCGTTTCGCGATAAAGTTCGTCTGATATTATATGATTTCTTTTCGCCGATGTTTCAACAGCTGAAATGACTTTTTGCATGTTCATGGAACCTGATTTTCCACTGCAGTAATCGACGTCCTTTAATTGTTCTGTAAACGGTTTGAGCTCTTCAGGCGTTAAAGAAGCTACAAGCATCGCTAGCTTTCCAATCGAAATCTTTTGAGTCATCAGCTTCACCTATCCAGTCGTTTCTAATTAAATTGTAAACGTTTTCTCAACGGAAAGTCAACTGCTTAAGAAGAACGTGTTCCAACAATGCGTATCTTTTAACCTTATATTTAGATAACAAATTAACTGCCAATCACGCTTCTTTTCTCATCATTAATTATTAAAATATAACTTCATCGTGTTTAGTTATTTGCTTAAAGTGGAACTAGAAGAACACAATCTTTTAAAAGGAGTGTTACTCATGGCAGAGAAAGATCCTAAGCAAGCGGCAGCGAAAATGAGTGAAGATAAAAAAGATGATATTATGCAAAACTTCCAAACGTTTAAAGACTATCTAGGCGACCAAGTTCAAAAAGGCGAGAAACTGGGTCTTGGCGAAGAAGGTTTAACAAAAGGTGCCAAACGTGTTGGTGACTATTTAGCTAAAAATGAAGAACCTAAAAATCGTGAAGAAAAAGTGCTGAATGAACTGTGGAATGTAGCGAATGAAGACGAACGTAAGCATATCGCACACGTTCTCGTTAAATTAACAGATGAAACCAACTAAAAGATGGAAGCCTAGGTTCTTAACAAAAGAATCTAGGCTATTTTTTTATTCATCTTCGCTCCTCCTACAATAACCCGTCAAAAATGACAGCATAACGTGTACAGCGCTTTTCACTGCCATGTCCCCTACATCTTTACGCGGGTCCAGACAAACGATATCCATCGCTTTCACCTTTGGGTGTTCACCTGCAATTTGAACAGCATCAAACAATTCATGGGTATACATTCCTCCAGGCGTCGCAGCTGGAGCAGCCGGGTTTTGCGTGATATCAAGCACATCCATGTCGACAGTTACATAAATCGTATCGACCTCAGACTCCAACTTCTTCAGTGCCTCATTGACGACCGAATTCATCCCCTGTTTTCTTGCTTTTTTCATCGTTGTATAGCAGACACCGTGCTTATCAGCATAGTCTCTTAATGCTCTCGAATTAAAAAATCCATGCAGACCAATGTTGTGTACGTGTTTCCCCTTGATCGTTTCACTTTCAATTAAGTTCCGAATGGGTGTTCCATTAGCCGGACCTAGTTCTTTTAGATCGCGTAAGTCAAAATGAGTATCAAACTGCAAAATACCAATGCGTTCGTCGGGGTGGATCTGCTTCCAGCCTTTAATGAGCATCGCTGTAATCGAATGGTCCCCTCCCATCATAATAGGCAAAGTATGAGGGTGGTACGTGCGTAGGGAAGCCATGGCTTCTTTAATATTCTCATGCGTTTGGAGAATATCAGTTGTGTGCTGCTTTACATTTCCGAGATCCAGCACCTTCAGTACAGACAAATCCAAATCTTCATCTAAATTGTACGTCTCAAACGACTTCCAAGCTCGACGCATCACTTCAGGGTTTTCACACGCAGCCGATGTACTGATCGATGATTTTGACAACGGCACTCCTAATAGCGTGACGTCGTACCCTGACCAATCCGGCACCTTATCCCCTAAAGTTTCAATCCATTCATGCACCTTTAGATCACTTTTTTTATTGGTCTGCTTCGACCAAATCATATCAGGACGATCAAGCATTGGATAAGGGTAATCCGTCATTGCAGCTGTCCTCCCTTAACTACGAGCTTTCCTGCTTTTATCACAGTATCTACATGATTCATTCCATATTGATACGAAAGAGTCAAGTAATTCGGGACGTTAAAAATGGTAATGTCCGCTTTCTTACCAGCCTCCAGGCTTCCAGCTTCATCTGCACAACCAATGGCGTAAGCCGCATTGATCGTCGTCGCTGTTAAAACTTCTTCAGGCGTCATCCCCATTTTCAAACAGCCCAAGTTCATAATAAACGGTAATGAAATCGTCGGTGAAGAACCTGGATTGGCATCTGTGGACAGCGCGACGGCTACTCCAGCATCGATCATTTTCCTCGCCTCGGCAAATTCAGCCATTAAGAAAAAGGCGGTGCCGGGCAACAGCACACCGATCACCCCTGTTTCTGCCAAATCTTTGATTCCTTGTTCAGATGCTTTTAACAAATGGTCGGCTGAGATGGCGCCAATGGAAGCGGCTAGTTCTGCTCCGCCATACGGCTCTATTTCATCCGCATGTATTTTCGGAATTAAACCGTGCTTTTTCCCTGCTTCTAAGATTCTCCTTGACTGTTCAGGCGTGAAAACTCCTCGTTCACAAAATACATCGTTAAAGGAAGCTAATTTCTTTTTCGCCACTTCTGGAATCATTTCTTGTATCACCCGCTCCACGAATAGTTCAGGTTTTTCTTTTTCAGCGATCGGTATCGCATGAGCTCCCATAAAAGTGGAGATAAGATCGACGGCATGTTCTTGCTGAAGCTTTTGAACAACTTCAAGCTGCTTTAACTCATGCTCAAGCGTCAATCCATAGCCGCTTTTCGCTTCCACAGTAGTCACGCCATGCAGCAAAAATTGGTCAAGCCGTTTCTTCGATTGCTCATAAAGCTCTTCGTGTGTCGCTGCTTGCGTGGCACGTGTAGTGGCGTGAATGCCGCCGCCTGCTTCCATAATCTCCATATACGTTTTTCCTTTTAGCCGCATGGCGTATTCATTCTCTCTCGTTCCTGAGTGCACGAGGTGGGTGTGTGGATCGATTAATCCCGGGGTCACAACTTTCCCACTGGCATCTATGTGATGGTCGGCTTTATAGGCTGAACAAATCTCTTGATCATTACCTACGGCCACAATTTTTCCATTTTCCATAAAAACGGCTCCATTTTCAATAATGTCTAGTTCAGACATGGCATCTTTCGTTGCTGGTTTATCTTTATGTCCCTTCATCGTAACGACTTGGGCAGCATTTGTAATAAGTAAGGTCTCGGTCATCGTGTCTCCCTCCTCACCCTTTTAAGCATCGGGATTTGAATTCCTTTGTTACGTGCTGTCTTCTCAGCAAGGTCATAACCGGCATCGACATGGCGGGCCACTCCCATCCCTGGATCAGACGTTAATACACGCTCCAATCGCTGCTCGGCATCCTTTGTTCCATCGGCCACAATGACCATTCCCGCGTGCAGGGAATACCCCATACCAACACCCCCGCCGTGGTGCACACTCACCCAGCTGGCTCCTCCGACACTGTTGATCATTGCATTTAAAATCGGCCAGTCCGCGACAGCGTCACTGCCGTCTTTCATCGATTCTGTCTCGCGATTCGGCGAGGCCACTGATCCTGAGTCAAGATGATCACGGCCGATTACGATCGGAGCACTGAGTTCCCCATTTGCCACCATGTCATTAATGATTTTTCCAAATCGTGCTCGTTCCCCATACCCAAGCCAGCAAATACGTGCAGGGAGTCCTTGAAAGGTAATTTTTTCACGTGCCATCCGGATCCAGTTACACAAATGTTTATTCTCGCTAAACTCACGTAAAATCACTTCATCCGTTTTATAAATATCTTCAGGATCGCCTGACAGCGCCACCCAGCGAAAAGGTCCTTTTCCTTCACAAAACTGCGGACGAATATACGCTGGAACGAAGCCTGGAAAATCAAAGGCATCCGCCACCCCCTCATCCTTAGCAACTTGGCGAATGTTGTTGCCATAATCAAATGTTACGGCACCGTGCTGCTGCATCTGCAGCATCGCTTTAACGTGGGCGGCAATGCTTTGTTTGGATTGCTTTGTGTACTCACTCGCATTCGATTGGCGCAGATGCTCGGCTTGCTGAAGCGTCAGACCAACTGGTACGTATCCGTTCAGCGGATCGTGTGCTGAGGTTTGATCCGTTAATACGTCTGGAATAAAACCTTTTGCGATCATTTCAGGCAACAGTTCCGCCGCATTTCCAAACAATCCGATGGAAAGAGCTTTTTCTTGATCACCTGCTTCTTGCGCTAATCGAATAGCCTCCTCTAAGCTTTCAGTGGAAGTATCTAAGTATTTCGTATCGATACGCCGCTGAATACGCCGTGGATCTACTTCAACCGCAATGCATACTCCTCCGTTTAAGGTCACCGCCAGCGGCTGAGCTCCCCCCATGCCGCCAAGTCCTGCGGTTAAGGTGATTGTTCCTTTCAAGCTGCCTTGAAAGTGCTGTTTGGCACATTCAGCGAACGTTTCATATGTCCCTTGCACAATGCCCTGGCTGCCGATATAAATCCAGCTTCCTGCCGTCATTTGGCCATACATCATCAACCCTTTTTGATCAAGCTCATGAAAGTGATCCCAATTCGCCCATGCAGGTACGAGATTTGAATTTGCAATCAGTACCTTAGGCGCATCCTTGTGTGAAGGAAATACGGCAACCGGCTTACCTGATTGAATAAGTAATGTTTCTTCTTCATCAAGGTTTTTTAGTGATTCAACGATGGCATCAAAGCATTCCCAATTGCGTGCGGCTTTCCCAATGCCGCCATAAACGACGAGTTCTTCAGGATTCTCCGCTACATCAGGGTGTAAGTTATTGCTCAGCATACGCAACGCTGCTTCTTGGATCCAGCCTTTTGTATGCAGTTTAGTTCCACGATATTGTGTTACTTTTCTTGAGTGTGCTTCCCCCATGTCATCTTCCCCTCTCGTTTTCATTCATAAAAGAACAGCTCGTAAGGTATTCCACTTTTTTAGTGAAAGCGCTTACTTTTATTGTAAAGTATTTTCTAAGAAAAATCGAAAGGAGAAAAAATAGAGGCCGGGTCAAAACCGAATAAAGCATAAAACCATCCGAACGATTCTGAAGAAATCAGTTCGGATGATTTATGTTAAAGAGAAATCACACCATCGCTCCGTCAAAATACTCCGCTTTCCGTGGGCATGGCCTCAGTGAGACTGCTGCAAAAGTCTGCCCAGCTAAATACTCAAACGTTTGGTATGGTCAATTGCTGGCCAACCCTTATTAAGCTTGGGTTTGAGAGGTTATTAGCTGCTGCGATCTTCTGTACAGTGGTGCCGTAACGAAGAGCAATGCTATAAAGGGTATCTCCCGTTTTCACCGTATAGGTTGTCTGTGCTGGAGGAGGCGTCGATCCACCGGGCAGCACTAGAACTTGACCGATGCGGATGAGGCTCGGATTACTTAATTGATTGATAGAAACGAGCTCGCTTACGGTCGTTTGATTTAATCGTGCGATACTATAAAGTGTGTCTCCAGCTTTTACCGTATACGTCTTGGAACCGCTTGGAGGTGATCCAGTCGTTTGGCCAGGAATTTTAAGGACTTGGCCGATACGAATCACATTTGCATTCGATAGTTGATTTTCTGAGACGAGTTTGGACACAGTCGTATTGTACTTGCGAGCAAGGCTGTAAAGCGTATCCCCTGCTTTCACAGTATACGTTCCAGATGCAGAGGAAGGTTTGCCGCTTAACAGGTCAGAGACCGTAACAAATTGATACCCTTGATCCTTCAAGCTTGTAATGATACCCGGCAAGGCTCCCGGCGTACCCGAAGCCCCCGCTCCTGTATGCATTAAAACAATGGATCCAGGTACTATATTATTCAACACTCTGCCTCTAATGTCAGCAGCTGAATTCCCTTTCCAATCGACGGTATCAATGTTCCAGTGAATGGTGTGCGTATAGCCGGCATTTCCAACTGCTGTAAGGACAGAGGAATTAACCGAGCCAAAAGGCGCTCGAAAAATAGGCTTTGTGGATTGCCCCGTTGTGCTTTGAATGATGGCCTCTGTTCGATCAAGCTCGTCCTTTATTTGAGCAGACGTCAGCTTTGTGAAATCAGGATGAGTATACGAGTGGTTTCCAAGTTCGTGTCCTTTTGAAGCAATCTGTTTAATTTTTTGAGGATGATGGTTTGTGCCTGCACCAGTGAGAAAGAAAGTAGCTTTGACGTTATAAGTGGACAACGTTTGAAGAATGGTCTCAACATTTGTTCCATCAGCCCCATCATCAAAGGTCAGGGCTACGACTTTACTCGACGTATTTCCTTTCGTTACAAACTGGGAGCTGGCAGCTTCTGCTTGAGGGGAGAAGGATAGGAAGGAAGCAAGAAACAGAAAGAAGATAACACTAATCAACAGCCATTTTGTTTTCATTATACTCACCTCTTTTTTAGTATGCTAAAGAAACTAGCATATGTATAAGAGTCTAGAAGTGAGTGAACTGACAATAAGACTGAAAATTCGATCATTTATAAGTCTATTATACTTCTTTTTTAGTAGATAAGGTAGAAAAACTTCAGTTAAAATTTACTATTCATGCTGTACAAGAGGTTTTGGCGGATGAATCGATCGCACTTGCTTAATAAGCTATTAAAAAAGCTCTGCTGATTTCGTCAGCAAAGCTTTTTCAGCTTGTAGAGATCAGGGATTTCCTCGTGTTCCTCACTTCCCTCTGCTATAAATAATGGCCCACTTTTCTTTTCGCCTAAAGGTTGAACCACGTTACTTAGTTGATTTATTCAATCGCACAAAAAAAGTCCGCTGGAAAAAATTCCAGCAGACTTAGCAAAGGGATGAGAGGTCCTGTTTAATCAACCGACTCATTTGCTTTGGATAATCAATAAACGGGTTGCGATTTTCCTGTATGGTATAAATTCCTTGGTTGCGGTGGAGCTCATAGAGATCTGGCGGTTCTTGATCATGCCATTTCAACAATAGTTCAACATCCACTCTTTTCTTATAGGTTGTTTCTATTATATCCGGATATCTTAGGAAAAAGTATAGCATGGCCCTTGCCACAGCCCCTTTCCCATGTTCGGGCTCAAACCTTTCACCCTCCGCTTTTCCGCACTGCTCTTCAATCCGATTGGCTTCCACCTGATTCTCTGGGTAATCTTTAAAATCATAATAAGGGTAATTGCTGCGAATGGAATTACACACTGGCTCGCACGTAAACAAATGATGAAGGTCCCCGCGCATCGGTTCTTTCCCTTCAAACCAAGATTGAGGTACGACATGTTCACAATTGAATTTAAGTTTTCGCATGATCGTCCACACGTCATGATCTGAAGATTCTATTTCCGCTTTACGCCGTAAAGTTGTTTCGAAATCCTCTTTCATAACTTCTTTCACGTCTCGGTTTTTCCCGGAATAAATATTCCTTAGTTGAAAATCTGGACGTAGATCCACCCATGGGTAGACGTATTGAACGGGATCATACTTTACTTGACTGGTATGAGTTTCTTGCACCAGTCTTTTGATTTTCCTTAATTCGTCCGGATGATCAAACTCAATTTCTTGATAATAGGTTTTAAGGTCGTCCTTATTTTGCTCTTCGTCAAAATATTTTGTTTCTCCCTGCTTCAATTCAGCAATTGTACCTTCTATGGACTTAAATATGAAGTTAAGTTTCTGTTCATTTTCTATAGCTGAGTACAAGCTTGGTTTCGAGTCGATAAGCTCATCTCCCTTGCTGTTCGTTTGTAAGTATTATAAATTCTTTTTCACCAAAATAAAAACCCCTAATATTGGAGTTTTCTTAAACACAAACAGCGTATAATTTATCAATCTGAAAACCCAGGCAGCATATTTCCCAGGAAATCTTATTTTCAGCCAATAATCGTCAATTTCTTCCTGCTTTTTCGATTCTTTATGCGTTCTTTTTAGTAAAGTAGATTATTATAAGAAAAGGAAGAAGAAAACGTATGGGTAGATTCCATAGAGAAGTGATTATTTTGAGTCTGAATCCGTTTATGCCCTTCTTAACGAAACCATTCCACTAATCCAATCATACTAAGGAGCCCCAGCAAAAAAGAAAATGTCGCCCATCGTTCATACCCATGCCCATGAGTTTCAGGGATCAACTCTTTGTACACGATAAACAGCATCGCTCCGGCAGCAAACGCCAGTCCATAAGGAACTAGAAACAAAGCAACGTTTACTAAACTAAATCCAATCAGACTTGCGATGAATTCAATCACACCCGTGATCCCAGCCAATAATACAGCTGCTCCTCTATGTACGTTTTGGTGCACCAAAAATAATGCGACAAGAAAGCCTTCCGGGGCGTTTTGAAGCCCCATCGAAAGTGCAACTACAAGTCCCAGATTCTCCACTTCACTTGCTAGACTTGCCCCTACTGATAATCCTTCTGGAATGTTATGCAGCGTCATAGCGGCGACCATCATCATGGATTGCGAAGGTACGAGGACGCCCGTTCGATTATGCTCAATATCAACATGAGGAATAAAGTATTCTAATAGATTGAGGAGCAATGCCCCAGCCAGCACACCAAAACAAAGCACAAAGAGATTCGTTAGCTTGAGTGATGCAGGGATTAACCCATACGTTGACGCAGCCACCATAATCCCTGCTGTATAGGCAAGTATACTATCCATTCGTCGATGAGAGATTCCCTGGATAAAAAAGACAGGGAGTGCTCCTGCACATGTCGTAAGAGCACACAGCATCATAACCAGCAGATTCCATTCCATTCGAAGCCTCCTGAAGAGAAAAGTAAAAGGTAACGTTCCATTTTCTCTTCACTATATGTACAAGCTTCTTAGAAAAGACTCACCCTAAGGAAATCTGTTTCTCTCACTAAAAAGAGCCTTTCCCTTCGTTTAAAGGAGGAAAAAGCTCTAAAAAGTCACGGAAGGTTGAGCTGCCATGATACCCCAAATTGATCGACCACC
Organism: Halobacillus andaensis; assembly: GCF_014636475.1. GTDB lineage: Bacteria > Bacillota > Bacilli > Bacillales > Halobacillaceae > Halobacillus_A > Halobacillus_A andaensis. Next base: position 481,270 of record NZ_BMEL01000003.1, read on the forward strand.
CAGGCAAACTTTTTGCTGAACGAATAATCCGCTAAAGGCATAAGCTCTTCCCCGCCCTCCATTAAACTACTAAACAAATCAGTGATTTCCTCTTCAGAGTCGCACGTTAAAAATATAGAAAAGGAAGGAGTAAACGTAAATTCGTGCTGGACGTTACTATCGATACACATAAATTCTTGTCCTTTTAATGAAAATACAGCTTGCTTCACACTGCCCTCTTCACCTACTTCGTTCGGACCGTATTGATTGATCATTACAACTTCTGACCCTTCGATTAGTGTGGTATAGAAATGCATTGCTTCTTCGGCGTTTCCTTGAAACATTAAAAATGGAGTTACTCTTTCCAGTTGGCCTCTCTCCTTTTTTAATCAATTAACGAAAAGGGGACAATGTAAACTTAAGAGTTTATCCCTCAAGGCTTGCTTGTTCCACAATTTTTTCTATCAGCTCGCCGGCTGATATACTCTGACTCAACCGAGGACTTTGCCCAGACCAAAGCGACATGTACTGCGGCTTGTTTTGTTTAGCCGCTTCTTTCCGTATGTCTTTCGTTAAGCTGTTTTGCAGAGGATAACCAGGCAGATCCTCTTCATGTGATCTCATTTCATTTGTAAATTGATTCGCAATTCCGCGTGCCGGCTTTCCACTAAATGCTCTTGTAATAATGGTATCGTGCTCAGGGGTCTTCAAGATCGCTTCTTTATGCTGGGGCTTGGCACCGCTCTCAGCACAAGTGACAAATGCTGTACCAAGCTGAACACCTTGCGCACCTAAAGCAAATGCTGCTTTAAACCCTCTGCTATCCATAATACCTCCAGCAGCAATGGTTGGAATCCGGAGGTGATCAACAACTTGAGGAATTAAAGACATCGTTCCAATCATGGCTGAATCATACGTATTTAAGAATGTCCCTCTATGTCCACCTGCTTCACTTCCTTGAGCAACGACCATATCCATTCCTCGTTCCTCATTTATTAGAGCTTCTTCGACTGTAGTAGCCGTGCCGACTACGATGATGCCTTCTTTCTTTAAATCACGAATGACTTCCTTTGAAGGAACTCCAAACGTAAAGCTGCATACTGGTACCTGATGTTTAAGTACAACTTCCAATTGATGATCGAAAAGAGAGCGAGAAAGCTCCGGCTGAGGTTTTCCATCCAGGTGAAGGTCCTTACGAATTGGTTCCAGTAAATGATTGGCTTTTTCAATCTCTTCTTCGACGATGTCTGGGTACTCTGGGATAAAAATATTTACACCAAAAGAACAGGTCGTCTGCTGTTTAATATCTTGAAGACTGCGCTTCAAATCCTCAATGTTCATATAGCCCGCGCCCAATGTTCCAAGCCCGCCTGCATTGGATACGGCAGCTACTAACTCAGGTGTGGTAATCCCTCCTGCCATACCTGCTTGAATAATGGGATAGTCAATTTTCAACTGCGCGGTCACTTCATTGTTTTTCCCCATTCCCACTACTCCCTTCCCTTATCTTTCTATACTTTTATACTATCAAAGGAAATAGAATTGGAATACAATGGAACCCCTCCAAAAAAAAAGAATCCTCCCAACTCCAGGAGGATATCCCCTTTATTATCTATCTTTTTCTTTCTTATCATAAGGAAACAATTCTTCAGATGCTTCCGTGCTTAGATTTAATTTTCTCTCTGTCTTATCTTCAGCTTCGTAAATCCCGCTAGTCGCCACATATTTATGGAAAATATATTCAAACACCGCTACGGCTACCGCCGAAAGCAAAGCAGCTGTAAACAATTCACCACCTACCGTCAACGCATCAACCATAAAATAAATAACGACAAAAGCTAGAACAAAATCAGAAAGAGTAGCCATCAAGTTATTCGTCTTCCGCAAGATCATCATATCTCCAATAAAATAAGAGACTGCGCTGAGTACCAATGCAACTAAGAAGACGTTACCAAACGACAATCCATACCCTATTCCTAAAAAAAGAAACAGTAGAGCCAGGCATCCAATAAATTTAGCAGCGAAGTATTGAGCATGCTTCAACTAAAATCAACTCCTTGTTCCTCCTATCATTTGTAAATAGAGATGCTCTATTCCTGTTTTAGTTAACTTTACACTTTTCTTATTTGGTTTATAGAGGATTATTACGGGCACACCTACTTAAGAATTAAAAAGAGACCTGAATGCAGAAGGGTTTCCTACTGCATCCAGATCTCATCTATTAATTACTCCTTCCCTTTAGCTCGATGATCATTAGGGTTTTTCTCGTGTCCTATTGCTTTCCCTTTCGCGTGAGACGAAGATTCTGGTTTTATACTTAAGTCTTCTTCTTCAAATTCTGTATCTAAATCAACAGGTACATTTACGTTATCAAGGTTAATGTGGCCAAAGCCTCCTGTGGCATTGTCGGTCACGCGCAGGAACAATTCTTCGCCGACATGCTCTTCCATGTTCCATTCTACTCTGCGATACGCTTCATTATTGCCTCCCGTTGTCCTCGCAAGTTCATGGTTGTCATTTTTTCTAATTAAAGCCACAGATAGATTTTCTTCATCGTTTCCACCACCGACAAGGAAATCAATGGTTCCATCTCCGCCCAGAATAAAGTCTTCACTGCGCATGACGCCGACAGCTCCATCACCGCCGTGTTCTGCATGAAAGCCCCAATAGTGGAAGCCTTCAGGATCATGCGCATTTACCGCTTGATTAAATGGTCCTCCCCATCCCCAATCTTCATCGGTTCTTACATGATCATCCGAAAATGCTTCTCCTTCTTCAACGATCCACCCCGAGAGATCACCCGTTTGGAAATCATGGTTCGGGAGTGTTTTGACAGGCGTATTGTCCTTCTCATCTGAGTTTTCTGGTTCGTCTGCTTCAACCAACTCTCCGTATGCGGATCCCATATTCCACAATTCAAAGGACTCAATAGAGACCTTGCCTCCCTCTTCGGTCATACTGATGCCGTCTGCATCACCGAGAGTTGGATATACACGGGAAGTAATGCTATGTGTGTCATTGGCGTATGCTTCAACCATGGAGCGGTCTAAAAACAGCTGCAGATGAAGCAGACCGTCCTTCAACTCTACATCTCCTCCGTGTATCCCTTTCTCAGCATCCGGATCTAAACTGGAATGGTTACGATCTATTTTTAGTTGCTGCTCATTGACGTTATAAAACAGTGAAGTTACTTCTTTCGAATCGGTAGACTCTCTGAAATGCAAACCAAATTGTTCGGCATCTTTCGGGTCAACCGTCAAATTCACTTCAAGTGTATCACCATTTACTTTTTCCAATTGGCGATTCAACTTTTTAACTGTCGTGTCTGATTCAGAGATGAGTTTTTCACCACGTACATTCTCCGTTTCCTTAATTGGCTGAATACCCAGCATGCCATTTTCTTGAAGGGTTAATTCAAGTGGCAATCCAGCGTTATGAGCCCACCCTGCATCATAATGATCTTGTTCAGAACGTCTGTCTTGAGTAATACTGAATAGTACGGAGCGATCTTTATCATCGACAAAACCGCTCGGTCCCGTTAGATGCTCTCCATAATCAAACAAACGAGGCTCATCATGATCAGGAACAAATTTGTTGTTTTCTTTATCCCATTCACCAATCCAATGCCATACATATTTCACATCATGTGGACTGTACTCTTCAAACCAAGGATTAATAAAGAATGCGTACTTTCCGGTATCATCTCCGTTCTCATCCTTTAACGGAAGGAATACAGGGAGCTCCCATACGTCACCTGTCGCCGGAAATGCTTCTTTGTCACCTGTAAAGAAAGGTCCTTCATAGTCCCAGTCTGTCAGGTTTTCCGAGGAATAGAGTAAAGCTGTCCCGCCAATGTTTTGGTCTCCATCTTTTATCCCTGAGCTGACAAGCTGGTACCAGGTACCGTCCTCTTCCCAGACGAATGGATCACGGAACTGACCAAACATGACTTCCCCTTCTTCAACTTCTAGATCTTCTTCTTGAACCGTAACAAGTTCATCTTCCATTTCCCAGTTTGGAAGCAGAGGATCGCCGTCTTCGCTAAAGGTACTTCTAGCTAATCCTACACTTTGGTTAGGATGGCGGCTGTCATCTCCTGCTGTAAATAACAGGACCGGTTCTCCGTTTTCATCATAGGTAGAATCGCCGGACCATACACCATCCGGGGCTACAGAATCTTTCTCTGGTGCTAAAGCAACTAGGGCATCATCCCAATGCATTAGGTCATCACTTACGACATGTCCCCAGTGAATCTGGCGCCAGTAGGGTCCTTGAGGATTGTGTTGGTAAAATAAATGATATTTTCCTTCAAAGTAAATCGGAGAGTGTGGTTCGTTCATCCAGTGTTCTGGAGCTGTCATATGGTATTGTGCTCGATGACGATCACCATCGTAGCGGCTGCGATCGTAATCCGTATCTGCTGCTGGCAAGCCTTCAGAAGGCAAGGAAGCCATGACATCTTGATAAAATGCTTTAATATCCTCAGGAGTGAGCTCCCCTCGTTCCACTTGGACTTCATCCATCAACCCCGCAAACATATTAGCATCAAACGTACCGTTAACGATGGAAGGATCACTGTGTTTTCCAAGCAATAATGGCTGATCTGCCTGGGTAAAAGTTTTACCCTCAGGTATACTGGCTTCCGCTTCTTTTTCCCCATTAATGTAAACTTCTATTACACCTCGTTCATCACTAATCACTCCAGCCACGTGACTCCATTCATGCTTCTCAAGGGAAGATTCTGTTGTTGCTCGTACTTCTTCTCCCTCAAATGCAGCTTTCATTTCCAGGCTGCCATGTCGACCCATTCCAAATACAAAACCCTTGCCTTCACCTGCATTAAGCTGACTCAAGATAGCTGAAACCTTGTCATCTCCACCCCACTCATAGCTTCTCGGGGCAACCCATCCTTCCACTGTAAAAGAAGAACCAAGTTCCCCCCATTCATCCGCAGGACGCTCGATCCAAGTAGAATAGCCGTCAAATAACAGAGCATTATTTTTAATGCCCTCTCTCCACATGGGATTACTGTCATCTTTGTCTTCCGCTTCATTAAAAACGTATTCAATTTTATCCTCTATTCCTGAGGCTTCATCCAATGTGGCAGCCCCTTCACCTTCTTCAAAGGACCATGATGAGATTTCAGCTTCTACTTCATTTTCCGCCGAAACAACGTTTGGACTTAAAGTCATCCCTGTCAGAACGACAAGAAATGAAGACACCTTACTGAAATTTTTCCAATTCATAAAACTCTCCTCCTTTTTTACATTTAAAGTAATCGTTTACGTAAACGATTACGTAAACGATATAAAAAAAGTCGTTTGTATATGTAAACGATTACAAATTAGGTTATAATATAAAACACCCGTTGTCAATCTATTCAGAATAAAACAAATTCAAATCTCATAAATCGGTAAATACGAACTACACCTGTGGAATAACATAAATATCCCCTTTTGATTTACGATCAAAAGGGGATATTTTACATTATGAGGATTTTACCCAATAAGCCGCTTCACTTTCAGTTGTGGAAGGCGGAAATTGGTCTCCTTCGTTTAGGTTGATTTCTGCGTGGTCTTCACTCTTTTTACCATTTACGAGTTGATCAACTTTATATTTACCGCTCTCTGGTGCTTTTTCCCCAGTTTTGTATTGTTTGTTTGCCATGATTAAATCCCTCCGTTATAATTTGGTCTAAGAAATTGTTTATGCCAGTAATCAATTTCTTACATTTTTAAAAAGTGTTGAGGTCGTAATGATTGGTTATGGTTTTAAACCTTTACTATGAGTTACGGCCGCCTTTTTTTCCGATCTTCTCATAATGTTTTTCTCCGTATTTTTCACTAGTGGTTTCTCCACCTTTTTGGCCGATATTTTCAAAGTGTTTTTGGTCGTATTCTTGGCTTGTCTTCTCTCCACCCTTTTGGCCAATGTCCTCAAAGTGTTTTTGACTATATTCCTGGCTTGTCGTTTCTCCGCCCTTTTGGCCTATGTTTTCAAAGTGTTCTTGACTATATTCTTGACTGGTTGTTTCGCCGCCTTTTTGGCCGATGTCCTCAAAATGCTCTTGGCTGTATTTATTACTTGTTTTTTCTCCGCCTTTGCGACCTGCTTCTTCTCTGCTCATCTTCCCTTGATTGTTCTTAGCCATTTCAAAATATCCTCCTTTAATTTAGATTACACTTTCATACGTTCTCTTTTTTCACCACTTCTAAACCCTTTTTTTAGGAAATAGAACATTTGTAATATTATATAAATATAATTAATAATCTCTTAAAATAGTTCGTTACTTTTTTACTGCATATAGCTTAAAGTTCTTATGTCTTTCACTTAATAGTATTTTAGGTTTATCAGCCGATTTGAGGTCTGTTTTGCCTTTCCGTATAATGAACACTTACTATATTTATATATTGGCATTACTAAAGACTTATTTATAGTGAGAATGTATTATTCAAAATACCCTTCGACCCTGACATATCAAAACTTTCTTTCTCCCCTCTTAACATTGCTAAACTAAATAAGTATATCGCATTGCTACAAAAACCGTCTAGAACAGCAATGATTGGGTAAAAGTACACATCCACAACAAAAGGCTTAGGTAATTATGCTTCCTTTTAAGTAAAGAGAACATTATAATAAACAGATCAACAAGAAATTTTTTCCTTTAAAAGAGGGGCAGGCCATGCGGAAAATCAAAAAATTCTTATTTATATCATTATTGATTTCAATCACATTATTTGCGATCTGGTGGTTTTTAAAAAAGGAGGGAACGACCGTGGAGCAGGCAAATGCGAATAACCTTTCCTATCCATCCCGTATCCAGGACAATCAAATGGAAGTTTACCAGGACGGAGAGTGGAAATCGATTACGATTAAAGGCGTAAATATGGGAATGGCTAAACCCGGTACCTTCCCAGGTGAGGCCGGCATCCAACTTGAAGAATATGAACGCTGGTTGAAACAAATTGGGGAAATGAATGCAAATGCGATTCGTATTTACACGCTTCATCCTCCTGAGTTTTATAAGGCGCTTGCCGAATACAATAAGAAAGCAGAAGAACCAATCTATCTTCTCCACGGAGTATGGATAGACGAAGAGCCTTTAGAAGAAAAAAGAGATGCGTTTGATACAGATATCACTCAGACGTTTCAACAAGAAATGAAGAAAATCGTCGACGTCATTCATGGAGAAGCCAACATTCCCGAAGAAAGAGGCCATGCCTCAGGTACATATAAGCACGATGTTTCGCCATATGTAATTGGATGGGTAATCGGCATTGAATGGTACCCGTATTTAGTAGATAAAATGGATAAAGATTACCCAAATATAGAGGAGTATGAGGGAGACTATACTTATACCGAAAATGCAAATCCAATGGAACACTGGATGGCTCAACAGTTGGATGTATTGATGTCCTATGAGGTGGACATGTACAACAGTATGCGCCCCCTCAGCTTTACTAACTGGGTTTCTACAGATAATTTAGAGCAGCCTGCAGAACCTCTTGAACAGGAAGATTTGGCTACTATTGATCCTAACCATATTAAGACACGTAACGATGCTGAATTTATTGGTATGTTCGCTTCTTACCACGTCTATCCATACTATCCGGATTTTCTAAACCTAGAAGAAAAATATATCGAATTTAAGGATCATCGAGGTGAGAAAAACAACTATGCCGGCTACCTGCATGATCTTAATGAATCTCATGACATGCCGATATTAATTGCTGAGTTTGGTATTCCAGCTTCAAGAGGGTTAACTCACCGTAACCCCTTTGGATGGAATCAAGGTTTCATATCAGAAACCGAGCAGGGAGACATCGTAAAAAGGCTTTACGAAGATATTCTACAAGAAGAAATGCTCGGAGGTCTTATTTTTACGTGGCAGGACGAGTGGTTTAAACGCACCTGGAATACGATGGATTATGATAATCCTGATCGTCGTCCCTTTTGGTCAAATGCTCAAACCAATGAGCAGCAATTTGGATTACTAAGCTTTGATCGTCATAAGGTAAAACTTAACGGGAAAGACGATTGGGAGGAAGGCGAAACTCTTTTCGAGAAAAATGAGGGGCTTTTGCGTAAGGTTATGATGGACCATGATGAGCGATACCTTTACCTCAAAACGCATTTTTCAAAGCTCGATGAGCCATTTTGGCATAAACATGATTACGAGGTATATTTCAGCTTGAGAAGCGGAAAAGGCATTCCAATCCCTTCCTCTCCCAAGCATGCTGCAGATTATCGTCTCACTTTATCTGACCATCAACAAGCTAAGATCGAAGTGGCGGGAGATTATGATCCTTTTTTCTATAGCTACGCAAAAAATGGCATCGAGGCCACTAAGGCAGAAGTAGAAAACAAAGCTGAAACCTACCATCCGATTCGTTTAGCTCTTAACAAAGAAATTATGCGCCCTGATACGAAAGAAATCATTCCTTTTGAATCGTATGAAACAGGCAAACTCCGCTTTGGCATTGGGGATCCGAGCTATAGAAACTATGATTCATTAGCGGATTATTATTATTCGAAAGAAACGAACATTTTAGAAATTAGAATTCCTTGGATGCTGTTAAATGCAAGAGATCCTAGTCAGAAAGAATTCATTGGAGACCTATGGGAGGATGGCATAGAAGCTTCCATGACTATTGATGGTATTGACGTCCACCCTCTACTGGTACAAAACGGTCGAGTCATCGATGAGTTTTCAAATTCTACCCCCTCTTCATATAACTGGGAACCATGGGACCTACCAAAACATAGAGAGAGGCTTAAACAATCGTACGAAGTCATTCAAGAGTTATTTTCACAATCTAATTAACAAAAAACAAGGCTGCTTATGCTCGAGGCAGCCTTGTTTTTTTATGAGGTTCCTTCACTGGAAATACCTTTTCGATTCATATTGCCCCATACGGCTTTTTTATTACGAAGTACTTGAATGATTCCTTCGCACCTCCACCAAACGACCATAGGACGATACCAAAAAGTTTCTGTTAACGCCCAGGCAAAAAGAATAACTAGACTTTTTAAATCCGGGAACTTGTGGTACGTCCATTCTTCTAAAAGAACGGCTAAAGAAGATAACAGAGACCCGTATAATACCGTCATAACAGTCATAACGATCGTAACTTCTGGGGAAACAAAAGAAAAAACCAACCCCAATACAATAATGACGTACCCGACGAGTTCAAAAATAGAGCTGAGCAGTTCAATGAGTAAGTAATACGGCATCGAAAACAACCCAACTCCTTTATATTTGGGGTTAAACATCATCCGTTTATGCATCCACAAGGTTTCGGCAAGTCCTCGCTGCCAGCGTTTTCGCTGCAAACGTAAGGAGGATATTGTAGAAGGAGCTTCTGTCCAGCACACCGGATCTTGAATGTATTCAATCCGCTGATTCGATTTCTCATGTTTAATCGAGCGATGAATACGTACAATTAATTCCATATCCTCCCCTACAGTGCTGACATCATAACCCCCAGCTTTGATCACCCGCTTTTTCTCAAAGACCCCGAAAGCTCCAGAAATAATTAAAAGAATATTCATACGGCTCAGTCCGAGCCGCCCAATAAGAAAAGCGCGGAAGTATTCAATGATTTGCATAATGACCACAGGTTCCTTAGCAAGAGCAATTTTTTCAACTTTACTGCGCTTAATCGTCGAGCCATTCGCGATTCGAACCGTACCTCCCGTTGCGGTCACTTCACCATTTGAATCAATAATCGGTTTCATCGTTTTAAGCAAAGCATCTTTATCAAGGATGGAATCACCATCAATCGCTGAGAAATAAGGATAATTGGAAAAGTTAATTCCTGCATTTAAAGCATCAGCTTTCCCGCCATTTTCCTTTTGTACAAGGAATAGGTTTGCATGGTCTTCTGATTGAAAAGCTCTTTTAACCCGCTGAGTTGGAAAGTATTGGCGGATAGCAAGATCGATTTCTTTCATATTAAATTCCTGGATCATTTTTTCACTTGTCGTGTCTTTCGATCCATCATCAATCACGATAATTTCATGTTGAGGGTAATTTAAACCAAGCATGGACCTGGCCGTATCAATAATTCCTATATCTTCATTGAAAGCAGGTACTAGCACAGATACAGGAAAGGTATCGGTGTTTACGGACGTATCCTCTATCAGCTCCTGACGGTTAAGTTCTCTCTCTTTTCTAATCTTGGGACTGGCGATCATAAAGAGGGAAATATAAACCAGGGCGACAAGAACCATATATACAATGACAATGACTGCCGTCACGTTCACTACTATAGTCATCCAATCTGAAATCACATTCACCCACCTGCCTTCAGCGTCAATGTACGTTTAGCCATATCTCGAGCGTATAAATCTTTGTGTTCACGGGACGTAAAGTTTAATAGTTTCTCCCCATCAGGCAATCGTTTTACAGCATGACACGCCGCATACCGTACCCACCATTGCTCATCCCCTGCGAGTGTAATAAGCTCTTCTTTATACTGAGACAGCGTTAATATCCCTGTAAGCCTGGCTGCATACATCCGTTCTTCCCAGTATGGAGAATGAAAAAAATTGAATAATAACACAGGATCCGAAATATAACGGTATTCCGTTAAACTTCTCATCGCCTTTAAACGGACTTCGCTATTAACGTGTGTAAGTAAACTTTCTACAAAAGGAATAAGGTTCCTGTCACCGACTTCTCCACAGTATGTAATTAAAGCCATTTGAAGAGGATACGGAACTCTTTCTTCATTCTCCGTCATTATATCAATCAATTGTTCATGAAGGTCAAAATGCATTCGACGAAGCAGCTGCTTAACAAGTCCAATAGAAAGATCTCGTTGTTCGAGAATGTAAGGAATCATACGTTCATCGTTAAATGCTGCCAATACGCGTAAAGCTTGACGATATTCCTCATCGTTCTGCTCCAAACGATTAAGATGATTCCAAACCTCCGTTTTAAGGTCCAACATAGCAAAATCTTCAATATAATAAAGAGCATTTACGCGCTGTGACCAGCTCCCCTTTTTTAAATGACGGTGATAGGTTACAGAAAGATGTTGATGGGCTGTTCGTTGAATTCGATCCATATCCAGCTCCATATCTGCCTGGTCGACCGCCTTATCTAACACTCTCTCTATGATTTTCCGCTTCTTAGTTAAAGGAATAGACATGGCAGGTGCCTCTTCCTTTTGACCGTGAAAATAAGCAAGAAACTCTGGGAGCACCTTACTATAATGATGTTGGATGGTACGTTCCATTTTTAAACGGCGGGCTTTTGATAGTAATAAATAACCAAGAAGCCCAAGCTGCGTCAGTAATAATAGAGCACTCACCCATATAACAATTTCAACCATTCCTCCACCTGCTTTCAAATAACAAAACAAATAGTATATTTTTATTATCAATTATCTAATTGCGTTTGTCGATTATAATGAACACATTGCAAGAAAAAACAGCCTCTTGCCTGCTATTGTAATAGCGGGCAAAAGACTACCTGAATTTTTTAATCCGATAACTTTTTCAATGGCTTTGTCGCGGGTCCTTCAATAACCTCCCCACCGGTAGTAAATCTAGAACCGTGACAGGGACAATCCCATGACCTTTCCCCATTATTCCAGTTCAATTCGCATCCCATATGTGTACATGTCGTATCGACCACACTTATTTTTCCCGCTTCATCTTTATAGGCACCCGCTCTTTTTCCTTTCAAACGGACCACAGATCCTTCACCTGGAGCAAGATCTTCCGGCTTCCTATTTCTCCTATCTAATCTTCCTTTAATGTATTCTTTTGCTGTGTCTGCATTTTCCTTCGTAAAGCTTTTGACGTGCTGGAAGCTTAGATTTCGTGATGGAGAAAATAGGTCAGCATAAGGACTCGCCTTCCCACGAATTAAATCAGTGATTACTTTTGCAGCGATCGTACCGTTCGTCATGCCCCATTTTGCGAATCCAGCGGCAACGTGAATGTTCGGATTATTCTTCGTGATCGGTCCTATATAGGGAATGTTATCTAAGGTCGTTAAATCTTGAGAGGACCAACGATGAGTGACCTCGTTTCCATGAAAATACTCTTTCGCATAGTCATGTAACTTCTCATAGCATTTGTCAGTATTCTCCTTTTGACCGCTGGGGTGTCCTTCTCCTCCTGCAAGCAAGAGCTTTTCCCCATATTCATTCACAAAATGACGTAACGACCTTTTCGGTTCCTCCACATTTACATACATGCCATCAGGGAGCGCACCCTCTGCGCGAGCCGCAATCGAATAGGATCGTTCAACATGCAGTCGTGAGAAATACAATCCATCAAAATCTTTAAACGGAAAATGAGTGGCCATGACAATGTGATCAGATGTTACAAAATGACCATCTCTCGTTATAACACGAGGACGAGATCCCTTTTCTATATCGACGGCTCTTGTATTTTCATAAATAGGCGTATTCTTCTCTTTAAGAAAGCGAAGCATCGACGCCAAGTATTTCACAGGGTGGAACTGAGCCTGGTCTTTTATTTTAATCGCAGCAGTTACCGAAAACGGTAATTCCACTTCTTGCGTAAGTCCTCCTCTTATTCCAATTTTTTCATAAGCTTCAGCTTCTTTATAAATGTCTCGCTTTGCTTCTTCAGTGACTCCATAGACATAAGCATCTTGTTTTGAAAAGTCACACTCAATGTCGTTCGTTTTCCTAATGTCGTCGATAAGTTGTAAACCGTCTTCATTGGCTTGATAGTAATGTCTCGCTTTAGCTTCTCCTATGGTGCGAATGAGCTGGTCATAGATTAATCCATGTTGGGAAGTAATTTTAGCCGTTGTATAGCCAGTCGTGCCTTCCATTACCCTACCTGCCTCCAGCAGCACCACGTTATATCCTTCTTTCACTAAAAAATAAGCCGTCGTAATGCCGGTATCTCCGTTCCTATGACGATTACATTGGTTTCTACATCCTCGGTTAACGCTGGGAAAGATTCTAGTTTATGGTCTCTCCAAAGCGATGCTGGTTTTTGTCTCAAAGATGATCCTCCTCTATCCATGGTTATGGACCTATACCCTCCCTGTGCCAACATAAAAAGCTGCCTTTTAGGCAGGTCCCTAAAGAAGCAGCTTTTATGTTCTTACTCTATTTCTCTCGTAACCATTTTCACATGGGCAATCTATCAATCTAGCTAATCCATTACGTTTCTTTCTGGTTTCCTCCATTAATTAGTTTAAATTTTGAAGAAGGCTTATCCCCCGGCTTCGTATCAAACGCAGCGATCGTAGCTTTTGCTCTTATGGTCAATGATCCATCCGCTTCTACAAAAAACAGTGTACCCGGTTCGTATACGGTAATTGACTGAACGTTATGCTTCGCAAAGACTTTTTGCAGATCATGGAACAGCTCCATTTTCCCATAGGTGAACCCCATCCCTCTTCATCTCCCTACTTTTTATTCTATTACTAGTAGGATATGTGGCAGATGAACGAAAAATACGTTTTGCTTTATCTATTATTTGAAAAAGATGGACTAGAAAATCAAAGGTGGTCAAAATAAGGGGGACCATTCTATTGAAAACTTCAAAGAATTCACTAGTAATTTATCGATACTCATTCCTTCTCGACAGCTTGCATCAATTCATAAATTTTACGAGTCGTATTTACATTTCGAATGGTCATTTGTTTATAAACCTTTGAACCCACAAGTCTCTGCATTCCACTCTTCGTTACATTGTTTCTATCAACGGACCATAGAATAGCTCCGTCAATATATTTAACTGTATCTATGTCTGATTTAATGACTAGCTCTTCCAACACCGTCTCGTCATCAATATCATCCCATAAAAACAGTACATCACTTTTCATTAGTTTGTCATTTTTCCATGACTCTGGAAGAGAAGCGATCACCTTTTTAAAGTTATTAAAACTGCGGATCACTACGTTGATTCTTAAGCCGAAGTCCTCCTCTATAGCCTTTTCCAAGATAAATGGCAATTCGTTTTCTGAAAACTGATGATCAGTAAAAACGATGTTCCCTGAATTAATATAGGTCACGACAGAGGTCATCCCAACTCGTTCAAAAGTTTGTTTAAGCAGCTTCATATCGATTTTATTTTTTCCGCCTACATTTATCCCACGAAGCAACGCAACGTAAATCAATAGCTTCTCCCCTTTCCATTGTTTCTATCATGTATTTATTATAATAATAAAGTCTACACCAAGTATTCGACAGCTCCCCTATTTACTCCTTGTGGAAGTAGTTTCTTTCACAAAATAAAACCACTCGCCAGCATTCCTGCTGGCGAGTGGTTTCACTTATTAATCTGATTCTTTTCTAACATTATATCTCCACGCCTTATCTTCATCAATCATCCGCTTCGCGGCATAAATGAGAAGAAATTGTATAAATATTACAGGAATGCCCATCAGACCAGAGATTACCTCTAGTGGGGCCAACCCTCCAATCCGCATCAGTACAAGAGCCAGTCCTGTAATAATTGCTGCAATGATAATACGCAACGTTTTCGGTGGTTCAAACTTACTCATATCTCGTGTACTCGTATAAGCGGCTACCGTATACGTCGTAGAATCAAGTGTAGTCGTTAGGAAAATCAACGCCACGACCATAAAGATAACGATCGCCATTCCACCAAGTGGAAGAGTTGATAAGATCTCAGGAATGGCAGCCATCGGTTCCTGGTTCTGCACAAAATCTAAAATGGCCATATCTTCCATAAGATAGCGGTGCACACCTAAACCACCCAGCACTCCTGTGGCGATCCAAGAAATTAAAGTAGGAGCTAAAAAGTACGTTAGAATCATTTCTTTAATTGTTCTTCCTCTTGAAATTTTAGCGGCAAACACGCTGTGAAGCATTGCCCATGTTGCACTATAAGCAAACCAGAACACCGTATTACTTTGAATATGTGTCGTTTCCGCCGGTGTCACGGCTTCTGTATTTAAGGAAATATCAAGGTAATTCGTTAGTAAGAAAGAGACGCTTTCCGTAAAATAATCGAGAATAAAAACGCCCGGACCAGCGAGTAAAATAAAAATCGCAAAGATACCAGCCAAATACATATTGAAGGTACTTAATCGTTTAATCCCTTTCTCAACACCTAAGTAGGCACTGATCGAAAACATGAATACCCAGATAATCGTAACAATTAACGTCAGGGTGAAAGTCACTTCAATATTAAAGAGAGCGGATAAATTGTGCGTAATGATCGGGGCCCCTAGCCCTAATGTCACAGCTGCACCAGCTAATATACTAATAAGAAAAATAATATCCAAAAATTTGCCGCCGATGCCATCGGTGAATTTATCACCAAAAATAACACGGGAGGCTTCCGAAATCCTCATTAATGGTCTTTTCCGTACGTGTAAAATGTACCCCATTGCTGGAGCAATCATTACGAAAATCGCAAAAACCTGAAAGCCCCACAAAAACATACTGTAGGCATTGCCCCACAACAGAGCTTCAGCAGATCCAGCTTCTACGCCAGTTGGCGGGTCATTCGCGACATTGGTCCACTCAAGCATTCCAGTCCGCATGATCGTGGATCCTACACCCATCGCTACAAGAATGGACGCGTATTCAAATAAATTAAAACGTGGTTTTTCTTTCGGATCCCCCAATACCACCTGACCATATTTAGAAAAAGATAGAAATAGTCCGGCAGCTACAAGAATTAACCCATACCATAGATATCCCCAACTGAACACTTCGACAATATAATCAAAGGTGGAGTTAAGGAGCTCTAATGATTGTGATTCATATAAAGCGAATGGAATGCTAATCGCAATAATGATTAATATAGATGGAACAAAAATTTTATAATCAATCAAATTCTTCTTATTCATCCAAGCCCTCCTCCTATGTTTTTTATTTATATTTAATTTAAAATACCATCCAGGTGACTATGTCCGAAAAAAACTTCAGGTAAACATGTTTTTTAAGATTTTATTATATTTAAATAACAAAACCCTTTCGATAGTTGAGATCAAAAGTTTTTTAAAAAATTCTATTACCCACCACTTAAAGAATGGTGATCGTAACCTCATCGTCCTAAATATATGAAAGGAATAGAGGTTGGGACAAAACGATAGTAATCGAACAAAGGCGCAGGAGCTGGATGTCGCTCTTTAAAATATATATCCACAGCTTGGGATTTTATAGTTTCCTAGACAACAAGAAAGCCCCGAACCATTCGAATTTGATCGGTCCTTTCTGTATTTAGCAATTACTGCTTCGTCAACATACTTGGCTTTCCGCGGGCACGGCCTCAAATCCCGCAGGAGTCTTCGTAAGTTGACTACACTACATGGTATTAATTTTTTGAATGATCGTTATTTATTCGTTTTTCAGATGACAAATATCGTTTTGGCCCAGCTAATTGCAGATCTTCTATGTTACTTGGACATAAACATACTTAATTACCCATATGCTCGTTCAAATATCCATACTTTCTACATAATCCCTTGGCTTCCACCATATATCTTTTGCTCTATTTTTTCATAATTTTCACATTTTTGAAGGTGTTTTCCAAATAAGGACGAAATATTAAATTGTTATCACTTACTTCGAATAGGTAGAGAGGAGGATTATTTAGTTTATTAATAAAATAAGGAAAAGAGGCTAGGGAATGAAGAAAATATTTTTGTATGGTTTGATGGCGCTTCTTTTTATTTCCAGTTTTAACTTGAACATGACAAACAGTGCAGCTGAAGTTACGGAGAACGAAAGCCCCCTATTCATGGTCGTATTTAATTCCGAAAATTTACCGAAAAATGCAGAGGATATTGTTGAGAGCGCCGGTGGCGAGGTTACATATCAAGTACCTAAGGCCGGAGTTATTGAAGCTACTTCTGATACACCCGGTAAGTTTATGAATGCATTAATGAAACATAAGGACGTACAAAGCGTAAGCCCTTCGCTTGAGGAACAACTTGATTTGCCTGAATTTGATATTGTAGATCGTGAATTTGCCACAAGTCTAGAAGCAAACCCTGTTGAGAATATTTGGGAAGACGGCTGGCAATGGGACATTGAACAAGTAACAAATGATGGCGCTAGCCATGACTTGGATCGTGAAGCCCGTGAAGATGTAGTGGTAGCGGTTATCGATTCTGGTTTTGATTTCAATCACCCTGACCTGGCAGGTCATGTTGATGAAGAAGGTTCGCGTACCTTCGTTCCTGACACCACTAATTCATGGGATTACAACAGCCACGGGACACACGTAGCTGGAACGATAGGCGCAGAAGGACGAATGAAAGGTGTAGCACCTGGCGTTACATTGAGATCCTATCGCGTTTTTGGAGCATCAGGCGGTGCCTCTCAAATATGGATTACGGATGCTATAATAGCGGCAGCTGACGACGGAGCCGATGTCATTAACATGAGTCTTGGCGGTACTCGTCTTCGAGGTCAATGGTTTTATACGGATCCCGCTACAGGCGAACGTATTAGTGGCGGGAATTCAGCAGCTGATATTGTCGCGTATAACCGAGCGATCCGCTATGCTATTGATAAAGGAGTAACGGTCGTTTCTTCTGCGGGTAACTCTGCACAAGATATTAGTAATCCTTCCAAGGTCGGTGACTGGCAAAATTCTAGTCGTACAGACGGTTGGGAAGCTAAAGGAGCGGTAGTCTTTGTACCGGCTCAAATACCTGGTGTCGTTACAGTTTCAGCAACAGGCGGCGGATTTGGTACTGAAGATCGCCTTGCTTTTTATTCAAATTACGGAAACGGAGCCATTAATCTTGGTGCTCCGGGCGGAGACCTCGGTCCTGAAGACGGAGAATCCGCAAGTAAATATCTAGTCTTAAGTACGGTACCAACGTATATGGACTTTACTGCAGGACGCGGTCCTGAAGCGAAAGCTCTATTTGGTCAGGGATATGGATGGAAAGGCGGCACATCCATGGCTGCTCCTCAAGTTTCGGGCGCTGCAGCTGCATACATTGCACAGCAGTATGAAGAAACAGGCAGTAAGCCAAATCCACGTCAGGTGCAGACCCATCTTCAGCAAACAGCTGTTGATACAGGTAAGACTGGCTACGATGAATACTACGGACATGGAATTGTAAATGCTTATAATGCACTTACAAGATAATGAATGATCAAAGAGGCTTAGACAAAACGGAATAACTCATAATATAATCCGAACGATTTCATTGAAATCAGTTCGGATTATTTATGAGTCAAGTAAGGATTTTACCATCGCTCCGTCAAAACACTCCGCACCGGGTACCAGGTACCGAAATTCACACTTGGCGCTTCGCTCTTTTACAGCTTTTCGGTACCTGGTACCATTATAGGAAGAAAGCCAAAGACTGTGCCTTTGACGTAATTAATAAATCATCAGCGTCAGTAAAGACACCATCACTCCCAAAAAGCCAAGCAGTAAGCTGTACGGCAGGTTTTTTAATACGATTTCATACGGATTCATTCTTAAGCCAACGGACGTAATCGTGACAATCAGTCCATAAGGAGCCGAAGGAACGGTAGCGATCGCACAGCTCGCTAACAATATAGTTAAGGTTACTTCAGGTAATGCTCCCATGAGCAGCTCACTTACACCGCCAAAGATGCCCATGGTTGCTAACGGATGCACACCCAGCAGAGTCATCCCAAGAAAGGCTGCCTGAATAAAGAGCATGATGAATAGAGGACTCCCCTCCAATGCAACAATGGGATCCTGTAAGTATTCTAGATAAGGAGACGCATTTAACGTTTCTGTAAGAAAAGACAAAGCTAATAACAATACGATAAAATTATTTAAATGATTCGTATGCTTTTTCCAAGTCGGCCACCCAATTTGAATAAAGCTTCTCTTCCGCTTCATTAAAACTGCCCACATAAAGGCAAATGGGAAGATCGCAATTGTTACAGCAAATAAGAAGTCGAACTGGACCACGTTGGCCAAGAAAACAACGACTACTAAAAACATAACCAGCGCCGAAATAAACTGCGTCAATTTCTTCTTGTTTTTACCCAAATCCTTTTTCGCACCTGTATGCCCCTCTACTTGATGCTTACGAAAAAGAATTTTTCCGATGCTTGCATCTAAAGCAAAACCTAGCAGCGCAATCATAATCATCCAAGGTAAGACGACCAAATAATTAGCTCCTGTAATAAATATAGAAGTGGCTAATAAAATTTCTAACGGACTCCACAGCAAGGCCAGAGAGTAGCCTCTAAGAGTAGACATAGCAATAAAGCTATTCTTCACTTTGGTTTTCACTTTTTCTAATTGATGTTTTAACAGCTCCTGGGAAATCGTCGCTGAAGATAAGTTTAAAAATGCAGCCAGAGATACCATCGTTACTTCACTTCTCACGTAAAAAGAACCCATTCCTTTTACGTTACCTCCAAGTAACGATTGCAATAATTTGTTATATCTCCCTGCCTTCACAACACTATTCATCCACGGAAGCATGGATATAAGGAAAAGCAACCCAATATTCCCAGCAAAGAAAGCAGGTATTTCTCCTACCGAAGCCTCACTTGAGAAAAAGAAGAACGTCCCGGCTGCTAAAAGAATGACGCCCAGAATCTTAAAAACACGATCGGCTCTTGGGAAATTAATGAGCACCATAACGACCCCGAGCATGCCAATTATGGAATAAAGCACAGGATGGGACCAAAACACGTGAACGACATTTAATAAAAAAATAAACGAGTAAAATATGTATAAATGGTTAAAAGCATTTTTACCACGCACTATAATCCTCCTATCCATAGGCGAACGGAAGATCGTAAAACTTCAGCTTTAGTTCGTCTACTATATGTACGGTTCATTTAACAGTTTACCAGATTATCTCATGCTATCGATAAACGCCAAAATTTTCAAGACCCTTGAAAGATTCATAAATAATGGAGGTTAAACAAAATAGCTCAACTCTCCTACTCGAGGAAAACTGAGCCTGAATGAAACCTGCTGTTCTTTTATGCATTCTATGTCTTCATCAAAGATCTTAAATATGTGATCATTATCTTCGGGGAAATAACTTGTGTTTGATATAAGAAACCTTACCTTCCTGCTTATTTATTCAAAATACCTAAGTATTGTTCCCACGGACCAACATCTTTTCTATACCTCTCGGCCATGACGCGTGTGATTTGAGTGATATGAGTTAAATCATGAACCACCCACGTAGAAAGCAGTTCTCTCACGTTCACTTTTCCGAAATCAGGATGTGATGCCTTCATGTCAAGGTGTACATCAGGATCCACAAGTTCTCTAAGTCTAGTTAAGTTTTGTGTTCGAATCGTCTTAAATTCTATTAACTTTTGTTCGATTGAAGTTTCAGCTGAACTCTTTAAATGAGCAAACCGATCAAAAGGAGGAAACGAGTGTTGTTCACCTTCTTGAAGCATAACTTCCAGCCTGGGAATCCAGTTGTTTCTCTCAGCTTCAATAAGATGTTCCACTACCTCCGCAGCATTCCACGTATCATCGCCTTCGTTGCATTTCAGCCAACCTGCTGATAAACCCGACAGGTATTGATTTAACACAAGAGGAGTTCTTTCGAGTACTTCAACCGCTTCGTTTACAGAAAAATTCATCGGGCTTGCTCCTTTCACTTTATTTAGAAAATGTTTAAAATAGGATTCCTATAGACATAAAGAGTAACATATAAATAGTAATGGTAAGCATATTATAGCCTCTCTTTATAGGGAAGGAGAGAATTAGAATGGAAAGTATTCGCAGCAAACAATTTAAGATCATACTCAAACTTGCAGGAAAAAAAATATTTTGGAGAAAATCTGGAGAAATGCTGAAAGAAGGCATTGCGACAAGGCGTTTATTAAATCATGAACCCCCTCAAAAGCTCAGGGATAATTTCTCTATAAAGAAAGTTGAAATGAATGGACACTATTATTATGAGATGAAACCTTTGAAGCCAGAGAATGATCTGCACATTTTTTATACCCATGGTGGAGGCTATGTACATAAGATCACGAGGCAGCATTGGAAATTTTTAGGTCGACTGGCTGATAAATTAAGATGCACCATCACCATTCCCCTGTATCCATTGGCACCTGAGCATACGTATCAACAAACATTTGACTTTGTTTATGCGTTATACGAGCAGGTGGTAAACAAAGTTGAAGACCCTTCAAATCTCGTATTCATGGGTGATTCTGCAGGTGGAGGGCTGGCATTGGCACTTGCTCAGCTTTTACATGAAAAGCAAGCCCCTCAACCAGGCAAAATCATTCTCATTTCTCCGTGGCTGGATTTACACTTATCTAATCCAGAAGTAGAAGCAATTGAGAAGTATGACCCGTTCCTTACTAGAACGGGCGTAATTGAAGCAGGTAAAATGTATGCTGGAGATGCAGACCGCTCTCTTTATTTATTAAGCCCGATCAATGGAGATGTAACAGGGCTCGGTGAGATCTCCATCTTTATGGGCAGCCATGATATTTTAGCACCTGACGCAAGAAAATTTGTTAAGAAAGCAAAAGAGCAAGGAAAAGAAATCGATTACCATGAAGCCCAACACATGATTCATGTTTATCCGATCTTTAATTTTCCTGAGGCGAGGGCTGCATTACAGCAAATCATAAGTAAAATTCACTCCTCATGAAAAAAGAAAGAGTTTATCTCCACCGTTTAGCGATGGACTCAATGTGTTGAGGCGACGTACGGCAGCACCCTCCAATAATCCGTGCCCCCGCCTCATACCAAACATCAGATTGAACATCAAATGGAGTACAGGATTCCTCCCCGTGCCACGTGTTCGTCTCGGCATCATAAGTTTCGCCTGAATTAGGATAGATAATGATCGGCTTGTCGGTCATTTTGCAGATCTCACTAATGGCTTCGGTAGCATCGGGGATAGGCGAACAATTGACACCGATCGCGGCCACTTGTTCATATTCACTTAATACCTTCGCGCAATCCTGCAGATTAGTTCCGTCACTTATCGTTTCTCCATTTTTCAACGTAAAGGAAATCCAAGCATAGGTATCTGGAAATTCTTTTAATAACGAAGCTAGTACCTTCGATTCCTGAAAAGATGGAATCGTCTCAAGAGCCAGCACATCGGCTCCTGCTTCTACTAACGCTTGCATTCTTGGACGATGAAACTCAGCTAAATAATCATCCGAAACTCCGTAATTCCCTATATATTCAGCACCATCGGCAAGATAAGCGCCGTACGGTCCTACGGAACCAGCAACCAGCGGTTTCGGACGGTTCGTACTCTCCCCTCCCTTCCAGAAATCATCTCTTGCCTGTCTTGCCAGTTCCACCGTTTTTTTCATTAACTCAAACGCTTCCTTCTCTTCTATGCCACGTTTTGCAAACCCATCAATTGTTGCCTGGTAGCTGGATGTAATCGCACAGTCTGCGCCCGCCTTGAAATAATCATAATGCACCTGACGTATCACTTCTGGATCATCAAGTAAAATACGAGCTGACCAAAGAGGATCGTCCAAATCATAACCATGAGACTCAATTTCCGTAGCTAATGCACCGTCGAGAATGAGAGTAGGATACTGTTGTAAAATAGATTTTATAGGATTAAGTGTTGAAATGGACATATTTTTTCCTCTTTTCATAAAAGTTTAGTAAAAAATGACCTTCATACAACCAAAAGGTTCTAAAGACATTTATTGAGATTTAGAGATTATATTCTTTGAAGGAGATTGCCACAACTATCTAGACGAGCCAAGTATTTCTACCCGTCCTTTAACTCAAAAATCAAGCCGTTATAATTTCTGCCAGGTGTCAGTTTTAGTTCATGGTCCGTCACTTTATAGCTTACCGTAATCAAACGAGCAATTAAAATACACCAGAACGAATCCATTACGATCAGTAGAACATAAAGAAGATTCATATAGGTAGAGGGCCTTCTTTCAAGGAATCGACCTGCGATGTTCTTTCGATGAACTAGTTTTCTATATTCCTTGCTCTTCTACCCCCATTGAAAGAACATATAAACTAAAACAATGAACAAAGTCTGCAATGCGTTTTCAAACCAAGTAAGTGACCCATCCTTAAAGTAGTCAAAAACCATGAGCCAAAGAAAGAATGCTGAAAAACCGATCAAATACATTTATTCGGAATGGTTTCCGTCATCTATTTTTGAACAAATCGTAGGGCCGGAAATTTTGTAGAACGAGCATAAAGACCTATCCTCTCCAGTCTTCAAAAGTGAAATATGGATTCCTATAAAGAAAGAGACTGGGACATAAGTAAAGCAGGGATGTCAAAAAACGAACATTCGTATAATCGCAGATCATTAGCGTAGTCAAAATGCGAAGACTCCTGTGGGAACAGCGCGAGCCGAAGATCCCGCAGGAAAGCGCTCTTTGCTTTCTGAGGAAGCTGAGGCCGTGCCCACGGAAAGCGAAGTATTTTGACGGAGCGATGCGAGTGAATTCTCTTTAACATAAATCATCGACTTGCTGCTCAGTGATCGTACCTTGATGGAAATACAATTGCCACCTCTCATCGATAAACTTCCAAATCGAACTGCGGAGTGTATTCCTTTTTCTTGTTTTATCTTCTACAAAATACGTAGCTAAGACCACATCAGATGCTAATGGCTGAATCTTATATTGATGCAGCGTCATATCAGATAAAACAACTCCACCTACAAGGCATTCTTGTTTATCAATTTTATACCCTGAACTTCCTATTTCCCAGAAGTCATCCGCTAGTATTTGATCAAGTTCTTCAGACGAACGGCGCACCTCAAGGTTTAAATGTCTTTCCTCCAGCTCTTTTAATTGTTCTATAAGATCAACATTCATCAGCTTCGCCTCATTTCCCTGGTGATGATGACAAATCTACAGACTAGTTTCTCTTTTTAACAAAATAACCAATAACAAAAATGACAAGTAACAACCCCAGCACAGTAATCATTAAACTAGCAAACACCGAATCTTCATCCCAGTACTCATTCTCACCGTAAGTATACTCACCTTCTCGATGAGCTTTAATAAACCTGCCATCCTCTTCTTGCACAGCGATAGCTTCCTCTGTACTAATCCCTTCAATTGAAAAGTACTTCGTGCCTTCTCTATATGCATTAGAAAAGTTGCCTCGGTATTGTTCCATATCTGAATAGGAAGTCACGTGACCAATCTCCCTGTCTACCTCATTAACCTATTCCTCACTGATAACGTATGTATATCCATCCCACACCACGAAAGAATACGCCCATGAGGTAGCGAAGCTTGCTTGAGGCAGTACAATTCCTGAAATCAAAACCAGCACAAGTAAAGAAAAAGATTTCATACTCCTCTCCCTTCCCTAGAACACGTGATAACTACTCCCTCAAACGATGCTGCCATTTCAATCCTTAAGAGTGGCGGTTCAAGACAAGCAATACTAATTGATATAACGTTTAAACCAATCGTCCACCTCTTCAGTGTATTCTTCGGCATAATTCGTTAACCCATGACCTCCGCCTTCGTATTCCTTATATTTGAAATCTTGACTCCTGGGCTCTAGTTGATCAGCAAGCTTCCTGGAATGCTCTACAGATACTTTTTCGTCTTCATCTCCATGCAGAATGAATAGAGGTGAACTTAGCTTTTCAGACCAGTAACTAGCAGAACGCTTTTCGTATTCTTCTTTTTCAGTGTCAGGATCACCAACCCATTCAGCCAGTCCTCTTTTCATAGCTGCTTCACGTTCTTCGTAAAAAAGAAAAAGGTCCGAGATCCCACTCACAACAGCGGCTGCTTGAATATCCATCTCTTCCTTAAGGGCTAAATAAGTCATCATCCCTCCACGAGAAGTCCCGAGCATCACTTTATTATTGGTATCTACATCTTCAAGCTCTTCTGCTACATGAGTTAGGTTTAACACATCATTGATATCGGCGCCGCCGAACTCTTCCTTTCCCTCTCCTCTATCATTCCCTCTGTATTGGGAGGCCAGAACGACATACCCTTTATTTGCCCAATAGGAGAGATAGCCGGATAACATCCTTTCATCAATTTTTGAATACTCTTGATTGCCTCCTCTATTAAAAATAAGTAAGGGGAGATCCTCATTAATTTCTTTAGGTTTTACAACAAAACCCGACACTTCTAATCCATCACTTCTATAGTTTAACTGGTAGGCTTCCGTAGTTTTAGAATGAGAGGTTTCTGGAATTTCTATCTTTTCATTACTCAATATGTAAGGTTCATGAGAACTCGATTCACTGCAGCCAGCCCCCATCACCAAGAACAAAAGGGTAAGAATTCGCAAACAGAACTTATACAATTTATCCCCCCTTCCTAGATAGGTAATTGGTGCAGCGTCCAGAATTAACATCAGCTTTCAACTAAATCATTGAAATGATTCTGCTGATTGAATCAACTCGTCTTTCGTTATGTTCTTCTCAGACCCTTCCATGAAATACTTCAGCTCATAGCTGATATCATCCTCTTTCCACACTAATCTCTTAGAAGATTCGTCTTTACTTTCACCATATTCCCCTTGAGTGTCACCTACCTCAACCTGTTCTGTGGCTACATCGTCACCGTAATTAATATCACCTTTAGTCGTCATCAATTCGATTATAGTAGGTCCTTTCCCAATGAATTCAAAATTAAGTAATGTATCCTTTTGACTCATCGGACCTGGAGTGTAATTATAATCTTCTACTTCATAAGGCAATTGAGCAGGCAGCTTAGGTTGAAAGGATTCTGCATTTAATTCTTCTTCAAGGGCTGAATGATCAAATGGTTCTAAGTCATCTGCACTTCCATCGGAGCATCCAACAAGAAAAACAAGCATAGTTACAAAAAACAAACGTTGAACAGCTTTCAATGCGATCCTCCTTTCCTTTAAAGAAACATACCAATGAAGACACTTAGAAATATGAAGACCATGCCTCCAATCATAAAATATCCGATGATACGAATACCCTTAGGCAACTGTTTTAAGCCAGCCCTCTGGGTTGGGTACCCTTCAATTTTAGATAAGTGATCCATTCCATCATTAAAAGGTTTGTTGTTATTTTTGTAAGGGATAATAAAAAACTCCTTTATATTTTTTTACCAGTCATTCATTAACTATTTATTATGTACGTACGATTCCACAGCCAAAGAGTTTCAATTGAATCCTAATTTTACCGATAATCATTGTCATTAAAAGATTGACAGTTATAATGTATGTACTTAGAATTGGAAAATATCCATTTACAGGAAAACAAAAAGAGCAGGAGGGATTAATTGAATAGAGTTAAAAACTACACGGCTATTGGTACCTTATTTTTACTCTTTTCAGCGGTATTGACAGCCGGCAGCAATGTCTATTATTCAAATCAAGTACAACACATAAGTCCCTTCACTTTTACCTTTATTAGCTTCTTCATTACTGCTCTATTTTTTCATGCGGTACAGTTGAGTAACTATTCAGGGAAATCACGTGTGCGTACAAACAATTTAAAAGATATGATTGGCATTAATCTTAGTACGGCTGGTGTATTTATGAGTTTTTATTTTGCCTTGAAATACATAGAACCTGCCATCGTTGGAGCAATTGAAATTGGTGTGGGTCCGATGTCATCGTTAATCATCGTGAGAATTTTTTACCGTCAATCTGTAAATAAAGTGGATGTAGTTACAGGGATTGGGGCGTTTATTGGAAGTCTGTTTCTTATCTTCGCAACGCTGCAAGGGAACTCGGGCGTAGCTTTTTCTTCCATTCCCCTCGCAGCAGCGGGCCTTGTTTCCGCTGCACTATGTGGGTTCTTTGCCGCTTTAGCTGCGATCTATTCAAAAAAACTTAGTGAAGCCCAATGGAGCACTTCCAAAATTTTAGCTCATCGGTTTTATGCCATCATCGTATTGTCGCTCATCTTCTCTATACAGCAAGGTGGACTGCTGGGACAATTGACATCTAATTGGGCATGGATTTTAGTCGTTTCGATCATTGGTGTTGCCCTCCCATTGTATTTCCTGCAAGTCGGCATTCAACATTCTGATACGTTTTTTGTCATGATGTCCTTATCATTTATACCTATATTCACTTTTGCATTTCAATTCTTCGATCCTAGAATCAGCACTTCCTATCACTCATTATTTGGCGTTACGATTATATTAGGGTTTGCTTTGTTTAGCGTGTATGTAAATAACGTAAGAAATCAACCTATTCAGGAAAGAAAAGAGATGGCGCTATGAACCGTTATCTCTTTTTTCTCTAAGGGTAAAGATAAATTCACTTCCAAACGCAGCTAGTCATCCTATCCAAAATATTAAAAACATAGAGAAGAAATAACTGCCACCTCTTTCCAATTCTCAGGTTTAAATAATTTAATGACATCCACCTCGATTAACTAACAAATATTTCTACTATTTCTTCATTTTAGTATAAACCAGCATTCATAAATAGATTAGATGGGAGAACTACTGTAAATAGGGTTTTAGTTCTTTCAGAAAGCTAGTAGAATGGAGCATAGTACAACTTAAAAAGAAGGTGCTTAAAGTGAAGGAAAACGAAATAGAACTGTTAAGGCTAATCGAGAAAAACGCTAATTTAGAAGTTGAAAAAATCGCTAAGTTAATGGGTAAAAGTATAGAAGAGGTTCGCGAACTGCTGAACCAGCTTGAAGAAAAGAAAGCCATTCTTGGCTACTCTACGCTGATCGACTGGGCTAAAGTATTAGATGGTGAAGAGGTTACCGCGATGGTTGATGTGAAAGTGACGCCAGCCCGCGGGGTTGGTTTTGATAAAGTAGCTGAACGTATTTACCGGTTTCCTGAAGTCAAAGCTGTTTATCTGATGTCGGGAGCTTACGATTTGTCCGTATCAGTAAAAGGTAAAACGATGACGGAAATCGGCAATTTCATTTCTGAAAAACTTTCTACTTTGGATTCTGTTCTATCGACCACGACACACTTTGTTTTAAAACGCTACAAGCATGACGGCATTATTTTGCATGACGATGATGACGATGACAAAAGAATTGTGGTATCACCATGAATAAAACTTCTTATATCTCAAGACATGTTGCTGATCTGAAGCCTTCAGGCATTCGCCGTTTTTTTGATTTAGCGGCTCAGATGGAAGATGTTATTTCGCTTGGGGTAGGCGAGCCTGATTTTGTCACACCATGGAATTTTATCGAACAAAGCTTTCATGCGCTTGAACAAGGATACACGTCTTATACGGAAAATGCGGGGATGCTGGAGTTACGTGAGGAGATCAGTAATTATCTGCACAACAGTTTTCAGCTCTCCTATGATCCAAATGATCAGGTCATTGTTACGGTAGGGGCGAGTCAGGCGATTGATCTTGCTTTGCGGACAGTTGTTGAGCCCGGCGATGAAGTCATTGTGGTTGAACCAGGCTTTGTAGCTTATGTCCCGACTGTCAGTTTAGCTGGCGGAACACCGGTTACCATTCAAACCAAACCGGAAAATGAGTTTAAATTAAAACCAGAACAAATCGAAGAAGCGATTACTCCACGAACAAAAGCGATCATGCTGTGTAACCCGAATAACCCGACAGGTACGTTTTTATCTCGTCAGGAATTAGAGCAGCTTGCCGAAGTTATTAAGAAGCATGATTTGCTTGTATTGTCAGATGAGATTTATGCTGAATTGACCTATGACGAAGCCTACACAAGCTTTGCCGCTATTCCTGACATGAAAGAACGCACGATTTTGATCAGCGGTTTTTCAAAAGCTTTTGCCATGACAGGCTGGCGCCTGGGCTATGCATCAGGACCCTCGGAAATCATCTCAGCCATGGTAAAAATTCACCAGTACACGATGATGTGTGCACCGACCATGGCTCAGCATGCAGCGTTAGAAGCGATGAAAAATGGAAAGCCAAGTGTGCAGGAAATGATTGAAAGCTATAAACAAAGAAGGAACTTTATTGTTAGCAGCTTAAATGAAATGGGACTAGAGTGCCCAAATCCAGGCGGAGCATTCTACGCCTTCCCATCCATTAAGGCAACTGGATTATCTTCGGCAGAATTTGCCGAGCAATTGCTGCAAGAAGAACAGGTAGCTGTTGTACCAGGTGAAGTATTTGGAGAAAGTGGCGAGGGATACATCCGCTGCTCCTACGCGACCTCTCTTAAACAGCTGGATGAAGCAATGGATCGCATGAAACGGTTCGTTGAAAAAAGAATATAAATAAAAACAGGAAATTCCACACTCTTGGAATTTCCTGTTTTTTTAAGAAATGAACGTTTGAATCGACAAAACACTCTAATAACACACCATAGAAGCAGGATAAAATAGAGCGCTTGATATAATAGCGAACAAAGTAACGATATATACCTTCATTATTTCTAAAAAATTATTGATTACTTAATCTTGTTAAGTTTCATATTCATCACTCTTTTCTCTTACTATTAAATAAGTACTGTTTGGATAATTTCTTATTCCATAACTCTCATCAGGTTTTATAGAGTTGTTACGTAATCGAATAAAAACCCATTTAAGATTAGTAATAATCCTAGAGAAAAATGAACTTTTATCTCATTTATTTTAAATACTTCAAGAAGATAAATAATCACAGCAAGAGTGCCTATGTACTGTACACTTCTTAAGAGATAACTATCTTGAAAGATAATGATACCGGGGATATATTGATGGACGCCAGAGACTAGTCCAAACACAAAAATCATCATGGGTATTCTTAACTTCCATTTCAATCCATCACCTTCTCCATTTTAGTTATTCATAAGTTACTAACAATTATTTCAAATCCCTACACTTCTCACAACCTAAACTTTCACTTTATAGAATATAACGCCAGCCCGCCTGTTCCAAAAGAAGCTTGGCGTTCAACTCGTATTTAACTTCCTCGCCCCATCAGGAAGCGGACAAGCTCTCGTGACGATTCCAATTATGGCTCATCTTGCTGAAATTATTAGAGTGACCAAACAGACGGCAATTCTTGCTTATCAATTCGTCGATGGATTAGGCAACATTCTATTTCCTACTTACGGCTAATTCATGGCGACACTCGCTGTAGCAGGCGTCAAATGGCAGACTTGGGTGAAATACTACCTTCCTCTTTTCGGGATCTGAATAGCGGTGGCGCTTTTTTCCTCATCGGAGCTCAAGTTATTCAATGGACCGGATTTTAAATAGGTTCTCATAGCCTATGAATATTTTCCCAGACCTCTTATGACAATAGACTAAATATACAGAATAATCTAATATCTTGTTACATTATGTCAATTGTAAGTCCCACCTAGACTTGATATAGTGTAAAAAAATGGACAGAGGTGATGGCAATGGATATAAACGGCAGCAGATTGGAAGAACATATTTACACATTGGCTGAAATCGGAAAAATCGGCGAAACAGGAGTGAGGCGGCTCGCTCACTCGAAAGAAGACCGGCAAGCCGTTGATCTCGTTAAACGATGGATGGAAGAGGCTGGGTTAGAAACTCGGATTGATTGTTTCGGTAATTTGATTGGAACAATAGAAGGTAAGAAAAAAGAGAAGCCTAATCTTATGCTGGGATCCCATATCGATTCTCAGCCCTACGGTGGTCGTTTTGACGGCACGGCAGGAGCGCTCGGCGCGATAGAAGTCATACATAGTTTAAAAGATAAAGGCATCACTCCTAACCGAACGATTGAAGTGGTTTGCTTTTCTGATGAAGAAGGCTCCCGCTTCAACAAAGGAGTATTCGGAGTTCGTGCCTTGATTGGTCAATTAGAAGAAGGAGAACTGGAGCGCCAAGATAAAAATGGAATGAGCCGATTAGAAGCTCTTAAAGAGTTTGGCGTTACCCCTGATGTGACACAAAGCCCAGTCTACCAGCCTGGAGACATCGAAGCCTTCCTCGAGCTTCATATTGAGCAAGGTCCTGTCCTTGAGTCTCAAGAGAAACCTGTAGGCATTGTTTCTGCCATTTCCGGCCCTCTTTGGTTAACCGTTACCCTTGAAGGATTTGCGGGCCATGCCGGATCCGTTCCTATGAACCTAAGACAGGATGCGCTCGTTGGAGCTTCTACCATTATCCGCGAATTTAATGAATTGGTTAAAAATGAAGGAACACTTAACACGGTAGGCACTGTCGGCAGCCTGCAAAACTTCCCAAATTCAAGAAACATTATTCCTGAAAAAGTAGAATTCACGATTGATCTTCGAGATATAGACATGGAAGCAAGAAACCGTTTAGAAACAAGGCTATACGAGATCATTAAAAGTACATGTTCTGAATTAAACCTCACCTACTCGTTAAGCGAAGATACGCGCAGTGACCCACGTTATTGTGCAGATTGGATCAAAGACATCATGAGAGAAGAAGATGAAAAACTGGGATATCACTCTCCCACTTTAATGAGCGGACCTTTTCACGATGCACTGTTTATGTCCTACATTAGCGACTATGGCATGATTTTCGTTCGGTGCGAAAAAGGCATCAGCCACAATCCATTGGAATTTGCTGAAATGGAAGATATTCAAAAAGGCGTTGAATTACTCTATCAAACAGCAGTTAAGATTGCTCAGTCATAAATGGAGGGAGAATGATGGCAGCTACGAAAGCTTTTGTGAATGGACAAATCTTCACCTCAGATGCCGGGTACAGCGTACATGCAGCTGTAGCGGTTAAGGATCAATACATTATCCACGTTGGTACAAATTATGACGTTTTGAAACTGACAAACGACAAGACCGAAATCATCGATTTAGAGGGTCGAAGTCTTTTACCTGGGTTCATTGATGCGCATGCCCACCTTGAACTGTACGGGACGAATCAACTCGGGGTGAACTGCAAAACTGTAGATAGTATCCTAGAACTTCAGCAAAAATTAAAGGACGCAGCAGCTCAAACACCAGAAGGAGAGTGGATTAAAGGCTGGGGCTATAACCAAAACCATTTAATAGAAGAAAGACATGTAACGAAGTGGGACTTAGACGCGGTATCCACGGCCCACCCGATCATTGTCGTAAGAACCTGCGGCCATATTTCCTGCGTGAACAGTAAAGCGCTTGAACTAGCTGGCATCACCCCTGCTACACCCGATCCTCAAGGAGGTACATACAACAAACAAAATGGTGAATTGACAGGACTGCTGCTAGAGGCCGCACACATGGAACTGTTCCAGTTGGCTGACTACTCAGAAGAAGAAGTAATGAAAGGGCTGGGAATCGCTTCTGACGATTTTCTCAAACTAGGTATTACAAGCGTTCACGATGCTGGCGGCTATGGAACGAAGCACATCCGCTACCTTCAAAAAGCAGTTAACGAGAATAGAGTTAAACAGCGCGTCTATGCCTTATATGGTTCATTACATGAATCACCCTCTATGGTCGAAAAAGGAATCCAAAGCGGGATGATCACAGGACTCGGAAATGAACATTTTAAAATAGGCCCCGCCAAAGTTTTTATCGACGGCAGCAGCAGCGGTCCGACCTGTAAAACAAGAGAGCCTTATACGAGTAACGCAGAAGACTCAGGTGTGCTGTACTTAGACCAACAAGCTTTAAACGACAGCTTAAGTCCAGCTCATCAACAAGGCTGGCAAATCACGGCTCACGCCATGGGGGATCAAGCCGTCGAAATGCTGCTACATACGATTGAGCATTCTCTCGTTATGCTTCCAAAGGACAATCACCGACACCGAATTGAACATTCAGGGATTACACCGAACGACCTTTTACAAAAAGTCAAAGCCAACAGAGCCATCCCAATATCCAACCCCGCTTTCCTATATGAATTCGGTGATGGCTATGTAAAAGATTACGGTCAGAGGGTTCATCATATGTTTCCGTTGAAAAGATTCGCAGATGAGCAAATCCCTTTTGCCATTGGTTCAGACAGTCCGATCACTAGCGTAAATCCACTAATCGGCATACATGCTGCTGTCAATCGCCGGAGCAAAAACGGAGAACCTCTAGGTCTAGAGCAAGCAATTACTATAGAGGAAGCCATACGAGCTTATACGTGGGCGGGAGCTTACGCAAGCTTTGAAGAAGATCAGAAGGGCACGATTGAAGCTGGAAAACTAGCTGACCTCGTCGTGTTGGATCACGCCATTTTAGATTGCCCGCCAAAGGAGCTTTTAAAGGTTGGCGTTGATATGACGATACTCAACGGTGAAATCGCCTATCACAAACAAAAGGAGGATGTGCAATGACGAAGCAAAAATTTGTGAAAATCTATAGTTTATCCTTACTTGTTCCCTTTTTACTCATGGTCTATCCTCTGTTTTCATTAGGAAACAGAGCGACACCCTTTGTTTTAGGATTACCCTTCTCCATTTTTTGGGTGATTTTCTGGATTATCATCACCTTTATCATCGTTTTATTTTTGTATCGCATCGATCCAGACAAAGATGAAGAGGAAGTGAACTAAATGGGACAATGGCAAATTGCAATGATTATGATGATTGGCTATCTATTTGTTGCCCTTCTTATCGGGGTACTGGCAGGACGTAAACAAGATAAAAGCTCACTGGAAGAATTTACAGTGGCTGGCGGTAATTTAGGATTGTTCGTTATGTGGTTCTTAATGGGCGGTGCTGTCTTTAGTGCCTTCTCATTCTTAGGAGCACCAGGATGGGCTTTTTCTAGAGGAGCTCCTGCACTTTATATCATTACATATACGGCTTTCGCCATTCTTCCCTGGTACATCATTGGGCCGAAGATTGGAAAAATTGGCCGCAAACATAACATTTATACCGTTTCTGGTTTCCTGCAAAAACGTTACACGAGCCGCATTCTCGCTATGCTCATCGGAATCATCACTCTGCTTGCTTCGATTCAATACCTGGCTACACAAATGAAAGGAATGGCGTACATATTCAATATCATGACCGAAGGCCGCATTCCATTCTGGCTTGGTGCTCTCTTATCTTACGGAATCGTTGTTGTGTATGTGGCTACAGGTGGTTTACGTGCAGCAGCCTGGTCTGATGTATTTCAAGGTATTCTGATGATCGTCATCTCATGGACCGTTGGTTTAACAATTGTCAACCAACTCCATGGCAGCATTCCCGAAATGTTCTCAAACTTAACGAAATCCAATCCAGGGTTTCTAGAGATCGGCGTCGAAGGATCAACGATGTCACCAATGGCTTATACGACAACGATATTGGTTTCTACCATCGGGTTCCTCATGTGGCCGCACCTCTTCTCAAAATCATACGCCACCAATGCTCGAACGATTAAGAAAACGGTACTCGTTTATCCCGTCTTCGCCCTTTTCTTAATTCCATTACTGTTTGTAGGTTTTTCAGCAGTAAATGTGATTGATTCGTCACAAATTGGATCCCCTGATGAGATTCTTCCGTTTTTAATTACGACTGTACTTAGTCTGCCAGGTTGGGTCTATGGTCTTGTAGGCGCCGGGGCCTTAGCCGCTGCCATGTCGACAGCCGACGCCATCACGCATAGTGCTTCACTCGAATTCACCGACGGCTTTGTCCGCAATGTAAAAAAAGATTTATCATCGAAAGCCACTCTTCTCATTATGAGAATCGGAGTTTTCATTATTGGCGGGCTCGCCTATTTCATTACCGTATTCGGCGGGCAAGGTTTGATCGCCTTGCTGCTTGGTGCATACGGCTCCATCGTCCAATTCGCTCCCGGAGTTTATGCAGCCCTTTACTCAAAACGAGTCACAGCACCCGCCGTCATCACCGGGCTCATTGTCGGAACTCTCGTCAACTATTATTTCCAGCTGGTCGCTGAAACGAGACCACTTGATATCGACGCAGGAATTTTAGGGTTAATCTGTAACGTTGCCCTCGTGATCCTCATAAGTTCGTTTACTCAAGTAAAAGAACTTCCTATCGCTGAAGAATATAGGAAGATTGGTTCATAACAAAACCAAAAGACCAGCACTTTTTTGGAGTGCTGGTCTAATGTTTCAATGAGCCTTGTTTATTGATCGATCTTATCAAAATATAGCCGGAATCGTTATGTTGTCTATCTGGATGTTTTCATAAATAACGAAATGTGGTTGCATTTTAAAAAACTTTTCTCCATACAAAAAGAGGTTTCCCAAAAGGAAAACCTCTCTCCATCACCCTTCACCTTTATTAGGTTTCATTTTCACTTTGTTAAACGTGACCGTTGAATCCCATACATTCAATCCATAGTAGCCTTCTTCAAAAGTAGCATCTTTTGTATCAATTACTAGCTTATTGTCTAAATAAGCTTTAATCTCCTCTCCTTTGGTCACCACTTCTAAGTGATAATCCTGATTAGCTTTTAGATTTAGATCACCATCCTCATTGTAGGCAACCAAGTCGCTGCCCTTTCCATCTACAAATTTGATAAGTTTAACCGCATTATTTTTCACATCAACGTTTATGGCATACCCGTTCTCAGCTGTTGAATCGGAACGAAAAACTAAAGCGCCTGCTCCTACTAAGTTATCAGTTAAATCCTGGTCAGGATCATCTGGATGAGAGTCGGAATCCATCACTTTAATGGCTGCTTCATACCGGAAATCGCCGCCTTCATCATTCGATAAGGCAAAAGCGTCTCCACTGCTTTGCCCTTGTTTCCCTTCCATCGTCTCTGCCCATTTCCCTGAAACAGGCTTCCAGCCGGTTAAGTTTGTTTTAAATCGATTCTTATCTTTCCAAATACTCTTTAAAGGGTAAATCTCCAGGGAGGTTAACGAGACTTCTCCACCCTCACTATAAATCTCCAACCCTTTACTTAATGGATCTGGAAAAATTTGATCGGTGATGACCGTCTCTCCATTCGCACCAAACACTTCAACGGCTGAGCGGTCAACAAATACGTGCATTTTCATTTTCCCGTCTGAAACGGATAACGAACCCTGATGCAAATCTACTACGTTACTACCATAATCAAAATCATCGGAGTTTGTACGATCGACAAATAATTGTTCAGCTGCTAAATCGTATCCGACCGTAGTGTATTCTTCCCCTTCCCCCTTACGGACTTTAAAGCCAAATTCTGAAGCATTTGTTTGAGAAACATCAAATTCAGCGACCATTTCATACGTATCTCCTGAGAATTCAGAAAGCAGGCTGCTGTCACCGGAAATGACTTCATTCGTATAGGAAGTCTTTTGACTATTGTCTCGAATACTATTTAAAGAAACTGGCGTTTGTTTTAAACGCGTTCCCTCTTCCGTTTGCGAGAGTTCCATTGTACGCGGCAAAGTCATCGAGCTTCTCCAGCTTGAAGTTGGCGTATCATTCGCATACTGCCAGTTGCTCATCCAGCCAAGCCAATATTTTTCACCATTATCGCCTTCTACTCCGCTCCAATCGACTCCCGCATAATAGTCAGCTCCGTAATCGCTCCATAGTACTTCGTCGGACGGATTCTCATTGATAAACGACTTTCCATCAAAATCACCAACAAAGTATTGCATACCAGACCCACCAGCCGGGCCTCCGTCATTGATACTCACCTGCAGCACCCACTTCGTATTGTTGGGATCACCATCGATAGGTAATTCAACTAATGTAGGGCACTCCCAAATTCCTCCATTGCTACCGTGTGTCGAATTGATCCAATCCCCCGACACCGGCGTCCAATCTTCAATTACTCCGCTTTGTTTAATGGCATCTTTTTCGGGTTCTTCAGCCACCTGATCAACCTCTTCTGGCATAGGGCCTTCATGGTAAACGTTAAAATCATCGATATTGATATGCCCCCAGCCGCCAGAAGCCTGATCTACTGCTTTAATATAAAGAACTTCTCCTACATAATCAGAAGCATCCCACACATATCGTTTATAGGTTTCATCATCCTCAAACTTCGCGTTGGCCTGGCGGATTAATTCCTCATCATCCGAGGCTCTGACTAAGGAGACGTAGCGGTTGCTGCTATCATTTCCACCGCCTAGAAGGAAGTTAATTTCTCCCGATCCACCTAGTTCAAAGTAAGAAGAACGTAATTCACCCGTGGCGTTATCTCCATCATGTAGGTCGGAAAAACCCCATAAATGGTACGTCCCTTGCGGATCAAAAGGTCCACCCCAATAACTTGTCGCATCACTGACATGATCATCTGTGAAAGCATTTCCTTTCACAGACTGCCACCCCGTCAGATCTCCTGTTTCAAAATCATGATTCACAATCTCCTTCTCAGACGTTCTAATATTTTCTCCCTTGTTCACATTCTGGAATTGGGTATTAGAATTCCAAACATTTAACCCGAGATGCCCATTTTTAAAGGTACCGTCATTGAGGTCGTGAATAAGCTTATCATCGACATACACTTTAATATTTTCGTCAAACGCATCAACTTTTAATTGGTACGTTTGATCAGTGTCCACACTCATTGATTTTTCAGCTAACACGGTAATATTTCCATCCTCTATCTTCATTAACTTCACAACATCGTGTAACGCATCAACATTGGCAAAGTAACCGTTTTTGGCTTCTTGATCGGCTCTGAAAACGAGAGAGCCGGCTCCACCTTCCCCTTCGTCTCCTGAAACTTTAATATCCGCTTCATATAAAAAGTTTTCGGCGATTTGATCACTTAACGTGAAGGCATCCTCTGTGGAAGCCCCTGTTTTCCCCTCTAAAGAATCTTCCCACGTGCCGGTGACCGCTTTCCAGCTGGACAAATTGGTCAAAAAGTTTGATGTATTTTCAAATTCGACATTTCGAAAAGCCGCGGTTGAGTCTGATGATGATAAACCATAAAATCCATACTCAAATGATTCGTCTTTCTCCTCGATCACAAGCTGGTCATCGATGAAAATTTCGATTGTGTTTCCATCGACAACTGCTTTTACGTGATAAGTTGAAGTGGTTTTCAGTGCCATCGATTCACTAGCCAGTTCTTCCGGCTCACCGTCTAAGATTTTACTTAACGTTACCCGGTCATTTTTTGCATCAACGCTAGCAATATACCCATTGTCTCCCTCCTTATCGGAGCGAAAGACTAACCCGCCAGATCCTTCTCTGCCATTTTTTTCGTTAAGGGTTACGTCCCCTTCATACGTAAAAGAACCACCTGTGTGTTCAGACATAGCATATGAGACTTGATCAAGGCTATTGGATTGAATTCCGCCATCCTGGCCGAACTCACTAGCAAACTCCCACTCTTTTAAATCAGGAGAAGTGTAAAACATAATTTTATCTTTTGCCGCAAGTGACATTACCCACTGGCTGGAATCTTCATGCCAGAAGACTTTGGGATCACGCCAATCCGCGACTGGAGGATCCGGCATGACCGGATTTCCTTCATACTTTTCCCATGTCCTTCCTTTATCAAGACTGTAAGCTAGACTTTGAACTTGACCTTCTGGACCCGCATGGGTAAAAATAGCGACCATCGCCTCTTCCCCGAATCCTGCCGTATTGTCCCAGTCAATTACCGCGCTTCCCGAGAAAATATCGCCAAGTTCATCAGGTGATAAGGCGATCGGCAAATGCTCCCAATTCACGAGATCTTCACTTACAGCATGTCCCCAATGCATCGGCCCCCAAGTCGTGCCATAAGGGTGGTACTGGTAAAACAAATGATATTCCCCTTCGTAGTAAACCATCCCATTCGGGTCATTCATCCAATTTGCTTCTGGAGAAAAATGAAACTGATTCCGATACGCCTCTTCATAATACCCTGATTCATCGGCCAGCACCGTGGTCGGCAACCCCACAACGAGCAAACAGAGCAACAGTGGAAACTCTCGTTTCCATCTAGCCTTCATCCAAATAGTAATCCCTCTTCTCTATCATTTTTTAGGAACGAATCCGGTCAATTAACACAGCTGAGAGAATGACGCCACCTTTCACAACAAGCTGCCAGTAATAGCTGACATCCATTAGGGTTAAGCCGTTGGTGATTACGCCCATAATCAGCACTCCAATAATTGTCCCTTGAATTTTACCGACACCGCCTGTTAGTTTAGATCCACCTAAGATAACCGCTGCAATCGCATCAAGTTCATACATATTCCCAGCAGTCGGCTGACCTGAGTAAAGACGACCGGCTAGGACAACGCCTCCTAAACCAGCGAGTAAACCACTGATGGAATATACATTTACCAACGTTTTTTTCACTTTAATTCCTGTTAGTCGAGCCGCTTCTTCATTACCGCCAATGGCATAAATGTGGCGCCCAAACATCGTGTACTTTAAAACAAGAAACATGACGAAGTATACGAGAATCATCAAGTAAATAGGAGTAGGAATCGATAGAATAGAGCCAGATCCTACAAAACGAAACGTATTCGATTCTAAGACAACCGGGTACCCTCCACTCGTGACATAAGCAAGGCCTCTCACATAAGTCATGCTCGCTAATGTGACAATAAAAGCAGGAAGCCCTATCTTTGCAGTAAATATTCCATTGATAAATCCGACTAGATAGCCTGCTCCAATACCGAGAAGCATGGCGAAAATCGGGTTCATGCCTGTTTGTGAAGCCATAACCGAAACAACGCCCGACAGAGCTACGATCGATCCTACGGATAAATCGATACCCCCGGTTAAAATAACGATCGTCATACCTGCGGCTAATATCGCGGTTACAGAAACTTGTTTTAAAATATTGGTAAGGTTAGCAGAATCTAAAAAGTTTGGTGCCATGACGCTCATGACAATGCACAGCAGGAGCAGAATGATAATCATTCCAAGCTGGTTCCAGAGTGTCGAAGCATGGTGTCCAAACTTAAATCCAGGTTGGACAGTTGGCTGCTGATTGGACGACAGAGTTGATTTCATCTTTAGTTCCCTCCCGTTGCATAATACATAATTCGTTCTTGAGTGGCTTCCTGTTTGTGAAGCTGTCCGGTGATCCGTCCTTCATGCATGACAAAAATTCGGTCACTTACCCCGATCACTTCAGGTAGTTCAGAGGAGATCATTAAAACCGCAAGCCCTTCATCTGCAAGTTCAGAGATGATTTTATGAATTTCTGTTTTAGCTCCAATATCAACGCCTCGTGTGGGTTCATCGAGCAGCAGGACTTTCGGGTTCGTGGAGAGCCACCTGGCAATGACCGCTTTTTGCTGATTCCCACCACTTAAGCCAGAGATCGGCTGATCGGGTGATGCGGTTTTGATATTCAAGCGTTTAATATATTCATCAGCTGTACGATTTAAGGAGTTCCATTTAATCTTCATGTACTTTTTATACTTCTTTAATTCAGCCAGCAAAATATTCTCTTTTACGGACATATCAAGGAATAACCCTTGTTCTTTACGGCTTTCCGGCACGAGGGCAATTCCATGCTTAATCGCATCGATCGGAGATTTGATTTGAACTTTCTTTCCTTC
Organism: Halobacillus andaensis; assembly: GCF_014636475.1. Lineage (GTDB taxonomy): Bacteria > Bacillota > Bacilli > Bacillales > Halobacillaceae > Halobacillus_A > Halobacillus_A andaensis. The sequence continues at coordinate 521,379 of NZ_BMEL01000003.1, forward strand.
CACCCACACTTCACCTTGCTGTATGTCTGACACACCGAAGATCGAACGGACAAGCTCCGTACGTCCTGCGCCGACCAGACCCGCAAACCCTACAATCTCACCAGGATAGATTTGAAATGACAGATCCTTTACGAAAGTCGCATCACTTAATTTCTTCACCTCTAAGGCAGGCTGGTCTCTCCCCTCTTCTTTTATATAATTACTTTTAAACCGTTGAAACAGATCTTTTAAATCACGGCCAACCATTAAACTGACTAAATGATCAGGGTTTGTTTCATCGATAGGTCCACTTTGAATCCATTCTCCATCGCGCAGTACCGTATAGCGGTCCGAGATCTTAAAGATTTCTTCCATTCGGTGGGAAATATAGACGATTGCCACGCCTTGTTTTCTTAAGTCCTTGATAATTTGAAATAGGCTGTCAATTTCTTTATCCGTTAAAGAGGCTGTCGGTTCATCCATAATAAGGACTTCTGCTTTGTACGAGAGGGCTCTTGCTATTTCCACCATCTGCTGCTGGGCTACACTTAACGTGGAGACAAAGGTTTCTGGCTGCAGGTCTGAGCCCATGGAAGTTAAAACTTCCTTAGCCCGTTTATGTACTTCCTCCCAGCGCACCATCCCGAATTTGTTTCGAGGGTATTTCGTCCCCATTAGAATATTTTCACTAATCGTGAGATTGGGTGAGAGGTTTAGTTCCTGGTGAATCACTCCAACCCCCATCTTTCTAGCAGTTAACGGGTCTTTCCATGTAACTTGCTGTTGTTTATATGTGATGGCGCCACTTTCTTGATCAGGAACGTAGACACCAGACAAAATTTTCATTAACGTCGATTTCCCGGCCCCATTTTCCCCCATTAAAGCGTGAACTTCACCAGGATAAAGATCGATATTGACGTTTTTTAATACCGTTGTGCCTGAGAAAGTTTTATTGATCCCTTCCATTCTTAAGATGGGGGGAATGATATCCGTTTTCGGCTTTACTTTTTCCTGCGTAACCATAGATTTTTCACTCCTTACTTAGATTGAAATGACGGCCCTTGCTATCACAAGGACCGAACGTTTTTTACCAGCCTTCATAAGAATCTAAGTTGTCTTGAGTCACTAAATCTACTGGGATTTTGATTACTTCTTCTACAGATTCACCGTCTAACACTTGAATACCAACGTCCATGGCTTTTTTGACCATTTCGTCTGGATGCTGGGCAGATGTTCCCGCAATCGAGCTGCCTTCTTTACTCATCGCTTCGATAACATCTGGAGATCCATCGACACCGACAATATAAAATTCATCCTGACGATCCGCTTGCTGCTGGGCAATCTCTGCACCAATGGCCACAGGGTCGTTATTAGCAAAAACAGCATCAATCGTTCCCGGCTCATTCGCTTGTAAAATACTTTCCATCACCTGCAGCCCTTTTTCACGATTTCCCTCTCCATTTTGCTTAGCAATAACTTCAATATCGGTACCTTCAATTGTATCTTCAAACCCGGCAATCCGGTCTTTCACAGCTGTAACAGGAGGGCCGTCGATGACGACAACATTCCCTTGTCCTCCTAGATCCTCAATCATATATTCAGCTGCCAGCACTCCCGCCTGATAGTTATCCGATGTGACGGTTCCCTCAATCCCTCCGTCAGCACCAACGTCAACTGAAACAACAGGAATTCCCGCGGCGTCTGCTTGTGCTACGGCACCTGCGATCCCTTCAGAATCAACAGCATTTAGAAGAATAAGATCTACACCTTGTGTTATAAAATCCTCTATTTGAGAGGTTTGCTTTGCCAAATCAGCATCTGCCGCCTGAACGACGATTTCAGCTCCCAACTCATCCGCATATTCTTCCGCAGCTTCACTCATTGACACAAAAAATGGATTCGCCAAATTATTTAGCGTTAAGCCGATTTTAAGGTCCTTTTGTTCAGAGCTCCCATTGTCAGCGCTTTCATTTTGTTCCCCAGAAGTTTCATTATTACTGCACGCAGCCATAAAAAGCAGAAAGATCCCCATCACAATTACGCTCATCTTCATTTTCATCTTTTAATCTCCCCTCCATTATTAAATTCCAGCAATCATTGAATGCGCTTACATAAATGAGTGATGTTTTCCTCCTTTCCGCCCCCATTACGCATATCGATGTAAGCTGCTTTAAAAGGAGATCTTTTCTCTTATGCGTAAAAAGTTTCAAGATTGTTTATGATTGTTTTTGCTTATTAATGATCATATATGCGTATACAAAAATTGTCAATAAGTTTTCAAAAAATTACAAAAACGGTTAAAAGCACTTAAAAATCAATAAATTTAGGTTATATTCATAATTGTTCCCCCTTATCAAACCTAGCAATTATGATTACTTATGATTACTTTTAGTCACAGACAAACAACTCTGCATGAATGAAAACGCTCAGAGCCTTCCTTGTTTAATCATTTATTTTCTTTTGATTTCGAGATTGGTCTATAATGAGAGAAAGAAAACGTTTACGAAAGGGGAACGGCTATTCATGTTTATGGAAGAACGAAAAGCGCAAATTCTTGAATATTTGCGTCATATGTCACGGGCCTCCGTCCATGACTTAAGCCAGCAATTTAATGTTTCAGACTCTACGATCCGAAGGGATCTTAAAGAGCTCGAGGAAACTGATAGTATAAAAAGAACACACGGCGGTGCGATTCTCTTACAGCCTGTAAGTTTTGAAGCATCGATAGGAGATAGAAAAAAAGATTATATTGCAGAAAAGCAAGCCATTGCTAAAAAAGCCGTCGAGTTCATTAATCCAGGAGATGCCATTCTTTTAGATTCAGGCACCACCACGTATGAACTTGTCAAAGAACTAAAATCTTTCTCCAACCTCTCGATCGTGACAAACTCTATTATTATCATGCAGGAGTTAGCAGATATTCCAGGTTTAGATGTGATGCTGTTAGGAGGAAATTTACGCAGGGAGACGTCAGCCTTGGTCGGACCTTTTGCTGAACAATCTCTTAATATGATTCGCATTGATAAGGCATTTATCGGTACCAATGGCCTGGACCTCAAAGAAGGGATCATTACTACCCCTAATCTTACCGAAGCACGCATTAAACGAATGATGATTACGAACTCCAGGCACACCATCCTCATGACCGACCACAGTAAAATTGGGAAAGTAAACTTCGCTAAAGTGGCTGACCTATCAGAAATCGACTTTTGTATTGTAGACGATCAAGTGCCGGCTCATTTTGGTGAAGACATGAACCGTTATGATGTGAACGTACATATAGTGAACATTTAATACTACTGACCGAATGTATTCGTCCTCAGCTCCCACATACTAAAAAAGGGAATCCCAAAAACGGGGTCCTTTTTTTATTCTTCCCACGCAGGGAGCGAAATCGAAAAATATCCCCCTCCCTCCAGCTGATCATAGCTAGATGAAGAGCTATCTTCTTCATGTTCTGACAAACAGCTGTCATCAATGCCTGTTCACGAACTTTTTCTTCCCAGACATCTGTTTTATTTTCATAGTCAATTCGCTTCATTTTCTAAATTATGTAAAGCGTTTACTTTTTTTGTGTGAGCGTTTGCTAATCGTGCCATTATAGGAATCTCTTCGTTTAATACAACTATAGGCCGCCTGCTCAGGTATGATTGACGGTGCTAATCTATTTGTTATAGTTTAGAGAATTATAATGTAGACTGACCAATTGGTCCTCTAGTGAAAGGGACGCCTTGAAATGAAAAGCATCCAAAGCCGTTTATTGTTTATGCTGCTTATATTCATCATCCTGCCCTATTTTTTATCGGTGTTTTTAATTTACATCTATACAAAAAATAGTGTAGAGCAGCATGAACTTGAAAATAGCCGGGAGCAAATACAAGAGAGCTCAGTAGAACTTGAACAATACTTCGATGAGATAATTAATCTCCCCTATATCTTGTACCGCGACCCCGATCTATTTCGAATTATTAACAATGAAGCAGATGATTCAGCTTACTTAGAAAACAGCTTAGAGAATTACTACCTGATGCGAAATGAAATTAGACAAGTGCGGCTTTATATGGATCAGGGTAAAGAATCATTCGCTGTTTATAATGGGATGGTGAGTGCCCGGAAATCAAAACCAGATTTTCTACAGCAGGGTTCAATAAAGCAACTGTATCACTCAAACGCAAAATACATGATAGAACCTCCACATCCCATTGAAAATTACAATAACGCAGCGATCGTTCCCCAATCAGACAACACGATGGTCATGACATTCCATCACAAAATAGTGGATGTGCTTACCAATGATTTCCTTGGAATTCTTACCACGGATATTGAATTGGAGGCCTATGGTCAAATAACGAACAACCTGATTCAGGAAAACGAAGAAACCGTGTTACTCGTCGACGAAAATGAAGATGTGATTTATGCAAACGATCAAGCATTGATTGGGAAGTCCGTACCGTCTGATTTACAACAACAGATGAAAACAGCAAAAGACAGCACAGGCGATGATATTATCTTATCGAAAACGTTATCCGGCCCTCTCCACCAATGGAAATTAGTGAAGATCACACCAAGTGAAATCTTATTTCAAGAAGTACGGGAAACCGCCTATACCAGCATATTGGTCGGGATAGGTGTAGGGATATTAGGGGTGGTAATGATCAGTATGATTGCTTACAAAATTACACACCCGATCAAACGGCTCTCCCAAAAAGTAAGCACTATAGAAGGTGGAGACGTGGATGTTCCCTTTGAAGACAGCCGACAAGACGAAATTGGTTATTTAGAAAAACATATGAAAGATATGATGGATCGGATCAATCTACACATTGACCGTGAATATAAATTGGAAATTGAGAATAAGGAAAACCAATTCCGAGCCTTAAAATCTCAGGTGAATCCTCATTTCTTATTCAATGCCTTGCAATCGATTGGTGCTGTTGCCCTTAGATCTAAGGCTCCTAACGTCTATCAGCTTGTAACGTCCTTATCGAAAATGATGCGTTACTCTATGCAGGCGAACGAGTGGGTGCTCGTAGGGGATGAAGTGAACTATATAGAATCCTACCTCATGCTTCAAAAAGAGCGTTTTCGCAATAACGTGAACTATTCCATAAACCTAAACGAGACGATTCTTAACATGACCATACCCAGCATGATTCTTCAGCCGCTCGTTGAGAACTTCTTTAAACATAGTTATGAAGAAGGATTTTATGAGGCTCATTTAAACATTCGCGGTGAATTAAAAAGTGAATCCTTACACCTCTCCGTAGAAAATGACGGGGCTAGTTTAACGGATGAGGAGCTTCAATCATTAAGAAACAACATGTATACCGCCCCTTATGAAGGTGCTTATTCCGCTCAGCATATTGGTTTGAAAAATATACACGACCGGCTCGTTCTTAACTATGGTCAAAGTGCCGGATTAGAAGTGGATACGAATCATGGACAAGGCTTTCTCGTTAAGATATCCATTCCTTTAAAATCCGGTCGTGCTCATTAGCCGCCCTAAAATAGACATTTGTTCACTAGTAAGGAGGAATCATTTTTGAAGGCTCTAATTGTTGATGACGAAATGAATGTACGCGACGTCGTACGCTACGTGGGACAATGGGATAAGCACGGCATTACAGAACTCTTTGAAGCAAGTAACGGGCAGGAGGCACAAACAATTATAGAAAAAGAAAAGCCGGAACTCATTTTTACGGATATTAAAATGCCGGGGATGAGCGGAATAGAAATCATTGAGTGGTTAGATTCCATTTCCTATCCCGGCAAAGTTATATTCATCACAGGGTATAATGACTATTCATTTATGCGCCAAGCGATTAAGTGCAGCAGTTTTGATTATCTATTGAAGCCGCTTGAACCGGCTCCCTTTAATAAGACGTTAGCTGAAGCTGTGGAAAGCTGGAAAAATGATCAACAATCCTTCCCTTCTGATCATTCGATTGACAAAGATGTTAAAAAGCTGCGGGTGAATCAATTAATGAAAGCCGCTTGTATGGGAGAACCTTATGAAACAAACGACATTCTCCCCTACCTCCCGGCAGCCGACCAATACGAAATGACATTACTTTCTTTTTACCACATGCATCATGCTGAGCCTTATATAGAATTACTGGCGGACAAGCTTGTGAATCAAAAACTAGGCAATGCGTTTTCCCTTCAGAATGATCGAAACCTTTGTCTCGTCATTACCATACAGGACGAATGGTTAACAGTGGAAGAATGGATGGGTCAGCAATTTGATCTCCCTGTTCGTCTCGTAAGCGGGGAGCCGCTAACATCTTTAACTAATATTGCTAGTTCGTTTCAGTCGCTGCAATCAGACCTCGACAACCACAACTACCGTTCGATTCATCGGCTGGATGAACTGGATGCGGCCCGTCGCATGAAGGACATTGTAGCATACGTGGATGAGTATTACATGGAAGAATTGAGTTTAGAAAAGCTATCGAACTTGTTCTTCTTCAGTCGCGAACATATTTCAAGGAAGTTCAAACAAGAAACAGGTTTGCCCCTGTCTAAATATATGACGAAGCTAAGAATTGACCAGGCGAAAATTTGGTTAAAAGAAACAGAAGAAACCATCTATTCCATCTCTTTAATGCTTGGCTATCAGGATGAGAAGTATCTTTCCAAACTGTTTAAAAAGGTAGTAGGCGTAACCCCTTTTGAATATCGAAACGGGAAACAGAGGCAGATCGTCAGCAGATAACTTGCGCAAAGGACAGGTGACGGAATGAAAAAAGAGATCGTAACTATATGTTTAATCGGAGCACTGAGCCTATCCCTTTCCGCATGCCAGAAAAAGACAGAAACAGAGACAGAAGAAACCACAATGGACGATAAGGAAATTACATTAAACGTACGAAATCCGAAAGTAGAAATTGCCTCGCCGTTTGAGCAAATGGTTCAGGCTTATGAAAAGGAACATCCAAATATAAATATAGAGGTCCATACGGTCGGTGGTGCAATGGATGATTTCTCCGACCTTAAAGCCCAAATGGCCGCTGGCAATGGACCTGACATCTTCACCAATCCCGGGTATGAAAGCGCCAGAGTATGGAGTGAGTATTTAGAAGACCTTTCTGATCAACCATGGGTAGACGATGCTTATGAAGAGACATTGACTCCTATGACATTCGATGACAGCATCTATGGCATGCCGATGAATTTAGAAGGATACGGATTCATCTATAACAAAGAATTGTTTAAGGAAGCCGGCATTGATTCCTTGCCTTCTACGCTGAATGAATTAAAAGCCGTTTCAGAAAAATTGCAGCAAGCAGGGATTACCCCGTTTGCCACAGGATATTATGAAGAATGGAAATTGGGTGACCACTTCATGAATATCGCTTTCGCCCAGCAAGAAGATCCTGCGGCTTTTATAAAAGGCTTAAATGAAGGAACAGACACGATTTCTAACAACCCAAAGTTTAAGGAACTCCTCCAATTGATCGATGTCACGTTAGAGTATGGAAGTGATGAGCCGCTTTCCACGGATTACAGTATGGAAGTAAATACATTTGCGGCGGGAGAAGCTGCGATGATTCTACAAGGGAACTGGATACAGCCGATGATTGATCAGCGCTCCCCGAATATGAGCATAGGTATTCTCCCGATTCCTATAAATGACGATCCTGATAAAGAAGCCTTAGTCGTTAACACACCGAGCTATTGGGTCGTCAACAAACAAACGACCGACGAAAAGAAAAAAGAAGCAAAGAAATTTCTAAACTGGATGGTTTCTTCTGAAGAAGGAAAGAGGTACATGACGGAACGCTTAAAGTTTATTCCAGCCTTTAAGCATATCGAGTCGGATGATTCAGGCCCGCTTGCCGAGCAAACCATGCAGTATTATGAAGAAGGGCAGACGATGTCTTCGAACTGGTTTGATTTTCCTGTCGGCGTAAGAGAAGAATTCGGTTCCGCTACACAGCTCTATATTAAAAATCAGATTACCCGTGATCAATTGCTGCAGGAATATCAAAAGTCCTGGGAGGAGGCTCAGTGAGTCGTTTCCCGGGACTTTTTTCTCTCTCCCTTTTCCCTCAAGCATAACGAATCTCCTAGATATCAATTCAAGACGAAATTCCAATCAATATCCTCCATATCCAGAGCAGCCTCCCCTCCCCTATACTTTTAATTGTACAACGGTGGGGCTGACGAAAAAGACTTCACCAAAAAACAAGAGGAGGAAGCATATGAATTTTAAAAGGCTGGCCAAACAAGCAACATTAGTCACGCTCAGCACAGCAATTTTAGCAGGAGGTGACGGACTATTAGCACAAGCGGCACCAAAGGATACCAAGGATCACAATGAAGACTATGGCATCTCTCATATCACACGCTCCGATGTATCCGATATGATTAATCAGCACGGTGATTCAGACTTTACTGTACCTGAATTCGATGCATCAACGATTGATAATATCCCTTCAGCTACAAAAACAGATGAGAACGGTAACGAAATCGTGATGGACGTTTGGGACACATGGCCGCTTCAGAACGCAGACGGAACTGTAGCAGAATACAACGGTTATCACATCTTATTCGGATTAGCCGGTGACCCTGATAACCCTAACGACACCTTCATTTACATGTTCTATAAAGATGCAGACGACAAAGCCATTGATGATTGGAAGAACGCAGGCCGTGTATTTGACGACGAAGATAAATACTTAGCAGACGATGAATACTTAAAAGATCAATCAGAAGAATGGTCTGGTTCAGCTACCTTTACTTCTGACGGCGAAGTTCGCTTATTCTATACGAATCGCACAGAATTTAACGTAGATAAAGAGCTTTACGGTAAACAGACACTCACAACAGCTCAAGTAAATGTATCTGAGCCAGAAGCTGGCACACTAAATGTAGACGGCGTAGAAGACCATAAGTCCATTTTTGAAGGCGGAGACGGATCCGTTTATCAAAACGTACAGCAAGCCTTCGGTAATGGCGACATTGATTGGAATGAGAACCACACGTTTAGAGACCCTCATTACATTGAGGAAGATGGCAGTAAGTACCTCGTGTTTGAAGCGAATACTGGAACAGAATTCGGCTATTCTGGAGAAGAGTCTCTGTACAACCGTGCGTATTACAGTGACAGCAATAAATACTTCCAGGACGAAAAAGACAAGATTTTGGAAAGCCCGCAAAGAGACTTTGCTGAGCTTGCGAACGGTGCCATCGGGATCATCGAGATTAACGATGATTACACATTAAAAGAAGTAAAAGAGCCTCTAATTGCTTCTAACACTGTAACGGATGAAATTGAACGCCCGAACATTTTCAAAAAAGACGGCAAGTGGTACTTATTCACAAGTGCCCGCGGATCTAAGATGACAATTGACGGCATTGATGATGAAGACATCTACATGCTTGGTTATGTAGCGAATTCATTAGACGGCGAATTTAAGCCAATGAACAAAACAGGAATTGTCCTTCACCAGGACCTGGATCCATATGATGTAACGTGGAACTACGCACACTATGCGATCCCTCAAGAGAATACTGACGAAGTAGTTATAACAAGCTACATGACAAACAGAGGATATTTTGAAGATGAAAAATCAACGTTCTCTCCAAGCTTTAAGTTAGACCTTAATGGCAAGAAATCTTCAGTTGTAGAAGATAGCATTCTAGAACAAGGTCAAATTACAGTAGACGAATAAAAAAAGGGAAAATGCCAATGATTCATTGGCATTTTCTTTTTAGTACAGCAACGAAAGCGGTGAATAACACAATGAAAAAAGCTTTTACCCAGGCCCCCAGAATTTGGGCAGTATTCTCACTCCTAGGTCTTTTTCTAATAGCAGGGGCTGTTGTGCTGCTTCTCACTCCCGCTGATGAAGAGGAAGAGCCGGAAGAACCTGAATTTGTTGATCATTCTTATCGCGCCAACTATCATTTCACTTCACCCGATCATTGGAAAAACGATCCTCAGCGTCCGATTTATTTTAACGGGGAGTATCATTACTATTACCTTTACAACGGAGACTACCCGGATGGCAATGGTACGGAATGGAGACACGCAACTTCTGAGGATTTAGTTCACTGGGAAGACGAAGGCGTGGCCATCCCTAAATACACCAATGAAAATGGCGATCCATGGTCCGGATCTGTCGTCGTCGATACGGACAACACGGCCGGTTTTGGCAAAGATGCCGTAGTGGCTGTCGTCACCCAGCCTTCCGCTGATGGCGATCAGGAGCAATACCTATGGTACAGTACCGATGACGGACAAAACTTCACTTCTTATAGTGACGAACCTGTTTTAGAGAACCCTGGAATCGAAGCCTTTAGAGATCCTAAAATTATTTGGGATGACCAAAGTAAAAAATGGGTGATGCTTATGGCAGAAGAAACGAAGGTCGGCTTCTATGAATCGGATAACTTAAAAGATTGGAGTTATACCGGAGGATTTCAAACCGATGATATCGGCTTAATTGAATGTCCGGATCTCTATATGATGCGGGCGGATGATGGATCTGTGAAGTGGGTCCTCGGCGTAAGTGCGAATGGCAAAGCCATCGATAAGCCGAATACGTACGCTTACTGGGTCGGCGATTTCAACGGAGACGAATTCTTACCCGACCATGAAGAACCCGAATGGCTCGATTACGGGTTTGACTGGTATGGCGGTGTAACTTTTGAAGATGGGGAAAGCGAGGATCAGCTTAATCACCGTTATGCATTAGCATGGATGAACAACTGGAAGTACGCAGACGAGACGCCAACGATGGCAGAAGGATTTAACGGATTAGATTCCATTGTACGTCAAATTGAACTTAAGAAAAGTGAGAACGAAAAGTATTACCTGACGTCTCAGCCTAAAGAAGAACTAGATCGATTAACAAGCTCTGTCGATTCATTTGAAAGGATAGAAGTCGATGGATCAGAAAGGCTTGAAGCAACAGGAGCAGCTTATCAGCTCGAGGCAGATATCTCTTGGGAGGACCTGCAGAACACAGGTTTAAGACTTCGTGAGTCAGAAGATCAATCACGTCACATTGACGTCGGTATTTCACCAGAAAATCAGTACTCCTACGTCAATCGCAGCTCAACAGCCCAGCCTGATGAGGAGCATGAACTGATAGAAAGCCATGCGCCTTTTGATGAAAATCAAAAAGAAGTTCATTTAAAGGTATTAGTCGATAAAACGAGTGTAGAAGTGTTTATTGATGATGGCAAAGTAGCCCACTCCAATCAAGCCTTTCCTCCACTCGAAGACGAAGGAATCACTCTTTTTTCTGAAGGAGGCGAAGCTACTTTTAAAAATATAAAAATCAAACACTATGATTCTATCCATAAATAAGCTCATGAAAGCCCTAATGAAGTCGAATTTCAATAGGGTTTTTTTATCATAAAAAATATTAAGTTTCGTGGGCTGAAAGTTCCTTAATTTGTAATATTTCTCAATAAAATATAAACACCTTATTAAAACTTCCATAATGTTCCTCCCTTATAGTAGAAAATGAAAATACGGAAGGGAGAGACGAAAATGAAACAGTTGACCACTATTTTACTAACGTTGGGAGTGTTTATGATGGCATTTGCAGGATCAGAAGAGAAGGTTCTTGCCAATGAAAGCAACATAAACGATGCGAATCAGGTATTGAATATCGCGCACCGAGGAGCTTCGGGCTATGCACCAGAAAATACGATGGCCGCATTTGAAAAAGCCGTCGACATGAAAGCCGATATGTTCGAGCTCGATGTGCAAATGAGTAAAGATGGAGAGTTAGTGGTGATTCACGATACGACGGTAGACCGAACAACGGACGGCACAGGAAAAGTAGGTGACCTTACATACGACGAACTGCAGAAGCTTGATGCCGGCAGCTTTTTCAGTGAAGAGTTTCATGGAGAAAGAATCCCTACACTTGGGGATGTGTTAGATGAATACCGAGGAAAGACTGGCATTCTGATCGAAGTCAAATCCCCTTCCCTCTACCCTGGGATCGAAGAAAAAATAGCTGAGGAACTTGAGAAGCGCAACCTGGACAAACCAAACAACGATAAAATAATCGTTCAATCTTTTGATCACGATTCCGTTCAGACCTTTCATTCTATTCTTCCAGATGTTCCAGTCGGCGTCCTATTAAGCTACAGCTCCAATGGGATTTCTGATCAACAGTTAACAGAATTCGCTTCCTATGCGGAGTACGTGAACCCTAGTAAAAATATGATGGACGCAGAACTGGTTAGTCGCATCCATGACTTTGACATGGAGACACACCCTTGGACCGTAAGAGACCGTGAATCTGCTCAATTTTTATTAGAAATTGGCGCCGATGGTATTATTACAGACTATCCTGATTACGTCGAACCGCGTCAATAAAACATAAAAACGAACCCGCGGCCATTTAGGTTGTGGGTTCGTTTTTGCTAGATTATCCTTTTACCGAGTCATAATAGCCTAATACTGCGTCGACATAATAGATATCGCCGTAACAGGCATCATATTGAGAGGCTTCCTCCCGCACACAGCTGTACTTTCCCGTATGCTTCAACTCTTCGTACTTCTTCGCTGAAAAATCGATGGCTAGTTCCTGCGTATATTCTCCTCCATTATTATTCACGAAATCTATAAAACCGCCGCCGAAATTGTAAGACTGCAAAGCCAGCTTTACGTCATGATCGGCACGCTCTAATGTTTGGGCAAAATAGGAGACTCCTTGATCAATAGACTTCTCAGGATCATCAATACAGCCGACAGACCCACAAAGGGATTCAGATGCTTGCATCGGATCATTTCCTCTCCCGCCCGATTCCTGCATCATTAAAGCAAGAATCAGATCTACGTGCTCTTCTATCCCTTCTTCTTCCGCATACTTCGTTACTTCTTCTTCATATTGTAAAACTTGCGGTGATAGTTCTCCACGAACATTGGAGAAGCTGGTCGTCATTCCATCTCCCGTGACGCCGCTTATGAACGACACAATATACATCAGCCCGAAAATAGAGCCGAATACGAGCAAGGGAGGGAGAACCAGCTTAAAGAGAGACTTCTTCTTACGTTTCATCTTTTTATATTTCTTTGGCATGTTCCCCCTCCTTTCTAGTTTGTAGATTCGCAGTTTCCGTTACTTATAGACTACCAAAACAAGAATCGACACACCACTTTGAACGCTTCCTTTTATCGTTTTCTCATAAAAAAAGAACCCACGTGGTAGTGGGTCCCAGGTTAAAGCTCTTAACTAATATTTTTCTGGTGGTCAAAACAATAAATTTTCCCTTGAAATTTTTTGTTAGACATACAAAATTTTTTCACTTTTCGTGAGACTGGTTTATTACATATTGAACACTTGTCCTCTTTAGCAGACGCTGATAGTAAAGCCTGCTTATGCCCTTCCCGTATAGCAGGATCGGTTACATTCGCATTAGTTAATGACTTATAGATCGATTCAATTTCATCTTCCTTATAAATAGGTGCAGTGCTTTGAAGTTTAATAACTTGAATTTTCCGTTTAATAAATTCAGTAAGCTCTGTATCATACACACATAACTCATCGGATGTCATTTTCCTTAATTCTGGACTAATACTGAAGACAGCTCTCTGGGTAAAAGAAATCATTGAAACAAAAGAGTATGGGTTATCACTATTTAGACACGATTTAATAGCTTCCATGTGTCCGTAATTCTGATGAAAGGGATTCATCATATTAAACTTTTTGTTTACTTTCCATTGTTTATCTTGTGCTCCTCCTTTAATTTCACCAGCATAATTCTTTGTTTCAATTACAAAAATGCCATACGGAGTAAGTAAGACATGGTCAATTTGAGAAAACCCTGAGTGTGTTTTCATATTTTCTAACATAAGATCATTTAAATGCTTATAGTTCGGTGGAAACTGGTCTAGTTGGATGTTGATCTTATATTCTCCTAATTCTCCTATCCTTTCAGGAGCAACCTTAGGTTTTGCCCTTTCCTTTTTAGTATTTTTTTCGACAGACACTTTCTCTTTCGATTTCTTTCCAAACAGTTTCTCTAAAAAATTCATAATATCCCCCTGCTAACAATAATCTTATACATTTACCATCGGTTGATTTATAAAATTATGAAAGAAGGAGTTTTAAATAAAAAAGGCTCCCTAGCAGGGAACCTCTATTTCATATAACTTATTTCTCTCTCACCTGATTCCGCAGTACGCCAATACCTCCGACTTCAGCTTCCACTACATCACCAGGCGACAACGGCCCTACACCCGACGGCGTTCCCGTGTAAATGACATCACCCGGCTGTAGTGTCATTACTTCTGTAATTTTTACAATAAGCTGCTCAATGTCGTGAATTAAATCGTTCGTATTGGACTCCTGCTTCACTTCTCCGTTAAGCGTCAGTTTAATAGGCGCCCGGTTCGGCTCAAGCTCGGTCTCAATCACGGGTCCTAACGGTTTAAAGGTGCTAAACGATTTCGCACGTGTATATTGTCCGTCCTTTTTCTGTAAGTGACGATTTGAGACGTCGTTCCCAACCGTATAACCAAAGATATAAGATAACGCTTCTTCTCTCTTCACGTCCTTCGCTTCTTTTCCAATCACGATAACAAGCTCTGCCTCATAATCGATACGATGCTCAAGGTTTGGCAGCACGATCTCCGTATCATGTGCAACAACTGCGCTAGGAGATGCCATAAACATCATCGGCTCCTCAGGGATCGGCTTACCCGTCTCTTCTGCGTGTGCCTCATAATTTAAACCAATGCAGAGCACCTGTCCTGGTTCGACAGGTGTGAGCACTTCGACTTCATCTAAAGCAAATTCAGTAGAAAGCGGGCGTGTTTCGCCTGTTATGTAATCACCATCCAGCTGGGTGATCGAATTTCCTTTGACAACTCCATAATAAATTTCATCGTCCTTACGAAAACGAATGTATTTCATAGGTGATCTCCTCCTTCTCTCCCTCACTATTTCGATACCACCGATTTGAATTCCTCTTTTTTAAAATTACCAATCGGATTCTTCTTGGTTAGAGAGTTCTATAATAAAGGGTAGAAGCATAAAAAACAGCAGAGAGATTATGAGCGAGCCAATGATAATTATTTTTAGCGATAAATTGAGAAATGCAGGAAGAGACAGTAAAGGTATCACAACAAACGAGCTTACCTTCCCTGTTCTTTTTCTAGTCGCTGCATTAATATGCTGTCGTTTATTGCAATATGGGCATTTCTTCACAGTACCAAAAGTAAACATCATTTTTATTAATGTCTTTCGATAACTCCATTTCGCTCCACATTTATTGCACGTTGGCATAATCCTCCACTCCTTCTTTATGTAATTGACATTAAGAAGGAAAACAAAACCAAATAGAACCTCAAAAAAATAACTTTCTAAAACGGAGGCCGATGAAAAACTGACGGTTCAAAGGAATGAGCTTTAAAAAACGGTCTGTATGAGTTTTATGTCCATACAGACCGTTTTGTTTAATTTTAAGAGATTCTAAGCCCTGTATTCTTTCATGAGTTTAACGATTCGTTTCATATTAACTGGAAAAACGCCATCGAACCTTGAATGATCTTGCTTAGAAACCCGAGTTGAAGTTCTCGCTGTTTTGAAAGTAGAGTCCTCCTTGTACAAGAAAAAATAATTAACCTTTTTAAATAGGACTCTGTTGATTCCATGATGAGCGATCGGTGGTGACGCCTGGTCGATTAAAACCGGCCACGTCCTGTGGCCAACATCGACACTAGCACGTCCGGTGCGTCGCGGGAACAGCGCGAGCCGAAGATCCACTTGGTCAAGTGGTCTTCTTGACCAAGTTAGCTGAGGCCGTGCCCGCGGTAAGCATCCACCGACAAGCGATTCGTGGATTCAACAACAACCTTTGGCAGTTCCTATAGATTAGAAAGGACTTTTTCAGTGACCTCCTAAAACGAAAGTCATCTTTATTAAGGCAGCTCATTTCCTGCTGCGCGGTAAAGTTCATACCATTCTTGACGCGTCAGCTCAATGTGTGAAGCCTCGGCAATGTCTTTAAGACGCTGCGGGTTCATTGTTCCAACGACGGGCTGAATATTGGCCGGGTGGCGTAATATCCACGCTGTAGCAATAGCTGTATCCGTAACATCTTTCTTCTCCGCAAGCTCCTGCAGCTTGGCATTTACGTCAGGAAAGGCATCGTTGCCGATAAACGGTCCTTCGATCATCCCGTGCTGGAACGGCGACCAGGCTTGAATCGTAATGTCGTTCAAACGGCAATATTCAAGTACATTGCTGTCGCGGACAACGGCTGGATCATTCATCATGTTGACGTTAAAGCCGGAGTCGATCATCGGCGTATGTACAACACTCAACTGCAGCTGATTAACAATTAAGTCGTCTTTTAAATACTTTTTCAAAAGTTCCATCTGCATCGGATTCTGATTACTCACACCAAAATATCGCACTTTCCCACTTTCTTTTAACGTAGTGAAAGCTTCCGCTACTTCTTCCGGCTCCATTAAGACATCAGGGCGGTGAAGCAGGTAACTGTCGATATAATCTGTTTTCAAACGGCGCAGACTGCCTTCAACGGATTCGAGGATATGTTCTTTTGAAAAATCAAAATATCCATCACGAATCCCGCATTTCGTTTGCAGCTTCATTTTTTCACGAACGTCATCATTCATATTGATGGCGTCAGCAAACACTTCCTCTGACTTTCCTTTACCATAAATATCGGCATGGTCAAATAAGTCAACGCCGAGTTCCATCGCATTCTCAATGACATGAGCGGCATCCTTTTGATTAAGCCCATTAATGCGCATGCAGCCTAAGGAAATTTCTCCCACTTCTAAATCACTGCGGCCTAATTTGATTTTATTCAATATAAACACCTCTTTCTTCTGTTCCTTTTATCGTAACACTTATAATTAAAAGAGTAACGGGGCATGCTTCTGCAATAAGTACAAAAAGCCTTCTCTTTCCGGATGGAAGAGAAGGCTTTTCTTTTACTTATTTTCTTAAAATCGAGTTAAAACTTCACTTGAACTTTCTTTCTTTCTTCATTTGGGATATTCACCCAGACCGTCCTGTTTTCCTCATCATAATAATAAGTTTCCTGAGTCGTCTGTAGTTCATTCTTAGTGTCTACTTCTTTATACTTTTGTCCTGCAGCATGAACCTTTCTTGGTTCGGCCTTATCTTCTAATTTAACTTGATAAGCTGAGAGGCCTCCAGCATCTTGGCTGTTTCGTGTGATTTCTACTTTGTTTTTATTTTTGTCGACGATGTCAAAGTACTGATTATGGTCTTCTACAGCATGAAGCTGGACATTATCCAGAGTTAACGAAGCCCCTTCTTGCCCATTAATCAGACTTCCAATTTTTAATACCTCTCCTTCAGAGATTTCGACGTTTGAAATCGAAACTTCCGCCATTTCTTCTGTTTCTGGAATATAAGCCGTACGAGTATCTTCTCCGTTTTCAACATATAAGGAGGCATCCTCAAACGCCCCATTTCGTTTTACGTCTGCTGTCAGTGTATATGTTCCTGTTTTGGGAACCACATACTGCCAAGTGTCAGAGGAAAACGCCTCTTCCCCACTGATTTTCAGAGCTCCATCCTCAATCGAAGTGTTCACCATATTGCTTCTGCTCCAATGGTCAAACCCATGGCTGAAGCCCCCATTTCTCACGATTGAAGAATTTTTATCTACTGACTCGCCTAGCGTTAAGGAGTCTAAATTAAAGTTACCAGAAGCATAATCTACTTTCACAAGGTTTGTCCCCTCTTGTAGTTCTACCTCTGTTCCTTGTTCTTTCCATTTGCCATCTGTTGATTTCAGTTCCACAGGTTTTGCATCCGTAACGTCTCCGCTTTCCTCTTCTCTAACATTAACAACAGCTTCACTTGCTTCTCCTGCAGCATACTTCAAGTCTAAGTTATAGACGCCTGTTTCTGGAACGCTGATCGCATAAGTGACACTTTCTTTTTCCTCGTCTATATCCCTCAAGTAGCCAAATCCTTCATGACCGGCTGTTTCCTTGGAAAATTCCACATCTTTTGTATAAGAAGCCACTTCCGCTTCAAAGACTTTATCCACTTTGGATGGGATGACTTTTAAGAAAACACTATCATGCGGTTCTAGCGTTACAGAGTAATCAGACTGGAGTCCAAGGTCTTCATGCGTCCAAACATCACGTACTTGACCTTCCCCTATGCCCAGTTCTTCTTTGAAATCAAAATTAAAAGTCTGACTCTCATCCTCACGGTTAAACAAACCAACAGCCCATGAGCCATCTGGAAGCTGACCTACCCAGCGCTGGCTGTCTCGATTATCATTGGATTCGCCGTAATGTTCTGCATTTTCAAAGATGGGCTTACCGGCTAGTCCCATTTTATTAAACTCAATCAATTCGGTGTTTTGATAGTACTTATAATTTTCTTTAATCGTGTCATATTGGTCAGCGATCGCAATCGGAGATCCTGCGAGCGTATAGAGGGATAGAGTTGTTTTCTTCTCATTTTCCGAATGATCCCCTTCAAACGTATTCAGCTTCAAAAAGTCTCCGTCTAAGATCATACTGGAGCGTCCGCTGATATCAGAGAAACCAGTAAAACCTTGGAAAGAGTTGGCCCACTGCGACCAGCCTTCCTGCCATTCCTGGCGCCTTTCACTAATATGGTCCCAGCCGCCGCCAAATGCATCTTCATTAATTCGAATCATATCTCCATACTTTTGTTCAAGTTCTCCATGATTATATAGGTGAGGCATAACTAAACTTAAGAACATATCATTCTCTTCGGCTGCTTCAGACATCCATTTTAAATGCGTTTCGTAGTTGTCTCTGCCATGCGGCTCTCCCACTTTCCCAAGATTCGGATCCATTCCATCTTCATACCATGAGATAAAGTCAACACGTAAGAAATCAGCGCCTTGTTCTTTGAAAAAGTCGATATACCCTTTCACATATTTTTCAGCATCTGGATGTTCCACGTCTATCCAGTAAAGAGCACGTTCATTTCCTTGGCCGCCATTAAAGCGATCACCATCAGTCGGGTCGTCAGGGTCCCCCTGATCAATTAAATCTGCGACATAAGTGGGACCATCTGGATCATCTTCCGTTCCTTTTACGATATATTTATCTGGATTTTTCACAACTTCTGGACTTACCCATAGCGGATTATAATAGATCCCAAAATCCATGCCCTGCTCATTAATATAGTCACCCCAGAATTCCCAAGTATGCCCATCAGGATATTTCTCCGATGGATACTGAAATTCCTCTTCGCTTCCATCTTCCTCCGGCTTTTCTCCAGTCTTGTATAATTTCACGTCATCCAACTGGAAGGAACTGTGCTCTCCTGCTGCATCTACATTAAATTCTACTGTCAGCTGCCCATTAGTTACTTCGGCCTGAACTTCAAAAAGTCCATAGCGCGCTTCCCCATATTCATTGGCTAATCCATCATTTAATTCAACGACCTGTTCAGGTACATTCTCGCCATCAGCAACATCTTCATAATCGGTTAATTTCATATTAGCTGAACTCGTACCATCCAGATAATTGTCAACGTCATTTGGAAACTTCACCCGAGCTTCAACGGTATAATTGCCATCTTCTAATCCCTCTACTGTTTGCGAGATTTTGGCTGTATGGGGTTCAGGATCATAGACATATAGTTTTAACCCATCATAGGCATCGTTCGCATCGACACCCGTGGATGCATCCGTATCGATGGTCCAGCCCTCTGTACCTCCTGACTCAAAATCCCCATTGATTAACAATCCTGCTGCTTCTTCCTCACTTCCATCCATATTCAGTGGGCGCGACATCCAATTATCGTTATGACTCACCACATAACCATTTTTATTTAATAACGTCGCTCCCTCGATCCATCCATCCGTCGCGATCATGTCATATCCATAAGGCTGAAAATTTTCTGCCATCCAATCAATATTTTTCTTAAACCTGTCTTCAGGCATGTATGTATTTTTGTCATGCTGGTGCTCGTAAGTTGAAAAATACATGGGACCAGATCCCTCTCTAGTAAATTCACTGTCTTGAGCAGAAACAGTCGTGGCCAGTAAGGACGATAGAGCTAAAGTGGAAAGAACACAAAAAACTCCTTGTTTACTTACTAAGCTCTTATTTTTAGATTTACCTTTTCGTGGACGTTTGATCATTTGATCTCTCCTTTTATCATTTTTAAACATACCGTAAGCCAAAGAGAAACGGCAGCAGACAGCTCCCTAATACGTCATCTTTTCTCTCCCTTCAAAATTAGTTTTAGGTTTGAGTAAACGTTTACTCAATTAAAGTCATTATAAGCGCTTACAACTTTGAAGTCTAGTACTTTTTTGAAAATTATAATAATATTATATGATCTCTATTTACTTGTGGTAATAAAGGTAATACTATCTATCCAGTCCTTAGATACTAATTCTCACCACTACAAAGTAAACGTTTACTCTATTTCACATAAAAAAACCGTAAAAGAAGGCTTACGCCATAGCTTTTACGGATTCACGCTCAATCATCTGATGAGGCATGATAATACTACTTTGTGTGGAGTTCTTATCAGTTAATGCTTCAAACAATAACTCTGTTGCTTTTTCTCCCATTTCCCTTAAAGGCTGAGAAAGAGTTGTAAGCGGAGGGATGGCCATTTCAGAAATTTTTAGGTTGTCATAACCGACAACCGAAATATCATCGGGCACTTTAATATTCATGTGATAAGCTGAAGCCATTGCCCCAATAGCCATTTCATCGCTGGCTGCAAAGATTGCCGTTGTATGAGGGGCAGCTTTTATCAATTTCTCAAACATTTCCACCCCATGTTCGTAAGAAAAACCTTGAGCTGATACGACCACAGGGGAATCATTTCCTAACTGGTCTCGCATCGCCGCTTGAAAACCTTCAATGCGCGGAGAGCCAGCAATTGGATCTTGCTTTATTCCGCTGATCATCCCAATATTCTTATGTCCTTTTTCTATTAAATAAGATGTCGCTGTATACGCAGCATCGCGATCATCGACTTTCACATAAGGAAGAGGATGTTTGTGAGACTTTGTAGAAACCAATACGGCAGGGATGTTCATTCCTTTTATGGCTTCATAATACTCATCCTTAATTTCTTCACTGGCAAATAATATGCCCTCCACCCTTTTTTCACTCAACAGCTTCAAATAATCGAGGGTTTTCTTTCCTTGCGAGGCCGTATTGCAAACAATTACACTATGTCCTAAGTTATGAGTCACTTTTTCTATTCCATGCAACAACTCAGATGATACCATTCCAGAAATGTCTGGGAAAAGTACCCCAATTGTTTGGGTCCTGGTATTTTTTAACCCCCGAGCAACAGCATTCGGTTTATATCCCAGTTGTTCAATAGCCTCCATTACTAGTTCTCTTGTCTTCTCTGAATACCCAGCAGAAGTACTATTTAAGATTCTCGATACTGTAGCAATTGAGACATTGGCATAATTGGCTACATCTTTAATGGTTGGATTCATAACCTTTCTCCCTTTTCTAATAAACTAAGTAAACGTTTTCTATTTGGCTGTATCGTACGATATGTGGGTGGGTCTGTCAATTCCTTTCTATACTTTCCACATAAGCACATGTAGTCCTAAACTATCTGAACAGACCGAGTTTTGATACAGGATGGACAAACGTAACAGCATCTTCCCATCTATCTACAGGGCACCTCACTTAATTGGCTCTCATAAGCTCTAATATTTATGAGAGAATGATTTACAACTCTTTCGCATCCTTTAAATGTTTAATAAAAGATTCAGCGAATTGACGACAGCTTTGCGCATCCTCTTCATTAGGTGTTAGTTCCACTTTTAATGAAGGTAATATAACCGTTGCTCCACAGTCTGTAAATTGTTTCTCAAACTTATCTACGGCCCCGCCATAAATGGGATACAAGGAGTCACAAGATCCAAATAGCGCGACTTCTTTTCCTCCTAAATCAACCTCTCCCAGATCCTCAAAGAAGTCTTCTAATTCATAAGGTACATCTCCGTCACCCCACGTATAAGTACCAAATAAAATCGCATCATATTTAAGCAAATCCTCTACTTCTATCTCATCTACATCTATCTGGAACGAGGAAACAGGGAATCCATTCGACTTTAGTTGATTTTCAATAGTTGCAGCCATTTCTTCTGTGTTCCCTGACATACTTGCAAACAGCAAAATGATATTCGTCATAGTTCACCTCTCCTTACTCACATCTTAATTGATAATGATTATCAATGTCAATTAATGTTTAGACGGACCATTAAAATGTACTTGTTGTTTTTATCTCACGGGGATGAAAAGACAATGAATTTAAAAAAGTCCTTTCTTTCCCAATAGATATATTGGGTAAAGAAAAGACTTGTTAAAACTTGTATTCTACTTTTCCTGGAGCGAAAATTTCCTACATATTTTGAAGAATCTCTTCAATCACATCACTAGAATTTTTAGCAGCTTCTTCCACAAAATTCTCCTGAATATCGGATGCCTCTTCTCCTGCATCATCAGAAGCGGAACGAATCACAACATAAGGAATTTCATTTAGATAGGCCACCTGTCCCACAGCGGCACCTTCCATTTCTACAACATAAGCGTCAAATGTGTCGTAAATCCACTCTGTCTTTTCTTCGCTGGCGATAAATTGATCTCCTGTGGCAATGCGTCCTTCAAATACATCAACATAGTCAGGTAAGTCCTTCGTTCCTTCTCTAGCTAATTCAATCAGCTCTTCATCAGCTTCAAAAAATCTCGTATCCATGTAGGGAATTTGGCCAGGTTCATATCCTTTTGCCGTTTCATCCATATCGTGGTGTACCGTTTCAGTCGAAATGACGATATCCCCAAGACCTAAATCTGGGTGAATGCCTCCAGCAACGCCTGAATTAATGAGTTGATCTACATCAAATTCACTAATGAGCATTTGCGCCGCTACGGCAGCATTTACTTTTCCAATTCCTGATTGAACGAGGACGATATCCTGACCTTCAAGTTCTCCCTCATAAAAAGTCAATTCGCCTTTTTCTGTTGTTTCTTCAACCTCCATATTAGAGCGCAAGAGATCAATCTCCACTTCCATTGGCCCAATGATGCCAATCGTATTGCCTTCTTTCTTGTTTTCTTTTTCTGCAGTAGTTTCTTCTGCTTGCTGCCCACAGCCTGTAAGCATCAAAGCGGCCATCAATAAACCAAGAATATTGTTTGTTAGTGTACGATTCCCCATGTTTCTACCTCCTTCAGTTTATTTTGTCATCGACGAAATATACTCTCGCACTACCTCATAGACGTACTCTTGATTGGCTTGCGCCGTATCAGGGTCGTATTCCCCGTCATTCGTTTTATTGTTCGAGAGGATGCGAATACCTAAGTAAGGTACGTCATAGGCATCAGCCATCTGCGCGCCTGCCGCTCCTTCCATTTCTTCTACAGAAGTCTCGTAATTCTCATGAAACCAATTGATTCGGTCCACTTCGTTGTTCCAAAGGTCGGCGGAACCAATCGTTCCCTCAACGACCTTCCCTTCCTCATGCGAACCTTTCACGGCTTGAGCCGCTTCCAATAAGTCTTTATCACCATCATAATAACGGATGTTCTCTGCGTCAGGATCTTCACCCGCACTTCCTTCTGAAGCCATTAAATCCATCGGGATCCAATCGGTCGGTTCGATGCCTTCTCCTTCATCTCGATCATCTGTTTTTAGCGCTCCGATATTCGTCACTCGTTCACCTAACACAATATCGTAGACATTTAGTTCTGGGTCATGGCCGCCAGATGTCCCTTGATTAATAATCGCGATCGGGTCATACTTTTCAATCGCCAGCGTCGTTGCTGCCGCTGTATTTTCCATACCTTTTCCGGTTTTTGCTACAATGACGGGATAATCATCAACCGTCCCTATGTAAAAAACAAAATTACCAGACTTTTCTTCTTCTACATCATCTAATCGTTCGGCAAATTCTTCCGCTTCAATAGGCATTGGCCCTTGTACTAAAATCGGCTGCTTTTCACTCGTAGATGCTTCGCTTTCTCCTTGAGTAGAAGAGCTGCACCCTGCAAAAATGAATAAAATCAGCACAGTAAGGATAGCTAATAAGGCGTGCTTTTTCGTCATTCTGTTTCCTCCTTGTTGTTGGATACCCCCGGTGTTGGTCCCAGAATTTTATAAATCCAGATCCCCCTCACTCCGACCATATAAAAAGTCTAGAAGTTGGAACGAATGAACGTCCCTCTTCTAGACTTGAAGTTAAAGTAAATAAAGCTATAGCCAATACAGCAGCCAGCCGTTTACTTTAACTCGTAGTCTAGTTCTTTTAGTGGGAACCAGGTAGAGACACTCAGACCATATTACCGAGGATATACGAGTTATGATAATTAAAATAATTACTGTGCCACTATAGCAAACACTTTAAAGAGGATCAACACAAAAACCGAACTTTAATACTAATTAACTATATAATGTTCGTTTTTTATACCTTATAAAAGCATAAAAAACCAGATCCGAAATCGGATCTGGTTTTTTATCCTTAATTATATTACAGGTGTACGGTTACGTCCGCATCCTCACGAAGATCTTCGACTAGCTTTTGAGTCGCTTCTTGTTCTTTTTGAGTTTTCACTTGCTCTTCAAGATCTGGTTTTGCATCTTCATAAGAAGGCATTTCTCCACCTTCTTCACCCATTTGCTCTTGCTGGGCTTCCATCTGTGCATATGCTTCTTCCAGTTCTTCTTCTGTTGGCTCAGTATCGCCAGCTTCACTTGCAACAAGCTGGTCAACTTTCACTTGCGTTTCAAGCTGAGACATCACTTCATCTTCGCTCATGCCTTGTTCTTCCAGAGCAGCCAAGAATTCATCTTTAGACTCCATTTGGTTTTGCTGAGCTAGTTCTTCCAGCGTTTTATCCATTTCTTCTTGTGAAGCTTCATAGCCTTCTTCTTCTGCTTTCTGAGTTAGAAGCTCCTGTCCAACCAGGCTTTCAGCTGTCTGCTGCTTTAACTGATCTTGATCAAGCTCTTGTCCGGACATTTGAGACTGCATGGCCATTTGTTGGAAAGAACCTTCATAAGCAGATTCAAACTCTTCTTTATTGATTTCTTCGTTATTTACTTCTGCTACAACGTCAGGAACATCTTCTAAGTCAGGCTCAGGCATTTCAGGCTGTTCACCTTCTCCTTCACCTTCTCCTTCTTCCTGCTGCTGTGTTTCTTCTCCTTCACCTTCACTGTCACCTTCAGCTGAGTCTTCATCACTATTACATGCGGCCAAAAACATAACAAAAGCCGCCATGATTAAACTTAATAACCACTTTTTATTCAAGGTGTATTCCCCTTTCCGATTCATGATGGTTGTCATTGTAACATCAGTTTCCCCCGGGTAAAACACCTCTATTCTTTTCTATAACCCTTACAACACCTTTCAAACAAACCTCAACCCCTGTCATGAAAGCATTTATCACTGATTTATGTGAATTTAATATTAAATGTGGAAATTGTGTGTAAAAGGTGATTCAACCGCCTCACAGCGCAATTGAAACCACCTGCAGGTACGCTTGAACAAATAAATAAAAAGCCACTGCATATAAAATATTGAACTGGAAGCCATTTTTAAAAATGCTCAATCCATTTTCACTGCTTAACACAATCGCAGGAAGAATAAACGGAGAGAGCAGCGCTGAAATCACGCTTCCCGAAGTGATCGACAGTACGAGCAGCTCCGGCGGGTATGGTAAAGCCACATTTTGCAAAACCCCGCCAACAAGGACTAATACCGGTAGAGGACCAATGCCGAAGAAGCTCAACACGATCGGGACAAAAGGTAAAATACTTAAGATGTTAATGAATGGAACTGCCTGTTCCATAACTAAAATTCCGTCGATCAGCATTTTTCCCCAACCCGAAAGGTTCAACGCCACAATCACAAGACCTACGGATAATAGAATACTGAACTGCAGGGCTTTTCCTTGGGCATAGCCTGTAAAATAAAACTCTACTTTTTCCTTTAAACGAGCTGTTCTACCTTTTAATACAAAGTAAAGAAACGTATAGCTTAGTATAACGGGAGGGATGATCACAAGAATCTCTAACCCAAACACGCCGTGCAGGAAAAAAATCGTCCCAAAGATTAAGACAAACATGCTGGCAAATTCAATCACTTCACGGCTCAGTCTGCCTCTTTCTTGAGCTCCGATCGCTTGATCGATTTCTTCCTTCAAGGCAGAAGTGATATCAATGTTGTAATGCTTTTCTTCGAAATATGAAAAAACAACGGCAAGTATAACGGCAAACAGAGAGATCACCGCTCCTTGAAGCATGGAAAGCCATAACGAGGCATCTAAAAAGTCCACAATAAACACAAAGCTGGGAATACTAACAACCCACAGCGTACAAAGCGAAAATGCACGAAGCAGTGCCGTGCCTTTAAAATTCTCCCACGCCTCTCCTTTTCGATCCCCAAGAAGCTGCTGAATGAACTGATACACCGTCTGAATCGATCCAAACAGAAGGAAGAAAGATAATATCTGCGTAATAACCATAATTCCAAAGTAAAACCGCCGGCTCGTATTTAATAAATCCCCCGCAAACGACATAATCTTCTCTATGTAAGGTTCTTCATCTAACATCCAGCTGATAATCGGCACGATGAGCAAGATCGCAATCAAGCTTGTCATCTGGCGAAAGCCTTGCAAAATTCCTTCCGACAGAGATGAATCCGACATGAGTAATATAAAAAAAGCAAATCCGATTAAAAAGAACGGTAATATTCGTTTGTTCGCGGTTAAATAAAAGAGAGAGAAAACGAGGGATAAGACCCCTAAGATGGACAGCACGTTAAGTAAGAAGTCACTCTCCACCTCAAGTGTGACGTAAAACAGCAAAATGTATAAGTTAATGATGGCTGCGTAGAGAAATAACGAACCTTTCTTCATTGATAAAACTCCTGACTCTAGTGAATATTTCTATTATATGACTGCCCCCTTTCATAGTCTAATGTTACAACCCGTAAACTTAGCTATGAAGAAAACCCCAAACTTACACCTGCCTTTCATGTGACGAACATCACTTACACCCCATTCATTTTTTTATACGTTAGGAATATAAAAAACTGGAGGAATGAATATGCATAGTATAGATTTCCACAAGAATCCATTTATCGTCATTTGGGAACTTACGAGAGCATGCGAGTTACATTGTCTGCATTGCCGAGCTGAAGCCCAATATCACCGTCATCCTCTTGAACTAGATTTTGAAGAAGGTAAACAATTAATTGACTCTATTTGCGAAATGGATCATCCGATGCTGGTTTTTACAGGGGGTGACCCATTAATGAGACCTGACGTGTACGACATCGCCTCCTACGCGATTCAAAAAGGATTGCGTGTATCTATGACTCCTAGTGCTACCCCTAATGTTACAAAGGAAGCCATTCAAAAAGCGAAGGATGTAGGATTGTCTCGCTGGGCCTTTAGCTTGGATGGCCCTACAGCTGCTATTCATGATCACTTTCGGGGGACCAGTGGATCATTCGATTTGACAATGGATGCGATTACCTATCTTCACGAGTTAGAACTGCCTCTACAAATTAATACGGTCGTCTCAAGATATAACTATGATGTACTTGAAGAGATGGCTAAGCTTGTGGAATCTTTAAATTGTGTGATGTGGAGTGTATTTTTCTTAGTTCCGACAGGACGAGGAAAGGTTTCTGATATGATTTCCTCTTCTGAACATGAAAAAGTTTTTCAATGGTTAGACCGGTTAAGTCAACAGGTTCCTTTTGATATTAAAACAACAGCTGCTCAACATTATCGACGAGTCGTCATTACGAATAAAATGCGAAAAAACAAGGAAAAAAATCAACAGATTGAGTATCAAGATGCACTCAATTCAGGTGAAACAGACGTTTTCGACGGTCTTGGGCGAGCACCTAAAGGTGTGAACGATGGCAATGGGTTCGTTTTTGTTTCTCACGTTGGCGATGTCTATCCTAGCGGCCTATTGCCCATTAAAGCTGGAAATGTAAGAACTGAATCGCTTGCCGATATCTATCGTTATTCACCTATTTTCAAAGAACTGCGGAATCCGGACCTTTTCAAAGGAAAGTGTGGAGTTTGTGAATTTAGACATGTCTGCGGAGGGTCACGCTCTAGAGCCTATGCCCTGACTGGTGACTATTTAGAGAGTGAACCTGCTTGTGCTTATATACCAAAAAGTATGAGAAAGAAAGCGAGGTGACTGCTGTGAATCCACCAATCATCCAAGAGAATTTAAAAAAAGTTCCTTTATTCAAAGAACTTTCGGATGTTGAGATCGATCATATAGCCAATATTTCATCGGCGAGAATTTACAATGCCCGATCTTTTGTCTTCATGCAAGATGAACCATTGGATCGAGTTTATTTCATAGAGTCTGGCAAAGTGAAAATCTATAAAACGGATATCCACGGTAAAGAACAAATCGTCTCGATGCTAGAATCTGGAGAGATGTTTCCTCATGCTGGCTTCTTTCGTGGAGGACTAACTCCAGCGAACGCTGAAATCATGAAAAAATCTCGTTTGATTTGTATACCTATCCATTCTTTTGAACAAATCTTAGTCAATCATCCTGAATTGTGCGTTAAACTATTCAGAGTGTTAGGGAGTAAGATCATCGACCTCCATGATCGATTAGAGGAGCAAATTCTCCACAATACCTTCGAACAAGTGATTATGTTGTTAATTAGACTTGCTCGTACGAATGGTCAACCTTATAGAAATGGAGAATTTAAATTGACTAGCACGTTTACCAACCGAGAATTAGCGAATATGATTGGTACTTCAAGAGAAACGGTCAGCCGCACTTTGACGCAGCTGAGAAAAAAAGATGTACTTAAAGTATCAGAAGAAGGTTTTTTCATTATCAACCAAGAAAAGCTGGAAGAGGAAATGATTCCTTAACATTTTTTTATTATTTCATAGTCATGTGTGCACTATATCACTAATTTAAGAACCTCTCCC
This sequence comes from Halobacillus andaensis, assembly GCF_014636475.1. Classification (GTDB taxonomy): domain Bacteria; phylum Bacillota; class Bacilli; order Bacillales; family Halobacillaceae; genus Halobacillus_A; species Halobacillus_A andaensis. Next base: position 550,303 of record NZ_BMEL01000003.1, read on the forward strand.
TGCTATTATAAAAACATACCAATACATGGAGGGATATTAAATGGTACAAACATTTGATGAACAGTGCATTGTCAGTGATATAGTGAAACAATTCCCTAAATCCAGTGACCTTTTCAAGTCCTACCGCATCGATTTTTGCTGTGGCGGTAACCGTCCTCTACGTGAAGCCATTGAAAAAAGGAACCTCCCCAAAGAGGAAGTTTTGCAACGGTTAAATAAGTTATATGAAGAAAATGAAGCCCTAAACCAAAAGCAAATCAATTGGGATACCGCTTCTTCTTCTGAGTTGATTGATCACATTATTCAGAAGCATCATCATTATTTACAAGAAGAACTTCCGAACCTCAGTCCTTTTGTAACCAAAGTTATGAAGGTCCACGGAGGGAAGCAGCCTCACTTACGGGTGATCCATAAACTCTTTAATGAATTAAAAACAGAGCTTGAACAGCACACGTTAAAAGAAGAAAATGAAGACTTTCCATTGATCATAGAATATGAGACCAACCCGACTGAAGAACAGCTTCAAATCATTCAGACCAAATTAGCTGACTTAGAAGATGAGCATAGTCACGCGGGAGATGTCTTAAAGGAACTCCGCGAGATTACGAATGACTACTCTCCGCCGGAGGGAGCATGTGGCACCTACCGTCTTGTGTACAATCGGTTAGAGGAATTGGAAGCAGAAACCTTCCAACACATCCACCTGGAAAACAATATCCTTTTCCCTAGATACATGTCTTAGTTCCTTTAATCATTCAAGAGGTTGGGACAAAAAATAGTAATCCAAAAAAGACCCGAACTATTCATTCGAATTGGATCGGGTCTTCTGCATTTAGCAGTCACCGCTTCGTCAACATCCTTCGCTTTTAAGCGGGCACGGCCTCAGCCTCCTCGGAAAGCAAAGACCGCTTTCCTGTGGGGTCTTCGGACTCGTGCTATTCCCACAGGAGACTTCGTATGTTGACTACGCTACTTAGTATTTTATTATTGGATTGTACGTACTAATGGCTATGTTAAGATTTCTATTAATAAATCCGATGCGACTTACTGGGTACCATTTCTATATGGGTGAGAAAAGGGACAGGGTAAACACCTCGCCTTCGACGGGAGAAGACGTCAATTCTTCTCGGGCTTTCGCTATATGGGGTCTTGCCAGCCCTGTTTTTCCCTCAAGAGTCTATTCGTTCCCTCCCCACAATCAACATCATTTAGGGAAGTGATTTCCTTCACTCTCCACACAACTATCAACGCAAATCTTCAACCGGGCATGACACAAAAAAAGAAGCTGCAATTATAGAGGTCACTGAAAAAATAAAAGTCGATGAAAGGTAGAATTTTAAAAAGCGGTTTGTGGGGAATTTAAATTTCCCACAGACCGCTTTTCTTCTAACTATTAAGAGATTTGCGCCTTCTCTACCTTCATAAGTTTAACGATTCGTTTCACTTAGCTGAAATAGACATCGCACCTTGTAACATACGGACGGGTTTTTCAATTGATCTCTGTTGATGCCACGATGAGCGTTCGGTGGTGACGCCTGGTCGATTAAAACCGGCCACGTCCTGTGGCCAACATCGACACTAGCACGTCCGGTGCGTCGCGGGAAGAGCGCGAGCCGAAGATCCACTTTAGTCAAGTGAACTTCTTGACCAAGTTAGCTGAGGCCGTGCCCGCGGCAAGCATCCACCGACTAGCGATTCGTGAGATTAACTACAAACTTTAACAGCTCTTTTAGATTAGAAAAGACTTTTTCAGTGTCCTCCAATTATAGAGCTTCTTTTTGGCAAAACTTCAATGAAAGAAAGTAACAATGACCATGGCACCAAATAAGATCATTAGATAATTTAAAGAATACAAAAACATCCAATGGGCCCATTTTAGATCATCTTTAACAAAGAATCCTTTGAGGGCGAGCACAATCCATCCAATAGATAGTAAAGTTGCAATGGTGAAAAATACCCAGCCTAACGAAGGGAGAAAAAAAGGTAACGGACATAAACACGTAACATAAACAAGCATGTGTCCCTTTGTATATTCAAATCCACGTTTAACGGGGAGCATAGCAACTCCTGCTGCTTTATATTCTTCACATTTTTTAATAGCTATGGCAAATGTATGGGGGATCTGCCAAATAAACAAACTAAGAAACAAGACAATCGGAACAATATGAAAGGCTGGTTCGATCGCTGCCCATCCAATCAATGGGGTCACGGCTCCAGAAATACTGCCGATTAATGTATTTAGGGTATATTTTCTTTTAGACCACATTGTATATAGGACCACATAGGTGAACCAGCCGACGAATGCATACATTGCTGCTTCTAGAGTTGTAAATAAAAGAATAATGAATCCGAGAATACTTAAAGCAATCCCCATCGTCAAAACGTTCTTCAGTGAAACCTTACCTGTAACTGTGGGGCGATCTTTTGTTCGTTCCATAACAGCATCTATATCCGCGTCATACCAATTATTAAGGAGTAAGGCGCCCGCCATAATGAAGGTACTACCTATGATCGTTAATAAAAACACATCCCAGTGTTCTTTAAAAGAAGCTTCCGTGTAGAAGAGTGCGAGCCAGAGTCCAGTGAATACGGGCAGAACATTAGATACCAGCACTACTGCCTTAAAAAGAGACTTTAAATCAGATCGCGTAATAAGTTTACTTTCTGAAGATGAATGATCGTTTAATGTCTTCTCCACTTTAATCACCTTGATCATTTTTGGATGGGTGCTCGGAATTGCTATAGATTTAAACGATCGAAATCAATAATGAAAGATGAGTACATCAGCCCCCTCTCCTATCGACGCTTAACTAGATAACGGCTATTCCACAATCAGAGTCGATACCATCTCTTCATGACCTGTGCCGCATACGATGCTGCACGTGATGGTATACTCGCCCGGCTCAAGTGTTGCTGTAGCTGAGCCTTCATTATCAATATTTATGTCGGCACCTTCAATTTCAATCCCATGCATCCCTTCTTCATTGGTAAGATTAAATGTGATTTCGCCAGCAGAAGCTATATAACTTTCTTCATTAAACTCCCAATTACTTGCTTTAATATCAACGGTTTCCCCTGCAGCTTCCGCTTCTCCCCCGTCTACTTTCTCGTCTCCGCTTCCACAGGCGGCTAAAGTAAACATAAGCACGATGACCAAGAAAGCAAAAATACCTTTTTTCATTGAGATAACCTCCCAAGTTTTATATTCTTGTGAATAAGACCCCTGATGATGATAAAGCCCAAATCCATTACCATGTTCGTATAGGTGGTGACCCTGGAGGGGCATGAAGAACAAAGTCCATAATCGGTACGACATACGCCATAGCAACCACCATGAGTAATAACACGATCCAAAGCCCCCATCGTTCAGTCCACATAGGCACTGGCCGGGCATCATCCTCAGGTTCAGCAACTGGATATTCAGTTTCGCCTTTTGGTGCGAAGAACATCATATTAAATACTGCATATACCTGAATAATGACACCGACTAGCAGCAACGTAGCTCCAATTCCCATAACATACTCATAGGGGATCCAGCTTAAAGCTGTTGGATGATCTCCATATGTTGTAAACGACGTCCGTCTTGGGTCACCTAGTAATCCTACTAAATGCTGCGAACCTGCCATAAGGATCATCCCAATGGTCCAAATAATCGTTTGAATCACACCAATTTTATTCATTTTTGGTGTGAGCTGGCGCTTTGATAAATAAGGAATCAACCAATAGGAAATCCCGAAAAATGTCATAACAACTGACATCCCTACAGTGACATGAAAATGACCAACTACCCACAACGTGTTATGAACCACTTGATTCAATTGATTACTCGTATTCACAATACCTCCGGCTCCCCCAGGAATGAAAGCAATCATCGCGATCATAGGGGCTAAGAACCGAACATCTCCCCACGGAAGCTTTTTAAACCATCCAAGCACCCCTTTTCCACCGAGTTTTCTTCCAGCACGTTCAAAAACAGCAAACATAGCAAATGCAGTCATCAAAGAAGGTACAGCAATGGATAAACTCATAAATACATGTAAAAATTTAACCGATAGAGAGATTCCCGGATCTACAATTTGGTGGTGAAACCCTCCAGGAATATTTAAGATCACTAACAAAATAACAACCAGCCGAATCAATTTTTCATTAAAATGCCTTCCCCCGATAATTTTCGGTACGATGACATACCATGCAGAAACAGCTACAAGATACCAAATATTCACTAATGAGTGACCAAACCACCAAAATAATGTACGGCCTACCATCACGTTTGTCGTTTCCACCAGCCCCATCGACCAGGGAATAAGGGTCAAAACTTCAATTGTTACACCGAGACTCGCAAAAAACCATAAGACGAATACACCCATCGCGAAAAATGCTAACAGCGGAACAGGCTGCCCTGGGTTTATTTTTTTCCAATGACGATGATTAATAAAAACCCCAAAACAACAAGCCCATATTCCTAAGACAAGAAAGACTAACCCAACATAAAATAACGGATGCGCCGCTAAAGGCGGATAAAATGTGTATAATACAGACGCTTCGTTTAAGACGATCATTACGGCAACCATGATGGTCCCAACGATCATGAGAGCGAAACCAATCCAAGCCAGTTTTCGAACTTTAGGCAGCAGTCCCCCAAATGAATGAGAAAGGTTGGCATATTGATAACCAATTGTAAAAGTAGTTGAAAAAACGAGAAGTAGTAGAATTCCGTGAGCGGTCAGCACTTGATAATAATTAAGCCATGGCGGCAGCTGTAAAAGTCCTGCACGCTCTAATCCTTGCAGCAAACCTAAAACCCCGCCAATAAGTAATGACACAAATGATACTGAAAAATAGGATAATGAAACCTTAGCATCTTCTGTATTTACACCTAACAAACTTGATTTTTGACTTATCGTTTCACGTAATGCATTTTCCATTTAAGTTCCCCCCTTACTGCACCGTGATGGTTGTTGACATCATCTGATGGCCAATCCCGCAATATTCATTACATAGTACAAGAAACTCGCCTGGCTCATTGAACGTGTGCGTGATTTTTTGAATATGTCCAGGCATGACCATAGCATTTATGTTGGTTCCAGCCACTTGAAAACCATGTGACACATCCGGTGATGCCATCGTAAAAGTTACTTCCGCTCCTACAGGCAGTTCAATATCACTTGGAGTAAATTGAAACGACTGCAAGATCATCACTACCTCATATTCGTTCTCCCCCATTTTCTTAACTCCAGGGTCATCGAAGGGAGCCGTTTGTGAAACTTTTTGAGGGTCAATGGTTTCCTTATGACTTGGCGGACCCATTCCCATCGCAAATGTTTGAAAACCAATAACGACCATGAATATAACCAAAAGCCCAATACTTAACGTCATCCAAATCTCTTCCAACCGATGCATAGCTCCTCACTCCCCTACACTCTTGACATATATAGCCAGAAAACGGATACCCATACAATTATGATTACTGCTCCTACAACCCCTACTGATACCAACGTGCCTCTTAGGGAATTCTCATCTTCGGCATTCGAACTTTTGACCGACTGCGTGCTCCTAGATAACTGACGTTCAGCCATCATCCTCGCCCCTTTCCCATTATTTTTCTATTCACCTTTATTCTAAATAGAAGGAGGCGAATCCGTAGTGAGGAGCATCACTGATTGCTTTTTTATTCAATATTTTATTACGACAAAAACCAGCATCTTCTTGAATAAAGATGCTGGTTTAGTCCAACGCCAATCGTTTACTATTCGTTAAGGAGGGAAAATAATTATTCTAAGTCCATAAAAAGCCCCTCTAAAGTTCAGTTACTCAAGAAATGCTGCTTGGAATTGACGCAAAATTCCATTATATTGTATAAGCAAGAAAGTCTTTAGATTATACTGAATGAAACATACTTGAAAGGATAGTGATTTAGAAGATGTTATACATATGGCATATCGAAAAAATCATTAAAAATACATTGCAAGAGCACAATCTAGATATAAACTATGAATTTAACAACAACTTAACTGCCCCTATGAGCTATAACGTATCGACGAATACCATCACGTTTAACTATTTAGAAGTGAATGGATATATCGGAAAAATTAAATTGAAGGAAACCGAAGAAAATTTCGTTAAGCTCATTGTTTATCATGAAATTGGTTATTATTTAACGTTCAAGAAGCACAAACATGACTTACGTACACTGATGTACGGGGAAGATGAAGAAATTGAAGAGCTTAAAGCGGAGATTGAGAGGAATGCCTGGGATTATGGGCGTACGCTGGTGCCTGATCATCTAGTAGAATCTTATGATAAAGTACGTGAAATGGATGGGATGCTGATTAAAGGTTTGTAGTTAGATCGAACAAAGATTTGAAGGCACAAAAATATTCAGCCTTTCTTTTACCACAACTGGTACAGAAGAAGGCTGAATAAAAATATACCCCCAACAATTAAGTTATGTCTGCGACGCACCGGAATCCCATGTTTCCTGTCGAACTGTCCATCGTATTCGAGCTGCGAGCCGCTGTTCGATAGCGATTGCAATAGGAGTGGTGGCACAGGTAAGAGCCGCCTCTCATCACTTTTGGCGACTGGCTGTTCAACCGGTTTGAATCTATTATTTTATCAGGAGTATTTGTAAACCAATCTGAGCACCATTCCCAGACGTTGCCCGCCATGTGATACAGTCCAAACCCGTTCGTTGGAAAAGATTGTACTGGGGCTGTGCCAAAAAATCCATCTTCCTCTGTGTTTTCACGCGGAAAATCGCCCTGCCAAATGTTACAGTAATGCTCTCCGTTTGGGGTCAGTTCATCACCCCAGGGGTATTTCTTTTGCTCAAGACCACCGCGGGCTGCAAACTCCCATTCCGCTTCGGTGGGCAGTCTCTTTCCCGCCCAATTGCTAAAGGCTGCCGCGTCATTCCAGGAAACATGAATCACTGGATGATCCAATCGGTCATCTATCGTTGATCCTGGCCCTTCCGGCTGATACCAATAGGCCCCTTCAACGGCCAGCCACCACGGTGTATTCGGCAGCTGCTGAACGTTGAATGGAGCGTCAGGAGAGATGAATTCATAAAAAACAAACGACCAGCCAAACTGCTCTGCCTCCGTTTGATATCCTGTTTCTTTTACAAATTGAGTGAAGTCCCCATTACTTACCGTATGGGCATCTATATAGAATGGATCAACTTTCACTTTCCTAACGGGACCCTCTCCATCAAACGGAAACCCTTCTTTATCCTCTGTCCCCATTAAAAAATCTCCACCAGGCAAGTACACCATCCGCTCCTTAAGCTGAACAGTTTTCTCTTTAGCCTGAAGCTTGGGCGCTGAATCTTCCTTTCCTTCTCTTTCAATATCAGCTCTGCTTGCTTGACAGCAGGGGGCTTGTTTCCCTTTTTCGTGCATCGTTTTCAACTCCTTTAGAGTTCGATCGTTGTAAACACTGGATAATGGTCAGATGGATACCGGCCATTCACTGTGTGTCGATCGACCTCTGTTTTTAAAACCTTCACCTCTGGTGTACAAAAGATATAATCAATTGGTTCGCCGTCCATTCCACCCTTAAATTGATGAAACGTTCGCCCAGGCGACCCATCTATCGCTGTAAACGAGTCTTTAAGTTTAGCCGTTAAACCGTTAATTGATGCTTCACCTCGTAAAAAACGCACGGCCCGCTCATGAGGACGACTGTTTAAATCACCCATCAGCATAGCCGGGACCTTCTTCTTAGCAGCATCACTTTGCATCCTATCCCAAATAAGAGCAATGCCATTCTCTCTCGCGACTTCACTTATATGGTCAAGATGAGTGTTATACACAATAAATTCATGACGAGGCGCATGTTTAACTTGAAAATGCCCCCATGTACAGATCCTCGGAAAATCACTTTCCCAGCTTATGCTGTTGGGCTCATGCGGCTGTTCAGACAGCCAGAACTGGCCGCTTTCCATATGAAACAATTTATGATGATTATAAAGAATCGGGCAAAACTCGTCGGACATGCCACCTCTTCTTCCTTCCCCGATCCATTGATAGTCCGGCATCATAGCTTCTACATCTTTGATCATCGGAAGTAAGGCTTCTTGAAGACCCATAACGAGCGGATGATGTTTTCGGATCAACTCAGGTGCTTTGTCGGTTCTATGCTTCCATGAATCTTTTCCATCCTGAGGGAGATCCACTCTTATATTGAATGTACCGATTTTTATCTCCATTTTCAAACCCTCTTTCGTTATGAATAAAGGACCAACTAACGTTCTAGTTGATCCTTTTTGCGCTATTATTGATTGAGTCGGTCGGTGAAAAAGGACATCCCCCGTTTATATGCGGTCAACCCATATAACATCGAGCTCCAATCAATTAACGTAATCTTCGTTGGATACCAGCGATCAGGCTGTTCCAAGTGCCACCACGAATAGCGGTGCAGCCCAAAGCGGTAAGCAGCCATAAGTTTCCTCTCATCATCTTTATCATTCGGGTTTTCATACGTATCAAACGGAAGGTGAAGGCGGTACAAAGCATATAAATCATAGATTCCCGCCGGATTGACCGGTAAGAATCCGGCTACGATATAGGCAGATGCGATATCTCCCGGCGAATTATTGATTTGATCCGCATGGTATCCTCCATGCAGTCCGTCATTTGGACCTGCGCCATATCCCCATACGTACGAAGGAACATCTTCAAGCTCTTTCCATTTTAATTGATCGGCGAGGCACGCATTTTTATAAAACTCACGATAGACCGGACTTTCTGCATATTCAGGCACAAGGTAAAAGGGAAACTGATGAACGAACGAAGATAAGAAGGATTCTTGTCCATGTTTCCCATTCGTATCTGTTAATACAGTAAGATTTCGATAGTTTACTTGAGGTAATTCCTTCATTTTCTTTTCAGAAAAACTGTTATGCCATAAGTGTTGAATCTCCTTATTTTCAGGCTGCCCCATCAAAGCCAGGTGAGCTACTAGCACGTATTCATTGTAGGCGGGAATCGGCAGCGTGCCCTGCCCATCTTTTACGACCATATGAATAGATCCATTGTCTTTATTCGCGACTACGATGCTCCAGTCGATTTCCTGCAGCAGATCATTGGCCATCCCTTCAATCTCAGGGAATGTCTCTTTAAAATGCCGGCCTGCAAACAGGGCACCTGCAACTAATAGAGACGTATCGATCGTTGAAATTTCAGATTGCAGGTTCTCTCCTGATTCCATATCGACAAAATGGGCGAAAAAACCTGTCTTCTCATCGCGCGCAGGCTGGCATCCATCGATGTTCCCCATAGCCGCGTTTAATGTAAGGATTGCTTTTTCACCAGCTTTTGAATCCCAGCCTTCCATGTCGGCTACACAAAGACCGATTAATCCCACTCCTGTAGCCGCAATGGAGCATTTGGATTCTGGATTTTCCTCAAACGTTTTGTAGCTGTCGGCATATAACCCCGTTTTAGGATGACGGGACGCATCAAGCAAACGGTAGGCACTCTCATACTGACGATCAAAAAACTTCTTCACGTGATCAGGTAATGTGGTATATAACTCGGTCTGATTTGGCATAAGTCACTCCTCCCTTACTGTTCTTGATTATAGATTTTTTGAAATTTTTGATGGCGTTGCTCCAATCGATCCGCTGCCTGATTTCTTCCTTCCTTACGCAGCCTTTCTACGTAACCGTGATAATGGCCTCTCGTATGGAAGGGACCGCCTTCTTGAATGACGTTCCACATCGGATCCGTCGGCGAATCAGAGGTAGCCATTTGCTCCGCTACCCACTCATCTAAAAGCCTTAATCCTTTTCCAACGATCTCTGGTTTTTCATCGACTAGATTGCTAGTTTCGTGCGGATCATTCTCTATATCAAACAACATTAAGTCAGGGAAATCTTTTAATCCATCATGATATGTCCGAATTAACATCCAATGATCAAAACGAACCCCTCGCTGGCAGCTCCATGCCGCCTGACTGACGACAAGGTAAGGACGCCCGGCTTCTTCTCCCTTCGTGATGGCCGGAAGAAAACTAGTACCGTCCCAGCGTTCACGCTGTTCCCCTCCAATTAGTTCAATTAATGTAGGCCCTACATCAATTTGATAATGAAAATCGTCATCTACATGGCCCTGCTTTAAATCCGGCCCTGACATTATCAGAGGAATGCGACTTGTGATATGGTCAGCTGTCTGGTGGTCGCCGTACACATTTAATTCTCCCTGGTTTTCCCCATGGTCTGCCGATATGATAATCGTTGTTTCTTCCAGCAATCCTTCTTCTTCAAGTGCCTGAAGGAGCTTGCCAATATGGTCATCAACATGTCGGATCGCAGTATCATAGCCGTCAATCCAGCGTTTAAAATCGTCAACCGAAGCGATTTCTTCTGGAAGATTCGGCCTTTGGTGTCTGGCTGGAATTTCTCTTGCACTCATCGGCCCGAAGCTTTCTCGATGCTCCGCAATAATGTCATCAGTAAGCCAATCTGGGGCTGGATCATGTTCAAACGGGTTGCCGTACTCTTCCGGTGTTCGATAAGGTGTGTGTGGATCCCAGAAATTCAAGTAGAGGAACCAGTCTTCTTTTTCCGTCGCTTTCCCTTTAATCCAGCGTAAAGCTTCCTTTGATACGTCACCGGCTGTTTCTCCCGCATGCTTACCAGTATCATGCATTTCGAGAAATCCTTCTAACACATTCCACTTCGCATGACGGCCTGGGAAAGGACTGATCATCGCTGTATGATGCCCTTTAAAACGAAGCTCTTCCACCCATGCCTGGTAAGGACTATGGTGATGATTGAAAGGACGATCCGCGCCAATCGGCCGTACATCCGCATCCAGCCCGCCATGGTTAATGGAGCCCGTATGGATACCGAACCTGGAATTGAACAGCGCGTTTCTCGAAGGTGCACATGGCGCATCGGAAGCATAATAATTCGTAAATCTTACACCCTTCTCAGCAATGCTGTCGATGTTAGGAGATGTGTTGCGATGGTAGCCATACGCACCCAGGTGATCGGGACGTAAGGAATCAATATCAAGGTATAGGATTTTCATAGTTATCTTCCCTTTCTATTTATGATTTATTGAAGAATGACAGTTAATTGATCATCTACTTTGGCATGTTTCTTTGAGAATACGTACGTCATATCTTCTTCCTGCTGGACCGTATAATCTTCACTCGGGGCAACTTGGCGATCCGTTTTTAAGGCCATAACATCCTCTGATTGAGTCAGACGAAAGTGAATGGCATCTGATTGAACGTTTCTTATTTCTGCTGTCGCATAATGGATCGTTACCTCTCCAACCGTTAGATTGATAGGAAGCATGATTCCTTCTTTCGCTTGCAATTCAAGCTTACGGCCATCAAAAAGCTTCACGTCATTTTCGTAGAGATGCATCTCTTTATCAAATCCATCTAAATTTAGGAGATGAAGAAACCTTTCTCCCTGTTCGGTTGCAGTAGACGTCATAAAGACACCGTGATACTTACTATCGTTTTTCAAGCCTGCCTTAGCGCCAAGCTTTTCTAAGGCTTTAGTAAATAAATCAAGATCACACGTGTACGGGGTCGCTATGACGATCGCTCTTCCCCGTCCCACTTTTGTATCAAAGCCGCACGTTTCATCTGTACCATATACTCGAAAAAGCGGTTCCGCTTGAGCTCCTGTTTCAAAAATCTGCGCTTTATGGACACGTATTTCAGCTCTATCTTGTGCCCACCCATCGGCATAGACGGATAAATCATAAGCTGGCCCAGCCAGACGCCTACCGGTGGAGCGAACTCCCATCGCATCAGCGAGAAGATGACAAGGGTTTCCTTCCATATCATAGAGTGGCACTTCCCCGTACAACAGCACACCGCCTCCGTCGCTTAAGTATGAAACCAGTTTTTCCTGCACCTCTCTCGCCATATAACAAGCAGATGGGACCGCTAAAACGGGAGTTTCTACGGGATCAATCGGCTTGTTTTGAATATCAGCGGCTCCATACCTAAAACCTTTCAACAGCATGGCACGCGCCATATTTTCCCATGCGGCAGTCGATCGATTAGCCTCTAAGTTTTGATATATTTCTTTCATCCTCGTACTATTTGGATAACAGGCTTCCGTCATGTAATAGTCAGGAATAAATGCAAACGCCACATCATCTCTTTCCTCATTCATTACAGCGAGCTTATCAGAAACCGCCATGATGGTTTGAATCGAACGCGCCATCCTTGGATACGTATAGTTCAGCTCTCCTTCAGGACTGATTGGAGCGGCAAACCCATGTCGTTCTCCTGTCGAGGCAATCCTGTCATTGCCATCATCCCGCTGGTCACTCAATCGATAATTTTTCCCTCCAGTTAATAAATAATAATTAATCAGCCGGTTCCCTTGAGCAATGCACATTCGTGCTTTAAAGTCAGCGGCAGAAGGGTCAAGACGGCCGCTGAAATTGTTGCCGAAATTCCCGTCCCCACAGTTGAATTCTACAGAAGTAAGCGGCTGTTCCGGCCGGTGTACAGCATCCATAAAACCATTAATTAAATAGAGGTCCTGGAAGCTCTCCATATTTAAATCACCGAAATAAATGTCTGAGCCCGATAAATATCCCGGACCTTGCGTATACGATTCATACAGCTGGCTGATTCCGATCGGATACGTAAAGCCCCGTCCTCCGCCCGTTCCGTGAATGTTAACGATAAACGGTACATCCCTTACACCAAATTCTTCTGCATAACTTCTTAACGTATCGATATACTTGGCAAATCTGTGCCTCATATAATAACCAAGGTCAAAGTGCAGCTGGGCTGCATAGTTGTCTTCTGGAGAGCGTATGGCAGAATAATTTCCTTCAAGAATAAATGGGTAACGATCCTTCAGCGTCTCTTCGTCATAGCGCTCTTGCAGCCAACCGACGAAATCATCAACGACGTTGTCGGTTAAGTCTGGACAATTACTGACCCAGGAGAGCATCCCCACTTCATTATCCAGCTGAACGCCGATGATATTTCCTCTGTTAGGCTGCAGCCTCGGCGCTGCAACTTCCATAACGGCCGCATACCATTTTTTTGTTTCTTCTAAAAAAGAAGGAGCTGAATAATCCAGAGTTTTCGCTAACGTTTGCTTACCATCCCACGTGACCGGCACGATTTCAGGATGCTTATCGATCACCCAGTAAGGGATGCCTTCATTTTTCATTTCCGCCATGATAAAAGGGCCGGGGCGCAGGAAAAAATAGAGATCATTTTCTGCGCACAGATCGATGAATCCAGCCAAATCTAATTCAGGACGTGTGTTTCCCTCTAAATCAATCTTCCCTTCCACTTCCTCATGACAAAGCCAGGGAACATAAGAGGCTGCAGCATTACATCCAGCGTCTTTCAGCTTATCGATGCGATCCTGCCATTCCGATCGATCGATCCGGTAGTAATGAATTTCTCCACACATAATGATTTGCGGTTTGCCGTCGATGAAGATTTGTTTATCAGTGATTTCAATCAATGGAGTCTCTCTCCTTTTTGTAAAAATTAGGCTCACGCAGCGTTAAGGCGCTTTTTTTCATACGGGCGTTATCTTCTTCAGTTAGGGCGCTATCTTCTTCAGTTAGGGCGCTATCTATCCGGTTAAGGCGTTATCTCTCAACGTTTAAGGAGCTATTTCCTCTCTTAAGGGAGAAAAATTTCAATCACATTCGTTTCTGCGCTGCACAGTCGTTCTACTTCCTGTTGGCTGATTCGAAAGCCGCCTTCGCGATAGGCGTTTTTAACAATTTCAGCATTTTCAACCGCCTGGTTATTGATAAACACTTTCTTTTCTCCTTTGCCGAGGGAATAAACAAACGTGACTGCTTGATCATTGATTTGATAATCGAAGGTCAACCCGTCAAAATCTTCTGTGAGCACTGGATCAATGACGAGATCGCCGGCTTCTTGACGAATCCCTAAACAATTGGAGATGAGCTGATTCATATAAATCCCGGGGCCGCTTGAATAAATACGCCATCCGCCTTTTACCGGCACAGAACCGTCGCGTAATTGATCAAATTTCTCTTCGGCCTCATAACGCGTATTGAATTTTCCGTCCGAGCTGCTGAAGTAAGCATTACTTTGTCTAATTTCTGCATTTGGAACGACATTCTGAATGCCAATTGGATTAATCATTTGCAGCCCTTGCCATACTTCCTCCTCTTTTCCAAGCTTGGCCATAGCTTCTACGAAACGAATATGAGCATGAACATATTGGAGCCCAATTTCACGGCCAAAGTTTGATGCTTGCTCCGCTCGTTTGAAATGGGTGCTGACTCCGCCGTCGTAGTGCGCAGGACGATTCATCAAACGGACCCCATCAGGACAATACAGTTTTTCTTTAATGATTTGATAATGCTGCTCGGCTTGTTCAGCTGTGAGTAATTCACTAATGATACTGCGCTGCATCGGCAGTAATCGATAATCAATTCCTGTTTTTGTATCCTGTGGATGAAGCATCATTTCTGCTTCCCCTGGTTGCTCCATATAAACGAAACCAGGCAGAACCTCCGATTGCAGCATATATTTCTTATAATCTCCTTCAATGCCAGAAGCCAGGGCGGCCAGTTCAGAGGCGTGATGATCATCAAATGACGCCAATACGTCCGACAGCGCAGAAACCACCTGATAGGTTAAAGCTACCGTCCAGCTGCTGACCATATATTGCTTCAACTGAGCATTAGCTGGCTGCAGGGTATCATCCCAGTCTCCATCTCCATAAGAGGATAAAAACGTATCATGTAAAAAGTTTTCTTTTATATAGTTGATTTCTTTTTTGGCATGGTCGTAAATTGTTGCCGTTTCTTCTGTAAGGGCAAAGCCGTCGTCCCGTTTCGTATAAGGAACCTTTTCCTGCAAAATGGCAAAATCTTTCGTTGCTGCTAAATAATCACTTAATGCTTTCAACGGCCAGACGATCACGTCGCCGTGGCTCTCCCCCGCCTGGATATGAGAATACTTATCAAACATAAACCATTGCGGCCAATTGCCGTCTTCCTCAAATTGATGCGTATAGACCGTTTTTAAAATTTCTTTAGCCGATTCATAATTTTGTGTCGCCATGAAATATTCCATTGGTCCCTGGCAGACGTCACGTGTTCCCCACGCTGCCCCGCTGTATTGTTCGAGCCCATGAGGGACAGAAAAGTGAACAAGCATATTGTGGGTGTACCACCAGGCGAGTGCATTCACTTTATTTAACTCCTCCGTCACGGTTCCTTTCTCAGAAAGCTTAAATCCATTCATCACCTTATGATAATACGTGCGATAACGCTCGATTTCTTCATCCATCGTACGGTTCTCTACCTCGATCTCTTCTCCATGAAGCAATCCTTGGATCGTCATTCCCCATTCACTCGAATCATCCAGTTCACAGACAACCAGCGAGGCGGCACCTGGTTTTACGTTAGTGGCAAGCTTTTGTTCATCAGCTAACTGAAAAGAAGCCCCTTCCATTTGAATCTTATACGTTAAATTCGGGTAAATGCCGGCGTTCATAGATGCTTTATCTGCTGTAATGGTAAACCCTTGGTCGTTTTGGCTGACGTAAAAAGGCACTTCATATTCATTCGGATGCATGACGATTTGATTTGTCACTAAGAAGCGGTAATTCTCTCCACTTGTGGCTTCTACATGCAGCCGAACTTCTGGAGTATCTACCGTTGTATAGCTCGTTACAACAAACGTCTCATTCCCTGTTTTATAGTACCAGCGAGCGTAGTTGAACCCCATTTCATATAAGGTAGGCATGGTTAATAATTGATAGGAGCCGTCGATTTCCACATAGATGCGCTGCCCGGATGTTTTCAACACATTAAGAGCGTTTCGGGCATTTGTCATAAGCTTATTAAAATTAGTATTTCCTACAACAAGCTGAGCGTTGAAAATTCCATACATCCAGGAAGTCGACGTAATTGTATTCTCCTTTAACCGATCGTTTTTCCCAGACATGATAATGTGACCATGCGGCCGCTCAACGATCCTTTCTTTTTCCTTTAAGACCACATGCTCATGACGGTCTGTGAAAAACGACAGCAGGGTGTCTCCGCTCCATTCTTCTTGATGGCGGTTAGGGTAGAGCTCCTCAATTTCCTCAAACGACATGGATTCCCCATTTAATGTTTCCCCGATGCCTGGGGCTTTTCCTATTTTGCCAGCCTTCTCTTCCACTGGATATTCCAACGCTTCTACTTGATTCCAGGCCTTATTAATGAGCTCCTCATACGCTAGTTCGGTGACTGCCGTTTCATGGTTTTCCTCGAAATAGCCATAAAAGATAAATTGTTCTTGTCCTGCTAATTTTACTTTTTCTGATTGCAAAGCCGTAAAGGCAAACTCATATTGATAGACTTCATTAGCAAGTGAGCGTTCAGCTAATACGGCCGGCTGATTCGTTTCTTTATACGATTGGCCAAAGAATTGAAAGCCGTCTGTGGAATAGCCTGCGGCGCGAGTTAAAGAACCCTGCTGCAAATACGGAAATCCGGTCGATTGCTCCTGGTTCTGACGTGAACAGACAACATACCCTCGCTGGTCATGCTCAAAGATCTGATGGTCAATATATTGAGATATGTAGGCTTCGTTATTTCTCAGCGCACCTGTTTCCGCTATTCCGATATCCTGCCCATACACCACATCAATTACCGCTTCCTGGCCTTCCACAACGACATCCCAAAACCAAACCCCTTGCTCAGTCAAATGGAACGTAACGTTATAGCTGATGCCATCGACCGTTCCTTTCCATATCACATGGTTCTCTCCGAAGGCCACTTCACTTTGTGAATGTACACCTAATAATGGGTAGGCGTTGATATGATTTTCTTGATGGACACGTAAATAAAGGTTGTTTAACGATCCATCAACAGGGTTGGCCACTAATTGGTTGATCATGATTGATTGATAAGTAGCTTCTAAGACGTCCCCACTTGTTAAAAATGAAAAACTATAATCCCCTGCAGTCAATTTAATCGTAGAATCTTTTGTTAGCATCACTTTTCATACCTCCAGTAAAAAATATATCCATTTGATTACGAATCATTGAAACGTTTCAATCAACGAACAAAAAATTTTAACCTTATAAGCAGTGAGCGATCAAAACAGGAATACGGATTATTCACCCGTAATTCCTGATCGATCAACCCCTTCGACGAACCAGCGCTGCGTAAAGAAATACACGATCAGTAAAGGAAGAATGGATAGCATCGTGCCTGCCATACTAATTCCTTCATTGATGTTATCTGCCTCTGTATCGCCCGTATACATTTGATCAAAGGTCGCGTTGAACTTCCCTAATTCAATGGGCAGCGTGGTCAGTTCATTACCGAAATACAAACTGGCGAGAGCTGTTTCATTCCAATACCATACAAACGAAAACAAGAATGAAATGATGATAGCCGGAACCGCCATCGGAATAGCAATGGTTACAAAGATACGGAAGTTCCCTGCTCCGTCTAAATGAGCGGCTTCTTCTAAAGCTTTAGGCATCATCCGGAAAAACTGATAAAAGATCAGAATAAAAATCGCACTGTTTAATCCTTGGCCGAACAAAGCCGGAAGTAAAAACGATAAAATACTTCCAATCAGCTCAAGCTCATTAAAGAATACATACCGCGGGATTAAGAGAACCTGCGGCGGTATAATAAATGTAATTAACACCAGCCCAAACATTATTTTTTTAAAAGGAAAGTCAAACCTGGCAAAACCATAGCCAATAACTGCCGCTACAGCCGTCTGCGCAAGTGACGGAATGACGGTGACATACAACGTTTCCGCCAGGGTAGGAAATAAGTCCAGTACCCGGTAGGCTACCTCATAATTTTCTGCATAAAAGGTGGATGGTATCCAGCTGATTAAAGGATTCAATAAATCCTCCAATGATTTGAAACTATAAGAACTCATATAAATAATCGGGAATAAGTAGACAAATCCAATGACGATTAAAAGCCCGTACACACAAAACTTAAATAAAAAGCCATTATTCCCTTGTACCCCTAATAGAAAACTTTTCGCTTTGGTGGAGTAATCGTCTAATTTTCTTTTCTGAACATGAGACAGCTTCGTATTCAGCATAATCCCTCCTCCCTTTACCCGTACTTTTTGTTTCCTCTTACAGCCATGAGCCCCACACTGAGAGCTAATACAATCGCAATGACGAGAAAGTATAACCATGACAGGGCTGAAGCATAGCCAAATCCTGTAGAGATCTCGAACATGTTGCCCTGGATATGATCAACCACAGGGTTTAAGGCAAAAATAGAATACGTAACGACTGTATAGATCAAATTTACAATAATCATCGGATACAGCGTAGGCAGTGTTACCTTCCAGAAACATTCCCAATTTGATGCCCCGTCGATTTTAGCAGCTTCATAGATTTGCCGATCCGTTTTCTGCAAAGCGGCTAAGAAGATTAATATTTGTACACCTGAATACCATAGAATGATAATCAGGTTATCCATTAAGTACAGAAGAATCGTGTTAATAAATCCATCCGTACTCGATAATAACGCTGCGAAAATCGCATATTCTTCAATCGATGGAATGGATGTAACGTCCTGCTCCATTAAATCAGTGATCACAGGTCCGCTGGCAATGATGACGGGAAGAAAGAAAATCGTTCGGAAGAAACCTTTCATCCGTATCGGCTGGTTCAATAACAAAGCAATGATAAGTGAAAATACAATAATGATCGGTGTGGAGATGACGAGCTCGCGTAGGAATCTGAGCAAAACCTGCGTGAACTGCGAGTCAACGGTAAAAGCATAGATATAGTTCTCAAAGTTAATATACTCGGTTTGTATTCCATTCGGGGTGATTTTTACTTTTTGAAAACTTAAGAATAAGGAATAAAACAATGGAAAAGCCGTAAAGACAAGGAACCCTATAATCCAGGGAGATAAAAACGTGAAACCTATTAAACTATTTTTCTTTTTTAATGATAGTTGTTTCATGACTGATTCCCCCGGTCGATTACCTTATAGCCTTTGGCTTCCACTTCCGTTCCTTCTCTATTTACTTCTTTATTCTTGTAATTAACCAAAATAGCTTTCCCGTTGGAATAACCAACCTCCACCAAATCAGAGTCATGGACGGTACGATAAGTGATCGTTTCTCCTTCCATTTTCCCTAAGCTTTCCTTTAAGGTTTCATATTGCTCAATAATCTCGCTTTCCCAGTTATCAAACTGTGAGGTATATAGATCCTCTGATGCTGTATGCATTAACTGGTGAGAAGCCGCTGTCGTTAAGTAGAATGATGGATTAGCACCATATTCAATCATACGAAGAAGCTCGTCCTCCGGGCTGTTATGAAAGTTTGAGAAGGAAGCGTAATAAGGAACATGGCCTTTTAATACAATCTGCAGAAACGGCACGGTATCCGTTACAAAACTATAATTTGACGAGTACAGTGGGATATCCAGGTAACGGTCCGCATGAGCTATCATGTAGTCATTCGGCTGGTATAAAGAAAGAGAATCAACACTTGTCTCTAACGTTTCAAACAGTTCCTGATAGATCTGGATTACCTGCGGACGAAGGGAATCGCTGGTAAAGTCTGAGAACAGCATATTCGCGCTCGAGTCCACCGCTAGATGAGACATCCCCCGCTCTTCATATTCATTAAGATCCTCTTCTGCCATTTCCAATGATTTCGACGGGCTTAAAGAATAGAAGTTCTCTGCTTCTCCCTCGCTTGTAATCGTTTCGGCATTGATTTTCCTTGCAACGTCCTTCTGTCCTGAGTAACCAGACGCTCCTTCGAAAGCTTTTGTATAATCGGTGTAATAGGATAAAGGGATTTCTTTCTCTTCGAAGAAATCATTTACCTGCTCAAAATCTCCGGCACTTCCTAATTTATTCTCAAACGGGAATTTCTCCGGCAGGGTGCCGGTATAGCCGCCTTCCGTCCAGCCGCGATAAATGACATGCAGATCGTCAACGCCCTGCTGATTCAGACGATCCACGTAATCAGGTAAATCCGTCACTTCTGTCATCGTCTGCACGGAGTCCCGCAGCAGCCCGCTTTTCGCTTCTCCACCTAAAAATTCGAGCCGGACATCGACTTGATCTTCCCCTGTCGACAGCATGCCGCGATCCAGCAGATAATGCTGGTAGGCTTTCGCCATCCCTACGTAGTTCGCATCCTCCTCGTGAAGGAAAGTGATGCGTTCCTTCACGTCAAACGCATTCATTTCATCTTGATACACGTTGTATCCGCTCATATCCTGACTCGTCGGCTGATAATATTGATAGCGGTAATTATACTGAGCCGTAACCCAATGAAAATCAGTAGCAATGCCGGAGGGATAGGCGATGATATCTGCAAAAGTTTGTCCTTCGTCAATCATCGTGACGTAACCATTTTGATCCACTCCATTCGTCATTCCATAGACCGGCATCGTAATCTTCTGAGCAGCGTTCACGCGAACCTCCTCTTCGGATGAAGCACTTCGTTTAAACCCTTCATCCTCACCATAGATGGCACTTTGATAGGGCGCCATGGAGGATGGCTGCTTTTCATCAAAACGCATAAGTGCTCCGCTTCCATCAGGAATAAAAGTATAGCCGTCCATGTCCGTGCCTTCAGTGGCCCCTAAAAATGGATAGACACGCATCGTTGCAAGCTTTTTGTCTTCCTCCTCGATTTCGCTTTGGGGGACGTGAACCTCAATGGAGTCGTCATCTAAACGAACATCGAGCTGCATGGCAATGCCCGCTTCCTCAAATGCGATAGAGGCAGAAAAGCCATCTTCCTGCTCGGTGACGGACACTTGTGATTCATTGGAAAGAATACTTTCAGAAGAAGTTTTATCTTCTCCATCAATGTAATCGATCGTGACCGCTGAGTGAGCCATGTTTGACCATGTCTCATTTAGGTTGTATTCTTTATCTTTGGTTAGACCGGAATTCCATATATACCCGGTCTGTTTATTCTCTATTTGCAGGGCAAGAGATTCCTCCTCTACATATAGAGCCAGATGATCGTTCTCCGCCACCTGCTCATAGCCATCAGATAACGTCGTCTCTTCTACCGCCCCTTCCTCATTCTCGGGCTTAGTGAATTGATTCGACTGATAGCGCAGCATTTCATCCGCTCGTTTCTCTTCCTCTTCTTTTACATCTGTATCAGGGTCACTGTCAGAAAGCGTATTTGCAATCGCCTGCACAGGAAACAGTAAGACCAATATGAGGATGATCCACTTCCACTTTTTAGACACGTAACATCACCTCCTCAATGATCGAGCTGACAAAGTCATACAATTGATCAAACAATATATAAAGAACAAAGAACACTAATATAGTAAGGATCATGCCAAACAGAGTAACGAGAAGGTTCCGTATCGTTCCCCAGAAGGAATAATCGTGAATTTCTTTGATCGTCGTAAATAAAATGACGATTGACCAAACGATGATGACCTGCATAGAGAACGTATAAATGAACGCTTCATTAAAGGTAAGAACATTGGAAATCAGCGTAATCGGAAGTATGAATAGTATAATCGGAGCTAACGAATAAATCGTTCCGATATAAACGTGCCTGAACCTGCCTTCCCCGTCTGTAATCGTACTGACTAAGTAATTGACGACGATAAACAAGAATAGAGGGAGAAGCACAGCTCCGGCTTCAAAGAATACGTTTACATTTTCTAATACACGATCTGTGAAAAGAAAACCTGTCCAGTAAATCCTTAGTAAGTATTCAACAACGAGAATGAGATACAAGATACTTGCTGATAAAATCGAAGCACGTTCTCCATTTTTCAAATAATAGATGCTATCGATCGGCCTTTTAATAAACCGAGTTAAAAAGAGCAGCTCATTGACCAGCTTTTGGCGCTTGATTTTTGACGTAATGTCTCTGACAGGCTGGAGAATATTCTTCTTTTTATCCGTAAATTTCACCGTGTATCTAAAAACAAAGAACGCGATGATGATCATAAAAGCTCCGGCTAAATGATTTTCCATCCAGCGATACCGAATCTCCCAGAAGGCGTTAGAATAGCCATCTTTATCATTGGCTAGTTCGAATTCTTCTAATGCTTCGTCATATTCCTGCTGTTTATAAAGTGCTTCTCCTTTAGCTGTATGGGCCAGTCCGAACGAGGAATTCAACCGGAGGATTTCGTTCCAGTAATCTTCACTCTGCACGTAATAGCCTTCTTCAAAAAGAGCTAACCCTTGATGGAGCACGGTCGTAAATTCTGTCGGCTCATACACTTGAATGTTCCCTTGCTCGCGATCCGTTACGTACAGCCTTCCTACGTCATCGACTTCAATACTGGAGGGCTGCATCGTTAACCCTAGACGATTGTTTGCGTTCGTTTTTCCACCGAAGGAAAACAGTAAATTGCCCGAGCTGTCATATTCATAAATAATGCCGTCATTGCCAACGGTATAGATATTTCCAATCGATCCTACCGCAACGTCGACTAAGTTCGTTTCTTCTGTCATCGCAGGAGGTAATATATTTCCCCCTTCAATATTCAACTTTCGAATAGCTTCCCATGTTGTTCCGGAGGTAATTGTATACACCAGCCCTTGATCATCTATGGATATATTTCCTGGGGCTGGCGGCTCTTTCATGAAGAGGTTCGCCCTTTGACGCTGCGTCGTTATCATGTCATTAAGAAACGTGCCGACTGATGGTGCCAGTGTATTCGCTCCATAATATCCTAGAAAAGCGCCATCCTCACTTAATTGAATAATGCCGTTCGTCGCACTCTCACCAATGATGTAAATATTGCCGCGTGTGTCTACCGATACTTTTTCCGGTTTAAATGGTGCACTGGCTCCAAACAACGGTGAATCCGGCCTTTCATATTCTTCAATGAGTTCCCCATCTTCCTGGAACTTCAAAACTTTTTCACTGCCATAGTCGGCTACGTATACATCCCCATTCTCTTTTGCGTAAACCCCTAAAGGCTGGTTTAGCACGTCTTCACCATAAACCTCTAAAACATTTCCCTCTTCATCAAATTTTGTTACCGTTGAAGTGCCTGAATCTGCCATATAGATTTGATCCTGCTGATTGATATAAATATCTTCAGGATTGATCATCTCCGTCCCTTTAGCAAATAACCCAATTGGTGCGTAGGCTGTTTGTGTTTCAATAACATTTCCATCAGCTGTTAATGTTTCTGTCTGGTAAGGAACAGAAACCGAAGCAGAGGAAAGTGCGGGAAACAATATGGTTAACCAAATGCAGATGACAGCAGTAATAAATCCCCTCATTTCCCTTCCTCCTAATCGTTACTTAATTCCAGAGTGTGCCATCGTGTTCATAACTTTGCTCTGCATAAAGATGAATATAATCAAGTTAGGCACGAACATAATCAATGAGGCAGCTGCTGCCATCCCTTGACCTGCGACAGAGTTCCCTTCCGTATCTGCGGCTAACGTGGACATGAAAAAGGCAAATGTCTTTAAGTTTTCATCATCAACAAATAAAGTTGACGTTTCTGCATTGTTCCATACCGCCTGGAAAGCAAGAATAGAAATCGTCGCAATGGCTGGTTTCACTAGAGGAACGATGATTTTAAAGAAGATAAGAAAATCATTGGCTCCATCAATTTTTGCGGCTTCTATTAATTCATCTGGGATTTGGTCAATGAATTGTTTGACGAGAAACAGCCCGACCGGCATAGCTAATAGCGGAAAAATGTGGGCGAAAAATGTATCAAGCAATCCCACTTCATCAATTAGCAAATAGCGCGGAATGACCACGGCTGCTGGAACAAACATTAAAGCCAGTGTATTAATTTCAAATATCGTTTTCTTAAATTTAAATTGTTTTTTTGAAAATACATATCCAGCCATGGTGCTGATAAGTACGGTTAAGAAAACGACAATGACGGTAACGACTACACTGTTGAAAAGATACCTCGTCATCGGTACACCGGTGGCGTTGGTATTCCCTACTAAATCGTAGAAGTTTTGCAGCGTCGGTTTCTGCACAAAGAAACGCGGCGGATAAGCAAAAAGCTCATCAATCGGTTTAAATGCATGGGAGAAAATATATACGATGGGAATGAGCATTAACAAAGCCATCGGTATAAGAAAGATATAAAACTTCAATTGACTTTTATGGAACTTATCTGGATTGATTTTCGTGCCATGAAAAGATGCCATGTTCACACCCCTAGTAAGTTAGTAAGCCATTAATCCTTTTCTGCAAATAGCTTCATAGCCACTCGTGAGAATCCATAAATGAAGAGCAGCAGCAGTACAGACAATGCAGCCGCATAGCCCATTTCATATCGAATGAACCCGAAATCCTCTAAGTGATTGACAATTAACTGTCCGGCATTTTGCGGGGTAGGGTTCTGTCCGGAAAGCTCCACCCCGATCGCGCCTGCCTGGAACGTGGTTACCACCGCCATAACGGCACCAAAAAGCATTTGCGGCTTCATCGAAGGAATCGTAATGTAGATGATTTCTTGAAATCGATTTCGAATGCCGTCTATATATGCCGCTTCATAGATTTCTTTATCAATATTCAGCACCCCGGACAGCATGGCAAGAAATCCTACCCCCATGCTCCCCCATAACGTTACTAGAATCATAATGACCATTAAGTATTGAGGAGACTGAAGGAACTGAATCGGCTCGGTAATAAACCCCATCGAGATTAATAGATTGTTTAAATAACCTGTCTGATCCCCGCTGAAAATAATTTTCCAAACAACTCCCATAGCGACACCTGCGGTCATTGAAGGCGAAAAAAGGATTAAAGCTAAAATCGTACGGGGACCTTTTGAGATCTGAGCTAACATCCACGCTAATAAGAAAGCGAGTATATATCCTCCAGGACCTACAATTAAGGAAAAGATCAGCGTATTCGGTAAGACATACTGCATGAACGTATTATCCTGAGTAATGATATTGACATAGTTGGCCAGCCCTATGAAGGATGGAAATTCGATGGTATTGAAATACGTAAAGGATAAACCAACGGCAATCGCCACCGGGATAATAATAAACATGGAGAACAATAATAAATAAGGCGCGAGAAATATGGATGTACTTAAATGTTCTCTGTTATTCATTAGATTCCATCCACCTTTCCACCTTTTCGATCGTTGGAATTTCGTATGGTTTGACCACTTCTCCGTTATCCATGTAATCGAATTCTTCAAGCTTTCTCCGCATTTCACGGTTAATTAAAATCACACTATCATCAACAGAGGCTCGGGCATTTTCTCCATCAAATACAACCTTATTCCACACGTTACTAATCTCACGTTCGACCATATAGGAGTAAGGGGTTTTCGGAACTTCCTTCATATACTCCCACTGCTCAAGCACGACTTCTTTATGTTCTTCCGGCAAAGGCAGCTGCTCAAACGAATCCAGGTTCGCCGTGTTCCACATGTATTCAGGACCAAATAAGGTTTGCAGCGTAACAGCGAAGTCTGTCTGCGTTTCTGAGGACATCCACCATTTCAACAGCTCCCACGAGTCGT
Source organism: Halobacillus andaensis (assembly GCF_014636475.1). Classification (GTDB taxonomy): domain Bacteria; phylum Bacillota; class Bacilli; order Bacillales; family Halobacillaceae; genus Halobacillus_A; species Halobacillus_A andaensis. The sequence continues at coordinate 575,759 of NZ_BMEL01000003.1, forward strand.
CCTTTTTACCGCTTTTATCAAAAATCATTGAAGCCTGACCGGATCCTGGGGCCCACCTTTCCACCGTGCCATCTTCTTGTTCGACTCCAGGCTGAGGAGTGATATCCCACCACCCTGAGATCTCAGGTGCAGCTGTAGTAAGCTCGACATACGTACTAAAAGGTGCAACACCAATCGGCAGTGTAGAATACCTAAAGTGGTTATAAAATCTAGGAACCTGAAGCGGCATGCTGTAAATCGTACTTAAATCCGCCATAAATTGAATGCCTTCCAAAGCTTGTTCTTCATCAATCGTAGTTCCAATGCCATCTTCTTCATAGAGACTTCCGCCAAACTGGTAAATGAATGGTGAAGTCGTCTGAAACGGCTTAAACGCAGATTCCTCGGCTAACGGCGTATAATAGTTCATTCCATACCTTTGCAGTTCAGGTAAAATGCCGGTTACTTCATCCCACGTATCTGGAACAGGAATATCCAGCTCTTCTACAATGTCCTTCCGATAGAATTGTACGAAGAAATCCTGCGTTTCAGGCAGCGCGTATACGCCATCTTCGATCACTAACGGTAAGAAAGCTCCAGGTGAGAACTGCTGACCTACTTCACCGAAATCATCGAATTCTCTTAAATCAACAGCTGATCCTCGAATCGCTAACTCGTAAGGAACCCAGTTGCTTATTCCAAGTGCTAAATCAGGCTGTGTATCAGCTGCACTTGCTAACACCAGCTTCTGCTCATCCGGCATTAACGAGTATTTCACTTTAATCCCTGTTTCTGGAGTGAAATTCTGATCGGTCATATTCTGAAGAAGCTCCACATATTGCCGCGGGCGATTCACCCAGACTTCGATCGTGTCATCATCCACATCAGCTGTTGCCAAGTTATCCTGGGTAAAGGATTGAAAGAAGTTAGCCACAGAATCTTTCGTTTTCGTAAAAAGTCCTGCCTCCGCATCAGGTAAAGCAGTATCACCGTGTACATAGAACCGGTCGAGTGACAGCGGCTGAGCGGATAAATCCATTGAGATATCCCCAAGCAATTGTGCAGCTGAGTTAGATCCTGTAGATAATTGCGTAAGTCGGTTGGGAATTTCATCAGGGTTGGCTGCTAAGTTCTCTAATTTATCAATCGCGATTTTTAATGATGCGATTTCAGTAGACTCTTCCCCATCGTTTAAATCCAGCAAATACTCCACTTCTTCATTCAGTTTGTCAGACCAGGCAAGAACCTGTTCATCGATCCCTGGGATATATTCCTCAATATCCCAGTCCCGGGACCCTTGTTGGTTCCCGACCAGCTTTCGAATCGACAGAGAAAGTTCATCAATCTCCTGCATGACCTCATCAATCGTAAATAATACATTGGCGTGAGGGGATGGGTCTGCCTTCAAACTTACTTTGTTTTTACCTTCCTCTAAATAAAAGAGATACGGATCTCCTTCACCGCTGCTTAGTGTCTCGTTCGTCCATTCCTTACTAAAACCAAACTGATACTGCTCCACTTCTTCAAATGGAACACGATCGTTAATCAACACCTTCCGATACACAGGAGATTCCGACTCATTATCCTGCATCGTTTTAAAGGTTAATTGGTAAAATCCGGCTTCTTCTGCTTCGACCTCCCAGCTGACCGTTTGACCTGGTTCACTCCATGAATCACCGCCTAACGTATTTAACAGAAGTTGCTTTCGATCGTAGGGATGAACAGAAGGGTCTTCCGTAGCGGAAGGTCTTATATAAGAACTGTTTTTCTCCGAAGGATGTTCGGCTTCAAACGTCTTAAGCTCGTCTTGCTGCTCTGCATCTGGATATTCCCCTACATAGCTTTCATATTCTGGGATTTGTGCCGGAGACGTAACGTGTAAATCTCCCACCAGCATTTCCCCTCTTAAATTTTGCAGCGTAATCGTATTTTGCCCTTCCTCTAAATGGAATTGAAGCGGACGCTTGTACATATATGTAGAATCTTCAGCTTTTACATGCGACCATTCTTCAATCGGCTCTTGTTCTGGTATGATTTCATTTCCAGAACGATCCGTTTCAAAATCTTCTGATTCATTCTTCCATTTGCTCGGGAATTCAATTTGTCTACTTTCTGCATAAGGATACTCACCGTTTACTTGAATTGCACCCTCTATTGGCATGATCAAATCACCTTGAGGCAAATAATCAAACCCAATTTCATATAAACCTTCTTCTTCGACCTCGACTTCAACCGTTAATGACTCTTGATTACGCCAATAGAATACGCGATCCCCATAACCCTGGCTCTCCGATGAAGACAATAATTCATCATCATTACTTTCTGTAAATGAAGAAGGCGGGACAGCCTGCTTAAAATCAGCAGGGCTGTCCAGACCTTGCTCCTTCCATTCGTTGAGTTCGAGGTGATAACTCTGTTCTTCGATCCGCTCATCAACATCCACTTCATCATCACCGTTTGCTTGAGCAGCCGGCTGAGGAATAAGAAATAGGATTATTAGCGACCATAACAGCACTTTAGAATTCATGATGTTACCTCCTCAACTTTTTCAAACTTTACTCTCCGATTGCTTCAAGCTCTTCTTCATACTTCTGATTGGCTAGATCATTAATTTGACTCGCGTAGTTTTCAATATTCTCCTGACCTGATACACTGGCATCGATCAGCTGTCCCATTGTGGCATTGGACTCGTCACCAACTGATACGCCAGTAGGCGCTTCCCAGCGGGCTTGTCCATATCCCGGAGTGGTCTTAAATGGTTCTACCACCGCATTTTCAATATTTTCGTACGCTTCCTCGAGACCTGGAACATCCACTCTTTCAAAGTAGGCATCCAAAACTTCTTCATCCGTAATTAACGGTACGCCGGATAAGCTGACATCTTCCTCTTCATCAGCAAGTTCCATACGTTTCATATAGCCGTCCTTACCGAATCCCATCCATTTAGCTAGTTCATACGCTTCTTCAGGATGGTCAGTCGAGCTGGAAAGACCATAGAAGTCATGAGTAATAACCGTGCGATCTCCAGGGATGCCGATAAAGTCCCATTCAAAGTCCGCATTTTGCTCATAACCGCCAATCGCCCATGTGCCGTCCCATCTGATTCCAATTCCATTGTTCATCCACACTTCATTCGCATCTTCTCCATTGAAATTAGCCATTTCATCTTCTGATAACGTTGCGTATGCATATCCATTTGTATTGATGTTATTAGCCAGATCGATTCCACTAATAAACTCATTGCTATCTAAAGAGAATCCATCATTAAAGGTATACCAGCCCAGCTCGTCACTTGCAGAAGCCGGGTACCATTCAGGAATCGCATTCGCCTCGTTCAGGCCAATCACTCCCTGATTTACGTTGGTAATATCGCTGACAGCTGTTTCAAATTCATCAATACTCATTCCAAGACTCGGAACATCAAGGTTAGCCTGTTCGTATAGATCTTCATTCACGAAATAGCCAAGGATATTCTGGGAAGAAGGAACAGAATACACACTATCGCTGTAAGTGATGGCTTCTCTTACCGTTTCAGGCAGAAGGTCATATTCCTCATCTTCTTCTACAAATTCGCTGACATCCATCATCCAGTCATTGGCAATACCTGTTGGAACGTGAGCGATTGAAAATACATCCGGCATTTCTCCTCCGCTCGCTGCTGAAGCCAGTGATTCCTCCCATGGATCACTAATCGATTCATCAATCTCAACATTGATGTCAGGATGCTCTTCCATAAAAGCATCAATCATCATTCGGTCCAGGTTCGTTTCCCCTTCTGAACCAAAAGCCCAGCTCGCAATGGTGATGGTTACTCCGTCACCATCTTCATTACTGCCAGAGTCTTCTTCTCCCTCTGAGGACGAGTCATTCGAGCAAGCAGCCAGAAGGGAAAAGATCGCAAACAACGTAACTACAGCCAACCATTTTTTCATCACATACACCTCTTCTATTATTTTTTAAAATCAAGGACGGTTAATTACATTTCACAAAGTCTATCGTTATTTCATTTTCTAAAGAGCGAAGCAAATCCACCTTATACCGTTCGTCCGAGACTCTTTCAACTTTCACACCCGGAGATTCAACAGGCTTCCATTTAAACGTTTCAATAACAAGCACGTCTTTTGCCTGTTTTAGTTTCACTGTCATAGATAAAGAATCAGCAGATTCTTCTAACCCGTAGATTTCAGCCGTTGCATACGAGATCATTACCCCATCTGCAATCGGAATGTTAACCGGCAGCATTAGGCCGCTTTTTCCCGGCACCGTGATGGATGTTCCATCAAACAATAGCTGTTTGTCCCTCGCAACTGGAGTCACCTTCTCATATTCATCAAAATTGTGAAGAAAAAGAAAGTAACTGTTCTCATTAACCGCTCGTACGGAAACGTCTAATTCCTGTTGTAAGGTAAACTCACTATATACACCAGCCTTCTCAGCCAGATGGCGAATCACCTCATATTTATAATTAAAATCAAGCTCCAGTCCGACACCAAAAACAATCAACTTCCCTTGACCAAGTCTTTTTTCAAAGGCTGCAACATCTTTTCGTTCGTCTTCCGACCAGGCGAACGCCCCGTCTTTTACATCAAATGTTTCCATGTATTTCGTCTGAACACTGTCTATGTCCCCAACCGTTACAAAACCTTGCTTTCTTCCATTTAAGCCCACACCAATGTAATCTTTCAGCAGGGTGCATTCGTTATCATTTAGATCCTTTGTTGGAATCGAAGGGAATAGTACAAGTTGACCCCCGTCTTCTAAATAATCAACCAGCTTTTGCTGAACGTGCCTGTCCATCCATTTCATAGAAAACATCCACAGTGTCGGAACTTCCTCCACATTGATCCGGTTGTGGTCTTGAATATTTAAGCTGTCATAAACGATTCGATTCACTCTTAACCCTTTAGCAACGCCATTATAGATGTTTAAATCCCTTTCAAATTGAAACGTTTCAATTAAAGGTGAAGAAAAAAGGTTACTATATTCCGTTGTGTAGTAATCCGGGTAAAAAGCAACACACGTCTGGGTCGTCTGCTTAGCATTCATAAGGGGTTCTTCAAAAGTTCGATACATTTGTCCTAAATGCTGAATCACATCAAAGTGGGGCTTCTTTTCACCAGAAGCAGTCAACGGCGCCTGCCACTCATGCCTTCTGCCATTTAAGCCAATATTTTCATAGTTTTCCCCACCAACAAACATGTAGTAGTTCACAGCATTCATTCCATTCGCGAAACAGAGACGTGTCGTCAAGTCGAATGTACTTGGCTGAAGTCTGGGCTTATCGGAAGCCGATCCTCCTTGGAATTCAGCTGAAAACAAGGGATGGTCCGGTGATTGAATGGCTTTTGTAAACGAATTGGCGAGGACGATATCGACGTAGTTATCGAATTCAATATTGCCAATGTAGTAGTCTCCTGCGACAAGCGTGTCATCCATTTTTGCCGCTTCCATCAGCTGCGCGATGCCGATAGGGTAACGCGTTCCTCTTTTTAAAAAGTCTATCGTATGAAAGCCGTGAATATTAATAATAAAAGGAACCGAAATCCCTTTTCGCTGAGCCAATTCTTTTAAATGCTCGAGATAAAAGCGATAATGCTTACGCATAAACAGGTAGTATTCGTGTTTCAACTCTTCCGCCGGCGGTTCTCCCGCGTGCTCTTTCATGTACCTTATAGGATCCTCGATGCCGACCTCTTTTTCTTCTAAGTATTGCTCAAATTGCTGCTTTGTTACGTTATTATAATCACCTTCATTGGTCACCCAGTGAAACATTCCAACTTCATTATCGAGCTGAAACATAATAACAGGACCGCCGTGAGCGATTTGAAACGGCTCAATCACAGCGCAGACCGAGTGATACCAGCTCTCCACTTTTTCTAAAAAAGTCGGGTGCATGTAGCTGACTACTCTCGTCGGGTGGCTCTGCCCCTTCTCCGTTAGCGCCAGGACTTCCGGATAATCGTCAATTAACCAGGGCGGCACCCCATGATCAACAATCTCTGCCATCACATAAGGGCCGGGTCGGACTAAACAGTACATGTCCTCTTCAGCCACCAACTGTAAGAAGCCTTGAAAATCACGCTCACCCCTCGTCTCTCCTGTCAAATCGATGGATCCTTCCTCGTATTCATGAAACATCCACGGTACATAGGTGCTGATCATATTAATGCCCGCATCCTTCACCTGGCGGATACGTGCTCTCCAATCATCTCTAGGAATACGAAAATAATGCAGCTCTGCACCAAAAAGCACGGTTTCTTTACCATTAATGATAACCTTTTCATCTTTTACTTGAATTTTTTCATTCCCCCTAGCTTGATTGACGTGGAACAAATTCAATAGGGATCTCCAGCTCTTTTGGATCGGTGTTCTTTTCCAACATATCGAATAGTGTTTCTGCTGCCATTTGCCCCCACCGTTTTTTCTCCACGCGTACTGTTGTTAAGGCCGGCTGGACGTATCGAGATAAATCAATATCATCAAATCCAACAAATGCAATATCCTCCGGAACCTTTAATCCCCTCTGCTGGACAGCCTTGATCGCCCCCATCGCCATTTCATCGTTAGCCGATACAAAAGCCGTAGGGAATTCTTCATTTGCTTCGAGGAACTTGTTCATACTGAGCAGGGCGCTAATTTCCGTGAAGTCCGCACGTATCAAATCTGACTCATTAAAACTCAACCCATGATCAGCGAGCGATTCTTTAAATCCCTCTAAGCGGCTCTCTCCATCAAAGGACTCCTTAGAACCGGCGATAAACCCTATCCGCTTATGCCCTTTTTCCACTAAATGGTTAACCGTATAGTCCATACCAAGCTTATTCGGTAACAACATCTGCTTTACATGCGGATTCACTAATTCCCGGTCTAATACAACAATCGGAAACTTGTCACTGGCCAGACCATTCAACAATTCATTGCTGATATGGAAGTTAAGAATAATGGCCCCATCCACATAACGCTCCAACAGTAAACGATGCTTATCATCCGACGCACATACGACCATCTCGTACCCTCTCTTAATGACCGTATCTTGAATACCTTCCAACAGCTCATTAAAGAAAGGACCCGTAAACCCACTCAAGAAGAGGCCAATAATATTCGTCTTGTTTTTCTTTAAGTTTTTGGCATTTCCATTTGGACGATAGCCAAGTTCTTTAGCAGCCAACAGCACCTTATCCTTTGTCGGTTTAGTAATCAACTCACTCCCATTCATGACATAGGAGGCGGTGGCTACGCTTACTTTCGCTTTCTTTGCAACATCTTTTAACGTGGACAAGCTTTTCCCTCTTCTCTGACCTCACGGCTACTATTAATAGTTTATTGAAACGTTTCAACAAAAATTATAGCGAATCGTGAAAGCGATTACAATATATTTTCTGAAATTTTTCACAATTAGTTAATTTGAAGGATCGGAATGGTTTCTGTATTCATAGAAATAGAGCGTCCCAACGCGAGCGCTCAAGCGATTATAGGAAGGTATAACTATATAAAAATTAAAGGATTTTTGTTTTAAATGTGGAAGGTGTTAAATAATAGAAATGGAGGAGGACTTATATGAACTTTACACTCGGTCCCTCAGATATTATTAGTTTACTGCTACTAATAATTTCCGTGATCACCTTTATGTTATCCAGACTGAATTACCGAGCAAGTCATGCCCCGATAATCGCTGTTCAAAACAGAAAATACCGTGTTACAAAAGAGAAAAACACATTTAAAGTCACGGTTAAAAACATTGGTAATGGAAGGTGTAATGATGCTTTTCTATTACTCCGTGAAAAAGATGAATCTGGAAGACAAAACTACTTCCTCTCAAGGCCCGTTCGGGAAATTGATGTCAATGACATTATTGAGTTCACGATTAATAAAGGAACCTACTGGGATGAAGGGGCAGAATTCATACTAATCTACGTTGATTTTTTTGGTAAGAAATATACTTCTAATGGAGTAACAAGAGGTGAGGCTGTAGCGAACCGAAATGATCATTTAAGGTTTGTTCAACCAGCCAAACAGTTATACCTGTTTCACCCCACTCACCTTAAATTTATCTGGTGGAGATCGCAGGCGATTAAGCAAGGGAATACGTGTAAAAATCAAAGCATCGTTGGTTTAAACAAGAAGGACGATACACAATTAAAAATTAACGTTAAAGCTTATTCGGACGAGGAAAGATAGTGATCAGACGGTTCAATAAACGAGTTGAAGGCTTAATATCCATTTCAGCAAAGACGCACTGATAATGTTGAATCCACTTCTCAATCGAAGTAGATTTATGCGTGTAGTCATCTACAAAATTTACAAGTACCAGCCAGGTGGGGATTTGTAGCTTCTCGTTTAAAATATACAAATAAGCCATCCTGTTTGATAATTGATAATATTTGTTCAACCAAATATCCTGAGAGGCATGAGAGTCTATGCTCACCTGTGTATCTTCGAGCGTTCGCTTGATTAAATCGATGCTTGACGGGTCTTTTGCTTGGATTTTAGATTTCATCTCATGTATATGAGCCTTGGCTTCCACTAATAGCAACCCCTTTTTGTCCCCCTGGATTGTAGCAGCGGCATCCCAGCTCGGCCCCCGGTTGGGCCAGTACTTTCCGAGTTGATCTACATTCTTTTTCCATTCATCATCTAATTCAAGAAAATCATTGCGGTATTCGTGGAACTTCTCTTTTAAGGGAGAATGCCACTGTATTCTCCCTCCTTTGTTCATGTAGGAGAGGAGTGAAGGAGAACTCGTGAGAATATGTTCATTAAGGGTATTCTCCTGATAGTTCACATACTTCTCTATTAATAGCTGACTTCCCTTTTTCTTTGAAACACGTTTCCGATACTGTTTCACTATCTTATTAACCATTTCATGTCTTTTCTCATAAAGCCGGGGACATGGATGGTAGTACTCGCCGCTTTTTTCGTGTTGAATACCGACCGTAGGGATACCAGATGCTTCAATTAAATGGAACCATTCGTTTTTCACCAGCTTCAGGTTCTTCCAATTCTTGTTTTGATTAAGTCCCCAGCCTAGTAGCAGCCAAGGATGGAGCTGCAGTTCACTTTTAGAAACAAGTGAACGAGTATAATCATACTCTCCGTTGTTTACAAGCTCTTCAAATAAACTTACAGCATGAGGAGCGGATGAATTTCGTAGGCTAAAGAGGTTATATATGTGGAATCTTCCCGATAAATCACTCTTATTCTCATAAATCTTTTCTACTATTTTAACAAGCTGCCTGATGGTAGGATCCTCAGCACGAATAGGACCATCTGCCGCTTCCGCTTCTCCCAAAGACACTTCTACTTCTGTTTCAAGCCCAGCAGCCCCGGGGTTTAACAACAAGCATGCCCCTAATGACTGTTCGGACTTACCCCACTGCAAATAAGCCGACTTTCGATGAACATGGTCTCCCTCTTTAACAAATGATCCATACGCTTTCGCCTTTGTTATCAAAAGTATCACCCTCGCTTTTCAGGTTATAAACTCAATCACTTCCTTAATTTACATATTCTTTATGCACTATAGATTCCCTCTAGCTTTATTGCATAAAAACATCCCCTCCTAAACAAATGGATATACTGTTTAAGAGAGGTTATTTAGACAAGGTTAAACAATGGTGTCCCTAACTGCTTGAATCCAAGCCTTAGCCATCAGCATATTCCCAGTCGATGTCATATGGACGCCATCCGTCGTTAAGCTTGGTTGTTGATTTCTTTCCAAATGCTCAATAAAAGCTTCATGAGCCGGCACGAGAATCGCTTGATATTTCTCAGCCAGCTGATTAACAATTTTGACATAATGCGTGAGCATTTGATTCCCCCGAGACACCAGGTCTTCTTCAATAATTGTCGGCTGCATCAAGATGAGATTACTTCCTGTTTCCTCGACAGTCCGCTCCAACAGCCTGCGATAAATGGATGAAAACTGGTCAGGGTCCACCTGCTCCATCCCCGGATGATCCAGCTGCCGCCACACGTCATTGATGCCAATGGATATCGAAACCCAGTCCGGTTTTTCCTTAATGATGTCTCGGTCCCACCGTTCTTCAAGATCTGTGATGCGGTCTCCGGATACTCCCTTATTCACGAACTGAACCTCTGCTTCGGGATGATCCGTGATGTAATAGTCCCGCAGGGTTCGCACGTAACCTTCTCCTATTCCTTCTGGGTCATTTAATCTATGAGCGTCTGTAATGCTGTCACCGATCATTACAACTTTCTTAGCAGCCATAGGACCACTTCCTTCACTTGTTTTAACACTAGAATACCAGAATCCGTGATCTATTGATCCAAAGTTGATTGTTCACCCGTACCCCCTATAAACCCTTCTCCCTATCTATAACTAAAAATAAAGTGGAAAAGTGGTTCTAATGTTTTTCTTAAACGCCAAAAGTCAAGCACCGATGTATCGCTGGTACAACTTCTTCGCTTCCTGCACATCTTCCGTTCCATGAATCAACGTTCGTCCGTCTTTGAACACAACAAACCGTACGTCCTCGACATGAAACATGAGCAATTCACCATTTTCTTTAATCCTTTCAGTCAAAGGTTTTAAGTGACTTCTTAATTCCGATAGAGACAGTCTCGATAATTGATCGGGTCTAACTTGAACGGTATTTCTTCCGCAGAGCATGGCTGTCCTTAAACCTTTTTCCTTTTTTAAATAAGGATAGATTGCATCACTTGAGCAGGAAGAACATTCTGCATCGAGTAGCTTGCTTACATTAATGGAAGAATACTCACGTCCCCACACATCTACATAAATCATCTCTTCAGACATCGCGTGACCAGTGAGAAACTTCAAGCATTCTGCTGTTTGATAAGCGGCTGTCATTTGGACAGCCGGTCCAATGATTCCTACGGTATCGCACGTGCCTCCTTCCTGCGGCAAGTGGTCGATAAGACAGTGTAAACAGGGTGTTTTTCCTGGAACAATAGGAAGAACAATCCCATAGCTTTTCAAACATCCGCCATACACCCACGGCACCTTTAATTTTGCTGCAACGTCATTAATGACGAAACGCGTCTGAAAATTATCGGTACCGTCGATTAGAAAATCCGCCCCCTCGACCAATGTCTCAGCCGTTTCCGCTTCAAATTCCTGAGCAATGCCGTGAATTTCAATCTCGGAGTTGATCGCGCGCAAGTGTTGTTCAGCTGCTGACGCTTTCGTTCGTAAAGATGCCGCATCTTCTTCTGTATAAAGCTGCTGGCGGCCAAGGTTGCTCCATTCGATGTAATCACGGTCGATGATGGTGATTTTCCCGGCACCGGCTCGCGCCAGCATTTCGGCATTTGCACTTCCTAAGGCTCCCGCGCCGACAATGAATACGTGTTTTTGAGAAAGTTGATCCTGGCCTTCACGGCCGATTGGAGCAAAGCGTTCCTGGCGGGAATAGCGATCTGACATCAGCCGATCACCCCGCTTTCCGGACTGCTTTTGGACGCGTATGTTTTCCTTGGAATTCGGCCCGCTTCATAGCCTAAGCGGCCGGACTCAATTGCTAACTTCATCGCTTCAGCCATTTTTACAGGATCCTCAGCTCCGGAAACTGCCGTATTTAATAAAATTCCGTCGGCGCCAAGTTCCATCGCATAGGAAGCATCACTAGGCGAGCCGATTCCCGCATCTACAATCACAGGGATGTTCGATTGCTCTATAATAAACTGAAGATTCAGCGGGTTTACAATCCCCTGCCCGGAACCGATTGGAGAAGCTCCCGGCATAATTGCATGGACGCCCTCCTCTTCTAAACGTCTCGCGAGGACCACATCATCGGACGTATACGTAAGGACGGTGAACCCTTCTTCCAGCAGCTGAACTGACGCTTTCATCGTTTCAAAAGGATCCGGCAGCAGCGTCTTATCACAGCCGATCACCTCCACTTTAATCATGTCGCATAGTTCCGAAGCTTTGGCTAAACGGGCAATTCTAACCGCTTCCTCCGCCGTTTTCGCTCCTGCTGTATTTGGGAGCAGGGAATATTTTTGCAGATCAAGCTCTTCTAACAAATTCGGTTCATTCGAATCAAAAATATCCATTCTTCGGACCGCAAACGTTAAAACCTCAGTGCCAGATATATTCACCGCTTCTTTTTGACTGGCGAAACTCGGGTATTTGCCTGTCCCCAGCATTAAGCGTGACTGAAAGATGTGCTCTCCAATTTTCAACATTTCTTATCCTCCTCCTACAAAGTGGACGATTTCCAAATGGTCACCGTCGGCTAGTTTCGTCCGTTCATAGTCTGTTTTTTTCACTATTTCTTTGTTATGCTCCACGACGGAAATCTTCTTCTGAATGCGATAGCTTTCCAGCAGCTCAGCAATCGTCGCCTCTTCTTTTGGAAAATCAATCGAACGGCCGTTAAGTTGAATATTCATAGGTCACCTCTCCTTCCTCAGCTAACCGGCTTGGGGAAAACAGCTCCTGAATCGAAGGCTCGACCTGTTTCTTTGCGATCAGGTTTTCGATCAGTTGTCCTGTAGCCGGAGCTAATAAGATGCCATTTCGGTAGTGTCCCGTCGCAAAATAAAGCTTCGAAATGGAAGGATGCTCCCCTATAACCGGAACACCGTCTTTCGTCCCTGGTCGGACCCCAGACCAGAAGTCTTGAAGAGCAGCATCCTTCCACTCCGGGAAAAAGGAAAACAGACGGTTCATTAGATCGGATAGACCACCCACTGACGTATCTGTAGTTTGGTCGTCAAGCTTCGAGGTAGCCCCAATGATGCAGCGTCCATCCGGCTTCGGAACGACATAGAAATCGCGGAAAAATAAAACTTCATTAAAGTAGTTTTCTCGTAATTTTATTGAAAAGCATTCGCCTTTCGTTGGAACGATAGGATTTTGCAGGCCTGTCGTTTCAAACCACCGTCCGCTTTCCGCGCCTGAAGCGACGACAACATGCTCGGCTGTAAGTGAGCGGCTATCTAGTTTAACCATGAAGCTTCCTTGATTATTTTCAAAACCTAAGACGGTACGGTCCTCCAGCAAGTTCCCGCCACACAGTAACGCCGCTCGTTTAAAAGCTTCGCAAACTTGACGCGGCTCGACGTGACCATCATCTTTCATAAAAAGCGCGCCTAATGCTTTGTTCGAAAGAGAAGAGATTCGATCTCTTGGAGTGTCCAGCCATTCCAGGTTTGGAAAAGCCGATTTTTTCAAAAGTAACGCTTCCTTCTCCTCGTCTTGAACAGCGATTTCCAACATTCCAAAGTGTGAAAGACCGATATCAATAGACGTAAGTTTCCGTAATTCTTGATCTAAACCAGCGTACATATCTCTGCTCTTTTCACAAAATTGGTGGTACTCTCCGACTCCTTCGTTTTCCGTATGAACCCCCAGCATACCCGCTGCAGCCCGTGTGGCTTTTCCTCCGCTCGCCTGTTTCTCAACAACAGCTGCGTGAACGCCGCTTTTATTTAAATAATAAGAAATCGAATGACCGATAATACCTCCGCCAATAATCAACACATCGTAGTGGTTGTTCTTCAAGCCTTAGCCTCCTTTTGATACTGTCGAACCGCTTCAGCAGGGGCAGCTGCATTGATAATTCCAGACATCACAGCCGCTCCTTTCGCATGTGCTGCATGTAAATCCTTCATTCTCTCAATCGTAATGCCTCCAATGGCGATCACCGGGATGCAAAGAGTAGAAGTCACCTCCTTCAGTTCTTCCACTCCTCTCGCCTTCCTCCCTTTTTTACTATCCGTAGGAAAAATGTGACCGAACATGACATAATCTGCTCCCTCTTCCTCCGCTTGTTTCGCGGCCGATAAAGAATGGACAGCCTGTCCTACTTTTAAAAATGGATAGGACTCCTTCACCTCCCTGACCGTCACACCTTTTTCAGGGAGGTGAAGATGATGAACACCCGTCATACAGGCAATATCTGTGCGACTGTGAATCCATAGTTTCTCCTTGGGGATCCCATCAGCTATTAATGCTTTTACTAACGCCAGGTATTCTTGAGGAGGTTTTTGCTTTTCCCTTACTAAAATGGCATCAACAAACGGCGTAATCTCTTTCAACACCTTTCTTAAGCGAGTTTCGTCCAATTGACCATTAGTCACTGCAGTAAGTCTCATCACATTCCTCCTTCAATTTAGACATAAAAAATGCCACTCTCCTGGATAGGAAAGTGGCATGTCTTTGATGGAAATGCATGTAGAATATAGATCGCTCTATATTACGTCAGTCGTTCGGTCACTTTCCTCCGCTGGTATTAAAGCCAGTTCAGGTTCAAAGAGTCCCAAAGTTGTACTTTGATCTCAGCCCTTAAGTAAAGGCACCCCTAGTGAATCACTATTAAATTTTGGAAATGATTTGGTATTTACTTTACCTTATTTGTCATCCTCAGTCTATTAAAAACTTCAATTTTTCACCTATTGATACTTAAGGACTATACCCTTCAAAAAAATCCTGGCCAAACCTTACATCAATTTGAATTTTTAAACAGCGACTTCAGAAACCCTTTCACTCCGCTGCTTTCCTCATTTTCTTCTTTAGGTTCTTCCTTCGTTTCCACGTGGATGTTTTCTTTTTCTATCGCATAATCCACGTAAAGGATAGCTCCTATATCAGTCTCCGACTCCTGATTGGAAACTTCGGTGTGATGAATAGAGTGTTGGTCAGCCAATTGTCGATAGGGTTTACGAAAACGATAGCTGACTTCTCCATTCAACAACAACTGGGCATCCTTATGCTGTTTCATTTCCTGAGATAATTCTTCAATCCCGACTTCCTGCATTACTTGGCCTTTCGTTAATACGAGAATTACACGCTCACGGAGAGTACCCAGATACCTTTTTCGTTCGCCTGGTTTTGTTTGTCGACTGCCGTATATTCCTTCTTGCAAATATTCATCTACATTTGGTTTCTTCATCATGATCACCTCATTTTACTCTGTCCCTATTATTTACCCTAAATCCTCGCACATTCACAGAAAAGCATCAAAGGAGAGGCACCTTCACCTATTTTTCAACAATCTCTTCATCAATTTGCTGACCTAAGTGACGTCCTGGCTTGTCCATCAGCCCCAGCACTTTTTGTCCTTCTTTTAGATCCAATATCGATAGTTCCCCTTCGCTTTCTTCCATCAAATAAACGCTGGAGGATTTTTGCAAAGTGGCTGAAATCGTTCCATCTCCGTTTCTACACTCTACTCTTACAAATGGACGTTTCTCAATTTTCACTCGTCCAATCGCAATTTCACGCTCTACTTCTTTACCCGAAAGTACTAACTTCTCACCTGGTGTTAATTCATGAAGGTAATAGGTCTTCTCGGATTGATGCAAGTATTGGTGAAACGCTCCGCAATTGATGCGAAAAGGACGAGCGGGATAATCTTTAGATTCGCGGTTTTCGGCCAGGACCTTTAGATAGCCGTGTCCTGTGTTTCCAAGATATAGTCCGTCTGAAGGATGTAAAATATCGATAAAATCCAAACAGACTCTCATCCCTTCACCGATCTCTTCTATTTTTGTGACTTCAACATATCCTCTGCCCGTTTCACTGCTCATTGTATGAATCGATCCTTCCTGTAGGTTTTACTTTTATTTTCATACTTTTGAACCACTCTGTCCACTGATAACGTGAAAGGATTCTTACCGTCCTCTTTGAGAGGACAATTAAACTAATTTTCGGATATTTCATGAAAATGCATTGACACGTACGAGTTTAATTGCTAAGATCACAGGTAACTTAATAAACGACGAATTCTTATCCAGAGAGGTGGAGGGACTGGCCCTGCGAAGCCCGGCAACCGCTATTTATATAGCACGGTGCCAAATCCTACTGAGCAATTGCTCAGGAAGATAAGAGAATAATACATCTCTTGAACCTCTCTATTTTTTAAAAAATAGAGAGGTTTTTTAATTACATACGATGTTCTTATCTAGAGAGGCAGAGGGACTGGCCCGTTGATGCCCGGCAACCATCAGGCAACCGCTTGAAAAGGTGCTAATTCCTGCAGGAGAGATCCTGGAAGATAAGAAGAGAATGAAGCTCTCTTCTTATCTTTGAAGAGAGCTTTTTCTATGAAAAGGAGAGAAATCAAATGAAAACTGTTCTTTTAGATGGAACCCGTACCCCTTTTGGAAAGTGGAAGGGTGCGTTAAGAAAACTGTCAGCAACTGATTT
This sequence comes from Halobacillus andaensis, assembly GCF_014636475.1. Lineage (GTDB taxonomy): Bacteria > Bacillota > Bacilli > Bacillales > Halobacillaceae > Halobacillus_A > Halobacillus_A andaensis. The sequence continues at coordinate 591,876 of NZ_BMEL01000003.1, forward strand.
AGGAAAAGAAGCACTAACTTCATTAGTCGAAAAACACCCAGAGGCTAAGCAGGCCGACGGGGTACTGCTCGCTCAAGTGATCCAGGCAGGACAGGGGCAAAACCCTGCCCGTCAGGTCGCTTTTAAGGCGGGGATAGATCCTGCTACACCGGCCATTACGCTAAATAATGTTTGTCTGGGGGGAATTGCAACGATTGCTGATGCTTCCCGGCGCTTACAACTAAACGAAGGTGAACTCTACATAGTAGGCGGTTTCGATTCCATGACGAATGCTCCTCACACGGCTCCCGTGCGAATGTCCTCAAGTATTGGGCATGCCCAGCTTAAAGATACGCTGCTCAATGACGGCTTATGGTGCTCACTGACGGATGTTTCAATGGGTGCCCTGACCGATGAGAAAAACCGCAGCTTTGACATCAATCGTGAGGATCAGGATGAATTCGCCGCTCTTTCTCAGCAAAGGGCTGCTGAAGCGCAAAAGAACGGATCACTAAACGATGAAATCAGCCCTCTATCCAACATATTGGATCAAGACGAAGGTGTCCGCGCCAATACAACTGCTGAAAAGCTTGAATCTTTATCCCCTGCTTTTTCACAAGATGGAACAATCACAGCAGGAAATGCTTCACAAATGACGGATGGAGCAAGCATAGGAATCGTAACAACGGAACAAAAGGCCAAGGAGCTTGGCCGCTCACCATTAGCTGAAATCGTGGACTGGGCCGAAGTCGCCGGTCCGGATACGAGCTTACAGACAAAGCCTTCCAAGGCGATTAAGCAAGTTTTAGATAAACATAACCTCACAACAGAGGATATCGATTTATATGAAATCAATGAAGCCTTCTCCAGCGTCGTCATTGCAAGCTGCCGGGAGCTGGAGATCGATTACAGCCGCGTAAACGTAAACGGCGGCGCCATTGCTCTAGGCCACCCGCTTGGCGGCACAGGATTCCGCCTTGTTCTCACGCTCGCCCATGAACTGAAAAGACGCGGTGGAGGAAAAGGCATCGCCTCCCTATGCGGTGGCGGCGGGCAAGGTATGGCGGTCCTTATTGAAGTGCCTAAATCGTAAAAAGAAAGGATAATCATTCATGACGATATTGACTACACCGAAGCGTTCCTCCTTTTTATGGGAGCCTTCAAAGGAACGCATTGAAAACTCTCACATCAAAGCTTTTGCTGATTTCACTGATCAGCCGCTTTTTCCATACGAACGCCTCCATCTCTGGTCTACTTCTCATTTGGGAGATTTCTGGTCCAGCGTTTGGGACTATGCAGGAGTCATTGGTGACAAAGGGGACCAGGCGTATGTGCCCTCTTTTTCCATGCCAGATGCCGAATGGTTTCCAAATGCACGATTAAACTTTGCAGAGAATCTACTAAGAGGCTCCCTTGATCGCATTGCTGCGTATGAAGCCAGTGAAACAGGCGTCCACCACAGCATTACGTTAAGAGAATTGAAAATGGAGGTCGCTAAAGCCCAGCAGGGATTAAAAGACTTAGGCGTCCAAAAAGGCGACTGCGTCGCCGGCATTACGACGAACAATATTCAGGGACTGGTCGCCTTAATCGCGACGGCATCTTTAGGAGCGATTTGGACCTCCTGTTCCCCTGATTTTGGTACAAAAGGCATCGTTGACCGGATCGGACAAGTAAGACCTAAGGTGTTGATTGCCACACTGGCTTACCAATACAAAGAAAAGCCGTTTCACATTGAAAAAAAAATTCAAGAAACGACAGAAAACCTCGAAGGTCTATCTGCTGTGATTACGTTAAACGGAGAAGCCGATCTTCCAGGAATTAAAACTCAAACGTGGGAAGAACTCTGCGCCAATGACGCTGATGTACCCGACTTTACGCAAACAGCGTTTAACGACCCACTATATATCCTTTATACCTCTGGAACAACGGGATTGCCTAAAGCCATTGTTCACTCTGTCGGAGGGACGCTTTTGCAGCATGTGAAAGAACATCAACTCCATTGTGACGTACAGCAAGACGACGTTTTATTCTGGTACACCAATACAGCGTGGATGATGTATCCATGGTTAGTTTCCGGATTAGCGAGCGAAGCCGCTTTACTTTTATATGATGGATCACCTGTCCAATCAGACAACCTCCCTCACCTTTGGGATGTCGCAGATGAAGTAGGCGTTACTCATTTTGGTACAAGTCCAAAGTATTTAGAAACACTGGCTAAAGCAGACGTTCAATTAAAAAACACCCATTCGCTTACTACCTTAAAGAGCATCCTGTCTTGCGGCGCCCCTCTCGCTCCCGAGCAGTATGACTGGGTATATGAAACGTTAAAAGAAGACCTTCTCCTCGCTTCAATCTCAGGAGGAACTGAAATCATTGGCTGCTTTGTTATGGGATCGCCGGTCCACCCTGTCAAACGCGGAGAGATTGCCTGTAAAGCACTGGGTATGGCTGTCGACGTGTTAGATGAACGAGGCGCTTCGGTTTACAAAGAAAAAGCGGACTTAGTTTGTACGCAGCCATTTCCGAGTATGCCGATCACCTTTTTAGGAGAAGGCGGAGATGAACGGTATCGCAACAGTTATTTCTCAAAACGTCCTGGCATTTGGACCCACGGAGACTTAGCAGAACAGACGATTGAGGAAGCTTTTATCATTTATGGCCGTGCGGATACGACTTTGAATCCTGGAGGTGTCCGAATCGGCACAGCAGAAATCTACCGCGTCGTGGAACATGTTCAGGAAGTTGAGGACTCGGTCGTATTCGGTTTACCGAAAGATCATGATGAGGAAATCGTACTTTGTGTCGTGACGAAGCATTTTAACGAAGAACTAGCGAAGAACATTCGCCGGCAAATCCGTTCCCAAGCTTCTCCACGGCACGTCCCGAAACGCATTTATCAAGTAGATGAAATCCCTCATACAATCAACGGAAAGAAAGTGGAAGGAGCTGCTAAGACAGCTGCTTTAGGAGACTTTGTCAAAAATGAAGCGTCTTTAAGAAATCCTTCAAGCCTTCAGTCTTTCCGTCAGCTGACAGAAAAGGAGTACTTGTAATGACTCGTAGACCTAAAGGAGCCATCATTGGCATCGGTGAATTAAAGCCCGAACGCTATTCAACAGGAAAAACAACATTGAGCTTAATCGCAGAGTCGGTCCGTCTGGCGATTCAAGATGCAGGTATTTCTAAACACGAGGTCGACGGCCTTCTTGTCGGCCCGCAGGTCGGAGAAACACCACAGCACGTCCCGGCTACGGTATCAGAGTATTTAGGAATCGATCCCACGATGTCCAATACGGTCGATCTTGGCGGCGCGTCCGGTCCAGGAATGATTTGGCGGGCTGCCGCTGCTATTGAAGCCGGCATGTGTGAAACCGTCGTCTGTGTACTCGCGAATAAGAATGAAAAAGGCGAAACGTTAAGATCGCCGAATCGCAACCCGATACGCGAATTTGATGTTCCATACGGCGCATCGGGTGCCAATACGTCCTACGCGCTCTTGAAACGACAGCACATGGAGGAATACGGTTCCTCACAGGAAGACTTCGCACATATCGCTTATTGGGCCAGAAAAAATGCCCAGCAAAATCCAGACGCGATTTTTCACGGCAAACCAGCGGAGGTGGAAGACATTCTCGCTTCCCCACTTATTTCAGATCCGCTCCACCTGTTAGAAATCGTTATGCCTGTAGCGGGCGGTGCTGCTGTTATCGTTACATCAGAAGAAAAAGCAGCACGTATTGACCAGCATAAGCCGGTACTTTTAAAAGGAGCAGGTGAAAAAATTACTCACCGAGCCGTAAGTCAGGCTCCAGCGATCGACAAGCTCCCATTCACCTACTGTATCCCAAAAGCACTCGAACAGGCAGGAAAAACCATCGAAGACATCGACCTTTTCTCCTTATATGACTGCTATACGAGCGTAGTAGCTGTTCAGCTCGAAAGTGCAGGATTATGTGAGCCAGGACAATTCGGAGCATTTGTCAGGAACCACACATTCGGTCCAGACGGTGATTATCCTTTAAATACGCACGGCGGGCAATTAGGATTCGGACAAGCAGACCTAGCAGGCGGAATGTCACACGTCGTAGAAGCGGTCCGCCAACTGCGCGGCGAAGCAGAAGAACGACAAATTCCAAACGCCAAGTACGCGCTCGTTACTGGGAACGGAGCCACCCTTAGTGAAACAAATGCACTTGTGTTAGGAGGAGAACTATGAGCCAACAGCCGAATATATCCCTGCCAGCACCAACCATTACTCCAGTAAGCCAGCCATTCTGGGACGGCATTAAGGAAGGTAAACTAGTTCTTCAGAAGTGCGATTCATGTAAGGAATGGATTTTCTATCCCCGCGAACACTGCCCCCACTGCTTTCACCATTCACTCACGTGGAAAGAAGCGACTGGCTGCGGAAAGTTGAAAACATGGAGTGTCATTCACCGGGCAGGACATCCGGCCTGGCAGGAACGCACCCCATACGTTGTTGGGATCGTAGAGCTGATAGAAGGACCTTCTTTGCTGACCCACCTGCTTCTAAATGAGGAAGAGCTAACTCACAATATGGACGTGGAGATGGACATTCAAGAAATTGGCCCCCACCCACTGCCATTTTTCAAACAAAAAGAGGAGGAAACAACATGATACTCACCTATTTCTTATGTATCGCTTTATTCTGGGCAGGCGGACTGCTCTTATGGAAATCTTTTTATGCAGGAAAGAAAGGAGGACAATAAATGCTTACGGAATCTAGTGTCTTATTATGGACCGTTATTATTTTACTGGCCGCGTACTTTGGCGCTGTAACGTGGGTAGGTAAAAAAGGACGCGCCCACAGTCAGTCGATGGCAGGATTTGCCACGGCACGCGGGAAAGTCAGTCCGTGGCTTGTCGGCGCGAGTTTTGCCACATCTTACGCCAGTGCGAACTTATTTATCGGCGTTCCAGGTTTAGCGTATGAGTATGGAACAGCCGTCCTTTGGTACACACTTGGTTGTTTCGGTGTTTCCTGGGTCGGCCTGCTGCTTTTCGCTAAGACCTTCTGGCGATACGGGAAAAAGTTCGGCCGTGTCTCCACCCTTCCTGAGTGGCTCGGTAAGCGATACAACTCAAAAGCTCTGCAAGTACTGGTATCATTATTAATTTTATTCAACGTGTATTATATTGTCGGTCAAAATGTCGGACTAGCCACTATTTTTGAAACCGTCATCGGCATCCCTTATTTATGGGGTATTATCATAGGCGTTGCCATTACGATTGTTTATATCGGTCTTGGCGGTGCTTTTGCTCAAATGATTACCGACGGAATCCAAGGTATTCTCATGGCGATTACCTCTATCTTAATTGTCGTATCTTTCTTGTGGACCGTTGGTGGTGGGTTAAATGTATTCGGTGTATTAACTGATCGCTTACATGCAATCGACCCTAATTTAACTGCAGCAGTCGCAAACGGAGGCCCATATAACAGTGCTTTAGCAATCATGGCCGTACAATTTATGCTATTCAGTTTCATCTTAATGCCACACTTGATGAACAAAGTACTTTCTCTTGAAAATGAAGAGGATCTAGCACCGTTTACACTATCAGCAGGGCTAGTGCTTTGCATCATTTCTACGTTAATGGTGCTGGGCGGACTCGCAGCACGCGTGCTATTCCCAAGTTTGCAAAGTGCAGACTCCGCGATTCCAATGTATGTCATTGAAGCATTCCCAAGTATTATTGCTGCCATTATGATCGTCGGTATTATTTCAGCCATCCTATCGAGTACAGACAGCTTGTACCTCGGAGTAACAACAAGCATTGGAAATGACCTGTATCGCGTCGTCGCCCCTTTCTTTGCATCGAAAAAGATAAGCGAAAAAGACTTAGAAAACCAATCATTAAAAGTAGCGAAGTGGTCCCTTATCGGAGTCGGCCTGCTGTCTCTTTATCTCTCGTTAGAACGTCCAGACTCCCTGGCCTTCCTGATCCAGTTCAGCTATTCCGCGATTATTTCGGGAATTATCGCTCCTATTACGCTCGGGTACTTCTGGAACAAAGCAAATAACTATGGCGCTATTGCGTCCCTTATTACAGGCGCATCATTATATGTCCTCTTTACTACGCAGGAACTGATCGGCAACATTTTCATTGCGATGTTCATCAGTTCAGCCACTGCTTTTGCAGTGATGGGGATTGTAAGTCTAGTAACATCCCATACCACACAGCAAGATCTAGTATTAAAGAAATCAAGCTAACGATAAAACTGCCTTCCCTTTATAGGAAGGCAGTTTTATTCAGCTTGTAGAGAAACCTTGATTTTCTTTAATTTTTATGCAGGGGAAGGTTTCTATCGTTTGATAGAGTAAAGGGTTCTAGGAAACGACTCCTTTTCCATGGGCGAATGGTGTGCCTCCTCGGGCTTTAAGCCCTCCGGGGTCACACCTTATTCGTATCTCCCATAGGAGTCTCGCCGTTCCCTAAAACCCTTTTCCGATAATAGATCACCAGAAAAAGTTACGCTTTCCGCGGGGCAAGACGGAAAGCGTAACTTTTTCTGGTTGCTTTTCTGCAGACAAAATGGAAGGATCCCACCCTATTATTTCTCTGTCTAAGCTTTTTCAACATCCTGGATAAAATCGCCTTTCCTCTATAGGAAGGCGGTTTTATTGTCGAGAAATAGATTAATATTTCCCGGGAAATCATTTATTATCGACTTTCCTCGAACCTTGCACGTCTACCCAGAAGTCGCAAGATACGTATAGACATCCTGTAAAGTCGTATAGTTCAGTTTCTTAATTTCCTGAATACTTTCGACCCACAGCTTGGCGGTCGCTTTCGCATCGTCTAACGCATGGTGACGCTGTTCAATCGAGATATCGTAATGCGCACAGCATTCATCAAGACTTACTAAGTCCTGATGTGCGATTTTAGTTAAAAACATGGTATCTACGATCCGATGCTGAAAGTTTTTCCTTAACGCCAGCCATGTGGCATGATTCATGAATTGCTTCTCATGATTCGCATGGTGGGCGACCAATACATCGCTTTTAATGAAGGAATAAAAATCTTTAAGTACATCGCGAAGAGGGTCAGCCTCAGAAAGCATTTCCTGAGTAATCCCGGTTAAATCCTCAATTTCTTTTGATGGGGCCGTATCGCTATATACGAGTGAGTAGAACGTTTCTTGTTCAAGAATGTTCAATCCTTGCACCTTTACGGCGCCTATTGATAAAATTTGATCTCCCTTATACGGATAGAAACCTGTCGTTTCTAAATCAAAGACAACCACGTTTAATTCGTCAAAAGGGATATCAAGCACATCCCTATTTTTCATTTCCCGCTCCAGGTTACGCATGTAAGCTACTTTAGATGGGTCATTCTGATTTAAAGAGGAAAATCCACTGCCAAGCCGATCAGATAAATCCTTTACAAATTGGATAAATGGATTCATAACGCTCCCTCTTCTTTAAGGACAGATTTCGCTTTAGAAAAAAGCTGATTCCCTCGTTTAATCAAGTATTTAAGTGCCTGCTTATCCTGTTTTGATAATTGTGCAATCGGGAGCAAGTGAACCTTCTCGTAGTTCGTTGCTTCTTTTCTAAAACGCAGACGAAAATCAAGCAGTTTACGGAAATCCTGTTCGTATTCATTAACAAAAGGATGCGTATCGGCCAGCGATACGAGCCTTTCTAACGTAGGTGCAGCGCTTACGCCGTTACGTAAAGCTAAGATGCGTATCGCATTGACATATGGAAAATAGGCTGTTTCCTTTAGATGGATCTCACCCTTCATTCCTTGCCGTTGTTCAGGAAGCAGCTGCCCGAAAACGCCGACACCTTTTTTAATAAACTCGAAGTTCTCCATTAGACGAGCATACAAGTGCGGTTCTTTCTCTAACACAGAAAAAGCTTCACGTTTCAACTGAAGCAGCAGCTCTTCATCACCATTCAAGACCCGAGAGTCAAAAAGGATCGAAAAATTACGCAACGACTGCCAACTGGCTTCCTCCAGCCAGCCCACAATTTGTTCCTTAAACGAATCAACCGACTGGCACCACAATGAGTTTGAAGCCATAACTTTGCCTTCACACAACTCATAGCCGACGATCGCCAGGCCATGACTAATTTCTTCACCGAGTTTTAAAAAGTACTTTTGATCAACCCCATCAAAAACAATCCCATGATCCTGATCACTCCACACCGATTGTTCAAACCGTCCAGCACTCCCCATTAAAAAAAACGCAAAAGGAGCAGGCGTTGTCCCCTGCTCACTTTCTACTTTTGTCTTAGCAATCCCGACCGTTTGATACATCACCTGATCGTGAAAAGCATTTAATTGAAAATGATCATCTGCAACGGAAGGCATCGTATCATGCCGCCATCGCTTAATTTCTTCATAGGTTTGAAACATTAGAAACCATTCCTTTAGCGTGTTTACGCTCCAGATTTGGTAGTTGAAGTAAAGTTCTCTGGGTAACCATACCCTCCGTGCTCACTGATATCAAGACCCATAATTTCCTCTTCTTCCGTAACACGCAGGCTTCCCATAGCTTTTTCCATCACCTTCAAAATGATCCAGGAAACGATAAAGGCGTAAAGACCACATGCCACAACCCCCATCAACTGAACACCAAGCTGTTCAAAACCGCCGCCGTAAAACAATCCCGGACGACCAACAGTTGCTAATTCTGGTGTAGCAAATAATCCATTAGACAACGTTCCCCATACACCAACCGTACCGTGAACAGAAAGTGCAAAGATCGGATCATCAATTTTCTTCTTATCAAAGAATTTCATACTGAAGAATACGAACGCTCCACCAATTAAACCAATAAGTACAGCTGCCCAGGGCTCAACGAATGCACAGGATGCCGTAATCGCAACGAGACCAGCCAGCGCCCCATTTAACGTCGTCGGCACATCCGCTTTACCAGTGACTGCCCATACCATCAGCATCGCACCAATCGCACCAGCACCAGCAGCAAGCTGTGTATTCAGCGCTACATAACCAAAGAACGCATTTTCTACACCAAATGTACTTCCTGCGTTAAAACCAAACCAGCCGACCCATAAAAGCAGGACCCCTAAAGCCGTAAACACCTGGTTGTGACCCGCAATTTCATTGGAAGACCCATCTTTATTGTACTTCCCAATACGCGGTTTTAAAATCATTGTCGCTGCAAGAGCAGCCATTGCACCTGTTAAGTGCACCACCGTAGATCCCGCAAAGTCCTGTTTCCCATGGTCAGCTAGCCAGCCAGCACCCCAAATCCAGTGTGCTATAACTGGATAAATCACAATCGAAAACAGAACCGCAAAGATCACATAAGCAATTAACTTCGCACGTTCAGCAAATCCGCCAAACGCAATCGTCATCGCAATCGCAGCAAACGCAAGCTGGAACATGAAATCAACAGAGCCAGCCAGCCCTTCCCCCATCGTCGATGCATCTCCATAAAAGAAATCAGAAAAACCAATAATTGCATTTCCTTCACCATAAATAATTCCATAACCTACTGCCCAGAACACAAGTGAAACAATACCAACTGTAAATACTGTCTTACCTGCAATGTGTCCCGCGTTCTTCATTCTCGTCGATCCAGCTTCAAGCAAAATAAATCCACCCTGCATCAACAAAACAAGAACCGTACACACGATAATCCATAAGTTATTCATCAAAAAAGTTGCATCCATTTAAGTCCTTCTCCTTCATGTCATATTTTCTAACATTGTATGTTATTAATCATACTATCAAAAGCTGAAGGTGAACACAATAATTTTTTGAAAATTTTTATAATGAATGCGTTTTTAAGCAAAACAAAAAGCCTTTCCATTGTTCATGAATGAACCAACAAGCGAAAGGCTTAGTCTTTAAAATGACTAAAAATAAAGAGCCTGCCATTTCAGACAGACTCTTAACAGAGATTGATCTTATTTTACGTAAATTGAAAATACCCCCTCGACTGTACTTCAGTGAAGGAGGACTAATACTTAAAGATTCTTCTTTGCATTCCCAATTCCTTTTTGAGTTGACCCTTTGGCTCGATCTTTCTTTCCTTTTGATTGCATTTTTGGATCATTTTTCGCATTTCCCACTTGATCCTTAACTTCTCCCTTTGCTTTATTAACGTTTCCTTTCACTTTATCGCTCATGCCGTTTTGATCTGCCATAGATACTCACCCTCCAAGTAAATGTGTTGGTGTGTATATACCCGAGAGACTACAGCTAAAACATGCTCTGCAAATCAGCAATTTTATTCCACCAGTGCACCAATCATTCGTCTGACCTGAAATACTATATAGGCAGATAAACTAATTTGTGGATGTTTGTGCCCAAAATAATATAAATGAATAGGATGAGGGTGTATATCAAGGAGGCGAATGATTCATGTATTATTACAATCCTTACCACCCTTATCGGTACCCCCGTCAGCAGGAAGGCTATATATGTATTCCAGAGGATCAGTACGAATTCGAAGGAGGGATGGAAGGCACGATTACTACATCAGATGATGAAGAAGTTGCAGTCGTATGCTTTCCCATTCCACAAGGAGCCGGACAACCAGGAGCGCCACAGGAAGAGGAAGATGGAAACGGCGGCAATGGAAATGGCGGTAATGGCGGCAACGGAAATGGGCAAAACGGGCAGGGAGGTATGCCTGACCTGGAAGGGCTGCCCGATCTACCATTCCCGGGTCAGGGGAGCGGAAATGGGAATGGCGGCATGCCAGGATTTCCCGGGCAGGGCAATGGCAATGGACAGGGCGGAATGCCGGGCTTACCCGGCCAAGGCAACGGGCAAGGAGGTATGCCGGGGTTCCCGGGATTCGGAGAAGGCCAAGGGCAAACTCGTACGTTCGGACACCATCCTTATGCGGGACCACCATACCACTTTCATCCTGTATTCCGTTATTACTGGTAAAAAATCAGAGTTAAAAGCTGACAAAAATAAGCCTTCTGCGACTAGGGAAGGCTTATTTTAAAATTAATTTTTTATAATTTCACGATCTTCTAAAGACTGCTCAGGTCGATGGTTCTCATGATAGATCTTTTTGAAATCTTGAATTTGATCTTCTGACATTTCAATAGGTTCTTCAAAAAGCATCCATTTCACTTCTTCTGTACAAGGGGGTGTAGTAAGGGAACCTTCATATTGAAAGGTTGTTTGATCCTCTGGTAGAAGTGCTTGCAGATCCACCGGCTCCTCTATGTTCACATCCTCCTCCGTTTCTTCCGAAGGCAATTGGTCCCATAAGTCAGATAGTGTATTATTTTCTTCCCCCTCTTCAATCATCACTCCTAACACAGCAGCATCTCCATTTTCCGTTTCATGGACAAGATGAAGTTCCATTTCATAGCGTTGTTCATTAACCAAGTGTTCACTAGGTTGATGGAAATGGAATTGCGCGAGCTCATATTCCTCATCATTAATAACTAGATGATTCTCAGAAGCTGCCGAGTTTGCCTGAATACTATGGCCGTTGTTCGCTAAAGAAAAAGACGAGGACTGATAATTAACTTCTACGTCATACTTTTCTTCATCTTCCTCCACTTGAGCGGAGTCTATATTCACAGGCGATTGCTCTTTTCCATTAGCACATGCTGCATAGGCATCATCCAATTCACCCCAATGATCAGGACCAGTTCCCCCTTCATAAGACCATTCCACCGCCTCTTCGTTTCTTTCACTGTCGTTCTGCTCTTCTTCAGGGGCTCCTGTTTCCCTCGTTTGTTCCTGACAGCCTCCTATTGTAAAACCTATTAGTGCTGCGAAAACTGGATAAGCAAGTAATTTTGCTGGCATGTTGTGTTTTCTCTCCTTTTTAAAAATAGTCTTATTATGCATAAATAGCCAATTCCCCTTATTACTCTAGAGCGAATCTAGGCTTTACTACTAAAAGTTTTTGATAATTCTTTTAAACAAAAAAGACAGAACCACCTAGAGTGATTCTGTCTTTTTCTCGTTTACTCATCTGTAACTCGGAACCCAAATATTTTCATAGCCGTTCTGAATTGAATAATCGTACAAATGAATTATTTTTTCTTTGTTATAAGTTGCCAACTCATTTTTGTTAGCAATAAGCCCTGAAAGATTTACCATACGTTCATTTCGATTAACCATCTCATCAAGAAAACTACGAACAGCCAGCTTATCATTCTTAGAAATATTACATTTGCTGCAGGTTAATACTAGATTCCAGAGTTGGTCGGACTGTACAAATGACCAGGGTATAAAGTGATCCACATGGGTTTGAATCGTGCTTTTGTGAAGTTCTCTTCCACAATAAAAACATTTTTGTTCAAAATACTGCACTAACACTTTCTCAAATGGCTTCAACGTCGATCGTTTTGCAATACTTTCAACTTTATCAAGTAAGTAATTAATATGAGGTACGTCATTTAATTGCTCAATCATTTTTGCCATATGATAATTTACTAAATCTATTAACAACCGTTGATATTTTCTCATGAAAGTCAATACAACCTTATGAAACTTAAATTGTTCCGTTTTATGGTCAAAAGCATAAAATGATCCTTGTGTATCTCCATACAGAGCGCCAAACACATTTGTCTTCATTACAGCTTTCACACGTTTGGTTGCCGCCAGTTGAATCGTAGCGTCTAATTTATCAAAAGTCATTTCTTTAGGAATATTATAAGATTGCTTAATCTCTATTAACTTAGTTACAACGGCAGACCCTCTTGTTCCCTGCTCGAGTTCGTGGTGGATTACCAGGTTCCAATATATTTTCGTAAAAGAATAAGCTAGTTGATCGTAGGTTACTTCAGCATCTTCATTTACTTGATAAAGATTTTCGATCATGGCTTTTAACAACCCAAACTTATACGTCGCGGACTTTTTTGATTTTGTGGTCAACACAATAGTAAAGATACGCCAGACTTCTTCCTCAGTTAAGTAGAGAGCTTTTAACTCTCCAACTCTTAATTTGTGACTCATCTAATCACTCCAATAGCACCACTCAGTCTTCGACACTTATTAAGAATATTTTTTCTTTAAATGAGCCTCGCTCGTCAGCTTTCTGTTTACGAATTTCTTCTACTTCCTCAATAGAGCTCCCATGTATTTGCGATAGCACAAGTATTAATTCTAATAGATCTGATAATTCCTCTGTAGCTTGTTGATCATTCTTTGAGGTTAAATATTCTTGAAGTTCTTCTTGGAGTTTTGTTTCAAGTGACTTTATGTATTCCTCTTCATCTAGTATGAGAGTTTCATAGATTTTTCCGGTTTTTTCGATAATTTCAGGAATTCTGTCTCGGACAAGCTTATTATAAACCGGCATACATAGTCCTCCTGCTTATTTTCTATATTTTAAGCGTTTTAACTTCACCATAATATATTTACTTAACATCTGAGAACTCTTTTTTATTTAGCTTGAGCTGATCCAAAAATAAAAGTCCTTTCACCTTTATAGTATCATCTTCTGTTAAATAGTTCTGCGCTTTTATTTGGCCAATTTTCATGTATTCTAATAACTCTTCCAACCTTTTTATGGCATAGTTATTACATCGAGTATATTTGACCTCACCTAATACTACTTTTGTAAGTTGATTGGTTCGCTTATAATACACTTCAAACTTTAATTGGCTTGATCCTGAAGAATCGTGATAAATGAGGCATTGATACTTTTCGTCTGACCATCTAGCCACTTCATTCTTTTTTCTATCGATAAGTTGGAACTCGACCGAATGAGCACTATTTTGTTTTATCATTTGGACCACCCAGTGTGTAATATTTAATAGATATAACTTTATAAAGAACTCATAAAATCAAACCAGTTTATGAAAATGTTGTCACTTTTTTATACTCATTTTTTTTTGAGGAAGCTTTATATTCAGAAAGACAGCAGCGAAACTTCACGCTGCTGTCTTTCTTAAATTTAAGAGTATCACTTACTAAAATTAAAACGACCAATTATACGCCTTAACCTTTACTTCAGCCACTTTACCTTTAACATCTTCAGGAAGCTCGGGATACTCCAATTCAAACCCTGCCTTGCCATCTTGATTCAAACTCACCTCAATAGAACCATTCAACGTTCCTAGAAACTCCCCACCTTCGTCATACAGACCAGCAGCTAAACGAATATCATCTGCCTTCTCCTCATTTTGGTTAATTACCGTTCCAGTAACTTGATAAGGACTTGAGTATTCATCTTTCCCTTCACTGAAATTGACGTTCTCTGTGTCAAGCATCATTGGTTCTTCCTCTGTAGAACTAAAATCGATATTGGCATTGGCGTTTGCAATTTCGTCAGCTGATGAAACACTTTCAATGATCGTGGACTCCCCAATATATGCTGTCTCCCCAGGCATAATTACTTCCGGAACAGCTAATAACATTGATGCTGTACCAAGAATTGAGCCGTCTTCCCCTTCAAAGTTTACTTGGATATCTCCAACGGAAGCAGGTTGATCTCCTGTATTCGTAACTTCTGCCGAATAACTTGCATACACGTTATCAATGCTATCTTCCCAAGAACCAAATGTTTCTGATTTAACTTCAACAACTGCTTCCGCCTTTTCTTCTTCCTCATCCTCTTTCTCTGCTGCCTCTGCTTCTTCTTGACCGTCTTGCTGTTCTTCTTGTTCATCTCCACTACTCATCGTACTCTCTTCTGAACTACAAGCCCCCAAAACACTCGCTGCCAGTACAGTAATTCCTAACGCTTTTGCAAATTTATTCATATATAACTCCCCCTAATAATTATTCAAATTCAAATTCAGATTCAATCTGATCGATCAAGTCTTTCATTTCTTCCATATCTTCTTCGTTAAATAGTTGTTCTTCCTCCGTGTCTTCTGAAGAGTCGTACTTCCTGATCTCTTCCGCATTCAACGGAAACATCATGATTTTATCTTCAACATATAGGACGTAAACATTTTGTTTTTCATCCTCAGTGTTTGTTACTTTCACTTGTACGACTTCCATGGTTTCTCCTTCTTCTTCAATCGAAACCTGTTGAGCTGCTTCCATACTCTTGACTTGGTCAGATTCTTCATCTCCGGCCAGCATTAGAAATGACATAAAGTCTTTCATATCTTCATGCACATGCTCTTCAATGAAACTTTCTTTCTCTTCAGCGTCAGCCGCTTCTTCCCCGTCTTCCTTGTAAAAATACTGAAGATACTGCTCAGATGTTTCGACTTTTGATTCATCCACCGGATTCTGTGGTTCTTCTTGTTTCTCCTCGGAGTTCTCTGCTCCTTGAGTTTCTGAATCATCTCCTCCGCATCCTGCGATTACTACTAATGATAATAGTAAAACTCCTGCCAATTTAATAAATGATGACTTTCCTCCTTTCTTTGTAATTAGCGATGAATTACTGATTCGCATCGTTTACTCCCCCTTGATTTCTTGTTATCTATAGAATAAACAAAAAGGTGCACAAAAATTTGTGCACCCAACGCATGTTCTCTATTCACTTTTGTATCTCGCATACATGGCTTCGATTTCTTCCTGAACTTCTTCTACTAAACCGTCTGGTGAGAGAACTTTCGCTTTTCTTCCCCAGGTGAGGATCCAGTTGACGAGGCCTGTGCTCATTTTTGCTTTGGTTGAAAGGATAAAGTGATCGTCGCTTGAAGGGGTGATGTGAGCATCGTGTCCGAATCGATCGAGCACTACGTTGATTAAGGACTGGTCGAACTCAATCTTCACCCACACATTCTCCCCCGCAAACATGTGAAAGCTCTGGCTCACATAGTCCTGAGTATTAAAGTCTTTACGTCGCTGAAATCTCTCTTCGGATAGTCGAATGTTCCGCATGCGGTCAAGACGGTAGTGACGCATCTCATCCGTTTCCTTGAAGCGTCCGATCAGATAATAAAAATCGTTTTGCCAAATGAGCGCATACGGCTCCACTTCATACGTACTTCCATCTCGATGGAATTCAAATTCTTTCTTCATATTGTATTTTCCATATTGATAATGGAGCACTTTTCGCTCAGAAATCGCGCGGTGAACATGATCTATGCTCAACTTAACCAGCTGGTAGTCATCATTGGCTGACTGGGAGAACAACATAGGGTCCGGCAATGTTTTGGCGATGTGTTTACTCGTCAGCTGCTTCGTCTTCTCGATGAGTTCTTTCTTTTCTTTTTCCGTAATGAACTTGGCAGATAAAAGCGCATCATTAATGAGGCGGAGCTGATACGTTTCAAACACGCGGTCCTGATAGCTATAGTACACCTTCCCGAACCGTCCCGTGTTCTTGATCACTTCAAATCCTGTATCTTCGAGTACTTCCATATCCCGTTTCAACGTTCTGGAATCGAATGAAGCGTCCGGACCAAACGTCAGCTTCATTTTATCGGTAATTTCTTGCATGCTTAATTCATGATATTCGTCCGTTTCCTCAAATAATATATCTCGCAGCTTAAGCATCCTTGTATTGCTGTTTAATTCCATTATGTAAAACCTCCTGGTTTTCGTGATCTAACCATTGCTGCTAAGTATAGAAGAGACTATCTAATTATTACTGTAACAAAAACTTCCATCATTCAGCTATGAAATACCTGCCTGCAAAAAAGTTTTTAAAGGTTCAAACATCAATGTGTATAAAAGTCTTTAAATTATAAGTTACATTTTCACCGACTAGGGAATAAGTCAACTAAACTTTCACAGTTAAAAAGGAGATCGATACTCATGGCCAAAACGTTAGAAGGAAAAGTAGCTTTAGTGACTGGAGGCGGATCAGGAATTGGTAAAGCTTCCGCCGTTCAGCTTGCGAAAGAAGGAGCTAATGTTGCTCTCGCCGATATTAATGAAAGAGACGCACAGGAAACAAAAGAAGAAATCGAAGCCAATGGCGGTGAAGCTTTTATCATAGAAACGGATGTTTCGAAGGAGGAGGAGATTGAGCAATGTTATAAACAGCTCATCGACCGCTTCGGAAGGTTGGATGTGATCTTTGCCAACGCGGGCGTGAACGGAAAAATCACTCCGATTGAGGATATGGCTGTGGAAGAATGGCAGCAAACGATCGATACCAATTTAAAGAGCACGTTCTTAACGGTGAAACACGCTATTCCGCATATGAAGCAGGAGGGCGGCAGCATCATTATCACGAGCTCCGTTAACGGAAACCGAACCTTTTCCAACTTTGGTTTCTCCGCCTACAGCTCGTCAAAAGCCGGACAAATGGCACTTGGTAAAATGGCTGCTCTTGAATTAGCGAAATATCACATTCGCGTGAATGTCATCTGTCCGGGGGCGATCGAAACGAATATTGAAGAGAACACTCACCCTGAACAAGATAACCTGGAAAAAATCAAGATTCCCGTTGAATTTCCTGAAGGCAACCAGCCATTACAAAACCGCCCGGGCCACCCGGAAGAAGTGGCTGATCTTATTGTATTTCTCGGATCTGATGCATCCCGTCATATTTCTGGCACGGAGTTATATGTGGATGGAGCGGCCTCGTTGCTTTAATGAATGGAATTCACGCAGGACTAAAACAGCTTCTAAGTAAATGCGAAAAGTCCTCGGTTAAACTACCGAGGACTTTTTCAATTCCGTTTAGTAATTGTTTCTCGTTCCATCATCTAGCACTCTATAATTCCCTCTGATGCGGAATACTGTGGCTTGACTGTTAACGGTGAGGTGAAGAAGCGCTGAAGGATTTTGAACTAAGTGATCATCCCATAGTACTCCATCGAATGCATTGAATTCTCCTGTCACACGAATGGCACTTTGAGTAGAAGGTGATAGTTGAATTTGAAGGTTCGTAAAGTTATTTCCGCTGGCTTCATTTGGGATGGTTTTTGCGGAATTCATCCAAATGCCGCGAACGCAATCATCGATGGTAACGTTGTTAAAGCTGTTCGCATTAATCCAGCTATATCCACTGGAAGGTTTTGTGACTCTCAGTTCCATAGCGGTATGAAGACCTACCAATTTAATGTCATCAAATTGGAGGAAGGAAATTTCATGGCCTATCCCGCCTGAGTACATATAGATCCCCTTGCCGTTATGGTTGCCAGCCCAGTTTACAATGTTGATATGTTTGAATGTAGAACGGTGCCACGAGTTATAGTATTTATTTTTCCCATTGAATACGAGGACGTTTTTATTAAAGTTACTGTCATCGATCGCGATATAGGCTCCTGTAATACTGGTGTTTCTTTCAATATGCACTACATCTTGATTTCCATACACAACAAATCTAGCATCATAGGCGAAAGTAAGGTGGACGCCTTCTCTCAATAAAATCGTAGAAGTGATCACATAATCTCCTTTTGGCACATAGACCGTACTAGGATTTTCTTTTAAGGATGCAAATTGAATGGCTTTTTGTATTTTTTCTGTATCACTCCCTTGAAAATCTAAGACTGAGACAACTTCAGTAAAGCTTGTCATGAATCATGACCTCCGTGTTTTCCAGCTGCTGACTTTGGCAGCCGGTAAGATGAATAATAGACCAGTAAGCTAGTCTATATTCAAGACATTGAACCTGTCTTCCTATAGTCTATGAAAAAGGTAAATTTATGGTATAGGTGGAGGTGCATGCCCAAGACTTAAGAAAAATAAAAAGGCTACCCTCTTGATTCAAGGGTAACCTTTTTTAGGACTGACTTTTTCTCAGAGCTTAGTACGTTTTTTGTGGTTATTCAACCTCATATTCACTTGCATTATTTACTTCAAGCACGACATCGTCAATAGAAATATTATGTTCTTCACTTACGTTGCCCATCAGAAATTTAAGCGAAGCTTGATCATCAGACGTCATATCAAACTCAAAATCAAAGCGCTGTTCTTCTTCATTTACAGCAACTACTTCATTGAAATAGCGGTGATAATCCGCATTTTCAAGGGTAACTTCTATATCTCTTGCCACACTGGAACTGGCAACAAAAGAGAGAACATAAGTGATTCCTTTCGTTAACGAAAGATCTTTCTGTTCCATAAGAACACTCCAGTCTTCGTTTCCGCCTTCTTGAATGTCTACATTCAACACTCCTTCATCAGCTGAAACATTCGCTTGCGCATCGAAGTGAATATATTCAGTCCAATGGTCAAGGCCTGATGAAAAATCACCATTTTTTAATGGATAAAGCTCAATGTTGCTGGAGGTTTGAATCATTCTTACATTATCTAAATAGACGTCTTCAGGCTGGCCGCCGATCATAAACGTCAACTGTCCGTTTGAATCCGATTCCGGCATGGTAAATTCAACAGTATGCCCCTCCATTTCTTCGGTTAATGTGACCGTTTCGCTCATATAGCTTTCACTGCCATCTTCACTGACTAATTCTACTTCGATGGGTTTGTTTTGCTCAGCTCTTGCGTTAAATGTCAGTTCATAATCTTCCCCTTTTTCCAATGGAATCCCTGATTGTTTTAACTGAACATCTTCAGGATTTGCACCTTCCTTTAGAAGATCAACTTGCATTTCTCGCTGCACTTCAGAAACGCTCATTTCAGCGGAAGACTGCTCTGATGTCACAAGTTCCCAGTAGCTGGTTCTTGTCATATCCCCCTGATCAAACGTTCCATTATAAATAAGATTTCCATCCGCTAAAGGAGGTTTTGAGTTATTCTCCTCATTTTCACCCGTGATATTCTCCACTCGTACATTCCCAATCCAGACAGGGGCCTTTCCGTTGCTTCCCATATTAAACTCGATTCGTGCACCCAGATCTGTATCTTGGTTTAGGGTAAAAGTATATTCATAGGACTGAACTTGATCACTAAGCTCAATCGTTTTCTCTCCGGAATAGTTAGCAAATCCTCTTTCTTCTCCACCGGAAACCTTTGTCATCATATTACGGTTGGTATCAGATTTTGCATCAAAGGTTACTTTATACGTATTTCCTTCCAGAATCGCGAGCTTTTGAATAAGCTGCAGGGACCATAATGCATTACCGGGGTTTGTCACACTGGTTTTTGCAAAAGACTGGCCGTCAACCTCTTCCTTCTCTATCGTTCCACTTCCTTGAAAATCTGGGAGCTGAACGAGATTCCAATAATTCGCGTCAAACTCATCTTCATGTTGATCAATGATTGTAAAAGGTTCATTATACTCGTTATCATAAATGAGGTTTCCATCTTCTAATGGCTGTTTCGCATCTTCAGGCAGCTCATCTTTTTCAACAACAGGTTCTACTGGTTCTTTATAATCACGGCCTGTAAGCTCATAGGCTCTCACATAGTCTACTTCCATTTTTCCAGGAAACTCAGTAGATTCATCCGGATTGCCGCCATACCAGCCGCCCACCGCTAGATTCATAATTAAATAGAATTCCTGGTCAAATGGAGCAGGGAAAGCATATTTATCAGACTGGTTCTTCCCTTTACCAAACCAATTGTCTAATGTTTGATATAATTCTCCATCAACGTACCAGCGGATCTCTCCTGGTTCCCATTCAACAGAGTACGTATGGAAGTCGGTATATTCTTCTCCTTCAGGAAAATGATACTCGGTTCCTTTATACGTATTATTCGGGTATTCCTCACCATAATGAATCGTACCGCCGATTTTACTCGTATCTTTTCCAGCTGCTTCCATAATATCGATCTCACCGGAAACCGGCCAGTCACCATAAACTTCATCTTCAGGCATCATCCAGAAGGCCGGCCAGTATCCTTGACCTTCAGGCAGTTTCATTCTTGCTTCGAACTTTCCATACTTTTGGCTGAAAAGCCCTTTGGATGTTAATTTAGCTGAAGTATAGTCGTAACTTCCGAATGGGTCACTAACCTCTTCTTCTTTAGCCTCGATGACCAGCTTACCATCATCGATATAGGAGTTTTCAGATGAATCAGTGTAATACTGCAATTCATTGTTACCCCACCCCGGAGAGATTCCCTCGCCATTTTCGTCTACGAGCCAGTTTCCAGTATCATGCGACCACTTCGATTGATCAATTTCGCTGGATATGAATTCATCGGACCATACGAGAGACCAGTCTGATTCCTTTTGGTCCACATCCACGATAACGACATTGTTTAAGTCCGAGTCAATGGCCTGTACTTTATTTTGAAGCTTTTCATCAATATAGATACTTCCGCTGACCGTCGTATTCTCTAGTTGAATATTCCCCGGGTCAGCCCCTTCGCTAATATAAAGGTCTCCGTCAATCGTAGAGTCTATAAGAGCGACATCCGAATGATTGATCCAGGCATTTCCTTTAATCTGCTCGTCATTGTATGTTCCTTCCTTATAAAAGTAACCTTGGATAAGAGAGTCAATCATAAGAATAGCATCGTTACGCTTTAATGGTTGATTCGAACCTTCCTCAAAATCGCTCATTAATGAATCCGGTAATACATGTTGAAGAATGTTGAGCGCATCTGCCTGTTTTACAGCAGATTTTTCATTTCCTGTTACATATCCGGCCTCTTTAAAATCTTCCAGCACGCGCTCGCTGCTTATGTTAAGTAAGTTGCCGACCAGCATTGCATAATCTGAAAAAGACAGGGAAGCATTTTCATTCTTTTTTAGATTCAGCCCTGTCAGTAATCCTCTCTCTTCCCAATATTCAACCCGTTCGTCCCCCTTGTCCTTCTCGGCAAGAACAGACAGTGACATGACTTGAAAAACGACAGCTAACGTTAAAAGGACAGTTAAGAATTTTTTCAAAATACTCCTCCTTAGAATTAGATAATAACCTGCATTAAGGAAACCGGTTTCGTAAAAGGTCAAAAAAAATTTAGGTAATCTCAAACCTCTTATTTTCGACCGTGTTCTTATACCAATAGTAGCTTTCTTTCCTCGTTCGTTCGAATGTGTCAAAGTTGACATGGATAATGCCAAACCTTTTCTCGTACCCTTCTGCCCATTCAAAGTTATCAAGCAGTGACCAAACGATATAGCCTTTAATCGGCACCCCTGCTTTGATGGCTCTGTGCAGAGAAGTTATATGCTGTTTTAAGTAGTCAATGCGTTCTTGGTCATTTACTTTTCCATCTTCTACACCATGATTATAGCAGGCGCCATTTTCCGTAATATAAATAGGAACGTCCCCATAGCTTTCTTTCAAATTCGTTAATGCTTTATAAAAACCATCCGCGTAAATCGGCCATCCAATGTCTGTCCTTCGATTATCCAGAGGAATTTCCTCCACTTGAAACAACCCGGCATCCTCCTTGTAACGTCCAAGGCTCCCCGTATAATAATTGATGCCCATAAAATCAATCGGCTGAGAAATCAGGTCCAGGTCCCCTTCTTCTATTTTCAAAATGGCGTTATGCTTTTCAAAAAGCTGAATAAGTTCCTCTGGATAAGTTCCTTTAAACACTGGATCCATAAACCATTCTTTCTGCCACAGCATTCCCCGGCGGCATGCATCTTGATCCTCAGCAGCTGGACTGAATGGTTCAAGCCAGCCAATGTTTGGCGCATAGCCAATTTCGCCATCTGGCACGAGCTCTCTAAACGACTGAACAGCCTTTCCATGTGCTGTAAGAAGATGATGAGATACATCCACAGCTGCCTGTAAGTCTGTTTTTCCGGGAGCGTGAATCCCTAAGTAATTGGATAAAAAGGACGCACACCATGGTTCATTGATAGTAATCCAGCTCTTTACTTGATCACCGAATTCCTTAAACATAGCCACCGCATATTCGTGGAAAGCATCAATCGTCGCACGGTTTTCCCACCCTCCCTTATCCTGCAGGACTTGAGGCAGATCCCAGTGATAAAGCGTAATCATCGGTTCAATATCATGATTGAGCAGCTCCTCGATCAAGTTACGGTAATAGGCGACCCCCTTTGGATTCAAGCTGCCTGTCCCTTCCGGCATAACCCTCGACCAGGAAATCGAAAAACGATAGAGATCGACTCCCAGCTCTTTTAAATGCTGGACATCCTCTTTATATAAATGGTAACTGTTACAGGCATGGTCGCCATGATCCCCATTTTTAATGTTTCCCGGAGCGTGTGAGAAAGTATCCCAGATCGATGGGCTTCTTCCATCTTCATGAGCCGCTCCTTCAATTTGGTAGGAAGCTGTTGCTGCTCCCCACTTCAATGCTTTCGAAAATTCTATAGTTGTCATATGATAACCTCCATTACTATCGTGTAAGAGGGACCTAACCTTCTATACTAGATGACCGAATCACAAGTTCTGGATCCACTTTCACCGGGTGAATGTTATTATTGTCTAAAATAAGATCATTCAGCATAGTAGCAGCCAGTTTCCCTAATTTCTGTTTATCTTGTTTGACCGTTGTGAGCGGCGGGTCACTATATCGACAAGCCTCAATATCGTCACACCCAATGAGTTGAATGTCCTCTGGAACAGACAGTCCTTTTTCCTTGATGGCTTTGAGTGCTCCAAGCGCCATCATGTCTGAAGCGGCAAAGACAGCTTGAGGTAATTCTTTCGTTTGCAAGATTTCTTTCATGGCTTCATAGCCGCTTTCCTCGAAGAAATCGCCAAATTTCACCCAATCTTCTTTTACAGGCAGTCCAAATTGCTCCATCGCGTCAACAAACCCTTGATTACGGATCCCCGCCACAAGCGAATCCTGCTTCCCGCCTATGTAGGCGATGTTTCTTATTTGATTTAAGTAGAAATACTCCACTACTTTTAATCCGATTTTCGCGTTATCTGTCATAATATAGCTGGAATTTGGACCTTCCAGTTCAAGGTCGATGCCGATACACGGAATTTCGCTTTTAGCAATCTCATGTACAGCCTCTTCAATCTCATCCCCAGCAATAATCAAACAGCCATCGACGTGGAAGTGTTTACACCTTTCTAAATACTTACTTTCTCCCTGATAAAATTTTTCGTTCGAAAATAAAAGCAGGTCATATCCTTGTGCTCCGACTGTTTTCTTAAATGTATTCACCACTTCATTGAAAAAAGGGTGCTTAAAGTCTACATTGATTTTACCGGCATAAATCAAGCCAATTAAATTTGATTTTTTAGTGGCCAAAGATTTAGCTGAGAAAGTAGGCTGGTATTTAGTATCATTAATGATTTTATAAACTTTATTTCTAGTTGCTTCGCTGATGCCGCCATAATTGTTGATTGTTTTTGACACAGTGGCAGGAGATACACCAGCCATTTTTGCAATATCTTTTATTGTTAAATCCATCTTTTTCCATCTCCTTAAGGAACCTCAATACCTTATTGTATCAACAATCGGCTAGAGTAGCATCGCTTATTTAATTGAACCTTCCGTAATACTGGAAATAAACCATTTGTTGAAAATAAGAAAAATCACAATTAACGGTACCGTTGCCCAAAATACACCTGAAAGCATCATGCCGAAATCTACACGGAACGCATTGTTCAAGGAGGCGAGCGCCACTTGTAAAGTATAAGATGAAGGATCACGCAGCACCGTGAACTGCCATAAGAATTCTCCCCAGACAAGGGTGAACACAATAATTCCTAGTGTAGCAAAGGCCGGTTTAATAATCGGAAGCACAATGCTGCGGTAAATTCTGAAGTTTGAGCAGCCATCTAATTTGGCCGCTTCGATCAATTCATCTGGGACAGATTCACTGATATACTGCCGCATGAGAAAGATGCCTAATGGGTTTAATAAGAACAAGATCCCCGCACCAAACAATGTATCGAGCCACCCTAATTGAGAGATCAGGTAGTATTGTGGAATCAACCCTAACTGAGGAGGGATGACCATTGTAAGGAGGATACATATGAACAAAAAGTTTTTACCGGGAAATGAGAACTTAGCAAATGCAAACCCGGATAGGGAACTGATGATTAATACAAGAATCGTCACGCTCGTACATAACAGGATCGTATTCCACATCGCCTGAAAAAATGGAATCGTATCGAGTACCTTCAAAAAATTCTCCACCAGCATTCCGCCAGGCAGCAGGGTAGGAGGAACAGAATTATAAGCGGCACTTGGCTGTGTCGCCATAACGAACATCCAGTAAAAAGGAAAAATCGACAAAATGGAAGCAAAAGCCAATAAAATATAGGCTGGTACGTTACCAGGCTTAAATCGTTTCATTCGATGTTCACTCATTTTTTAAGCCCCCTTCTTTCTGCGGCCGCCGCCTGATGTTAACCATGTGTTTAGAGCTGCAGCTCCAATGATGATAACGAGTAATAAAATCGCTGTCGCTGAAGCTGTACCGAATGAACCTAAGTTAAAGGCATCTCTATATAAGTACATAACAACTGTCATCGCTTCATCACGTGTAAAGGCAGAACTGCCTAGAAACACAGTAGGTTCAGCAAACAACTGAAGCGCACCTACCGTCGACATAAATACAGTCAGTAAAATGAATGGCTTCAATAAAGGAATTGTAATATGAATGAACTGTTGAACTTTACCAGCTCCATCAATTGTCGCCGCTTCATACAAATGTTTCGGAATACTTTGCAGACCTGCTAAGTAAATAATCGTGTTATAGCCCACCCAGCGCCAGAAGACCATGAGGGAAATCGCGAATTTCGCTCCCCATTCTGACGTTTTCCAGCTTACCGGATCAATACCGAACCAACCCATCACATAGTTTGCGAGCGCCGTTTCATTGCTGCTGAAGAACACACCAAACACTAATGCCACAGCTACCATAGAGGTGATATAAGGCATAAAGATCGTTACTCTAAAAAAATTAGTAAATCGGATCGCCGCCATATTTAAGAAAACTGCCAGAATAAGACCGACGACCAGCTGGGGCGCCGTTCCCATCAACCCCATAATGACAGTGTTATACAAGGACTTCCAAAATAACGGATCTTGAAGGACAACCGTAAAGTTTCTCAACCCTACAAAATTCATTTCCCCAAGTCCATTCCATTCTTGAAAAGCTAGAACGATACTAAATACGGCCGGATAAAGACCAATAATTCCAAATATGATAAAGAAAGGAGCAACATACAAATAACCAGAGAGCATATCTTTCTTTTTTTCAGACATTCGGCTGGCTTTTGAAGAGGAGACATACTGCTGTTTTTCGACATTTTCCACTTTTCTACCTCCTGTCATATGTAAGGGCCAGACTAAGAAATCATCCGGCCCTACAGTAAACTATCGATCAAGTAGCCCTTCGATACGCTCTACAGCTTCTTCCCATTCTTGCTCCGGATCTCCGCCCTCTTGAACGTTTCTAAGTGCAGTTAACACTTCATTATTAACCGTTACATACTTTGGTCCTTTATAAACTTCTGGAATCTCTTCAGCTGCTTCAGCAAAGTATTCCGCCGTGTTTTGTCCACCAAAATATTCATCAGAGTTTGACGTGAATTCTTCCATTTCATACACTTCTGGGGTAGAAGGGAAAAGTCCACTCTCAGTGAAAGACTTCATTTGATTTTCTGGTGACAGAAGCCACTTGGAAAACTCATACGCTTCTTCACTGTGTTCTGTCTCACCAGGAATCGCTACGTATGATCCTCCCCAGTTCCCAGCAAACTGACTTGGAAGAGTTGTCACACGCCAGTCTCCGGAAGCTTCAGGTGCATTCTCCGTCATATAGCCCTTCAGCCAAGCCGGAGCCATTTCAACGCCGAAACTTCCTTTATTCAAAGCATCTCCCCATTCAGGCGTCCACATTTCAAAGTCGCTGACGTACCCTTGCTCATGTAACTCTACTGCATAATCATAAGCATTTTTCACACCATCTTCTTCTTCAATAACTAGTTCGCCATCACGATTAAAATAGCTCACTTCTAATGCATCCATATTTGCACGAAAAGCCATTTCCATACTGTCTACCATTGGTTTATCTGTAGCCTCTAACACTGCACCAGCAGCTTCCGCAAAAGCTTCAGGCGAGGAAATTAATTCACTTACTTCATCAGGATCTGTAGGAAGGTCTGCATTTTCAAACACTTCAGTATGGTAGTACATCGCTTTTGGTCCGATATCAGTTGGAAGTCCGAACAGGAAATCACCTTCCTGATTTTCAGCCATATTCCATTTCCAATCTAAGTATTGATCCTGAATCTCTTCAGCACCTAAATCATACAAGTTAGTAAATCGATCTTGAGCTTCCCTGTATCGATCAAGCTGATCTACTTCGATCATCGTTAAATCAGGGGCTCCTGAACCTGCAGATATAGCAGTAAAAAGACTGTTGTGATGATCTTCTAATTCAGATGTTTTAATATTAATTTTCACATCGGGATTTTCTTCTTCGTACGCTTCAGCTAAATCTTCATAATTCGTTGCTCCGAACACCCAGAAATCCAATGTCACATCATTTCCCTCACCCGAGGCTGAATCATCCCCTCCATTACAAGCAAAAAGAAATGCACTCATACTAACCAGTGAGGCTAAAAGCAAACTTTTCTTCATTTTCATTACGTCTTTCCTCCTCCAAAATGATCACCCCAAGAAACAAGCGCCACATTAACGAAACCGGTTTCGTTAATCGTCAAAAAAAATCAAATGATTTGTAAACTTAAGTTGATTATAAGGGTATATGTATCCGTTTTCAAGTTATTTTTACAAAAATCTTCACTTTTATTATATTTTCTAGTAAACCGGTTTCGTAAATGCGCATAATGTCATGGATGAATAGGACGTTTGTTGGCACAACAATTATGGAAACGCTAACATTATTAAAGAAACCTCTATACCTTTTGGTCTTCTAGTGGTATAATCAAGGTGTAAAGAAGATAAAAACAAATCGATTAAACAACTTAGGTGGCTCAACCATCGTGAATTCGTTTCTTAACGAATCGTATGATGGTCATAAAAGGGAACACAAAACCTGTGTAGGGAATGGGAAAAGCCCTGTATTCAGGCCATCCGGACGGCTCTCTATGCTCCATCTATTGTAGAGAGTGAGTTTACTTGTAAGACAATGACCCCAATAGGAGGAGTTAGTGATTTCCTATAGAGGTAGTCAAACAAATTACAAGGTATCATTTCTTATGAAGAAGTTTTATTAAAACTTCTTAGAAAATGGATGAAAAATTGGACTTAACCAAGGACAGAAGGAAACGAATTCTTAAGAATTATCCTTCCAGGTAGAGTTGAAAAAATGTAAGATCGTGGATGATTCTTACATGGTTGGGTCACCTAAGTTGTTTATCTTCCCCTAGCACCCCCTCCGGTGGTAGGCTTTTTTTTTATCTACTCGACAAGCAATTGGTAATGAAGCTGACTATTGGTGGAGAGGGAACATTCTTATAACCTCTACCTGCCCTACTTGTAAAGGATTGAATCGGATAACATTTCCGTTCAATCCTTTTTTGTTATTTATTATTAAATCCTTGTAAACATATTCAGGAAATAAAGACTACATATCACTCTCTCTTAAGCAATACTTGAAGATCATTTATCCCATAATTAGACAGTTCTCCTTCGATCTTCCTATGAAACATGGTTTACTTTTCCATTTATTACTTTACATTAATTAACATCTAATTAAAACTCGGCCCCTATAATAGCAGTTGTTCAAACCTAGCAATCTAGAAAGGGGCATAATTGTATGGCTAAGGAACAATCGATCAATGACCTTATTCACCGTTTAAACGAAGAAACATTACACAAAGATCTGGATCGACGTGATTTTCTTCAGGGAGCTGGGAAAGTAGCCGGTCTCTCATTAGGAATGGTGATCGCTCAGTCCATGGGAGGTGTCAGTGTTGATGCAGAGGAGGAAAGCTTCAACAGCTACCCCTTTACCCTGGGTGTAGCTTCTGGTGATCCGCTGTCTGACAGCGTCATTTTATGGACGAGGCTGGCCATCGATCCTTTACATGGCGGAGGAATGCCGAATCGCACCATTTCTGTACGATGGGAAATCGCGAAGGATGAGAATTTTCGCCAGCTCGTTCAACGGGGCACAGAAATGGCAAGCCCTGAACTTGCTCATTCGGTCCACGTCGATGCGAACGGACTGGAATCCGACACTTCTTACTTCTTCCGATTTAAAGTCGGTCAAGACTACTCCCCTGTTGGTAAAACAAAAACATTACCAGCTTCCGGGGCGTCTGTGAGCAGTCTTTCATTCGCTTTTGCTTCCTGTCAGCAATATGAACATGGCTACTATACCGCTTATAAACACATGGCAAAAGAGGACCTGGATCTGGTGTTTCATCTTGGTGACTATATTTATGAGTACGGACCGGATGAATATGTGGCGAGTACGGGAAACGTCCGCACGCATAAAGGTCCGGAAATAAGATCATTAGAGGATTACCGTAACCGTCATGCACAGTATCGTACCGATAAAGACCTTCAATCCGCTCATGCAGCGTTTCCTTGGATTGTCACCTGGGATGACCATGAAGTGGAAAACAATTATGCCAATGATATTCCGGAAAAAGATCAATCGGTTGAGGAATTTGTAAAGCGTCGGATAGCGGCTTACCAAGCCTATTACGAACACATGCCTCTT
Source organism: Halobacillus andaensis (assembly GCF_014636475.1). Classification (GTDB taxonomy): domain Bacteria; phylum Bacillota; class Bacilli; order Bacillales; family Halobacillaceae; genus Halobacillus_A; species Halobacillus_A andaensis. The sequence continues at coordinate 621,142 of NZ_BMEL01000003.1, forward strand.
CGTCAGTCGTCAATGCCTAACGGAGCTGATATGCAATTGTATCGTCATTTCTCCTATGGCGACCTGGCGAATTTTTATGTGCTCGACACTCGGCAGTACCGATCCGACCAAGCCAATGGAGACCAAAGCTCACCACAAACCCATGAATCACTAGACCCGTCTCGCACGCTGCTCGGGGATCAACAGGAACAGTGGCTGCTCGATCATCTTGATCAATCTCACTCTCATTGGAATGTACTGGCGCAGCAAATCTTTTTCGCGAAAAGAAACTACGGACCCAGCCCGGAAGAACCGCTGTACAGTATGGATGGCTGGGATGGCTACATACCTGCCCGGCAGCGCATCATTGACTTCGCTAACGAAAAAGACATGGATAACTTGATTGTACTAACCGGAGATGTCCATGCGAATTGGAGCTCTAACCTGCTGGCTGACTTCGATGACTTAACGTCTCGTATTTTAGGTGCTGAATTTGTTGGTACCTCTATTACATCTGGTGGAAACGGTGCTGATAAGCGGGCCGATACCGACAGAATTCTAAAGCAGAACGAACACATTCAATTTTTTAATGATTATCGAGGCTATGTCAGATGTGAAGTTACGTCGACGAGCTGGAAAACAGACTATCGTGTCCTCCCTTTCGTATCTCAGCCTGGTGCCGATGTATCAACTCGTGCCTCCTTCGTCTATGAAAAGGATCAGTCCGGCCTGAAGGAAGTATCGGCTACCGTTGTACCGGAAGGAAAAGCGTCATCCAGTGAAGTCGAGGAAGATCGTCATCACGCGCACAACCGAGCTCACAACAAGCAGATGAAAAAACAAAAACAACCGAATTAAAGGAGTAACCTATGGAAGAAAAAAATCTCCAGCTCGTTGGCCATTTAGAGGAACTCCGGAAAAGAATAATCATCACGTTACTGTCATTTGTGGCTTTTCTCATTGGAGGTTTTGTATTTGTTCGACCGATCTACAGATGGCTGATCAAAGACCTGGACGCGAAACTTGCCGTTCTTGGCCCGGGTGACATCCTTTGGGTTTACCTTATGATTGCCGCCGTCATTGCTCTGGCTGCAACCATTCCTGTCGCTGCGTTTCAAGTATGGCTGTTCGTAAAGCCGGCACTGAATCAAGAGGAGCGCAAAGTCACCTTACAGTTCATACCGGCGCTGTTCTTTCTGTTTCTTTTCGGTATATCATTTGGTTATTTTCTGTTATTCCCGCTCGTCTTAGGGTTCCTGACCTCCCTTTCAGACGGACAGTTCGAAATGATGTTTACCGCTGATAAATATTTTCGATTTTTATTAAATCTGACCGTTCCATTTGGATTGTTGTTTGAAATGCCTCTTGTCATCATGTTTTTAACAAGGCTCGGCATTTTAAATCCGATCCGCCTGAAGAAAGCCAGAAAAATCGCTTACTTTATATTGGTGGTCATCTCTGTGTTAATCACACCGCCTGATTTCTTATCTGATGTTCTCGTAATTGTTCCCTTGTTTATCTTATACGAAATCAGCATCAGCTTGTCTACGATTGTCTATAGGAGGAAATTAGCCGCCCAGAACGCTGAGGAGAAAACCGTGGCTTAACATGTAATCCAAGGAGGAAACGATGATGAATAAGAATAACATGAATCGACGTGATTTTTTAAAGGCTGGCGGGGTAAGTACTGCTGCCCTCGCTCTTAGTACGACCGGTCTCTTTTCATTCAGTGAAAGCAAAGCACTCGCTTCACCAAATAAATCAAAAGGGATAATTGGAGGATATGGGCCGTTAGTCAAGGATCCAGGAGGCATTCTTGATCTTCCGCGCGGATTCCAATACCGGATCATTTCTGAAGAAGGCGATTCGCTATCTGATGGGCGCCCTATTCCTGAGAAGTTTGACGGAATGGCTGCTTTTCCGGGATCTAACAACTCTACGATTCTCGTACGAAACCATGAATTGGAGGGCAACACAAAGTATCCTGTGATCGGCAAGAACCCTTACCGTAAAGAACATACAGGCGGTACAACCACTCTAGTAGTTGGTTCCGACCGTAAAATTCAGAAAGAATACGTCTCCTCTTCCGGTACGATTTGTAATGCCATGGGGCACGTGGTTGACGTGTGAAGAGACGTTAGAAGTAGGACATGGCTATGTCTTTGAAGTCGATCCTAATGACCCTGAAAATAAGCTATCAAAAACGCCAATCCGTGACATGGGCGCTTTTTCTCACGAAGCGACGGCAATTGATCCCGCGACAGGTATCGTCTACTTGACTGAGGATGCAGGACCAAGCTATCTGTATCGATTCATTCCAAATGACCGCAGCCAGAAGCTCGGATCCTTGCAAAAAGGCGGCAAACTACAAGCCGCGGCGATTGAAGAGATGAGTTCAGATGAGACTAGTAAATTCTATACAGGGCAGCAATTCGGCGTCGTTTGGAAGGATGTTGATCCTGAGAAACCTACCTTAGAAGCCGGACAAAAAGGGTGCATTGCGTTCAGCCGTTTAGAAGGAGCTTACTTTGAAGGGGGTGTCTTCTGGTTTGATGACACTTCGGCAGGTGACAAAGACTTAGGACGCGTTTATCGTTATATCCCTGCTACAAATACGCTGGAGCTTTTCTATGAATCCAGCTCTGCAAACGACTTAGAAATGCCAGATAACATTTGCATTACCCCGTGGGGCGACCTCTGGATCGCGGAAGATGGTGATGGCGTCGACCGCATTATTGGCATGACTCCTGAAGGCGAAACCTATGTCTTTGCAGAAAATAAGATCAACGATTCAGAACTCGCCGGACCTACTTTCTCTACACAAGGAGATACCTTTTTCGTCAATATTCAATCACCGGGGATCACCTTTGCCATTTGGGGACCTTTTGCAAGGAAAAATGCTGGGCGCCGAAGACAAATGGGGCATGCCGCTCCGCCACAGCCATACGCTCCGCAAGTCTCAGACAAGCTATCGGCCTTCGCTGAAGTACAGGGAATGTCCGATCTAGAAGCCGCCGCCTTTCAGCGTCACGGCATGACAATTGTATAAAAAATTATGTGGAGGTGATCCTATGTTAACTAATATCGGAATTCCAGGTTTAATTCTCGTCCTCGTCATCGCCTTAATCATTTTCGGACCGTCGAAACTCCCGGAAATCGGACGCGCATTTGGAAGCACATTAAAAGAATTTAAAAACGCAACGAACGAGCTTGTGAACGGAGATGAAAAACCGGAAGAGAAGAAAAATCTGAAAGCTGTAGATGAAGACAACCAAAAGACGGGAAGCTAAGCTAATAGAAAAAAGCAAGCGGGATTTTATCCTGCTTGCTTTTTTCTATTAGCTGTGAGAACGTGCCTGGTGAATCATAAGGGTATCAATGATTTTAATTTTTATTAGGGGTTTGGTTTATAGATCAGCGAATCAAATGGTTCTACTTTCCTTTGATTACTTTACTAGAAAAATGCGGATCAGATGATAGATTGACGACTTGATCCTCCACAACCATTGTAGTCCAACCTCTGCCATCGAGATTCATTCCTTCGACAGTTCCAAGTGACTGCAGCACTAGAGCACTATCATAGAAAGTAAGACCAAGGCTTTCTTCTAGATTACGGTCGTCAGCAGTGACGAGCAGGATGATGACATTTTCTTTAATACCTACTAAAGACCTTGGGAAGGAAAGCGGATATACCGTATGAAAAAAGAGAAAGTCGAGCGTAGCTTCGCAGATTCAAAAGAACTGCATGGGCTGCGCTATTGCCGCTTGCGCGGAAGAGAAAAAGTTCGAGAACAGGCGTTACTGACGGCTGCCTGCCAGAACATGAAAAAGATTGTCCTCCATCTAGCAAGGGTGAGCTAGGTGAAGGAGAGTCTTTTTCTGTCTTAAAGAAATTCCAAGGAGCGAGGCCCCTTCCACTCCTGCGGAAGAACGAGTGAGCCGAGATCGCCGAGCGTGGGTTTCGCGAGGAAGCTCGGGCGCTCGTCCGCGGAAAGGGAAGGGGCCTTCGCTCCTGGCGGCAAGAAAAAAACTTGCGGAGAAACAGGAGTTTCTCCACAAGCTGAGGTCTGTCCCCCTTGGGGGACAGACCCTTTTGCATCTTTTACATTAGCAACGGAATAAGTAAACCAGCCAGCAGCAAGATGATGGCTCCTCCTAAACGAGAGGAAATCTGAGCGAATGGCATAAGTTCCATTCTTCTTGATGAAGATAGAACAGCTACATCTCCTGTGCCTCCCATGTTAGCCATACATAGTCCTGCCGTGATTGCAGATTCAATAGGATAGAAACCGACAAGTTTACCAAGAAGTCCTGCACCGATGACAGCACCCACTACGACACCAAGCACTGTGACGATGTATTGAAGTGTTAAGGCTTCAAGTACAGTATTTAAGTCGGTATAGGCGATTCCAATCCCGAACAAGAGAGCAAGTGTCCAGTTCTTAGCCACAAACTTATACCATTGGTTCGCTCCATCTAAGATATTTTTCGGAATGATGTCTGCGATTTTGGCCAAGGCTACAATAATGATCATTAAGGCGTAAGCATGCAGCGGGATAAATCCGGCTGCTAATGTTCCGATCGAAAAGAATAGGATCGCTGCCATTAGTCCAATCCCCATCTTTTGAATATCAAACGATGATTTTTCTTCTTTATATTCGAACCCCTTCAATAGCTGGCCATTCCCAGTTAAAGACGGTACTTTTTTTCCAAGGATATTCAGCATACTTGCTAGAATAATAGCAAAAACGTTACCTAAAGCTAAAGCTGGAACGAGCATAGAAATATAGTAACTAGGATCATTCCCCATTAGTTCACTATAAATTTGACTCATAGGAACGGCTCCAGCTCCCATTCCGCCTCCCATGATCGGCATTGTAATCACAAGCACAGCATCAGTTAAAGAGAATCCGACGAGGGCACCGAACAGACCAGCCACAATCATGGCTCCGAACACCGCACCAAAGATCGGTAAGAAGTATTTGAGGCCGACTTTTATCAAGATCTGCTTATTCATTCCTAGAATACTACCTGTAATTAAGGCAGCAATATAGAAGTTTAAGAAGCCTCCATCTTTCATGAAGTCGTTGATCATCGTAACGGTTGAATCAGGAATTAAACCAGCATACACCATATATGCAGCACCAAAGATGGCTAAAATTGCCCCGCCTCCTAAATAGGTTTTAAGAATTGGGGTTTTATCACCGATCCATCCAAAGAGCTCGCCAAGGACCATCATAACGAGCAGACTGCCAAGCATCCCCCCTGGTAAGTTTCCTGTATACATGCTGACTAACGTCAAAGCTGTAATCGCAAAAAACCAAATAGGTGGAATACCAAATATTGTAACCGCTTTCTTTTCGTGGTTTAGAGAAGTAACATTAGTCTTTACAGGTTGTTGTGTACGGACTCTTTCAGCTGAACTGGACATGTAAATCTCTCCTTTGCTTATAGATTCAGAGTACTTAGCGTTACACTAAGCACTCTACTTTTTCACTTACAGATTGCTCTACTGCATTGGCAACCGTTTGAGCTACGGTTTCGTTTAAAGCACTAGGAATGACATACTCAGGACATAGTTCTTCATCCGAAACGACTTTAGCTATTCCTTCAGCTGCGGCTACCTTCATATCAATCGTAATGTCTCTCACTTTTTTATTAAGGGCTCCTTTAAAGATGCCAGGAAAAGCAAGTAAATTATTGATTTGGTTTGGATAATCTGAACGCCCCGTCCCCACGACAATAGCTCCAGCCTCCAAAGCATCTTCAGGATAAATTTCTGGAACAGGATTGGCTAAGGCAAAAATAATAGGGTCACTATTCATCATCTGCACCTGATTTTTACTTAGGATTTCAGGAGCTGATACCCCGATAAAAATATCTGCCCCTGCGATCACTTCATTCAACCCGCCATGCACTCGGTTCAGGTTCGTTTTTTCAGCCATAGAAGCTTGCCTTTCATTCATCCATGACGCACCTTTTCTCACAACTCCTTCTAGACTGACCAGCGTCACATCTGTAAAACCGGCATACAAAAGTAAATCAGCTATAGCAATCCCCGCCGCTCCGGCCCCGTTGATGACAACCTTTGTGTTCAGTTTTGATTTTTTCACAATTTTTAAGGCGTTCATTAAAGCCGCTAATACGACAATCGCTGTGCCGTGCTGATCATCGTGAAAGACAGGGATATCAAGGTCTTTTTTTAACCGCTCTTCAATTTCGAAACACCTTGGAGCTGAAATGTCTTCAAGGTTGATGCCTGAGAACGTCGGTGCCAGGGCTTTTACAATGGAAATGATCTCTTCTGTATTCTGCGTATCAAGACACAAAGGAAAAGCATCAATTCCTGCGAACTTTTTAAACAGAAGACTCTTCCCTTCCATAACTGGCAAAGCCGCTTTCGGACCAATGTCCCCTAAACCTAATACAGCCGATCCATCTGTAACAATCGCTACCATGTTTCCTTTTGATGTCAGCTCGTCTGCTTCATCAGGATTGGCCGCAATCGCTCTGCATATATCAGCAACTCCAGGCGTGTAGACTAAACTTAAATCCTCTTCCGTATCGACCGGCATTTTACTAGCCACCTCGATCTTTCCTCTAAACGTGCGATGCAAATTTAATGTTTCTGCACTTAGATCGTCTCTACTCATTTGCTTAACCTCCAACCTCTAAAGAAATCGCTTTCATTTATAGGTTTCATCTTATAAGCAAACGCTTTACTTGCCCATCATATGAAAGTAAAAATCTTATTGTAATTAAAAAAAGCAGCCTAAGAGGCTGCTTTTTGCTTGTAGAGAAACCTCTTTTCTACAAGCTTTTTTCTTGCCTCAAGGAGCTAAGGACGCTTGAGGCCACTAAAAAAATCCTTTGTTGAATCTCACGAATCGCTGGTCGGTGGATGCTTGCCGCGCGCTGTTCCGCAGGAGTGGAAGGGGCCAGGCTCCTTGGAAGTTCCTTAAGCCAGAAAAGGACTCTCGAAAGACTTTTTCATATCTTAACAGGCAGTTGTCATCAGGGTCTGTTCCTTGACTTTTTCTTTTCCATGAAAGCTACAATAACGCAGCCCGTGCAGTTCTTTAGAAGTCGACAGCCCAGAAAGCTCCTAGAATTCTCGCTGTTTCTAAAACCCCTTTGGATAAGAGCAAACTAGATAAAGGGACGGAAAAAGTGACGACTCCTGCGGGATAAGCAGACAGGAGAGGCCCCGGAGATCGCAGATAGAGGAGACTTTCCGTCATGCCCAGCGGAAAGCGGCGCTTTTGCTGTTCCTTTTCTCCAGACAAAAATGAAGGAACTACCTTATAACCCTATATTAGATCTGATCTGTCTAAGCTTTTTAATGATAGAATTCGAAGTTCAAGTCACGTGTGTCTTTTAATTGATATTGATAGACCGGACGTCCTACTCCATAGATGAGGGTTTCCTCAAGGAAGTCGATCTCTTTTAAAAACTTTAAATATTTACGAACGGATACTCTGGAGATGTCCGTTTCTTGGGCAATTTCATCCGTGGAAAAGGCGGCTTCTTTTTTTAGTCGGATCACCTGGATGATGTGATCTAAGGTTGTTTTCGTTAATCCTTTAGGAACTTGAATGCGATTACCCTCTTGACGTTCTTGCTTACTGAAAATCTGATCAAGCTCATTCTGACTTACTTTACGCTTATCTCGCAGCACAAAGTGGTTCTCTTTATACTTTTTCAAAGCATTCTGAAGCCGCTCGAATTCAAACGGTTTAATGAGATAGTCTACGACTCCCAGACGTAAAGACTGTTGAATTTGTTCTTTCTCTGAAGCTGCTGTGATTAAAATGACATCCAATTGCTTGTCTTTTTCTCTTAATTCCTTTAGTAATTCCAAGCCGCTTCTTCCTGGCATATACACATCTAACAATACTAAATCTACCTTTGTTTGCTCTAAGCATTGATACGCTTCTTCTACATTTGCAGCAGCATCTACTAATTCAAAACCTTGTATTTGTTCTACATACCTTTTATTTAAATCGGCCACCATGGGATCATCTTCTACAATAAGTACTTGAATCATTCCTTTTCCACCTCCGATTCATAAGGAATGATGACACTGAATGTTGTTCCTTTATTCACCTTGGAATGCAGTTCTATAGAGCCTTCCAGGTCTTCAATACTTGTTTTGACCAAGTGTAATCCGTACCCTCGATCATTTCCTTTAGTAGACATTCCTTTTTTAAATATTTCTTCTTGAATGTCCTCATCCATTCCAGCCCCTGTATCGATGACTTCAATGGTCAATAACTCATCTACATAAGACAACAGAAGCGATATTCTTTTTTCTTCACTTGAAGCTAAGCTTTCGATCGCATTGTCCAATAGATTCCCTATAATCGTCACTAATTCATGGGTTAACTTGGAATCATTTGGTGCCGGCACAATTGTTTCACAGTTTACCGATAATTGAATTTGCTGTTCCCTGGCATAGCTTAATTTGCCAATCATAAACCCAGCAAGAGCCGGATCTTTTATTTTACTAGTGATCGTATCCGTTTCATGAACTTGATGATCCACGAGCTGTTTAATATAAGATCTTACGTCTTTGTAGGACTGCATTTCAATCATCCCAAGCAGGACATGAAGCTTATTTTTAAACTCATGCGACTGCGCCCGCAGCGACTCCGCGTACAAACGAACACCCGTCAGCTGTTCAGCCAGCTGATTGACCTCGGTCTTATCACGAAACGTCGAGATCGCACCAACTACTTCTTCATTCACAATTAACGGCACCCTGTTCACGATAATCGATGAACCATTAATAACCTGCTCCTCATCAAGCTCTGCCTCCCCTGTCTGTAAAACTCTCTCCAGCATCGAATGGGGAAGATAATCACTAATGTGAAGACCCACAGGATCGTCGACCTGTATGCCCGCTTTTTGAAAAATGTCACGCGCCGATTTGTTGACGAGTGTGATCTTCGCATCTGCATCCACCGCAATAATTCCTTCTCTTACCGAATGAAGCATCCGATTACGCTCTTCATGGATTCTTGCGATAGCAGCGGGTTCTAATCCAAACAAACTCTTCTTTATATATCGCGCTAGTAAAAACGCCCCGATGACGCCAACAAGGATCCCGATGAATGACCCAATTAAAATGTTTCGATGACTTCTTTGCAGCGACGCTTCCACCGCATCGAGCGAAATACCAATGGAAACCGCGCCGACTTGCTCGCCATTTGCGCCGTAAATTGGAGTGAACGCTCGAACGGAATGCCCTAACGTTCCTTCAGATATGGATATATACTCTTCTCCATTTAAGACCCTTTCTTCATCCCCACCGACAAAACTCTTTCCTATACGTTCAGGATTCGGATGAGATTGGCGAATTCCCTCCATGTCCATCACCACTACAAATAGAACATCTGCCGCCTCTTGCATTCTCATCGCATAATCCTGAATCGTTTGATCATTTGATTGATTTTCTAATTCTTCTTGAACGACCTGAGATTCAGCAACAGAACGAGAAACGATGAGTGCTTTCTCTTCAAGCTGATCACGAATATCATCACTCGTGTTTTCCGTGATCAGCAAGTCGGTAATTAATAGCGAAAATAAGACCACTAAGAGCACATAAAAGATAATCATTGTACTCAGCTTAAACCGTGAATTTTTCATTAGATTTCTCCTCTATCGAATGAGGTTGTTAAATAGAGTGTATCATTCCTTCTTATGAGTGGTGTAGATCGATCAGCGGAAAAACAGTATACCTTCTCTTATTATCAACAAAAAAAGAACAATTCACCGCGCGGGCGAATTGTTCTTTTTCTCTTAAATCGATTTGACAGCTTCTTTAATCGGAGTCGTTCCACCTACAACTTGAAATTCTTTCCCTATCGTCGATTGATCCTCCAAGGTTTCCGCAATCACAGAAGCTACGTCCTCGCGAGGAATTTCACCTCTCTCCACTTCGTAGGCTGCCTCGACTTGTCCAGTTCCTGGATCATTTGTTAATCGGCCGGGATGGATAATTGTATAATTCAGATCCGTTCTCTTCAACCACTCATCTGCATAATGTTTGGCAGCAACGTATGGTGCGAAGGATGAAGGAGCAGCCTGAATGGCTTCACGGCTCGTATCAAACGAGCTAACCATGACAAACCGCTTCACACCGGCAGCTTCAGCCGCTTTAATGGTTTTTACAGCACCATCCAAATCAATTAAAATGGTTTTGTCTGGTCCCGTATGTGGCCCGGAACCTGCTGTGAATACAATCGCATCGACTCCTTCAGCAACTTTTGCAATTGTTTCGATATCGTCTTCAAGATCGGCTACTGCAGTTTCTGCGCCTAACTCTTCAAAATAAGAAGCTTGCTCCTGCTTACGGATCATTGCTTTTGCTTCCAGGTTCTCACTATCCTGAATAAATGAAACGAGATGTTTTCCAATTTGACCATTAGCTCCAACAACAAGAACTTTCATTTCCTTCATCCTTTCTAAGTAAAATATTATCTTTATAGTAAATCGGAATGATAAATAATGTCTAGAAAGAGAGCTTGCTCCCCCGTCAGAATTACTTGTTTTCTGTTTCAAAAAAAGCACCTGCCCCTTATCCCACAATAAGGAGCAGGCCGCTACCCATTTATGATGGGTAACCTAGGATGGTTTTCACTTCTAGATATTCTTCAATTCCGTAATCGCCCCATTCTCTTCCGATACCGGACTGTTTAAAGCCGCCAAACGGTGAAGAAAAGTCCGCGTCGGCATCATTGACTTTCACACGTCCTGCGCGAATGCCTGAAGCCGCTTTTCGAAGCGTCTCTGGATCTTTGCCGTAAACGTAACCTGCCAGACCGTAAATCGTTTCGTTTGCAATCTCAAGCGCTTCTTCGATCGAATCATAGGTGATTACCGTCATAACAGGACCGAAGATTTCTTCTTGAGCGATCACCATTTGATTGTCGACATCCGTAAAGATTGTCGGCTTCGTATAGTACCCTTTATCAAGTCCCTCTGGTTTACCTGTGCCTCCAGCAATCAGAGTCGCTCCCTCTTCAATCCCTTTTTCAATATAGGATTGTACTGTATCCCACTGTTTTTTGGAAACGAGCGGGCCGATGTAATTTCCTTCACGCGGATCACCGACAGGGAAGTCATCTAAGGCTTTCTTCATCGCCTCCTCAAACTCTTGCTTCATAGAGGATGGAATTAATGTCCGTGTCGCTGCCGAACATACTTGACCCGAATTCGTCGCGATGTGACTGACCGCTGCCTTCGCTGCACCCTCAACATCCGCGTCTTCAAGCACGACGAGCGGTGATTTACCTCCAAGCTCAAGCGCCACTTTCTTAATCGTTTCTGACGCATTTTTCATGATTTTCTCACCTGTAGCACCAGATCCGGTAAATGATACAAAATCAATGTCCGGGTGAGAGCTGATTCCGTCACCGATCACTGACCCTGACCCATTCACGAGGTTAAACACGCCTTTAGGTACGCCGACTTTATCGAAAATTTCCGTTAAAATAATCGCAGCAAACGGCGTTAATTCAGCCGGCTTTAAGACTACGGGACTTCCTGCCGCAAACGCACTCGCAATTTTTGTTGAGGTCTGATTCGTCGGGAAGTTCCATGGGGTGATCAGACCGCTGACGCCAATTGATTCCTTCATGCGGGTATGTCCGCCATGCTCCTCAACAAAGGAGAATTCCTTCAGTGATTCGGCGGCTTGAGAAAAATGGTTGTACCCCATCATAAAATGAATATTTTCTGAGATCTCAAGCGGGGACCCTAGTTCGTCCGTAATGGTCTCAATGATTTCATCTTTTCGATTCTCATATTCTTTTGCAATGTTTTCAAGCATTTCTACCCGTTCTTCTTTCGTTGTTTGGGAAAACGACGGAAATGCATCACGCGCTGCCTTCACCGCTTTATCTAAATCCTCTTTCGTACCTAAGCTGATTTTTCCGATCACTTCTTCCGTCGCCGGATTGATGACTTCTTCGGTTTCTGAACCTGTAGATTCTATCCATTCACCGTTGATGTAATGTTTCAAGTAGTTTCGCATGACTTCATTCTCCTTTTATATGAAAAAATTATATTTAATGAGCTTGATGAGACTGTATCCTTTATTTAGGAAATTGAAACATCCAATAGATCATTCCAGCATATTACCACTCTTCGCGAACTTTGCCTCCACTTTGTGTTACGTTCGAAGGAAAAGTGGGAAGAGTATAGTTGGATGCTTTATTAAAAAAGGAGTGGAATCATGAATAACCGTCAGTTCGAAAAAATCAAAAACGGACAAGGATTTATCGCCGCACTCGACCAAAGCGGCGGCAGTACGCCTAAAGCTCTGGCAACCTATGGAGTACCCGCCCATTCTTATTCAGGTGAGGATGAAATGTTTGATTTAGTGCACGAGATGCGGACGAGAATCATTACGTCGCCTTCTTTTGATGGCAGCCGTATTATTGGTGCGATTCTATTTGAGCAAACGATGGACCGCAAGATTGAAGGGAAATATACGGCAGATTATCTTGCTGAAATAGACATTGTCCCTTTCCTTAAAGTGGATAAAGGCCTGGCTGATCAGGAAAATGGCGTCCAGCTCATGAAGCCGATTGACGATTTGGATGAAAAGCTTCGCCGTGCCAACGAACGAAATATTTTCGGTACTAAAATGCGATCGGTGATTCATGAACCAAATGAAAGCGGGATTAAAGACGTGGTCGACCAGCAGTTTGACATTGGTAAACGAATTATCGACTATGACCTCATTCCGATTATAGAGCCGGAAGTGGATATTAATAGTGAGAACAAGGAACAATGCGAGGAAATGCTGCGTGAAGAAATATTGAAACACTTAAATGCGTTACCTGAAGACGAGCATGTTATGCTGAAGCTTACGATTCCTACGAAAGCAAATGCTTATAAAGAGCTTGTTGATCACCCACGCGTGGTGCGCGTCGTTGCTCTTTCCGGAGGGTATTCACGTGATGAAGCCAATGAGAAATTAAAAGAAAACGACGGTCTGGTGGCGAGCTTCTCCCGTGCGCTGGCTGCTGATTTAAAGGCTGACCAGTCAGACGATCAGTTTGATGAGACATTAAAGGATGCGGTCGATTCAATATTCGATGCATCTGTTAATAAAAACTAAAATGCTTCATAGGCACGCTGTAACGGCGTGCCTTCAGCTTGTAGAGAAGCATGAAATCTCTTTTTAACCAGTGCACACATGTCTTGTGTTAGGAAGAGAAAAGGGTTTTAGGAAACGACTCCCTTTCCATGGGCGAATGGTGTGCCTCCTCAGGCTAATGCCTTCCGGGGTCACACCTTATTCGTATCTCCCATAGGAGTGTCGACGTTTCCAAAACCCTTCGCGGAAAGCGGCACTTTTTTCAGTTCCTTTATTCAGAGCTAAAATGAAGGAATTTATCATCGCAAGTTTTCATCCTTCCAAGCTTTTTCGGCCACCTGAAGGTACGCTTAAACGGCGTACTTTTATTTTTTACCCCATTTTTGCTGTAATTGGCGGATTTCTTCTTTATGAGAAACGATTTCCTTAGGGGTCTCTAAAATAAACGGGATATTTTCTAAAAGGGGAGAATCCATGAGCTGATCAAACTGGTTTTCTTTTATATACCCATGATCAAAAATATTGGCATGCCGGTCTTTCCCTGAACCAGTGTCGTACTTGGAATTATTGAGATGAATCACGGCTAAATGCGCAAAATAATCGAGTTCCTCCCCCTTTTTTACAACCTCCTTCCAATTGTCGCCGCTCCACAGCCCGCTCGCAAAAGCGTGGCACGTATCTAAGCAGAAACCGATTTTTTCTGGATGATCCGATAATCTTCGAAGCTGCGCCAGCTCTTCCAACGTCGTTCCCATCGTTCCAGGCTTCCCTGCCATGTTTTCCAAGAGGATCCTGCATTCTCCCAGCCACTGGCTGAGCACTTCATTCAGCACTCCGATCATTAATCGATAGCTGGCCAGCTGATCTCCCTTGAAAATATCTTTTCCGAAATGGACGACGACTCCGAGAGAGCCGCACGCATCAGCAATCGCTAAGTCATTCAACAGCGACTCGGTGACCTGCTCTCTTTTATGTTCATCAGAAGGCGTTAACGTTGTCGGGTAGGGCGTGTGAGCGACAGATACAAGACCCTTCTGATCACAGAAGTCTTTACACAGCGCTGCATCTTCTTGACTATGAGTTTTAACCGATAAGCTTCTCGGGTTTTTCGGAAAATATTGAAAAGCATCAGCATTCAGAGACACGGCTCGTTTTGCAGCGCCTAAATAACCATCCCTTATGGACACATGACTGCCAAAAATCATTTAAATCACCTCTTTGATTATTTTCTCCAAAAGCTGGCTATTCATAAAAAAACAGCCTTCTCTCCAATTAGAGAAAGCTGTTAAAAACAAACACATATCCCACTGTTTACGTTTGGATTCAGGTAGTTATTTAATGCCCTCAATGATCGTACCTTCAATAACCGGGGTGCCTGCCTCATCTGTCCCTCGATACGTGCCATACACTTCTACGATATCCTGAACGGTGTACTCTGCATCTTCATCCTCTTTTTCCACCGTATATGACCCATACCCACTCTCTTCCTTTGTTGTTACCGTAAATGCGGTTCCTTCATCCGAAGTCTCTTCAGCGGATATCGTTCCTTGAATGGATACCTTCTCTCCCCCTTCTACTTCCCCGGCATTGACAAAGGCAAATTCAAGGGGAATCGCTTCTTCTCTCAGCTGGTCTTCCAAATCCTGCGGAGAAGGTTGTTCCTCCTTATTACTATCACTTGCACTGGTATCCTGGGAGCAGCCGATCAGAGCAGCTAAACCGAATAGGGCTAAATATTTTTTCATACATCAACCTCCATGTCGTTCGTTTAACTTTTAAATTCTATATATTTGACCTAATTCCTTCGATGAAGATTGTAGACTTCTGACTACTTTTAGCATCGTTGTAAAAGGGGGAGCGTTTAGGCCAAAAAAACAGCCTCTCCCAAGTTCAAAGACCTGAGAGAGGCTGAATTACCGTTGTATTAATCACTTTCATTATCCAATATGGTTATTTTCCTATTTCCACTAATTAAGCTTCTTAACCGCCGATCCATTTTCCGTGCTCTCCAAATAATATGAGAGAAGTTGGCAGGGGTAAAATTGTATTGATCGATCAAAAATTGCTCAAACGCTTCGTGGTCGACCTGGTTATGATGTTCCTTCGCATAGTTAATCAAAATATGAGTGAGTTCCTTATACGTCATGGTTTTTGATCGATCCGCTGAAAAGGCTATGGGGTCAGTCGGCAGGATATAGTCATTTTTCAACGTCTCCTCGGTTTCATCGATGGAAAGGCTTGCTGGTATGTCAGCCTCCACACTTTTTAAGTCATCCTCAGTATCCGTAAGACCCTCTCCATTCCTTTCCATACGCTCGAGGCGGGCTATGAGTTCATGTTGTTCATCGGTCAGCTGCTTAATCATTTCCCGCAGATGCTTTTTCTCCTCTTGTATATCCTCTAACCGCATCCCTATAGCGTTCCGTAACGTGAACATGTTCGGAGGTCCTCCTTTGCTAGTAATGGCTATAAAATATCATAGCACACTAATAAAGAGAGGAGATCTCATTCCTTTGTATTGATTAAAAAACCCCGGTGATCTATGGCTCCACTTAGGTTGATATACCTATCTGTCCCTTGTTCTCCATTTAGCATCAGCAACCTTTTGCGGATCAAAATTAATCACATCTGAAGAATAAATCGTTACACTCACTTGTCCCCCATCTACCCTTGCCCGAATTAAAAGCGGCTGGTTATACTGGTTTTTGAACGTAAAATCAGGACCATACCAGCTCACGGTCGCATCTCTTCCAGAAGGTACATAGGGCACCCGCTTGCTATGAGAAAAGCGCTCCAAAATTTTTACGCCCACCTTATCAACAGAGTTAAACAGCGTAGAAGAAAGCTGACAGATTCCTCCGCCAATTCCTTCGGTCACCTCCCCTTTCACAATCTCTGGCGCATTTTTATATCCCTTTTCCTTGGTTCTTTTACCAACGGCCTTATTAAAAGAAAAAACCTCTCCTGGAAATACCACATAACTATCAAGGGCTTCTGCAGATAGACGAATATTATGAGAGCGTGCTTTATTATTCGAATTAAAATAAGTTACATAATGACCGATCTGCTGCGTGCGGATATTGGCGAGTAATTCACTATCTACTTTAGGACGTACAGAAAGCTTCGGCACAGAGAGCGTACCCGTCTTAGTGCCATAGAGATACGCATAGAATTTCTCCATGAATTTCTTTTGATATACCTGGGATCCATCCTCTCCAGGTATAATTTCCCCTGACTCATCTATTTTTGCATTTACAGGTTCCTCCCTTATTTGATCATCCAGATGATCAATGAGCTGCTGGATTTCAGCCTGATCCACAAAGGGGTTCCCAAGCAGCTCTAGTTCAAAATCCTTTCGGTTCACGTTAAGGACTTCCTTCCCCTCATCCGTTATGGAGAGGTCATCTTCTTGAATAGCGGGTTGAGCTAAGAGTAAACATAAAGATAAAAGTGCAATTTTCATACCGGCATCCTCCTACTGCTAGTATGAGTAGAAGGTGGAGAATCATGTGGGTTAATTTGTGGACTTTTAATTTCGAAAAAGACAAGCGGAACTTCTATAAAAGAGCGGGCATGAGCCTGAATCTTCTACCGAAGCATAACAAAGCACTTCATTAGCACACGTCGTGCCCGAACACGAAAACGGCAAAAGGTTGATTGCGGTGCAGTTGGACTCACCATCAATGATTGGACAAACTCAGCATATCTAGAAGCCTAACTATAAAAAAATAGAACCTTACAAAAGTATAGAAACCAGTGTAAGGTTCTTTTTCGTTCAAATTGATCCAAGCAGAAACGAACTTTTTGTTGTAACAAATTCTAAATAATGATAATATACTATTCAAGCAAATAGTATGACACATTAGACGTAAATTAAAATAAATAGTATGTCATATTAATTCAACAGAGCAACTCCATAAAGGGAGGCAGTCATAAGGAAATTTAATGAACTTATACTTACCCATGCTGTTATATACGGCAGCTTCTATTACTTAAAGAATAGGGAGATGAATAGTGTCTAAAAAAGAAACAGTATATGTCGTGTCTGATTCAGTCGGAGAAACAGCTGACATGATGGTTAAAGCTGTGACGAGTCAATTTCTTGGTCAGGATGTTGACATTAAGCATTTTTCCTATGTAGAGAACCAACAGGATATTAATAATGTCATCACTGTCTCAAAGTATACTCACTCCATCATTGCTTACACCATCGTCCTTCCAACTTTAAAGCAATATCTTGATCAAAGAGCAGAAGAAGAGGGCATTATTGCGGTTGATTTGATGCACCCACTGATGGATGCGTTCACTCAAAAATTTAATATCGAACCTAATCATCAACCGGGACAAATGAGAAAGCTGGATGAGAACTATTTTAAACGAGTGGAAGCGATTGAATTTGCCGTGAAGTATGATGATGGGCAGGAAGCACGGGGGTTAAAACAAGCAGACATTGTCATCGTAGGAGTTTCCAGAACATCAAAGACCCCACTTTCCATGTATTTAGCCAATAAAAAATTTAAGGTAGCCAATGTACCTCTCATCCCAGAGATCCCGCCTCCTCAAGAGCTTTTTACGATTCCAAGAAAAAAATGCGTTGGCTTAATCATTACACCTGAAAAATTAAACAGCATCCGCAAAGAACGCTTAAAAAGTCTGGGGTTAACGACTCCAGCGAATTATGCCTCATTAAATAGAATTCTTGAAGAACTAGATAGTGCTGAACAAATTATGAAAAAAATCGGCTGTCCAATCATTGATGTCTCCAATAAGGCTATTGAGGAGACGGCTGATGTCATCTTAGCGATGTTTAACAAAAGGGGGAGTTTTGCATAATGGATAAAAAATTTGTCTTCATGTTTGATCAAACCGGCAGCAGCAAAAAGGAACTTTTAGGTGGGAAAGGGGCTAATTTAGCCGAAATGACTCGGATCGGTTTACCTGTTCCTTATGGTTTTACGATTACAACCACAGCTTGTAATTCCTATTACGATGCCGGACAGGTCATCCCGCCGGAAGCCGAATTTCAAGTTCTGGAAGCACTGGAAGCACTTGAGACAAAAACAGGGAAACAGTTAGGTAATCCATCCAATCCACTTCTCGTTTCCGTGCGATCAGGCGCCGTACATTCCATGCCTGGAATGATGGATACTGTTTTGAATCTTGGAATGAATGATGAAACCGTAAAAGGAATGGCAGAGCTTACAAATAACCCTCGGTTTGCTTATGATTCCTACCGCAGGTTTATTCAAATGTTCAGTGATGTCGTCCTGGAAGTCGACAACTACCATTTCGAAAAACGGTTAGACCATATCCGCGAAGACAAAGGATACCATTCCGATACAGAAATAACAGCTGATGAATGGAAGCAAGTGATTAAAGAATTCAAAGAGATTGTACTAAATCAAGCGAAACGAAGCTTTCCCGAAGACCCTAAGGAGCAACTATTCCTTACCATCAACGCCGTGTTTGACTCCTGGAATAATCAAAGAGCTGTGTTGTATCGTCGACTTCACCAGATACCGGGCCACCTTGGGACAGCTGTAAATATTCAAAGCATGGTGTTTGGAAATATGGGGGATGACTCTGGTACAGGAGTTGCTTTTACCCGCAACCCATCAACCGGGGAGTCCAAACTTTATGGAGAATACTTAATTAATGCCCAGGGAGAAGATGTGGTGGCAGGCATTCGAACGCCGCAGCCAATTGCTGCCCTTCAAAAAGACATGCCGGACGTCTATCAACAATTGGTGGATACGTGCCAGTTGTTAGAAAATCATTACCAGGATATGCAGGACATTGAATTTACAGTAGAAAGCGGGAAACTATATATTCTCCAAACGCGGAATGGGAAACGTACCGCCCAGGCGGCCATTCGAATCGCAGTTGAATTAGTTAGAGAAAACATTATAAACAAACGAGAGGCTCTTTTACGCGTAGATCCTGACCAGCTTAACCAGCTCCTCCATCACCGCATCGATCCATCACATAAAAAGAAGAAATTAACCACAGGTCTGCCAGCTTCTCCGGGGGCAGCCACAGGTAAAGTCGTCTTTGATGCGGATGAAGCAGAAGAACTTTCAAAAAGCGGGAAAAAAGTGATTCTTGTCCGCCCTGAAACGACACCGGACGATATCCATGGCATCGTATCTTCCCAGGCGACCGTTACGAGCCGGGGAGGGATGACAAGCCATGCCGCCGTGGTTGCCAGAGGCATGGGCAAAGCGTGCATATGCGGCTGTGATTCTATAAAGATAGATTTAGAGGCCAAACAATTTAAATCAGGGTCTACGACTGTCAGTCATGGAGATATCATTACAATAGACGGTTCCACAGGTGAGATCTTCCTAGGAGAAATTCCAATGATCGAACCTCAGCTTTCTGAGGAATTCAAATTGCTGCTCAGCTGGGCAGATGAAGAGACGAAAATGGGAGTAAGGGCAAATGCGGATAACCCTGCCGATGCTGCGAAAGCACTCGAATTTGGAGCAGGAGGAATTGGACTTTGCCGCACAGAACATATGTTTATGGATCCATCTCGTATCCCAACGGTTCAACGTATGATCCTTTCTGAAACCCGTGAGGAACGTAAAGACGCTCTCGATCAGCTCCTTCCTATGCAGCAGCAGGATTTTGAGCAAATATTTGAAACGATGCAGGGCCTTCCAATTACCGTGCGGTTATTAGACCCGCCGCTTCATGAGTTTTTGCCGGATAAAGAAGAACTGCTCGTTGACGTGACAAAACTGCAAATGACGAACTCAAACGCAAACGAATTACAAGAAAAGCAAAATCTATTACGCAAAGTACGATTACTAGAAGAATCCAATCCCATGTTAGGTCATCGCGGCTGCCGGCTGGGGATGATTCATCCTGAAATATACGAAATGCAGGCAAAAGCTATCTTTTATGCCATGTCCAACGTTATGAAAAAAGGAATTAAAGTTAAACCCGAGATCATGATCCCTTTGGTCAGCCATGTACATGAACTTAAAGAAATGCGTCAGCTGGTCATCAATACCGGTAACCAGATTCAGGAAGAAAAAGGTCAGGTATTCGATTACCTCATTGGGACCATGGTCGAAACCCCGCGTGCTGCACTCACCGCTGACCAAATTGCCCAGGAGGCAGACTTTTTCTCTTTCGGAACCAATGATTTAACGCAAACCACCTTTGGATTCAGCCGCGACGATGCAGAAGGAAAGTTCCTCCAGCATTATGTTGAAAATGACGTCCTCCTGCAAAATCCATTTGTTTCGTTAGATCAGGAAGGTGTAGGAAAACTTGTAGAAACTGGGGTTAAACTGGGCAGAGAAACAAAACCTGCACTGAAAACAGGGATTTGCGGGGAGCATGGAGGAGAAAAAGAATCGATCCAATTTTGCTATGATGCAGGAATCGATTATGTAAGCTGCTCTCCTTTCCGCGTACCCGCTGCACGGCTTGCAGCAGCTCAGGCGACGATTCGTCACGAACAGAAAAATCTCTTAAAAGAACCTCAGCATAATTAATAGAGAGAACCCTAAACAAATTCCACAAAGTTTAGGGTTCTCTTTTATATAAGACAAGCATTAATTCTTTAATAATTGCTCATGAAAAAGAGAGAAGGCGCATGTCTTTTTTTATGGGACAGTAACTTGTTGATTCTAGTGTGCCATCATTTCATGGGCAATGTCATGACCATCCATATCTGATGGATAGTAAGTCGGCCAGTGACTCACTTCATCTAATAATTCCTCACGGTCGTCGCCCCAATATAAGTGATAGTGATCGGATTTCGTCGGATAGATACTATGATCACTAAATTGAATATACTTCGGAAGTTCCTCCACTTCTTCCTTTAGTTTAAAAATGTACCTTACCCCTCGATTACCTGCATCGTAGGTTAAAATTTCATATCCGTCAGAAACATATTCCCCCGAACGCTCTTCTCCATCTTTATTAAAAGTGACGGTCTCTCCGTCTATAACAATATGATCAACATCTGTCTGGTACCCTTCCTCATAATATTCCTTGTATTCTTCTGCTGTCTTGTCCCCTTCCTGTTCTGCTTTATGAGCATATACTTCATCCAGCGTTCCATCTTGGTGGTATGGATATACGGACTGCCAGTCTCCTTCCCAATCGGAAAGTTCTCGGTCCTCCACTTGGCTGTCTTCAAAGTAGCCCTCATAAATTTTCTCTGATTCTTCATCATGAGCATGACTATGATCGTGATTATGCTCATCTGATTCTTTAGATTCATCTGAGACTGAGGAAGGCTCAGATAGAGCTGTTGAAAGTACTTCTAAATTACTCTGCATGAGAGTAAAGTAATCTTCATTACTTTGAATATCTTCTTCTGTTAGAACAGATAAATTGTGTATGCGTAAAGTCTCGGCATCAAGTTCATTTCGAACAACTTCTGCTACTTTAGGGGTTATATTCTGTTCGAAAAGCACATGATTTAACCCATGCTCTTCAGCTGTTTCCACAATATTTTGCAATTCTTTTTGAGAAGGCTCATTCTCAGGGCTTAATCCAGAGACGGCCACCTGCTCAATTCCGTAGTTTTTCTCCCAATATCCATAAGCCGCATGAGAAACGATAATTTTATTCCCAGGTAAGCTTTCAAGCTGTGTATGGAACTCTTCGTCTAAGCTCTCAAGCCTTGATTTCAGTTCTTCAAAGTTTTCGTTAAATCCTTCTTCCTGCTCAGGATTTAATTCAACTAGTGTCTCTTTTATATGTTCTGCCATTTCAATGGCTCGAACAGGATCCAGCCAAACGTGTGGGTCTTGATCTCCATGGTCATGCCCGTCATGTTCGTCCTCATGACCATCTTCTTCGTCGTGTGCATGTTCATCATGACTCTCTTCTTCATGGCTGTCTCCATGCTCTTCTAAGTCAATTCCTTTTGAGGCTTCAAGTATTTGTACGTCTTCTGACTCAATAGATTCAGAGATATTGTCTGCATAAGGTTCTAAACCTGCTCCATTATAAATAAAAGCATCCGATTCAGCGATTTCTATCATTTCTTTCGTGGTTGGTTCATAAGTATGAGAATCTGACCCCGGCGGCAGAATAGACTCTACAGAAGCTAGGTCCCCTGCGATTTGTTCAGTAAAGAACTGAAGAGGATAAACCGTTGTAAACACCGTTAACTCTTCAGTTGAATCTTGAGATCCTTTTTCACTTTCATCACTCTTTGTCTCTTCATCACCACACGCAGCCATGGTAAAGATGACAATAAATAAACTAAGTAACCCTGCAAATTTTTTAAACAATTTCTCTCCTCCTTTTATTCTTCAACATTATATTGTAGTGATTACGCTTGAATTTTCTTATTGAGTTTCCCACGTAAAAGGATCTTGCAATTCAGACCATTCCTGGTCCATTTCCCCGGCAGTTAATAAGCATTGATCGAGCTCTTTAATTATGGTTTCTTTCTCAAGGTCCACTCCTATAAATACTAGATTCGTCTTACGATCGCCAAATTCAACATCCCAATCGTTTAAGATCTCAGGATTCTGTTTGATGGTACGATCTTTTTGTTCCTTAGGGAGGGAAGCTACCCAGTAAGAGACAGGTTCAATAGAAACAGACGGACCTGCCTGTGATAATAAAAGGGCTAATTGATTTCTAGTAGCGCACCACGTGATTCCTTTTGCACGGACAATTGATGCTGGCATTTGACTGATCCAGTTATAGAATCGCTGCGAGTGAAATGGCAATCTTCTTTCATACACAAACGAGTGAATGCCATATTCCTCAGTTTCCGGGGTATGTTCTTCCGGCCCTGCCATCAACTCTTTTAGCCAGCCTGCCGATTGACTTGCTGTTTCAAAATTAAAAAGATGCGTATTTAAAATTTTTGCTGGATCAATTTCACTATAAGTTGTGCGTATGATCTCCGCTTCAGGCTGCAAGGTTTGAATCACTTGAGTCAGTGAATTCACCTGCTCCTCTGTCACCATGTCACATTTATTGAGCAGGAGAACATTACAAAATTCGATCTGGTCTATTAGTAAATCGGCAAGGTTTCGCTGATCATCTTCACCAAGAGCCTGCTTTCGGTCAAGTAGGCGATCACCAGACTCGTAATCATGCCAAAAACGATAGGCATCCACAACAGTAACCATCGTATCAAGACGACAGAACTGGGTAAGGTCAATGCCCATTTCTTCATCTATATAAGAAAAGGTCTGGGCGACTGGTACAGGCTCACTAATCCCTGTAGATTCAATGACGATATAATCTATATTGCCGGCTTTTACAATCTTTTCGACTTCAATGAGTAAATCCTCTCTTAACGTACAGCAGATACACCCGTTAGACATTTCCACTAAATTCTCTTCTGTTCTTGAAAAATGCCCTTCCTTCTCTATTAAATCTGCGTCAATGTTAATTTCACTCATGTCATTCACGATGACTGCAATTTTCATCCCCGCACGATTGTTTAAGATATGATTGAGCAGCGTCGTTTTTCCTGATCCTAAATATCCGCTTAACACAGTAACAGGAATTTTTTCACTCATATTTCATCACTCCACCTTTAATTAAAAAATCAAATAAAAGCATTCCCACTAACCATGTACTTGCATTATCTTCTTCTGTGGGGGCGCTTCATTAAGCATGTTCCTGGATTATTAATTACCCCCCCATTTAAATGTAATCATTACGATTTAAAAACAGCGAAATTTTTTTATTCCTATACACATCTTCTGAATTGTTCCTCAAGTTTCTGTTTGTTTAAGTTCTTGCCGATGAATACGAGTTCGCTCATACGAGGATCGCTTCCCCATGGACCCAGTTCGTCGCCTGCAAAAAGCATATGAACGCCTTGAAAAACAAAGCGCTTCTCTATTCCTTCTATGTTCAGCACACCTTTATAACGGTACAATCTTTCTCCTTGCATTTGAACAAGAAACGAAACCCAGAGATTGAGCTTTCGTAAATCGAGAGCTCTATGTTCTTGTAAGGATAAAGAAGATATTTCGTCATCATGGGAATGGTGATCGTTGATTAATAAATCGGGAGTTACTTCCACTTTTTCCTGCAGGTTAAAAGAATAAATCCCTAACACTTTTTCCAATTCAATCTGGCTGTTTTCACATAAATACGTCACAGCTTTAGGATTTATTTTCTCTAAACGCTTGATTAACCAGGTCAAATGATCATTTGACACTAAGTCTGTTTTGTTTAAGAGGATCATATCTGCAAAAGCAATTTGGCTTAGTGCTTCACCTTTTTGATCTAAATGATTTGAAATATGTTTGGCGTCGATCAAGGCGCACACGCTGTCTATGACAAAGTCTTCAATCATTTCCTTATCCATTAAGAATGTTTGAACTACTGGAGCCGGGTCGGCAAGTCCTGTCGTTTCTATTACAACACGGTCAAACTCTATCATTTTCTCTTTTCTAGAGATTGCAAGCATCGATAAAGTATCAATTAAATCTTTACGAACATTACAGCAAATACATCCACTATTAATTTCTATAATCTCTTCTTCCGTTTTCTCAAGGATCTGATCATCAATTCCAATATCTCCAAACTCATTGACAATGACAGCGACTTTCTCGTCAGTATTTTTGAGGAGATGGTTAAGAAACGTTGTCTTCCCTGCTCCTAAATACCCTGTTACGATTGTCACAGGAATTCTTGACTCATTCTCTTTCATTTTCCTGCTCCTTTAACCATTTGTCTAAAGCCTGCCACGGCATCAGCGCACAATTATGTCTGGCCCTTAGTTTATGCACGCCTTGGAGAGCTGCTGCATCCCCTAAATCGATATCTTCCTCTATTTCGCCTTCTCTTATTAAACGTTCAAAAGCATCTCTCTTATTGTAAACTGCTTCCATCGATTGATTTTTAAGAAGATCTGTCATCATTGAACAAGACGCCATACTAATACTACAGCCTTCCCCTTCGAAGGATAGATCTTCAATACCTGATGGTCCTGTTCGTAAATACAAGGTCATTACATCACCACACGTAGGATTTTTATAATAAACCTTACTTATATTATTCTGCTCAGATAATTCCCCGTAGTTTCGTTTATATTTTGCGTGGTCTAACACCACCTGGCGATATAAATCGTCCAGCATGAAAATCCTCCTTAATATGCGTTCACCTATTACATTATGTAACAGCTCTAGAGTGATAAAAGAAACACTTTTTGGTGGAGAGGAATCCCCATTTTCGCCCGAGCGACCTCTGTATAGTCTTTCCAGCTGACCAATTGGATCCTCGTTTCAAGCTGTCCAGCAATCTCTCGATCAATATGGTTAATTGTTTGCAAAAGTTCAAAAAAGGTCATACCAAAGTGTTTGGCCGCATGTTTGTGCGGGGATTCACTTTTAAGCCGAACCATAAATTCTTCCGCAGAGTCGGCCTCTTCCGCAAATTCATCCTCCATATTAATTACGTAGGCATAAATCTCTCTCTTCTCCTTAGGCAAAGAAGCTACAATTTTATTCGTTAGCATCTTAATTAAATAATCACTCATAATTTCACCTCAGCGTTTATCAATTTTAAACTCAAACCTCTTCTTCTCCAACACTCTTTCTATTTCTTCACCATACAGAGACTCTTATAAGGAAAATCATTCCACCAACTAAATAGTAATCATTACTATTTAGTTGGTTAGAAACTAATTTATCACTAACTTCTTAAAATAACAAGTGAGAAATTGTGTTTTTATTAATATAAACATAAAAGACAAGCGAGCATACAATATATGCACCGCTTGTCTTCCTTATACATAATCTATAATTGATCAGCCTCTATATTTTATAGCCAATCCTTTCAGGAAATTTCTCGCGTATTGATCGCCGAACACTTTATAATTCTTGTGTCCTTCTTTTCTTAATAACGCGCTTACTTCCCCTTTTGTTATCTTAACTCCTGCTTCTTCTAAAATATCGATGATATCCTCACTCGTTAATTTCAGCGCGATTTTTACTTTTTTCAGCATGACGTTATTTACACTTGAAGCATTTTTTATCGACCGATCAGGCTTGTTCGGCTGCCCGGGCTTTGGCTCCTGCGGCCCTCTTTTGAAGGTAATGAAGCCATTTAAAAAGGATTCTAACATACTGTTTGTACATTTGATGTGATCTTCAGTTTCTACTTCCTCATCGTCATAATCATCATCGTAACTTTCGTCTGATCTTGTAAGGACCTTTAACACTTGTTCTTTTGTTAAATGAACGCCGCCAAGTTTGAATATTTCAATCATATCCTGATCTTTTATATCCTGGGCATATCTTAACCTGATTAGTATATCGTTATTATCCATTACTAAGCCTCCAATCCAAATTCCAAGATTCTCATTATAACACGCGAAAGCACAAGTTAGTCTATCCTAAAGTGAACAGTTCTAAGCAAACCTCGTGAATGGTGGGTGTTTGAGTATAGAGACCTGCGGGTATTAACTTTCTGCTGACTAGTTTTAAAGATACATAAGGAGGAGAACTATGATTGTTTCAGGGAAGATCCATTACAAGCATCACCAGATTGACTTTGAAGTGAAGATGAACCATCAAGATATTCAAGAAGGAGAAATTGCCTCAGAGGAAGCAAAGCATGAGTTAATTCATGCCATCAATCGAAAGTTCCGGGTTAAATATCCTCTTTCCAGTACTGTGGATCCTGTTCATGTAAGGAAGTTTTA
The DNA here is from genome assembly GCF_014636475.1 of Halobacillus andaensis. Taxonomy (GTDB): domain Bacteria; phylum Bacillota; class Bacilli; order Bacillales; family Halobacillaceae; genus Halobacillus_A; species Halobacillus_A andaensis. The sequence goes on from NZ_BMEL01000003.1 coordinate 647,883, forward strand.
AATAAAATTACTTATAAAGAGTGCCTGCCCGTGCTAAGTTAACCATGCACTAAATTTATAAAAGTTTTTTGACTTTCTCAGCAAAATCCTCACCGTCTATGACCTTTTTCCCGCCTCCCTGGACGAAATTCGGTTTGCCCCCGCCTTTTCCTTCAATCAGGGGGAGGATTTGTTTAGCGATCTCATTCATATTCCGGCCGATATTTTCTCCACGAGCCAGCACGAATTGCAGCTGATGTTCCTGTTCACTAATCAGAATAAGATAGGCATCAGAGGCTTCTTCGATGATGGTTTTTCCTAAAGACTGAAGCGTATTGATCAGCCGGTCTTTGAACACGCGGTGAATTACCTTATCTCCCTGTGACGCTGAAATGATTTCACGTGCCTCATGCTGAAGCAGCTGTTCTTCCAGCTCAGCGATTTGCTTGTCTTTCTCTTTGCTTAGCTTGATGATCTCTCCGACTTCCTCTGCAAGCTGATGTTCGGGTTTTGGTACGAGCCGCTTCATTTCTGTTACTACTTGATGCTTCTGTCTAAGCTTATCCAGCACCCGCTGACCGCAGACAAACTCCAGACGCACCTGTTTCTTGTTTTTTGTCCATCCGAGGAACTTAACAGCCATCACTTCACCCGTGACGTTCGGGTGTGTGCCTCCACAGCCGTTGTAATCAATTCCTGGAATAATCACAAGCCGGACTTCCCCATCGACGGCGATCGGCTTGCGAAGCGGATATTCTGCCGCCTCTTTAACGGACATCCATTTCGATTCAACCGGAACGTTGTCACAGATGATCTTGTTCACCTGTTCCTCTGCCTTCTTCAAAAGATCGTCATCGAGATGACTCGTATCTAAATCGATCGTCACTGTGTCTTTTCCAAGATGGAAGCTCGTTGTTGGAATGCCGAACTGGTCATGGAATATCGCTGAAAGGATATGCTGGCCGCAGTGCTGCTGCATATGGTCAATTCTACGCGCTTGATCGATTCTTCCCTGCACCATGCCTGTCTCAGATGGAAACGCTTCTTTTATGTAATGACGCACCTCGTCTTCTACTTCTTCCACATCAATGACTTCGATTTCATTCAGCGTGCCTTGATCATGCGGCTGCCCGCCGCCTGTCGGATAAAATGCTGTTTTTTCGAGCACGACATAAAATCCGTGCTCGTCTTGATCTATTTTTGTAACCTTAGATTCGAATTCCATTTGATAGGCATCTATGTAGTACAGCTTTCTCGTCATTGTCATTTCCTCCTCAAAGTTCCTAGAGGTATCGTAACATGTTTTTTTTAAAAAATGCCCGACCCTCGTCATACGAAGCCGGGCACCAGAATTCAAGCTTTCTTTTTAAAATCAAACGTAATCTTGTAGTTTTCGTCCAATGTTAAAGCGGTACTAAACGTTTTCTTTCCTTTAAAGCCTTTTAGAACCCTTGTCCGCTTCTTCTCGCATAACGTTTTAATCATATTGTTCGTTAACGTTTTCCCTGCTAACCTCTTAGGAAAGGTGACTTTACACCCTTCTTTATAATTGGAGCACGCATAAAATTTGTATCGATCCATAATCGAACCAGAAGCACAGGCCGGGCATTTAGCGATCGGTTCGTTCCACTTCTTTTTCTCTCCGGTGGTTCGAACGTTCACCTGTTGAATGGAGTCGGGAGTTTCTTGAATTAACTTTTCAATAAACTGTCCAGTCTGCTTAAGAAAAACTTGTTTAGATCCTTCGCCTCTGCCGATTTTCTTTAAGTAGGCTTCCCACTTCGCTGTAAGGGAAGGGCTTGATAACAGCGTTCCCTCAATTGCTTCACAAAGCATAATCCCTTTATCTGTGACATACACGTTGTTATTATTCACTTCAATGTATTTCTGCGCCTTAATCGTTTCAATAATACTGGAGCGGGTGGCTTCAGTTCCCAGGCCTTCAACTTCCTTTAAAATCTCCACGTCTTCTTCATCATTCATGAGCTTCCCGCACGTTTTCATCATGTTGATGAGCTGCCCTTCGGTATAAGGCTTCGGCGGCAGCGTCATGCTTTCTTTAATATGAAGACGCGCACCTACCTCTTCCCCTTTCTGAACATTTGGAAGAAAAGCCTCTTTCTCCTGTTTTGATGGAGTCGGCTTTGGAAAAAGCTCCTTCCATCCCCTTTTCACTTCTCTTCTGCCCGTCGATTTAAAAGGCAGGTCGTGAACATGAGTGAAAATCACCGTCTCTTCATATACGTAGTCGGCGTGAAACATCGCAAGCGTTGTCGCCAGCACTTCATTGTAAATGTTGCGCTCCTCGCGGCTTAGTCCATTCAGCTTCTTCTCGGTAGGTACGGTCTTCGTTGGAATGATGGCATAGTGCTCCTGGACTTTACTTGAGTTGACGAACCGTTTGTTTGGTTTTAAAGACACAGGGGTAAAAGAAACATTTAACGCTTTCTGATAGGCATTCAAATTGTTCACTACATAGCTAAATTCACTTTCCGTTATAAAGTTGCAGTCTGTCCGTGGATAGGAAACCAGCCGCTTCTCATAAAGTTTCTGCATCGTCTTCAACACCTGTGACGGCGTATATTTCCACCGTCGATTCGCAACGCTTTGGAGAGTGGACAAGGAATGCAGTTTCGGTGACTTTTGGTATTTTGTCTTTTGATCGATTTTCTCAACAATACCTGTCAGGTCTTCCTTTTCTTTCAGCCCATGCTTGTCCATAAGTTCCTGCACTTTCGCCTTATCCTTTTCCTTAATTTCAGCCAGGCCTTTATAAGCACCTGTTTCCGCTTGAAAAAGCCCCTCGATCTGATAAAAAGGCTCGGAGACAAAGTTTTCTATTTCCTTGTGTCGTTGATAGATTAAATACACCGTCGGAGACTGCACGCGACCAATTGAAAGATAGCTAGAAAAACCTTTCTTCTGCAAAAGTAAGGTAAACAGGCGGCTCGCATTGATCCCCACCATCCAATCACTAATTTGGCGGGCTTTCGCTTCATCAAATAAACGCAAGTCCTTGTCGTTACTTTGTAAATTCTTAAATCCTTTGCGCACTTCATCCTTCTCAAGAGAATTGATCCACAATCGTTGAATCGGCTTTCCTTTTACCCCTGTTAAGCGGAGAATACTGTAAAAAATGTTCGAGCCCTCCCGGTCGACGTCGGCCGCATTCACGAGCACGTCCGCCTGCTGGAACAGCTTCTTAACCGCTTGAAACTGCTCCCATTTCCCTTTAGACACTTTTTCTAAAAAACGATCAGGGACGATCGGCAGCTGATCAAGCTTCCATCGCTTCCACTCTGGTTTATAATCATGAGGTTCTTTTAATTCAACCAGGTGACCGACTCCCCACGTGATCGTCGCACCATTCGGGAATGTCTCATCCGGCTTTAACTGTATATGCGTTTTCGTTTTTTCCTGTATCGTAAAAGCCTCTGCATAAGCTTTTGCCTGAGAGGGTTTTTCGGCTAAGATGACCACTCGTGTCACGGTCTCTCCACTCCCTTCAATGAACTTCAAGATTACTATGGGAAGAAAAGGAAAGCAAGGGATGTGAGGGGAATTCAACAAAGAATTAAAAGGAGCCTAAAAAACGTAAAAAGAGATCAATCCAAACGGTTGGAATTGATCTCTTCTATTATAAAACGAGATGTTCGTTGGACTGTGGTTCCATACACTTAAGCTTATCGATACTGTTTTCTCCGTACCCACATCGTCGCTGCCCATTTTTCACCGGCTGTAACTGGAGATCCGCCGTGGAGTGTACGTTCATTAATCACAGGATCTGAATAAAAATATTCAAAATAGACGCCCATTCCTTTATGAGGCGAGATCGATAGATTCATGTGTGGAAAGTAAGTTTCCCCTCCCTCTTCTACATCATTTAAGTAAAGGACAAGCGTGCTGATCCTTGGGTTGTTCGCCGCTCTGACTTTTGATTTGAAATAATCGTAATGGGCTTTATATTCCTGGCCTTGTTTATAATTCAGTATATGAAGTCCTTCTCCATGTTCTACGGGTACGTTCATAATTTGCGCGATCCGATTTTCGATTCTGTTCGTGACATCATCCTCAGGCAAGAACGTGCTGCTGCTCGTACGAATATCGCTCACCTCGTGTCTTGAGCCGATTTTTGATCGGTTCACGCGATCTTTCGAAAGACGGATGAGCTCCTCACACTCTGCCTCACTTACCACGTTTCCCAGGATAGCGATTTTAGGATCTTCCATTTTTGCGATAATCGCTATCTCACGGTCTTCGGTCATAATCTTGTTTCCAGTGTGGTCAAAAATTGAAGCTTCTTTTACTTGCATTGTCACTTTTTCATCAACCTCTTCTAAATTTGATAAAACGCTTACAAAGAGACAAATTTACCTTTAATAAATTGTAGAACACAAAATCTATTTTACCACATTTTTACTATATTTTCTTTATTTTTCATAAAAACCAAAAAATGTTCCTCACCTCATTATGGGAGTAGTCATCTTCACCCTATCTCAAAAGGACCAAAGACACTTGTCAATAATCCTTCACAATTTCTCCATGAATTCTTGATAGTTTACGTTCATGATAGAAGTATAAAGTAAAGGAGCTGATTACTATGAAAAAATTCATGATTGGCGCATTATCCTTAGGATTGGTGGCAGCTGCCGGCGTTACTAGTGTTCAGGCTGTAAGTGGACAGATGGAAATGCCAGCTGAAGAAAATGAACATATGATGGAAATGAGTGAAATGCATCAAGAAATGATCGATTCGAATGGGGAAATGAATTTTGGCCAGGTAAAGAAATTCATGAGTGACATGCATCCAGAATGGAGTAACGAAGACATGAAGCAGATGTATCAGTCGGTGCATGGGACAAATGGGGCTGCACCTAGTAAGAATTTTGAACATATGCATATGAATAAATAAAAATAGAGAGACCGGGACATTAGTAAAGCAGTGAGAAAACCGAATATTCGTATAAACTGCAGATCCTCAGTGCAGTCAAAATGCTAAGACTCCCGTGGGAACAGCGCGAGCCGAAGATGCAGGAAATCACTCTTTGTTTTCTGAGGAATCTAAGGTCCCGCCCACGGAAAGCGGAGTATTTTGACAGAGCGATGGTTTGAATGCTCTTTAACATAAATCATCCGAACTGATTCCTACAGAATTGTTCGGATGATTTTATGCTTTATTCAGTTTTGTCCCAGCCTGTATGGATAGAATCCTATTCTTATCTAACTAGCTCGAACTTACCCAATAATCCCGATGAATAACAACCTTTTGATCACTATTGGCTTTGATCATAGCCTCTGTGCTTGACAATCCCTTAATTTCTAACAATTGATGAGAAGAAAAATTCACACTGCCCTTCCCAATTAGCTGCCCCTTTAGGTTCACTACCTCAACGACATCATTGACGCTAAAGTTACCACTAATATTTGTTACACCAGCAGGTAAAAGACTTTTACCATTTCTTACGATAGCAGCTTCAGCACCGTGATCAACTTCAATTTTTCCACTAGGAATGGAATGCAGCGCCAGCCACTGTTTAGATTGATTCATACTGGCTTGTGAACTGCCGCCGATATAAGTCCCATCCCCTTTCCCAAGTAAAATATCAACAAGCTTTTCATCGCCCGTCCCCGATCCAATAAATACTTTCACCCCTAAACGCAATGCTGTACGTGCTGCCTCTATTTTTGATTTCATCCCGCCCGTACCAACTTTTGAACCAGCTCCAGACGCACCATTTACTAAATCATCATCAATTTCATGAAGGTAATTATACTTTTTGGCGTTTGGATGTGTCCGAGGATTTTGGTCATAGATCCCATTGATATCCGTTAGGATCATTAATAAATCTGCATGCACAAGTCCACTAACGAGAGCTGATAACATGTCATTATCGCCAAAGGTTAATTCTTCAACTAATACTGAATCATTTTCATTAATAATCGGTGTGACATTCCGCTTTAAAAGTTCAGATAAGGTGGCATGAGCATTTTGATATTGATCTTTGTACAAGAAATTTTGCCTCGATAATAGTAACTGTGCTGCCACAACGCCATGCCTTTTAAACTCTTCTGTATAACCTCTTAATAATTGCCCCTGACCTACGGCTGCGGCTGCTTGTTTACCCGCAATTGTTACAGGACGTGAGGAATAGCCAATGTCTGTAAAGCCAGCTGCAACGGCTCCGGATGATATCAAAATCACTTCATGCCCCAGCTGCTTTAAACGCGCAAGCGCATCTACGTGCTCACGCAGCTTTTCACTACTTAATCCACCATTTGTATTTGTTAAGGAGCTGCTGCCTATTTTGACAACGATCCGTTTCTTGGTCATTTTTATTCACCATCCACTTTTACATATGAGTAGAAACCGGTTTAAAATTTTCAGTCTATTAATGACATTATACATCAGAATCCCCTTGCAAGTTAGGATAAATAACAGTCCTGCGTCTGTAAAGCTATCAAAAAAAGAAGGCACTCAATCATAAATGCATGCTTCACGAGCAAATACATTTAGAAAGGGGCCTTCTCCATCAAAGTGTTATTCAGTTACTGTACCCGCATCGGCTGGATGCACTCCATGACGATAGAAGTCAGCATCAATTGGATCCAGTGGTTTACGTCCAAGGATAAGGTCTGCTGCTTTTTCCGCGAGCATTAATACAGGTGCATGAATGTTGCCGTTTGTTACGTAAGGCATGGCAGATGCATCAACTACGCGTACGTTATCAAGTCCGTGAACCTTCATTGTATTAGGATCTACGACAGACATCGGATCTGAAGCAGGTCCCATTTTGGCTGTACAAGACGGGTGAAGCGCAGTCTCAGCGTCCTCTTTTACCCAGTCCAGGATTTCTTCGTCGGTATGCACGGTAGGACCAGGCGAGATTTCCCCTGCATTGTACGTTTTCATCGCAGGCTGTGACATAATTTCACGAGTAATTCTAATCGCTTCCACCCACTCGCGTTTATCCTGTTCTGTAGAAAGGTAGTTGTATACCATGCTCGGATGCTCTTTCGGATCTTTCGAGCGAATTTTTAATGAACCGCGTGCATCAGAGTACATAGGTCCGATGTGTACCTGGAACCCGTGATCCGTTGGCGCTTTCTGTCCATCGTAACGCACCGCTACTGGAAGGAAGTGGAACATCAAGTTTGGATAGTCAACCTCTTCGTTCGAACGGACGAATCCTCCGCCTTCGAAGTGGTTCGTTGCTGCTGGTCCTGTGCGTCCAAGCATCCATTGTAAACCAATCCATGGCATACGTGCTTTATTCAAGTTGGGCTGTTCGGAAACAGGGAGTGGACAAGCGTGCTGAACATAAACTTCAAGGTGATCCTGAAGGTTTTCTCCAACACCTGGAAGGTCGACAACTGGTTCGATGCCAAGGGAGCGAAGGTGTTTCGCGTCTCCTACACCTGACAATTGAAGCAGCTGCGGTGTGTTAATGGCACCACCAGCAAGGACGACTTCACCTGCTTCAACTTGATGCGTTTTTCCGTTTCGCTGATAGGTCAACCCTTTCGCACGAGTACCATCGAAGTCAATACTTGAAACAAATGCACGAGTCTTCACTGTTAGATTCTCCCGGTCCATTACCGGATGCAGATAGGCACGGGAAGCGGACATTCGCTGGCCTTTGTACACATGCTTATCAAACGGTCCGAATCCTTCCTGGCGAAAACCATTCACATCAGGAGTTCGTGAATAACCAGCCTCTACTCCTGCATTAAAGAAGGCCTGGAATAATGGATTTTTAGCTGGGCCGCGTTCCAATTTAATCGGACCATCATGGCCGCGAAGATCATCGTCTGGTGATGCTAAAGCATTTTCCAGGCGTTTGAAATATGGAAGGCAGTGAGCCCAATTCCATGTTTCCATACCTGAATCGGCGCCCCAGCGTTCATAGTCCATCGGATTTCCACGCTGATAAATCATACCGTTGATGGAACTGGAACCTCCAAGTACTTTTCCTCGGGCATGCTTGATGCGTCGTCCATTCATATAAGGCTCAGGGTCAGATTCATATTTCCAGTCGTAAAGGCTTTTACCTGCAGGAAACGGCAGAGCAGCCGGCATTTGGATCAACAGGTCCCATGAATAGTCACTGCGTCCCGCCTCTAAAACAAGAACACTTTTTTTCCCATCTTCACTTAGACGGTTGCCGAGTACGGAACCCGCACTACCGCCGCCAATGATTACAATATCGTAAAACTCACTCATATTCAGTTCCTCCTTGATGTTAAATTTGAAAAGAAGGGTTGAAAGCTATCGATGATAACCCTTCTACCTTTATCAAATTCAGTTCACGTTTTATATAAAGAAAAGAAATAGATCGTCTGCTTAGAACCAGTTAAACGTTTCAGGCTTAAGGTTTTGGAAAATATGCTTCGTTTCTGTATATTCTTCAATACCTAGTCGGCCTAGTTCGCGTCCAATACCAGACTGCTTAAACCCACCCCACGGGGCGTGTGGGAAATACAGGTTGAATTCATTGATCCAAACTGTACCCATGCGCATCTTCGCGGCACAGCGTTCAGCTTTTGCAATATCGTTTGTGAAAACCCCGCCAGCAAGTCCATAGATGGAGTCATTCGCAAGCTTTACGGCTTCTTTTTCTGTACTGAATTTCTCAACCGTGATAACCGGACCAAAACCTTCCTCTTGCACCACAGTCATGTCTGTTGTGCAGTCGGTGAAAATCGTAGGCAGGTAGAAAAAGCCATTTTGCAATTCCGGATCTTCCGGGCGTTTGCCGCCAACGGCTAAGGTGGCGCCTTCTTTAACCCCTGCTTCTACATACTTTTCTACTTTCGCAAGGTGGTCAGCTGAAATGAGCGGTCCCATTTGAGTATCCTCGTCAAATCCACTTCCCAGCTTGAATTTCTTCACTCGCTCTACAAGCGCGTTCACGAACTCATCGTGAATGCTTTCTTCCACAATCAGTCTCGTACCAGCAGAACAGATTTGTCCGGCGTGGAAAAATACGCCGTTCAACGCTTGATCGACAGCAATATCAAAATCAGCATCAGCAAAGATCACATTCGGGTTTTTCCCGCCAAGTTCAAGAGCGAGCTTCTTCACATTTGAGCTTGCTGCCTGCATAATTTTCTTTCCTGTCACGATGCCTCCTGTGAAAGAAATAAGGTCTACATCCGTATTACTAGATAGCTCTGCGCCAACTTTGTCGCCTGCACCAAGAACTAAGTTCGCAACACCAGCAGGTACGCCCGCCTCTTCCATGAGTTCAAATACTTTTATATGAGTAAGCGGCGTGATTTCACTTGGCTTTATAATTAACGTGTTTCCAGTCGCAAGCGCTGGTGCTAGTTTCCAGGAGGCTTGTAGTAAAGGATAATTCCAAGGAGTAATTTGCCCACAAACACCAACTGGTTCATGAACGACTTTACTAATCGAATTCGGCACTGGAGAATCGATAAGCTCGCCGCCGTCTTTATCTGCAATTTCTGCATAATAACGAAACACACCAGCGATATCATCCATATCTCCGCGGCTTTCTTCTACTGTTTTACCAGTATCCAATGACTCTAGATAAGCAAGTTCTTCTTTGTCTCTTTCAATTAATTCAGCAATTCTTCTGACGACTGCCCCGCGCTCAGTTGCCGGTGTAGAAGGCCATTCTCCGTAATCAAATGCTTCTCTCGCTGCAGCGATTGCTTCTTTTGTATCCGATTCGTCCCCTTCTGGAACAACGGCGATAATCTCCTGGTTAAATGGATTAATAATTTCACGTGTATTCTCTGAGTTTGCGTCCACCCATTTACCATTAATGTATTGTTTTAATTTGAGGTTCAGGTTCAATTTGATCAACTCCAGTTTTGAAGTAAGTTAAGTTTGTTAAGAATTTATTTAACGTTTTTAACACTAACATGACTTTTTCATGCTGTCAAAATTAATTCAAGAAATTGATTGACCCCCATCGAGCATTACCGCTTTAGCAGAGCGGGGGACAGGAACTTTCATATTGTAAAGTCCATGAGTTGTAAGGAGCTTTACGGATTTTCAACTATCAACTAACTTAAACAGGAAGTCATTATCCATAAAAAGGCGCTTTCCCTTAACAAGGAAAGCGCCTTTTTACATAATTAATTAATCCAAAGATATTCTTGTCCCCAACTTTCACGAGCGAGTGTTTCAATCTTTTCTACTACCTCATCTTCCACAGAAGAAGCGTCTCCCTGTTCATAAGGATTAAAATGAAAAGCATATAGCCGGGAGACAAATTCGTGGAATGGCAGCGAAGACTCTCCTTCGTATTCACCATTACCCTTTACTTTCGGTTCAATCCCCTGACCCCAATTTTGAGAACTGTCGTTATTAGGGTTGTAGAAATACACGCGATACTCCCCTTTTGGATCTTTGGCCACACGCTGTATAGTAATCGCATGAAACCCAAGCATTTTCCCATATACTGTCGTGACACAGATACCTACAGGGTTCGGATAAATTAACTCATGACCTTCGTTATAATCAGGGTGGTGGGTAGCATAGAACAACCGGACAAATCCCCCATAATCCGTAATGTTGCTAGTCAAATGATCAAATACTTTACCAAATCCTCTTGGTACCCAATCACCATAAAAAGGCGGATTCACCCATCTATGAGGGTCATCTCCTCTAAACTGTACGCGGTTTATCATTTCCGCATAAATCCGATCAAGGTGCGGCACCAAAATTAAGGAAACTGGATCTAGCTCCTTATGTAGATCAGGAGCTAAACCACCCGTTAAATTTTTGGAATGAATAGCCTGTCCCTCAAAGGTCATAGTAATATCTCCGTCTCGGGCAGCTCGAGGAATCTGTTCAAGAAGATACCCAGGGTCATGTATGGACCAGAGGCTGAGCGCCCGTGCACTTTGGCAAGTTGGATTTAATCCTTGCCCGATCCCTAAAGGCTGACCAAGCACACTTAGAACACCTGCGACCATGACATTATTAGCTGTGATCCCCTCATGTTCAGTAAACGCCTCTAAAAGAGTTTGAGCCATATCCGGCTTTATATCCAATTCAACAAGCCTGCGTAAACCAGGGGCCACAGGGTGGTGGGATAAAACACCTCTTTCCAGCATGCGGGCAAGCCCATATAATGACTGGCGTGTCGGAAGGTGAATGGCCACCTTAATTAATTCATTAACGAGGACAGCATTCTCCGACAGACTGGCTGCTCCTTTTTCATTTAAGAAAAGAGCTGCCGGAACAAGTTCAGCCTTCGAGCAATTTAGAAAACGCACTAAAACTACATGGTATGGGGAAACGAGTCCTGTTTCTCTCATGGATTGCCCAAAAGCCTTAGACTCTTTTTCCAATTCCTTGTCTGTCATCTCTTTTAATTTGTTTCGGTAATCACTAAACTTGGGAAATTCTTGACTAATGGGTGTCAATTGAGATGTTGCATCATGGTAACGTTGAATTTCCTTGCGCTTGTCTTCATCGACATCACTGTGCAGCAGCTGTTCTGCTTTTTGAATCATGAGTAATATTCGATTGACCATAATAGGACGCTGTGCTGTTAACCGGTTAATTTCTTCCAGCAGAGTACCAGAAACAGCAACTAATGTCATTTCCTCAACAAGCAATTTAAACAGATTTTCCGCACGATCTGTTTCTTCACTTCTCTCAATACGTGCTTCTTCCGATTCTTCCGGAAAAATAAAATCAAGATTTAATGCCATTACTTCATTTAAGTAGGCTTTAGCCATATCAGCACTTACTTTTTCATGTTCATATCTTCCCTGAGCGATGGATAGCATCCGTAATTCGCTTAATAGCGTCACGATGGATTCAATTCCTTCAATCCTTAAGGAAAGATTAACTAAGTTAGGCTGCAGCTTAGAAGGGTCTTCCCATGGTCCCCCTTCAAATACTCCCGCCTGATCAAATTGATCAGCATAACGATATAGCACCTGCACTCCCTCAAACGATCTGGCGAGACGGCTTGTTTCTTGAAATAAATCATTCTGATACAGTCTTTTGGCATATGGTTTTGCATTGTTTAACTTGTTAAATGCTTGTTCGTAACGATCTTCTTGATTTATTTGAACTTCCACTTCAATTTTCTCCTTTATATATAGAAATCATGATTATTGAAATCCATTAACGGTGGTTTCACGTGCTCACTGTCTTGATGATGAAAGAACACGACACCATGAGGAGTTCCAAACCCTTCCATCTCCGGCACCTTACGCTCTTCTGGAGGAAACATTGTATGTTTATGAAATCCTGGGTGAGTTTCCAGCTCTTTAGGAATATTAAGCGCTTTGATTTGGTTAACCCGTGGGTACACCATTAAGCTCCCCGTATATCCTTTAACTTTCTTTTCGTTAGGGAAGAAGTTTTTTAGTTCTTTTTCCGTCGTATTCGGATCACAGCACAGGATATGGGCTTTGAATGGGTTAAACCCGTAAGATTCTTGAATCAAATCAAATATATTCCCTCCTGGAATTCTATAAGCGACTTCTATAAAATTAATAATTCCATCTTCCGTAATAAAAAATTCCGGATGGATAAAACCATTTTCTATTTCAAAAGTTTCTACAAGCTGCTTCACAACTTTGCGGACTAAAGGGCGTTTCCCTTCAATCGTTGGAGAAGGCGGCACCATCATGGAATATCCAAACTCTACATATTCAGTGATATTTAAAAATTTAATCTTTCCTTTGTGAACAAACACTTCGCACGAAAGTTGCGACCCATCTAAATGACTTTCCATCAGACAAGGAAATAGATCATCCGTCAGACTGTTATCTATTTCATCCTCTTTACGGATCACATGGTGCCCTACAGCTCCAGCTTTAGAAAATGGCTTAATATGGATCGGATCATATTCCTCTCCATCATTTTTCAAAAGAACATCGTTCACACGCCTTAGGAATTCTCTAACCTCATCTTTACTTCGCGCTTCCTCGAATACACCTATTTTCAGGCCTCCGATCTGAGCTCTTCTTTTCATTTTTGCTTTATGTCTAAACAGAAGAGAGTGATGGAAGTCTCGCTTATTCTCTTTTAATAAGGCATTCAGTGCTCCTGCCCATTCCACCGTATCTTCGAATATAGGAATAACGTGATCTACACCAGCCTCCTTAAGTATTTGTGCTAATTCTTTAGATTTCTCATATACTTGCTCCATTGGTGTTTCTTTCATGATCTCTTCGAAGTCCCAGCTAATAAAAGGGATACCATACTTTTTCGCATACCCCTCAAAACTTGGCATGCTAACGACTACATACGGTCGCTGTAGTTCTTCAACAGCTTCAATTGATTGCAAGCTCCAGCCTATAAGGGCTATTTTTCTGTCTTGTTTCTTAGTAGTCAAATGAAAGAATCCTCCTATCTATTTATCAGTTGTTCATCAATTTTTATGACACCTCCTATCTTTGCCGAATTCATCTTAGTTAATTCGTCCTTGAAGTCGAATAATAAAAAAAATCAGGAAGGCCCATGAAAGCCCCCCTGATTTTTTTATAATGATTTATACCAAATATTCATATCTTCTAAGCCTGTACCGATGTAACTATTCTGAATCATACAACCCCCATATGTAAAACCCTGCTGAGCATTTATAATATTCATTCCCATGGAAGTAGCTCTTGTGTAGGAGAACATCGTGCGGATACCTAACTTCTTCATTCTTTCTTCAAGACGCGAGAACTGATAAGAAAGAAGCCTTTTTCCCCTTTGAGAAGGTAACGTAGCACAGTCGGTAAATTCAGCAGCATCATATTTTGGTAAAACATCTGCGGAACATGCACTTACTAATAGGTCACCTTCATATATAAGCGAAAAATAAACATTACTCCTCATAAGTTTGACAATATAGGAAGGATCATGAATAGGGGTAGGATACTTTGAAAATACGGAATTGTATAGTTCAGCCATTTCTTCTGAATCCACTTCCTCCGCCCACTTGATGGTATAATCATCTGACAGACTTTCTTTTCTTCTTTGGGATATAGCATTCCTTTTCTGTACCCGAGTAATTACATTCCCCTGATCCGGCTTGTTTCTTGCAGGATTTAAATATTTAGCATAAATTTTTGTATCTTCCCCTCTAAAGAAACCCTCTATTTTCCCTTCATATTGAAATGCTAAGTTCTTTACAGCTGCTTCTTCTCCAGTCGCTGGTTTTACATAAAAGATCAGTTTGTCACAATCCACTTTGGCTGCTATTCTTGTAAGCTTCCGCATAAATCCAGGAACATCCTCTGGGAGATCATAAACTTTTATTCGCCTGCTTATAGTTTCAATATTCAAACCTTTACCAAACAAGGTCAGTGCAGATATATTTTTAGTCTGCATCGTTTACACCCCTTTTTAAAGTTCGTACATGGAAAATTGTATTCAATTAGAACGAGGTACATGAGTAACGTTTCTAAAAAATAATTTGGATTAAGGAGTTAAACGTTTAATTCTGAAAACCATTGATAGAATTCCATTCATTAAATTAACCTTAGGATCGGATAACCGATGCTACTTGTTGACGAATTCGGTCCAAATTCGTCAACAAGGTATTTTCCAGCTTAGAAGGCTGTTGCAGCACCCTAATTAGGCAGCATTGCGTAACCTGTTAAATCAATACATTCAGGGATTTAGGCAAATATAAATTAAGGTAATTCGGGAAAATTCTGATCCAAGCTTTTATAAAATCGAGTTTCTTCATTCTTCCATTTATGTTTTAAGCGTACATAGATATTAAGGAAAAAGTAAAAAATAGATAAGAAAGATTTTCGTTTTTAAAATGGATTCGATTAGGAAGTGAAGACCTTGATGGATTTTTTCAGTAGCCAGGAATCACTAACTATTGTCCAGTGGGCATTACGTGCTCTGGTGGGCTTTATCTTTTTAGTGTTTATCGCCAAAATCATGGGCCAGCGATCAATTTCACAATTGAGATTTCTGGATTTTGTCATCGCTTTATTAATCGGAAACATTATGGCTCACCCATTATCAGATGAAGGACTGGGGTTAACCGGTTCCATAGTGACTATGAGTGTATTGGTCAGTCTTTATCTCCTCGGGGTCTTTTTTACATTAAGATGGGGGCTTTTAAAGAAACTTTTTGATCCTCCTCCCATTACGCTTATTGAAAAAGGTCAGATTAATTATCAAGGCTTAAAAAAAGCAAGAATTACAATTGAAAATCTACTAACAGAACTTAGAAAAGAAAAAAATAATGATATTCAAAAAGTCGCTTTGGCTTTATGGGAACCTGGTGGAACAATCTCGATATTTTTAGATCCTAAACATCAACCTCTAACCCCTTCTGATATGGGGCTATCAACTAAACCTTTCGATCTGCCACGCATTATCATCAGAGAGGGAAAGATACATCAACGTGAACTCGAACAACTTGGAAAAGATGCACAATGGCTCTCCAACCAAATTAAAATTAAAAATGTCTCCATGCAAGATATTCTTCTAGCTACTGTTGATCACGAGGGTAATTTACACATCTGTTTGTATCACTAACTTATTTTGCGCCACACCCTATAAAAGAGTTTCTTCATTAATAACCTAAATATATGTACTTTCATTGGGTTGTTAAGATACCATGCAGTTTTAAAACTTTTATGAAAAAGGCGAAGTATCATTAATCTCACGCCTGTTAGTATAAATTTCAAATAAATAGGAAATATATTCAATGTGTTGGCTCATTTCCCCTAATCTCCATTTCGCCAGGGTTCTCGCCCTGGCTGCTTTTTTTAAACCGAATGGGTGATCCTCAAGTTCGTTGTTAAAATTAAACTGGAAATAAACTCAATTTTTAGAAATATATTGCCGGTTTAAAGGTCCCTTAAATTGATAAACTAAACCTGTTCCTAACAAGGGCTTAAAATTTCTTTAGAGGGTGATCACAGATGAATGGCAGACAAAATGGCAGATCATGGTTAGCTTTAAGTACTGCTGGGGCTATTGGTGCTGCAGCTATGTATGGAATTTCACGAATGAACCGCAACGGCGGGGTTCAGCAATTAGCTCAAAGAGCAAGACAGAGTCAACCTGCTCAAAACATGCAAAAAGCTCTCCCAGATATGGATGGGAAATAATTCAAAAGCCTCCTCAGCCTGAGGAGGCTTTTAAACAAATTTCATTGGCAAAATTACGCCGCTTTATAATCATAATTTGAGACAGATTTATTTAAAGGAAAAGGAGTCAGAGATTTTATGGGACTTATTCTGTTACTATTGCTCGCTATCCTGCTATTCACTGCATATTGGTATATAAGACGCAAGCGAAAGAAAATTCAAACTTACCAACCTTCTCTAATCGAAACCTCAGGGAAAGTGGTAGTGATTGTAGTGGACTCCCTCATGGCTCAACCATTGCAAAAAGCTATAAGTGAAGGTAACGCCCCCGCCTTAAAATTTCTAATGGATAAGGGACATTACTATCCGGAAATGGTTAGTGCGTATCCCACGATGTCCATGACGATCGATACTACTTTGTTAACAGGAACTTATCCAGACAAGCATAGCATTCCTGGCCTAGTCTGGTATGATGCGAAGAACAAAAAACTGATCAGCTACGGAAGCGCCCGTAAAGAAATCATGATGTTAGGGATTAGAAACGTTTTAGGGAGTGCGCTATGTGACTTGAACAATAAACATATCAGCTCAAATGTTTCAACGATACATGAAGAGATAGACCAAATGAAATACAAATCTGCATCAATTAATGCTCTCATCTATAGAGGAAGCGAAACAAAGCAGCTCATAAGTCCAAAATTAACAACACTCTTTAAATTTTTGCCCCCTGTGATAAATACAAAGGCTCCTTCGTTTTTTTCTTATGGTGCATTAGCACAAATTAATCCACTCAATCGCTACCAGCATTTTTGGCAAGCTTTCGGTTTTAACGATAAATTTAGTACGGCTGAACTCATCTATTTAATTAAACAAAATAATTTACCAAAGTTTACAATTGCTTATTTACCGACAAATGATAAAAAGGTGCATAAAAAAGGACCCTTGACCACTGTTGGAATAAAGAAAGTAGATTGCGAACTGCAAAAAGTTCTAGATACGTACGAATCATGGGATGAAGCCTTAAATAGTGCCAAATGGGTGATTATGGGAGATAGCGGGCAGGCCTCTATTGGGAAACATAGCGATCATTTAATTGACTTACCATCTCTTTTAAAGGGTTATCATATTCCTAAATTAAACTCTGATGTAAAAAATGATGCCCAAATTGTACTTGGACTTAATGAACGAATGGCATATATTTACGTGTTAGATAAGAGCATCCGATTAAGCTCCATAGCTGATAAGCTTAAGAAGGATGAACGAATTGGATTTGCTGCCTGGCGTGATGAAGAATATATCAAAGCAGTATCCGGAGAAATAGAAGATACCTTATCCTTTCGTAAGGGTAGAAATTACAATGATAAGTATGGTCAATCGTGGGATATGGATGGAGCGCCTGAGGTATTAGGTGTGACCATACACAACGAACATATTGAGTATGGAAATTACCCGGATGCTTTCGCAAGATTAATGGGTGCCTTCTATTCACATGAAGGGGATTTTTTAATTGTAGATGCAAAGCCAGGGTTTGAATTTGCTGTTGAAGGAAGCCCCACCCATAAGGGAGGTGCCTCTCATGGTTCCTTGCATAAAGCAGATTCGTTGATCCCCATGGTTGTCACCGGAACAGATACTCTTCCTGAATATATGAGGATCGTTGACTTAAAAAAATGGTTCATTCAATTAATGAATGAATAATTTTAGTTACTTCGTTATGATTAATTTTTAAAAGAAAAGTCCATTTTCAAGAAACCACTGAAAAAGTCCTTTCTAATCTAAACGAGCTGTTAAAGTTTGTAGTTGAATCTCACGAATCGCTTGTCGGTGGATGCTTGCCGCGGGCACGAGCCTCAGCTAGCTTGGTCAAGAAGTTCACTTGACCAAGTGGATATTCGGCTCGCGCTGTTCCCGCGACGCACCGGACGTGCTAATGTCGATGTTGGCCACAGGACGTGGCCGGTTTTAATCGACCAGGTGTCACCACCGAACGCTCATCGTGGCATCAACAGAGATCAATCTAAAAACCCATTCGTATGTTCAAATATTTCCTCAAGAAGTATTGCCTACCCGTTCCAAAGTAAAAGGCTAAAGAACAACTCCATATGCTCCCATATTATATACATCTAAGCTTTTTCAACAGTCAGAGACCTTTTTTTAGGATCTCCATCTTCAATTTGGACTTTTCTTTTTTTATCACTTCTATTTTCAAATACAATCTCTTCAATAAATTTAACTAGTTAAGCCCTCACTTAAATGCTGCTGAAACATGAATAGGGATTTCCCCCCTCTTTAGCAGGCTCCATTTAATTGCGGTAACCCCCCTGGTAAATGAACACTTTGAGGCATTCAGCCAAATATAATACTCCTGAAAAAAAGATGATAAAGACACAAAATAATTTACTCTCTTAGACTTCTTACAATGGCTTTACTAAAAAAGACTTAACCCTCCCTTTTATATTTCAGCAGATTTTGGCAAATGTTTGATTTGTCTATTATAATGAACAGTAGTAAAAATTCTTAGATAAAAGGAAAGACGAAAATGCGGGGTTTAGAGGAAGTTGAAATTTATTTGGACCGCCTATAAACGGAAGTTCTATCGACACCGTCACCCCTTAAATAGGCATCGACTAATTTGCAAAACCTCAAACATAATAGACGATCGTATCTGTCTAAAAAAAACTGTTGAAACGTGTTCCTTGAAGAGAAAGGGGGCTGTCTGAATTATGAAACTAACAGTAATGGTGGTAGCTTTAGTACTGGCGACCCTGCTGTTTCAAAATGAATGGGGGAAAAAACAACAAACAAACTCGACACAAGAGGACTGCTCGGAAGACCGATTTTGCTCGTTTGACGAGTTGAGAAAAGAATATAAGGAAGGTGAGGATTGGGAAATTGTGAAAAGCTCAGACGGCGATGCGCGTTGGCTCGTAAGTGCGATTCATGGCGGCGGGATTGAAGAAACGACCTCTTCATTAACAGAGGCGGTTGCCGGCTCAAATTACCCCTTTTATTCATTTAAAGGAAGGTTAAAGGCGAATAATTTCAGCAACTTACATATAACTTCCACTCGTTTCGATGAGCCTCAGGCGTTAGAGATGGTTGCAAACGCCAAGTATCACATAGCCGTCCACGGTGCATCCGGAGAAGAACCGAAAACGATGATCGGTGGGCTGGATAAAGAGCTGAAGAAAATTGTCAGGAAGAACTTAGAAGAAAATGGGTTCGACGTCGCAGATGCCCCTGAACACCTTGACGGCGACCACCCCGAAAACTACGTCAATAAAACGAAGACAGAACGAGGAGTGCAGCTCGAGATAACAAGAGCTCAGAGAGAAGCTTTTTATAAAAACGACGACATCAGCTTTTCATCCAGGAGAGACTCCTCCAATGAAACGGAAGAGTTCAAATTGTATGTGGAATCCATACAAGCGGCGATGAAAGAATATGAATAAAACAGCCGCTTCTCCCCCGCCTCTTAAAAAATACGAAAACTCTCCACTGCGAGAAGTGGAGAGTCTTTTTTTGTTCTTTATTTAACAAATACTTATAATCCTCATTTCACTAGTGGATCGCCTTTTCCTTATTAACATAGCATAATACTTTCCCTTAGTACTCTCCTACTAAAAATCAGAAACGGCAGAGCTGAATCTCCTAAAGCAACATCAATCAAGGTGAGTATGAACGTTGCTATTTCACACATCTTTTTCAAAAAAATCATCCGATTTCGTCAGGATTTATTATTGTAGTCAAAATTTTTTAGCCAGTTACACTTTGAGAACTAACTTTGCCACTGATTCTACATGATAAGTCTGTGGAAACATATCCACCGGCTGAATCTCTTCAACGTCATATCCGTTCTTTACCAAGTACCTTAAATCCCGCACCTGGGTTTCCGGGTTACAAGACACATATACGATCCGCTTAGGTTTAAGCTTCACGACGCTTGATAAGAACGCTTCATCACTCCCGCTTCTCGGTGGATCCATAATCACGACATCGGCTTGATCCCCGCGCTCAGCCATCTCTATCATGAATTCTCCAGCATCGCCTTGATAGAATCGTGCATTTTTCACGCCGTTACGTTTCGAATTTTGGATGGCGTCTCGGACCGCCTCCTTATTCATCTCTACGCCAATAACCTTTTCGGCTTTCTGGCTGGCAACCAGACCTATCGTACCAACCCCGCAGTAGGCATCGAGCACAGTTTCCTTTCCAGTCAACTCGGCCATTTCAATGGCTTTTCCATACAACTTCTCCGTCTGAACCGGGTTGATTTGATAAAAGGATTTTGCCGAGATCTCAAACTTCAGTCCGCACAACATGTCTGTAATCGTTCCCTTACCAAACAGCACGTGTTCTTGATTGCCTAAAACTACGCTGGTGTCTCGTTTATTGACATTCAGCAGCATCGTCGTAATTTCTGGATGAGCTTTTCTTAGAGCTTTCAAAAAATTCTTTTTACCCTTAAACTCAGAGGATGCTGCGACCAGCACCACCATGATTTCCTCAGTGACCTTGCCAACTTTGATTAACACGTGCCGCAAGAAGCCCTGTCCGGTGTCTTCGTTATACGGCTGCATTTTCGAGTTCTTCATGTAGTCCTTAATGCTCTGCACGATTTCGTCCGCTTTCGGATCATGAATGAGACACCGGTCCATCGGGATAATTTCATGAGTATTCTGAGCATACAGCCCGCCAATGACTTTACGATTTTGATCCAGGCCGAATGTCGTATGACTCTTGTTCCGATAGTCATAAGGGTGATCCATCGCCAAAATAGGCTCCGGCTTTCGAAACGGCTTCATCAGAGCATCTATGGTTTCTTGCTTGAATCGTAATTGTGACTGATAACTCATATGCTGGAGCTGACATCCCCCGCACTCGTAATAATATGGACACGGCGGGTCGACCCGGTCTTTTGCTGGAGTGATCACTCGCTTTAACTCCGCGTTTACGGATTGCCCTTTTTGGAACACGGTCACCTCAGCCTTTTCACCAGGCAACAGAAGAGGTACTTCCAGCTGCTTTCCTTTCCACTGTACAATGCCTTTGCCTTCAAACGACAGGTCTGAACAGGTCACCTCTGCGGTTACGGATTTCCGGCCACGCGGAGGTCCATTGCTTTCCTTACGCTTGCCTTTAGATTGTCTATAGCGTGACGAGTTTTGTTTCCCGTATGTTTTTTCAGAGCGGTTGGGTTTCTTTTTAGATTTCTTATAGCCAAGATTCTTTCTTTTACTCATAGGCACTTCCTGTCTTTACTTATTTTGCCCCTCATTATAAACTACCCAAAGCTGCCGGTAAAACAAACGAATATAAAAAGAACTGCCTCCACACATAGGGCAGCACCGTCCCCTTTGAAAGTCACTAACTTTCGTTTTTACAACCCCAGGAGATTAGAATTATTACTCAACGAGAGAAAATCCATTCCCCTACAACATTTTCTCCTGAACAAAAAAGATGACGAGCAACTGCTTTTTTATGTTCAGTTAATGAACGTACTTCGAATCAAAACTCGAAAATAGTCCCCCGGCAAGCTCAATATGCTTACCGGAGGACTATTTTAATTACTTGAATACATCACATGTCGTACTGAACGATTGCTGCTAGTGCGGTGAAGACCTGTGGTTTCGTTTAAGACCATTTTTCCATCAATTGTTCTGCGCTATGTTTCATATCATTTTTCACTTCTTCAGCAGCACTTTTCATTTGCTTTCCATCAACCTTTGAAATGAATTTCTCCAAATGTTTAGTGGCTTGTTTCTGTCTTCCAGCTTGGTAGTGCTTGTCAGCTGTCTTAAGAGTATTCGTTAATTGTTTACTAGCTGACTTTTTAATTTCTCCATTTTCCTCTAAATCTTCAATAGCTTGATAAAGTTCTTCTACAGAAACTGGTTCTTCTTCATCACCATCTCCAGGTTCTTCTCCGTCTCCATCGCCTGGCTCTTCTTCATTTTCGTCCCCTTCAACAACTTCTACTAACCTTACATTGTCAAGGTAGAGGTCATAAGGAACGGCTAGTTCAGGATCATCTTCGCCTTTTCCTAAGCCGAACATTAAATTATAGTCTCCATCAGACTCTACTTCGATATAGGCTTCGTACGTTTCCATTGTACTTCCTACTTCGAATTCATTAATACCTGAATCTGTTCCTGTAAGCTCGACATTCACATTGCGGTCGAGATCCGATCGCATATCAAACGCAATCTTGTAAATGCCACTCGGCACCGTTACATCTTGCATGAACTGCATGTGCCACCATTCTTGACCAACTCGCTCAATCGTTGCTTTCAATTCTTCATTTACGATAGAGAAATCAGCTAACCCTGCCCATGTCTCATAATCACCGAAATTGAACACGTTCCATACGATAGAATTATTTTCATCGCCAAACTCAGTTGTCGTTTCAAATGTTCCATCTTCAATTAAGTTGTCGCCAACTTCCTGCCAGTCTTTGGATGGGTCTACGGGCTCGTTTCCATCACCGTCTCCGTCGCCAGGCTCTTCCTCGTCTCCATCTCCTGGATCTGTAGGCTCACCAGGTTCTGGATAATCAGCCGCCATATCTTCATAGACTCTGACATAATCAACTTCCATTTGACTTGGGAAAGATGTAGTCTCATCAGGTTCTCCCCCATACCATCCACCAACAGCCAAGTTTAAAATCATATAGAATTCTTGATCAAACGGCGCTGGGTATTCACCATTTGGCGTATTCCATTCATTTAATGTCTGATATAGTTCACCATTGACGTAATAACGAATTTCACCAGGTTCCCACTCTACACCATAAACATTAAAATCGGTCGTTGATTGACCTTCTGGGAAATGATAATCATTCGCTGAATATGAGTTATTTGGCCATTCACCACCATAATGAATAGCTCCTCCTATGGATCCTGTATCAGCGCCTCGATTTTCCATAATATCAATTTCACCTGAAGCTGCCCAGGTTCCATAAACGTCATCTTGCGGCATCATCCAAAATGCAGGCCAGAAACCTTGTCCTTCTGGAAGTTTAATATTTGCCTCAAACTTTCCATAAGCTTGACTAAATAATTCATCCGTCAGAATTTTTCCAGACGTATAATCATAGCTTCCATGCTCATCACTTGCAGCTTCTTCCCGGGCTTCAATAATGAGTTTTCCATCTTCCACTTTCACATTATCTTCAGAGTAATACTGGGATTCTTCATTCCCCCAGCCTCCTACCCATTCGTCGCCACTATAAAAACCATTTCCTATATCATATTTCCATTTCGTTGTATCCAATTCATTTCCATCAAACTCGTCATTCCAAACTAACTCCCAATCTCGATCTCCATCAACTGGATCTGAGGGGTCTGTTGGATCTGGTGTTTCATCCACATCTCCTGGTTCACTCGGATCTTCAGAAGTTCCATCTTCCACGGACAAAGTATATGGAAGTTCGATTCGTGATGCCTCTTCAGGTGCATTAACTTTCAGTTCACCATCACTCCCGCCAATAGCAAGCGATACTTCCACTTGAATGGTTCCATTTGTAAAATCGCTATACTCCTCGCCTGATACATTTTGAGTGAATTCCTGTGTAAATTCCTCATAAGCTCCTGATTCTGTATTTCCGTCTGTTGGTAACCATGTTGTTTCTTCTGTGCGGTCCCAGTTCCCATCGCCATTAAAATCGTAGGAAGCTTTAGCTACAAAGTCTAATGCGATATCTAAACCATTTAAGTATAAATGAGCCAATGTATTTCCAGAGCCGTTATACTCTCCTGATACATTATCAATTACATATGTCGATTTCTCTCCGGATTCAAGCAATGTATCATCCTCAGCTGAAGATCCAGGTTCAAAAGATAATGCTTTTGATTCATCTCCCCCAATGAGATAAAACACATTGGAATTATCATTTGTGTCTCCATCTGTATCTCCATCTGTAGTCGACCCATCACCTATGACTTTCAAATCATCGAAATAATAGGTTTTACCAGTACCTTCGTTTCCAAAATCAAAAAAGATAGTAGCCATATTAAACGTATAATCTAAATTAAGCGGTTCTGTCCCTTCTGACTCGTTTGAAAAATCAAATTCTAACGTTTCCCATTCATCTGCTGTTGTCGTTGTTGCTCCAGTCTCAACAGAGCGAGTAGGATCATCTGCCTGCTCGACCTTTAACCTTACTTCAATCCCTTCATCTGGTGAATAAACTCTCACTGACATTTTAGTATCCGTTTCCGTAAAGGATACAGCAGGAATTGTATTATCGGGTTCTTCCCCAAAGGTTGTTCCAGCCCAAGGTGCTGCTTCATCCATTTTGTTAAACTGAGCAACCTGATTTGAGCTATCCGTTGGATCCTCAACAATTTCTGAATTCGCTCCTTCAAATCCGTCTACAACATAGGAGACGCCGTCCTCGTCAAAGTTAACTAAATTGGTTGCCCCTGTTTCGTAGTCATTCGCATTGACATACATAGGAAGCATTAGTAAAAATACCATGAATAAACTAAAGCCCTTTAATTTCATAAATAATGACCCTCCATTTTTTAAAATTCAAGTGAAATGAGGCAGTCCATTTTGCTAGGCACCAGTAAACATCACCCCCTTGATTTACAAAATTCTTCCGAAAGCGCTTTCGATTTGTTTAAAAATTTAAAGTAGATGTTGAAAACACATCTACTTAATAAATACCAATCTCTGATAATTCAGGCTCACCCTTCGTAATCTCGCTCATAACGTTGAAATCATGCTTTTACAACGCATCTTTCGAAAGCGCTTTCGTAGAGTGTACATTAAAAAATAAACAAAAGTCAATGTATTTTCTGAATATTTCAAAAAATGTGTCGAATGGCCCTTATATTTATGGAATGGTTTACCTTTATTCAAGTACTGCGTAACTCAAACTTCCCTCGCTACTGCAGGGTTTGCCCTCATGAAAATGACTTTTTCATTCCTTGTAAATGTGTTTATTCATTTTATCCGTTACGTTTCTGAGAACATAACTAAAGTTTGAAATACTATATAATTACCTATTTTTTACATAACGAATGGAAAAATACACAAGCAAAAAGCCTCTCCATAGTTCAGAATGCTGTTTTATAAATTAATGAGCAAGAAGCAGCACCGGCATTAGAGAGAAGTCATACAAATGGGTTTCCTCCTTTTCTAATAGAGAGTACATAGGCATTTCTTAATATCAAACTCCGATTTGTGGTATTCTTGAAGTATAAATGGAAACGTTTTGTCACGGAAAAGGAAGGACTCCAAAGGGGCTGACGAACATGGAAAACCTCTACTCTGCGCTCGAGAATTTGGAAAGAACATTCATGCCGCATACCTCCGAATACCAGCGCTACATCGACTTTCACACGATGAGAGACATGAAGCAGGTCATCAAAGGGAAACACCCTGTCCACTTCGATCTGGATATAAAAGAACTGGCAGAGATGAACATGAGATATATATTAGATGGATTTTGGAACGGTGTCTTTTTTACCGCAGTTATTCCAACTTCTAACACGTTCAAGGCTACCATTGAAATATACGGGAAGCCGCCGCAAATGCTGCTTGGGCGGTTTGAAATGGAAAAAGAAGAAAAATCGTTTTCCCCTACGTTTTTGAAAGAAGAGTTTACGAGAAAAAAAGGGCTTGGAGACACATTGCGTGATTTTTCGAAGGTTTTGTTTACGTATCTGGATTCCTACGTGAAGCGCAAGGGAAAATCAGGTCAGGAAAACCCTTCTGATCATCTCGAAGAAGCAGTCCTGGAAGGCTGGAACTTCCCGTTTCTCGAGAACCATCCTGATCTTCAAAACGAATGGGCGTCTTTAAAGACACGTACATTGAAACAATTCAGACGCATGGAAGAACTTGAAATCGAAGAACAATACGCTCTTGAGACGCTGAAGGACAAAGACGTCCCTAACTTTATCCAGTCGTTTCAACGATTGTCGGAGGTTAATAAGGAAAACCGGAAAGGTGAACTGGTGGAAACGATGTACGATCTGCGTAAGTTCATCGAAACACTTGAGCAAAAAGAAGAAGAAAGTCATGCGCAGAATTTTGCCAGAAGCAAAGGAATTATTTCTTCTAAGTATAACAAGGAAGATGAGAGCTTCTTCTCGCAAAAGTAAACCGTTTTGTTTTTCTAGAAACTAACTAATCGCAGATAGGAGACATGGACATGAGTAAAAATTCTTTCTTAAGAGACAAAGAAGCTGAAATGAACCATCAGGATCTAAGAGAAGCGATGACTCTTATTGAAAAAGAAGATATCGACCGTCTGAATGAAGAGGCCGAAGCCTATGCAGAAAGATTTAAATCTTCCAGGGACGACTCCCTTTCAGAAGTGATGAGAGAGCTCGGGGACCTCGGAGAAAAGGAACAGCGTGTCGCCGGGGAGACGATGGAAACGTTAAAGCGTCCAGTAAACGACCTCATGACCAAAGGCAATAACGAGATTCCCGAAACGTTGAATGAACTCGAGGCGATCGTGTCAGACCTTGATCCGAAGCGCACCGAAGGCAACGGCATTCAGAGGTTCTTCTATAAACTTAGCAAAAAGCAGCCCATCGACCGCTACATGAAGAAGTATGAAACGGTCGACTCAAAGATTGATACGGTAGTTCGCAGTCTGCTTGCAGGGAAAGACCGCCTGGAAGAAGACAGCGTCGAACTGCAGCTGATCAAAGAAAACGCCCAGAAGCGTATTTATGACCTGGACAAGCAAATCTACCTTGGGAAGAAACTGTTTGAACTCTTGAAAGAAAAAGAATCTGCAGGCGAATACGATCTGGCGCTGCTTACCGAAGGAAAAGAGAAGATCATTACGCGTACAAGAAACATGACGCAGATGAAGAGTGTGCTGCATCAGAGTATTTCATCTGTGGATATCATTAAGAAAAACAATGAAAAGTTGAAGGAATCGATTCGTAATGCGGTTACGCTGACGAAAAATATTATTACTGTCTCCGCTTCGATTCAGCTGGCTTTGAATAATCAGAGGAAAGTAATCGATACGGTGAACGGCGTCAATAAAGCGACCGAACAGATGCTAGTCTCGAACTCCAGGAATCTGAAGGAGAATGCGGAAGAAACGACACAAATGATGGAGAATCCAGCAATCAGTATGGAAGCTCTTCAAGAGTCTTTCGATAACGTATTCGAAGCACTGAAAACGACAGAACAGTCCTCCGAGCGAATTATCGCTTCGAGTGAACAGTTCATTGAAGAAATGGATGCTTTAAACGAAAACGTCCGGAAGAAATTATCCCAGACCGGCAGTCCTACCCAAAGAGCGCTTCGTGACTGAAGCGCTCTTTTATAAATGACGATTTTTGCGAAAACTGTGGGCCGGTACCTTCCAGCGCAGTAGATACCGTAAGAAAACATACTAACTACCACTAAAAAGCTGTATCCCTATGCTTTTCAAGTAACAAAAGAGGGTATGGGTAGACGATTAGTAAATAAAAAGGAGTTTGAAGAGTAACTATGGCTTACATATTATTAATTGTCGGCTTCGGTTTATTAATTAAAGGAGCGAATTTATTCGTTGATGGATCTTCCAACATTGCCAGGCTTCTCCGTGTCCCGCCTATTTTGATAGGGTTAACGATTGTTGCTTTTGGAACAAGCTCTCCTGAGGCCACAGTCAGCATCATTGCCGCTTTACAAGGAAATGCTGAAGTTTCACTGGGGAATGTAGTGGGGAGTAATATCTTTAATGTCACTTTAGTGGTAGGTATTGCAGCCTTCCTCTATCCATTAATGGTAGAGAGTGAAACCACCAAAAAAGAAATCCCATTTGTGTTGCTGGCTAGTGGAGCTTTACTCGTACTTATCAGTGATACGAAATTACAGGGATTAAGTGAAAACTTGCTAACACGCGGGGACGGCATTATCTTTTTATTGTTTTTGTCTATTTTTATGTACTACGTGATTGAAGTTGGTATGAAAAGTCGAAAAGAATCGATGGATGAACCCATTCCTTCAAACATAAAGTGGGGAAAAAACACTGGTTTAACGCTAGCAGGTTTAGCCGCTATTATTTTTGGCGGCGATCTAGTGGTCGATAGCGGAACGTCGATTGCTTATGATCTTGGGATGAGTAATACATTGGTAGGGTTAACCATCATTGCGATTGGTACATCGCTCCCTGAACTGGTTACCTCCATATCCGCTGCATTGAAGAAAGTGGAATTGCACTGGGGAATGTGGTGGGGAGCAATATCTTCAATATTTTATTTGTTCTTGGGGCGTCAGCTTTTATTTCGCCTTTACCTGTGAATGGAAAAATATTTATCGATGTGATGATCATGATTGCACTGAGCTTGTTATTGTTCTTATTTTCAAGGACTCATTATAAAATTGGAAAAACAGAGGGTTTCATCCTTCTGACTATGTATATCATTTATCTTATTTATATTATTTTGAGAAACTGAGATTTTATTTTGTTTTTAAACAGAAACATAGGAACTAAAGCAACAACGAATATCTTATAGTATTACTCTAATACTAGTGGCTTTACTGAAAGTGCCTGCCCCCACTGCGTTGGTGCTTTAGCAGGACGGGGCAGCACTAAATTTAAAACTATTCCTCTAACCCTGCTACCCCGAAGCCCCCGGCCCCAGAATGAGTCGAAATCATACCGCCCGCCTGGATCCACCTTATATTTTGGAATCCGTTCTCTTTGGCCACCTCATCCATCCGCTGCTTGATTTTTTCGTCGAGTCCGATGGAGTAGATAAAATAAAGCTGTTCTCTATCGATGTTGAATTCATTCAAGTAATCATTCATGAGTTTTTCAGTAGCTCCACTCATTTTCCCGCGATACTTCTTTGTAGACACCAGCTTTCCATCCTTCAACTCTATGCATGGCTTTATTTTCAACAGCGTTCCAATTAGAGAAGCCATATTGCTTACCCGTCCTCCCGCTTTAAGAAACTCCAGGCTGCCGGGGATGAAAGTCAGCCTTGCTTTAGGAACGACTGCCTCTATTTTTTCAACTAAGCGTTCCGGTTCAATGACAGGTTCGTTTTCTAAAACTTTAGCGGCATACAATACAATCGCAGCTAGTCCTCCAGTAACGTTCAAAGCATCAATGAGAAAAATGTCTTCAAATTCTTCCGCAGCAATAACAGCACTTTGAAAAGAAGAAGACGCTTTTGATGTATAACCAATATGGATAATGATGCAATCTGGGAAGTTCTCTCTTATCGTTGCAAAAAACTCTTGATACTCATGAGTATTTGTCGCAGTAGTGGAGGGTATTTTCTTCGTACGTTCATAGTAGTCATAGATATCCTGGACCGGCAAAGAACCGTCTAAATAATCTTTTCCATCCATAATGATGTGCATAGGAACGACTTGAACATCGTACTTTTCAGCTAAATCCCCCGGTAAGTCAGCACCGCTTTCGGTCGATAAGATGATCCTTCGCATGCTATCTCCTCCTTGGTTATATTCAGGTTCGAGTCACTCTTCCTGTATTATGCTTTAACTATACACGAGAAAACTGTAATAGCATTGTGATAACTATTAATTGCCGTACTTTAAGTGTATATTTCGGGGATTTGATTAATATTGCAGGGGTGAGGCTCTGTGAAAAACCTACTCCTCTTGAAAAGTGAAAGTGCCTGACCCCCACTGCATTAGTGCTTAGCAGGAAGGGGGGGCAGACACCATATTTATCTTTAGCAACGTATCTTCCCCATACCTTAGTAGAAACAATTTTCACGTAAGGGGTCCCTTGTAGTGTTTGGATATCTTTATCGCTAAATAATCTTTTACTCATTTTCCCATCTCCGTACGAATTGAATTTGCCCCATTATACAAAAATGTACCCTATAGAGTAGACTTTTTTAATTGTCTATTCTATAGGGATTATTAGCTAGCACTTTATATTATTTTAAAAGATTTTGAGCATGTTCCACGACATGATCAATGGTAAAACCGTAATTCTCAATAATTGTATCTCCCGGAGCCGAAGCTCCAAATGAATCAATACCAATAATAGACCCATCGATTCCTACATAGCGTTCCCAGCCAAACGAAGAACCCATCTCAATGGCCAGTCGGCTTCTAACGTTAGAAGGCAATACGCTTTCTTTATAATCGTTACTTTGTTTATCGAAACGATCAAAAGATGGAACACTTACTACACGTACATCGTACCCCTTCGTTTTCAAGACTTCTTGAGTACGAACAGCAAGCTGCACTTCAGAACCAGAAGCTAATAAAATGCCATCCGGCTTGCTCTTTTGTGAATCACTTAAAATATAAGCTCCGCGTCTTACCCCTTCATAAGCTAGTTCACTCGTGCCTTCAAGGGTCGGGAGCGCTTGTCGGGTTAATACGAGAGCGTTTGGAGTTGCATTTGACTCTAAGGCCACTCTCCAGGCAGCGCTTGTCTCATTCCCATCTGCAGGTCGGATCACTGATAGGTTCGGCATTGCCCTTAATGAAGCAAGGTGTTCGACAGGCTCGTGTGTTGGTCCGTCTTCACCAACAGCAATGGAATCATGTGTAAATACATAATTAACAGGAAGGTTCATTAAAGCGGATAATCGCAGAGCCGGGCGCAAATAATCACTAAACACGAAGAACGTACCACCGTATACTTTCAAGCCTCCATGAAGAGCCATACCGTTTAATGCCGCTGCCATTGCGAACTCTCGAACACCAAACCAAATGTTTCTTCCGGCATAGTTGTTGCGGGAGAAATCCTCTTCATCTTTTACTGTGGTTTTATTTGACCCTGCCAAATCAGCACTTCCCCCAAAGAAATAGGGGATTTTCTGAGCCAGGGCATTAATCACTTCACCTGAAGAAGCTCGAGTAGCTAACTTATCTTCTCTCGTATAAACGGGAAGATCTTTTACCCAGTTTTCAGGAAGACTCCCGTCCATTGCTGCTTTTAACTCACCTGCCAGCTCCGGATACTGATCTTCATATTGATGGATTAAATGGTTCCACTCTTTTTCTTTTTTCTCTCCGTTTTGCTGGACTTTAGTTTTAAAATCTTGATATACATCTTCAGGCACGTGGAATGGTTGATCGTGCTCCCACTTGTAATATTCCTTAGCTGCGGCGGATTCTTCTTCACCCAGTGGTGCGCCGTGAGCGTCTGATTTTCCTGACTTGTTCGGTGAACCATAACCGATCACCGTTTTCACTTCAATCATCGTCGGCTGATCCGTATTTTCTTTCGCCGCTTCAATCGCTTTGGAAATACTTTCGATATCCGTTCCTTCTTCGACACGGATCACCTGCCATCCATAAGCTTCATAACGTTTCTCTACACTTTCACTAAATGATCGATCCAAATCGCCATCCAGTGAGATATCGTTTGAATCATATAAAACGATTAATTTCCCTAAACCAAGGTGGCCTGCCAGAGATGCTGACTCTTGGGAAACGCCTTCCATTAAATCTCCATCCCCACATATGGCAAACGTATAGTGATCGACTACATTAAAGTCTTCTCTATTATACTTTGCAGCAAGATGGGATTCAGCCATAGCCATCCCCGTCGCCATCGAAATCCCTTGTCCTAAAGGACCCGTAGTCGCTTCTACTCCGTCCGTGTGTCCATATTCAGGATGACCTGGTGTGTTCGAGCCCCATTGACGAAAATTCTTCAAATCCTCAATGGTTACGTTATATCCTGATAAGTGAAGTAAACTATACAGAAGCATGGAACCGTGCCCCGCAGATAAAATGAAACGATCTCTATTAAACCAATTTGAGTTTTTTGGATTATGATTCATAAACTCGGTCCATAACGTATAAGCCATAGGAGCGGCACCCATTGGCATTCCAGGATGTCCTGAATTTGCCTTTTCTACGGCGTCAATGGTTAGCGTTCGAATCGTATTAATTGATAACTGTTCAATAGCCATATTTGTTTTTGACATGTTTTCACCTCTTTATTTCGTAGCTTCCCAATCACTCAAAAACTGTTGGAGCCCATTGTCTGTTTGTTCCAGAGATGATAGCAGGATCCGTCCCATTTCATGCAGTCTCTAAACAATCAATGGAACGAATGCTTGCCGTCATCAATTCTGTGCTATTATTACTCCTTTTTTAATCTCTCCATTAACCGTTCAAGAGCGGGATCATTTAAATAGTTCTCTATGGTGATAATTTCTTTATCAGGATGTGCTCCTTTTGCTCTTTCCTGTAAATCTTCGTGAACTACAATGATGTCTGAATGCTGAGGAGCATCTTCTATTCTGTAATGTTTAACTTCGAGGCCTTCAATATCATTCTTTTGCAATTTCTTTCTAAAAGTGGTTGCGCCCATTGCGCTGCTTCCCGCACCGGCATCACATACAAAAGAGATTGTGTTGATTTCTTCATTTTTCTGGCGAGTTGCAGAAGCCTCTTTTCCTGCTTGCTTCATAGCTTTAGACTTTTCTACAGAAGCAGAAATATCTTCCTCATCAGAACTTCTGTCAAGTTTCAGAATGAACGCTGTAACTAAAAATGTTACGACAGCAGCGACTAGTACACCAGCGATGATACCGATGAAGTTTCCTTTAGGGGTCAATCCAAGATAGGCGATAATAGAGCCCGGGCTTGGTCCAGCCGTTAGTCCCGCGTCAAATAGACTGAAAACAGCTATACCTGACATACCTCCGGCAATCATCCCAATTATTGTAAGGGGTTTCATCAAAACGTATGGGAAATATAGCTCGTGAATTCCGCCTAAGAAGTGAATGATCATGGCCCCTGGGGCGGTTCTTCTAGCCGTCTTTTTGCCGAAGAAAGTGAAAGCCAGCAACAACCCAAGGCCTGGGCCAGGATTAGAAGCGACCGTGAAGTAAATGGACTTCCCTACTTCGGCAGAAGCTTGCATACCCAATGGATAATAGATCCCTTGGTCGATGACGTTGTTTAAGAATAATACCTTAGCCGGCTCATTGATGAGAGATAGCAAAGGCAATAAACCAGTAGCAACCAAAGCTTCAATAGCTGCTGTTACAAGGTTATTTGCCGATTCTATTGTAGGTCCTATAAAGTAGAAAGAAAGAATCATCAATAGGAATCCTAAAATTCCTAGCGAGAAATTGTTAACAATCATTTCAAATCCAGCAGGAACTCTATTTTCAATGATTTTGTCAAATTTCTTTATAATCAAGCCCCCTAGAGGACCGATAACCATAGCTCCTAAGAACATCGGAATATCAGCTCCAACGATCAACCCGATCGCCCCAATAGCCCCCATCACAGCTCCTCTTTGGCCTCCAACCATTCGTCCACCTGTTATGGCTAAAAGTAAGGGCAGCAAGTAATTAATAGCTGGGTCGACAATTTGGGCAAGTTCTTCGTTGGGAATCCAACCAGTTGGTATAAACAAAGCTGTCAATAGCCCCCAGGCTATAAAAGCTCCAATATTCGGCAGAACCATATTTGTTAAAAAACCACCAAATGCTTGAACCTTCGCGCGCGTAGAAGGAGTATTTGTATCTACACCATTATCCTTTGCATGTGCTGCATCAGCCATATCATTCATTCCTTTCTGAAAATTCAGTGATTTTAAAAGCTACGACAAGAAGTAAAAGAAAAGGTGTTCAGTTTCACCATTTAACGAGAACAGATCTATTCAACCATTTTTAGCACCTCTAATATCTCCTGCTCACTTTTGGATTCTTCGAGTTTATTCTTAATCTCGTCCTCAATCAGTATGGAAGACAAGTCAGATATTAGGTCTAAGTGGCCTGTGCTATCCTCAGCAGCTAAAACAAAAAAAGTATGAACTTCTTTGTCTTTCGGAAACTTCACAGGTTCTTCCAACTTTAAATAGGATACACTTGTTTTTACTACGCTGCCATCATTTTTGGCATGGGGCATCGCAATGCCTGGAACAATGACGATATACGGGCCATTTGTATTTACATTTCCAATCATATCCTCAATATATTGAGGAGTAATCGATCCATTATGCAATAATGGATCCGCTGCCTTTTTAATTCCTTCTTCCCAAGAATCAACGGATGGTAAAAAACGTATATTTCCTTCTAAATACTCAGCTAACATATCAACATCACCCTTCATTTATGATTTCGATGAGTAATTCTCTTTTAATCGAATATACTTATCTTTAATCTTTCTTTTTAAGGTCGCATCCTCGAGGCCAGTGAAATGGTCAATAGCTTGTTCGATTCCTTGCTCACGAATGTAGGATTGAATAGTAACGGACTCTTCATCGTGAGTGTTATGAAATAAGAATGCTGTGGCGACCGCAGTTGTGAGTTTCTCTGTTGGTAAGCCCAATTCGAAAAGGACTCTAGTTGGTTTGATTAATCTCTCATCAAAGCCCAGCTTTCTAATTGGCGATCTTCCAACTCGTAATATATCATCACTTATATTATCATTTTTAAAACGTTTTATCGTCTGGTCAATAAAACCAATAATTTCCGCATCCTCAAAATTATAAATTTGAGTAAAATAACTAGCGGATTCCTTAAGTGTTTCCCTTAGGAACTTTTCAATTTCAGGGTTCATTAAGGCGCTTTGAATCGTAGTATAACCTTCCAAAAATGCTGTATAAGCTGTGGCCGCATGACCCATATTGACAATATACAGTTTTCGTTCAATATAGGGTTTTAACTCGGCTACATAAGTGGCGTTATTTATAGATGGTAAATCTGAATTAAGCAATCCCGGCTTTTCAATCATCCATTCGTAATAAGGTTCTACCAGGGTAACGACCCCTTCACTTCTTTCCTCGGAAAGTGAAAGTCGGTCAATAGCTGAATTTGGAAATCCAACGTGCTTACAGATAGTTTCCATATCACTGTTAGGAATATTTCTTTGTATTTCTTCTTTCAATTTAGAGGAAGCATTAATCATGTTCTCATTTGCAATGATGTCAATGTTACGTCTGCCCAACTGAATTCTCTTTAGCAGACCTTTGGATAGTACAGGAGCAATTTTGGATAAATTATCAACTCCTACAGATGTAGTGATTAAGTCAGCTTCAACTATTTCATTGATGACCTGTTCTTGTGAACTACTATGCAATGCACGTACAGGGGAAATGATTTCTGCTGTATGATCTTCATCTAATAATTCAAAAAAATAACTGTTGCTGCGATTCATACTATTGACCGTATATTCGTTTGCATCGACAAAGCATATCTCGAATCCACTTTTGTTCAACAAATACCCGATTAACCCTTTTCCGATATTTCCTGCACCGAAATGTAGCGCTTTCATAATTAACCCTCCTTTACAGCCAAGAGACTCGTTTTTTAACACTTATTCTAAGTTCGCGTGGTATTCCCAAAGTGATTGCAGCTCAATATTTTTTTCATTCACCATCATCAATGCAATAGTGTCTCCCAATAACAATAAACTTTGCTCAAATAAGCTTTTCATCGGCTGTTCAGATTGGACTTCTTCAGGAGTGGCAGCATTAGAACTTATAGGAATTCTGATAAATAGATCTGAATACTGGCTCATGGAGCTGTTCGGGTTTGTGCCGATATGGGCAACTCTGGCATTAAATTGTTTAGCTTTGTTTGCGATAATTAAAGGAAACTGTGTTTCTCCGCTTCCTGATCCTACAATTAGTAAATCCTTATCCGTAATGGCTGGCTCTGTGATTTGGCCGACCACGTACGTTTTAATGCCAATATGAGCTAATCTTTTGGCGATAGCTTTTAAGGATAAAAGAACCCTGCCCACACCTACGAAAAATACTTTGTCCGCTTTATTTATTTCAGTTAATAATTGATCGACATCATCGCTTTTGATATTGGTTAAAGTCGCTGTAATTTCATCGGTTATTTTTTTTGTTGCATTATTATAGTTGCTCATATTGTTCAGCCTCCTCATGTAATCCTTCACGAACGAGTTCTTCTATCAACTTTTTATTGTCTGCCAGGCTGTTTCCAGAATGGTATAAGCTTGTGCTTCCAGCCACTAATATATCTGCACCAGCGTTTACTAACCCTGCTATGGTATTCAAGGATACCCGTCCGTCCACTTCAATCTTGGTATCTAATCCTTTAGATTTTATCAAGTTCGATAAATCTTCCACTTTCTCTTTAGCATAGGAGACTTGCTCTTCGTTTTTATCCGTTGCAAAACCTGGGTTAATTAACATTAGTAAAACTGTGTCACATTGCGGTAACACGTACTCCAGAACAGATAGGGGAGTTGCCGGGTTTAGCGCAACGCCTACCTTGGTGTCATGCTTTTTAATCAAATTAATATAGCGATCAATGTGTGAACTGGTTTCAATATGGAAGGTGATTTGATCGACACCTATGTTAAGCATCTCCTGGATGAAAAACTCATTGTCATTCGACATAATATGGACGTCAAATTTCATATCCGTTATTTTTCTTAATTGTTCAATGGTTGAGATACCGAGTGGCATGCTTGGGCTGAAACTGCCATCAATAATGTCGATGTGTAAAGTATCCAGACCCGCTCTTTCAATTTCTTTAACACTTTTTTCTAAATTGCAGAGATCCGCACACATTATGGATGGAGCTATAGTAATCTTTTTTTGCATGTTTCCGCCTCCTCAATTAATTGTTTGTGCCTTTTTATTCATGTTAATGCATGTTTGAATAAATGTAAAGCATGTTTTTGCGCTTTTCAAATATTTTTTGCGCCTTTTTGCTTGTTTCCATATTTTTAAAGCTATAAAATATGATATAATTCAAGAAATTATAGGAGGAGTTATACGTTTATGCTTAAACAAGAACGCCAACAAATCATTGTTGATATTCTAAATGAGGAACACAAAGTGATCGCAAGCGACTTAAGCAAACGACTATCTGTTTCAGAAGATACGATTAGAAGAGACTTGAAAGAGTTGGATAACCAAGGTGTTATAAAAAGAGTGCATAGCGGGGCTTTGAGAAAAGGACCTCCAGTCGAAGACTTTTCAACGAGACAAGAAATTTCCAATGAAACTAAATTGAATTTGGCTACAAAGGCCTTACACCTTATAAAAGACGATATGGTTATCCTTATCGATGGAGGTACGACTAACTTACAACTGGTACATCAGCTGCCTTTATCTTTAAAAGCTACTGTGATCACAAACAGTCCACCTATAGCTATGGCGCTCAATAATCACAAGGATGTGGAAGTAATAATGATTGGTGGGACCTTATTCAAGCAGTCAATGGTTAATTTGGGAGTGGATACGTTTGAAGCATTACATACCATGAGGGCAGATTTATATATAATGGGAATTTATAAGATTGATCTTCAAATAGGAATAAGTGTTCCAAGTTTATCGGAAGCTTTAGTAAAACGAAAAATGGCCTCTATTTCTACTGAAGTTCTGGGAATGGTAACTAACGATAAGTTAGATACGATTTCTAACCATATCGTTTGTCCAACTGATAAATTGACGTACTTAATAACAGAACAAATAAAACCAGATATTAAAAAATTGTACGAGAAACAAAGAATCACTATTATCGATTAAAGTAAGAGCGTAGTTTGCGAGGCTGTCAAGAAAATTGGGGCAGCCTTTTTTTGTTTTTATACTATTTTAACTTTATTTGTTGTGAAGACACTTAATTAAATGAGAGAGGAAAAAGCACCCCTGGAGCCGTATACAAACTTAACAGCTTATTGGAGGTGCTTTTTTATTTGGGAAAAAAGGAACTAAGCCAAGCAGGAAAATCGCTTAATCATGTAGTAAATAATAAAGATAAAGGTCTTTTTTCAGGATTTTTTGTTTTCCGTCTGCGATTCCCCGCAAACCTAGTTGCTTTAAGAACTTGCGTAAAGGTTTATAGGGTAAGAAACTAAACAATCTTTAGGAGGCATGCACATGCGAGAAGTATCTTCGATGCAGGAAGCCGTTGAGGTGTTACGTGAGAAGGGGCTATCCAAAAGAGAGATCCTGAGTAACGTAGATAACAGCCATTTTCCGTTTAATGATGAAGAAGTCGTAATGGCCTTTATTGATTTACAAATCGAATGTTCTTCTGATAAAGATTTTGAAAAATTAGTTGCGTATTTATATTTTGAAGAGAACGACAGCTAGAATGAAAGTAAGGTGAAGCAGGGCGATGTTTGTTTGGCAGATGTTTTTTACAAGAGTCCGCCAAACGAAGCATCGCCCTGTTATATTGTAGGAAATAAATTGGCATTGGATTCCCATATTTTTTTCCGTGAAAAGTAGAACAATCCGCCTTTTCCTCAAAATTTTTTTAAAATAGGTACATGTCTCCCCCAATCCTAATAGGTTATTTTGTTTCACTTCTAGCTTATCTTAATTATCTTCCAAAGGAATATGACCGGTCACCTATTAAAAGAAAAGCCTCTCAAAAGTTTATGAACTCTTAAGAGGCCTGTAGATTTAATAAACGATTTTAAAAACCAGTCAAAATCCAGTCAAATCGTGCTCAAACCCTATGGTGAAGAGGTTTTGGGCGCTATCACATCATGCTGCCCATTCACTCGCTTAGCTATATATACCATAACAGACCCTGTAGAACCTTGTATATCAAGGTTTTCCTTAACAACTAAATTGATTATACACAATAAGTATTAATACTTTATGAACAGAATCCAGTCATTATCCAGGCACTAAAACATCTTCTAGAGTACAGACTGAAAGAAATGCACATTTAACCGTAACTAATACATTTTAAAATATCTGATTCACCAACTGAAATGAAGAAATAAAGCCAAAAACTCCCAGACCACTATTTTCTATAGATAATTTGGATTCATATAGATGAGACAAACACAACTTCTCAGCGAACCAGAAACTATAAAG
This sequence comes from Halobacillus andaensis, assembly GCF_014636475.1. Classification (GTDB taxonomy): domain Bacteria; phylum Bacillota; class Bacilli; order Bacillales; family Halobacillaceae; genus Halobacillus_A; species Halobacillus_A andaensis. Next base: position 686,644 of record NZ_BMEL01000003.1, read on the forward strand.
CCAAACTTCTATATTATCAAAGCCCTAGATGTAGTGCTAACACCTGGGGCTTTACCTTTTAATGACTGTTTCATTACTTTATCATTCATCCGTTCAACCCATTGATGGAGAAGGCAATTATACCGGGCCAAATTTTTGTGGATTTTAATGGCCAATTCTTCATCATAGGTATGGACGGTCAAATTACGATCATTTACCATTTCCAAAGCCAGAACGGCCTCTTCACCCTCCAACAAGTGAACTTCCCTGCAACTGCGAATGACGCTCTTCGGAGAGCCGGCATCCACCCCTTCTATGTTATATAAATATTGCTTAGCCGCTTTCCAACTAGCCTCGAAAGAGAATTTAAATCGTTGAATCGCCGCATCGCGTTCCACATCATTCGGATATTTAAGGGTAGCTAGCTTTTCAAAGGCAGCCAACGCTTTTTCTGCTGCTTTCACTTGTTGTAATAGAGTTTCTTTGGAATCATGTAAATCCACCACATCTACCTTGTAAGAAATGGGAGACTTTTCGATTTGCTCGATCAGTTTATTCCATTTAGAAGGAGAAATCGGGAGTACGATTCGATCCTAAATTTGGCTTTCGCTATATTAAAGAAATGCCCCCTTAAGTTGAAGTCTCGATTTCAAGAATGCAGAGGAAACCAAAGGCACAGAAAAAAGACTTAGATGAATTTTTCTTCTTTTATATGAAGGATTCAATGACATTGAAAAGGTGCAACGAAAATCAGTTTAATGATTATAGGAGAAATAATTATGAAGGGTATGTTCAGCTAAGTCTAATTCTCGTACGACCTCCGCGTGATTACTAAGCAACAGATTTTTTTCTTTGAATAATCATAAAAATTACTTGCCCTAAAGATACTCCAGTGAATATTCCTAAACTTGATGGCCAATCTATATGGAATCCGCTAAACAGAAAAAGGAACAAGACCCCTAGTAATCCGGACAATATTGGAAAAACAAAGAATTTCCAACTCAACTTAACACCTCCAACAAACTAACAAATATATGTGCTAGACGCTGCTCCAACTAGCGCACCGTCAATAAGAGCAACTACCCCAAAAGTACCTCCTGAAAGTCCCACTAACACAGCTATACCTCGGACAGTTAAGGAGCCAGCAATTCCAAATACTGCATTACAAGCGTAATTCAGGGATAGCTTGGATACTCAAACTCTGTCAGAAGCTTTTTGGTATTTCCACTCTGCTAAGCTGCCACGAAATAATATTATTTCCGTTTTTTTCTTTCACACTAATTCCAATCATAAATAACCCTCCACAACATAAAATCTTAGGATTAAAAAACTCTTATTACATTTACGATTCTGGTCCAATTTAGTTTCAAACTTTCTAATATCTCGAAACTGAGTCTTCAACTAACCTGCCCTTTAATGTAATAAACGAATAAAAAGATCTGTTCCATCTTTAATCAAATGTTACTTGAGAAATATCTTCAAATTTAATTTTTATTTTTTCTTTCCCCTTATTATCGTAGCAGCTGATAATTTGCATCTATTCATATCAACTACCTTCACTCTCACCGAAGCATACTTTACCCCGTTATGATAGTTCAGCATAACAGTAAGATCTTTTAAAGCCATCCCCAAAGCAAAAGCTTGTGCATTTGCTGCACATCTAGTTGCAGCTTTACTTCGCTTGTTTTTAAATATCTCTTGAACCATTTTTACATGTTCCGGAAGCATCAAAGATGTCCATTTAATGTCCATTTTATCGTCCCCCGATCATTTGGATTCCCCATTATGCTTCTTTCCTTTCACTAGGTTTATATGGATAAATGGAAAGAATGCTATCTTTTGAACTATATCCCGAATTATGGACACTGATAAAAAAGTGCCCTGATTCGTGGTTTTTCTGTTTCATGACTTCGAATGTCAATTTATAATCGAATTAACTAATACGAGCGAGGTTATAGACATGTCTAAGATTATTTTTACTGAGTCACAGAGAAGATAGTTAGAGTCCAATCCAAACATCGTTAAGGTTTCAGATCGATCCATTACCTATACTCCTGATTTTAAAGTGAAATCTGTAAAGGAAAACGCAGAGGGGAAGGAGCCTCATTAGATCTTTATCGAACAAGGATTTGATCTGTCCATTATTGGTTCTGGAAAGCCAAAACAATGTATTGAACGCTGTCGAGGAACGTTCCAGAATTTACCGATCACATAGAATGGGACAGAGGGATTGGGATAGCCGTACAAAAGGACCCCAATCATTCTAAAATCCATTGAAGGGATAAAGTACCCGCCAATGAAAAAGATAAGAATAAACATCAGGATAATGGAGAATTGGCCGATTTTCTTTTGAAAAAGCGACTCTGGTCCGTAGGAAAGCTTTCGCTCTCCGTATTTTGAATTCATAATAAGGAGAAAGCCTGCACCAAAATTGGTGACAAAAATAATGGGGTTAACTAACCATTCCCCTCCCTTATAAATACTTAGTATTAACACGACGCCTATCCAAATTAACCATAATCCACATAATCTTTTGTTCGAAAATTGCAGTGGTTCATTTATGTCATAACCGAGCTTATCTGCTAAGAAAGCCATCACTCCATTCCCTCCACTCTGAGACTCTATCACCGCTTTGTACTAATAGGATAACCTGTTGATCGCTTAAATAAGAACTCATCATTTTAATTCTGCTTCTACCGTATATATAGGATCCTCTTTTTCTTCCTGAAGGATCTGTTGGTTTTCACCTTTAAGATATTGGTCAAAAAGGGCCACGATATACTTATTCATCACGGGGTGATTCTGGGTTTTGTCATACCCGTTTTCCAGGATGGGCACCCAGTATGGCATATCAGAAAAACTGTAGTGATCTCCCTCCAGGAAGGTAATTTTATAGGAATCATCTTTTACCCCTGATTGGAACAGAGTATTGATGTTCTGAAGGTTCTGTTCGGATAAAGCTTTGTATTCTTCGAGCGTCATTCCGTTCATCTTTAACTCTTCTTCTGATGGGGTATATTCGTAGCTCGATTTGGCGATAAGGTTCATAAATGGCTGAGTAAAGCCTTCCTCTACATCGCTTCCATATAAGGCTCCATCCATATTAGCTCCCACCTTAAAACGGAAATCCTCTGCCATTACTTTAGCCGTTGTAGCTCCTCCATAGGAATGACCGAACATTCCGACTCTCGATAAATCCAATGTGTTCTGGAAGCTGCTTTCACTTTTTTCATTCCATTCTTGCAGCTTATCGAGAACAAAACTTGCATCTGCAGTTCTTGTGGCAATATTTTTGCTATGATCCATTCCTGAAAAGTCGGTTGCTTTGTACTTTGTCTTAACTTCTCTGCCGTCAGGGAACCTGGTGTAGGCAGACTCATAGGTGTGGTCTAGACTGACGACGATATATCCTTGGCTGGCCAGCTCTTCCATCTGAGAGTAGTTTTGCATTCGAGTGCCCATGAAACCATGGGAGAATAATACAACAGGATAGCCGTCTTCCTTTGGCAAAAGTTCCGCTTCGTTGAGAGTATTTGTTTTGACCTGCTTTAAATGATCGAATACTAAGGATGGAAGACCGAAAAAGTTAACAGAAAGGGCACCTGCCACTTCTTCATAAGGATAGGAAAGATAAGTGTTATCCTGACTCTCCGAACTTATTGCAGGATACCAGACACTTACCATCAATTCTCTTGGCTGGCCACCCTCTATTCTCTCCTTATCCACCAGCATTTCTGATTTCATCCCTACCTGGTACTCACCTGTAGGAGTAGGTAAAGTAAACACAGGGAGTAGGGAACTGAGTGTAACTGTAATTCCAATATATAAGATAACTACAACAACCAGGCATGATAATTTCCACTTGCCCATGGCGTGCGATTCGCGATCCTTTAATTTTCTTCGTATCCAGCCTATCAAAATGAAAACTTCAGCCAGATAGGCCAATAGCATCTGTGTTCTAAATCCTTCTAAAAGCAAATGGGCACCCAGGATGATTATGGTAATAATAAACACGAGAGTTTTCCATTTTCTAAGAGGTTTATATAGCAGTGAAAGAAACCAGACAAGCTGTACGATCAATAAAATGATTTCTAATGCTCTCATATTTTTTCTTCCTTTCTCCTTAGTGATCTATAGTGTTTTCCTTATGACTTGTTCACGCTCATAAACCAAAAGTTGCTACTTAATGTACTCAATAACTAAAGAATTACCCTGTGCGACTCGGAAAACTTCCTGCAATTTTCTTGTTTGGCAGGCGAATTTTCAGTTCATTTCTTCATTTTCTACACCTTGAATTATAAAAATTAAAAGTCATAGTCCCTAGTGTCTACAGTCATGAGAAAAGTCACAATAAAATTGAGAGAGCTATAATAATTTTATTAAACAACTGATAGAATAAAACTAGATGAGAATTGATGAGGTGATTTGATTGAAGAAAGGAGTATCGTGGGGAGCTTTTGACAAGACGGTGCTGGGGCTGCGTGCTATTTTTTTAATACTTGGATTTTTATTTCTTTATGCAAATCATGAGAGATTAGAGCTGTCCGTTCCTTTCCTTGTTTTATGGCTGTTATCGTCCTTCTCCTTTCCTTTGTTTTTCTGGAGACCGGCTTATCTTCAGGCTCATTTCTTCTTTGTCACTGATTTTATTACAACTGGAGGGCTTTCTCTCTATTTAACCTTTGAAGTCAATGAACTCGTTGGAGGAATGATTTTAACCTCCTTTATGACCGGCTACCTTTATAAAGGAAGAGGAACATTATGGGCTATAGTGGCTTCCCTTATTTTCTTTCCTGCTTTGGAAAGTATTTTAATTGAAAGCACTCTCGCTTTTATCTCGTCAATGATTAATTACACGGTCATGTTTGGAATTGGAATCAGCTTAAATATGGTTCTTCAGTCACAAAGAGAACTCAAGGAGCAGCTGCGAAAAAATGAACGGCAGCAGGAGATGATCAAAGAAAAGAACGAGGCGCTTATCCAGTACGCGGACCAAGTGGAACGTTTAACTTTGTTAGAGGAACGCAGTCGAATGGCACGAGAACTGCACGATACTATCGGCCATATACTGACGTCTTCTATTATGGGGTTAGACGCTGTGAAACTCTTAATATCTTCAGATAAAAGTAAAGCCATACAAAAAGTTGGCCGATTGCGGAATGCGTTAAATAGAGGACTGGATGAAACGAGAAAAAATATTCATGACCTGGACCCGAGTAATCAGAAAGAGATGAACCTGGCTGAGCAACTAAGAGAGATGTGCGAAGATTTTGCCTCACATACGGATACACAAGTAACTTTCACTATAATGGGTGTGGTGTTCCCTATAAGCGAGACTCACAAAAGGACACTCACTCGCAGTTTACAGGAATCCCTGACTAACGCCGTTAGACATGGGGAAGCCACCATTATAAGTGTTAACTTAAGCTATGAGGCTGAAGGGTTAAATTTAACGATTATTGATAACGGCTCTCCTGGGGCAGAGGCAAAGCACGGATTCGGACTGCGTGGTATGGAGGAAAGACTACTAACTTTAAACGGCTCTTTAGATGTATCTTTTTCCGATGAAGGAACCACAGTCACATGCACCATACCCATGAAGGGAAGTGATTCGGCTTATGATTAAGCTGCTTATTGTTGAAGATCAGGCGCTGACGAGAGAAAGTCTGAAAATCATCCTAGATATGGATGAACATATCGAAGTCATCGGGCAGTCAGAAGACGGAGAAGAAGCGATAGAATTTTGCGTTAATAATAAACCTGACCTCATTCTTATGGACATTCACATGCCAAATATGGATGGCGTAACTGCCACAAAAGCTATTAAAGAACGCTGGCCTGAGATTAAAATCATTATGCTGACTACTTTTGAAGAAACGAATTATGTTATACAGGCCCTAAAATCAGGAGCAGAAGGATACCTTCTAAAAGCCATCCTGCCGGAAGACCTTATCTTAGGAATTAGGTTGGTGAACAAAGGCGGAACCCTTATCCCTCAGGGAATAGCTCAAACTTTACTATCAAAATTACCGGAGCAAAACCGTTCCCCGCAGAATCATCAGGTTAAAAACGATAAAATACTTACACCGAGAGAAGTAGAAGTTCTTTATGAAGTCTCACTAGGGTTAACGAATAAAGATATTGCAGAGAAACTATTCCTCACAGAAGGTACGGTAAAGAATTATATCTCCACTATCTATTCTAAATTAGAAGTGAAAGATCGGATAAACGCCGTAAAAGCCGCATCCGAGAAGAATTTGATTTAGCCCCTTTCTAAAGATAAAAAATAGCACTACATAAAGTAGTGCTATTGGCCTTTCTCTAATAAACCTCTTTTAATTCCCCATCGACTTCAAACTTTCCAATATGTTCCCAATCCATTTGAGCTTGTTTTCCTGGTGTAGTCTCGCATCGTATGGTTGCTTGCTTTTTAGGACGAGCCCTATATAGACGTACAAAATCCCGAATTTTTCCTTCATAACCTAAAGCCATAATCTCATCTAAAAGAACCTCACAGTTTGTAGTCCCTTCTTTAATCCTTTTTTCTAAGTACTCCTTATAAGAATCCAGTTTACTATGCCTCTTTTGAGAGCTTTTTTTCTTTGGTAATTCATTAGAATTTATGTACTTACGGATGGTTTTAGGATCAAACACTGTTTCTTCAGAAATAACTGTGAAGCAAAAGCGTTACCTTGCATTTACTGCTCATCTAGTTGCAGTTTTTCTTCTCTCTCTTGTTCTTTAAATATTTCTTGAACCATTTCTACATGTTCCGGAAGCATCAATGATGTCCATTTAATCGTCCCTCGATCATTTGGATTCCCCATTATGCTTCTTTCCTTTCACTAGATTTATATGGATAAATGGAAAGAATACTATCTTTCCTAAATGGCTTTAAAATGGTCTGATATAGATTTCGATAAAAAAACCCTAAGAGTCACCAAAACTTATTACAATCCCAGAAATAAAACAAAAGAATATCAGTTACTTATCCCTAAGACTAAAGGATCGATTCGAACACTAAAAATGGATGATGGGGTTATGAAGGTCCTCAAAAAACATAAAGAACACCAAGATGATCACATTAAAATAATGAAGAATGAATATACAAAGTTAGATTTTGTTTTTTGCTAAGGAAGTTCGAAATTTTGGATACCCTGAATTTTTAAAGACCGTAAATACTCATATGATACTTAGCCGCTTTCCAACTAGCCTCGAAAGAGAATTTAAATCGTTGAATCGCCGCATCGCGTTCCACATCATTCGGATATTTAAGGGTAGCTAGCTTTTCAAAGGCAGCCAACGCTTTTTTTGCTGCTTCTAATCGTTGGCGTAATCTATCCATAAAATCCACTCCTCTTTCACTTGTTGTACTAAGTTTCTTTGGAATCATGTAAATCCACCACATCTACCTTGTAAGGAATGGGAGACTTTTCGATTTGCTCGATCAGTTTATTCCATCTAGAAGGAGAGATCGGGGAGGGGATTCGATAGCGATGTCGATATCTGAACTATGTTTTTCTTCCTGTCGGGCCAAAAAACCAAATAAGTAAACACTCCCTTTTTCCTTGACGAGTTGTTCATTCAAAATTAATTAATTTTAGTTTTTCTAAAATTCGCTCCCATAAATCTGCAGGACATCCGATAATATTCCTTCCTCTTTTTTCCATTTTAGCATATGTACATCTTCTCTTTGATGGATTTTCTTTCTCCAATTCCCTAATCAGAAATTCAATCTGTACCAGGTCCATTATGAACTAAACCAAAACCTAATTTCCATTAGTTTTACTATAAGAACAGTTTAATGACAACCTCGTCATTTATAAATTACAACTAGAAGTTTTCATTTCCTAATTCCAAAGTTGTATGGGTTAACCTTATACCCTTCCAAGAAAAGTGTATCGAATATTTATTAGTGATCCCTTATGATGAAATTTTCTCCACATTATTTAATATGAGCGTTTTTCCTATCTTATAAAACTGAATGATTTATCGTCAATTTGGAACAATACCTTTGATTAAGTAAATAAGGAGGGACCAAAAATGGACACTCAAAAATTAGCCGATCATGAGTCCTTGGATCTACATGAAGTTATTAATTTTAAGACCCTGTGTTTAGCAAAATCAAAACTTATGCAAGGACTCGTTTTTGATCAGGATTTGAGAGCATTAATGCAAAAGGATGTTGAACAATCTATGCAAGCGCTTGGAGAATTACAGGCAATCTATAACCGAGCACCTTTTGAAGCTCCTATTCCTCAAAGCCGACCAACACCAATAATAAATTGAAAGGAAGTAAAATTCATTGAATAATGACTATTTAGACCCTATAAACTCATTACATGTACCTGAGCTAGCTGATACCACATTTGCCATGGATTTCCTCCTTCGTGCCAAAGAAGGTGTGCGAAATACCGCTGTTGCATTAACCGAATCTGCATCACCTGAAGTTAGAGAACTCTTACGAAACCAGTTAATGCAAGGTATTGCCATGCACCAAGAAATTACAGAACTTATGATTGACAAAAAATGGTTCCATCCAAATGAACTAAGTGAACAGTATAAACTAGATCAACTTTCTGCCAACAACACATTGATGATGGGTAAAATGAATCTATTTCCTGTTAATAACAATAGAAAAGGTATGTTTGATCGGACACCTGATGAACACTAACACTGGAGGCTGTAGAACATGAAGGCAGTAACGTATCAAGGTATTAAAAATGTTGTAGTCAAAGAAGTTCCAGATCCAAAGATTGAAAAACCAGATGACATGATTATTAAAGTAACGAGTACAGCTATATGTGGGTCTGATTTACATTTAATTCATGGCATGATTCCTAACCTGCAAGAAAACTATGTAATTGGCCATGAACCAATGGGGATCGTCGAAGAAGTTGGTCCAGATGTGACTACGCTAAAAAAAGGAGATCGAGTCATTATTCCTTTTAATATAGCCTGCGGTGAATGCTCTTACTGTAAAAACCATTTGGAAAGTCAATGTGATAATTCTAATGATAATGGTGATATGGGTGCCTATTTCGGATATTCGGGTACAACGGGTGGCTATCCAGGTGGGCAAGCTGAATATTTAAGAGTACCGTTTGCCAACTTTACTCATTTCAAAATTCCTGAGACTTGTGAAGAGCCAGATGAAAAATTAACCGTTATTGCCGATGCGATGACTACTGGTTTTTGGAGTGTTGACAATGCAGGCGTAAAGGCTGGAGATACAGTTATTGTTTTTGGCTGTGGTCCGGTTGGTCTTTTTGCTCAAAAATTCTGTTGGCTAAAAGGAGCAAAGCGTGTAATTGCCGTAGATTATGTAGATTATCGTTTGAAACACGCCAAACGTACCAACAAAGTTGAAATTGTAAATTTCGAACACTTTGAAAATGTGGGAATGCATTTGAAAGAAATGACGAATGGCGGCGCTGATGTTGTCATTGATGCAGTTGGTATGGACGGTAAAATGACTGATTTAGAGTTCCTCGCGAGCGGAATGAAACTTCAAGGCGGAGCATTTAGTGCGTTTATCATGGCTTCACAAGCAGTGCGTAAAGGCGGGACAATCCAAGTTACTGGCGTATACGGTGGCAGATATAATGGATTCCCAATGGGAGATATTATGAACCGAAACGTCAATATCCGCTCTGGACAAGCACCTGTCATTCACTATATGCCATATATGTTTGAATTAGTTTCGACTGGAAAAATTGATCCAGGGGATGTCGTGAGTCATGTACTTCCACTTAGTGAAGCAAAGCGTGGCTATGAGATTTTTGACACAAAAATGGATGATTGTATAAAAGTCGTGTTGAAACCTTGAGGAAGGAGGTATAAAAAATGAACTACGCCTTACATGAAGTTCTTGAGGTCCATGAGATGGCTGCATTCAAGACCAATTGTTTGACTAAGTCCAAAACCATGAAAGCGTTAGTTACAGATCAGCAATTAAAAGATATTCTGCAGCAAGACATTGATGTATCTTCAAGACAATTACAAGAATACGCTTCGATCCTTTCCAACGCTCAGCAATAAATTAGGAGATGAATGAACATGAACCCAATCATTGAAAAATTAACAGGCATGAATGCCCTATCGGATCAAGTGGTTGCAATGGATTTATTGATTGCAGCTAAAAGTGGAGCTAGAAATTATGCCATGGCCGTTACGGAAGCAGGAACGCCGGAAATTAAAGAATTGCTCACTCGCCATTTAATGGAAGCTCTCGATATGCATGAACAAATTTCCGCTTATATGGAAGAAAAAGGATGGTACCATGCTTGGGATACAAACGAACAAATTAATTTAGATTTAAATAATATCAATACAGCATTGAACTTACCCACTCTATAAAAATAAAATAGGATTTTAACATTACCAACCAAAACTGTTCCTAATAAACTATTTATATTTAAATGAGGGAAATATACAATTTCCCTCATTTTAAAACCGCCATTTTCTTTTAAATTTTAAATTTGATTCTTTTCTTTTAGGATTAGAGCTAAATTAAGCCAATTACGACCTATTGGCTTAATGCTTTTCGTTCAAAATTTAAAAAACCATTTTTTATTATTAACAGGTAGGAGCAGGAAGTTCATCAATTTTCATACGAAGTAAACTATATGGTTTTTGTCGCAGGTCTTTTCCATAATGAAATCTTGCCTGCCGATGTAATTGGTTCACAATGACATACAAATATTGGTCCGGACCAATTGAAAAAGTATCCGGCCACAAAATTCTCGGGTCATGGGCGATTGTTTCCATTATGCCATTCGGCAATATCTTACGGATACTGTTGTTTTCATAGTCTCCGGCATATACGGTTCCTTTTGCACCTGTGATCATTCCATCAGAAGCCCCTTTCTCTCCCCAATGCTCCACCTGATATAGTAAATCCATGTCCGATATCGTTCTGTCTCTTAGGGCTTCTGTTGAGATCGAGAACAGATGACGACTGGTAAGTGGACAGAAAAATAAAATTTCCCCATCGGGAGAAATCGTTATACCATCAGATGCCAATCTAAAAGGAGATGTTGAGCCATCTTTGTTTCGGTTCATCAAAATTTCACCTTCTACTTTCGGTAAAATATAAGGATCGGGCGAAGTTGAATTTGCTCCATTTAATCGTCTAAACGCGTTTCCATTTTCTAAATCTACAACGATAATAGCTCCTGGTCCTTTGGAAGATGAATCGGTTATATATGCATAACCCTCATTTCCAACACGAAAATCAAATCGGACATCATTCAGATAAGTTGTGGGCAGGACAACATCTTCTGAAAAGGTATATACTTTTCTTATTGTATTGGTTTTTAAATCAACAGCGACTAATTTTGCCCCACCTTTAATGGGTTCAGAAAAATTCGGTGCCGCTGTATCTAATACCCAAAGTGTTCCCTTTCCATCCGCAACTACACTTTGGACACTGATGAAAGACATTGTGATATTCCCTGGGTGAACCAAATTGGTTTCGTAACTGGGATAAGGTTGCAATTGATCCCCAACAATTTCGGCCACCGTAAATTTAACAACGTCTCCCCATTTAGGAAAGCAAATGAAAATCCGACCGGTTTCTGACACACTAACACCTGTAGGCATTGCCCCATTAAATGCATAAACTAGTTCTAACTTACCGAAAAATTTTTCCATAGGCAACATTGGTTCCAAGATATCCACCTCACCAACTTCATACTGGATATCACTATATATGATTAAAATCTTTTCTAGTGCCTGGTTCTTACGCTGTATTTCTATTAAACGAGAAAACGGGAATAAAACAACCTGATGAAAGTGAATCGAAGGAACGAACGTAGTCAATCACATTTTCTCAGGAACCTCTTCCATTTTATTTTCTTATTTGACTGTTTCTACTAAAACGCAGATGAATACCTATTTTACCCTAACCTTGAGTCTTCAAGAATTGGGGACTTATCCTTATAAAGGATCAGCTTCTTTTTTTTAAATATTATGGATTTACATCATTTTTGAGATGAATTAAAAAAACAAAATATCTTGCCCCCTCTAGTTTCGATAGCAAGTATAAAGTAAATAAAATAATTCACATAAACTAATCCAGATGATCAAGATGGATTTTAAGTCTCTCTAAACCCTCATTCAATTCTTCAAAGGAATTTGTGGCAGCCATAGAGATTCTCAGATACTTAGTAGTGGAAGATTGTCCACCACTGATAAATCGATCTGAATGAAGAACATAAACCTGCTTCTTTTTTATTTCTTCCTCAACTTGAAGGCCCGGGTGCTTTACTGTTAATAGGCAGCCAACGAAAATAACTTAACGGGTTCTCGTATTCGTTACTTATATGAAAGTAGGAGTTATATATTTTATTCGCTTCCTTAAGTAACGACTTTTTTTGTTTGAATATAGAATGAGCTTTCCCTGTAAGAATCAGTTGTGAAACCACCTCTATATCAAGAGAAGAGGGTTTTGTATTTATATTATAAATTCCTTCAACTATTTTTTCAGACAGACTTTCCCCAAATATCATGTAGGCAACCCTCAACCCAGAGCAAATAGTTTTCGATGTACTATTAATGTAAACAGTTTGCTCTGGCAATAGATTTTAACATGGGTTGTTTGTAGTCATACAAGTCCTCCGCAATGAATAATGCGTTAATCTTGGGGGAGTCGAACCTTATTGGCAAAGATTCGCCCCTGTGGGACTCGGATCCTATCAGAAATACTGTCCACTCTATACAAACATGATTGGGGGTGTTGAGGCCAGATCCTTTATAACAGCGAAGCTATGACACTACAAAATATGTTAGGGGCTGCCGGCGAATCTAACTAAAGGAGTAGTGATATGATATGGAACCAGCTCGACACTCTGCTTCATATTCATGATGGATTCCAACAACTCATATTTAAGAATAAAAGAAAAGCCTCTCAAGAGTTTATAAACTCTTGAGAGGCTTGAAAATTTAGTTGACGATTTTAAAAACCAGTCAATATCAGTCAAATCATTCTCATACTCTATGTTTAGAGGGTTTTGGGCGCTATCACATCATGCCGCCCATTACCTGAGTAGTAGAATTAGATAATAATGAATGTTGAAAATACTTATATAACCCCTTTTCCTACTCTGGACAACTTCCTTCTTATTAAATAACACCTCAGTATTTATGAACATTATCCAGTCAAAACCCAGTCATAAAAGATCGTAATATTCAAAAATTTTAATTGATAAATAGTGAATCGTTTAGGACATTACAAACCGATACCATTAATTCATGAAAACTTTATATTCATCTTCTCCTACAAGGGGGTAATACTTCCATTACACCTGCGATTAAGCCTCGTGATAATGAGCAAAGCATCTTTTCCATATATCCTTATCTAGTAGAAATCCTGAGTCATACCAATTGCCCAAAGGAGAACATGGGGTTTTACCCGTATACAAGTTATTTTTTATCCTGTCTACCTTAAGAGAAGCATTCAAAACACTGAGCTATAAATGTGAATGTTTAAATTACAGACTGACCATAATCACTCTTAGTGTATACATTCCCTTCCATTAAAAGACGAGCAGTTCTACCGACTTTAATGGACAACGGAAACTCATTATATATAGTTTCCATGACCCCCGCCGGATGACCTATAGAAATGGTGTTACTATTCTTATCGATAATTTCAGATAGGATAGTACCTTCAATCTTACTGGCAGCTGTGATACATACCGCTCCTGTTATAGCCAGTGCCTTATGGGGGCGTTGCATGGACATCATTCTCACTAATACGTTAAAATTTTGTTCACTGTGAAATTTACCAGCAGTATCTTGATAATCAAAAGGCTTTGAAACAACTGTTAATTTAGGTGTTGCCGGGGAAAGCCTCGTCGCTTCAGATTTGGATGCAAACCCACACTCCTCGGCTGCTGCTCCACGTAATTCTTCTAAAAGGTCAATCTGCGCTTTTGAGTATTCCTCTGGTAATTCATCTCCTCGAAGGCCTATATCTTGCGCGCGAACAAATACCAGGGGATTAGCTATATCTACTATAGATGCTCGAACCTCACCTAAAGAACAAGATAGTATATCTATCGGTCTACCTGTAGGAAGAACTTTTCCTGTAACAGCTCCTTCAGGATTTTCAAACGATAAGAATATAGGCGAAGCACTGCCTGGTACACCCGGGATCGAATAGTCTCCCTCTGTTTTTACCCTTCCATTTTCCACTTCTACTTCAGCTGTAATAATTTTTTTAGTATTTGTATTGTATATTCTTACTTTTGTAATAGGTTCTTCTATTGAAACGAGTCCCTTAGCTATTGCATAAGGGCCGACTGCTGAAGAGATATTTCCGCAATTCCCTTTAAAATCTACCATTTGATCATATAAGCTTACTTGAGCAAAAGTATATTCAATGTCATATGAAGAGTTCCTGCTCTTATCAATAATAGCCACCTTGCTAGTAAGAGAATTAGCTCCACCTAATCCATCTATTTGGTTAGGATCTGGACTGCCCATGATATCCAGCAGAAATTCTTCTCTTTCCTGTTCAGTTGCAGGTAAATCTTTCTTTTGCAAAAATACCCCTTTACTGGTTCCTCCACGCATTAAAGTAATAGGTACTTTATTCACTTTAAATGCCCTCCTTATAGAAAAATGAATGTTGTCCAGACGGTATCCATAGCGTACAATGGATCTAATTATAAGAAAAATCAAAATTCTATATGGAAGTGTATAAATATATTTTATAAGTAAGGGAGTTTTATCTTATGGACCAAAAAGATTGGCAGATTTTAAATGCAATTGCAGAAGAAAAAAGTTTAACAAAAGCAGCTGAAAAATTATTTATTACTCAGCCTGCGCTCAGTTACCGATTAAAGCAGCTGGAAGAGTCTTTTCAGACCAAGCTTTTCTTTCGTACAAAAAAAGGAATTGAGTTTACTTCTGAAGGCGAATTTCTCGTAGATTATGCTAAGGATCGAATTAAGGAATATCTCACATTAAAAGATGAAATTTTTAACATTGGTAATGAAGTGAGAGGCACTCTTCGGATCGGAGTTTCAAGTAATTTTGCACAATATAAGCTCCCCGCATTGTTGAAGAAATTCTCAACTTCTTATCCCAATATTCAATTTAAGGTACAGACTGGATGGAGTACCGAAATCATGAACTTATTGAATCAATCTCAAATCCATTTAGGGATCCTAAGGGGGGATTATGATTGGGAAGGAGAAAAATTACTTTTAACGAAAGAGCAATTATATATTATATCTAAAAATGAAATTTCCCTAGAAGAACTCCCCCAGCTTCCCTTTATTTATTACAAAACCGATAATTCACTTAAACGGCTGATCAGCAGATGGTGGAATGATCATTTTTCTCAATCTCCTTTAACTGCAATGGAAGTGGACAGACAGGAAACGAGTAAGGAGATGGTAAAGAATGATTTAGGTTTTTCTGTTGTGCCCGAAATCTGCTTAACACCTTCCGATGATCTGTATACAGAAGGATTAACCTATAAAAATGGAGAGCCTGTCTTGCGTGATACGTGGTTAATGTACCGGACAGACTTTATCCAGCTTAATATTGTAAAAGCTTTTATTGATTTCCTAATCAAGCAGCAGACTGTAAAAATATAAAATTTTTTTATAGATAACGATAATATTTACCTATTTTACTTATGACATTGATTTTTATAACCTTATGACAACACAAAAAAAGAAGGAGGATAAGGCAGTGAGAAAAATGTATGCGCTTACTTTATTACTGATTCTTAACCTTTTTATAGCAGGTTGCCAGCCCTTATCGTTTGTTAGTTCTAATGTAACGAGCGGGGAAGAAGAACAAGGTTATAACGAAGATCTTCTAACAATGGTTGTTCCCTATGATTCAGGAGGAGGAACCGATGTATTTGCCAGATTTATGACGAAGCCGCTGTCCAACCATATTGAGAACCAGCCAAGTATTCAAGTTGAGAACGTTCCTGGCGGTGGAAGTATTACAGGAACAAATGCATATGTAAATTCCTATGATAAGGATGGGACAAATCTAGTAACAACAAGTGCTTCCACTCATATCCCTTATTTACTGGATCAATCATCTGTACAGTATAGTTTTGACGAACTGACTCCCCTGGTTGGAGCTCCTACGGGAGGTGTTGTTTATGGTTCTGCAGATTTAAACATTAAAGATGGCTTTGATCTTGACCAAGTAAAAGAAAAGCTTTTTTATGCAGGCATGTCTCCCACTGGTTTAGATTTAACGACATTAATTTCTTTTGAAGTACTAGAGATAGATACTAAAG
This sequence comes from Halobacillus andaensis, assembly GCF_014636475.1. Taxonomy (GTDB): domain Bacteria; phylum Bacillota; class Bacilli; order Bacillales; family Halobacillaceae; genus Halobacillus_A; species Halobacillus_A andaensis. The sequence goes on from NZ_BMEL01000003.1 coordinate 702,899, forward strand.
CAGTACTGGGTTACGAAGGAAGAGGTCCAGCAAGAGTAGCTTTTGAACAAGGTGAAAGCAATATTGATTTTCAAACGACCACAGCTTATAAGCAGAACATAGAACCTAAGGTAAAAGATGGAAAAGCTGTTCCACTCTACAGTTTAGGACAAATCGATGAAAACGGTGAAGTTGTGAGGGATCCGCAATTCCCTGACCTTCCAACTGTAAAAGAAGTTTATAAAGAACTTCACGGTGTAGAACCTAAAGGACAAGCATGGGAAACTTATAAACATTTTCTAAACGCTACCTATACTCTACAAAAGGTGATATGGGTTCATGAGAGTGCGCCTGAAAGTGCAAAAGAAGAATTGAAGAAAGCAGCCAACACATTAGTTAAAGATGAAAAATTCAATCAAGAGGCTTCTGTTATTCTAGAGGATTATGAAATTTACTCCCAAGCAGAGTTAGAAAATAGGATCGATAACTTAGAGAAAAATATGAATGAGGATACAATCAATTGGGTATATGAATTTCTTTTAAATGAACACGGAGTTGATGGCAGAAAATTATAGAGGGGGGATATTATGATTGAAAGTGCAATGGAAGCCTTACGTATTGTTTTAGATCCATCGAGGATTTTATTCATGTGCCTTGGTATTGGACTGGGCATTGTAGTTGGCCTGCTTCCAGGTTTAGGCGGGACAGTAGGCATGTCACTTTTACTGCCGTTTGTATTTGGAATGGATCCTTTTGTCGGGATGGCCCTGTTAATTGGCATGGTAGCCGTGGTTCATACGGGAGATACCTTTCCTTCTGTATTGCTTGGTATCCCCGGCTCTTCCGGATCACAGGCAACTATTATGGACGGATTTCCTTTAGCTAAGAAAGGGGAAGCATCCAGGGCTATGGGGGCTGCATTATTTTGTTCAATGATAGGTGGTGTTATAGGAGGGGTTGCTCTCTACCTGGCTATTCCAATCGCTGCTCCGCTTATCACTAGTTTCAATTCACCGGTTTTATTTATGTTAACGATGCTTGGACTGAGCATGGCCGGCCTTTTAGCAGGAGATTCACCGGCTAAAGGAGCCCTATCAGGTTTAATGGGGTTAATGATCGGTTCCGTTGGAAGTGCTCCTGCTATTACGGAGTACCGGTATACCTTTGATTTTCTTTACCTTTCCAATGGTCTTTCCCTGCCCGTTGTCGCTTTGGCTATCTTTGCCTTTCCAATTCTAATTACTATGCTGACCCATAAGGGGAGCGTAGCGGAAGCGAATCGCTTAAAAGGCGGGGTCCTAAAAGGAGTGGGTGACGCCCTTAAGAACAAGTTCTTAATCATGAGAAGCGCTGTCTTAGGGAGCCTGATCGGCTTCATTCCAGGTTTGGGAGGAAGTGTCGTCGACTGGCTTGCTTATGGAGCAGGTAAAAAGACGGTAAGAAATAATAAGTTTGGCGAGGGAGACATTCGCGGAGTCATCGCTCCTGAAAGTGCAAACAACGCGAAAGAAGGCGGATCTCTCATCCCAACCCTGCTATTTGGCATTCCTGGCAGTGGGACAACCGCAATCTTGCTAGGCGGACTAATTTTAATGGGACTAGAAGCAGGACCAAGAATGCTGACAACCGAATTGCCTCTCACCTTATCTATCGTTTGGACACTTGTTATTGCCAACATAATTGGAGCTATTCTATGTATGACATTAGTCAAGCCGATTTCCAAACTAAGCTTAATTCCCGGAGAGAAGCTTGTTCCCTTCCTAACCATCCTCTTATTAATTGGGGCTTATCAAAGTAATTTTGCCTGGGGAGACATTATAGCCTTTATTGCCATCGGTTTATTAGGATATATCATGACAATCCTTGATTGGCCAAGACCCCCCTTACTTATCGGTTTTGTATTAGCCATATCAGCAGAAAGGTACTATTGGATCTCCATTGAAAGGTACGGCTGGGAATGGCTCAGCAATCCTATTGTCATTACTATCGGAGTATTAATTGTCATGCTTCTTACAGGAGGATCCATAATGAAAAAAATCAGTAACAACTTACAAAGAGAAGGTGTGTAAAATGAATAAACAAACACTAAATGTAATTTTTACTTTTTGTATATTTATTGTTTTTGTCTGGGCCGCTGTTACCGCGCTTACTTTTTCCCGCTTAGCCCAATTCTTCCCTTTATATGTTTCTATCGCCGGTAGTATTGTATCCGGTATTTATCTAGTAAAGGAAGTTATAAAAATAAGGAAACAAAAAGACCAAGGTTCGCATCCGAAAGTTTTAATTATTAAACCAATTATATATACAGGATGGATTGTGGGATACGTCATCACTATTTCTTTATTGGGGTTGTTAATTGCTTCCACTATTTACCTTATTGCCTTTTTACTTATAGAATCTAAGTTCACTTTCTTTAAGGCTCTCTACTCCACTGGCATTGCTTTAGTTATCATTACAGTTTTAAGCAATTTACTAAATATTGCATGGCCGCAGAGTGTATTGTTAGGCCTCTGAATAGTAAAGTTTCTAAAAAACAATTTAGAGGTTTCTAACATTGATTTTGATGACATAGAATATGCCATTCAATAATGACTAAAAGTCATGGACCCTTACATAAAAGGGTTTGGGCATATTTTCTCCCGCTGTCTTTGCGCACTATGTCTCCTGTAATATCTTCATATAGATAGAAATTATATGTAGAAGAAAAACAATTTATATTATTTAATTTCTGCACAAAATTATTTTCCCTTTAAAGGAAACCTCTTAGAAAGTAAGCTTTTCAATAAGAATAAGCCACTCCTTCGTCCATGACCTAAGGAGTCGCTTTATAACTAGATTTTTAGAAATACAGTCAATATTCATTTATAAGGTTTCAAATCCTTGTGTAGCAAAGGGTTTGAGGACGGCTTACATCATGCCGCCCATCGTTTCGCCGGGATAAATACAATAAAATAGCTAATTATAAAGAGCTAACCTGTATTATATAAGGACTAAAGTTCTCCCCGTTATGTATTAGTATCTAAAGAATAATCAACATTAGTTTGTCATTAAGTATGACATTTTTTTATCTAAAAACAGGTCTTGAGATAAGTTACATTTCAGGGATATAGATACACCTCCATATTTTTGAACGTTATTCAGTCCACCTCCAGTCTTTTTTCCGTTAGGTCGTATATATAACCTCTAAATAAAAAGCCTCTTAAGAGTTCCAAGGACTCATGAGAGGCTTTTTAATTTAAGACTTAAATTTTGAGCAATTCACTTAAATTACTGTAATCTATGCTTTAAGTTAACCTTTAGTAGCACCAGAAGTTAATCCTGATATTAGATAACGTTGGAGATACAAGAATACAGTGGCAATAGGTATTGCTATTAATATTGCACCCGCAGCAAATCGAGTGAAGTTGTTACCAAATTGTTCATTAATAAAATTAAAAAGCCCTAAAGCTAAAGTAAAATTTTCTGGACTTCTCAATATAATACTCGGCAAGATAAAGTCCATAAACGGTGTCATAAAATTAAAGAGTGCCACAACCGCCAAGATGGGTTTTGCTAACGGTAACATAATGGTGAAAAATATTCGAAAATGACCTGCTCCGTCGATTTTTGCTGACTCATCTAATTCTCGTGGAAGTGTGTCAAAATAACCCTTTACAAGAAAGACATTTAGTGGGATGGCTCCCCCGATATATATCAATATTAAACCAGTCAAGGTATCTAACAAGTTTACCAAATTTAAAAGAAGATAGAGGGCAACCATCGCCATAAGAACGGGAAACATTTGTAACAATAAAAAGGTATATATCCCATTTTTTCTCCCTATAAATTTATATCTAGAAAAGGCATATGCGATAAGAGAAACAACTATTACAGAGCAAATTGATGTGATAGTTGCTACAATTAATGTATTTTTGTACCAGAGTAAATAATCACTACTAGGATCAAAAAAGAGCCACTTATAATGAACAAACGACCAGTTTTCTGGAAACATTGTAGACCCATATAAGCTTGTCCCCGGGTTTAGAGACAAACCTAACGTCCATAACAACGGGTAGGAAATAAAGACGAAAACGACTCCAATAAACAAATACATTCCTAAAACTTGAAGGTTGCTCTTAGTCTTTCTAGTCACTTACATCTCCCCCTCTTCTTTAAAGGAACGCGTGCGCCTGAATTGATAGAAAGCAAATCCGGCAATTATTAAACCTATAATTATCGAAATGGCTGCTGCCATGTTATAATTTTGAGTTTCAAAAGTTAAATTATAAACCCATGAAATCAAAATATCCGTACCACCAGCATTCTGCCCCCGTACAGCAGGTCCACCTTGGTTAAAGAGGTAGATTATATTAAAATTATTAAAGTTTCCCGCATATTGCATAATAAGAATTGGTGCAGTTGCAAACATTACTTGTGGGAATGTAATACTTTTAAATTTTTGCCAACTCGACGCTCCATCCATATCTGCTGCTTCATACCAATCTTTAGATATGCTTTGGAGTATCCCAGTAAATATAGCGAATACAAAGGGGAAGCCTACCCAGACTTGGATACCAATCAGAGCAATTTTTGACCAAAATGGATCTGTCATCCAAGGGATCGCTTGATTAAAAAGCGGCCCTAAGATATCGTTATTAATTGCACCAAAATCATTATTAAACAGGGCAGCAAAAATCAGTATAGTGACAAATGCTGGTACAGCCCAGGGTAATATTAACACTGTTCTAATAAACTTTTTAAATTTGATTCTAGGGTCATTCACAAATATTGCTAGAATTAGCGCTAAAGCTATCTGTAAAGTAGTAGCGACTAATGTCCAAATCACTGTCCATAAAAAAACACTAAAAAATGTACTACGCCAAATGGGTACCGTAACTAAAGATATAAAGTTTTCGAATCCTACCCAATTCAATAAATTTTTTGGTGGAGAATTATATAAATTGTAATCTGTAAATGCAATAGAAACCATGTATAATAGTGGGAAAATAACAACAAAAATTAACAAGAATAGGCCCGGACCAATAAGTATATATGGAAAACTTTTATTCCATCCTGCTCGGAATCTTTTTCGCAGACTATCAGGTCTAACTCCTTGTTGGAATTTCACCGCTTCTTTATAAGCATCGAGTAAATTCAATACATGAAAAGTTATTGCAAACCCTGTTATTATAAGTGAGATTATACCTTGAGCTAGCAGGACACGAGAATCGTCTAATCGAGGAATTTCACCTAGAGTTAAGAGTCCCCAATATCCTATATTTAAAAATTGATAGAAAAATAAAATAAAGGATATTGTTAAAAGTAAAAAAGTTGCTCCCTTTAAATAATGACGATTATACAATTGACCTAATCCAGGAACGAGAGATAATGTAACTGCTACCTTTGGGTTATGTGTTTGCTTAGCCAATTTTTACACCACCTTATACATCTTTGGTGAATGAATGTTTATCATTCTTTCACCATACTTGCTGACTAATTTAGTTATCCCCACCAAGTAGCGAATTTTGCTCTTTTATCGTTGCTTCAGCTTCTTTCAATACTTCCTGAGGATCTTCCCCTTCACCAATGAATACTAAAGCGTCTCCCATTGGCTCCCAAACTTGAGCCATTTCCGGAATATTTGGCGTAGGGTCAGCGTATTGAAGTTGGTCTTGAATTCCTTGATAGAGTTCACTTTCAATACTCACATCCTCCCGTGCTGGAAGACGTTTAGTGTTTTCAAAGAGCAACTCAGAGTTTGCAGTATTTGTCATAAATAACGCGAAATCTGTTGACCAATATTTATTTTCACTATATTCGGATACTGCTAATCCTTTTACACCTAAGAAAGATTCTAACTGCTTTCCCTTGTAGGTTGGGAGAGGAGCAATAGCTAACTTATCTCCTAAACCTTCCTCAAAATCCGGAATGCCCCACGGTCCTGAAATAATGGCCCCAACTTTTCCCTCTCGGAACAATCCATTCATTACATCGTAAGTAAGGCTTTCTGGGATATATCCATTCTCGTGCCATGACTGGATCATTTCCGCCCCCTCAACTACTTCATCACTTGATAAACCGATATCGCTAGTATCATATCCCCCTTGTTCACTTTTTTCGAAAACATATCCTCCCGCCGCAGTCAGGAAAGGAAATGTGGGGTAGAAATCAGAAGTAATATTTAAAAACCCAAATTCATCTTCGTCTGTGTTTGTTAACTCTTCAGCAATTTCATTAATTTCTTCTATTGTTTGAGGTGCTTCAGGAACGAGTTCTTTATTATAAAATAAGCCAATAGTTTCAACTGAGGATGGAATCCCTAAAAGTTTTCCTTCAACGGTGAATGCTTCAATTGCTGATTGTTGGTATCCTTTCAATTGTTCATCTGTTATTTCAATTTCTGCCGCTAGTCCTTGTAAGTAGGCATCCCCAATTCGGTCATGTGTTTCATAAAAAAGATCAGGCCCTCTTCCTGCAGGAGCATCTAGAGAGATATCAGCATTTTCTGCAGCCACTACGTTTACCTTAATACCGGTTTCTTCTGTATATTTATCCCCAACTTCTTGAAATGCTGTTTTAGTATCTTCCCATGCCCATAATGTTAACTCTTCAGGTTTTTCCGGTTCACTCTGCTCTTCTTCATTTTGTGATACTTCTCGTTGCGGCCCACAAGCACTTAAAAGTATCGAAAACACTAATATCAAAAACCCTGCAGATACATAACTTTTACTTAACATTTTGTTTCCTCCCTAGAGTTATTTATTAAACAAATAAACACATGATTCAAAAGGTTCAAAAGTCATTTTTCTCTTTAAGGTGGGCTGTTTTATTTTATAATTTGTAAGTTCAAGGGAAGCATGATTGAAATTAAGATCGTTTGGTAATTGAAAGTCAGTTGTTCTGTCAGTCATATTACCTATAATCAAACCTTTCTGTCCTTGAAAATCTCTTAAGTAAGCAAAAATCTCAGGATGATCAGGCAGTAATAACTGGTAAGAACCATAGACAAATAATTTATGTTTCTTTCTGAGTTGAATTAAATCTTTATAATAATTAAGAATGGAATTCTCCTCTTTCATTTGAGCATCGACATTAATAGAAACATAGTTTTGATTTAATTTTAACCACGTACTTTTTGATGTTGAAAATCCAGCGTTATCCTCGGAGTTCCACTGCATCGGCGTTCTAGAATTATCACGGCATTTAGACCAAACTACTTCCATTAAGTCTTCATGAGACATTCCTTGTTGTTTCTTCAACTTATAGTAATTCAACATTCCAACGTCATTATAGTCCTCAATATTGTCAAACCTAACATTAGTCATTCCAATTTCCTGACCTTGATAGATAAAAGGAGTACCTTGCATCAAAAAATAAACAGTTGCAAGCATTTTAGAACTTTCATTCCAATAAAGTTCCTCGTCCCCCCAACATGACACGCTCCTTGGAAGGTCGTGGTTTTCTAAAAATAAAGCATTCCAGCCTTTACCCTGCAATCCTTCTTGCCATTTTGTCAGCGCTCGTTTGAAACCTAAGATTTCTTTATTATTCTGGGTACCTTTATCCCATAGACCTACATGATCAAATTGAAATATCATATCAAAGCAGCCATCATCCTCACTGACCCAAAATTCTGAATCCTCAACCGATACTCCTCCAGCTTCTCCCACTGTCATGACATCATAATTTTTTATAGTCTTATTTGAGAATTCACTTAAAAAGTTTTCTATCCCTTTTACATTAGTTGTATATTTTGCAGCAGGTACTACATCTAATTTTTCCGGGTTAGGCATATTAGGGAAGCCCGGTTGCCGTTTTATATGAGAGATAGCATCTATACGAAAACCGTCTATTCCTTTATCAAGCCACCAATTTACCATATTGTACAAAGCATTACGTACATTTGGATTTTCCCAGTTCAGGTCAGGCTGTCGCCTTGAAAATAAATGCATATAGTACTCTTCTGTTTGTTCATCATATTCCCATATTGATCCTCCAAAGATTGACTCCCAATTATTGGGGGGATGACCGTTTCTTCCTTTTTGCCAAATGTACCAATCCCGTTTAGGATTTTCTTTTGAAGAACTTGATTCAATAAACCAAGGATGTTCATCACTTGTATGGTTAATAACTAAATCTATAATTAGTTTCATATCGCGTATATGGACTTCTTCTAACAATTCATTAAAGTCTTCCATACACCCGAATTCTTCCATAATGTCTTGGTAATCAGAAATATCATAACCATTGTCATCATTGGGTGATTTGTACATAGGGCATATCCAAATAACGTCTATTCCCAAATTATTAAGATAGTCTAATTTCTGAATAATCCCTTGTATATCCCCGATCCCGTCACCATTACTATCCATAAAACTTCTTGGATAAACTTGATAAACTACGCTTTCTTTCCACCACTTTTGCTGCAAGATTATTCACTCCTCAAGTATCCTCTACTATATTTTCTGACTTACGTAACCGGTTACGTAATATTCATAAAAAAATTATCCAGTAATCTAGATATTTATCATCCTTACTATTTTTTTATTACGTAACCGGTTACGTTGAACCCCTATTAAAAGAGAGACTAGTGAGAACGTACACTCTGTCTCTCTACAAGTTGATGGCCAAGTATACTATTTTCCACCTTTGAACCCGATTCAATCATTTTAAAGATCATCCCTGCAGCCTTTTCGGCCATCTCATGATGTGAAAGTGAAATAGAAGACAAGGGTGGATTCATAAATTTACACAAATTTATATCGTCCATACCTATAACAGAAATATCCTTAGGAACACTAATTCCTAGTTCAAAAGCAGCGGACAAAACACCTATACCAATTTCATCATTTTCAGCAAAGATAGCTGTAACATCAGGATTTCGATCTAATAACTTCCTAAGAGAATTAACCCCATCCTCAATAGAAAATCTCCCGTATTCTATACAACGATCATCAATTGGTATGTTGAAATCAGATAGAGCTCTTTTAAAGCCCTCTACACGCGGAATAGTATTACCAGCAATCCATTCTTCTTTATTTCCACTTATCATCCCTAATTTACTATGTCCATTTTGTATTAAATGTTTGGTAGCCGAGTATGCTGCCTGATGATCATTTGCAATAACATAAGGGACCGGGAACTCAGAATAAGCAGATAAAAGAACTAAAGGGACATTCATTTTAACAATATAATCATAATATTCTTCTTTTAATACTGTACTTGCAATGATTAGTCCATCAATTCTTTTTTCATGCAATAACTGAAGATACTTCATTGTTTTTATCCCTTGTGATTCAGTATGACAAACTATTATACTGGAACCTACCTTGTGTGCAACTGACTCAATACCGGTTAAAAACTCAGCTATGAGAGAACTCGTTAAATTTGGCACTAATACACCTATGGTATGTGTTCTGTTATTAGTTAGTCCCCTGGCAATGCCACTAGGAAAGTACTCTAATTCTTGAATAACATCTAATACTTTCATTTTTGTCTTATCAGAATATCCGCCTAGGTCATTCAATATTCTAGATACCGTAGCTGTTGATACATTTGCTTTTTTTGCAACATCCCTAATTGTATAAGCCATAAGTCATATTCTCCCTTTTACGTAACCGGTTACGTAATAACTTATCATAAAATGATAACCCTTTCAATATTTTTTTAATTGTTTAACCCTTCACTTTTATAGCTAGCCGAAACATAAACCCCATCAAACTAATGCCCCCTTGATAAACCCCAAACTATTTTTTAATATATTCCTTAATATCTTACAGGCAGCCGATCGCTTGCATATCTTGCACAAACCGTTTGAGGCCACTAAAGAATCCTTGTGTATTATCGCTCCATCCGCTTAGATAAAGCCCCGTCCTTATGTCGCCCAAGAAGCGCCTGAACCTAGAGAGGCTGGAAAAGGTAAAATGAATCAGTACCGTATTCAACATGACGAGAACCATTAGAGCCGTAAACCTATCGAGCAAAAACTGGCCAGAATCACTTGACGGTTCCATTAGTAAGGTATTGATATTTTGAGGATAAAAGTCTTATAACCACAACAAAAACCTCTCAAAAGTTCTGTGAACTAAGGAGAGGCTAACTATAATATATATTTCTATTTTTCGAATGACAAAAAGTATGTCAATCAGGGATTACACTAGGCCACAACCCCCTTCATAGCGGTATTTTGGGCGTTATCACATCATGCCGCCCATTCACTCGGCTAATTAATAGGACAATAATAAGATCCACGGAACCCTATTATTATTAGGTTTTCGTCAACAATTAAATTTTTTAAGCACAATAAGTTTTAATACTTTATCAACAGTATCCAGTCATAATCCAGTCACCCTAACATCACCTAGATGATTTTTTCATGTCTTTGGAACAGACTTTATTCTAAATGAAAGACCTATCACTATAAGATCTACAAAGTATTCACGTCGTAAATAACATCAAAACTTGGTTGATAAAGTGGCAGCAAATACAGAATTAAAATGAAGAAGGTAATTTAACATAAAAGGCAAAGGGATAAGCTCATGTATTCTGTTCTAAGAAACGTTGGATGTCGTTTTCTGTCTTCTCTGGATTGTTGATTATTGATTGGACAGCTTCTATTACGGCAATCTTATCATTGGACATTCTGGCTTCCTCCTATTCTTGTATTTCCATCTATTGTATTAATATTTTATTAAACTCCCCCTATAGCTCTTTTACCTTTTTATGAGAAAGATATTAAAGTACAAGGAGTTTTTTATGTTTAATATCTTAGGACCAATTATACTAGTCTTTTTACTTTACCTATTAATTGAACAAAAAGTTAGTGGAAAAGAGAAAATTGGTATTTATTTCTTTTATCAACTTTCTTGAACTTTTATCATTAAAAAAGTGAGATAAAGATGGGACATAAGTTAAAAACTAATTGAATACAGCCATTAGATTGTTCCACCTTTGCTATCTTTTTGGTTCACCTGTGACAAATTTTTGTATATTCCAAGGACCATTCCTTCTATATAAATCAATTGCATCTTACGGTGTAAATCATTTATTTAGGAGTTTTTTTATGGTCAAATACCGATAAACCCTTCGACTGCATGCCCAAGACATTGGTCAAAGGGGAATTGCCTTGAGCAGTTCGAATTCCCGAACAACGATAATTGAATACTTGAGAAGAGCTAGTGACAAAAATGTTAGTTGGCCTTTGGAAGAAGAGTTATCGGATCAAGACTTGCAGGAATTACTGTTTCCGGAGAAGTAATCGTCATCAAATTTTAGAAGAAAGTCAGATTGTGAGTATATTCATAAGGAGTTAGCCAAACCTGGAATCAATCTAACACTGCTTTGAGGTGAGTACTGTTTGAGTTGTAGGGCGATTTTGATTTTGCTTTTCAACCAAGTATAGATAAGAAGCGAATTAAAGAAGTTCTAACCGGGCGATACATACATCATGGCGAGAATATTATCCTCCTAGGCCCAACTGGTGTAGGGAAAACGCATTTAGCCACTTCCATGACAGTAGAAGTCCTTACACAAGGCCATACAGCCCTTTATATCACGGCGAATGACTTTATAGCTGAATGCCAAAACAAGGATTAATCTAGTGGATTATAAAGACAAACAAAAGCGCAAGTGAGGCTCACCCATTACCTCAATTGCGCTTTTGTTTTTCTCATCTTTTTTATAATCTGGTTAAGCACTTCCGAGAACACGAGCCCAAATGCAATAGCACCAGATATCATAAAAGCTTTCGCTGCAATGGAGATAGCGACGCTGTAGTCATTTTGCACAAAGTTTCGCATGGCGTCATACGCGAGACTTCCTGGTACGAGAGGAATAATTCCTGGTACGCTAAATATAATCATAGGCGTTTTGTATATCCTTGCCAGCATCTGGCTGACCATGGCAATAACAAAGGAGGCGATGAGTGTAGCTGGGACACTGTCGACTTCTTCCCATACTAAGGATATGTAAATGACCCAACCAATCATGCCGACGAGACCACAATTGATAATCGTATTTCTTGGCGCCTGATAGATCATTCCAAAGGCAGCTGATGCAAAAAAGCTTGCTACGGCATATTCAATCAACATAGTCATTCCTCACGATCTCTAAAATAGTGCAAACATAACAGCAATACCCGCACCAATTGCAAAAGCCGTTAAAAAGGCCTCCGCCCCCTTGGCGAGTCCTGAGATAAGATGACCTGCCATCAAATCCCTTACAGCGTTGGTGATGAGCAGGCCAGGGACCAACGGCATGATAGAACCAACAACTACCTTATCAACTTCCTTCCCGATACCTAATGAAAAAAGGGAAAAGGCTGTAAAACCAATCAACAACGAAGCAATGAATTCAGCAACAAATTTAATTTCAAATAATCGAATAAAGTTAATTAATGCAATAAATCCTAGCCCTCCTGCTATGCAGGCTGGTAGGAAATCGTACCAACTCCCCTGAAACATGAGACTAAAGAAACCACTCGCTAACGTGGCAGCGATGATTTGCATGCGCATGGAATAATCTGTAGGACTGGTTTCAATTTTTCTAAGCTCTTTATACGCTACGTGAGTAGACATGTCTCCACTTGTAATGTTTCTAGAGACATTATTCGCGAGATTTACTTTTTCGAGATTTGTCTCTCGTGCTGAAACTCTTACTAATTTTGCAGGGGCACCAGGGCTAATCGTAAACACAATCCCAGTAGGTGTTACATAACTTTGTGCTTCATCCCGTCCAAAAGATTGGGCAATCCGCGTCATCGTATCTTCCACACGATAGGTTTCCGCTCCATTTTGTTGCATTATCTTCCCAATTAATAAACATAACTCAATTAAGTCCTCTGTACGCTCCACTCGGTCACCTCAATTCGTATTACAGTATGTTTAGTGTGTCTATTCATATACTAAAAGCTTAAAACCCTTTTTAAAATTTCCACAATCTCGAAACTTCTCCACTTTCTTTTGCACGACTGGCCGGATCTTAGCTCCATATTTGTTCTTAAAGGCTTCCCAATGTTGATGTTCATCAAAGAAAATTCATCGTAAAATATTCGTCTCCATACAAGTACAATACCACATCATCAAGGGCTGTAGTATTGTCAAAAGTTATACATTCTTTACTTTGAACAAAAACTAATAAAAGAACTATCAGGAAAAGAGGTGTGAATTAGTCCCTTTCCAAACCTAGGTTTCTTGGATGTATAAACCATTCGTCTATGGGGACATTAGATATCAATAATATCTGCTATTTTTTCTGTTGGCGTTCGGAACAGTGGCAGGGGCCATCGTTCACTCGGTTTACGATGGCCAGATGCCCGAAATAAAGTAGAGGGAATTAAAAAACAAATCCATTTGGAAAAAGTTATTTGGATTGTAACGAAGTTAAATACAGCTCCTACGAAAAGGATTTGTTACTTAGATAGTATTATAAATCCCCACGAAATATTAGCTCTCATATGGGGCCTTTATGCCTCTGAAATCTATACCAAGCAATTGAGAAACTACATTTTCCTTAATGACACCTTCTTTAACCAAATAATTTAAAAATGCCCTGATTCGTTGTAATTTTGTATTTATCGCTCCAGCATTATTACCATAGTTTTGCCACTCTCTTAGAAATGTTTTTACAAGGCTAGAATTTACGGTCTTCTAAAAAACCTGAAATGCAAACTTTAAAAGCAAAAAAGGACTACCTCCTTTATTTAGGAAGTAGTCCTTTAATTACTAACTATTTATACATTACTTGAAGAGTTTCCAGAGACTTTTTTGTGTGTTTCAAACTTTTTATAGAAAAATCCAGTCAAAACTTATTTGTAATGCGGAAAAAACCCTATTACATAAGTGGTTTGAGCGTTATTACATCATGCCGCCCATTCCACCCATACCGCCCATGTCAGGCATGCCGCCGCCAGAACCTTCTTCTTCAGGAAGGTCTGCAACTACTGCTTCAGTAGTTAGGAACATAGCCGCTACGGATGCTGCGTTTTGCAGTGCGGAACGAGTAACTTTTGTTGGGTCTACGATACCTTGTTCAACCATGTTGACCCATTCGCCTGTTGCTGCATTGAAGCCGATTCCGACTTTTTCGCCTTTAAGGCGCTCAACGATGATGGATCCTTCAAGGCCGGCGTTGTGTACGATTTGACGTACTGGCTCCTCTAGGGCGCGTAGTACGATGCTTGCACCTGTTGCTTCATCGTCTGCCAGGCCTAGACCTTCTACAGACTTGATGATGTTCACGAGTGCAGTACCACCACCAGCCACGATACCTTCTTCTACAGCTGCTCGAGTAGAGTTTAGGGCATCTTCAATGCGTAGTTTACGCTCTTTCAGCTCTGTTTCAGTTGCGGCACCGACTTTGATAACGGCTACTCCGCCTGAAAGCTTCGCTAGGCGCTCTTGTAGTTTTTCTTTGTCGAATTCAGAAGATGTTTCTTCTGCCTGGGTGCGGATTTGAGCGACGCGGGAAGCGATTTGCTCAGGGTTTCCTGCACCTTCAACGATTGTTGTGTTTTCTTTTGTAATGACGGCTTTAGAAGCGCGGCCTAGCTGATCGAGTGTTGTATTCTTCAGATCTAGTCCTAGATCTTCGGTAATGACTTGACCACCTGTTAGGGCTGCAATGTCTTCTAGCATCGCTTTACGGCGATCGCCAAAGCCTGGTGCTTTAACGGATACGGCGTTGAATGTTCCGCGAAGTTTGTTTACAACTAATGTAGCCAATGCTTCGCCTTCTACGTCTTCAGAGATTAATAGAAGCGGCTTGGACTGTTGTACAACCTGCTCAAGGACAGGAAGAACTTCTTGAATGTTGTTGATTTTCTTATCTGTAATTAAGATGTAAGGATCTTCAAGAACCGCTTCCATCTTATCCTGGTCAGTCACCATGTATGGAGAAGCATATCCGCGGTCGAACTGCATTCCTTCAACCACTTCTAGTTCTGTGTTGAATCCTTTAGATTCTTCAATCGTGATAACACCGTCGTTACCAACGCGCTCCATAGCTTCAGCGATAAGCTGTCCCACTTCATCATCAGAAGCTGAGATGGAAGCTACTTGAGAGATGGACTCTCTGCCTTCGATTGGCTTAGAGATTTTACGCAGTTCTTCTGTAGCAACTGCTGTTGCTTTTTCAATTCCGCGGCGAATGCCTACTGGGTTCGCGCCGGACGTTACGTTCTTAAGTCCTTCACGGATCATTGCTTGCGCAAGTACCGTTGCTGTTGTTGTACCGTCACCAGCAACATCGTTTGTTTTAGAAGCTACTTCAGACACAAGCTGTGCACCCATATTTTCGAAGTTGTCTTCGAGTTCGATTTCTTTCGCGATCGTTACCCCGTCATTTGTGATCAGCGGGGAGCCGAATTTTTTATCTAGAACGACGTTACGTCCTTTAGGTCCTAGTGTTACTTTAACGGCATCTGCCAATGTATCTACACCACGAAGCATTGCGCGACGTGCGTCTTCACTAAATTTAAGTTCTTTAGCCATAATAAAATGCCCTCCTTATCAAAATTCGTATCGATAGAATTGATGATGCTTACTTCTTACTGGACAACTGCTAGAATATCGCTCTCGCGAATGATTAAGTATTCGTTGCCTTCGTACTTCACTTCAGTACCAGCAAACTTCGAATAGATTACGTGGTCGCCAGCACTTACTTCTAGTGCTACCTTTTCCCCGTTATCGGTTACACGGCCTGTACCAACCGCAACCACTTTGCCTTCTTGAGGCTTTTCTTTTGCAGAGTCTGGAAGTACAATTCCGCTTGCAGTAGTTTGTTCTTCTTCTACTAATTCAATAACAATACGATCACCTAATGGCTTTAACAATTAGGACACCCTCCTTAGTCAGGTTCATATTTCGATTCATGTCGTTTATTAGCACTCAATTGTGTTGAGTGCTAACACAATTCCTATAATAAGCAATTCACTTTTGATTTTCAAGTAGAAACTATCAATTTTTCATCACCTTTTTTCTACAATATTCGCGAAGTCATAAGCCCTTATTCTTATTGGATGTTTTTAAATTGTGATAAAATACATAAAGTATGGAAAGTCTCTGTTTTTTTAAAAAAGGAGTTATGTATATGCCAAAACGATATTGGTGGATCATTATCACATATGTTATCGCGCAGCTCTCTTCGTTCATTGGACTGCCGATTATGTTTCTTCTTGGTTTCGGCCAATCGGATGCGATTGCGATTTGGTCGATCTTAAGCTTCACCATTGCCACAATAGTCATCTTACGTTTATTAAAACCTGACATGACACAGCCTGAGTTACGGGGCGAGCGTTCCAGTAAAGGAAAGATTGTGCTCTGGTCGATCCTCGGTGTATTTCTCGCGCTGTTTGCGCAAGGGATTGCCGCTACAATTGAGACGCAGGTTTTCGGCATACCTGCCGGATCTGAGAATACAATGGATCTTATGAACATTGCGAGAGAATCCCCGCTGTTCATCTTATTACCCGTTGTGTTTGCCCCTATAACAGAAGAAATCATTTTTCGTAAAGTGATTTTCGGTCAGATGCATAAGCGCTTCAACTTTTTACTCGCTGTGCTTGTTTCCTCCCTCGTCTTCGGGGCGTTTCACATGGATTTCAAGCACATGCTTGTGTATTTTTCCATGGGGGTTGTCTTCGCTTTCTTATATGTAAAAACGAAAAGCATCATTACGCCGATCGTGGCTCATATGGCGATGAACTCGTTCGTCGTTATATCTCAGCTTTTCTATTCAGAGGAAGACATTCGACGCATGCAGGAGCAACTGCAGACGATTGTAACGGGAGGGTTGTTCTAGTATGAGAGCTTCTCCCCTTACGATGGCGGCTATCTACTTTTTCATGGGGGTGGCCTTTACGTATATCGCAGCCAGCATGGAATCGGAGACGCTGTGGAGTTTTCCGACGCTGCTGCCGATCGTCATTGCCACGTTTAATTTCGCGGTAACCGTCCGCTTAATTAACATTCACCTTAAGATTAAACAAGCGAAGAACGATAAAAAGAATAAATAGTTCTGGAGGTGGGAGCTGTGAAAGCCATTCTGCACAGTCACCGTGTACATTTGGGTCCTGTCACCGATGAGCACCTTGAGCAGATCGCAACATGGTTTAATCATTCGTTGTTCCTGCGCCGCTTCGATGCCGCAGCTGCACAGCCGCGTTCGTACGATTCGCTGAAAGAATGGCGCGATGATGCCACTAAGAACGACAGCCATTTTCTTTTTTCCATTTGTGATGGGGATACGCTGATCGGCTACGTAGAGCTTGACGGGATCCTGTGGAACCAGCGTAACGGCTGGATCTCAATTGCGATTGGCGACGCCGATCATCAAGGGAAAGGCTATGGCACGGAAGCCATGGAGCTGTTAATCAACTACGCCTTCCAAGAATTAAACCTCCATCGATTGCAGCTTACCGTTTTTGATTACAACGAGCCGGCCTTAAGGCTGTATGAAAAACTCGGCTTTACGTACGAAGGAGCCCAGCGCGAATTCGTCCTCCGCGACGGCAAAGCGTACGACATGTTGATGTATGGTTTGCTTGCGCGAGAATGGAACACCTAAGCGAAGACAACGGAGCTGAAAAAGAAAAAAATGCTGAAGAGTCTGTATAGCTCTTCAGCATTTTTTATGCGTTTTGATCATCCTGTACGCCTTTTAATAAGAAAGAAAACGGCAGAGCGATGAGTAATACAGCTGCTGAAACGAGAAACGCTTCGTTTAACGTCTGCAGTGTCGCTGCCTGCATATCCATATCAGGAGCAGCCGCTACTTGAGCACGCCGCACTTCATAATAAATGGAGAAAAAGACGATGCCGAGTGAAGAGGAAATCTGCCGGATGATGTTGTTCATCGCCGAACCTTGCGCGACTAAATGTTCAGGAATCGCGTTCATACCTGACGTCGTTGCCGGCATGTTCCCCATTCCCATGCCTAGTCCGCGCACGGTGTTAAGTAACAGGATCAGCCAGTACGGCGTGGAAACGTTCAACATCCCAAGACCAATCGTCGCTGCGGCCATAATGGCAAGGCCTGGCGGCACAACATAGCGCGGTCCTTTTTTATCGAGCATTCGCCCGCCAATCGACATGAAGATGCCGCTTGCCGCCGCTGCCGGCAGAAACAGCATTCCTGTCATCACTTCATTTAATCCGTACACGACTTGAATGAGCAGCGGCAATAAGAAGATGCCGGAAAACAGGCCGATTGACGCTGCTGACGTGACGAGAATGGAAACGGAATACGTAGGTACTTTAAAGACGGATAAGTTGAGCAGTGGATCGTCCTGGCGGTTTTCATAGAAAACAAAAGCGACGATGGCCAATAGTCCTGCAATGATCAGCGTAAGATTCAAAGGATCCACGAGCATCGAAAGTTCACGACCTCGCCCAAGTGCCAGCAGCACAGCGCCAATTCCGAGCGTAATCATGACAAAGCCAATGTAATCGAACTTCTTTTCTGGATGCGTTTCAGTCCGCTCTAAAAATTTCATCGATAATAGGAGTCCAAGTAAGCCAAACGGAATGTTAAACGCAAACAGCCATGGCCAGTCCAAAAACTGAATCATAAAGCCGCCTACTGTTGGTCCGATCGCCGGCGCCACCATCGCGGCCACCCCGTATACGCCTACAGCTAAGCCGCGTTCATGTTTAGGAAAGGAATTAAAGATGAGGGCCATAGCAATTGGCATCATCATACCGCCTGCCACCCCTTGAATGGCCCGTGACATGATGACCATTCCAAGCGTTTGTGAAAGCAGACCAGAAATCGAGCCGAGGATAAACAAACACAGTCCGGCGATGTACACTTTCTTTTTCCCGAATCGATCACCTAAATAGCCGGTTAACGGCATCGTCATCCCCATCGATACCATAAAGATCGTTAAGATCCAGCCGACCGCCACCGCGTCGGAATCAAACACTTCAATGAATCGCGGAAGGATCGGGTTCAGCATGCTGTTATTTAAAATGACGGTAAACGTTCCAAATAATACGGATAGAACGACTAACCATTTCGTAGGTATTTTGCTCAACACCAGATCCCCCTTTCTTTATAATATCCCCTTCTTTTTATACCCTAAGTATCAACCATTTTAGCACTTCTATCGTTCGCAAACACTCGTTATGCCTATCGTTATTTACAGTACGTTACAATTCCTACTGCTCTCCTCAGGCTGTTGAAAAGCTTGGATGGAGATTGTAGACAAGGTAGTACTCGGTTCCTCCATTAGAGTCCTGGAGAAAAGGAACAGGAAAAAGCGCCGCTTTCCGCGGGGCAAGACGGAAAGTCTCCTCGGTCTGCGACCTCCAGGGCCTCTCCTGTCTGCTCGTCCCGCAGGAGTCGTCACTTTTTCCGTTCCTTTTAATCAAAATAAGCTTTCGGAACCATTGAAGGATGGGAAAGCCTAGCTGCCACTTGGTCTAGTGATCGTTTATCGAAAAAGGGTTTTAGGAAACGGCGACACTCCAATGGGAGAGACGAATAAGGTGTGACCCCGAAGGGCTTATAAAGCCCGAGGAGGTCTTAAATAAGAAGTTCGATTAAGTTCGGCACGTCGTGTGCCAACATCGAACGACCCCACGTCGTGTGGGACCATGGAAAGCGAGTTGTTTCCTAAAACCCTTCCCCCTTTCTAAGCCAGAAATGTTTTCTACACTTTCAAAGTAAAAGAGCAAACAAAGGAATTTCCACATACAAAAGGACAACCTTATCAGTTGTCCTCTTCTTCGTCTAATGGGTAATGTTTCAGGAAATACACAAGCGCCTGCAGCTCAACAGCTAAGTCAATGTGATGAACGCGCACGCTGTTTGGCACCGTAATTCGTGCAGGTGTAAAGTTCAGCACCCCAGAGATACCCGCTTCGACCAGACGATCAGCTATGCCCTGAGCCGCGGATGATGGTACGGTTAAAATCGCGACAGAAATGCCGTCCATATGCTTCTCTAAATCGTCGATGTGCTTGATCGGCACACCGCCTACCGTCTGCCCGATACGGTCATCCTTTGCATCAAAAGCGACTTCAATTTTTGTATTGTTATTTTTCATGAAATTATAGTTTAAAAAAGCAGTACCTAAGTTTCCGACACCAATTAAAGCGACATTTGTCGTTTCATCCTGATCAAGCGTCTGGCGGAAAAATGACAGCAGATACTCGACGTTATATCCATATCCTTTTTTTCCGAGGGCTCCAAAGTAAGAAAAATCACGGCGAATCGTGGCTGAATCAACTTTGACCGCTTCACTCAGCTCCTTCGATGAGACTCTCATCTTGCCCTGGCTATGGAGATTATTAATGAATCGATAGTATAGCGGCAGCCGCTTCGCCGTCGCTTGTGGTATTTTAGCGTTTTCTGCATCCATTGGATTAACCTCCTCTTACCGGCTGTCTCGTTTGTAATCGCCGGATTTACCTCCTGTTTTCTCTTCTAAATACGTCGGTCCGATGACCATTCCTTTATCCACGGCTTTACACATATCATACACCGTTAACGCAGTCGCTGAGGCTGCGGTCAGCGCTTCCATTTCGACACCCGTGCTGCCTTTTGTTTTCACCGAGACCATAATATGGAGCACATAGTTCTCGTTCGTCTCCCATTCAAAGGTGACATCGATCCCTTTTAACGGAAGCGGGTGGCACATCGGAATCCAGTCGGGCGTCTTTTTTGCCGCCATAATTCCTGCGATTTGGGCTACGGAAAGGACATCGCCTTTCTCCATATCGCCGCTTGTTACTTTATGATAAATCGTTTGATTCACTTCTATACTCGAATGCGCGATCGCCGTTCGAACGGAATCTTTCTTTTCCGAAATGTCGACCATTCGCGCTCGTCCTTGTTCATTAAAATGAGTAAATTCAGACATGCGTGGGACTCCTTTACCAATAGTACAGGTTAGTTACTCAAACATTACTCTTATTTTATCAAAAAATCAAACGAAAGTGTTAAAGCGTTCACAATCTCTTAAGTACCTCTCCTTGCTACTGTCGTCCTATATAAGATACACTTATTTCATTGAGGTGAAACGACATGATTCTCATGCAACTAAATCAATTGACGAAACGGTTTGGCGCCGAGTTAATTTTACAAAATATTAAGCTGGATGTACAAATGAATGACCGCATTGCGATTGTCGGAAGAAACGGAGCCGGCAAAAGTACGTTGCTGAAAATGATGGCCGGGGACATGAGCCATGATTCGGGGGACATTTTTAAACCGAAAGATGTTTCCATGGGATACCTGGCTCAAAATACAGGCCTGCAGTCCGACGACACGATCTGGAATGAAATGACGAAGGTGTTTGCCCATTTGCAAAAGCTTGAACGGGAACTTCGCCAAATGGAAGCTGATATGGCGGACCCTGACTTACTAGCCAACGCAAACAAATACCATCAGCTGCTTTCGAAATATGATGAAAAACAGGACTACTTTAAGGTCGCGGGCGGCTATCAATATGAAGCCGAGATTAAAGCGGTTTTAAACGGGCTTAACTTTCATGATTTTGATTGGAATACGTCAATTGCGACACTAAGCGGCGGACAGAAAACGCGGCTTGCGCTCGGAAAACTTCTATTAACGAAGCCTGACATTCTCATTTTAGATGAGCCGACCAACCACCTGGACATTGATACACTCTCATGGCTTGAGTCGTACTTGCAGGGTTACGAAGGCGCTGTTGTCATCGTTTCGCACGACCGTTACTTCTTAGATGAAATTGTGAACACCGTATATGAGATCGCCCATCAGGGTTCTAAGAAATACCACGGCAACTACAGCGACTATTTAAAGAAGAAAGAAGAAGATTATGAGCTTGAGCTGAAGCATTATGAGAAACAGCAGAGTGAAATTAAACAGATGGAAGAGTTTATTCAAAAGAACATTGTCCGTGCCACTACGAGTAAGCGCGCGCAAAGCCGCCGCAAGCAGCTGGAGAAAATGGATAAGCTCGATAAGCCAAAGACAGAGCAGCAATCTGCGAAGTTCAGCTTTCAAGTAGCGAAGAAAAGCGGAAACGACGTGTTAAAGATTCGTGATTTAGCGTTTCGCTATGATGACCAGGACCGCTACGTGTTTGATCATCTGTCACTAGACTTACAGCGCGGCGATTCCTTTGCGTTAGTCGGTCCGAATGGTGTTGGAAAAACGACGCTTCTTAAGACGATCATCGGTGACTTAAAAGCAGCAAAAGGCAATATTATGGTCGGGACCAATGTCCAAATTGGCTACTATGATCAGGAACAGACGAAGCTGAACTCAAAGAAAACCGTATTGAATGAGCTATGGGATGAGTACCCGCTTAAAAATGAAAAAGACATCCGCACGATTCTTGGGAACTTTTTATTCACAGGAGAAGATGTGTTAAAACCTGTGTCCGCATTAAGCGGTGGAGAGAAAGCGCGATTATCGCTCGCCAAGCTGATGATGCAGGAAGCCAATCTGTTAATTTTGGACGAGCCGACCAACCACCTCGACTTAGACAGTAAAGAAGTGTTGGAATCTGCGCTTGTCGATTATCCAGGAACCATCTTATTCGTTTCCCATGACCGTTACTTTATTAATAAAATCGCCACGCAAATTGTGGAGATGGAACCGGCTGAAACGCGCGTGTTTCTCGGCGATTATGATTATTACCTTCATAAGAAACAAGAAGAACGCGAACTTCGGGAAATCGAAGAAGCCGAACGCGCTGAGCAGGCAGCAGCCACAAAGCCGCAGGAACAAGAATCAAAAAACAGCTTCCAGCAGGATAAAGCCTTAAAAAGCGAAGAACGTAAACGTAAGCGCCGCATAGCGGAAATTGAACAGGAAATTGAACAGCTTGAAGCGAAAGTGGAAGAAAACGATGCGCTTTTATGCAAGCCGGAAGTTTTCCAGGATCATGAGAAGTCACTTGAACTGACGGAAGAAAATGAACAGTATCAGGAAAGAATGGAAGCTTTGCTGGAGGAATGGGAAGCGTTAGACGCATAGGCAAAAGAAAAGGCTCAGAGTGAAGATGATCACCCTGAGCCATTATTATGGATTTTTTTGATTATAGCGTCACTTCATATAACGATATTCCATCAAACGATTTAATATAGAGATTTCCTGTAACAGTTCCTCTCCCACATTGGTTTCGAGCACCTTTTTTCGCTCCAGCTCTTTATCCACAAGTCGCTTGACTGAGAGAACGTCGGTTCCATTCAGCAGCACCTCTTCTTTTGAATTAAATTGCTTATGCGCGACAAGCTGCATGCCGTAGGAATTATATAATAAGGTGTAGCCGGCAATACCTGTTGTTAATTGATAGGCTTTGGAAAATCCGCCGTCGATCACAATCATTTTTCCATCTGCTTTTATTGGGTTTTCTCCATCAATTTCTTTTACAGGAGTATGGCCATTTATGATATGCCCTTGCTCAGGGTTAAGATCAAATTCTTTCAGGATCTTACGGCACGTTTCCTCATTTTCACGTAAATAGTAATATGGGTTCTTTTTCTCTTTATGGGTTTCCTTATCCTTAATGAAATACCTTTCAAAGGTTGTCATGGCCCTTTTCCCAAAAAGGGAGGAATATTCTCCGGTCCATAAATACCAGACCATATCTGTCGCAAAATCATCTGTTTCTTCAGGGTGTGCAAAAGCGTGCCGTAAATAATGTTCAAAAATATCAAGTAAATCACGGCCTGCATAGGTTTTATTCTCAATCAGCATTTCTTCCATATTTCCGTTTTCATCTAAAGGAATGCACCCATGAATTAACAAGTTCCCGTTGTATTTCAAATAAAGGCTGCCTTTTTTCATTAGAAATTTCATATGTCTGGCCAGCTTTTCCGAATGTTGAACAGAAAATAGTAGCTTGTCGATCACTTGCTCTTCTTCCTCTAATAATTGATCAGGCTGATCTGGATTAACCGTTGCAAAACAGCTGTTTTCCAGCGGGTACGTTTTCCCTTGAAGCGTTATTTCGTTTTTATCATAATCAACTTTCTCAAGCAAAAGCCTTTCTGACATATTAAAGTTCGGTCGTCTCTTAATGATCGGGCTTTCAAGTTTAAACTGAATCATAGCAATGGCTTGATGAATTTTCGTAATTTGTAATCGTTCATGGTCAGATGTTTTTTGATCTGAATGAATTTTTGGCCTGAAGACGGGATTGTCCTCATAGTATTTATCCGCCAGATTAAGAAGTGGTCTAAGGTTGATTCCATAGACATCTTCAATAATATCTAAATTGTCGTAGCGAGCGCAGATACGAATGATATTCGCGAGACAAACCTTTGAACCGGCAAAGGCTCCAATCCATAGGGCATCATGATTTCCCCACTGAATATCAACGGAATGATAATTGATGAGCGTTTCCATAATTTTATCAGGTTCGGGTCCTCGATCATAAATATCCCCCACTACATGGAGATGATCCACAACCAATCTCTGTGTGGTATAAGCTAGACCCGTGATAAGCTTATCCGCCTGATCGAGGGAAATAATTTGCTGGACAATTTTTGTGTAATACTGTTCCTTATTTGCGGATTCATCTGTTTTGTATAGCAGCTCTTCAATAATATAGGCAAATTGATCAGGCAATGCTTTACGTAATTTCGAACGTGTATATTTGGACGAGGCGTAAGAAATAAGCTTCAGCATTCGTTCGATTGTCTCTTTATACCACTGGTTTAATGCCTCGTCATTATCAAAACCATTTTTAATGATTTTTAATTTTTCTTCAGGATAATAAACTAATGTCGCCATGTCATTTATTTCATTTTCGTAGATTACGCCGTTAAATATATCCCTTATTTTCTCTTTGACTCTCCCCGAACCATTTCTTAACACATGTTGAAAGGCTTGATACTCTCCGTGTAAGTCACTAACAAAATGCTCTGTCCCCTTAGGCAGATTAAGAATGGCTTCAAGATTAATAATTTCAGTGACTACTTTTTCTTCACAATCGTATTTTTGGGCTAGTAAATCTAAGTATTTTTTGTTCAAAATTATGTATCCCCTTTCAAATTTCATCACGATTTCCCACTGAAATGCTGCAATTGACTACTAAAATTGAAAGTGTCGGTAAATAAGAAAAGAACAATATTAATTATATATGATCGTAACATGTTTTCAGTTTTTAGAAATGGCCCTTTTCACAAATTTCTCCGGCTCAGAAAAACTATCTTACACCACCAGAACAACATGTAACAAAGCATTAAAAATGAAAGCCAGGTCCATAGTTGGAAATCAGCTAAACTATGTAACCAGTATTCCAATTCATTATGGTTCGTTCTTGGAATGGTTCCAACAATATTAATAACCCCAAATGTTGGAAGCACAACGAGAATCCCTATGGAGTAGAGTACATTTCTCCGTTTTCTAATCATAAAAACGGCAGTAGCGAAAGTGCCTGCAAGCAATAAATAGTATAGGATGAAAAGCCACATTGGAACATTTGTCCGATACGATCATTCCTCCTCCATTACCTGGAGCTGTTAACAGCTATTTTATCATAAAACAAAAGACAAGCATCCCAGTCTGCTGGAATGCTTGTCTTCCGCTGTTCTTATTTTCTTCGAATTCCTATCGTTCGTCCGGCTTGTTTTGGCTGGTCCTGATCAGCTTGCTTCTGATATAATTCAGAAATGTTTTTTGCCACGGGATCGGGGAACGGCGCTCCCCGCCCTTCATTTTGATCGATGCCCATAAGCATTTCTTCTAATGTGGCAGCGAGATCACCATCATCATGGTGCATGGATAAAAATAAGTGAATACGTTTCGCATCATAATCCAGCACCTGAGCTGTGATCGTAAATGCTTCGCCTTCTTTCATTTCCTGCAAGTAGCACGTATGAGTTTCTAACGTGAAGATCGTATAATGAAAGCGGGCACGGGCTTCTTCATTAAGGCCGATACCCTCAATAAAAGCATCGGTTGCCTGACTGAATGCTGTATTGTATTCCGCATCATTCATGTGCCCGTTGTAATCGACCCACTCTGAAGGTACGGTCTGCTTAAATTGAAAATCCACGGCTGACCCTCCTTTATACATGATTTTTCTCTTGCTCTTTCGGCCAATATTCCTGTACTAAGTCGTATAATTTAATTAAAAATTCGTTGCGGTTTTGATCGAGCTCTGACATGGACATGCCGTTCGACTGTTCTTCACAGCCAGTTACCACTTTATTATAAAGTTCATCTGTCAGTTCAGGTGCTTCGAGCTTCGTCCACGGCTTTTTCAAGGCGGGGCCGAATTGTTTGAGCATATGACGCATGCCGCCCTCACCGCCTGCTAAGTGGAAGGTTAAGAAAGGTCCATATTGCGCATACCGAAGACCCGCTCCGTGCGTGAAGGCTTTATCCACTTCTTCTGTAGTAGCAATGCCTTCGTTCACAATGTGAAGCGATTCTCTCCAGATTGCTTCTATTAAACGGTCGGCGATGTGTCCTTCAATCTCATGGCGAACGAGCAGTACTTTCATATTGATGCTTTCGTAAAAAGCCTTCGCTCTTTCTACATTCTCCAGCGTTGTCTGTTTTCCTGCTACGACTTCTACCAGCGGCAAAATATATACCGGGTGGAAGGGATGCGCAACTACGAAGCGCTCGGGATGCTGTAGATTCGCCTGCAATTCTGAAGGCATGATGCCAGAGGTGCTCGATCCGATAAGCGCCTCTGGTTTCGCATACTGGTCAATAGACTGCAGAACGGTTTGCTTAAGTTCTTCGATTTCAGGCACGTTTTCTTGAATAAAATCAGCGTCTTTTACAGCATCTGCTAATTCACTTTCAAATGTTAAACGATCTTTCGAAGCTCCTTCTGTAAGGCCGAGGGCTTCCACGTACGGCCACGACTGTTCTACAGCACGGCGCATTCGTTCTTCCGCTCCTTCTGCTGGATCTGTCGCTACTACGTCATACCCCTGGGCCAGCATACGGGCAATCCAGCCATTTCCAATGACTCCCGTTCCTACTATTGCAATTTTCATGCTTATTTACCTCCCAATGGATTTCGTAGATTGAAATATTCACGTGCTTCCTGCGGCGTCATCGGTTGTAGGTCCAGGCCGTTCAGCATCGTTACAGCTTTATCAACGAGCTGCTCGTTCGTTGCTGGTACACCTTTAGATAGATAAATATTATCCTCTAACCCAACGCGGATGTTTCCTCCTAGAAGTGCTGCTTGAGAAGCCATTGGCATCTGCATGCGGCCGATTCCAAAAGCTGACCAGTGTGCATTCTCTGGAATTCGGTTCTTCATATACATCATCGTCTCGGCATCTGCAGCCGCTCCCCATGGAATGCCAAGGCAGAATTGGTACATCGGATCGTCATCAATCAGCCCTTCTTTCACTAATTGATTGGCAAATCGAATGTGGCCGGTATCGAAACATTCAAGCTCTGGCTTCACGCCGCTTTCTTGAATCAGTTTGGCCTGATCTCTCAACCAGTCCGTCGGGCTCATATAAATCATGTCGCCGAAGTTCGTGCTTCCGCAGTCAAGCGTACACATTTCCGGAAGCAGCTCGCCTACCGGCTTATGTCGTTCCGCTGGCGTTTGAATATCCGTTCCATCACCACCAGCAGCTGGCGTATTCAAACTTGGAATAAAGTCCCCTCCGCCGCCGGACGTAATATTAATGATCACGTCAGTTTCTGATTCACGAATACGATCAACAATTTCTCGATAATGCTCTACATTATGACTGATCCCGCCTGTTTTAGGATCACGGGCATGGACGTGGGCTACCGTTGCCCCTGATTTTGCCGATTCAATCGCTGATTCCGCAATCTCTTTCGGTGTTACCGGTACGTGTGGATTTTTTTCTAACGTATCTCCTGCACCTGTAACGGCAGAAGTTAGCAATACTTTATTTTTCATTCAAAAGATCCTCCTTTGAATTGGTGTTTGTTTTGTTCTGGATAAAGTGTACCATCCGGACTGTTTACTTTCAATCCCTTTTTATTATTCATCATTTTCTCTTCCGTAAAACACTGCAGTCCAGCATTTACTAGTCCTGTTTACTCTGCACCTTACCTTTTTCACAGACCCTATCATCAGTATATAAACCTCTATCCACTTCAAAATCTTTCAAAAAAGTCTTTTAGAACCAACTTGCTTCTATACCGTTCCATATCCTCTCTTTTTTTCCCCTATTCTATTTTTAAAAGGAAACCGTCTGGATTGTATAGTTTTAAAAGTGAAAGAAAATAACCTTAACTAAATGTTATCGTGAGGAAACAACTCATGGATTGGAAAGCGTTTTGGGGGCCTTGCTTTTATCACATGCCTAAACAAAAAAGTCACCAGCTCCTTGGAGGAGCTGGTGACTTTTTATGATTGACTTAGATATTGATGATAATGATTACTCTTCAGCTTCGGAGTTATGCTCCGCCAAGGTCACAGCAATTTCATCTCCAATGGATTGGACACCTTCGAGATAACTGTTTAAAACGATTGAGAAGATAAGCTCTTCCCCGTCTTCTGTTGTCACATATCCAGACAGAGAATTCACGCCTGTTAAGGAACCTGTTTTCGCTTGTACATTATCTTCTGCAGCCGTATTGCCCATTCGGTATCGCAGCGTTCCACCGACAAAGCGGTCGCTATTTCCAGCGACAGGAAGAGACTTTAGATAAGCTGGGAACCACTCTTTGGCTTGAACTTGGTAAAGAAGCTGGGAAAGTTCGTTGGCAGGGATCATGTTCACATGGGACATGCCGGAGCCGTCACGCAGTCTCATCGTATCAGCATTGACGTCGTTATCTTGAAGAAAATCTTCCACTACTTCAAGTCCCTTATCCCAGCTGCCTTCGTCATGGACAACTTTCCCCATCTCTTTGATTAACACTTCCGCATGGCCGTTATTACTAAGCTTCATAAATGGAATAAACAGCTCTTCCAGCGGCATGGACTCTTTGGAGATAAGTAAATTTGCTGATTCGGGCGTTTTTCCGTCTGCCCGTTTTTCACCCTTGACTTTGATTCCTTCTTCACCTAACGCCTTATGAAATAATTCTAACGCCAGTCCTGCAGGTTCTGAAACAGCCACCCAGGAACGTGAGCGTGTGCCTTCAAGAGGAATATCACCTTCGACAACTATCTGATTGGTGCCATGCTCACGTTCAATGGAAATATCTTTAGGCTGATCAGAAGCCACAGTCTCTGTTTTATTAACAATTTCCACGTAATCATTCTCAGGAATGACTTGTACATCGGCCATCTCCCCTTCTGCATCTGCAGGATACGCTTCGACAATTACGGTACCCGCATCATAATCTTCATTTGGGGATACAGTTAGTGCTGAGATTTGAGCAGCTGTATAGTTGGTTTCATCATTCCATGAAATATCCTCTGATAATCGAATATCATCATACCAAGTATCATCAGCCAGAAGGTCGCCTTTGATCTCCTGAATACCAGCTTCTTTCACGGACTGAGCAAATGCTTTAATGTCATCTTCCATTAACGTCGGGTCGCCTTTACCTTTTAAATATAAGTCACCATGCAGCTTCTTTCCTTTGATGCTCCCATCGGTTAATACCTCTGTTGTTAATGTATAGTCGGGGCCTAGCGTTTCAAGGGCAGCAGCACCGGTTAAAAGTTTCATATTAGAAGCGGGTTTTAATCGAATATCACCGTCGTTTTCATACAACAGCTCTCCGCTCTCCGCTGAACGCACACTAACCCCTGCTAATGCTCCATCTAACCTCTCGTCATTTAAAATTTCGTCAATTTGATTTGATAACGCTGTGTCCTCAGATGAAGCATTTACCTGAGTGTCCTCCACAGCTTGGGAAGGAGCGAACGTTAAGAACGCGACAAGGAACAGAACAACCATTTGCTTACTTTTGATTGAAAACTTCATTATGTAACTTCCTCCTTCAATATTTTGGTCCCTTTAACCTTAGCAAAGGAAACAGAAAATTTTAACAATTTTCTGTAAAATTATACAAAATAGCCCCATAGGAGGATTTTTTATACTTCTAGCTTATTCCAATACAACCATTCTTATTTAACTCGTGGAGCTTTAGATTGATATTTTCGTATTGTCCCTTTCCCCAATCCCTGATAGTATTATTTTTATTGTTTAAAAAATGCAGTACTCACTTTACAACGAGAAGGGAACAAGGAATATGCAAAACAAAATACCATTTTCTACGTATGCTCTAATAGGTACGATGCTGTTTGGGCTGTACTTTGGGGCGGGGAACTTAATCTTCCCTATCCAGTTAGGTCAGATGGCCGGGACAAACTTCTGGCCGGCATTAATCGGCTTTATCGTGACAGCGATCGGTCTGCCGTTTTTAGGAATTTTAGCCATTGGCTTATCAGGAAGTAATGGCTTGCGTGATTTAGCGAGCCGCGTTCATCCTCTATTTGGACTTACGTTTGCGATGATTCTTTACTTAACCATCGGGCCGTTTTTCGCCATTCCACGAACAGCGACTGTACCGTTTGTTATCGGTTTTGAACCGTTTATGAATCCGGATCATGCAAGCTTATGGCTTGGAATCTTCAGCTTCTTATTTTTTGGGATTGTCTATTATTTCTCACTAAATCCGGCCAAAATTATGGATTACATCGGAAAATACTTAACGCCGACATTCTTAGTGTTCTTATTCGTATTAATCATTGTGGCGATTGTTCGACCGATGGGGAGCTTTGGCACACCTGCGGGTGACTACACTCAACTGGCGTTTATGACAGGCTTTAAAGAAGGCTATAACACGATGGATGCTCTAGCCTCCCTCGCTTTCGGTATTGTTGTTATTCATGCGATTAAAAGCCAGGGAATTACAGACACGAAGGCCATTGCAAAAGCCACTTGGAAGTCAGGTATCTTCGCCATGGGCTTGATGATGGTGATTTATGGTCTGATCACCTATATGGGGGCTTCTAGTGTAACAGCTGTTGGAACATTTGATAACGGTGGGCTGATCTTTGCAGCCGTCGCTCAATATTATTTCGGATCGTTTGGGGCGATTTTACTTGCCATTATTATCGTACTCGCTTGTTTGAAGACAAGCATCGGGCTGATCAGCGCATGCAGTGAATTTTTTCATGATACATTTCCAAAAGTGAGCTATCAGACGTTCGTGATTGTCCTATGTCTAGTATCCTTTACGATCGCAAACTTCGGCTTAAACAACATCATTCAATTCGCATTGCCGGTATTGATGTTCTTATATCCCCTTGCGATTGTTCTTATTTTACTAGGGCTGTGCTCTTCCCTATTTGATCACAAACGCAGGGTTTATGCCGCATCCATGTTCTTAACGTTTTTCGTCAGTATCGTTGATGGCTACAGTACCTTAGCTGAAAGTGTTCCAGGGGTGACTCTTTCATCAATTGAATCAGTGAAGCAGCTTTACCTTGATTATTTACCTCTTTATGACATCGGGCTTGGCTGGATATTTCCTGCTTTAGCCGGTGCCTTGATCGGCTGCTTTTGGCCAGCACGAGAGGGGTCCCATTCACGATCCATCACCATTGAAAATAACTGATTCGGCAGTCTCCAAGAAAAGAACAAACAAAATATGAGAAAATAAAACACCTCCAAAGCGATAAAGCTTCGGAGGTGTTTTATTCTGTCTGTTTAGGCTCATTGGATCATTATTTTTAATTACTATGTCTCGTCCTTTTTGTACTTTATCATTTGAGCTCCACACGATGGAATCAATGACTTTTGTCTGCTACTCGGTTTTGTGCGTTTGTTCGGTTAACCTCTCCAGCACCTTTTTCCTAAGACTAGGATTCAATGGTCCAAGGCCAAAGATCTCCGATAACCACAACCCATCAACCGCAAGGCGCATGATTGTGGCATCAACTTGATCGATTCCATCATGTTCAATATGATTCTGCCAGTCCGCGTAGGTATCCTGCAATGGCTTGAGCAGTTTAGGGTTCATGCCCTGTGCCGCTAACATGCCTGCACTGATCGTTTCGTTTTCCAAACTTTTTGCATGCATGACATTAATAAACGACCTCGCCCATTTTCCAGTTTCATCTTCGTCTTTTTCCACGAGTTCTTCCACATTGCCGCGATAGATATCATTCATGTGCTGAACGAGCCCTTCCACCAGGGCCTCTTTTGTAGAAAAGTGATACAAGAGTCCACCTTTGCTGACCTCTGCTCTTTTAGCAACAGCATCTAACGTTAACGCATCGCTGCCCTGCTCTTTTACGATCAACGCAGCTGCTTCTAAAATTTTATGCCGTTTCGATTCTCTTGGCATTCTCATTCCCTCATTTATTAAGTACGTTTTTCAATAATGTTATCAGTAGTCAGGGGGTTTTTCAATTTAAGGAGGTAGTACCTTATTTAAAACAGCTTCGTCTTTTGCATAGACTTGTATGACAACCATGTTACTATCCACACACTTTTCAACAGTTGTGTATGGATATTATCGGTTTTCAACAATTTAATCCACATTATCCACAGATAGTTGTTAACTTATCCACAAATTGTGGGAGCGTTTTCTATCCTTCAATTCCAAGACAATAATTATTTTATCCACTGCATAAATATACAACTGTGCATAACTTTTTAAACAAAAAGAAAACTCCCTTACGAAAGGGAGCTTAAAAGCCTCTTCTACCGTACATCTCCAAGTCTAATCCAGGATTCGCATTCAAGTCATATCCAGCGCGGTGCCCCTGTTGATAAGCCACGGCTCCAGCTGCAGCAATCATCGCTGCGTTATCTGTGCATAAGTGTAGAGGAGGAATAAGTAATTCACAATCTTCTTCTTTAAACTTATCCTTTAACGCCGCGCGTAAGCCTTTGTTAGCCGCAACTCCGCCTGCTACGATCACTTGCTTTACGTCATATTCTTTCGCAGCCTGATACGTTTTTGTGGATAACACGTCCACTACACTCTCTTGAAAGCTCGCGGCTACATCTTGTGGAGGAATATCTTCATTTTTTTGCTTCGCGTTGTGCAGCTTGTTGATAACTGCTGATTTTAATCCACTGAAACTGAAATCATAGGATCCATCTTCCAGCCAGGCTCTCGGAAAATCGATAGAGACTTCACCTTCCTGAGCAAGCTTATCAATGTGCGGCCCACCCGGGTAAGGAAGTTTTAACGTACGTGCTACTTTGTCGTACGCCTCGCCTGCAGCGTCGTCACGCGTTTCTCCAATGACTTCAAAGCTTCCATGCTCGTCCATTAAGATAAGCTCTGTATGGCCGCCTGAGACCACTAGAGAAAGCAATGGAAATTGGAATTCTTTTTCTAACCGATTAGCGTAAATATGACCAGCGATATGATGCACACCGACGAGCGGCTTCTGCTTGGCAAACGCCAGTGCTTTCGCAGCATTCACCCCTACAAGTAATGCGCCAACAAGCCCTGGTCCTTCGGTTACCGCAATCGCTTCAATCTCATCCATCGTAAGCTCTGCCTGCGTCAACGCCTCCTCCAGCGTCAGTGTGATCTGTTCAATGTGATGACGGGAAGCAATTTCCGGCACGACTCCGCCAAATCGCTTATGGCTTTCAATTTGAGAAGCCACCACATTTGTTACTAGCTCACGTTCATTTTTTACAATAGCAACGGCTGTTTCATCACAGCTCGTTTCAATCGCTAAAATATATTGATCTTCACTCATTTTAATCCCACCCACATGACTAATGCGTCTTCTCCATTGTCGGTATAATAATTTTTCCGGATACCGCCAGGCACAAGACCGAATTTACGATATAAATGCTGAGCTGCCGTATTGGAGACTCGTACCTCCAGGCTTAGCTGAATGGCACCCATCTCAATCACTTGTTCAAAAGAATACCGAAACAACTGCTCGCCGTACTTCTTCCCGCGGTGATCTGGATGGATCGCAATATTGGTCACGTGCGCTTCATCAATGATCAGCCACACGCCGCAATACCCGAAGACTTCTCCTTGATCTTCAATCACATAATAGTGCGCGTAAGGATTCTCGCCGTTGACTTCCTTCCTAAACGTTTCTTCTGTCCAGGGTACGGCAAACGTAGCATGTTCTACTACCATTACCTGAGCAAGATCATCCTCTCTCATTTCTCTCACCTGTACCATTTACTGCTTCTCCTGCTGCGCCAGCCACTTCGCTTCAGCTTCAGGAATACGCAAGTAATTAGGCACGAGATTATGAAGAGGATCCGGCTCTTTCTCCATTGCAGCGAGCGCAAGATAAGAAGGACTCGGGTAATGATAGCTTGCATCAGGTATAGCCGCCTGCTCTCCTAAGTAATTTTCAATCACATCTTTGTGAAGAGACGCGTCCTGACTTAAAAATAGTACAGGGGTGTCTAGTTCTTTTAACGATGCCAGCCAATCTGTCATGAGAAGGTTCGCCTCTTCCTTCACTACGTTCAACTTCGTATCATACAGGCCTGTGTAAACCAGCCCTCTTCTAGCATCAAAGAATGGGCAGATGTATCCTTGAAAAAGGCGTCCCTGGCTGGCCAAGGCTTCTAAGCTGGAGATCCCGACCACCGGAATTCCTAACGACCATGCCATCGTCTTTGCTGTTGTTAAGCCAATCCGTACACCCGTATAAGACCCCGGACCGTGCGCTACCGCAATTCGATCCAGTTCTTCCGGCTTCGTTTGCGTATCACGCATCAATTGGTCAATCGCAGGCATCAAACGGATCGAGTGATTTTTTTTCACATTGGTCATCATTTCACCTGCAACAACACCGGCTTTTACTACCGACAGGCCTAATACATCATTCGACGTATCTATTGCCAGCACATTCATGAACTCATCTCCTTACACACTTGTTCAAAATGAGGGGAACGAGCAGCAACAGAGATCTTACGTGACGTTTCATCCACGTACTCAATCGTTAGTTCTAAACGTTCTTCAGGCAGGTAGTCTTCAATGAACTGTGACCACTCGACGACCGTCACACCTTCTCCATTAAAAAACTCCTCAAAGCCTAAGTCCTCATCACTATCTTCTAAACGATACACATCCATATGATAGAAAGGAAGCCGTCCCATATACTCTTTTATAATCGTAAACGTAGGGCTGTTCACCGTTCGTTTAACACCAAGTCCTTTTGCCAGCCCTTTCGTAAAGGTCGTTTTCCCTGCACCTAGATCACCTTCAAGCGTAAGTACATCTCCAGCTTGCAGCAAGCCTCCAAGCTTCTCCCCAAACTGCTTCGTATCCTCTTCTGAATGCGTCATCCATGTCATTGTCGTCATGTTAATCACGTTCCTCTTGCAAATGGGTATACCCCGATTTATTTAAAATGGAACGTTTTCCTTCTTTATAAAGGTAGACGGCTCCATTTTTATCGCTCTCTTTCACTCGGCCAATATCAACGAGGGGCGTGCCGGTTTGCTTAGCTGCCTCAACGACGTGCGGCCATTCTTTTTCACTAACCGTTCCTATTAACTCAAAATCCTCTCCTCCAGAAAGTACCCAGTCCTCATAATGAGAAGGGAATAACTCAGGGAGCTGGGGAGAATATGGAATTTGCTCAAAGTTCAGATGAAGTTCTGCGCTCGAAGCTTCAGCAATCTCATTCGCTTCATTCGCAATTCCATCACTCACATCATTTAACGCAACACGTGAGAGATGTGTTAAGCTCTTGGCAAAATCAACACGCGGATCAGGCGTGCGATGCCTTTTTATTAAATATGGATCATTCACACCCTTACGTATACATTCAAGGCCGGCACGCGCATCACCTAAGGTACCCGTTGCAAAAATAATATCTCCCGAACGAGCGGCGCTGCGGTAACGAGCTTTATTTTTTAATACATAACCAAAAACCGTGATTGATACACACAGCTGTTTTCCAGAAACCGTATCGCCTCCAATTAAGTCGATATGGTATTCGTTAGCCAGTGTACGCATGCCACGATACACTTCCAGAAGCTCTTCCTGAGACCAACCGCTTGGAACCACAAGCGATACTAAGTAAAAGGCAGGCGTACTGCCCATCGCAGCTAAATCACTTAAATTCGCAGCTAGCGCGCGGTAACCTACATGGTAAGGCTCCATAGTGTCTCTTGAAAAATGAACGTCCTCCACCATCGTATCAACCGCCGTCACGATATCCTCAGAAGACTGACGAAACACGGCCGCATCATCACTCACTCCCTTGATCAGCGAAGACTGGGAATAGGCGGCCGGCTGGATTGAATCGATAAAAGAAAACTCGTCCATAGCTAAAACCCCTCTCGTCCTGCGTTAAAGAAACCGTACGTTTCTTCACAATAAAACCATTATACCAAGGAAGGTCGTGAAAATAAAAAAAGACAAAAGAAAAGCCTTAGGAAAGAATCCCTAAGACTGTAATATAAGATGTAATGGCGGTCCGGACGGGACTCGAACCCGCGACCTCCTGCGTGACAGGCAGGCATTCTAACCAACTGAACTACCGGACCATATTTTATTGAATCTACTACTAAATAATTCAACATAGTAAGTTGAATTATTTTGGTGCACTTTACAGTACTACGATTAAATAATTTGGTTGCACTTTACAGTACTACGATTAAATAATTTGGTTGCGGGGGCAGGATTTGAACCTGCGACCTCCGGGTTATGAGCCCGACGAGCTACCGAACTGCTCTACCCCGCGATATTGTGGGAATAATCTTTAGGTTCCCATAAAATTTAATTGAAACGACGTAGCAGCGTCCTACTCTCACGGGGGTAAACCCGACTACCATCGGCGCTGAAGAGCTTAACTGCTGTGTTCGGCATGGGAACAGGTGTGACCTCTTCGCTGTCGCCACTACATCGTTAATTGAGGTGAACCCTCAAAACTGGATAAGACCTTTCGGACATCGTTTCATCAAACCTTTTTCACAAAGGGAAATAGTTAAGTCATCGATTGATTAGTAT
>NZ_BMEL01000004.1 GCF_014636475.1 Halobacillus andaensis
CATGGACTATGGCCTTCCCAAAAAATATATGGAGCTAAAAGTAGTTTATATAATATCGCCAAAGGAGAAACCATTGAACAGGTTGAAAAGAAGAAAAAATCTAAAATTTAGTAAGCGAATGATTACTTCTTTACTTTAATCGTTCAGTCATCAGCCATCGATCGTTGCAGCGTAAAAGTGTTATCCTCCCTTTGCTGGTCATTCATAATGGACTTTTCCATTCGTTCGCTTCTTTCCACAACTCTTTAAGCATGTCAATATGTGCTGGCAGCATTAATGAAGGCCAATTATGAGTTCCACGCTTATGAATACAACCCACGAGTGTTCCTCTTAATAATAGGAACGTTTGTTCACCAGTCTGTATTTTTGCAATCAATTTATTATCAAATAAAATCGAAGTAGTAACCTTTGTGTAATAGATTAATAACCTTTTGATGTCCTTTGTTATGATCAGTTACTGCTTATTTAGTAGTTCAATATTGGGATTTATATAGTTTCAAGTCTTCTAGAAAAGGGCAGGATAATTGAAGAATTGATTTCAAGATAATGGAAGTGCTCAATACGTGGGGAATATCGTCATTAATTAGTAAGAAAAGCAGAGTTGATGCTTATTCGAAATACCTATGTGTTCAAAAAGGTTCTAATATAAATTGTTATTAAAGTAACGGGGGCTTATCTACAATATAATGCCAGCCACAAGTAGGTGTAAATCGAATTTTTACTTAAGGAAAGCGGAGAAAGAAAATCCATCAAAGAGAAGATATACATATGCTATAATGGGAAAAAAAGAGGAAGGGATATTATGGGATGTCCTGCAGAGTTACGAGAGAGAATATTAGAACAATTAAAATCGATTTTGAATGAACAACTCGTCAAGGAAAAAGCGCGTGTTTACTTATTTGGCTCTTGGGCCCGACAGGAAGAAAAGCATAGTTCGGATATCGACATTGCTATCGAATCCCTCTCCCCGATCTCTCCTTTTAAATGGAATAAACTGATCGAGCAAATCGAAGAGTCTACCATTCCTTACAAGGTAGATGTGGTGGATTTACATGATGCCAATGAAGATCTAGTCCAACAAGTGAAAGAGGAGGGGATTTTATGGAAAGATTACGCCAACGATTAGAAGCAGCAGAAAAAGCGTTGGTTGCCTTTGAAAAGCTAGCTACCATTAAAAACCCGAATGATGTGGAGCGAGATGCAGCGATTCAACGATTTGAATTCTCTTTCGAGGCCTGTTGGAAAGCGGCGAAGCAATATTTATATGACATAGAAGGGGTCGATACCGGTTCTCCGAAGGGCGTCATTCGCAGTTGCAGGGAGGTCCACTTGTTGGAGGATGAAGAAGCCGTTCTGGCTTTGGAAATGGTAAACGATCGTAATTTGACCGTCCATACTTATAATGAAGAAGTGGCCATTAAAATCTACAAAAACTTGAACCGGTATAATAACCTTCTCCATCAATGGGTTGAAAGGATGAAAGGTAAAGTGATGGAATAATCATTAAAAGTTAAAGCCCCACACGTCTGCAACTACGTCTAGGGCTTTGTTTATATAGAAGTTTGGCTATATGGCGAAGGTCTTTTTTGATTTGTGTACTTTTTATAATCTTTCATTCAACTCTTCCAGATAAGGAGGCGATTATTCAATAAGAATAGTCGTCTTTTGTTTATTCACTCGTAATCCTCAGACATCAAAAAAAGCGGTGTCTGTCCCCTGCTCTTTTAAAAATTTAGCAGAGCGGGGGTCAGGCACTGATATCTACTTTCAACAATCATTGAAAAAACTTGAAAAAAATGCTCTTTACTTCCTTCAGTGTCAGTGGTGTAACTTTATTTTTTGGTCTTAATAGTTTCGCCTGGCTGGCATTGGTTTTGTCAGTACTATACGGTATTAGCGAACAAATCAGGTCGATAACGTTAGAAACGTATCTTCAAAATGAAGCTACCGTTGATGATTTGCCTAAAATTTATGGAGCACAGGGAGCAATAACATCCTTAACGTTTGGACTTTCCTCATTATTGTTAGGTGGAATGGCGGATGTGTTCGGCGTACAGTATGTGTTTCTATTAGCTGGTATCTTATTAGCTATAGCTGCTGTTTACATTGGAGTTGCATGCCAATATTTTCCTATAACCTATACGAATGGTCATGATGCTTAGAAAAATTTCAAAGAAAAGACTGCACTACTCAATTGTGCAGTCTTTTCTTTACGATTCAATTGTCTTTATATTGAGTGTTCCGTTATGATATCGGTACCTGACCCCCCGCTCTGCTAAAGTGGTAACACACTGGGGGTCAGGCGCCGACATTGTTTAGTTCTTAGCTTCATGTTACTGACCTATCAACGGATACGTGTTGCTTTCTTTCAAAGTATCATTCATTATTACAACTTCCCACGCGTGAAAGTCAAGTGCCGCCAATTGAATTGCATTCTCAAGTACAACCCGATCCGCTTCCGTTACGATATCTTCATCCATTGTGTATTGCACCGTAGCAACACCGTTTGTAATGGATGAGTCGACAATTTGTATCCCTTCTACAATGGCTGACGAGTAAAACGCATCGGCATTATCTATTGATCCCATCGCTTCAATTGTCTCTGGGAAAGAGAGCGGCTCATCGTTTTCATTTACCACTTGCTCCTCCAGCTCGCCACCAGGCAGAAACAGCGTTTCCTCTAATCCTTCGTCATAAATCGTATAGTAGCCGCGTGTTAAACCTCTTTCATCTTTAACAGCAGTAGGTTCATCGACTGCTCTCTCAGCTACTGTCATACCCTTTTCATCATAAGGATTTAAGAATGTAATTTCTTCAACTCCATAAAGGTCACTGATCCCATATAACGCGTCAAAGAATAAATTGCTTTGAGCTGAGGTTGCGGATAATTCATTCCCATCTTCATTGAAGTGGATGAATAGATCTGGCCGCTCAAATGATAGATCAGCATACGAACTTAATATATCCTGCTCAGACGGATCATTATTTAAAAGTGAGGTTTCTAAGCGTTCTTCAGGTGACAGTGCTTGATCTTCTTTCTCATCACGGTGTATAGCGTAGGCTGTATAAAACCGACTTTCCTGATCGAATACTTGAGTATCAATAAAATAATTAGAATTCTTTTGAGCCCCGGCATAAACGTCTGTGCTGCTCTCCTCATCATTAGAAGTTTTAGCTTCATCTGAAGAATCCATATTTTCATCGTCTCCCTCATCAGTTGTCCCATCTTCTGCCTCTGAGCTGTTATCGATTTCAACGTTGTCTTCTGTGCTGCTATTATTTTCTGGCGATTCCGCACTTTCATTTTCAGCAGACTCAGAAGTTTGAGGATTTGTCTCTTCCCCTGAGCTTTGACATCCAGCAATAAAAAAAGCAACAGTAATCAACCCTGATATTTTTGTCATTTTTTTCAATTTTAACGCCTCCTATTCCAGATATACCCCCTAAGTAGTTTCTTAAGAGTTAATTTTTGGATATTTATATTTATTTTCCAATATATCGGTACCTGACCCCCGCTCTGCTATAGTGGTAACGCACTGGGGGTCAGGCAATTCCACTGATGATGAATGGCTTGTTGTCAATGCCGTTCATGAAGATGATGTGAATCTTGATCGTTAAGCAGGTATCTATGCTGAAATAGGTACCTGTTTTATTTTGAAGGGTTTTCAATTTTCTTTTCTGTTGCAACTTTTTACTTTGTAAATCGTAATTATTTTTACAGTTGAATAAACAGTCCTTTATCAAGTCACTTTTAAACGAGACAGAATTTGCCTGTGGTACTGTTTTTTAATGTATTTTATGAGCATAAGATCATTAAGTTATATAAGGCGGACTACGGAGATTAGGCGATTGCGAAACTTTTCAGTAGGATTATAGGAGGGGTCCCATGTTAGAAATCCTTCAAGTTCAAATGAAGTCATTTAAAGAAAAAAGAAAAGTGAGGGTCTACCTTCCTCAAAGTTATAATCCATATAACAAAAAACAATATCCCGTGATATATATGCACGATGGCCAGAACGTTTTCAGGGACTCTGATGCGATTGGCGGGGTTTCATTATCCCTTGAAGAATACTTAGATCATAATAAAATTCATGTAATTGTGGTAGGTATTGATCAAAAGCCTGAAGAGAGGATTAATGAATATTGTCCATGGATAAATGGAAACTACAGCGAAGAAGTTTTAGGGTATAAATGCAACTTAGGTGGTAAAGGTGAACAATATATTGACTTTATAACTAAAGAACTTAAGCCATTGATTGATAGTAGGTACAACACTATAAAAGAAAATACATCAATGGTTGGTATATCTTTAGGCGGGCTGATTTCTGTTTATGCAGCATGTAAGTACCCGCATATTTATAAAAGTGTAGTGGGTTTATCTTCAGCATTTTGGCGTAACCAGGAGCAAATAGAAGATTTTATCAGAAGATCTGATCTTTCCTCTATTAGCAGCCTCTACTTAGACTGGGGAGATAAAGAGGTGGAAGACGAAGACATTAGCAGGAAATTTTCTGTTTCGAATGAAAGAGTTGCCACTTTATTAAAAGAAAAGGTAACCAACTTTAAATATTCAGTAATAGTAGACGGTGAACATAATTATACTTCCTTTAAAAACAGGGTTTCTCAAATAATTTCCTGTATCAATTAATACGTTAAGACTAGGAAAAATAGTTTTATCGTGAAATTCAGTCTTTATTAATAGGGAGCTTTATATAAAGCCCTTACATACATGTTCACCAATTAGAAATTTGAATAATTAATCAATCGAAAAAGGATTGAGTTCCTGCCTTCGTTTTGAAATAATTGGAAGTGTGTCCAAGATAAAAATATCATTTGTCCACCATCATTAAATGCTGTAGGAGGGGTTATGAAAAAAATTTACTGATTTTATCCGTCATCGTTAACCTGTTTTATTCAGAAATACATTAGAAGATAACCACCGTACCTATATAAATGTTATACTTTGGAAAATGATGAAGGGGGATGTGCTCGAATTGGAAATTGAATTTCTTGGAACTGGCGGGGCCGTCACTATACCACGACCACTCTGTCATTGTAATGTTTGTTTAGAGGCAAGAAATAAAGGAGTGCCATTTAGTAGAATGGGACCCAGTTTATTTGTCCATGGTCCTAATTTATTGATCGACACACCAGAAGAAATTAACCAGCAAATCAACCGTTCTACTATTAAAGATGTCAATGGAATTATCTATTCTCACTGGCACCCAGACCATGTAATGGGAAGAAGAATTGTTGAATCGTTAAGTGCAGACTGGACGCACCATCCCCCTCAACATAAGAAAATAAACATTTACCTTCCAGAACAAGTAGATATAGATTTCAAAACATTTCTTGGCAGTAGCGACCATTTAAACTTTTTTGAATCACAAGGATTTGCTAATGTTAATCGACTAAAAGATGGCGATAGTTTATTCTTAAATAATACGAAAGTTTTTCCGTTTAGGTTGGCGGAGGATTACGTTTATGCTTTCATGATTGAAAGTGATAGCAAGAAAGTCCTTATTGCTGCTGATGAGTTGAATAATTGGAAGCCGCATAAGGATGTAATAGGTGTGGACCTCGCTATATTACCAGCAGGTATATTTGAATTTCATCCATTAAATGGGGAGAGATTATTACCTGAAAATCATCCTGTTTTTGAAGAGGAAGCAACCTTTAATGAAACATTACAAATTATCCAGACTCTTAAAGCTAAACACGTGATCTTAACACACATTGAGGAACCGAATGGGTTAAATTTTACTGATTATAAAGAGTTAGAAAAGAAGCTGAAAAATTCTGGCTTACGTATAGAATTTGCTTATGACACTCAAATGGTGAAAGTGTAATTTCTTAATCTATCGGGGGCGTTAGCCCATCTAAAATAAAAGCGAGAGTTTACCATACAACAGGTATCGTCATATCTCTCTTATTTTAGGGGCAGTTATTTGGAAAAACCGTTTTAAATTTTGTTCAGCACGTTCAGAAAGGTTAATATATTAATTATAGTAAAGGAAAGGAGAGATTATTGGAGAGCAAGAATATAAAATAGTCAGTCATTCAACTACATCTTCATATTCCACCAAGCATAAGCCTTTTCATATTTCTATTTTTTAATCCAATTGCTTATCTTGTTCTAGTTACGAATGTATTTCTATATACTGTAAAGGCAATAGTACTGTAGATCATGAGATCGGTAGAAAGCATTTGAGTTAGGGAGAAGTGTGTTATGGGAATATGGGAAATGATTGTGGCCATCATATTAGGCTTTGTAGAAGGTCTAACTGAATTTGCTCCAGTTTCTTCTACAGGTCATATGATTATTGTCGATGAATTATGGTTGCGTTCTGGCGAGTTATATAGTGAACCTGTAGCCAATACATTTAAAGTCGTAATTCAGTTAGGATCCATACTTGCTGTGGTGGTTATCTTTAAGGATAAGTTCACTCAAATGCTTCATTTTAAAAAAGGTCATAGGGAACAGTTAGGAAGATTAAAACTCTCCCAAGTTATAGTGGGTATCCTCCCGGCCTGCGTTTTAGGTTTTGTATTTGAAGACTATATTGATACCCATTTATTTTCAGTCAAAACTGTCATCTTCGGTCTTGCTGCGGGGGCCATTCTAATGATTTTTGCAGACCACTTTCAGAAAAATAGACCATTCACAACAATTAGTGTAGATAAGATATCTTATAAACAAGCGTTTGGGATGGGGTTATTTCAGTGTATAGGTCTGTGGCCGGGTTTTTCCAGATCTGGTTCAACGATGTCGGGTGGTGTTTTGCTGGGCATGAGTCACCGAGCATCCGCTGATTTTACCTTTATTATGGCCGTTCCCATCATGTTAGGAGCTAGCAGCCTTTCCTTACTAAAAAATTTACAATACTTCACATTTGATGCGCTGCCGTTTGTTTTAGTAGGCTTTATAAGCGCATTTGTGTTTGCATTAGTGTCTATTCGATTCTTCTTAAAGTTAATAAATCGGATAAAACTTGTTCCTTTTGCCATTTATCGAATCCTCTTAGCCGGAACAATATATTTACTTTATTTTTAGGACTAGGTTAGGACCTTCCTAGCTGCTTATTTCGATTCTATTCATGGAAAAAGTAAGACTTTCTAGGTATAAGAAATGTAAAATTTAAGTCAGCCACCTTGCTGGCTTTTTTATTTGGTAGAAGGATTATTACTAATATAGTGCCTGCCCCCGTCCTGCTATAGCAGTAACCCGGTGCGGGCATCGATACCGTGCTTCCCTTGTAAATAAATATAATCTAAAAAGAAATGGAGACTTTTATGTATCACTGAAATTAAAAAAATAGGAAAATTGGCGGTGTCTCTGATGTTGACGTCATCATCGTAGCATATTCTAACCTTCGGACTGGAGGTCACGCACCGAGGTTATAACGCAAACAGGATGGTTAAAGGACTTCTATATAAAAGGTGACCACCGCCATAAAAAAAGGAATAACAAAGCAGAGAATCGTTATCGTGGAGCTAGAATATCATTTGTCATATC
The DNA here is from genome assembly GCF_014636475.1 of Halobacillus andaensis. Classification (GTDB taxonomy): domain Bacteria; phylum Bacillota; class Bacilli; order Bacillales; family Halobacillaceae; genus Halobacillus_A; species Halobacillus_A andaensis. The sequence goes on from NZ_BMEL01000004.1 coordinate 7,517, forward strand.
GTATGATCTCACAAATGATGCTCGAAATATGGTGCCTGCCCCTGCTCTGCGAAAACGTTACGCAGTGGGGTCAGGCACTTCTACCCTTCTGCATTTTATTATACGCAGGAGGATTTTTTTGCTTTTAATGACAACTTTTTAACAAATAGACTTTTCGCCCACATCGATGATCAGCCCCCTTCTTATGACATAGACAATTAACTTTCATTCCCTTTCTTGCTATCTATTGACTTATATTAAAACACTACTTTTGTAAAAGTTTTTTACTTCCATTTTTTGTAGTCTATTAGGTCTGGTGAATAATTTACAATGTTTAAAATAGTCTTAACTTTTCCTTAAAACTACCTAGTCAAGTCTGTGTTACACTTTTTTTGAAATCACAAAAATTGGGAGGAGAGAGTACATATGTTAAAAAAGTTAAGTGTGATTACAATTAGTGCAGGTTTGATTTTTGGTGCAGGAGGGGGATACGTACAGCAGGTTGATGCCCAAAAGCCGGATGGGGCTGATAAAGGAAAGCCTGACCATGCAGGTAACCAAAAAGTTGAAAATGTTATTTACATGATTCCTGATGGTTTTAATGCAGACTATGCGACTAACTACCGCTGGTACAAAGGAGAAGATGCTGTTTGGGATGAGCATTTAAAAGGGCTGCATCGAACGGATTCTGAGGATTCTAGAGTAACGGACTCCGCGGCTGCCGGAACTGCGATGGCTTCAGGTGTAAAAACGAACAATGGTTCGGTAGGGTTAGATGAAGAAGGAAATGAAGTAGAAACGATCCTTGAATCCTCTAGTGAGAAAGGAAAATCTACTGGTCTAGTAGCCACATCAACGATTACTCATGCCACACCGGCTGTATTTGCCTCCCACGTGGAATCACGTGATAATGAGCCTGAGATTGCCAGGCAAATGCTCGCTAACGAGGTAGATGTGATGCTGGGTGGAGGTAAAGATTTCTTCCTGCCGGAGTCTGATGGGGGAGAACAAGATGAGAATCTATTAGAGCAAGCGGAAGAAGCAGGATATACAAATGTGGAAACTCGTGATGACTTAATGGAAGCTGATGATATTGATGTAGAAGAAGGAGAGAAACTGCTTGGTTTATTTGCAGATGGTCCTTTAACTCCTGAAATGGAGCGTGAAGGTACAGAACAGCCTAGTCTATCAGACATGACGGAACGTTCGATTGATGTTCTTGAGCAGGACAAAGATGGATTTTTCTTAATGGTTGAAGGCAGCCAAATTGACTGGGCTGGGCATGATAACGATCCAACCTGGGCAATGAAAGATACAGAAGCTTTTGAACAAGCTGTAGAAAAAGCTATTGAATTTGCTGAAGAAGATGGAAATACGCTTGTCGTTGTAGCTGGTGACCATGAAACTGGTGGAATGACCGTTGGATCGAATGGTGAGTATGATACGAAGCCGGAGCTCGTCAAAGATGTGACAGCCACTGGTGCAGCGATGGCTGATGAATTAAATGAAGACCGTTCCAACGTGGAAGAAGTAGTAGAGAGCCATACACCATTTGACCTGACAGAAGAAGATGTGGAAGAAATCCAGGAGGCTGAAGATCCAAAAATGGCAATTAACCATTTTGTCAGCGATGAAGCCTTAGTCGGCTGGACGAGCGATGGCCACACTGGTGTAGACATTCCCGTTTATGCCTACGGCCCGCAGTCGGATTCTTTCAGCGGCTTGATTGATAACACAGACCTTCCTAAACTTATGGCAGAAGCCATGAAAGTAAATTTGGGAGACAAATAAGCGAATCTTAATAATGAACAGATTCGGTGAAGAAGTGTAATAGATAGAAGAAGCGGCAGCCATATGACTGCCGCTTCTTCAGTAGGATGAAGATAAAAAATATAACCAACAAAAAGCTGCAGCGATTGTAAATCGCTGCAGCTTTTTAATAAAAGTTATAACACACTCACCTGATTTTTTTAATAGTAACGTTAACTGAAAATTTTTATTTGTTTTTCAGTGATCCCTTTAATTAATTTCAGTTCACTTATCAAAAATTCATGGGTGTTATCAAACATCTTTTTTTCGCTTGTATTTAGCGCTTTCTCTTTCCTCATACGTTTTAGATCACGTACAACTTCAGCACTTTCCTGCATTAGACCCGTTTTAATTTTGTCCGTGTTCACTTTAAATCTTTGTTTCCACGGCAGGTCTTTATCTGATTCTTCATCCTGAAAAATGTGTATGATGTGTTTTAATGCCATTATGTCAGTGATGGGACGTATACTTGAACTCAATATTTTCCCCGTCGGAATCATGACTTGCATATTACTGATTAACATTTTGATAACATAATACTCTTGTTTTTTTCCTGAGATTTCCTTATCTTCTATGGCTTTAATAGTACCTACTCCGTGCATTGGATAAACAATGTTATCGCCAATTTTGAACAAAAAATCCACCTCCATATGTGGTTACCTTATTAAGCTTAACATACATATGGTTTTTAATAAAATTTTATAATAACATATTTCAATATTAACGATCAACTATTTTTTCTTGAAACTAGATTGAATAAACACATTTGGAAGCGTGTCGGGTAAAGTATTTTTCTTTAAGGTCTAAGGGAAAAAGAGGAATTTATTTATTTGGCGGTTTCTCTATTTTCCACTTTATAATCATTGAGGCAGTTATTTTTACTCAGGAAAGTAATTTTATATTTGTGATAATAATGATTGAGTCTGCTTCTTTAATTTGAAATAATTGGTATTAAAATAGAGGGTAGTTTAATTGAAACGAGCAGCAGTTAAGGAGGATAGATATGATGGATTATGTTTGGCTTAATATTGGAAGCTTTGTTCTAGGAATAATAGCTTGGACAACTCCTCTTCTTAGTCTAACGTCAGATAAAAAGAAAAGGAATAAAAAATGGGTTAGGATGTCTTTTATCAGCTTTAGTGCATGCAGTATTTCACTATGTTTTCAGATTTTTTATATTTACCATAAAGTAGTTATTGAGGATTGGTGGGCGTTAATAGATACAATGTATGCTGTTGCGATTGCTTCCGCCACTCTTCTTGTCGTTACTATTATTTTAAATGCGATAACTCTAAATGCATCTCGCGGAATAACTACAGATTAGGTGTTAATCCTTCTATTTCTTGATGAATTTTTTTATCTAAAATTTTGAAAAGGTAAGTAACATTTAAATGAAGCATGTGTTTCCAGCTGCATCTCAGTGTTATTATAAAGGGCAGAAGAAATTTAAAAGGGGGGTTCTAAATGAGTTCTACTAAAATTATGTTACTAGGTATTGCACTAATGCTTGTGGCGTTATACATACCTGAGGCTGTTTTTAGATCAGGCGGTTTTGAGATTTATCTATTAGGTTTAGGCTTTATTGTAGTCATTATCGGCTTATTTAAAGTAGATAAGAAGCAAAATTCATAGGGACCATCATGAAAGTAGAATCTTATCTGACGCAGGATGGTAAGAATGGAGGGAGAAGTGAATGGAAAATAAACATTTCTTGATCATAACTCTAATCTTAGCGGTTCATTGCCTCATTCTAGGTTTCTTAGTTTTTCAAATAAGCATATTAAATGACTTATTAGAAGATATATCCATTACGCTCAAATACATAAATAGAAATGTTTAATAGGCATATGTCGGTACCTGCCCCCCCCGCTCTGCTAAAGCGGTAACGGACTGGGGGTCAGGCACCGATATTTAGATGACTATATTTTATTGAGGATGGGGAGGCTTCTTCACGCTAAGTACGATAACCGTAACTAGAATGAGTACCATTCCAAGAAGTTGAATGAGGGTCAAATGATCCCCGATAAGCAGAAGGCCAAATAATGAAGCTGTTACCGGCTCAACCATAGCGACCATTGAAGCAGTAGTCGGGGCCGTCCACTGAATGCCAATCACATAAAATATAAACGAGATCCCAGCCCCCAGGATCCCCAATAAAAGAAACCAGCCTATGTCGTTTGACGTCACCACACTAGCGGCTTCATCAATATCAGCAATAAGAAAAAGGATGAGACAAAATGAAAAGAACGCGATGGTTAAGGTGGTCTGTGGCTTGCCGATGGAAGAGGCGATTTTAAATCCGAATATAAATAATGCATAGGAAAGACCCGCAGCAAGCCCGGAGGCCACCCCTAGTAAACCCACTGATATCGAATCGGTATTGTAGGCACCTGTTAGCATGATAATTCCCATAAGTACACCCACTATGCATCCCCATTTAAACCAAGTTGAACGTTCTATTCGTAATAAAAAAGAGATGACAAGGACGAACACCGGTGCCGTGTACATTAAAGTAGCGGCAACAGCTACGCTTGAGGCTTGGATCGTGAGAAAATAAAAAGTGAAATTTCCAGCCACACCAACACCAGCCAATAAGGACCAAATGAATAAACGAGTAGAGGAGGTCCAATTTTGTTTAAAGCGTAAAAGAAACCATGCCAAAAAACATACAAAGCCAACAGCCCCTCGATAAAGGGAAATCACAATTGGATCCCAGCCCTTGTTCATTAAAATATCCGCAATTCCCCCACTAACGCCCCAGCATATAGCTGCAAGAATAACTAAGGTTACACCTACCGATCTCATCGTTTGTATGCCTCCTAAAAACAAGTAATGGTACAACTTTTAATAGAAACCTAAAGCGGGCTTAAAATTAAGGGCCAAACCACCCTCTTTACGTTCCTATTCAAACCTATGTTTTTTAGAAGGCATAAATGGTAATTCCTTTACTTTATTCTGTATTCCCTTAAGGGTGTATCTAGTCTTTACTGAAACTTTGATGTATTCCAGAAAACGATATAGTTACTAGCAACTTAATAAATGTGCCGATGGTAAGTGTTAAAAAAGGACTGGGGGTCAGGCGCCGACCTTTGTTTTACCCCTGATATTCCTAAAGTTCTTCCTTATCATCCTTCCAAAATAAAAGTGGATGTGGGAAGCATATGTGGAGGGAAAGATAACTCTTTGACCTTTATAGGTTAAGACAAAGGAAAGACTACTTTTAGTGCTGTAAAGATCAAAATGCATTTGATTTTACAGAAGAAAGTGTAAAGATAAACGAGAACCTTAAGGGCAAATATGGAGAGATAAGAATAAAATTCCAAGATATAAAAATGGGAAAAAGATGAGATTTACTACGAATTTATTACTTATGAAGATAGCGTGTCTAAAGAAGAATTATTCAATGTTGCAGATCATTTTTACTTAACCGAATATCTTTTCGTCCCAAGACTATTAAACGGGCTGGGGCGATGGCTGCATCATTTCAACATTTTTCTTAAGTTATGCATTCACTTTCATGCTGTTTTAAGATATGTTTTGAAAACGTGTCTTCTTTAAATGGGGGCCGAAGTCGATTAAAAGGTAAAGGAATAAACCTAAGTGGAGTGACATATCGTTTTAAAACGGGTTACGTTCTGACAGGAACATAATTTTCATTTGTATGACTTTTTTGAAAAATAGGCTTTACTTTAAGGTGGAGTTCGTATATAATTTTCCAGAGTAAGAAAAAATTATCAGAAAGCGAGGTCGAAACCAATGATGAAAACTTTAACTTTGAATCAAACTGTACAACTAAATCGACCTGCGCTATTTATTAGACCCTAAAATATCTTTCTAAAAATAGGATCATAACAGCCGCAGGTCATGCATATTGTATTCCTGTGGCTTTTTTGCGTCTTCAAACGGAGAGCTTAAAGCAAAGCCACAGAATACCTGTGGCTTTTTTGCGCCTTCATAAACGAAGAGCTTTAAAAGCAGAGCCACAGGACACCTGTGGCTTTTTCTTATGGAATCAAAGAGTAATATTACTCTTTTGATATAAATTTATAATAGTTTAAGGAGGTGACCAATAATGACGATGCATTTCTTTATTTTTACGATTCGCGTGACCCGGCGAAAGAAACAAAATTATTCACCGCTGCCCGGTTACCGACACAGTGCTCATGATCAATGGCTTGACCGAAAAGCAAGTGCCAAAACTATTATTTAAGAAAGGGAGTGTAACGATGACAGAACTATTGAGAATTGAATTTATGAATTGGTTAAATGCGGAGAAGGATTCCGCTTAGTGACAATCACATAGGAGGAATAAACGATGAGAATTAACTTTTTAATTTTTGTGATCTCATTTGAAAAAATGGCGCCGGAAGCTAGAGATCGTTCGGCTAAGCGTGCCCGATTAATCAGTGATCGCATCAACGAAAGAAAAATGAAACACCATCAAATGTATTAAGATGATCTCCGCTTTTTGGAGGAACATAGATAAATCAAAACATCAGAGCTGCCATGACTCTAACTTCTACTAGAGTCTGGCAGCTTAAATTTAAAGTTGGAACAAAACTTGAGTTTTCATATTTTGTTGGGAATTGGAAGGAATTGACGTTTTCTATATCGAAGTGTAACAAAGGAACTTAATATTCTATACATATGAAAAGGAATGAGTGGAATGAAACTTACAGGGAAGGAGAAGTTGATATGAATAAGGTGCTTTTTTTCTTTAGTAATTTACTTGTCATACTAGGAGTTTGTACGTTATTTGTAACCGGCATTTTGAGTAAGATCCTCCCTATGCTGGGGAGGGCTGCTTATCAGGCTGCCGCAGCAGGCAGCTATTCTCAAGAGGACTACATCGTGAACTTCACGACAATTAATATTTTTGCTTTCTTATTAATAGCCATAGGTGCGGTATCAAGTTATTTGATTTATAAACAAGTTTTGGTAGAAACTGAAGTTTGAGAACGAATCGGGGACGTTTGGTAAATAAGCTTACTTACAAGGATGAACTTCCATCACATGCAGGAGTTCTTCCTTGTAAGTAAGCTGAAACTAAACGTTAACAGAGCCATTATGTAAAGCATTCTTTCCTGCATTTCAAATCGGATGGTTAAAGGAATTCTACAAAGAAGGCGACCACCGCCATAAGGAAAGGAACAACAAAGCAGAGTACAACTATTAGTGCCAGTCCTTTACTTTCCTGCACCATATCCCGCCAGGCTCTTTTTGACTTGCTTGGCAGCTTTTTAAACTGTTTTTTTACGTTTATATCAGCAAGCAGCAAGTCATATTTAACCTTTTTAAAGGAAAAAGTCCCTTTTCTTCTGTATCGCTGCGTACCTTTGCTAGTCAAAAAAGCAAGTAATCCAAAAATAGCTGCATTGCCTGAAAATAGAATCCAAGCCCCTTTTAACCCCTTACTATCTATGTACAACATTGCAACCATAAAAGCACTAACTGCACATCCCGTGATGATACTATATACCAATCTCGCTGCAGACAGACGAGTCCCCCTCTTTACTAAAGTTCTTGAAACCTTTAGAGCTAAATAAACAGAAAGAATCAACGCGGATATAAGCAAAACAAAGAAAATAATCTGTGACATAACTTCCTCCATTGAATAAAAAATACTATTTTTCTTGGGGTCCATCTTATCATAAGTGCTATAGAGGAGGTAACAATGATGGGTTTTTCGGTCGGATTGGGAACAGGTCCAGGGGAAAAATCGAAAGGGATGGGTATCGCTTACTTAACGAACGGAGCAGTAGAATAGAAGACTCAATGTTACAGTTTAATTATCTTGCAAAAGTGATATCGGAGGGAGCGGTCAAGAATGTTCAGGAAATGGATTAGACCTATTCTAAGAGCAGTTCCATTAGGAATTGGTATAGCAACAATTGTTTTGGTTATTCAAGGGTCTATAGAAGGAAGCGGCCCAATCACCTTTTTATCAATTGGAATGATTTGCTTAGCCATTTTACATTATGAAGAAAAGTAATAGCTGATATAGATAAGGGGAGAAAAGATGAAAGGATTCACTTGGGGTTTACTGCTTATTTATTTGGCTGTTAATGTTACTTTGCTTTGGATATCAAATTCATCGTATTTATTTTCCCAGTCGGGTGTATCCATTTAATTATTATTCACTGTGTCAGGTTTTTTAATTTATAAACAAGTTAAAGAAAATCGAATTCTGAAGAAACTAGTAGTGTATTCAACTTCCTTTATGGTGTTTTTGCTTATCGTAACAGGTTTAATACATATCGCGGTAACTTCTATGCCATAATTGTTGTTGAGCGGCGGACTTTTGGTTATCGAGTCTTACAAAAAATATGGTGCCTGACCTCCGCTCTGTTAAAACGTTAACGCAGTGGAGGTCAGGCACTTCTACTCATGTTTTATTAAACAGCTTTTTTTCTAAAAAACATGCTTACAAAATTAGCCGCTTTTATCTTAGGGTGTAAGAAAGGTGAAACGTGAACTTTATATTCTTTTTCTAGAATAGCCTTTTTCAACTGATCAATGGTTGTACATTCTGGAATTTCATTAAAGATACATCCGTAGTGAAAACGCTGATCAGCACTACTGCCGCTCACAGCCCCGATTTGAAGGTGAGAAGCTAAAGCTTCCATTTCAGTTTTCATAGTATTCCCATATCTGTATAAGTCTTTTCCGTTAATTTCGAGAGCATCAAACTGTTTTAAGGTTTCCTCTTTATGATGGAGCCAGGGATTGGATTGTCTTAAAGGGTGAGCTGCAATCTTCAATACATGATTATGGTGAATTAATTCCATCAATTCGTCCGCGTGGATCTCATTCTCTTGAAGACTTAGCTTCTTATAAATGAGCTTGATAGTTTCCCGATTAGCAATAATTAAAAAGCTCCCTTTGTCTTTAACATCAACTTGCATGCCAGGAAACACTTTTAGGCCATTTACATCATAATAATCATTTTCATAAGAGAAGTTGTGATCGAGCATGTTATAAAGGTTAGTAAAATTAGGGTGGTTTACATTTTCCGTCAAAGCTAACGCATCTAGTCCATTCAAGCTTGCTTCTTCCATTTTTTTAATAAATTCATCTAGAGTAATGGGTGATTTCCTTGATAGATTTGCGTGGGTATGAAAGTCTATGTGCATTTAGCTCTCTCCTTTGTTTTTACTAAACGAATCATCAGCTCAAGTAAGATCCTAACTATCTATTATTGTAATCAAACATTATTAAGGGAATTAATGTAATATGTTGACTCAATGTAAATTTTTTCTGAGGTATATTAATTTACTGATAAGATCGAGTGGCAGAATAGTAGAAGAAAAATGATAGTAATATGATGCCTGCCCCCTGCTCTGCTAAAGAGTTAAGGGAGTGGGAATCAGGCACTTTTACCGGAATTCGTTTGTGTAGCTATCGATTCTTACAATGAGGGGAGGTAAATATTTTTTGAGTAGAAGGATCTGTGGTAAATCTCTAAAACATAAATCATCCGAACGGATTTCGACGGAATCGTTCGGATGATTTTACTCTATATTCAGTTTTGTTCCAACCCGTTTTGTCGTTTATTCAGGAATCTCTAACTCTTCTCCTACCCATAAAGGATCCTGTGTATCCATATCATTAGCTTCTGCGACGGCTTCAGCAGTCGTTCCATACTCGTTGGCTATCCCCCATAAATAATCGCCTTCTTTTACTGTATGGACTTGAGTGTCATCTCTCGTTTCACTCAGGCCGATTTCAGCCCAATTAAATAGGGAGCCAGGATCTGTTTTTCGGTCCGGTGCATATTCATCATGGCCGACGATGTGATCTCTGTCCCTTTGAACGTCGGGATTGCGCTGTTCGATACCTTCTAACAACTCATCTAATGCTTTATACTGATCTTCCGTGTATCCAATGTCAGAGGAATCTATTGAATGGTACGCTTCCGTGGACATCATGGAGGCCATTTCCTCCTCTGTTCCGACAGCTAATAATTCAATTCCAATCGATCGTTGATTCATATCGTTGTCATACTCGGGAAACCCTGAAAGGCTACCTTCCCCTGCGTGAAAAGCTGCACGGTCTTCATCGACCAGCTGATAGATCTCTCCATCTCGTCCTATCATGTAATGAGCGGAGACGCCGTAATCGACAAAATTGTCATATATATCATTCACACTGTATGGATTCTGCGGTGTCAAAGCGGCGTTTGAAGTGAAGTGAGTCATCACATGAGTGACTTCTTTCGTGCGTTCCTCCGAATGTTCTAATGGAAGCGAAAGATCCATGATCTCTTCTTCCACAGGGATTACCAGTTCTTGCCCGACATAAAGATAATCGGTGGTCTCCATATCATTAGCTTCTGCGATTTCCTCCATGGTTACATCGTACTCTTGCGCGATGACCGATAAGTATTCGCCTTCCTCTACAATATGTATAGTCGTCTGTAGATCTTTTTCCTCAGCTGAAACTGATAATGGCACCGTCATTGCTGCTGTTATGAATAATGAGCAAAAAATGATCCAAAACCTATTTATCTTCATCCACTATTCTCCCTTCTAGTACCTTTTCCCTGTTCACACAAAAAAGCGAACGGGGCCATGGTAACATAGAAAGCGAGCAGAATTGATAGGTCATTCTAATTATTCTAGTTTAAAAGTCAGAAATAATGCTGATTTGCTTATTAAGCTCGAATAAAGCCGATGGAAAAGTTATTCCTGTTGTTAAATCGGTGATATCACGCAAGGAAAAGCAGAGTCTTTAAATAAAGGCTCTTATTTTTATAGCATCTACATCCATATTTTGGTTAAAAAGTAAAACAAATCATTTAGTTGGCAATAGTCAATTTTTATTAATCTTTCTAAACCCTGTTGTTGGGAAAATTTATGGATGTTAGGGTTTCAACTATGTCAAGAAGATGACAAAAAAGTTACAAAAATATTAAAAGGAGGATTTGATGTTGAAGAAATATTTTTCAAAGTCATTAGCCGTAATATTATCTTTTTGTTTAGTTTTTTCTCTGATCGCGCCAAGCATTTCATTGGCTGCACCGGGAAAATCAGAGCGGGGACAAAGCAAGAAGGAAGAAGTGCAGCCTGATCGGGGCGAGCTCCCTGATAAACGGCCAGATGAAAGTATAGAGCTGAAAAATCAGCGGACAGAATTTTCAACTCGTTACTATAACCCGGATGGAAGTTTTACAGAAGAGATTTCCGCAGATCCGATTTACTATGAGACGTCCGGTAAAGATAATAACGGTAAACAATTTAAAGAAATTGATAACAAATTGAAAAATCACCCCAATAAAGATAGCAAGGTTGTAAACGGGGCAAATAAGTTCCAGTCTTCCTTTGGGAAAAGTACAAATGCTGGGAATTTAGTCACCATTGAAGAAGGGGATACGAACCTTTCCTTGACGCCTGTCGATGCGAAGAATGTGAAGGGAAAAACCAATGGGAATAAGATTACATATGAAGATGCCTTTCCTGACGCTGATTTAGTGTATGAAGCGAGAGGCGAGGGTGTCAAAGAAGACATTGTCCTTCACGAACGTCCGGACGATCATAAGTTTCGGTTTGAAGTAAAAACCGGCGGACTTGAAGTGAAGGAAGAAGACGGCACGATTTACTTAGAGAAAAAGAATGGCAAGAAAGCTTGGAAAATGGAGCGTCCATTTATCTCCGATGCGAATGAAAAAGATGCAGATGCGGTTACCTTAGAATTAGTCGAAGAGCAGGGGAAAACGTATGTGGATGTAGTAGTTGATGAAGATTACCTTGATGATCCAGATATCAAGTATCCGCTAACGATTGATCCGACGATATCACACCCTGATGTCATTCAGGATAATTACATATCCAGTGCATTTGAAGATTCCGTTTTTTCTAGTAATTCGTATACATTGAGCGGGCACGATGACTATTATGAGAAAACTCGTTCCTTAACGAAGTTCTTCTTACCGAGTCTTCCGAGCGATAGTAAAATCGAAGAAGCAAACTTCCAACTTTATCAAACCGAACAAAGTACGAATGACTCTACCGTCGATTTATATGGGATCGAAGAGAATTGGAATGATGAAGTGACCTGGGAGGATCGACCTGAAACAGCTGACTCCAAAGAAGATTCCGTAACAAATAATGCCTCTGATGAATACTGGAGCTGGGACATTACAGATCTTACGACGGGCTGGTATAACGGCACTGAAGCGAATAACGGAGTCATGCTGCAGCATGAAGACGAAGAAGAGCTGTACCGTAAATTTAATAGTAAAAGTAATGATGCCAACGGACCGCGCTTAAAGATTAATTATCGTGTGGATCCAATCGGCCAAGAGGATTTCTGGATGCAAACAGATGATCAAGTCAATCCTGCCAACGGAAATCTGATGAGACAGGAAACGGACCTTTCCATACCAGGCAGAGGGCCGGATACGGAAATCACCCGTACCTATAACAGCAGAAAAGCGGATGTTTCGGGGATGTTTGGAAACGGATGGTGGAGTAACCTGGATAAGCGAATTGTGGACGAAGGAGAAGGTCCGATCACTTTTATCGATGAAGACAATACGCGACACATCTTTGGTAACAAAGTCGGCGGTGGATATGAAGCTGCTGGAGGCTTACAGCTGGATTTAGAAAAAGAATCGGACGGTTACACGATCACGAAAAAAGATGGCACAGAGTGGAAATTTAATGAAGACGGCCTTCTGATATATAGTGAAGACACGAACAACAATAAAGCGGAGTATTCGTACAACAGTGACAATGAGTTAACAAAAATTACGGATGCTGCCGGCAGAGAAACAACACTTGATTATGAGGATGGAAATGTTCAAACGATTGAAGATTTTGATGGGAGAACCTTAGATTATAACTACAGCGACGGCGAATTAACTGGTGCTTCAGATTTAGAAGGTCACACGAAGTCGTATGAGTATGGAGAGGATTCACTGCTGCAAAAAGAAACGGATCCGGAAAATCACACGCGCTCCTACTCTTATGAATCTGAACGTCTGATAAAAATCGCCTCTCCTATGACTGTAGACGGTGAAGAGAAAACAAGTGAAACCACTTATGATTACGATCGCGATGAACAAGTAACGTCCGTGACTGATGGAGAAGATCACCGTGTAGATTATACGTATAACGACTATCGTAACGTCGTTCAGGTGAAAGAAAACCCTCTAGATGAAGACAATCAGGCGGTTACCACCTATGAGTATGATGACCAGAACAACCTGACGGAAGTGGTGCAGCCAAACGAAAACGAAGAGGACAGTTCAAAAGCCTATCAATATGAGTATGATGAGAACGGCAATATTACCAATAATGAATTGCCGGAAAGTGAAACGTCAGCTTACCAGTACGATGATCAAAACAACCAGGTTCAAGCAGAGGACTACAATGGAAATGTAAGCTCTCAAGATTACGATGAACAAAATAATCAGACAGAATCTACGGATTCCAATTTGCAATCGGAGGCCACTCGTTACAATGAGACGGGAAGTGTACAATATCAAACCCATCCTCTCGGGGCTGCTGATAACTTAGTGGTCAATAGTAACTTTGAAAAAGAAGACGGAGACAGCAACTGGCCGCAACAGTGGAATCAAGAGGGCGAAGCAGGCTTTTCCTGGAGTGATGAAGCTCGTTTCGGTGAGAAAAGTATTAAAATAGAAGACCCTTCTGAAGACGCTAAAGTTGTGTCTGAGAAGAAACTGGAGATGGACCCTGAAACGGATGTGACAGCCAGTGGCTACGTAAAAACAGAGGATCTCGAAGGGCAGGCACGTCTACATGCGGTTTATTACAATGATGGGGAAGAAGTAGCCACTGAAACCGTCGGCACTGTCCAGGAAACAAAAGATTGGCATCGCGTGCAAGCACCTTTACAGGATGTACCTGAGGATGCCAATGAAATTCAACTGGAAATGGAACTTCAAGAAGGCGAAGGCTCGGCTTACTTTGACGGTCTGCAAGTAGAGAACAGTTCCGTCTCCAGTGCTTACAACCTGATCGAAAACCCGAGCTTTGAACGAGAAGGCGAGGACGAAGGCATTCCTGAAGACTGGAGCACGACAGATAATGTCACCAGCGATGACAAAATGGTTAATGACGATGATTACGTCTACACGGGAGACCAAGCCTTCCGCCTGACGGGGGAAGAGGATGAAGACAAGTATATTAAACAGCGAATCAACGTTTCTGGAGATAAAGACTCCAAGCTTACCCTTTCCGGCTGGTCCATGCAGGAGGGTGCCGACCCTGATGGAGGATACTACAACCTTCAAGTAGCAATTAATTACGAGGATGGGTCAACTGACTGGACAAATGCCAATGACTTTAAACCAGAAAAGGACGGGTGGCAGCACGTCGCGGCAGAATTTGACCCGGAACAAGCCTATGAATCTGTCGATGTGTATTATTACTTTTATGATCAGACGGGCGAAGCTTACTTTGACGGAATCCGTCTAGAAGAAGGCAGCTCACGTACGAATTATTCGTACGATTATGAAGGCTACCAAACGCAAGAAGAAGACCCTTTAGGCAATAAGACGTCTTTTAGTTATGACGAAGTAGGAAACAAAACAAAAGAAACGAAGCCTGAGGGTAATGAAACCGAATATGAGTATGATGAGAAGAACCAGTTGACCAGCGTGATCGATGCGAGAGGAAATGAAACCTCCTACACACATGATGACAATGGCAACCGCACTTCCGTAACGGACGCCAAAGGACATGAATCTACGTACGACTATCATGAAACCGATCAAATTTCGTCCTATACCAACCCTTTGGATCAGGAAACGAAGTTTGAGTATAACTTAAATGGTGAATTAACCGATACCAATCAACCGAATGGGGATCAGGTGACAGAAGCCTACAATGAATTGGACCGAAAAGAATCGATCTCTTATAATGGAGACGAAAAATGGTCCTTTGATTACGATCCATCCGGCAACTTAACGAGTGTCTCCGGTGATACGGAAGAAACGTATGACTATGATTCCAATGACCGTATGACGAGCAAACAGGACGGAAAAGGGAATGAAACCAGCTATAAATACGATAGCAACAGCAACAAAACTTCCCAGAGCGTAGACACGAGCGACAGCAGCTTTACATTAGACTATGACTATAATAAGCTGGACCAATTAGAAACGATCTCCCGTGACGGAGAGCGCCTTGCGGATTTCACTTATGATGAGCGAAGAAACCCGGCGGCGATTGACCGAGGCAACAACAGTCACACCAGCTTATCGTATGATTCCGCCAACCGTCTCAAAGAAATCTCAAACGATGATGGCAATGGTCAAACCATTGGTGCGTATGAATATGAGTACGATCAAAACGGCAACCGTACCAGCGTGGAAACGGATGAGGGCACGATTGAGTATGAATACGATGCACTCGATCAGCTGAAGAAAGAAACCTTAACGGACGGCACCACTATTACGTATGAATACGATGATGCTGGAAACCGTACGGAAAAAACAGAAACTAAAGACGGAGACTCAGAGACGGTCGAATATGCTTATGATGAGGCAAACCAGCTGACAGACAAGGATGGTCAAGCCTTTGATTACGATGAAAATGGCAACCTGTTGGACAATGGGGAGCATCAATTTGTCTACAATGAAGACAACCGCCTGATGGAAGTAAAGGATCAGGATGGTTCTACCATTGCGGAATATGCGTATGATCATGATGGGAAACGGACGAAGAAAGTAACGGATGAAGGCACCATCAACTACCACTATGAAGGTAACAACGTCCAGTATGAGACAAACGAAGACAATGAGGTCATCGCTGAATACACATGGGATGAAAATGATCAGCCTGTCACAATGACGAAGGACGGAGAAACGTATTATTATCATGTCAACGGCCACGGAGATGTGACTTCTCTTACGAATGAAAGCGGAGAAGTGGTCGCAGAGTATGACTACGATTCGTATGGGAATATTCTAGACCAATCCGGAGAAATGGCGGAAGAGAACCCGTATCGTTACGCAGGGTATCAGTATGATGAAGAGACGGATCAATACTATCTGATGGCGAGGTACTATGATGCAGATACAGGGAGGTTTATTACTCGAGATACTTTTCATGGGTTTGCGGATGAATCATTGAGTGTGAACCAATATATTTATACAAAAAACAACCCGGTGATGAATATAGATCCTTCTGGATTCTATACAGTTAGTATAGTAACTGTGAAATGGGCAGGTGCTATATTTAACACCATAATTGGAGCAATTGTTGGCGGCGGTGCTGGAGCTTTTGCGTCTTTCCTCAAGAGAAAGGGTGCAGAAGAAGCGGGAAAAATTTTCACTAAATCAATAAGGTCCAAACTTTCAGCTTGGGGATTAAATGCATTAGGAGCTTCCGTTGGAACTATAGTAACTACCGTTCTAAACGCACTAGATATTGGGACAGCGATCGCAAGAGCGCTAGACAAAACTGATGCAAAGAAAAATAACGGATGGTTGGATGTGAGGTTATGGTAAGAATACTTTCATGTATTGTTGTGCTGCTTGTATACAGTACGCTTATCTCACGATTAATGACAGCATTAGTTGAACAAGGTTTATTTCTTAGAAAAAGTCTTTTATTCGTATTAATTACAGGCATTCTTTTGATTTCAGGGACACTTCTCATTATCGAATTGTTTAAAAGATTGTAACGAGGAACTAATCAATGTAAGCGGTAAGGCTCGTCCATATGGAAATTGCCCATCACTAAAAGAGAAATAGTGATGGGCAGTTTTATCTATTGTCGATCCAGTAAAATGAATATGAAAAGTCCGTTTTGGTCTTCTCCAGCTTCAGGAACTACAACCCAAAACTCACCTGTACTTTGAAGAATCTTCTTAGGATCTCTGTGAAATGGTTTACTGCCGGACTAAATCCGGATCATAAGGTCCAGTTTTAAAAATCATTAATGTCGTTATGGACTCTCTGACATGTAATTTTATTTTTACTAGAAAGTTTTAAATATGGTGCCTGCCCCCCACTCTGCTAAAGCGTTAAGGCAGTGGGGGTCAGGCACTTCTACTCCACTTCAGCAGTAAGCGGTGCACTAGGGAGAGCTGTAGGAGTTGGAGCAGCGGGATCTATTGCTTACGGAGTATATCTTGATATAAAATGGGAGGTCGCTGGATGGGCATCAAATCCTCCAGCTAATAAATGGGTAGCTTTTTATAGAATTGGAGATAAGTTAATAAGTTCAATAGTCACCAATGCATTTAGTGCAGGAGTTAGTAAAAAATTAAAATTGTGATTTGAAAAGGGAAATTTGTTCCCCTTTCAATTAAATGATTAGGAGGTGGTTGTTTGCTAGAAACTTTCATGCACTACATGAGAAATCATGGATATGTACGGGTTTTCACTATTGTGGGTTTAGGTTTTTTATTGGGGATCGTATTATATCTACTTAGATTATTGCAGGTAAGTCTCTTTGTTGA
The DNA here is from genome assembly GCF_014636475.1 of Halobacillus andaensis. Classification (GTDB taxonomy): domain Bacteria; phylum Bacillota; class Bacilli; order Bacillales; family Halobacillaceae; genus Halobacillus_A; species Halobacillus_A andaensis. The sequence goes on from NZ_BMEL01000004.1 coordinate 24,740, forward strand.
AAATATTATATTTTATACTACTGTATTAATTGTACTGACTATTGGCATTTTATTAGGTTTCTTTATAAATGTTCCTTCAATTAAAGCTTTTCTTCTATCTTTCGGTTCTACGACTATTTCTTTAATTATATACTTTTTACTTACAGAGACAGTATTAAGGTGGTATGAAAATTCACATATCCTTTTTATCGGTATCGTTTATTTAGTGGCGGCAGGAATGGAAAAGAAGTTTGTTGATAAAGTAGACTCTGCTTAAAAAATAGGTAATTATTTCACTGCTGTTTATTAATATGATGCCTGACCTGGCTCTGCTGAAGCTTTAATGCAGAGGGGTCATAAATAAGGTGCCTGCCCCCCGCTCTGCTAAAGCGTTAAGGCAGTGGGGGTCAGGCACTTTTACTGAATGCAGGCTTATATTTTATGATGTTAAGTTATAAATAGTCCTACTAATCAATGCAAAACTGGGATTAACTAAAGGAATCTATATTCATTAAAAGGAAAGTATCTAAATGAACATCAGATCCTTCTTCTAGTACTAATGAAGTTGTAACATGACTAGGAAAATATTAAATTATTCAATTGCTGAATCAAATAATTAAGGGGGGGGGCATACTCCCTTGTTTTAAAAAAGTAATGGAGGTGACAAAAAATAGTGCCTAATGCTACATACAGCAATACTTATCCATTATTGCCACTAGTAGTAATCTATCTATTATTGGCATTGGGTATTTTTTTCGTGGCAAGTTATAGTTCGCTGGAATTTAAAGTTATAGGAACTCTAGTAATTGTAAGCTCTTTTTCACTAGCCACTTACTTTACTAAGTTTTCTCATATAAAACCAGCTTCTTTAGGAATTGTTTTTACTGTATTAACTGTAACCGCGTGTGCGGGAGTTTATTTTCTAATAGAAGTACTGTTTTCAGGAGTAGAGTTTTTTATAAAACTAATTGTTGTTTTCTTAACCGAATCTCTAGCAGCGAAAAGCTTATTAAAATGGTCCGGTAAGAATGAATAAGTTCTTGTTTTGGTGCATGTCCCCGCTCTGCTAAAGCTTTAACGCAGTGGGGGTCAGGCACTTCAATGTAAAAGTGCCGAGATATCTATTAAGTAAACCTTTAACTAAAGCTCGCGTTTTAAAAAAACTTCATCCATTTATTGTAAATAATTGTTCAATTCTCTTGCTTTTTCTTGAATATCAAAGACATATTCATTTTTTGAGAACCTATATTCAACTCCCTGAAAAGTTTTAATAATCATTACATCAAAAGGAATTCGACGGCTTACTACAACCTCATTTGGTTCATTAACAAATCCAGGGTTTGTTAATAGTAAAATGATACGTACAAACCAATTGCGCTTTTTTTTCTCTGTGTATGTCCGTTTTAGCTGTTCAGTGGTTATTTCATAATTTTTAATATCGGATAATGGTATTCTTTTTGAACCTATCTCAATAAAGTCTTTTTCCATTTTAGCAAGACCTCACAATCATTATATTATTTAAGTATATTTTATAATTACAATGAAGACAACTGCCTGACGGAAGTGAAGGACCAGTAATATGGTGCTTGACCCCTGCTCTGCTAAAGCGTTAAGGCAGTGGGGGTCAGGCACTTCTACTCAAGTCAATAATAAAGCAGCGGTTATATGGCCGCTCAAAGTCTTACGTGAAAACTAAAGGAGAATAAAGATGGGAGATTTAGTAGGTGGCCTTCTAAGCTTGGTGACTGGTGTTTCTTGTGTATACATGTTTTTTTATACGACCCGGTACCAATTCTTTTACGGCAAATCATACGAAATTGTTAAAGATATCATTACTCCTCTTCCTGCAAGCTTTAACTATTGGCTTTTAAAGCTCTTGTATCTAGTCGGAGGTTTATTAGGTACAGGTATTGGAGTTTGGTTCGTTTTTATAAAGCCGCTTTTATAATACAGAGTAGAATATTTTATATAGATAACTTGCTATAAAGTTAGTACAGTAGGAGAAAGAATTACGGTTGTAATGAGAATGGGGAAGGTCGTTCCTCTTTCAATTAAGTTCTTAGGAAGTGATTGTGTGCTGGAAAATTTCATGCGCTACATGAGAAATCATGGATATATTCGGACTTTTACGATGGTGGGGCTAGGTTTTTTAGTGGGGATTGTACTGTATTTGCTTAGGTTCCTGCCTGTTCATCCGCTGTTAGAAGATATTATTTTTTATACTTGTAGTTTAATCATCCTGACGTTGATTATTTTACTAGGTTTTTTCATTAATCTGCCTGTGAAAAAGCTATTTTTCTATCGTTCGGTTCAACGGCTGTCTCTGTGCTTATCTATTTATTGCTGAGAGAGACGGTATTTAATTGGTATGAAAATTCTCATATTCTTTTTATTGGAGTCGTATATGTAGTGGCAGAAGTGATGGAGAAAAAGTTTGCTAATCAAGAAGAGGTGCACGTATAAAAAGAGGGGACTTGTATTTCGTTACCTCATACTAAGGCACAACGCTTATGATGGGAAAAGAGTGATCGAATCGATACATAAGATGAGGGAAAGGGAGATTTAGAAGGTGGTGTTAAGACTTTTATGTCAATGTTTTTACTGGTTTTTTATCAAACGATCTTATTTAGCATTGTATTAATAGGTGAAGTGCTGTTAGAAAATCATGACGGATCATTCGTTCATTTACATCCAATCATCCCATTTTTGGGGTCGTACTTCCTTTATGCGCTTGCCCTGTTATTTTTAGTGTATGTGTATAAACAATATCATACGGTTTCATTTAAAAAGAGAATCATAACATCGATCATGTCATTTTTGCTTTCTTTTTTCCTTATGTTTATCGTTTTAGCTGTGCTTGAGAAATCTTTATAAACGAGTAGCACCATCTCATATAAGTGAGCTGAGCAAGGAATATGCAAGCGAAGATCATTTACTTGTTATTACGGTGACCCATTCAAAGAATCGTGAAAATAAGTTATTTATCGATTTAACAAGTGAAGGGAAAGGGCTGGTCGTAAACTTCGAGAATGGGGAATCAACAGACGAAGTATACGAAATACAACATGGGGCTTCCCATTTATATGCAGAAACTTTCGAGCTTTATGAGTCTCTTTATAAAGAGAGACCCATGGAAGCCGATTAAAATTTGAAACCGCCCTTCAATAGTCGAACCCTATTTTGGAGGGGTGATATGAAGTAAAGCATGCTATGGGGATCTGAGTTCATATTAATTATGAACATGCCCTACAGGCAAGATGGTTACTTTTACCCTATTGGGATATATCTATACTTAACAAATTTTGTTATATACCATCAAAAAGAATAGTAATTCACAAACAAAACAGCCCTGGTTCTTTAGTGCATAGAATCACGGCTGTTTTTCTTCGATTGTAAAAAGCGGCATAAATTCGTGTGTGGCATTCCCTGTACTAAAGTTTTGTAGTGAGGATCAGGTACCGTAACTTTAAATGAACACGCAGTAGACCCTACTGGATTGTTTATAGGGAACAATGACAAAGTTCAAAGGCAAACTATTTTTGCCATCTAGTTTTTGCTATGATAGCAGTAGGTACTCTTGTTAGAGGAAGTAGATCATTTTAGTATCTGTACTAATAGTGTTCTAACGCAAGGGGAAGGTTGATCGTATGCAGAAAAACGGAATGAATAATAGAGTTAAGGGACTTGCTGCAATAGGATTTATGCTAGTCATCTATTATGGTATTAAGTTTATCGCGGTTAACGCTGCTTTATATGATTTTCTCCCGATTAATGGGAAAGAAATTGATATGGATTGGATTAGGAAAATGGAACATCATTTCATACAACTTCTATTAGCCATTCTTCTAATTGTTATCTTTTCAAGAGGGAAAATTCAAAAGTGGGGCTTTAATTTTTATAACTTTAAACTTTCAATAAAAATACTAAAGAAATTCATTTTTTATTATGTTGTTTATTTTATTTTAATTAGCTTGATGATTCAGTTTTTCTTCTACCCTGATCCATCGTTAAATTATAGTTTAACACCAATCAATGCACTTGGTCATTTAAGCTTTATGTGGTTAGTATCGGGTACTTCAGAAGAGATACTTTTTCGCGGTCTTATTCAAACTTTTTTAGCTGTTTATTTGACGAACGTTTATAAGATAAGAGGCATAGAATTGCCTTTGGCTGGAGTAGTTGCTGCTCTTATATTTACTCTTGCACACTTTCATTTTAGTCTTTTTCCATTTGAGGTTATTCACTATAATATCCCTCAACTCATTATGGCTTTCGTATTGGGGATATTCTACTCGATTACGTTTCATTATACTCGCAGTCTTCTCGCTCCAATTATTGCTCATAACCTGTCAAATGGAACGATACTCTTAAGCACATATATATTATACCTCATTAAATAAATGGTGGATTTACACAGGTATCCTTCTACAGTTATTCTTATCATCCATAAACAAAACAGCCCTGGTTCTTTAGTGCTTAAAACCAGGGCTGTTTTGTTTGTTCGATTGAATAATGGCACAGAAAATTAATGAAATAGATCTAATTTTCAGTGTTTTTGGTTGATTTTGTATAAGGAAGGGTAGGGGAAAATAATCCATACATATACGTTCCTTAGGGAACAGAGGACAGATTTGAATACGGGAACAGTAGGGGATATAGATCTTTCAGTTTTTAAGATAATATAGGGTTACACCTTATTATCTATAAATAGTAATGGAGCCAGATTGCTTCTTTATAACTTTATGGAGGTGTTGGAATGATTGAACATGTAACAGAGCCATTGCAGGAAAATCAAGAAATCTTCGCTCTCCTAGAAGATCATAATGAATGGAAGGGGATCCCTTTCATTTTCGAAGAAGGGAGGAGTTTAATGGTGAAAAAGGAATCGCTGCCATTACAGTTGGAATGCACGATGCTATTTCAATCGAATCCTCATATGAATGAAACGATGACAGGCATAGGAACGCGCTTAGGCAGAAAATCAGAGGATCTTCAATCCATTGTAGAAGGGCTGGTGCAGCAGGGCATTTTACAAAAGTCAGGAGATGAATCCTCTCCTCTATTCCGTTACAAAGAGCCTGTTGTTACTACGGAATTGGTTATTACCGAAGAGTTTGATCGTTCATGAGAGAAAACATTGAACTAGTAGAGGAGCTTCAAGAGACCTATGCCTGTCAGTATGATTTAACGGTGATTATTACAGATGAAAGCGGAGAATTGGTCACACCGATCAAAGGAGAGAATGCTCTCTGTAATCAATTACTGGATCAACAACAAGAGTACTTAATGGAAAGAATAAAAGAAAGCTTGAATGAAAAATGGACCATTTCCGCTCCCGTTAGTCATGACATTTTACCAGGAATTCATATGGTCGTTGTACCTGTCGAGATTACAGGGGGGCGTAAGTTATTTTTGTGGAGTGGAGTGCTGGTTGAGGATAACGTTCGCAAGCTTGTTGCAGAAAAACTGAATCAGCAGGTTGATGAAACTGTGACATGGGAATATTTAATTGAGGAAACGCCTGTACTTACTTCAGAAAATAAAAAGGAATGGCTTTGTCGAGTGGATAAACTGGCTAAAATTATCTCTCTTTGTTTTGGAGGAGAGAAGGATTCTACTGATTTTAATAGCTTTTTACTGCGGCAAGCTATGAACAATAGAACAGAGGACATGATCGAGAAGTTTGGCGACCGTCACCATGACCATGACTTTTTAGGGATAGCTGAGAAAGCAGAGGGAGACGAATACCGTGTGACACATGCTGCAGGAGACGGGGTCGACTCTTTGCGGGGTGCAGCATTTTCTTTAGGAGAAGGGTTTCTCGGTCGTGTGCTTATAAGCGGAAAGGCGGACTACTGGGAAGACATTAAGAGAGATCCGAGATCTTATTTCTTTCACAGGTTCTCTTTCTTTCCTCGATCGCTTTTTTGTTTTCCGATAAGCCGATATGATGGTTCTTTATCTCTTTTATTCGGAGGAAGCCTGTCAAAAGGAATCATTCCTAAGGAAAGCATAGATTTAGGAAAAGCTTTTGCCAGTGTTTTAGAGATGAAGCTGTTAACAGAAAATCTGCAAAAAGAGAATAGTGACCAGCTTAACCGCCTGTCGTCTCTTGTTGAAATATGCAAGCTGATGGCCTCTACTCCGGAAACAAAACGGATCCTGTATATTCTCGTTGATATCAGCTTAAATTTAGTAGAAGGCCCATTTTCGTGTGTCGTTTTAAAAGAGAAAGATGATGAAAAGGCTCAATTAGTGGCCAGGGGCAATATGACCGGTCAAGCGAAAGATTATGTGAGAGATGTGGTCAGCCGCTATTACAGTCCGTCCAGCAAAGATACGTCCGAAGATTCGCTGCCAGTAGAAAATGAAACGCCGTGGGGTGGAACAGTCATTGAGTGTCCTTTATTCCATCGGGACAGGCTGCTGGGAGTGCTATGTGTAGGTGTGGAGGAGTTATCTACGCAGCATCTTAAGGAGCACATTACCTTCCTCCATACGCTTGGGATTATTGGCGGGATTTCATTACATCTCGCAAAAGTGGAAAATGAAGGAACGATCTCAGGGCAGGTAGAAACGTTATACAAAGCCATTAGTCAATTCGACGAAGAAGCTTATTTGATTGCTAAAGAGTCTAAGAATTTAGCCAGGGAGTTTACACTTAAACTGGGTTTAGCGGCCCCGATTATAAAAGATATTATTAGTGCCTGCCAGCTTCATCTTTATACGGGGTGCTTTCTGGAACAATTTTTTCCCGATAGTAAGGTTCCCTTGATTGTTGAAGAAGGAAAAAGATTAATGGAGAAACCGTTGCAGGAGTGGGAAGAAGCAAGCGTAGACAGTCAAGTATTTGCTATTATTCTTATGTATGAAAAAACACGAAGCGTAGGGATGTTCGAACGTGAAGAAGCTGCTATTTTTCAAAAATTTATATCTTTTATTAAAGAATCACACGTTATTGAACAGGAATTTTCTCTATCGGATGAGCTGGGAGAGCAGGAGCTTACGTCTTTTATTGATCCTATTAAGGAGGAGACGAACCTTTCTCCACGCGAGCAGGAAGTTCTGAATTTAGTTATTCAGGGGCTGAACAACCGGGAAATTGCAGAGGAACTGTATATCAGCGGTCATACCGTGAAAAACCATGTCACGAAGATTTTTCAAAAGCTTGAAGTTCCTGACCGGGCTCATGCGATATCAAAAGTGTACCAATTAAAATATGAACAATCCTATACGAATTAGAAGTTGTATTAACCCCCAGAAAGACTCGATCTATTCATTAAAATGATCGGGTTTTTCTGTCTTTAGCCCTCGCCGCTTCGTCAACATCCTGCGCTTTCCGCGGGCACGGCCTCAGTCTCCTCGGAAAGCAAAGACCGCTTTCCTGTGGGGTCTTCGGACTCGGGCTGTTCCCGCAGGAGTAGTCGCTTTTTTTCGTTTCTTTTATCAAATTCGGCTTTGGAACTATCCTAGACTGAGCTGCAAATATTGTTTCTATAAGAACTCAGATTGTTTCTTCAATGATTGATTATGGAAAAGGGTTTTAGGAAACGTCGACACTCCTATGGGAGATACGAATAAGGTGTGACCCCGGAAGGCATAAGCCTGAGGAGGCACATCATTCGCCCATGGAAAGGGAGTAGTTTCCTAAAACCCTTTCTTCTATCGATGGCAAGAAACTTATACATTCGAATAAATGAAGAGAAATCTAAGCTTTCTCTCCTAGCTGAAACCTCCCATTTCGGGAGGTTTTTTTGTTGCACAGAACGGAGAATAGGACTAGTCCGCTATAGGACTCCTTCCCAATTAGAGCTTTATATAGGAAAGGTTTCTCATGGATCCGTGAAATGAACAACAGGAACAGAAGGGGATAGTATATTATAATGAACACCTGCATAATTGAGATTGTAAGTTGATCACTCATGAGTTCAACGAACCATAACAAAAGTCAGGAGGTGATCCGTTGCAGGTCATTGATCGTCAAACCAATCAATTGATCGTACAAGATCTAAAAACAGCGTACACCTTCTGGGCAAGGCTAAAGGGACTAATGATGACAAAGAGCCTGTCAGAAAATGCCGGGCTGCATATTGCCCCCTGTCCTTCGATTCATACCTTCTTTATGACATACAGCATTGATGTAATCTATCTTAATGAACGAAAAGAAGTCATAGGAATCGAAGAAAATCTAAGTCCCGGAAAGATCGGCCGACGGTTTTCAGGAGCGAAATCAGTGATCGAGCTTCCTGCAGGACGAATAAGGGAAGTCTCGATCACTGCAGGACAAGTCCTGGCTTTTGTAAATGGGGAAAATGAGCAAGTGAGTTAATCAAACGGCAGAACTATAGTCATAGTTAATAATAAATAAGGGAGAGATTTAAATGGGAAACAAATTTAAAGGTTTATTTATCGAAGAAGAAGGTCAAGGCATGACGGAATACGGCTTAATTTTAGGACTTATCGCTGTGGGAGTCATTGTTGTATTAACTACTTTAGGTGAAGAAATCCAAGGTGTGTTCGAGAATTTAACAGGTCAACTTCCAGGTGGCGGCGAATAGTAAGTAAGCTATAGAGAATCAACCAAAGGACCCTATTTCTTAGTAGGGTCCTTTCATAAAAATCAAAAAACGAAGGAAAGGATGGCCCGAGTGATTAATTTTTTATTACTTCTTATTTTACTTATTTGCGTGATCACAGATATAAAAAACAGAAAAATATACAACAACGTCATTTATCCCGCTTTGCTGCTCACATTTATCATTCACTTCGCAGCAGATGGGTGGGGAGGATTAGGCTATTCTTTCCTTGGTTTTTTGATCGGTTTCAGTTTGCTGCTGATTCCTTATTTCCTCGGGGGCATGGGAGCAGGCGATGTGAAGCTGCTTGCATTAATTGGGGCTCTTAAAGGCGGGAGCTTTGTTTTTCAATCCTTTCTATATATGACCATCATTGGGGCGCTGATCGCGGCAGCCATTATTTTGTTCCGCCGCGGTGTTCTAAAGTCAATCATCTACTACTTTTCGAGTTTTAAAAATGGGGTGAAGCTTCCGGGCGGTATTTCTAAAGGTTCACTCACAGCCAGCTATCCGTACGGTGTAGCCATCGCGCTTGGCGCAGCCTTTCAGGTAATGACAGAGGGGACGATCACTTTATGGTAAAAAAAGAGGATGGCCAGTCGCTTGTCGAATTTGCTCTTGCCCTGCCCATTCTCCTTTTACTGGTCATAGGGATTATTGATTTCGGACGGGTGCTTTATATTCATCTTCAGCTTGAGCTTGTGACGCAGGAGTCGGTTCGGCTTGGAGGGCTGGGACAAGAAGATGGTTCCATCCGCTCCTATGCAGAGAATCATTTCGCAGCGGGAGACCCTTCTAAATTGGAAGTAGCGATTACGCCTTCAAGCGGCAGTCGTGAAACAGGAGATTATGTTACGGTTTCGATTTCTTATCCTGAGCGATTATTGCAGCCGCTTGGGGATCTATCTATTCCTTATACAGTAGAAACCAGCTCAACCATTCGGATTGAATAAGGTGAGAAAAATGAAGCGATTTTTAAAAAATATAACAAGAAAAGAAAGTGGAAACGCGATTGTCCTTATGACACTGGCCATGGGAGTGGTACTGATCCTTGCAGGACTGGTGATTGATGGGGGGCATTTATTTATGTCTAAAAGTCACTTGCAAAAGACGGCCAATGCCGCAGCCTTATCAGGAGCGCAGGAAATTGTGAATGATCAGGCTTCTGTCGATGCGGTGGTCACTCAGGTATTAGACTCTCATGGAGAAACAGAAAGTCTGCGGCAGTCGACGGTAGAAAATAATCAAGAGCTGCACGTTGAGCTTGAAAAGGATGTTCCATTGTTCTTCTCTTCCATTCTCGGAATTGAAAACATACTTGTAAACGTGGATGCAAAAGCTGGTTTAAATCCAATGGGTGAAGCCAAAGGGGTCGTCCCTTTAGGTGTTGATGAGTCCGTACCGTTAAACTACGGAGAGACGTATCAGCTTAAGGTGGATGCAGGGGATTCAACAGCTGGAAACTTCGGAGTGCTTGCACTTGAAGGCCCTGGAGCTAAATCTTATGAAGAGAGTTTAACCCATGGATTTGATGAAAATTTAAATGTAGGGGACATCATCAATACGCAGACGGGTAATATCGCTGGACCGACTAGAAACGGAGTTGATTACCGTGTGAGTAACTGCCCCGATGGAGAAGTGACTCAGCGAGACTGCTCCAGAATTATGTTAGTCATTGTTTATAAACCCTACAGCCAGTCCAGCAATCAATTGAAAAGTGTAGAAATTACGGGCTTTGCTTATTTTTATATCAATGAGCCGATGGGGAAAAATGATGATTCCATCAGCGGGATTTTTATAAAGCGGGCCGGAGCAGGGACAGCTGGAGGAGAATCCACGCCTGATCGCGGTGCATACGCCATTAGATTAGTAGAGTAGGTGAAGACTTTAAATGAAACCGAAGAAGATCGTATTATTGGCCGTTATCTCTGGGTTAATGACCACGCTTTTATTTTACACGATTATGAGCAAGCAGGACTCCAGTGCTTCTGGAGAGGAAACTCCGATGGTTGAAGTAATCGTAGCAAGTGAAGATATCCAGCAAAATCAAAAAATCACGGAAGAAGTGTTGACGAGCGAACAGGTGCCTGAGGATCAGGTTCATGCGCAGGCAGCCAGTCAAACATCAGATGTGGTGGGACTGTTTGCAACAGCTGATTTAAAAGAAGGAGAGCCTGTCATGCTTCACCGGGTTCAGCAGAGCGAGGATGAAGATGAATTTGTTACTAAGAAAGTAACAGAAGGGTATCGGGCAGTTTCTATTAATGTGGATTACGTAAAATCGGTCTCTAATTTGATTGAACCCGAGGATTTCGTAGATGTGGTTCTCAGTGAAGGGACGGAAGGCGAAGCCATAAATTCTGAAGTGATTTTGGAAAATGTGCGCGTGCTTTCAGTAGGGCAGCGGATGGTGGAGAAGAAATCCGGGGAAACGGAGGAAGAATATACAGCCGTCACTCTCGAATTAAAACAAGATGAAGCCGTGAAGCTGGTCAACGGAAGTGAAAGAGGAAGCCTTCAGCTCGTTCTTTTAAGTGAACAGATTTCAGAAAAGGATGAGAATGAGGAAGCATCAGCAGAAGCTGACGATGAAATACCGGAGGATTCAACTTATATCACCTTGCCTGAGCAATCGCTGCTTCGAGAAGGACCGGGACTCGATTCCTCTGTCTCTGATGTTATTGCTAAAGACACAAAGCTTAAAAACCTGAATGAACAAGAAACAGACGACGACGAGCGGATTTGGATGCTGGTAGAAACGCCTGATCAGAAAAAAGGGTGGATGAGCAGCCGGATCCTTAAACATGAAAATGAATAATGGACAGGGAGTGAGTAACCAGTGACAAACGATAAACATCAAACGTTAGAAACGTATCCATTACACGAAGTAATTGCCGTATGCGGTGCTGTTGGGGGAGCGGGGAGAACGTCTGTCACTGTCAACCTTGCTGCCTCTTTGGCCAAAAAGAAAAGAAGGATACGGATCGTCGATGGAGATTTGCAGTTTGGCGATACAGCTCTAGCTCTTGATTTGCAGCCGTCGCTGACCGTAAAGGACATCGCCGAAAGAGAAGATGAGAAAAATGTCCACGATTATTGGACGGTCCACGAGTCTGGAATTGAATTGCTTGCTGCTCCGCATCGCCCGGAGCACGCGGACTTAATGACAGCGGACAGGTTTGGATCGTTGATCGAATCGCTGCAGATTTCTTCTGATATTTTAGTAGTGGATGCCGAAACAGGCTTAACGGAAAGAAGTTTGCAAGTTATGGAAAAGGCGGATCGAATTCTGCTTGTGACCACGCCGAGGATGGCGGCGTTAAAGCATACTCGACTAATGGCCGAAACCCTTCAAGTACTCGACTTGAAACATAAAGTTGACCTCATCGTTAATCAGTTCACGGCGGACTCGGTCATGAAAGCAAAAGAAATGACAGAATTAACCGGGGTAGAAAACGTTCATTTTCTGCCATATGACTATAAGCGCATGCCGAAATCACTGGATGTAGGGATTCCGCTGGTGGAAAGCAATCCAAAGCTTTCGTTTTCTATAGAGATCGGTAAGCTGGCAGAGGAGCTTTTTCCAAATCTGCAAAACACAAGAGAAAAACAGAGTGCTGTAAACAAGATGATGAACAGGCTAAAAGGTTCAAGGGGGAACAGGCATGAGTTTATTAGCAAAACTTCAATCAAAGACTCAAGAAGAAGCTGACGTAAAAAAGAATAAAGAAGCTGCTCGAAAAGATCAAACCATCCAGCCTCCAACTCAACCGGCTCCTAAGAAAAAGCCGGATAAAAAGCCTGTCATTAAACCAGACCCCAACAAAGAATTAAAAAGTCTGACGTTTAAATACATTTTAAAAGAACGAAAAGACGATGACGTGGAAGACATCGTCCATGATTTAGATGACATTATCTCCACCATCATCATTGAAAATGAACTAAAGCCTAAACAAGATGACCTGGAAAAATTAAAGAAAGAATTAGCCAATGATTTAACAGGGTATGGACCGATTAATCCATTACTGCTTGATGAAGACGTATCTGAGGTCATGGTCAATGGCCCGGATCAAGTGTATGCCGAACGCAACGGACAATTAGAGCTGACCGATATTACTTTCCGTGACAATGACCATGTGCTGGCCGTTTTAGAAAAAATCGTCGCCCCTCTCGGACGCCGGATTGACGAAAGCAGCCCCATGGTTGATGCCCGACTTCAGGATGGATCGAGGGTAAACGCCATCGTCCCGCCGTTAGCTTTAGGTGGTCCTACAATTACCATCCGTAAGTTTGCTAAGGATCCCTTTACGATTGAAGATTTGATTCGCTTTGGGACGCTCACTGAAGAGATGGCGGATTTCATCCAAGCCTGTGTGGAAGCGAAGCTGAATATTTTCGTAAGCGGCGGAACAGGATCTGGTAAAACGACAACCCTCAATGTTCTTTCTTCTTTTATTTCCAATAAGGATCGCATTATAACGATTGAGGATGCTGCTGAGCTTCAGCTCGGGCAGGAGCATGTCGTTTCACTTGAGACCCGGCCTCCAAACATTGAAGGGAAAGGAAGTATTTCCATCCGTGATCTGGTGAGAAACTCTCTTCGGATGCGTCCGGACCGCATTGTCATTGGAGAGGTCCGTGGCGGCGAAGCGTTAGATATGTTGCAGGCCATGAATACAGGCCACGATGGTTCTCTTGCAACCGGTCACTCGAACAGTCCGCGGGACATGATCGCCCGTTTGGAAACGATGGTATTAATGGCCGGGATGGAGCTTCCCGTCAAAGCCATACGCGAACAAATCGCGGGTGCGCTTGACGTCATTATCCAACAATCAAGATTAAAGGATGGAACCCGTCGCATTACGAGCATTACCGAAGTTCAAGGCCTGGAAGGAGACATCATTGTTCTTCAGGATATTTTTGCTTTTGAGCAGTCGGGTATCGATGAAGAAGGTAAAATCATTGGAAAATTAGTGCCTACCGGGGTGCGGCCTAAGTTTTATGAACGGATGGAGTATGAAGGCATCCACTTGCCTGCCTCAATCTTTATCGAAAGGGAGAGTCATTAGAATGACCATCTTATTCGTGGGTGCTGTATTTCTAACCATCTTTCTCTCTTTACTGGCACTCGCCAGCATGCGTCAGGCAGCTGTCGAGGAAGGGGAGGCTGCCGCTCCGCCTTTGACCTTCAAAGAGTTTCTAAGGCAAAGCAACCAGCGCCTGAAAATGATTTTGATTAGAAAGAAAAAACCGACCAAAAAAAGAAATGCATTAGAGGAAGAACTAAGTGGAGCTGGACTTACTATGAAGCCTGAAGAATTCATTGTTTTTCAGTGGATTGCAAGCATCATAGGCGGCGGACTGCTTCATCTGGTACTGCAAAATATGCTGATGATGACGGCAGGTGCCATCATCGGCTTTCTTATCCCGAAAATTTTGTTAAAAAGCAAGCGCAGGAAGAGAATCAAGCAGTTCAATGCGGGACTGCCGGGAATGATCACTTCGATCATCGGTTCCCTGCGGGCCGGGTTCAGCTTTCCTCAATCCTTGCAGATGATTTCTGAAGAGTCTTACTCTCCTATAAAGGAAGAAGTCCAGCTGGTGTTAAAATCGATGCAATACGGGACAAGTTTGGAAGAAGCTTTACTCGAGTGGAAAAAACGACTGCCGAGCGAAGACCTGTCTTTATTAGTCGAAGCCATTTTAATTCAGCGGCAGGTAGGGGGAAACCTTGCCTACCTTCTTGACAAAATCGTAGAAACTACGAGAGAACGAGCAAAGATCGAAAACCAGATTAAAACGCTGACTGCACAAGGACGTTTATCAGGCATGATTATAAGTCTTCTGCCTATTGGGCTGGGCGGCATCATTTACGTCATGAACCCGGAATACATCCTTACATTATTTACGAATCCTATTGGACAGGCCATGCTGGCAGCCGCACTTATAGGCGGGGTTATAGGCTTTATCCTCATACGAAAAATTACGACGATCGAGGTGTAGCGAGATGCTATTGTATATTAGTTTTTTTATCGTCATCAGCCTATTCGTCTACTCTATGCTTACGTTTAAAACAGAAAAAACGGCCCGCCGCAGGAAAAGAATCGATGCTTATTTTACCAACATGTCCATTACTGAAGAGAATGAAGAAGACCCTTCCTTCTCTGAGCGTGTCCTGACGCCTTTATGGAGAAGTATAAAATTAAAGTATCAAAGAAAATGGAATAAAGAAAAGGCATCAAAGCTTGAAATAAAGCTTCTGCAGGCCGGCCAGCCGTTTGGGCTGTCCCCTGTCGAATTTAAAATCGTGCAGCGGATTCTATTATTTTTCTTCCCGTTGATTGGCTGGGGGTATGCCTTATTACTCAATAGCGACCTGTCTTTAAGGATTCTACTGTCCCTTCTCGGTATAGCGGCTGCCCTCGTTCTGCCGAAGTATTATTTAAAAACGAAAGCAGCTAAAAGAAGCAAGCTTGCGGTCAAAGAGCTGCCCGATACACTAGACCTCCTGACGATTAGTCTTGAGGGCGGGCTGGGCTTCGATTCGGCATTAAGCAAAGTAGTTTCAAAGAAAAAAGGTGTGCTTTCTGAAGAATTCAAACGCTGTTTAGAAGAAATTCGTTTAGGAAAGACAAGAAAAGAAGCGTTAAACGCAATCAATGATCGTTTATATTCCGAAGAATTACAGTCTCTCGTTTATAATATCGTACAAGCTGAAAAACTTGGCGTTGGAATGGTTAAGGTGTTGAGAGTACAAACGGAGGATATTCGGGAACAAAGGCGGCAGAGAGCAGAAGAAGCAGCGATGAAGGCGCCTATTAAGATGATGTTTCCGCTCGTTTTGTTTATATTCCCTACCTTATTTATTATTCTACTTGGACCTGCCATCCTGCAATTTATGGATGCATTTTAGGACCCATTCCTGCTCGCAGCATCAAGAGCTGATAGTTAAGATCAATCGTATATAACAGCTTTTCCTTGTTCACGTAACTTTTGTAAAGATGTAAGCATATGAGTAATTTGTTCATCGGAATGTCTTTCCCATGCACGTAATTCAGCAACTATTTTCAAAGGAGATTTAGACCTGTACGAACGTGTGGGGTTTCCCGGGAATTAAAGTTTGTTCAAGTTTAGGGGGCAAATCTTCAAATATAGGATTTGCTCCCTTTACTTATGTTTAGTGAATAACCTGCAATGGTGTTAAGAAAAAACTGAAACATTCTATTCTCTTGAAACGTAATTATTAATAAGTAAAATCCTTTTGAGGTGAAAGTATGGATATTAGTATAATTGTAGCGATATTTGTAATTTTTGTAGTGGCTTTAGGCGGCAGTTACTACAACAACAAAAAGAAATAAAATTCGGGAGCTTATCAGGTATCTCGACTTAATATCGCTGATCCAACTATCGTATTCGAGTTGCAATTCCAACTAAGGAGTTGCTTTTTTCTTTTTAGCAAAAGGTTAAGTAACTTTAAAGAATAGAAGCAGATGAGAGTGTCTGGTGGAGTTAAGTAAGGGCAGGGAGAGACTGATTAAATCCTTGCAGACAGTTAGAAGTTTTTCCGTTATTGAAAGAGTGAATTCAGGACATGTAGTTGTAGACGACAGGAATCTTCCTGGTTTCTTTTTTATAAGTACTATGATTTCAGAAGGTTTATTTATTCCTTATCATGGGTCGTTGATTGAAGTATTGTTTGATATGAGAAACGACATGGGAGCGCACAACCAAAGAAAAGGGAAGTAAGAACATATATAAGCAATCGCTCGAAATTTAAGAAAGATTGGAATGCGTCCATTGTTCTGTTGTTCCGTTAAAAGGGGCGATAGATGCACAGTGGATAACGCTTATTGTGCTAACTAAACAGAACTTAGAAAAAATATGGTGGTTTTATGCAAATGTACATTCACATATTAATTGTAGGTATCTTAATTTTCCTCACTGTATTCTTTAAAGACAAAGCGAACTGGAGGAAACATCTTGTAAGGTTTATTTATTTTGTGGTTGGTTTATCTATTTTCAACTTTTTATTGAATTTATTGTTAGGTAAAACGTTGTGATCTTTCACTAATTTTTTGCTTATAGTATGTATGACTTAGCTTTGGTCATAAGTGCATGTAGTCATCAAGAACAAAATATGGCATTAAAAATAGAACGAGATGAGAAAAGTAACCAGATTTTACTGGTACCCGATATGAAAGAAGATATATGTGAAAAAGTTTAGTGAAGGAGGAGGTCTTTTGAGAAGGGCGAGATTACTAGTAATCATTGCTGTTTTGACTCTTTTAACGGCCTGTTTTTCTAATGAAGGAGACGGGAAAGAAGAAGACACTCTTTTCCTATACAAAGGAACCAAAATATCAGATCGGGAATTCACAGGCACTGTCATTCGATCGATGCCTTATCATAAACAAATGACTGATTTCTCACTCTACCCCAATGAACATCAGATAACAATACGTTATAGTGACATTCAAGATAAGGAACTTCAAAAAATGATTCTAACTGTATCAACATATGCTTTTAGTTTGATAGAAGGTGTGAACCTAATTGTTTTGGTAACAGAAGGAGAAAGAGCCAGAGTATACGAAGAAGAGTTAAAAGAATGGTATGGAAACAGTGATTATGACGATGCTTCTAGACAAGAAGAACTCGACAATATGATTGACTCATCTATCGACAACAACAGGGAGGTTTTTTTAGACAATATATAAATTATAGGGTATCTTTTGCTGAAGTGAATCTTTCCTTTTCCAAATATACCTGAAAATAATAGTGTGGTTTTTATTTTAGGGTTATCTTGAATTCAATGTTTCCACATAAGCCAGCTATTACTAAATAGAGTACTCGCCCTTATTAAAGAGAGGGGGAAGAATGTCAGATTGAAAAGTATCATATTATTTATTGTTACCTTATTATTAGCAATGTCTATAATCAATGGATGTTCTGATAATGGACAAAATTCTGCTGAATCTATTAATACTTTTGAAGGTTATTTTGTTTCAGTTGTTGGGGACAACGAATTAAAGATTGAGTGTTCAAAAGCGGCTAAGAGAAACACTGATTCTACGACAGAGGAAGGATACGATTGTAATGTAGAAACAACTGAAAAAACTACCATAAAAACAGAGGGTGGGAAAAGTTTAGAAGTTGATGAATTAAGAAAATTGGATATTCATAATCTAGACAAACCGAAAAAAGCTAAAGTCATTCTTTCAGAAGAAAAAAACATAAATCTAAGCAAGAGTAGCAGGAAGGGGCTGGATGCTTCTGAAATAATTATTTTTCATTAACGGGGCATCAGAAAATGAGCTATTTAGAAATGTCTCGAAACCAGTACATAGTCAACACTTTGTGTCGGCTTTTTATTATGTTTTTAAGACGTGGGAAATGTAATGAGTTAACAAAAGGTACAACAGATTTAAAGTAAAGACTAAGAAATAACTTACATAGTTCTTTAATAATGAAGAATTTTTTCTTCTAATAAGCTTTATTTAATAGGTTGAGAGGAGGTGTTGCTCACGTGGTTTCCATGATAATAATGTTAGTCCTTTTTCCAACAATGATTACTAGTCTTATCGGGTATTTTTTATATAAATACAGTAAACCTTTAAGTATAATCGCGATGATACTACTTCCGATCATTATTATGTACTTGCTTATAAGTTATGTAGTTATATTGAGCATTCCTTTATCTATCATTATTGTGCTAACCGTTCATGGATATAAAAAGTCTCAAGGATCTTGATTTCAAATATTCTATACACGTGGGCAAGCCTTAAATTGAGCATTTTTTTAAATTTACATCATAAAGGATGAAAGGAGAACTATTGTGAATAGAGATCCATTAGAGTTAGTGAAAGTAGTGAGTTTAGCAATTATTGCTGTCAGCATGGCTGTGATAGCTTGGAGATTGGGGAAGGTTGCTGATTATTTGTATGACTTAGTGATGTTATCTGGAAATGGCTGAGAAGGTTACTCTCTCACTAAATGAGAAAGAATTGAATCATGGGTTTTTCAGACAAAGAGATTGTAGTAGAAGGAGCTTAAGGTCAAAAAAACTTGATATAATTTATTCAATCAAAGGTGGGGATTCTAGAGAAAGTATTTTATTCCTTTATCCCTTTATTTTGACTTTCTTTATGGAACGAGGATTGTGGCTAATTTGACTGATAAACGGAGGAGGATAAATGGAAATTACAATTGATAAATTAAAATATGAAGATGCGGGAGAATTATTTGATTTTGAAAATGAAAATCGAACCTTTTTTGAAAAAATGGTACCAGGTCGGGGTGAGGATTATTATCACTTTGACACGTTCATGATCCAACTCGAAGAATTATTAAATGAACAAAAACAAGGGTTATCTTATTTTTATCTGATAAGAAAAAGAACTGGTGAAATCTTAGGAAGGATTAACTTAGTGGACGTAGACAGATCCCAAAACTTAGTTCACATAGGTTATAGAGTTGGTGAAAAACATACGGGACAAGGGGTTGCACACAAAGCTTTACAGATCTTATTGGATAATCTGAGTAAGGATGGTTTTACTAAAATCTTGGCCAAGACGACAAATAATAATGTTGCTTCACAAAAAGTCCTAGAAAAAAATGGCTTTACGAAGTTAGGAGTAAGTAACGAAGAATTTGTAATGAATGGAGAAACACTGAGGTTTGTACATTATATGTGGACTATTTGTGTAACGTAGCTACACTCATATTTGCTATGACATACATCGCTCGTTTAGTGGTCCTTTTTTTTGACTCGACTAATAAATCAATATGGTGCCTGCCCCCCGCTCTGCTAAAGCGTTAACGCAGTGGGGGTCAGGCACTTCCACTATAACTGGTAAAGGAGTAATAAATGGATATTAATGTTAATTTAGTTAGAGGATTAATAGACGAACAATTTCCTGAATGGTCAGAATTAGATATCACTCCGGTGAGAAATGGTGGAAATGACAATAGAACATTCCACTTAGGTGATTATATGAGTGTAAGGCTACCGAGTTCTGAACATTATGTTCCTCAAGTTGAGAAAGAACAAAAGTGGTTACCAAAGTTAGCAAAAGAATTATCTTTACCCATTTCGACACCTATAGCAAAAGGGTATCCTAATCAGGACTACCCGTTTCCGTGGTCAATCAACAAGTGGTTAGAGGGAGAAACGTTAGCTCCAAAAAATATTCGTGATGTTAACCAATTGGCAAGAGACTTGGGATCATTTTTAATTGAGTTACAGTTAGTAGATGCTAGTGGAGGTCCTTTAGCAGGGAAACACAATTTTTATAGAGGTGGCGATCTTGCGGTATACAATCAAGAGACGAGAGATGCCATTGACGCGAACACAGATACATTAAACACCTCAATACTAAATGAAATTTGGAATCTTGCCTTGAGCTCTAAATTCTCTGGTCGTCCTGTTTGGGTTCATGGTGATATGGCTCCAGGTAATATTCTTACTAGAGATGGAAAACTCTCTGCTGTTATAGATTTTGGGATTTTAGGAGTAGGTGATCCTTCTTGTGATTATGTCATGGCTTGGACCTTTTTCGATGACGAAAGTAGAAAGGTTTTTAAACGTACATTAAATACGGACGAAGAAACATGGAACAGGGCGCGAGGATGGGCATTATGGAAAGCTTTAATTACGTACAATTGGAATAGAAGATCTAACAAAGAAATCGCAGAAGAATCATATAATATCATTAATACCATACAGGAGGATTACGAACTAAATCATTCGCTCTGATAGACGATTATACAAATGAAAGGACTAGTCAATGAATCGCCTTCTTTACATAGAAGTAGGAGGAACATCTTTTTGGGGAAGGTGATGTCTGAATTGGAGAAGGGCAAACCCGGAACAATGGTTTGTTCCCATTTCTTATTTTTGTACCAGACTATAAATAACTGATCCGATCTTGTTAAAACAAGTGGGACAGTAACAATTTAATTAGGCTAACGAGGCAGGTTAATTCAAGAATATTGCACATTTATTTATTACAGAAAAGGGGGTGGTATTATATGGCAACTCTCCATTTAATGGTCGGTCTCCCTTGTAGTGGTAAGACTACCCTTGCTCGGAAAATTGAAAAAAAATATTCTGCACTTCGACTTACTCCCGATGAATGGCATACGCGATTAGGTCATGATTTCGGGTATAACATGACGGAATTAAAAGAGGCAATACACAATGCTAGACATGATGCAGTGGAATCGCTGATGTGGGATGTTGCAGCTAGGATTTTGCTTCTTGGTGTTGATGTTATTCTAGATTTTGGATTCTGGTCTAGAAGTGAACGGGATGAGTTTCGTTCTCGTGCCAAGGAACTAGGAGCTGAGTTTAAAATTCATTTTAATGATCTATCACAAGAGGAGCTATTTGAACGTTTAAGGAATAGAAATGCTCAGAAACCAGATGCGACATTTGTTATTCCTGAATCTAAACTTAAAGAGTGGATACAAACTTTCGAGCCACCTTCTCCAGAGGAACTTGAGTAATGATCCTAGAAAACAGCAATTTTGAATAAGAATCAGGATGGGCGCCACCTCACTCATAAGGCGCCTTTTTAGTTTGAACATTTAAGGTAAACATTAATTGGAGAGAAACAAAAGTAAAACAAACTAGGGAGTACTTTATGTTGAAGAGAGATTTATTTAAAACAGGCACTTATCGAAGGAGGATAAGCGCCATTTGAATCAAGAAGATAGACCTTTAATAACTATGATCAAGAGGGATGATCTGCCCCCTGATTTCTCCACCAGGGTTTTGCTCGGTATGAACGTTAACGTACGTAAGTTTTTTTCGCATAAACTTTAGCAGGTCAGCGACATCGTGTATACCCACATCATTATCTTCAATATCTTTATCTGTAATGGTTCCAGTAATTTTTCCTCTTCGAGTGGTTATCCCTTCTTGTTCTTCTAAAGTCATTAAATTAGCTCCGAAAAGGAAAACAATGACGGGACCATTTTCATCACGATCACCAAAGTGAATATGCGCTTGCACGAAATTTTTAATATCTTCGACTTCGAGCTGAAACTTGATTTTAGTACAACCTTTATTCGCCATGAATTTAGCCACTCCAAAAGCATCTGTATCAACTGGAGGTACTTCATTTTTACCTTTTAGCTTGGCAAAAAACTTCTCCATAATTTCACCTCCCACATAAGTAAACTACGTTATTGTATGTTAAGAGAAATAAGCTTGTATAGGTGAGAGGATGAAAGGAACTACATTTTCTTGCATAATAAAGAAGCTGAAAACCCTAGAATCGATCTTCAGCTTTTGGCCCTATAAAATTTGACGGATGGAGCCGGGCCAAAAACTTGTTATGCGGACCGTAGACGGACCTTTTCCTATGGAAACGACGTACAGGTGGAAAGCCATACATGAGAACCGCACACAGATGACGCTGCAGAATAAGGGGGAGCCGGCAGGTTTTTCAAAAGTGTTATCTCCTATCATGGCTCCCATGATGAAAAAAGCTAATAAGAAAGACCTTAAAGAAATCAAAAAAATTTTAGAAAACAGCAATTTTTAATAAATATCAGATGGGCGTCTCTTTAAAATGAGACGCCTTTTTTTGTTAAGGATTCACGAATATAATAAAGGATTATTAAACTTTTTATAGAATATACAACTTGATGAGAAAAGTCTAGGCCTAGAACGAAACCAGGAGGTTATTTATGGGCAGATTAGTTCATTTCGAAATTCATGTGGATGAGATGAATCGGGCGAAAAAGTTTTATGGAGAAGTGTTTGGATGGAAGTTTGAAGATTGGAGCGAGTATGCGGGAATGCCTTATTTTGGAGCCGTAACGGGCGATGAAAAAGAGTTGGGTATCAACGGTGCATTAATGCAGCGGCAAAGTCCTCCTCCAGGAACAAACCAACCTTTGAATGGTTACGCTTGTACAATGAGTGTGGAAGATTTCGATTCTACTGAATCTAAGATTATCAATAATGGCGGCAAGGTCGCATTGCCAAAATACGCTCTGCCTGGGATGGCGTGGCAGGGATACTATATTGATACGGAAGGAAATACCTTTGGTATTCACCAACCGGATGAAAATGCCAAGTAGCATGTAAAGGCCCCTTTTTTAACCTAAGGTGAAGACTAAACAATCGATTGCCAATAGCGGAATAGCCTTCGTCCATAAAGTATAGAACGAAGGCTGTTTCGTCTTTTTATTTATTTTCTCAATTTGATTAATTTTTGTTTCTGAAGAAGTACATCGTCAGTGTGCCAAACACGGCAATTAATCCTACTGAGATGTACGTAATGATCAATAATTCGCTCGTTACATCATACCCGTGAATTAATCCTCTGGACGCATCGACCACGAATGTTATTGGGTTAATGTCTACAAAGTGTTGTAACCAGTTTGGCATTGTAGATGGATCAACAAATACGCTGCTTAAAAAAGTGAGAGGGAATAACAGCATCATACTTATGGCCATGAGAGCTTTTTCAGAACGTACAATGATTCCAAGCATTGTCCAGATCCAGGATAAACTAAAAGAGAAGAATAGAATGACCAGGACGGCAAGGACGACTCCTGAGAACCCTGCTTCTGCACGGAATCCTAGAATGTAACCAAGTGTGATCATGATGGTTGCAGCAAGTGAGTATCGTACGACATCCACTAGCAGCGCTCCTACCAATACAGCGGGCTGCCAGATCGGCAGTGAACGAAAACGATCAAAAACGCCTTTCTCGATATCTTTATTTAAATCCAGCCCTGTGTACATCGTAATCATTGCAACGGTCATGACTAAAATTCCTGGCAGGACAAAGTCCAAGTACTCGCCTGTTGAACCCGAAATTGCTCCACCGAATAAATACGTAAACATCAGCAGGAAGATAATCGGGAATACCGTTACATCAAATAGCTGTTCTGGAACATAGCGTATGCGTAATAACGCTCGCCATGCGAAGGTAAGAGCGGCACTCATGGGTGAAGCTTTGGGTGGGCGTTTTTCTAAGGTGATTGATTTTTCTAATGAATTATTCTCCATTTGCTTCCCCGCCTTTCTCTTTAGCAGGCTTTCCGGTAATGGTTAAGAATACATCATCTAAACTTGGCTGCTGCATCGAGAAGTCTTTCACGGCTATCTGGTGGTTGGCTAGTTCTCCAATGGCTTTTGCAGCCTTGGACTGGTCTTTCATCGTTACGGAAATCGATAAGCGAGCACGATCCACTTCAGGGGTCTGTGCAAACATTCCTTCAAAGATGGACTCAGCCTTGTTCAAATCCCGTTCGTCTTCGAATTCGATAATCAAGCTGCGAACACCAATCGATGATTTCAATTCTGCACTCGTTCCTTCCGCAATTAAAACCCCTCGGTCTATCACACCAATGAGGTCAGCAAGTTGATCGGCTTCTTCTAAGTATTGAGTCGTTAGAAATACTGTCGTACCGTTTTTGACTAATGCTCGAATGATAGTCCACACTTCATTCCGGCTCCTTGGATCCAGGCCGGTCGTTGGTTCATCTAGAAAAAGCAGCTCTGGGGAAGTAATAATACTTGCGGCGATATCGATTCTTCTTCTCATTCCGCCGGAGTATTTCTTCACCTGGCGCTTCGCTGCATCTTCTAAATTAAAAGCGGCTAATAATTCATCGGCACGCTGCTTTGCTTCTTTTCGCGAAAAACCAACTAACCTGCCAATGAAAATTAAATTCTCGCGGCCGGATATTTCTTCATCAACCGAAGCAAACTGTCCCGTCAAACTAATCGACTGCCTGACTTCATCCGCTTCTTTTGTCAGATCATACCCCATGACTTTCGCTTGACCTTCTGTTGGTTTCAGCAGCGTGGCCAGCATACGGATCATCGTCGTTTTCCCGGCACCATTAGGCCCAAGGAATCCATAGATAATTCCTTTTGGCACCTTTAAGCTTATGCCGTTTACAGCACGTTCTTTTCCAAACGCTTTGACTAACTGATCGGCTTCTACTGCATAGGTTTTATTGGATCGTTCCATTCGTCGTCTCCCTCCCGCTTCCATTCCATTTTATCACAGCTCTGAAGTCTTGATTTTTGTTTGTGATAAAGGATTGAGTCGCTGGGTTCAGGTATGTATCAAATTATGTTTAGATCGTACAAAAAGATTGAAAGGAAAAGAAATTAGAAATGAAACAAATTTAAAAATATAGGAGGGGAGAGGTGGGAATATTTAATTTTTAAAGTAATTTTTGTGCCAGGTACAGAACGTTTGTGAATGACTTTCCCAAGTTCTACTTTCTAATAAAACTGAGGGGGTGAATAGGGAAGCAATATTCCCAATGCAAGAGGGTAGATTAAAATGATACCATTATGAATATATTAATGAGGAATTATTACTGTTCGTATTCCAATTATAAATCAGTAGACGGTGACTGGACTTATAGAACCTGGTCAGACAGTTCACCAATGTAGGGGATAAATTATGAATAATAAACTCATCATCATTATTACATTATTGTACATAACGTCCCTTCTTGCTGCTTGTAACCAAAATGAAGAACAAGGAGCAGCGGCGGACTCAGACTCAAAAGAAGAAGTTGAAAATAGCGAGGAGCAAGATAAGACAGAGGAAAGTAATGAGGAAGAGAGTACTTCGAACGATTTAAGTGAAGCATTCATTCCACCTGACTTTGTCGTTCAAAAATTTAAAACGACATTCAACGATGAAGAAAACAAGATGAATATGGCTTTAGATTATAAAGTTAGTCCTGAGCTGTATGAAAAACTTAAAGATCATGAGTACTATTTTTATCTTAACTATCCAGAAGAAATACAAAGTATAATTGATTCAGAACACACTGATCTAGTGAAGGGTTCAAAGATGATGGATGCGAACAGGTTAGATTACTCTGTTTCTTTTGAGCAATCCATTTCCCAGGATGTCGACCAAGGAGAAATTGAAGCTTTAACGGATAATCGTAACTACGATTTATACATTACGAATGGTGAAAAAGAAATCGTACATGTATTCAAAGACGTGGCAATCGGTGCTGAATTTGATTCAGAAGAATCATCCTCCGTTGAAGTAGATGAAGAAGATTAGAGACCTGAATATAAGTAATCCGAACTGATTTCTACAAAATCGTTCGGATTATTTTATGCTTTATTTTTTCCCGTCCTGATTCCTGGGCGGCTTTTCTTCTTCAAGTGCTTATTTACAGGATATTAAATGATGTTGCAGAAGAGAAGTAGATTCAAAAGTTCTTTGCGCCGGGTACCAGGTACCGTTGTTGGTACCTGGTACCCTTAGTCGGACTGCTTCACACTAAGTACGGTGACCGTCGTCAGGATGAGTACCATTCCAAGAAATTGAACGATGCCCAAATCATCTCCCATAAGCATAACGCCAAATAATGAAGCTGTCACCGGCTCTACCATAGCGACCATTGAAGCAGTTGACGGGGCAGTCCTTCGAATACCAATTACATAAAAGATAAATGAAATTCCAGCTCCCAGGATTCCTAATAGAATAAACCAACCTAAGTCGTTTGACATCACCACACTGGCTGCTTCACCCCTGTTCATAAAGAGAAGAAGAATGAGGCAGAATGAAAAAAAGGCGATAGTTAAGGTAGTCTGCGGCTTTGCAATAGAAGCGGTTTTTTTAAATCCAAATATAAACAATGCATAACAAAGTCCAGCAGCAAGCCCCGCTGCCGCCCCTAGAAAACTTACTGAAATCGATTCGGGGTTGTAGGCACCTGTAAGCAGGATAATCCCGATAAGTACGCCGGCAATGCATCCCCATTTGAACCAGGTCGACCGTTCTATTCCTAATAAAAAGGAGATTAAAAGAACAAACACAGGGGCCGAGTACACTAAAGTAGCCGCAACTGCAATGCTTGAAGACTCGATACTAAGAAAATAAAAAGTGAAATTACCAGCTACACCAAGACCAGCTAATAAGGACCATATATATAAACGAGTAGAGGCTGTCCAATTTTGTTTAAAGCGAACGAGAAACCAGGCGAGAAAACATATAAATCCCACAGCCCCCCGGTAAAATGAAATCACAATAGGATCCCAGCCCTTGTCCATTAAAATATCGGCAATCCCCCCGCTAATGCCCCAAAATAAACCCGCTAACATAACTAAACCTACACCTGTATATTTCATTGTGTGCCTCCTAGTAATAAGTAATGGTACGAAAATTTGAAAACCTTATGCGACATTAAACGTAAATTGGAGGATCAAACGATTCTCTTTACGTTTTTCATCAAGTTTTAAAAGGTGTTAACGGTAGTTCCTTTAATTTCTCAAATTTAAACCTCAATAAGAAGAGAAAGGACAACGGTCCTAGGATAGAGGTGAAAACCGAATCAATATTATGGACAACCTCAAATTGAACTCATTTAGAGTTCCAACTCTCGCAAGCTTACCTGGAAAAAGTCCACGCAGAGATGTAATAGAAACTTCGGGTTAAGGAGCCTGGGAGATCAGTTGGTATTTTTCGTGATAGTAATGGAAACCTAAAAAGTAAGGTTAGTTTGCTTCGATCCGGGGTAGGAAATAGAAGTATTTAAACTAAGAAGAATGGTGATCATGTGGGTCTCTTTTACTATATAAAGAAATATTTTAAAATGTCGAGACGTCAGCGGAAAAGTGAATTAAAATCAACTCTTTGGTTTATGCCTTTCTGGTATATCGTTGGAGCGGTGTGTTTATCCGCTTTTACCTTTTATCTAGATTATGTCGTTGATATCAGCTTGTATTTGCCGGCTGCTGTCGGTTTCAGCGGCCAGACGCTGCAGGTGCTTTTAAGTGCCCTCGTAGGAGGAGTGCTTACGCTAAGCGCGTTTACGATTAACTCCCTGCTCGTCGCCTTGACGACGTTCAGCGGACAGTTTTCTTCCAAAATGCTTGTCAACTTTGTCAGTGACCGGGCGACCCAGCACGTACTCGGTATTTTTAACGGCAGTTTTATTTATGTACTTTTAAACTTTTTATACGTTACACATGAAGAAGAAGAGTACATTGTAGCGACACCGGTCTTATCGATTCTGACAGCTATTACGGCTGCGGTCACGTTTATTTATTTTATTAACCATACAACGACCTGGATGCAGGTGCACAACATCAGCTTCAATATGAATGCCAAGTCAAAATCAGTGCAGGCTTCTCTAGAAAAAGAATTAAAGCCATACCGCCTGGAAAAGGAGGTAGACGAAGAATCCCTTCCTTTTGCGTCTGATGGAAAAGTGTTAACAGCCAGCCAATCCGGTTATCTTCAAGTGGCTGACTTTTCAAAACTGATTAAACAGGCGAATCGAGATAACATTCTCCTGCAATTTGACGTTAGAATTGGAGAATTTGTTGTAGAAGGAACTCCCATGCTTACGTATTGGGAATACGGACGAGCCATTCATCCAGAACGCTACATTAAGTCTGTTGAAATCGGGGTCAAACAAACCGAAATTCAAGACCTGGAGTATGGGCTGATTAAGCTTGCCGAAGTAGCCATCAAAGCTTTAGGTCACAATGACCCTCTTACCGTTACGAATACGATTCATCAAATTGCTGATTTGCTGAAGAGCATCGGCCAGTCGACGAATTTCTCTCCTTATCTTTTTGATCAGGAAGAGGAGCTGCGCGTGATCTTAAGTCAAAAGGATTTTCGTTATTACCTTCATAAGGGATTTGCCTCGATTCGTGAGTACGCGAACCAGAACTCGACAGTGATGACGGAACTTTTAACGATGGTATCCCTGCTGAGCAAAACGATGGATGAAGAAGTGCACAGTGATTTATGGGAATTTGCCCGTCAGACCATTTTAGGATTTGATAACTACAGCCTGTACGAAAACGACTGTCTGTATATTTTGGAGCAGTTATCCGAACTCGCTAAAAACACAGATCATGAGCAGGATTACCTTTTCCTGCTTGAATATATGCTGCAGCGGGTGAGCTCAAAGAGTGCGGCTGAAGTGCGTTCTTCTCTTTAAACTATTTTCTGAAACGAGCCATGATTAGCTTTAGGGGCTGTTCATGATATTTCCAAAAACATATAAGAATGGCCATAATGATTAGAATAACGGCAAATCAAAGACTGCACTTTATGCCTCTCTGTTTATTTCCAGTAGTATAAAGTAATACGTCTGCTGTCACATAAAATAGCATCAAAGTTGAGAGAAGCAGAAGTGAAGAAAGGCCAGGATGAGACTGTCAATATGAGTAAAACTGAATAGAACCTAAAAAATCCGAATGATTCGATTGAAATCAGTTCGGATTTTTTGAGGCAAGGCAAGTATCTTTTGGAATTACACCCACAGCTACCTATTAAAGTTCTATTCTATCAGGGGTCTTCGAATCAAGCGGTTCCCATAGGAGTCTGCGAATTTTTCCCTAACAATCTATCTTGTCGAGTTTATATTTGTATAACAACAAAAATATCATTTAATTAAATAAAAATTTATTGTAAAACGATAAATGACATGGTAAATTAAATGTACCATTAATTTAGTGAGGTGCGTTTGATGAAACGTGGAACAACACTCTTTTTAAAATTGGCTGTCATTCTGATTGGTCTCCCGATTCTTGCTTTATGTATCTTTGCAGTGCCCGAGATCGCCGACTTTGCCGCAGAATTTTTTCCCGATCTTGCTTTTATGAAAATTTTCATCTGGATTTATCTATACGTCACAGCCATCCCTTTCTTCTTCGCGCTGTACCAGGCCTTTAAGCTATTGAGCTTCATTGATAAAAATAAAGCATTCTCCGATTTATCGGTGAAAGCATTAAAGGTGATCAAAAACTGTGCTGTGGCTATTAGCGGGTTATATGTTGTGCTCATGCCGGTCATTTATATCGTGGCAGAATACGATGATGCGCCGGGTGTGATCGTCCTTGGGTTAATCATTATTTTTGCTTCCATGGTAATCGCTGTTTTTGCCGCCGTGCTTCAACGACTGCTGCAGGAAGCGATCCAAATCAAATCAGAAAACGATTTAACGGTCTGAGGTGAAGACGATGGCTATTATTATTAACATTGACGTCATGCTGGCGAAAAGGAAAATGAGCGTAACCGAACTTTCGGAAAGAGTTGGAATCACGATGGCCAACCTTTCGATATTGAAAAATGGAAAAGCAAAAGCGATTCGGATCTCAACGCTGGATGCGATTTGTAAGGCATTGGACTGTCAGCCTGGAGATCTCCTGGAATACAGACCTGATGAAGAATAATGAGGAGGAGGCGATAGGATGAGAGCCATCACACAACTTCTGCATTTTGGCTGGCAGCAGGCTCTATCCTGCCTGTTTCCTGTCGTCATTTTTGCCTCATTAGCGATTACTCAAGTCATACCACTGCCTTTCCTGCCGCGGTATGACTGGCTGCTGATCATCTTTCTTCTCATGCAGTGGTGGATGGTTCGTTCCGGACTTGAAACGCGGGATGAACTAAAGGTGATTACATTGTTCCACTTGATTGGGCTGGCGCTGGAGCTTTTTAAGGTACATATGGGCTCCTGGTCGTATCCAGACGAAGGCTATTCGAAAATACTCGGCGTCCCGTTATACAGCGGTTTTATGTACGCTAGTGTGGCCAGTTACCTCTGTCAGGCGTGGAGAAGATTAAAGGTCGAGCTTGTGAAGTGGCCGTCTTTTTGGGTCGTCGCTCCTTTAGCCGCGGCCATCTATTTGAACTTTTTTACCCATCATTACTGGATCGACGTGCGCTGGTGGTTATCTGGACTGGTCATCATTGTTTTCTGGTCTTCCTGGGTTCGTTATGAGGTGAATGGTTCTCATTATCGGATGCCGATCGCCCTTTCTTTTGTACTGATCGGCTTCTTCATATGGGTTGCTGAAAATATCGCAACTTTTTTTGGTGCCTGGGAGTATCCCAATCAGACGGATGCCTGGAGTCTCGTTCATTTAGGAAAAGTGAGTTCGTGGCTGCTGCTTGTGATTGTGAGCTTTTTAATTGTGGCAATGTTAAAGCAGGTGAAGGGGAAACGTTTCACTCTTGCATGGCTTCAGGAAAAGAAGACGTTTTATTGAAATTTTTTTGTGAATAGTGAGTATTCTGTTATGTTGTAAAAAGTTACCTGTTCAAATGAAAGAGTGTCTATTATAATGAACATGCCATCCAACTTACTCCAACCCGTTCAGTAAGTTTATTTCGGTGATGGCCCTATGCCTATTTCCGCTCCCATGTTCACATGGGACCCCTATTTATGTAGAAACCCACAGAACGTCTAAGGATCTAGTCTTAGACGTTTTTTGTATTGAACACCTGGCAAAGGAAGCCGCCTATCCCAGTAACTGATTATTTTCCCCTCCCTAGAAAATGGTTGTAAATTACTTGTAACGTCTGTACGCAGGTTAAAAAATCAAGCATAATGAGGGAGAATACATAAGTCTTTTTTACTGAATAATTACTAAATATTTGATCGTGAGTGGTTTGCTATGCTGTTTTCTGTTAGAAAAAATAATTATCCTCAATCATTTGTAGATTATGTTAATGTTCATAAGGATCAAGTGTACCAGCTTAGTTATATGCTGACGGGGAACTCCCGTGCGGCGGAAGAAATTTCGACCGAGGCATTTCTGCGAGCCTATACGCAGACAAATTACAAACGTTACATAACTAAGAACCATACGCAGCTTTATCGAATAGTTGTCGATCTTGTTACTGATTATCTAGCCGAGCGTAAAACAGAAACAGGGAAAAAGAAAGTTGGCAAGGATACGTTAGAAGACTCCTTAATAGCTCTGCCTATTAGGGAAAGGGTGAAGGTAGTATTGAAGTATATCTTTGAACTGCAGTCGAGGGACATTGAAGCCATTCTAGAGTCCATGTAAAGAGGGAGCTAATATTCAAGTCGTAGTTCCCCAATATGCATGGAATAACTGCGGAATCCATAGAGAAAAGGCTGAAAGAAGGATACATCGACCGGCTTTACTAAACCAGTATGATGAAAGGCGGGGGAGCAATGAAGAGGGTTATTTTATTTGACGGGGAGTGTAACTTCTGTGATCAAAGTGTCCAATTTATCATCAAAAGAGACCCGAAAGCATCCTTTGCATTTGCTTCGTTACAAAGTGAAAAAGGGAAAGAATTATTGAGGAAGCATCATGCCCCAGAAGACATTGACAGCCTGGTGCTGATCGAACATAATCGCTGCTATGTTCAATCCTCCGCAGCTCTTCGGATTTGTAAACATTTAAAAGGGGCATGGAAGCTGCCGTATGTTCTCTTACTCATGCCCAAACCTTTGAGGGATTTTGTTTACAGCATCCTGGCAAACAATAGGTACAAATGGTTTGGGAAGAACGAAAGCTGCCGGCTGCCTTCCCCCGAAGAACGTAAAAGGTTTTTATAATCGATGACGCTATTCTTGTGGTCATTTACTTGGCGTAGAAACTCATAACTATTTCACTAACTATAATTTGCTTAATGCCTTCGCTAATAAGTAGAAATGTTCTTTTTTTCCTGAGAATGTTCATATATGCCTCGAAATGTTCATAAAATTGATTTCTGAGATTGGTATGATGATCTAATTGTTCTCTGAAAAAGCTTTCCTTTTCCTAATGGCGGGCGGCTAACCGTCTATTTCATAGATGAACTAAATATATAAGGATGACATGCATGAAACGACAAACGATTTCATTTCTGCTTGCTGCTTTCTTAACCGTGCTGCTTTTAACGAGTTGTAAAAGCTTAGAAGGGGAGCAAGAGCTTGAAATAGATAATGAACAAGAAGAAACGGAAGATCAAAAAGTTGAAGATATTATCTTTCATAGTGCTTCTAAAGAAAGCGAAACACCAGGGGAAGCCGTTCAAGAACAATACGAGGTTGTTTTTAGTGATGAAGAGAGTGAATTTCCTGAAGCGTCTTCCGTCCTCCATGAAACGGGGGTAGAGGATCGAAGCATCGTTTCGATACGTTCACCTGAAGGGGAAAACAACTATAGTGTTTTTCTGTATGAACGAGAAGAAGTGTGGGAAATCAGAGGTTCCGTGCGGATCGATGCGAACGAGGGGGAAAGCTTTACAGATTCAGAAGGCTTAACTTTACCAATGGAGGACTACAGAACCACTCATCTACAATTAGACGATTCAGAAAGTGATATGTGGACGTTCGTGAACGATCAAAAAGTGGTCAATGTAACCACGTTTGAGGAATTTCCGTTAAGACAAGAGGCCGAGGAAGTGGAGCTGGCGGAAGGCCGAAAGGGATTTGTCCAGGAGGATTCCTATGGTCACACGTCCATCTATTATTATGATAGAGGAAAAGTAGTCGTTGTATCTGGCACTCTTACAGAAAGAGAAGCGATTGACTTAGCGGAATCACTGCCTCCTGTCAGCTCAGTTGACTTCCCGAAACAATAGCCATTAAGGTTGTGGCGGTTTCGTAGAAAAGCTTTAGGAGCCTGTTTAGTACTTTGATAGAGGTGGTATTTTTTGAAACATGTAGGTTTACTAGTAATTGCGGGGTGTGTACTTACAGCGTGCTCTGATGATTCACCAGAACCTGAACAGAAGGATACTTCAGCCGATCCCTTAGCGCCGCATTATGCAGAGATCCTCGATTATTATGGACAGTTATACAACACCATCGATGCGTCGATTGAAGACGACAAAAGTGAGGACTATTATGAAGGTATTGCTGATAATGCTAAAATCACGCTGCAGACTGCTTTAGTATACGACCAAATCGATGATTTATCTTATGATCATTTATCAGAATAAGTTTCAGGTGATGAAGTAGAAAAAGTCAAAGAGATTAATAGCTACTTATACGATGCTACGTTCCACCTCACTCAAATAATGAAGGAGGAAAAAGTAGATAAAGAGGGCGTCACTCCATATTTAAAGGAGCTTAAAGCTGAGCTAGATGTTAGTGGTGTATCCAGTCATGATTTAAACTATTATAATTTACTAAAAAACCCCCGGCCCGTTGCCGAGGAAAATAGTGAGGCGGAAATCCTTGAATTAATCGATCAAATGCTGGAGGACTCTAAAGAATTCTTTGAAACGGTTGATAAAGAAGCAGAGAATTAGGTACAACCATTAATACAATTTTTTTAATATGAACTGGGCAATTACACGGGCAGCAAGTCCGATTAATAGTGCTATAAGCCAAATGATTAAAATGTTATCAGACACTATCATCCCAACCTGGAATCCATAAACGAGCGCAACTCCTATTATAATTCCTATAATAATTCTTTGAGACAATTTCATAGTTCCACCTCTTACAATTATATTGACGATCTAATCCCTATATTTCCTAAGAGGGAATAGTTAAACATTTCCATGTCCAGTGAAAGAGTAACATTATGGATCGCCCCTTACCTACAGCAGGAAAAACCCACTTTTTGTCGAAAGTTGTCTTCAGGAGGTGTTTTTGGTGAAAGAGATTGTGACGAATGTGTCTTTATGCAATGGCCATGTGATTAAAATGGTTCTTGAAAGAGAAAGCGTAGAAGCTGTCATTGAAGAGCTGCTGGAAAGCAGCGGTACATTTAATGAAGATGGAGTTTCTTTTTTAAAAGATCATGTGATTTCGGTGGAAGCCAGTGAGAAGCGCTTACCACGAACGAGTACTGATGCAAAGAAATATGTACCTTGATCGGAAGCATCCCATTTGGGGTGCTTTTTATATTAATTGGAGGAGGATGTTCATATTTTCCTGAGAATGTTCATATAT
Organism: Halobacillus andaensis; assembly: GCF_014636475.1. Taxonomy (GTDB): domain Bacteria; phylum Bacillota; class Bacilli; order Bacillales; family Halobacillaceae; genus Halobacillus_A; species Halobacillus_A andaensis. The sequence goes on from NZ_BMEL01000004.1 coordinate 58,966, forward strand.
TGGGCGAAATGTTCACAAAACCACTCCAAATGTTCATATATTCCTTACAATGTGCATAAATGCTGTGAAAGGTTCATATTGCTAGATTCACTGGCTTTTGCGATCAATGCTTGATACGAAAACAATCGCTGCAAGCACAAGTAATCCAACTGCGTTCTTAATTTTCATTTTCTCAAACTCCCTTTTAAACTTTTTATGATGTTATAAGGACTATATCATATGAAGTTATTTTTTGGTAAAAATGTAATTTAGAAGTTGTGACATTTATATAGTGATCGATTTAATAAAGTTCTAGCAAATGTAAGAATTATCGTTTGAAATGTCAGAAAAAGCATGACAAATGTCAGAATAAATCCCCAAATGTCAGAAAAAAACACCAATGCTTTTTCACCACTCCCATATTGACAATTTTCTGAATGTATTTTAACTTAACATGTAAGCGCTTTTATAATTGAGGAGATAAAAACATGACGTCATCTAAAGATGTAGCAAAACGCGCAGGAGTTTCTCAGTCTACCGTTTCAAGAGTACTGAACACGCCTGAAAAAGTGGACAGGATAAAGTATGAAAAAGTAGTTGAGGCCATGAAAGAACTGAACTACCGGCCGAATTCGATTGCAAGGTCGCTCGTTAAGAAACAAACGAAGTCGATTGCACTGATCTCAGGACCGCTGCACAACCCATTTTTTGTGGAAACGACGACATCGATCGTCAATTATTCTAAAAAGAGGGGGTACAACGTCAACGTCCATTTTGAAAACTTTGGAGACAATATGTCTGTTTATCAAGATGTTCTTGAACATGAAGTCGATGGGATTATTTTGTCATCGATCTTGTATGATGATCCGATATTTCCTGAGCTTCAAAAGCAAAATATTCCATTCATTATGTTTAACCGTAAGCATCGTGAGCCTGGCAATTATGTGGAGATGGATAATGTACAGGCGGGTCGCATTGCCACGGAGCATTTAATGAATTTAAATCATACGAACATTGTTTGTGTAGGTGGACCTTCATCGATGACGACGTTTCAAGGTCGGTATGAAGGGTTTAGACAAGTGATGGAGGAAAATGGAATAGAAGTTTCGGATCACAATGCCCGGATGACGGACACGAGTGAAGAGGCGATTCGAGAAGTGATCAGGGAGATCCTGGCTGAAAAAGATCGTCCGACCGCTATTTTTGCAGCCACCGATTCGATCGCTATTTTTATATTGGATTATTTAATTCAAAAAGGGTATAGCGTACCGGAAGATATGAGTTTGATTGGGGTCGATAATATCGCTTTAAGCAGTCATCATTCGTTTCAGCTCACCACAGTCGGCATGATGGAAAAAGAAAACCTGGGCCAGCTGGCGATCGAACATTTAATTGAACACATTGAATGTCCAGACAGTGAGTCTGTGCAGGAAACATACCCTGTTCAATTATATAGACGATCGACGACTAGAGATATTTAAACGTGTTTTTGAATACGTATTCAAAGGATGCGCTGCTGTTGTAGTGAACAAAGGTAAAGACAATAAGGGTTTATTCTATAATTTTATGTAAAGGGATAAGAATACGTAACCATAGTGAGTCTCTTAAGACTAAGGGAGGTGAATGTTTGATGTACACGCTGCAAGAGAAGGACACGATTCAATTACCAGATCAGTATACCATGGTGTATTATCCTTATATGGTTTCTGAATGGTCCGTGGAGTATCAACCCTTGCCGTTTATGAAGAAGCGAAAAGAAAAAATGAGGGTGATTTCAAACTTGTTCCATAAAGAAACAGGGCTGTTTGAATGGCCTGCGGATAAAATGGAAGCGCTGTCAAACGAGAGGGAAGGGATTTTCTTACCAGAGCAATATGAAGAGTCTGCTCGTCATCATACGTCCCTTGATTTTATACGTAATCTTTACCTCCACAAACGAAAAGTTTGGTCCAGTCCCGTCATAGACTGTTTGAATACGTATTCACTATATGTAACCTATGCCATTTTCCCGGAAGATCGCAAGGGGCGTAAGGTCTATCAAATGGTAGAGCTGGCCACAGGTCAAAAGGTGAATCTGCAGCACCATAAAAATATTTATCATTACTTACAATCGAAGGAGGTGATTACATGACGTTCTTATATATCATGATTGCTGTTATTTTTGGAACATGGATTGGGATGGCCCTGGTGCTCTTTAAAACAAATTTTCTAAATAAATAAGGGGGGATTACGTTGAGTGTAGTCGTTTATTCTTGGATTTTTATGGCGATTTTTATAGGGATTATGCTTGTGATGGGTTTTATCGGAATGAAAAAGACAAACACCGCTGAAGATTTTGCGACGGCCCGGTCCAGCTATGGACCCATAACGATTGCGCTGGTGATCAGTGCAGGGGTATCCAGCGGTTCTACGTTTATGGGGATGCCTGGGTTAGCTTATGACTTAGGTACACCGAGTTTATGGTATCCGTTGTTATATCCAGTGGCCACAGTGATTGGGATGCTTTTTGTCGCGAAGACCATTAAGAAATATGGAGATGAATTCGGAACGCGAACGATTCCAGAATTTATTGGCGATCGATTTAAGAGTGAATTCTTAAGAATCGTCTTAACAATCATTTCCATTCTATTAATCTTCTACGTGGTTTCCCAGCTGGTCGCAGCTTCCACTATGTTTCAGATTATGATGGGCGTTGATTATCATTGGGGCATTATCATTACAGGCGTTGTACTGGCGATTTATGTATTTATGGGCGGCTCCCATTCTGACATTTTAACGGACTCGATCCAGGGCTTTCTTATGTTGATTACATCCCTGGTGGTCGTGGCTGTCTTTGTGGCAAGTGTTGGGGTGGAAGGTGGCTTTGGAGATATGATCTCAACGATAAAGGAAAGGAACCCTTCTGGTGGTTTTGATCAACTGTTCCTTCCCGGTGACAATACGTATGGCTCACTTTGGCTGGTAGCCTTACTGTTTATCGCCCACCTTCCTTTTGGTATTTTACCACATTTAGGCAACAAATTCTTAGCTGTCAAATCAAACAACGATATGAAGAAATTGATTATGTACTGTACCATCTTTGCAACGATTTTACCTTTAATGGGTCTTGGCGGAATGCTAGGGATCGCCGTTATTGATCCAGGGATGGACATTCGTCCTGACCAGGTCATTCCTGTACTCTTTCAGGAGATTTTTCCTCCATTTTTAGCAGCATTTTTAGCGGTTACGGTTCTATCGGCCATTATGTCCACATCGGACGGGTTAATTGTTTCCTTAACCCAGCTGCTTGCTAATGATTTGTATCGTAAATCCATCGTTCCAAGAACCAATGTGACAAAAGAAAAAGCGGAGAAAGTCGAACTGATCATCAGCCGTTACTCCACATTTGTCGTGATTCTCGTCGCTTCGATCATGGCGTGGAATCCGCCGGAGTTTCTATCGATCTTCATGTGGATTGGAATTGGTGGAATTGTCTCCGCAACGGCAGGGCCATTAGTTGTCGGAGCTTTATGGAATCGAGCAACCAAAGCAGGGGCGATCACGTCATTATTAGTCGGGACGCTTTCTTATTGGTACATTTACCTGCCGATCGGGATGGGCGTCAGCAACCCGTTTGCTGCGGCCGGTGCAGGCGTATCACTAAGCATGATCACGATGGTGGTATTTACGTTAGTCGCAGGAAAAAAACATGAATTAAATACGCAATCTAGCGAAAAAGTATCGATTCATTCGTAGAAAGGGAGAGTCATACCATGAATTCTTTTATTACGCCGCAGAATATCTATCACGGGGAACACTCCATTGAGCAGCTGCGAACGATTGTTCAAGATTTAGATGTAAAGCATGCCTTTTTGTTAACGGATCCTATGCTAAAAGAATTGGAAGTCATTAAGCCTATTGAACATATTTTAGAGGAAGAGGGCATTCGGTACGATTTATCGACGAATGTCGTCCCTGAACCTCCGTTAGCTATAGGGAACGAAGTCGTGCAGGAAATAAGAGAACAGAAACCCGATCTTGTCATCGGAGTTGGCGGAGGGAGTGCCCTGGATCTTTCCAAAGCGTCTGCCGTGCTGGCAGACCATGAGGGGTCCGTTGAAGATTATTTAAATTTAACGGGTACCAAACAGCTTCAATCCCCTGGAATTCCAACGGTGCTTATCCCAACCACAGCCGGGACAGGGGCTGAAATAACGGATATTGCTGTTTTTTCCTTAGAGGATACGAAAGATGTCATTACCCATAAGTATTTGTTAGCGAATTACGCCATCGTCGATCCTCAGCTCACCTATACACTGCCGCCAAAAGTAACCGCAGCCAGCGGTGTCGATGCGTTGACTCATGCCATTGAAGCTTTTACATCCGTAAACGCCACGCCGTTAACCGATACGCTTGCTTTAGATGCGATGAAACGAATCGTTAACAATCTGCGAAGTGCGGTTTGGAATCCGAAGGCTTACGACGCAAGAAAAGAAATGTCGCTAGGCAGTTTAATTGCCGGACTGAGTTTTTATAATGCGGGGGTAGCCGGTGTACACGGTTTAGCATATCCGCTTGGAGGATTATTTAAGATCCCTCATGGTGAAGCCAATGCTGTGCTGCTGCCTTATGTGTACCACCGGATTTGGCCATCATGTTTAGATAAGATGAACGAGTTAGGTGAAATTTTCTCCATCTCTTACGAAGGGAAAGATAAACGACAGGTGGCTCAAGAGGTTGTGCAATCTCTTCATGAACTCGTAAAAGACGTCGGGCTGCCAACGTCCATCTCTGAATACAACATTATATCAGACGATATCGAGCAACTGACCAGTAATGGGGCGAAGCAAACACGCTTACTGACAAGAAGTCCTATGCCTTTTGATGAGAATAGCATTCGTAACGTCTATCAGCATGCACTTCGCGGCTGGGAATAATTGAACTTTATCATTAGAGGAGGAGAACCATGAAGGAATTAAATCTATTAAACTATGTGGCAGGGGAATGGGTAGGAGAAAACGAAGAAACCTTTGACATTACAAACCCGGCCACTAATGAACGAGTCGGAACGATGCCGAATGGTACAAAAGAGGATGTACTGGCTGCGATTGAAGGGGCGCAGGCTGCATTTGAGGAATGGAAGGTATTATCAGCAGAAGAACGCTCGGATTATTTAGAAAAATTTTATCAGCGGGTGATCGAGCGACAAGAAGAGATTGCTCGGATTCTAACGCTTGAAAATGGCAAGCCGTTAAAGGAAGCAAGAGGAGAAGTGTTGTATGCTGCTTCATTTATTAAGTGGTACGCCGAAGAAGGAAAAAGAGTGTACGGACGAACCATTCCTTCAAAAGGACCAGGGCAGCGCATCCAGGTGATGAAACAACCCGTTGGAGTCATTGCTGCTATTACACCATGGAATTTTCCAGCAGCTATGATTACTCGAAAACTGGCTCCCGCCTTAGCTGCAGGCTGCACGTTCATTGTGAAGCCGCCAAAAGAAACCCCATTAACGGCTGCTAAATTAATGGAATGTGCAGAGGAAGCTGGGATTCCGAGTGGTGTAGTTAATATGGTCGTTACCCCAAACGAGGCATTTAGCGAAACCATTCAGCAAAGTGAAGTCGTTCGCAAACTGACCTTCACAGGTTCTACGGAAGTTGGAAAATTATTAATGAAGCAAAGTGCGGATCAAATGAAAAATATTTCACTTGAACTAGGTGGACAAGCTCCACTCATTGTTCTGGATGATGCTGATGTAGAAGCAGCCGTCGAAGGCACGATCGCTTCGAAATTTAGAAATGCCGGCCAAACGTGCATATGCGCCAACCGACTGTATGTTCAAGCAGGAATTTACGATGAATTTGTAAGCCGATTGAAAGAAAAAATAGAGGAGCTCAACGTAGGAAATGGGCTGGAAGAAAACGTCGATATTGGACCACTGATCAACCAAAAAGGGTATGAAAAAGTCGTACGCCACGTCGAAGATGCCAAAGAAAAAGGAGCAGACATCGTCGTAGGCGGCCAAGGGCAATACGAAGCTCCATTTTACGAACCTACCTTAATTCTCGGGGCGAAAGAAAATATGCTATGTATGACCGAAGAAACCTTTGGCCCCGTCGTACCGGTACAAAAAGTCGAAACTGAAGAGGAAGCTATTCGACTGGCCAATGATACACCTTTTGGATTGGCCGCCTATTATTTTACGGAAAATATGAATCGCGGCACAAAGATGGCAGAGGCTTTAGACTATGGAATTATTGGCTGGAATCATGGGGCCCCGTCCGCTGCGCAAGCTCCTTTTGGAGGAATGAAGCAAAGTGGATTAGGAAGAGAAGGAGGAGCGGAAGGTATTGAAGCGTTTCTGGAAACGAAATATCTTTCGATTGGCATTAAATCATGATTCATCACGTGCTTGCACACGATGAGTGATTGACAGAGTTTTACGTGAAATAAAATGTCCTGGGACAAAAGAATCTATTATTGAGAAAGACCCGAACAAAATCATTTAAATTTGATCGGGTCTTTCGTATGTAACATTCTGGGTATCCGCCGCTTCGTCAACATCCTTCGCTATCCGCGGCCACGGCCTTAGTCTCCTCAGAAAGCAAAAACCGCTTTCCTGCTGGGCCTTATGACTCGTGCTGTTACCGCAGGAGTCTACGCCTGTTGACTAAGTTTCATGTTTCCCTGTCTCTGCCTCTTTCTCTTTGATTCCTGGTTAGATGTTCCCTGACAGTTGGGGCATCGATACAAGAAGTTCTTTATAGTCTAGGTAGAATAGCATTCGTTTTCACCAATAGGGCTGATAAAATCGAGTCCCAATATTAAGTATTTCATTCTTTAGAATCGAATTGTATCGATTAGACATTGAGTCCATTAGATCATCTCGAAAAGGGGTATATAGTTACCATTGGGGGTGTCAGAATTACTATAAAGCAATTAGAAGAAAGAATTGAACAACTACGACTGGAAATGTACAAAGCGTTTCTTGAAAATCCTCAAGACCCCCAAGTGGTAGAGATTTCGCAATCCCTGGATGAACTCTTGAACGAGTACAACCGTCTTACAAAGAAGTAATTTAGGATTACTCCTTTCGTCTGAGTGGATTGCGAGTGGAAAATCACCCAACCTCCATAGCACATCATGAATTAAGGGTGGTTTTCCATTTTCCTTACCATCTCTACTTTAATAGCTTACGAGAATTTCTGGTAGGATCTTAACGACAAATTAATACCCATAAAAAAATAGCCCTTTTATTGGGCTTTTAGGAGTTTATATATGATTTCTTTAATGAAAGAATGGAAATTAGACTATCTCGCAGGGTGTCTAAAGCAGCACACATTGATTATTTATCTAATCATAGGAAACTTTTGCTCATATACAAGGACAATACATCTTTCTGCGTTGTAGTTCCTCAATAACTAAGCTTAAGAAATCATTAGACACACCGATTTCTAGAGCAGCGCAATACGTTCGAACTAGTACATCATCTGGCAGTTCGACAATTTTACCTCCACTCCTATAGGCCATTGTAGTTTCTTCTCTCCTTTTAGAGGAGCCGGTTGCACTAATTGTTCATTATAATTCAAGTGCCCACATACGAATTATAAATCATCACATTCTCTTATTATAAATTAAAATTCTCAGCAGTTAGTTCATTGATCCATAAGAGTATTCTCTACTACAATTCTTGCTTTTTGGATACCTCATTTTGCTTGCAAATTAATATAGATACACATTCTCTCATTGTATTTATTATACAATAGATACATACGTAAAAATATAAAAATAATAGATTAAACATCCTGTTTTTATAATATTTTTGAAGTTTATTATGAAACTATCATTAATCTGAAGTTGTTTATATATTGGTTTAGGATGAAAGTCCATTTTATCCTAAAAATAGCCCAATTATAAGAGAAATGCCCTCTACTTGAGTTAATGCTTGAGCTGTTGTTTAAGTAGAGGGATTTCCCGGATTTTTCTTTTATATTCGTACGTCCAATTTTAATTCTCTTCTTCTAAATGTTCTTTCAATACGTCTGAAAGTTCCTCGACTTGATTTTCATCAGGCATATAATAATACGTTTCGTCGATTTCTCCATCCTCACCTTCAATTTCGTGCTGCTCCACACGTTCAAGAGCATCACTGTAGTTCGATTGAATCTCCCAAATTTCATTTAAACTGAAGTTCGTGCGTACATTGTCTTCAATGACTCCAAAGATCCCTTCCACTTTTGTGATGGAGGAAAAGTTGGATCCTTTATCGATCATTCCACGAATAATCTTCCGTTGTCGCTCCTGACGTCCCAAGTCTCCGCGCGGATCGTCTTTTCTCATACGAGAGTAGGTCACAGCCTCTTCACCATTTAATTGTATAGGACCTTCTTCAAAATGAACGCCCTTATAGGTGAATTCGAAATCGTTGGTTACTTCGACTCCATCGACGGCGTCCACCATGTCTTCGAAGCCTTGCATATCGATCCGGATAAAGTAATCAACCGGGAGATCAAGAAAGTTTTCTACCGTACGCATCGTCATTTGCGTCCCGCCGAATGCATAGGAATGGTTAATTTTATCTTTTATGTTTTCTCCCGCGATATCTGTATACGTATCACGAGGGATACTCACCATGTGTGTCGATTTCTTATCAGGATTTACGGTTAGTAACAGTAGGGCATCGCTGCGCTGGTTCGTGTCTCCTTCACTTCCTGGTTCATCGATCCCCATTAATAAGACAGAAAAAGGATCTCCTTCCTCAAAGTTGATCCCTTCGAGGCGTTTCTCTGATTCCTTCCGATCAATATCCTCCTGGATGCTCGTGAACGTAGAAGTGACTAAATTCCAACCGTAACTTCCGGCGGCTACAAGTAAGACACCCATACTCGTTAAGGCAACGAGCAGTATTTTCTTCCACTTTGTTTTCCTCATAATTACCTCGCTTTTTGATTATAAGTTGGTGGCTGAGACGCTGAATCTACATGATAGGTTCGACCTGTTCGTTCGACTTTCTTCCAATCCCGATTAAAGAAATAAGCGATACTGCCGTACATAACGAAATACATCGTGACAAACCGGTGAATCAACACGTCATACACGACGGTATTAAATAGAAGAAAGTGCTCGCCTTTTTCGAACGAAAATCCATATCGTTTCAATTGACTGATGGCCAGTAAATTATAAATAAAATTAAATAAGAAGATATAGGCTAAATACACAAGGATAAATCCAATAACTACGAAGGCCATATTCATAAGCGCATTGGCAACAAAAAAGCCGGCCGTAATGTATGCCGCCAAAATTCCTACAAAGAACGATTCAATGATGTAAAAGAACGAAACAGCTTTTGTGAAAACTGTTTTTCCGAGAAAGGTGCGAAAGTGAACGAGGCAGTCCATATAAGACTTTTGCCAGCGAATTCTCTGCTTAAATAAATCTCTCCACGTTTCAGGTAACTCGGTATAGCTGATGGCATCCGTAATAAGTAAGACTTTTTTATCCTTCAGTTTGGCGATGTATCGATGAATTTTAAGAGTGATATCGATATCTTCCCCCACGGATGAACGATAGCCGCCGACTTCAATGAGTGCACTTTTTTGAAAAATACCAAACGCACCAGAAATAATCGCTAATGCTTGAAACCGTGCAAGTGATAATTTTGTAACGTAAAATGCTTTCAGAAAATCAAGCATTTGCACGCGGACGAGCATTTTTGTACCCGCTAAGGACAGTTTTTTGAGCGGGTTGGCTGATTTCGTCTGTAACACATGAACCATACCGCCAGCTGCCACAACATTAGGGTCGGAGAATTTTTCATTAACGACATCCAATGCGGGAGGGGTGAGTACCGTATCCGCATCCAGTGTGACGACTAATTCTTTTGAAGAATATTCGATCCCTGCATTTAAAGCATCTGCTTTCCCGCCATTCACTTTGTTAATGACATAGATGTGCGGATAAAGAGAAGATTGATAAACAATATCCACTTCCTTATGGGATAGATTGCGTTGAGGGCATTTGTGAGATGGTTTTAAGTGCAGAAGCTGATGCAAAAGCGGTAACGTCTCATCTACGGAACCATCGTTTATGTAAAGAACTTCAAAATTACCGTAAGCAAGCGACTTCATGCTTTCCACAGATGTTTCAATAATTCCAGCTTCATTATATGAAGGAACTAATATGCTGATCCCCTTTTCTGATTCCATCGGTTCTTTTTTCTCTTCATCCTCTTCTCGAAACCAGGGCAAGCAATGAAATAAATGAAGAAGTGGGAAAAACAAACATAAACAGAAAAAGATGATAAGGAAAATTTCCAAGAATAGGCTCCTCTCGTTAAAGATTTAATCTACATAATCCTTCAAATTTCGATCTTTTTCAAGGGTGTTCTAAAGAAATCTTACAGAATACCCACTAGAATGATCTGGATCCTTATCATATGAAAAAACGAATGGTTCAAATTTCCTGTGCTTTGATAAAAATTATGTGAAGAACATGGTTTTGCCTGTAAAGAAAGTTTACTTTAAAACGAAGAGTTTAATCAAAATCTAAATTGGTAACTAATCATGAAAGAAGAATTTGTGAGGGAAAGGAGTATTCCAAAACTAACCGAAGACAAGAATTACCTAGATTTGAAGGCAGGCGGGTTTCGCGTTTTTTCTGGAAAAGGTATAAGTTTATCTCACTTTTTAACGATGTGCTCGTAGGTGTCTTCTTTATTGCAGGCAGTACACTGAATTTCTTTTCAGTTACGGCGTTGTATGGAAATACATGTTACCTGTTGGGCAGTTTATTTCTCGGCGCACGCCCAGTCCTTAAGTTTATTCATGACACCACTTTAAAAAATGAAACGAAAAACACGATAGGAAAAGAATGAGGGCCATAAGCCAGTTTATACCGCCTTGCCTGGAAGTTTTAAACGGTTTCTTGAAAAATGAGGACTATGGTCTTTCTTGCTTACCCTTTTCTAGTTTGAAAACCATAGGCATAAACGTGCATAATGCTCCTGTGAGGTTTTAAAAGGCTTTCAAGGTGGAAATTGCTAAAATATAGCAATGACTACATAAAGAAAGGTGGAGGGACAATGAGTAAAGTAAAAGACGTGATGACGACTAACCTGACGACTTGTAACTCTTCGGATGATCTGGCTACGTTAGCTAAGCAGATGTGAGATGAAGATGTAGGATTTGTCCCAATCGCCGAGGAAGGTAAGTATGTAGGCGTAGTGAAAGACCGGGATATCGTGGTTAAAGGTTTAGCCAAAGGTTCAGCTGGTGAGGTTAAAGCGTCCGATGTGATGACAGAGAAGGTTATAACCGGCTATCCAGAGATGGAAGTAGAGGAAGCGGCTCGCCTGATGCAAGAGCACCAAATCAAAAGACTTTTAATTGTAGAAAGTGATACGGTAAAAGGTGTAGTAACTCTAGGTGACATTGGATACCAGGGGATCGATGAAGCAGCCGCAGGAATTGTCCGTGAAGTCTCCAAAGGGCAGTCAAACAACTAGTAACGTACGAGTGGGAAAAGATACGCTATCATGCCATAGGGTATCTTTTTTATAGGAGGAAGCGAATATGTATAAACAGATCGTGGAGCAGACAGACCATAGAACCACTCCCATACCTGATGGTCCCTGGGTGATGACCCAAAGGTGGGAACATCTTTTATTTCTACATTTCCCTTTAAACAAAGAGACGATGGGGCCTTATATCCCTGAAGGCCTTACGTTAGATACATATGAAGGAGAAGCCTGGATCACCATTCTTCCATTTGTAATCAGCGATATGCATATTAGAAACCTCCCGCCTCTTCCATTTGTAAATAATTATTTAGAACTCAATGTAAGAACGTATGTAAAACGTAACGGAGTCTCTGGTCTTTATTTTCTAAGTTTAGATGCCAGTAAAATCTTAGCTGTAATGGGAGCAAGATTGACCACGCTTCCTTATTATTATGCAAGGATGTCTATGTTCGAACAAGACGGACAATATCACTTTTACAGTCAGCGTAAAGGAAAGACAGGATCCCTTCTTCAAGGCTCCTACCGGCCTCACTCCGGCTTCTATGTCCCCAAAGATATATCGCTTGATCAATGGCTGCTGGAACGATATTATGCCTGGAGTTCCCTTGGCAGCCTCCTTGTCGAAGTCGGAATTCACCACACGAAGTGGGAGGTTCAGAAAGCTCAAGCTGAGATTCAAGCGTATAACTTAACCCCTTTTCCTGTTCAAGAAATGACAAAACCGCCGCTACTTCATTACGTAAGATCCAAACGAGTATTATTATGGGCGCTTAACCTCGTGAAATAAAAAGTTTCCTTCTCAATAGGGAGAAGGAAACTTTATTGTTGTTTCATCCACTTCCAGGCTTTCTCCTGTTCCTTATCTTCAAATACCTCTACTTGAATACCGGGCAGATATTTCCCGACTTTTGCGGAGGCTGTAATCCAATCTTTATGGCTGATAATGGCAAACTTGTCAAATTGCTTCCACCGTTTAGCATCTACTTTCATCCCTTTAAGAAGTCCTTGTTGAGTAATTCCATTCATTTCTTTTATATAAGCGATCACATTAAATCTGTCTTCGTCTTTAAATTGAGTCTCAATATATTCATCGAGATGAAGCGCATCCCTGCCAGTGGCTTCCCCTTTGACCTCAACTACGATGGTTGAGGGATCTTGACTGGGTAAAATGGTAAACATGTAAACATCTCCTCCTTGAGAAACCATTCACGAAACTAAACAACTATAAACATTGGCGAAAATGATTATTATTACCTTCCTTCATCTGTGATTTAAGTCTTGCTTTGGTTCATGAATTGGTAAAAAAGATTGATATGAAGTTCAGTGAATATTGTATTATTAGGCTTTATTAGGTGAAGGAATCTTTTGTTTTATTTGAAAAAATATTGCGTCAACAGGAAATAAACAACATTTTTGTTTAAAATTTAATTACCAATATTTCGGATATTTTACAAAAGTAATTTCAAATAAAATTTGTAGTTTAACTTAACTAAAAAGTGAGAAATTTAAAATTGTAACACCAAAAATTTCATCTAAGGAGGCAAGATAACATGGCTAAGAACAATCAAAGGAACATGAGCAGAGAAGAAGCAGGTAGTAAAGGCGGCCGCAATTCCAGCAGCGATTCCAACCGCAGTTCTTAACAACACTTTTAAAATATAAGAAACTGGTTACTGGCATAACCATCAACAAAAATTTTTCCGGAGGTGCTTTCCAATGGCAAATAACCAACAATATAAAACAGGAGAAAAAGCTCCAGAAAGCGGTAAATATAAAGTAGATAAGCTTCAAAATGGAAATTCCAGTCAAGATAACACAACAATTAATCTCAATAAAGGAGATCAATTTCCACCTTCTCCTTCAGAGAATGAAGCAGCATACTGGGTGAAATCTTCTTAAAGATGTAAAGAGATTCCCCTCTTGGTTTATGTATCAAGAGGGGAATTTTATTGAAATAATAAATCTGGTGTAAAAAATCACTCTGATACGGTGAGGGGATGTAACTGTGGCGTTGAAGCTTCTTCATACATTGAAAAGTGACGGGTACTCCAAAGTTACTTTTGATACAGAAAATGAAGGGAAGAGGGTATTTCTCCAACTGGATGAATTGGTCAGCGAAGAGCAGTTGTTAAATATATTAAAAGTTAATCCCAAACGTGTAGAGTATTTTCCATTAGAAGAGAAGCCGTACATGATTGTACATGAAAGTGATATATGCACAAGGTTTTATATTGATCCTAAAAAATCAAACTAAAAAAGAAGGGTTGGAATACTCCTGTGTTTTTTCATAAAAAAGAACTACAATATCATGCACAGCCAGAACGTCCGGACCCTGTTTACGCTAAAAAGCTTCAAGAAATACTAGGTGGTCAGTTTGGATAAATATCAGTCGCGATGCAGTACTTATTTCAAGGCTGGAATGCATGAGGAGACCAACGCTATAAGGATCTAATAATGGACACAGGAACAGAAGAACTTGGGCCCATTGAAATGATTTTAATGGTTATTCCATTTGACTATTGTTTTCATTGGGAGACGTGTTGTATGGATCTTCACTATTTTCATTCTTATCATCATGAGTAGGGTGGGCTCCCGGATATTGCCTTGGTAAGTCTTGGTGAAGATTCCGGTTCTCATAGGCAAAATTACTGTAATATTGCTGGCCATCTTTCCATGGTGTCTCTTTGTTTTTTACTGGTTTATCTTTTCCTTCTGGATGCCCAAAAGAACCTTCTGGAAATTCTTCTGAAGTAAGAAAGTTACGCTGTGTTTCAGCATTTGCAAAGTCTGTATATTTCTGGTTCTTTTTTGTCATCTGCTTTATTCTCCTGCTCGTTTTCTAATGATATAAAGATGGGAAGAACGATAAAACTTAGTAAAGTTTTATCGTTCTTCCTTATTATGCGGGTCGTCTGGTGTTAATTCTTCGGAAGCCTCCATACTTAGCTGCCTTGAAGCTTTTTTCCGTTTAACAACCCTCTTCGTGTCATTCGAGCCGTTTAACGTTCGTGCGACTGACTGATGGAAGAAATACTCGAAAATCCCTAAAGAGATCGTCGAAATAAGAGTGGCTTCAAACACTGTATTTCCCACAGTAAGAGCATCTGTCATTATATAAATCACGACAAAAGCTAGGACGACATCAGCTATAGTTGCGGTCATATTATTGCTTCTAGCTAAGATAAGCTTATCACCCAGTACGTACGAAACAATACCAAGAACGAGAGTGATCAAGAACACGTTACCAAAAGAAACGTCAAACCCTACCCCTAAAATCATATAGAGAATAGCGAGACTGACTATAAATTTTAAACCCATTAATTTTACATTTTCCACTGCATTCACCTCCTACACTTTATAGGCTTTGTAGAAGGACTTACTTTTATTCAATGGTTAAAGTAGCTGAATGAATACTGGAAGAAAAGGTTTCTGGTTAGTAAATAATATTCTGAAGAAGACCCTTCGAATTTTGAGAAGAATGAAGGGTTCAATTGAGGAGAAACCACGTGCTCAGGTCGGTAAGAGTAATTTTTTAAGGAAGTGATAAATGTGAAGAGTTTATTTAGATTTTCGACTCAGTTGGTTTAAAAGCTTATCTAACTGCTGAGAGATTTCTAATATTTCATGATATGGTTTTTTGCTGCGGTAGGCTTCGTGCATTTTATTTCTTAGTTTCTCGATCTGTATGTCTAAGGAACTTTCCTTCATTTAATCCTTCACCACCCTAAAAGATGTTAGCGTTTACACCATCATATCGTAATTCCGCTAATAAAAACAGAAGGATGGCGAAGATTCTCCTTGCTTGTCGAATGAATAAACGAAAAATTGAGGTTAGCTTCTCGATAGCTTTTGAATGGTCACTAATACTTGTGAATGTTTAGAGATTTTTCTCTTATAACTCAGTGATAGATGTCTTTTTCTTGCAGCTTTTTCAATCAAATCGATTTCATTAAACATGGCGTTTGTTAAATCCCCGCTTGTAATCTGCATTAGAATCTGTTGGTAAAGCTCTACTAATTCTTTGGTGCTGTAATGCTCATGGTAGAAATTATATTTAATTACGTGTACACTCCTTACTAATAATTTATTTCCCTAACTCATGATAAAGGTAAAAATTATATTAGTAAAATGTAAAAATACCCAATCAGTAATGTGTAGATTATACTAACCACGAGGTGTTTATTGAACTAATCTACTAATTGCTATCGTTGCATAGGCTATTTGACCCGAGTAAAATAGACAGTATTATGAAAGAAAGGAGAATCTTATGTATCAATCTGTAGGATTTTGGACAAGAGTTGGAGCCTTTCTTCTCGATGGGCTTATTATTTATTTTCCTATTGCCCTTATTACCTACATACTTTTTCATTCGGATATCGATGGGCCGATCCCGAGCGTTATTCAATCACTGTATATGTTGATTGTACCGGTCTTCTGGTACGGCTATATGGTAGGAAAGCGCATCTTAGGCATACGAATTGTAAAAACGGACGGCACGGACGTCACAATAGGTACGATGCTTCTGCGTGTTTTTGTAGGAGGGCTTGTTTACGGCATTACCCTGGGAATAGGTTATATTGTAAGTGCATTTATGGTAGGTATTCGAAAAGATCATCGTGCCATTCATGATTTGATTGCAGGTACATACGTAACGGATGCTCCACCGGAAGAAGCACCTCCGTTAGAACAAGTGAATTAAGGTAAAGAGAAAAACACTCCAGCTTGGAAGTGTTTTCAGATTGTGGAGAAACCCAATGTTTTGCCGCAAGCTTTTTATCTTTACCTTTTCCGTGGACGTGCGCCCAAGCTTCCTCGCGAAACCCGCACTCGGCGATCTCGGCTCACTCGTTCTTCCGCAGGAGTGGAAGGGCCCTCGCTCCTTGGAAGTTCTTTAAGACAGAAAAAGACTCTCCTCCACCTGGCTCACCCTTGCTAGATGGAGGACAATCTTTTTCATGTTCTGGCAGACAGCCGTCATCACCGCCTGTTCCTTCACTTTCTCTTTTCCACGCAAACGACTGCAAAGCTATGCTCAAACTTCTTTTTTCATGCGGTAAATCCATAAAATGAAAGAAATCAGAAAAAAATCAGGCTGTCGGGCCTTTGACAGCCTGAAATTACTAAAGCTTGGGAGTGTTTTATTTACTTAATATAGCCGTGGCTTCTGCGGATACTCATTCCTTCATTTAAGTCTTCATTCCAGGTGAGAATACGGTCGACGTGATCGCAGTTTTTCTGCCCAAGGAATGATTTTACTTTGTTCACGAATTCGTTATACCGAATGGATTCTTGGTGCATTTTATTGTAGGACTTTTTATACGTCTGCACAGCATCCTCTAGGGCACATTCATAATCGTGGCGTAGTTTTTGCAACGCCTCTGATTGAAAATCATCTTGATAAGCTTCCGCTGTTAAGTAAACTAATCGGTCAACGATTTCTGAATGATTTGTCACCTGCGGCTCGTATGTGTCCGACGGGTTTTCATTTCTTAAGTTCTCTTCCATCTTAAGAATTTTGTTTACGGTGCGGCAGTTTTCCTGCCCGAGGCTCATTTTAATCTTCAATACGAGCTCGTTGTAGCGGACGACTTCGGGACGTATATCTTCATTGGCCTCCCTGTACATTTCGATCGCTTTCCACACCGCGCACTCATAATCGTGACGCAGTTTCTGGATCGCTTCTGATTCAGGGTGCTCATTATAAGCTTCTGCAGTAAAGTGAGTAAGACGATTGACAATGGATTGTGGACTGGTCATAAAAATCTCTCCTTTTCCTGTCATTTCTTTGTTTGTTAAAAGATTTCCATACCGCCGTTGAACCCTTTATATTAATTTTGTTTGAAGAGGCATGCTCTTCTTTTTGTGAATCATTCACTGGTTTTCATTATTGGGCTGGCTGATGGATTTAGTATTGTTGTGTTAGTTGTATAGATAATACCCAGCTTTTCTTAAAATAAACCACCTCATACGTTTCGATGTGCAAAAGCCTGTTATAGAAGGGGGAAATACATCATTCTTTTTAACGAATTAACTTATACTGCCAGAAAGTAAAATTCCTTTAGAAGGATGACTCAACATGGGAGCATGAAGGAGTACGAGAGGGTATCGGCAAATGGATGGAATGAGAGCTTGTTTATGGGAAGCAGGCTTTTTCTCTATGAAACTCTTTCCAAAGGATCATCGTAGGTAAAATAGGACATTAAAATTAGAGGAGGAACTACGATGACATCTATTTCACAAAAACGCACAGATGCTATATTTATCGACTTTGCCATTTCGACAGTGGTTACGTTAAGTGTGGAGAAGCTGCTGAGGAAAAAAGTAAAAAGTGAAGCTGTGCACGCGTTAGTAACGCCGACACTCGTCATGTGGGCACTAGAGTATGCACAGCTGAAGCAATGGGGCCAGACGGCAGGTTATAAAGCAATGGGACTTGCGCTGGAAAATGAAGATGGAGAAGAGCCGACTTCGAGTCAGTTGATTAAACGAATGGCGTATCGAGACACGATCAGCGGTTTTAGTTATTTAAAGGATCGGAAAGGTTTCACTGAAGAAGACGGGGCACTTATGCCGCATGATCGTTATGCAGGGACGGTCGTGAAAGAAGTAGAATCTTGTTAACTACCTTACCATCACGGACGAGGGGGAGGGTAGTCGCTCTACAATCCGGAAGTATTAAAGAAGCACGCTCCTCTTTTTTAAAAAGAGAGCGTGCTTTATTATTTTCAAATAACACCCCGAAAGGTTTCCCCTTTGTTTGCATATCAGATTATGCAAGGTTACACCTTCACTCTTAAAATTACACAATCCCCATTCCCTTACCTACGACACTAAAAATGGTTAAAGCTAGCCTTAAGCATCCACTTGAAGCGTTTCTTTCATTTTTGTCCATGCTATGATTGCGGATATAAACGGGAGTACAGCGACAAGGCCAATGGCCCAATTGACATTAATCATGTCTGCAATAATTCCTGCAATTAATGCACCAAATGCGTAGCCGCTGTCCCGCCAAAATCGATAAACTCCCATAGATGTAGCTCGCCATTCTGGATGGGCCACATCGCTTATCGATGCGAGGATCGTTGGGTAAACCATTGCTGTTCCTATTCCTAGGAGAGTTGCCCCAATAATCCATAACGGATAGGTATTGACCATTACTATAAACCATAGGGATAAAGCTTGGACAAACATCCCAGTTACTATGAGTTTTTTTCGGCCAATCCGATCGCTCCATACGCCGGTAAATAGCTGAAATAATCCCCATGCAGCTGGGTACACAGCCACAACTGTTCCAATCTGGCCGACACTTAACCCGCCGGTGGCAAGAAACATCGGGAACAGGCCCCAGGCCATCCCATCTTTTAGGTTTGTTGTTAATCCAGCTAAGCTGTTGCTTGATAGATTAGTATTTTTCCACGTGGTACGTTTGAAGACTTCCCATGTGGAAACAGGATCTGACTCCATCTTCTGTTGTTTAGCCTGTGCTTTAAGATGCTGATCCGTATTTTGTACGATAAGCGATAAAATAAAACCAATAATGACGAGTACGATGCCAATGTAAAAGGGTTCCGGACTTAAGGAATAAGTGGAAGCGACATAACCTGATACAGCTGCCATGATCGCGACACCTATATATCCGGCAAATTCATTGAATCCAACAGCCAATCCTCTCTGGGTGGATTTAGCAAGGTCAACTTTCATATTTACCGTCATCGACCAGGTTAATGCTTGGTTAATACCTAAAAAGATGTTGGCGACAATAATGACCCACCAGGCATGAGCGAAAATGACCATGATAGGGACCAATAATCCGATGGCCCAGCCAATAAGGAGAACTTGTTTTCTACCCATTCGATCGGCTAAATCACCTGCAAAGAAATTGACGATCGCTTTTGAAAAACCAAAGCTGACAATAAAGGATAAGGCAGCACTCATAGATGCTAGTCCAAAGCGTTCTTCTCCTATAATAGGTAGAATGGTTCTTTCCAAACCTACCATGGAACCTACAAATAAGTTGATGACGACTAATAAAACAAATTGAGCAATATTTTCTTTGACCCCTACCTGGGGCTGAGTCGTTTGATTGTTCATGATTGATCACCTCTTAAAAAGAACCTGATTTGTTTTATGCATTTCCTTGAAGTTTTCTAGTTGAGGAGGAAGGTCTGCCACAATAGGGTATGTGTGTAGATACGGACGGAACTTTAGTGGGTCAGGTTTTCTTTATACTGATTCCATTCATGAACACTTGCTTCCAAACGTGCAGCCTCAAAGCCTTCCGATTGTAAAAGCTCTACGGCTTCGGTGGCATAGACACAGTAGGGACCACGGCAGTAAGCAATGACTTTCTTATCCTTTGGAAGATGGATGATGTAATCATTCAATTCCTCCATAGGTATGGAAATCGCTCCATCTAAGTGTTCACTCATATACTCCGCTTTTGGCCGGACATCAATCAAAACGTGGCTCTCATCTTTTCTGCGATCTGCCCATTCTTCTAATTCAATCGTTTCCAACTCGTTCCCTCTTACAATAAATTCATCTCTAAGAAGGTTAATATCAGTGATTTGTTCTTCTGCCACAGACTTTATGGAAAATAAAAGATCCGTTACTTTAGCATTCGCCAGCTGATAAATCACATAATTTTTTTCCTTCTTATATTGAACTAAACGGGCTTCAAGCAATGCTTGTAAGTGTTTAGAAGTGTTGGCTGTCGCCATTCTCGTTTCCTTAGAAAGAGTTTCAACGGACTTCGGTGATTGAGATAGTAAATCCAGCAGTTCTAATCGCTTCGGGCTGGACAAAACTTTACCTATGCGTGTGAATTCATTGTAAATTGTATCTTTGAACGACCTTGCATCCATGTAAGCTCATCTCCTCTAAGTCAACTATTAA
This sequence comes from Halobacillus andaensis, assembly GCF_014636475.1. Lineage (GTDB taxonomy): Bacteria > Bacillota > Bacilli > Bacillales > Halobacillaceae > Halobacillus_A > Halobacillus_A andaensis. The sequence goes on from NZ_BMEL01000004.1 coordinate 79,337, forward strand.
ACTGAATAGTTGAATAGTAATACTCGTAATTATGTTTTGTAAAGAATAAAGATTGATCAAAAGGGACGTTGACTACAACGAAAAAAAGAACGAATCCAAAACATGGGTTTCTTGGATTCGTTCTTCTTACATTTTCTCCATAAAGGTGTTGGTCATTTCCTTACTTAAAATAGAGCGATGGATCATTATTTTATTTTTGACAGCGTCTTTAATTCAAAATGGTCGGCTACCAGATCAAAGTCCCGGCTTACATTGAACAAGTGCCAGTCCGAAAAGTTATTGACGCTCTCCCATACATGCTCACCGACCTTGAAGGTGTAATATTCCCCTTCTGTGAAATAGCAGTGGTGGGGAGAATCTAACACTTTTTTAAGTGATTTTTCATCTTTGGCTGTGTTTAGTAATGTCGAATTCTTGCTGAAGATACTTCGTTTACATTTTGCTTCAAATTGCATCGTAAGCACCCCTTTTTTAATGTTCTCTTGTAATATAATTCTACCCAAGAAGTCAGAAAATTATAACAATGAAATGGACAACCTAATTTACTTTACTAAAGTCCCATTCGCTGGTTTAAGGTGCTGGGTTGAATATACCAGTAGTTTTTTAGCGGCAATTGAATTAGTTTGAGAAATATATTTTCCAACTTCACAAAATCTCGATAATTAAGTGGAACTGTTTTATAAGCCGTCTTAGCGATAGAAAGCATAAGTTTCCTTTAGATAGAGGAATATAAGAAAATAAGTTTAGGAGGGAGTATGTGTGATGTCTAAGGATAAAGCAAAACATGAAGTGGAGCAAAACCAGGAGCATCCTCATGGAGAAAGCCATAATCATCAAGGGGATGAGGAGACCTATGATCATCATTCCCATGAAGAACATGGTAATGATCACGGGGGTCACGACCATCATGACCATGACCACGGAGATATGATCGCAGATTTTAAGAAACGTTTTTATATTTCATTATTATTAACGATCCCTATCCTTATTTTATCTCCAATGATTCAGAATTTTATGGGAGTGGATTGGCGATTTCCATCTGATCTATGGATCTTATTTGGCCTCTCCACCATTGTCTTTTTCTATGGGGGCTGGCCTTTTCTTACGGGAGCATACAGTGAGTTAAAACAAAAGAACCCAGGGATGATGACGTTAATCGGCTTAGCTATTTTTGTTGCTTACGGGTATAGCTCGCTCGTTGTTTTTGGGTGGAGCGGCAATAACTTTTTCTGGGAGCTTGCTACCTTAATTGATATTATGCTGCTCGGTCACTGGATTGAAATGCGATCGATCATGGGAGCATCCAATGCACTGGAGCAATTGGTTAAGCTTATGCCAAATGAGGCCCATCGCGTAAAGAAGAATGGAGAAACAGAGGATGTCCCTGTTTCGGAATTAGATGCAGGAGATCGAGTGCTCGTTAAACCTGGGGAGAAGATTCCTGTAGACGGTGTCATTCAGGATGGGAAATCAGCGATTGATGAATCGATGCTGACAGGTGAATCCATGCCTGTAGAAAAAAACGTAGACGATGAAGTGATTGGCGGCGCTGTAAACCAGGAAGGATCTTTAACCATTGAAGTGAAGAAAACCGGGGATGATACGTATCTCTCCCAGGTCATTACGTTAGTCAAAGAAGCTCAAGATTCTAAATCAAAAACCCAGGATTTAGCCAACCGTGCGGCGAAATGGTTGTTTTACATTGCATTAGCCGCTGGGTTTGGAACATTATTTATCTGGCTCGCTTTAGGCTATGGCTTTGATATGGCCTTTGAACGTATGGTAACGGTAATGGTCATTTCCTGTCCACACGCACTAGGTTTGGCCGCTCCCCTTGTCGTCGCTGTGTCCACTTCGATTTCGGCCAAAAAAGGTCTATTAATCAGAAATCGTACCAACTTCGAAGGGGCCCGCCAGTTGAATGCTGTCGTGTTTGATAAAACCGGCACACTGACAAAAGGAGAATTTGGCGTCACCGATATCATTCCTTCTGATGATTATACAGAAAAAGAGGTTCTTCTTTGGGCAGCAAGCGCTGAACAGAATTCAGAGCATCCACTTGCTGCAGGAGTTTTACAAGAAGCGAAGGAAAAAGAGTTTACACTTAAACAGGTGTCAGACTTTGAGTCGATGACTGGAAAAGGCTTAAAAGGTACAGTAGAAGGAAAAGAAGTGCTCGTTGTCAGTCCAGGGTATGTCAACGAACAGGACATGACGTATGATCAACAGGCCTTCAACGATCTATCAGAAAAAGGGAAAACGGTCGTATTTGTGATCATCGAGAATCAATTAGCCGGCATGATTGCATTAGCTGATATGGTTCGTGATTCTGCTAAAGATGCGGTTGCCAGCCTCAAAGAGATGGACATCCACCCGATTATGCTGACAGGTGATAATCAGAAGGTCGCCGACTGGGTGGCGGAACAGCTGGGAATTGAGGAAGTGTATGCGGAAGTCCTGCCCCATCACAAATCCGATCAAATTAAAAAAATCCAGCAAAAAGGCTGGAAAGTAGCCATGACAGGTGATGGGGTGAATGATGCCCCGGCCCTGGCTACAGCAGACTTAGGCATCGCTATCGGTAGTGGAACCGACGTCGCAATGGAAACGGCCGATGTTGTTTTAGTAAAAAGCAATCCCGAGGACGTGGTCAGTATCATGGATCTATCCCTGCGAACGTACCGCAAAATGGTGCAAAACCTATGGTGGGCGGCTGGATATAATATAGCTGCTATTCCCCTTGCTGCCGGAGTTCTTGCTCCTGTCGGCATTGTTTTAAGCCCAGCGGTGGGAGCAGTATTAATGAGTCTCAGCACAGTGATTGTTGCCATCAATGCAAAATTATTACGAGCGTAAATATCGGTACCAGGTACAGAGAAGCTATCAAAGCGTACCTGGTACCAAAATAGTGTTAAAAAATCGATTTTAATGTGGTGTATCTTCTTTTTTATTGCATCATCTTTCTCTGTTGATTAGAATAAGGGTATGAAACTGATTTCATATATCAATGGAGTGGAGTGATGGGAGATGCCAACGATTTCGGATGTGGCGAAGTTATCGGGGTTGTCGAAAGCAACTGTATCCCGGGTGATTAACAATCACCCTTATATAGCAAAAGAAAAACGTGAACGTGTGGAACAAGCGATGAAAGAGCTCGGCTATGTCCCGAATCCGTCAGCGCGAAGGCTGCGCGGTTCTTTGACGAACACGATTGGTGTGATTGTCCCTAGAATCGTCAATCCGTTTTTCTCCTATCTTGTCCACTCCATTGAACAATCGGCTTATAAAAACAATTACCAGGTATTGATGTTTCAAAGCAACGAGAAAAAAGATAAAGAGCTGTACTTTTTAAATTTGCTGAAGAATCGACAGGTTGACGGGCTTATTATGACATCGATCGAAAACGATTGGGATGTGATTCAGCCTTATACGGAATTTGGACCCATTGTGTTGTGTAATGAATACTTGACGCATTCAAAAGCGCCCATCGTCCGACTGGATCAGGCGAAGGCAGCCTATATCGGAACGAAACATTTGATTGATAAAGGTCATACGAAGATTGGGTATTGTACGGGCGGCTTATTTGCTGAGGATGGCAAAGACAAGGATCGCAACCATGGCTACCAGCAGGCGTTAAGTGAAGCGGGACTCAGCATCCATACGAACTGGATTTTCATTAATAAACATACGATTGATGATGGGAAAAAAGTGATGAGACAGATGCTGGCGATGGACGATCGTCCGACAGCTATTTTTACAGGCAGTGACGAAATCGCAGCCGGAGTTATCATGGAGGCGAAGGAAAATGGCGTACGTGTGCCGGAGGATCTTGCGGTAATCGGGTTTGATGATCAGCCGGTTGCTGAAATTATTGAGCCGAAACTTACGACGATCCGTCAGCCGGTGGATGAGTTGGGGGAGAAATCGGTCGAACAGCTGATTGCGTCGATGAATAGCAAAGAGACCGTTTTGAAAAATATTGAATTACCTGTAGAGCTGCTTGTCAGAAAATCTACCTAATTTTCAAAAAAATATTGAAACCGATATCATGATCGCGTATACTTCTAAGTAGAAAATAAATTGTGAGTATCGGTTTTTTATTTTTTTGGAACGATATGAAACCGATATCATACGCAGGCATCTACTTTTTATTCAGCTTATGATCAGAAGGAGGGACAATATCTAGTTAATATAAGGTATATATTTTTTAAGAATTTATGAAACCGATATCATATACAAAAGGAGTGTTCCAGCAAATGAAGAAAATAATGGTTGTGATTGCAGCTTCTATATGGTTAACAGGGTGTTCATTTTCCTCCGGTGGTTCAGGTGAAGGATCTGGCGATCAGGTGACGATTGAAATTTATCAAGGAAAAGTTGAATTTAAAGATCAATTTGAAGAGCTTGCCGAAGAATATGAATCAGAAAAACCGGATGTAAACATTGAAATTACGAGTGTCGGGGGCGGAAATGATTATGCGGGCTCGCTGAAAACGAGATTTGCTTCCGGGGATGAACCGGAAATCTTCAGTATTGCCGGGCCTACCGAGGCGGAGAATTTTGAAGAGTATTTAGCCGATGTATCGGATACTGCCTCAGCTGACGCTGCGCTTGAGGGCAGCCTTGACCCGGTAACAAAAGACGGAGAAGTGCTTGGTCTTCCTTTTAATCAGGAAGGGTATGGACTCATTTACAATAAGCGTGTTTTTGAAGAAGCGGGTGTGAACGCGGACGACATTCAATCGTATGAAGACTTAGAGAGTGCTGTGGAAGAATTGGACAGTCAAAAAGAAGACTTAGGATTAGAAGCCGTCTTTGCTTTCCCTGCGAAAGAGCAGTGGGTTCCTGGAAATCATTTGTCCAATGTTTATATGGCAGCGGAATTTGATCAAAAAGTGTTGAATGCTTATGAAGCAGACAGTGTTGAGTTTGAAAAGGGCGATGAGTTTCAAAGAATGATTGATTTGCAGAATGATTTTTCGATCCAGCCTTCCTTAACGCTGGATTATTCGCAGCAGGTGGAGCAGCACTTTTCCTTAGAAGAAGTCGCGATCATTCAGCAGGGCAACTGGATTTATCCGTCGGTTGAACAGATGGATCCTGAGTTTGCCGAGGAAAACATGGGAATTCTCCCAATCCCGGTGGAAGGATTTGAAGGAAAGATGCCTGTTGGAATCCCGAACTACTGGGGTGTGAATAAGAATAGTGGCGAAGAAGAGGTTCAAGCGTCGAAGGATTTCATTGACTGGATGTACACCTCTGAAGCCGGTAAAGAAGCGGTTCTTCAAGACTTCAAATTTATTCCGGCCTACGAAGGCTTCGATACAGAGAATATCGTGGATCCTTTATCAAAAGAAATCTATCAATATGCATCGGATGGAAATACGATCGGCTGGGTTTTCCTTGGCTACCCCGGCACGTGGGGCGATGACATCGGCGGTTATATTCAGGAGTATTTAAGCGGAGATATGACGTGGGAAGAAGTGGAAGAAGAATCCATCAGCCGCTGGGAGAATTACAGACAGGAATAAATAAAATGTGAAGAGGAGCTAACAGCTTAGGTTGTTAGCTCTCCTCATTTAAAAACGCAAGGAGGCTGTTATGAGTAATCGGACGCTTTCATTTTGGTTGTTTCTTACCCCTGTTTTACTTGGTTTAGGTATTGTTGTGGTGATTCCGTTTCTTTATGGATTGGTGTATTCGTTTACCGATTGGAACGGGCTTCGGGCCGATCAATTTATCGGATGGCAAAATTACATCCGTTTGTTTCAGGAAGATGAGTTTATGCAGGCTGTCTGGTTTACGACCAAATTTGCCTTTGTCACAGTGATTTTATTAAACCTCTTTGGTCTCGGGCTTGCGTTAATCGTAACCCGTAATATTAAATCAGGTAATTTGCTGCGTACGATCTTCTTTATGCCGAACTTAATTGGCGGGCTGATTCTCGGGTTTATCTGGCAGTTTATTTTTATTAGCGTGTTTGGCGATATTGGGAACCTTACTGGAATTGAAGGATTCAATGGATGGCTTTCCACCGTGAACACGGGGTTCTGGGGGATTGTTATTCTTACATGCTGGCAGATGGCCGGCTACATTATGATCATTTACATCGCCTACCTTGAGAATATCCCGAAAGACTTAATTGAAGCGGCGAAGATTGATGGAGCGAGTGCCTTTCAGCGGTTTAAAAATATTACCTTCCCGCTGGTGGCGCCGGCATTTACGATCAGCATGTTTCTGACGCTGTCGATGTCGTTTAAAATTTATGACCAGAACCTATCGTTAACCAATGGCGGTCCAGCCAATCAAACGCAGATGGTGGCGATGGACATCGTCAATACAGCGTTCTCAGATAACGACATGGCTTACGCCCAGGCGAAGGCGGTCATTTTCTTCCTTATTGTTTCAGTTGTTGCGTTAACTCAAGTGTATTACAACAAAAAACGAGAGGTGGAAATGTAATGAAGAAAAACAACGAGAAGCGTAATTTATTCTCGATCGAAATTCTCGGATTAGTGCTGGGACTCTTATGGATTGCTCCCTTTTACTTAATGATTGTGAATGCTTTTAAAACGAAGCGCGATATTTTTACAGGGGTGCTCGGATTTCCAGACGAGTGGATTACGGAGAACTTTGTGGAAGCATTTATTGATCTTGAATTCCTAAAGTCGCTGTTTAATTCGACACTGATTACGGGCGTCAGCGTGGTCGTGATTATTCTTTTTTCTTCCATGGCCGGCTATGCGCTTGCACGAAACAAGAGTAAGTTGAGCGGCGTCATGTTTTTCGTGTTTGTGGCAGCGATGCTGATTCCGTTTCAGTCTGTGATGATTCCGTTAGTCGCTTTGTTTGGACAGGCCGATATGCTGAACGCTGGCGGATTAATCTTTATGTACTTAGGATTTGGGTGCAGCTTATCCATCTTCTTATACCACGGGGCAATGACGGGAGTATCGAAGTCGATGGATGAAGCGGCGATTATCGATGGAGCGAATCGATTTCAATTGTTCTGGTGGATCATTTTCCCTTTATTAAAACCGATATCCGTTACGGTTGGGATCTTAAATGTCATTTGGATTTGGAACGACTATTTGCTGCCTTCCCTCGTGTTAAGCGAAGCCAATGCGACCATTCCATTGAAGATGTTTTTCTTCTTTGGTCAGTATACGAAGCAGTGGCACCTGGCGTTAGCTGGATTAACGATTGCAATTATCCCCGTGATCATTGGATACTTTTTTGCCCAAAAACAAATCATTGCCGGGGTGTCTGAAGGCGCTGTGAAGTAAGGGAAAAAATAGAAGCAGGAGGTAGGAATATGGAAAGACAATGGTGGAAAGAAGCGGTCGCGTATCAAATCTATCCGCGCAGTTTTATGGATTCAAATGGCGACGGAATCGGCGACCTGCAAGGGATCCTCTCTAAACTTGATTATTTGCAAGACTTAGGCATTGACGTGATCTGGATTTGTCCGGTTTATCCCTCCCCGAACGATGACAACGGCTATGACATTAGTAATTTTAAGGGGATTATGAATGAATTTGGTACGATGGAAGACTTTGATGAGCTGCTGAATGAAATTCATAAACGAGGCATGAGGTTGATCATGGATTTAGTCATAAATCACACGTCTGATGAACACCCGTGGTTTATTGAATCGAAGTCGTCAAAAGACAGTCCGTACCGCGATTTCTACATCTGGCATCCCGGGAAAGATGGAAAGGAACCGAACAATTGGGCTTCCATTTTTGAAGGGTCTGCCTGGGAGTATGACGAAGAGACGGAAGAATATTATATGCACATTTTTTCTCGAAAGCAGCCTGATTTAAATTGGGAAAACGAGGCCGTGCGCGAGGCGTTATACGAGATGGTCAATTGGTGGCTTGATAAAGGGATTGACGGCTTCCGCATTGATGCGATTTCTCATATTAAAAAAGCCCCCGGGCTGTATGACCTCCCAAACCCTGAGCAGAAGGACTACGTCTGTTCATTTGACGGGCACCGCAACCAGGAAGGGATTCAGACGTATTTAGAGGAGCTGAACCAGCAAACCTTTTCACGCTACGATATTATGACCGTGGGCGAAGCGAACGGCGTCAGTGTCGAGGAAGCCAACGAATGGGTCGGCGAGAAGGACGGAAAATTTAATATGATTTTTCAATTTGAACATACCGATTTATGGGGAAAAGAAGGCAGGAAAAGCCTGGATATTCACGCCTTAAAGCACATTTTCACAAAATGGCAGACGGCGCTTGATGGCTCGGGATGGAATGCTTTGTTTTTAGAAAATCACGACCTTCCCCGTTCGGTATCGGTATGGGGCAATGATGAAAAGTATCATACAGCCTCCAGCAAATGCTTAGCTGCTTTTTATTTTCTTATGCAGGGCACACCTTTTATTTATCAAGGCCAGGAAATCGGTATGACCAATGTGCATTTCCCTTCGATTGATGACTATGATGACGTCGCTGCCAAGAACCTCTACCAGCATGAAAAAGCAAATGGCAAAACGCATGAAGCAGTGATGGAAGCCATCTGGCACTGCGGACGCGATAATTCACGGACCCCGATGCAGTGGTCGCCAGAAAAGAATGCCGGATTTACATCAGGGACTCCCTGGATAAAAGTGAATCCGAATTATTCAAGACTTAACGTAGAAGAATCGATGGCAAGAAACAATTCCATTTATCACTTTTATAAGCAGTTGATTCAGCTTCGAAAGGACCACCCCGCCCTTGTCTATGGAAGTTATCAGCTTGAACTTCCTGATCACGATCAAATTTTTGCGTATTCGAGGAGCTTTGAAGGACAGACCTTTGTCGTCATAACGAATTTAACAGAAACGGATGCACCTTTTAGTGAGGCGTTTGTGAAGGGTCGTGCAAGCGAGCTGTGCCTGAGTAACTATGAAAGAGCTGGGTTAGAAGAAGCCGTTCTACAACCTTTTGAAGCGCGGGTTTATCGATTAAGGGAGACACTTATCTAAACGGTAAGTGTCTTTTTTATAGTCACGTAAATAAGGTTCTTTTTGGCTTCGCGGTTCTTCCGCTGGAGTGATCAATAAGCTCTCGTCGAGTTCAGCCTGAATCCCCTCACCTAACACGCAAATTCTTTTATAAAACGTATCAGCCAACTTTACCAAGTGAGCAGGAAAAAACCTCTAGGATATGGAATACTATACTAGAGGAGGGTGGATCGAAATGAAAAACATAAAGCTGAACAAAGCATTTAATATGGAAGACAACTCAGAAATTACTTTCTCAAAAGGCCTGCTGCTCATTGATGATAAAGGAACACCCGAGAATTGGACGGTCAGCTTATCAAAGGTGAAAGAGCCTGAAGTATTTAAAGGAAACGATCATAAACAAATTAAGTTAAATTTACTGGATATCAAGGGACAAACGTATATTGGCACTGCAGCGACTGATCTTATAACGAGTGATGGTTCTGTTCTGATGAAATCAAAGGGTGCACTGGATAAAGGGAAAACGGTCGAGTCCTAAACAGGGATCGATCGTTTTTTTCTTCATTAAAATGTGGAGCATTAGTTACAATCATTGAGGATCACATGCTGCCTGTGGATTCTGTGCTCATTCCTGTCAAAGGGTATCATGCGATGTACAAGGAAGTGATCCTGGATAAAAGAATGCCGACAGACGTTCAACTCCCTCATTTAAAAAGAGGCATTCAGTTATACTTAGATCACAAAAGAGAACTGACGAGTTTTATTCATCTTCATCTTGAGCTTTCAGAGGAAGAGCTCGTCCCGTTACTATTGAACAATTTTAAAAAGTACGGCCTAGGTGAGTTCAATATAGAAAGTTAATAATACAGGCAAAAGGAAGGGTGTCCAACGAATGGTGTTGAAAATGGAAAACGTTTCATTAAGACGGGGAGATCGCTGGATTTTAAAGGACATTAATTGGGAGATTGAAAAAGGAGAGCACTGGGTACTGCTCGGACTGAATGGTTCAGGCAAAACCTTGATTCTTAATTTACTGAACTCCTACACGTTCGCAACAAAGGGAGAGATCAACGTGTTAGGGATGCAATTTGGCAAGACGTACCTTGCTGAACGACTCCGCAAACAAATCGGTTTTGTTTCTTCCGCTATTCAGCAGAAGATTCACGAGGGTGATAACGCGTTTGAAGTCGTGTTAAGCGGAGCTTTTGCTTCGATTGGTCTGTACGAACGACCGACAGATGATATGAGGGAGCGGGCCATTGGGTTACTGGAGGATCTCGGCTGCATAGAGTATGCTAATCGTAATTATGAAACATTATCACAAGGGGAAAGGCAGAGGGTGCTGATTGCGCGCGCCTTAATGGCCGAACCTTCCTTGTTAATCCTCGATGAGCCGACCAATGGGCTGGACTTTATTGCCAGAGAAAAGCTTTTAGAATCCATAGAAGAGCTTGCGAAAAAGCCGGACGCCCCTACGATGATCTATGTTACCCATCACGTCGAAGAGATTTTACCCGTTTTTCATAAAACCTTGCTGTTAAAAGAAGGCGAAGTGTTTGATGCTGGAAAGACGAATGAAATGATGACAAGTGAACAGCTTTCTGCCTTTTTTGATCTGCCTGTTGATGTCAGCTGGCACAACGACCGTCCGTTTCTTTCTAAAATAGAAATGGCAAATAAAAGAGGAGGGAGGACATGAGCCGAACAGTAGGAGTCGCTACATTGCTTTCGGGAGAAGAAAAACTTGAGGTTCTTACCTATTGGAACATGTTCGAAATAGATTTCAACTCAACGGGGGTTCAGTCCTTTGATTCACCTAATTTTGGCTATCAGGGCGGAACGTGTGAGGATGCAGCTTCTTTGAAAAAAGATTTGGAACAGCTATGGGCAGCACATCCTTCGTTTGAAGTGAACGTCGATGGGTTCGGGTATTTTGAAGAGCCATCTCCAGTTGTTTATTTGAAAATAGAGAAGAACGAGCGATTAGCTGCATTACATAAAGACGTGCATCAGCTGCTGGAACAGCATTGCGAGAATCTATTTGCCTTATACGCACCCGATCAATGGGTGCCCCATATTACACTCGCGATGGGCGACATTTCTCCTGAAGATATTCAGATTTTTAAGAAAGAGTATCATAACCATGCACCCGCCTTTACACAAAAAGTGGATCACCTGGCACTCGTAGAATTCAAAAAAGACGGAAGAGTTGAACTCCTGTAAGCCTTTTTGCGCTGTATAAAATTGATTCATCAGGTCGTCCAGCTTCTGCGACAGGTGAAGAAGATGGCTGTACTCACATCCATTCAGGTACGCTTCATATAACTGCTTCCTCATTTTTTCAATTTCACTTTCTAAATAACTGGCCTATCCTTTTTTAAAAAGTAATCAATTTTTTGAAATTTTTCCAATTGTGTATGATACACTACTATTACGAAAATTCCTATGATGAAACGAATAAATGGCCTATGTTGTAGAAAGAATTACAATGAAGCGACAAGGAGAAAAGGAAGCATGGAAAAGACAAAAACCATTTGGGTCGATCCCAATAAAAAGTACGGGATACTTAAGATAGAAGATGAAGTTTTCGGAGCTTCTTTTCATCCGATTGAAATTAACAGCAGCGATCCATGGAAGTATACGATCATCAATAACTTATGGTACACCACCTACAACGGGGCGAGACAATACTTCCGTGTGAAAACCAACCCTCATGTTGTGACAGGAAGAATGGTTAAAATTCAGCTTGTTGATGAAAAGCCATCTGTGCATACATAGTAGCATGATAAAATTACATGGACCTAAAAAAGCTCCCTAATCCGGAGCTTCTTTTTTTGCCTATAAAAGTGAAACTTTACCAGTTGGGTGATCGTAACTTTAGTAATGAAGAAAAAGGGGGCAGGGAGATGAACTTGATCATCGGCCTATTGATCATCGCGGCACCGGCCCTTTTCCTAATCTATTGGGGAAAGTCAGGCTTCGATTGGGGAAGTACAGAGGATCGTAAAGAAGACAAAAAATAAAGGATGAGAATGGCATGTATATGTTTGTTTTTATGTTCTTAGCAGGATTCTGTATTTTAACGTTTCCACTCATGGGGCTCAAGGACTTTAAAAATGAAAAGAAAAGTCACAAAATGATTCGTATCTCTTTCATTGGTCTAGCTTTCGTCTTCCTTATTGGGGGAACAATTGATTTAATGACTTATTTATAGCGTGAGGACGAATAATAGTCATTAGAAGTAATCTACTTTAGAAAATTAAGTAAATGTTATCATAGGTAAGTTGAAGAAGTAACCGTTTGATAAAAAATTGTATGGTATAAACGCAGATCATTAGCGTAGTCAAAATGCTTAAGACTCCTGTGGGAACAGCTCGAGTCGAAGAACTCGCAGGAAAGCGCTCTTTGCTTTCTGAGGAAGCTGAGGCTGAGGCCGAGCCCACGGAAAGCGAAGTATTTTGACGGAGCGATGGTGAAAACCCTTACTTGAACATAAATAATCCGAACTGATTTCAATAGAATCGTTCGGATTATTGTATGCTTTATTTAGTTTTGTGTCACTCTCCACATATAAGGAGATCTTAACCCTTATTGTTCGCGTGAGCTTGTTTTATGCAAAGGAGGAAGGACAAGCCAGCCTTTTTCCTTATTCAAGCGTAAAGCTCTTGCTCCAGCTTGAGCTTTATTCATATGGAACTGCCCAAATAACATCGCAATGTCCTCACGGCTGGATTGACCGATAGCTTGACTGCAAGCCACAAGTCCCTGGGCAATGTTAAGTGAGACAGCAGCGCTGATTTCTGGATCATTGGCTCGAGCACCTACAGGAATGTCGTCTACGTTAGCTACTGGACGTTCAGGAGGTGTAGGAGGTAGAGCGATCCCATTTAACTTAAGTAGTTCTTCAATTTCCCGGCTTTCCTGTTTAATCCCTTGAATCAGTTCTTCTAAAAGGCGTTTTAAATCCTTATCACCTGCATGATTGTAAAGGGTCTCATAGGTTGCACAGTTTCCCTTAGCTGCTGATAAGTAACTCCATAAACTAAAAACTTCTCCATAATGCAATGGCTCTTTTTGTTGATTCCCTGTCAGAATACCCATATCTATCTACTCCTTATAAAAAGTGTCTAGTCTATTATTGATCCGTTTTTGAAATTTATTCATCCGGTGAGAATTTAAAAGACCTCTTTTATGAATGGGATGAGAGGTCTTTCTGCTTTTTATCTCTCTTCGATTTGATTATTAGACCGATCCATACGAAGGCAGGAAGGATAAAGCCATGTGTGAAAGCATAAGGAAACCACGTATCGCCTACGAATGTTTCAAAATAAGCGACATCAGGATAGGCGATGATGGATAAAACAATCATGCCCATCCCGAGCGGCAACAGCAAAGGACGGTGGTCGTCCATCGTAAGGAACTGGGCAACCCCCACGCTGACAGCATAATAAAGAACGACCATTTTGAAGAATATGGTTAGCATCCAAATTATTCCAATAACAATTTCCAGCCCTTCTAAAAAACCTGCAATGTTTATTTTTTGAGCCAGTTTATAACTTGGAAAAGTATTCAGAGCTGTTAGGTCGCTGCCAAGGACGAGCAAACAGAGAAGAGTAATCAACGTCAAAATCATCCCGCCGATGAATACGCCTAACACCCACGCTTTTCTTTTCGTTTTAGCGTCTTTTACATAAGGAAAGATCATCAGAAAGGTCACCATCTCCAAAAGGGGTGTACCGATGACAAAGGTAGACGTGCTGAGCACGGGCATAAATCCTTCGCCTAAAAAGGGCTGAAGGTTTTCTACGTTAATCTGGGGAGCTAACGTAATCGTGAAAAATAACAATAAAAGAAAGACCCAGGGCATGAACATTTCAGCAGACCTTCCCATGACTTCTAATCCTAAATAAGCCCCCCATATGACGACAATCAAAAAGAGAATGTGGGTAAATTGTAAAGGAGTTTCGGGTATTATTTCAGTCGTCATGAAATCTCCAATGTTTCTTAACACAAGGGCAGCTAAAATAAAAAGAAACGATAGATAGAAGAATAGAATAAACCTGCCGAACCAATTTCCAAATACCATAATTGTCGCCTGTACAAACGTCTTACCTTCCATTAATTTTGCCATATGATTATAGAAAAGGATGAGAGTTAATCCAATTAAAAGGGAGATGGTAATGGATAACCATGCGTCCTGCTTTGCTTGCGCAGCAAGGGGGCCGGGTACAATGATAATGGAGCTTCCAATGGTAAACAAAATGACCAAGAACATAAATTGACGGGGACTTATCGTCTGGTTATCCATTTTTTCACCTCATTTCTTCGTTACCCTAAGAAAAGTTGATAAAAGCTTTGAATATAATCCAGCGGGTTTGGCAATGGGACTTCTCCGGCTTCCAATACACTAATAGCTGTGAATATCACCAAAAACAGGCTGAAAAACCATAGGTCTTTCTTTTTCTTTTTTAATAAAGGGAACTCCACAATAAAGATAACTGCTGCGACAATGATAATTGCTAGTATAGACCACACCTTCACTCACCTAGCCTTCTTTAATGATCGGTTGTGTAGAGTCTCCTTTTCTACGGAGATCCGCTTTGACTTGAATGTCTACATGTAAATCTTTGAATTCAGTATCCCAATCATTTTCTACGGTCTTCCAATATTTTGGGTTTTTACGATGGATGAGACTGCCGAAGCCAAAAATGTCGGTCTCATAATCGTTTTGAGCCGATTTTATAGAGGCTTCCATGAGCCTTTTAATTTCTTTTTCTGTTTCCTTATTCAAATTCTGGATAGAGTCCTCTTTGCTTAAATCAATCGGACAATTCAATTCACCGATGTTTCCTTCTAGGTCCAATTCAATGGAAATGGAGGGCTCTCCACCTGCAAATGCCGCATCCATACTGCTTTGCGTCCGTAATATTTCAATGCTTGCCGTCCCATCCTGGCAAGGATGAGTGATCACTGAACTTTTGATATTCCCGAGGATGTAGTTATACCCCATACTTGCATCTTCATCAAGCCAGCCAACAAGTCGGTCATCCTTTAGTACTCCTAAGTGATCGATGGTCAGTTTGACTGGGGCATCAATATTTTCTACATTACTAATATTCGTCCCACCTTCTTCTGGTCCTTCCATGAAGACGCCGGCAATGACAGGGCTTTGCCCTTTACTGTGAATCTGAGAAATTAACTCGTCAATCGTGATCCCTTTAGAAGAGCCATGACCTGTTTCTACAGCTTCAATGGAATTCATAAGTTTATTAGCTGGTATTTTCTCATAGGCAGTAAGAGTACTTAACAAAGTGTCCACGTCCGTATCTTTAGCAATCGTTACATAAAAACCAGTCCGAAATTCATGTTCCCGGTAAAATAAATCAAGTGAGGAAATGATTCCTTCTTCCGCTAAATCTTTTCCGAGTACAAGAAGCCTTAATTGCGATAAGTACATTTTACGTGGGGATTTATGGGTCAACTTTCTGAATGCTTCTAATAATGTTTTGCCTGTGGTGGAATACGTCGAGACCGGTGGGCGAGTAGTTGGTGCATCTGTAGCAATTTCAGATGGGTTGATCACCTGAGCAACTAACTCGTATTGGTTATCATCCGTCTTATCAATTCCCATCGCCACGACAATGCCAATTTCATCTAACTCGTTGCTGTTCCAGCAACCTGTAAGGAGAATGAAGCACAAGACTATCGCTGGAATTTTGAAAAAGACTCCCTTCTTCACCAACATCATCAGCTCTCCTTTGATGTAGAATCTACTCTTTTTTGGTCCTTTTTTGTTAAAGAACTAGGGCGGGATAACAAGCCCCAGTGAGGAAAACGAACCAATACATCCTTCTGATCTTTAGGTATAAATGGAGCAAAAGGAGACATATAAGGCTTTCCGAACGATGTTAGACTGCATAAATGAAGAACCAACGCAATCATCCCCAGGATAATGCCATATAAACCGAACGTAGCTGCTAAGATCATCAAAGGAAATCGCAGCATTCTAATCGAAATCGCCAAATTATAAGACGGGAAGACAAAGCTGCTGATGGCCGTAATAGCGACAACGATGACCATGGCAGGAGAGACGAGCCCTGCTTGAACAGCTGATTGTCCTAATACAAGTGCACCAACAATCGATACGGCAGAACCCACAGGTTTAGGCAGCCTTACTCCTGCTTCCCGTAATATTTCGAACGTCAATTCCATCATTAATGCTTCAACTAAAGCAGGAAAAGGCACGCCTTCCCTTTGGGCAGCTAAGTTGATCAAAAGAGGGGGCGGAATCATTTCTTGGTGAAACGTTGTAAACGCAATATAGAGAGAAGGCATGAATAAAGCGACAAAAAAACAGAACAAGCGCAACATTCGTATTAATGTGCTTATGTCCGCACGCTGATAGTAATCTTCACTGGATTGCATAAAGTTTACGAATAAAGCGGGTACTAATAGAACGTTTGGCGTTCCATCTGTAATAATAGCGACTCGGCCTTCAAGAATCCCTCCCGCAATCGCATCCGGTTTTTCCGAATTATAGACGGTAGGGAAGGGAGAATACTGCGCGTCTTGCATGAACTCTTCTAAATAACCACTTTCCAACACTCCATCAATATCGATCTGGTCTAAGCGTCGATTCAATTCTTCGATGACATCTGTTTCGGCCGTTCCTTCTAAATAGACAATCGCCACATCAGTATGTGTTTTGTTACCGATTTTCTTAGCCTCAATGCGAAGGTTGGAATCTTTAATTTTTCTTCGAATTAAAGCTGTGTTTGTCCTTAAGGTTTCCGTGAAAGCTTCTTTAGGACCGCGGATGACGCTTTCTGATGTCGTTTCCTGAACCCCTCTGTCACGCCAGCCTTTGGTGCTGGCAGCCAATGCTTTTGTTTGTTTTTCAAGCAGCAGGATCGTTTCACCTGAAAGCAGCTTATCGAATAGGTCAGTGTACGACTCTATTTCTTCCGTTTCACCAATGGGCAATGCTTTTTCTTTGATGGATAAGTAAAGATGGTGACTGGACTGACGCTTCGATGGCATCTCCAGCATTAAAGCTTCGAGAATGAAGTTTTGCACCGAATTGTTATCAACAAGCCCGTCCATATAGATAACAGCTGCGGACGTTTTGTGAATCATTAACGAACGGATCACAAGGTCAGAGCTGTCGCCCATTAACGTGCGGATATGGTCTAAGCTGTCTTCCAAATTAGGAAAAAGTGGTTGTGAAGCAGGTGGAGACGTTTGCTTATTAGAGTTTTGCTTCAACGTAATCCCACCTTTACTCTCGGATGTTTTTGTTTATTTTGTTCATAAACTGAGAAATTATGAATGCTTTCAAGATATTTTTGGAAGAGATAATATTAGATCAAAGACCTAAAAAAGCTGCCCCTGAAAAAGAACAGCGGGTAAATTTTTTTGCTGGTTGGAAGTGGTGAGGACTTTGTAAAGGCAAGTTTATTACCAGGGAAGTTGTCCATGGGTTTGAGGATGTCTCTCAAAGCATAAACCAATATGTTTATACGAAAATATTCCCATACTGCCCCTGATGGGCATACACCAGTTATGGCTGCGATAGCAGCATTAGGGATTGATTTAGGACTCGTAGAATACTACTATGGTGGAAGAAGAGGAGCTCAATCATTCAGTTGGTTATACAATACCACCCTCAGCTAAAAGTGGCTCAGAATCAGCGGACTTAGTAAAAAGTTTGGTACATAAGCAAGGTGAAGGAGCCCCTTATCATTTTTGTAAATTGAATGGAGTTTTCAGCAGGTATGATACAAGCCTTAAGAAACAGTTATTACATGCGTGCGTTTGCATTTCTGATTTTAGCGGTCATAATGAGTGGAGGATTTTCCTTAATAGAAAGTGATCTTATATTTTATATATTTCTCCTGGTTATTTTAATTTTAACGGTATTCATCGGTTTTTTTATAGAACTACCTCTCATTAGAGCATTTTCATTAACTAGTCTTTCAGTAGTCATTGCTGTGAGTATTGATCTGATACTAACGGAAACCATTTTAAGCTGGTATGACAACTCACATATTTTGTTTATTGGGTTGATCTTTTTCATAGCATCGTGGCTCGACAAGAAATTTGGTTCTATGGAAGATTCAGAGGCTTCCCCGCAATCTTAATGTAATCCCTGCTGGTCATTATGTAGAAAAAGAGAATGCCGTTCTCTTTTTAAGAGGTGATTTTTTGCTTAATCATATCGTGCAGTTCATGCGAAATCATGGATATGTTCGAGTCTTTACTATAGTGAGGGATTACAATGATTTATTTCAAGTTTATATTGTATCAAATGATCATCATATGTTTAACAATGGCGTTAAGTGTCTATTTCAACATGACTATTGATGGATGGGGCTCGAATGTACTGAGCGGGATTCTATTTATTGCTATGTTCAGCTCTGTTGTCTATCTTCATTATCGAAAAAGATTCGAGCACTTACGACTGAAAATCCTGTCTTTTGTCCTGGCAACTTTACTCGCAGGGATCATTATAGTGCTGGGCGCAATTTTCCTGCGAGTTCTTGCGTAATAGGTGAATCTGTCAAATAGTACTTTGTAACAAAGGGGGGGTTATGATGGGTGAACTTGAAATAAGTATGGCGGTCACCATTACTCTGATGGTCTTCACCTGTTCTGGAATCGTCCTGTATGACAAGTTTTTTAATAGAATCAAAGTAGATAAATGGATTTACATAACGATGTTCTCAGCTTCCGTTATATTGGGATTGAGCTTTGCGGTTTATACAGATATGGGGTACCTGGAGGCTCTGATTATAGTTGCTTCGTTTAGTGTTTTATCCATGGGGCAATACAAACTTTTCACCAGGATGAATCGTAAGTTGCACAAGAAAGAATAAAAAATTGTACAAGAACCCCCCCTTCTTCAATATATCAAAGAAAGGGGGGACATTAAGATCAGCTTTTGATTTATAACGTCCTACCGTAACGTATAAACATTAATGGAACGGCATTAATGCTCGTTCAGCGTCTGCCGGACCATCATAAGCAAGAGCATCATAAACAAAAGCATAGGATAATGGATCATATACAATTCCCTGATGACCAATTTTGTTCAATGGATAATGGTCTTGTATAGTAATGTTCGATATTTGCTTCTTTGGTCCTTCGAGAAAGGCTGAGGTATAGGGGATGACCACTTGATCAGTTTCTGTAGTTAAAACAGTATAAGAAACGTTTCCTCTGGTTTCTTCTCCACTGTTTAGATTTTCAAGAAATTCCGATCCTGCTAGTTGCTGCTGGCAGGCTATACAGGAAGTGATATCAGCCAGCTCCGGGTTTAGTCGTTCGAAACCAAAGAATCCCTTTGTTCCATGGTTAGAAGGCACAAAAGCAATTAAGTTGTCTACATACTTGTCCCCGCCTAAAAACTTGAGATAGTATCTTGGCATCATTCCCCCCTGGCTATGCCCTATAATATCTACTTTATCTGCACCAGTGAGTTGAAGAACATTCTCAACAAAATGTTCCAATTCTTGAGCGGATTCTTCAATAGGACCTGTAGAAGCCCCGGCGTGAGTAAACCCGTAATTTAATGCATAGACACAGTAACCTTTACTTGTAAGGGCAGGGGACAGCTCCATCCAGTTTTGTGCACTGCGCTCAAATGTACCGGGAACAAGAATGACCGGGTTGGGTTTATCGTCAGACGGTTCACAACTCGAATCATTAGCTCCAGGCGGCGGGGTGCCTTGCTCCAGTAAAAAACCTTCCTCACTTTCAGCGTGCGATGGATTCGGGACGATGAAAAAGAAAACGATGAACAAACTAAACATGTAAAAGGAATGCTTTTTCAAATGAACTCTCCTCTCTCAGAAAATGAATGATAGTTCAGGGAGTATATAAAAAGAGTTCACCCAAAAAGTCTGCTTTTGCAGTATTATTTCTGAGTGAACCATCCATATCTCCGCACGAAGTATAACCTTTGTTTTTTACAATATAATAGCGCTTACATTTTTGTCAAATTACGTTCTTTATGTGGTAAAATAATAAAGAAATTCCGAGATGAAAATTAAGATAGATGGCGGTTTATTTGAGAAGGATGGACGATCGAATGAGGTGGACCTTATGTTGCCAAGTGAAGACATTTTGAAGACGTGGCGTAAGTTTGATCATTTTCCTATGGAAACTGTAAGTAAGCTGTGGGTTTATAACAAGCATAAGGCGGGCAGGCAAAGAGATATTGCTCAAATGAGAGAAGATCGGCAAAAGTACGGACTCTCAGGCAACTGCTTTGATTTGGCCATCTGGCTGCTTGACGAGTTTAAGAAAGACGGAATCAAAGCTTATCCGATCGGTCACGATATAGACGCTGAAGGTGCTCATGTTGCCGTTATAGCGGTTGATGAAACGGGAGGCCGATATTTATGTGATTTAGGAGATCAATGGATCACTCCTATACTCATTGACAGTCATCGGCAGGATTTCAGTGAGGAGAAACTCAGTGGAGTCTTTCCAGCTGCAAAAATACAAGTGAAACCTGGAAGGGAACATCTAGAAATCCTCTACCATCGGCCGAATGGAAAAGTTTCCAAGCAAACGTATGATACCACCCCGATCGAAGCCGAAGAATTTCGTACAGCAGCGGAAGCATCTCAAAATAGGATCAGTCCGCCTCCTTTAATAGAGTGCCGGGTAGGATATAAAGATGAGACAGCTCATTGGGAGTTCGATGATTGGGAAATCACATGGAGCACAACGGAAGGTTTAATCAAAAAAGAAAGCAATGAAACGATGAGTGAGTTAGCGGATGTGATCGAAACTACAACCGGAATGGATAAAGGGATCGTGCAAACCGTTTTGGAGCTATATCGAAAGAGAGAGAAAGAGTAAATGAGCATGATCATGCTTCCATTGGGTATAAATGGAATGCATGACAAGTGATGTAGGAACATGTCCCTCCTTGCCTTGAAAAAGTAAGGAGGGTTATTTTATTGCTCTGCGTATGGAGAGCAAAGGATAGCAGGAAGTTAAACATTACATTTGATAAATAAAAATAAAAGATAAATAATATATCGTATACTTACTCTCTTATAAAAGAAGGGTTAAAAAAGAGAAAGGTGATGATGTTATGAGAGCGGTACAAGTTACAGGATACGGGGATGTTGATCAGTTAGAACTAGTGGAAACCCCCATCCCTGAACCAAATGACGGGGAAGTCCTAGTAAAAGTAAAGGCATGTGCGATTAATAATACAGAGATCTGGATGAGAGAAGGAGCTTACGGCACTGGTTCTAAATCTGGATGGCGGCCCGAAGGCGTACAGTTTCCACGCACACCTGGCTCTGATATAACAGGCGAAATTGTCAAAGTCGGAAATTCGGTAGAGGAATCTATGGTAGGTAAAGATGTTGTTTTATTCCCATTTACATCTAGTGGAGAAGAAGGATCCGAACATATTTCTGAGGATATGTCTTTTATAGGCTCAGAATATGACGGGGGTTATGCTGAATATGTGGTATGGCCAGCTGAACTTTGTTTTGATATGCCTCTCTCCAGCTATTCTGAAAGTGCCGTTTTTTCCGTAAGTGGTTTAACGGCGTGGCATATGGTCGAACAAATTCAAGTTCAGCCTGGGGAAACGATTATGGTAACCGGGGCAAATGGCGGTGTTGGATCACTAAATGTCCAAATTGCATCTAAAGTCTTTGGCGCTAAGGTTATCGCGGTGATTGGTGACTTAGATAGTGAAGAAAGACTGAAGGAATTAGGAGCGACTCATGTCGTTTCCTATAAATCTGATCATCTTGCAGAAGAAATTTTAGAAGCGAACGGGGGACCCGTTGATTCTGTGCTGGATGTTGTCGGAGATGCTTTGTTTCCTGCATCTCTACAGGTATTGAAAAAGGGAGGCAAGTTCTGCATCTCAGGATCTGCTGGCGGCCAGAAGACAAATCTCGATTTTAGAACGCTGTATCTTAAACATATTACGATGTATGGATCCGTGCTCGGAACGAGGGCCGAGTTTAAAGATATGCTTCAAGCCATTTCGGAAGGGAAAATCAAGCCGGTCATTGATAAGACTTTTCCTTTGGAAAAAGCGAAAGACGCTCAAGTGTATTTTAAAAATAAAGGGAAGTTAGGAAAGATTGTATTACTGCCTGAAGAATAATTCAATTTGTTTCACTGAGGAATATAAGAGCCAACTATCCAATCGGAGGTTGGCTCTTATGCTTATGATAACTACGTTCGACTTTAGCAGGATTGTAATGGAATCTCAGCTTTAAAGTATGATCAATTTTAAATTAATTTTGAAGATGTGGTTGCAACTTATCTTTTCTTTGTCTATAATGAGAATCATTATCAGTGAGTCTTTAAAAAAATTCCTCGATCTGGGGTTATTTTTTTTATTATTTTTAAATGAAAATGATTATCATTACCATATAGGAGTGAGAAAATGCTAAAAGTCGAAGAGAGTAAAGTAGTTGAAACGATAAAGAATCGACGTTCCATAAAGAAATTTAAAAGTTCGCCCATCGATAAAGAAGTCATTATCGACTTGTTAAACGATGCGGTTTGGGCTCCCAATCATGGCGTAAGGGAACCCTGGCGTTTCATGCTGTTTATGGGTGAAGGAAAAGAAGCCATCGTTGAAGCCTTGCTAAATGAGTGTGAGCGCGGCAAATTATCGACGAAAAATCCTGATAAGCTGATTGAAAGATACCGCCACATCCCGGCTCACTTAGTCGTCGTGATGGAAGAGAGTGAAAAGAAAAAAATATGGGAAGAAGATTTTGCAGCTACAAGTGCTTTGATTCAAAACCTTCAGTTGCTTGGGTGGGAGCAAGGGATCGGAATGATATGGAAGACCAATCAGTACATAAATTCCAGTTCATTTTGTGAAGATATCGGGGTGAAAGAAGGGGAAAAAATCGTTGGGATTATCCATATGGGGTATCCAGAAGAAATCCCTAAAGCCCAGCAAAGAACAAAAGCGGAAGAAAAAATAACAGTAATCGACAAAAAGGAGAGGTTATAAAATGAAAAATAAATGGGGAATCGGGAGTTTGCTCGTATTATCGTTCGTATTATCGGCATGTGGCAGCTCTTCAGATGAAACGTCAGGAGACTCTGAAAATCAATCCAATGATTCAGAAACTCGTGAAGTGGAGCATGCGATGGGAACGGCAGAAATTGAAGGGGACCCAGAACGTGTCGTTTCACTCTTTCAAGGAGCCAATGATGCAGCCGTGGCTTTAGATGTGGAGCCTGTTGCCATTGTAGAATCCTGGGTGGAGCAGCCTGTCTATAAATATTTGCGCGATGATCTTGAGGGTGTAGATCAAGTAGGGGAAGAAACACAGCCTAATTTAGAAGAAGTAGCTAAGCAGCAGCCGGATGTTATTTTTGCCAATAAAGACCGGCATGAGGATATTTATGATGAGCTTTCACAAATTGCCCCTACGGTCATGATTGATGAGATCTATGGATGGAAAGATACCGTGGATCTCATGGGACAGTCCCTGGATCAAGAAGAAGAGTCCGAAGAGTTACTTGATGAATGGGATGAGAGAGTGGCAGACTTTAAATCTCAAATGGAAGAGGAAGGTCATTTTCCTGTCGAAGCAGCCATTACGAATTTCCGTGCGGATCATGCCCGAATCTTTTATACAGGGTTCGGTGGCGGAATTTTAAATGAATTGGGCTTTGATCGTCCTGATAATCATAAAGAGGATACGTGGGGAGTGAAGTTAACATCTAAAGAAAGCATTCCTGAAATGAATGCGGACGTCATCTTTAACTTTAACTCTGGAACAGAGAAGGACGAAATTCAGCAGACCTATGAAGAATGGACAGGTCACCCTCTTTGGCAGGAGCTTGATGCTGTGCAGGATGATAATGTGCACAATGTAGATGAAGTGACGTGGAACAGCGCAGGAGGCTATTTAGCTGCGAACCATATGCTGGATGACTTGTACGAGATTTATGATTTAGAAGATGAAAATAACGAATAGAAGGAGAGGGGAGTCTCTCTTCTTCTGTCTGTCAAAGGATAACGGCTGATTATGTCTTATTTATTAAAAACAAAGCTTTCAAAAATCATAGGGGCTGCCGTCACTGTACTACTCTTTTTATTTGCCTTTTTATCAAGCTTATATTTTGGTCAGACAGCCATTGTAGTAGAGGATATTGTGCAGGCATTTACTCGTTTTAATACGTCGTCCATTAACCAGGTGGTTGTTTTGGAGGAGCGGCTGCCCCGGGCAGTGTTAGGCAGTGTCATTGGTGCCAGCCTGGCAATCGCAGGAGCCTTAATGCAAGCTTTAACAGGGAATCCCCTCGCTTCTCCAAGTATTTTCGGAATCAATGCAGGCGCCTTGTTTTTCGTCGTTTTATCGATTACTCTGTTTTCATTTTCTTCGCTTGTTCAGATTATGTGGCTGGCGCTGTTAGGTGCAGCTGTGGCAGGGTTATTGGTATTTTTGCTTGGTTCGATTGGAAGAGATGGGATGACGCCGATCAAAGTTGTCTTAGCAGGATCGGCCATCAGTGCTTTGTTTTTATCCATGACTCAGGCCATGCTTGTGTTAGATGAGAATGGGCTGCAGCAAGTCCTGTTCTGGTTGACTGGTTCGATCAGCGGCAGGTCTCTGGGTATGCTTTATCCTATCTTGCCTTTTATTGTGATAGCCGCTGCCGGGGCTATGTTTATGGGAAATGCGTTAAATGTGTTTGCGACTGGAGAAGATGTGGCTAAGAACCTTGGACAGAAAACGACCCTGTTTAAAATAGGGATAGGTCTCATTGTCATTATTCTAGCAGGGAGTTCTGTGTCGATCGCCGGTGCAATTGGTTTTATTGGATTAGTCGTTCCCCATATCACAAGGGGAATGTTCGGACCAGATTATCGATGGGTGATCCCTTTAAGTGCGGTGTTGGGAGCATCCTTACTCGTTAGCGCGGATGTGTTAGCCAGGCTGCTTATTATGCCTCAGGAAATACCTGTAGGGATTATGACCGCATTGATTGGCACCCCGTTTTTTATTTATATCGCCCGGTATGGTTTAACTAAGAGGTAAGGGCTGTTGTGAAGGGAGTTTCAGTATGGCAAGACAAATGAACATTCGCAGTAAGAAAAACACAATATCCTTTCAAATTGATGTAAAGCCTCTAATGGTGACCCTGTTATTACTGCTACTCACCGTTGCCGCTCTCTTTGCAGGACCTGGATTTGGCGATCCTTTCTTTAGCCCAGTGGAGATTAGTCAGTCTTTATTTGGTCGAGGTAGTGGGGGAAATGAATTTATTATTAATACGCTGCGATTTCCGAGGGCGGCCGTATCTCTGCTGGCTGGTTTATGTTTAGGAATAGCTGGAGCGATTCTTCAGGGAATCGTACGTAATCCCTTAGCTTCGCCGGATATTATCGGAATTACTGGAGGAGCGGCAGTAGCGGCTGTAAGCTATATCACCTTTTTTCAGGATAGTTTCGGGATTCAGTGGCTGCCCTTTGCAGCCATTGGTGGCGCCTTAGCGGCTTCCCTGCTGATCTACTTCATTTCATGGAATGAAGGGGTAACGCCTATTCGGCTGGTTCTTATTGGCATTGGCGTGTCCGCAGCGATGAACGCCTGCACGATGCTCATTCTAACGCTGAGCCCGGATTACTCTGCAAGCCAAGCCTATATTTGGCTGACAGGAAGTGTTTACGGTGCGTCATGGGAGGGGCTGCGTTTACTACTGCCCTGGACGGTTCTAATCGTTCCATTAATTGTTTTGTATTCATCTGTACTCAATGTGCAGGAATTGGGAGATGATACTTCCGCGGGGCTCGGTCTAAGTGTGCAAAAACACCGCGTGGTTTTATTGTTGAGCAGTGTAGTACTTGCTGGGGCAGCGGTTTCTGTTGTAGGCACCATAGGCTTCGTAGGATTAGTTGCCCCTCATATCGCACGACTGCTGGTAGGGCGTTCTTTTCCATATTTACTTCCTTCCGCTGCCTTTATTGGTGCTCTTATTGTTTTTTTAGCAGATGTCGTTGCACGCACGGCTTTTTACCCCAGTGATATCCCTGCTGGAATCTTTACGGCTGGTGTAGGAGCTCCTTTCTTTATTTACTTATTAGTTAAGAATCGGCATAATTTTTAAATATCTGTCTTGGTGATCTGCACCACCTGCAGTAAAAGAGTCCCATTTTCTTTGAGAAAATGGGACTCTTTTCTATGGGAGCTTTCTGTTAGACCTTTGTCGTCCGCTTTTTTATTGGATGTAGATGTCAATCTGTTTGTTCTCGGGATCGTAACACCTTTCGTCATACATCTCGAAATCCAGGGCGCCCTGATGCTCATACCCCGATTGTGGAAACCACTCTGTAAAAAGGTAATTCCATGTCGATTGAATGGTCGAGGGAAACGATTCCTCATTTGCCTTCGGCGTAGTGAACACGGCATATTCGAGCTCGGGAAAACTTTTATACACCAATCCTTCAGGTGCTTGCGTTCCTTTTTCTACTTCCATTCCAATGATATAAACGAACTCGCCGGTTTCTGGGGAAAAATCGGTACAGATGCCGAGTTCTTCATTTTTGTGCAGGGGATTCGGAATCGTAGCGCCCAATTGTTTCTGAATGTACTGCTGCCAAAACTGTGGGATGTCTTTAAGGTTCTGACCACCCTTATTCTTCGTCTTCAGTTCGTACCCAAGTCCGCGGAAAGGGAAGGGTCCATGGATCCTGACGGCAAGAAGCTTTTGGAAAACTATTCATAAGGCGTTTTTTACATAATGATCATGTCTAATATTCACTATAATTATAGGTGCAAATAATCTTTTATTCTATTGGTATAGACAACTATACTTCATAATGGTAAATTACTTATATGAAACGTTTTCACATAAAAAATTTAAGAGGAGAATAATCATGTTAAATTTCTTACAACGAATTGGGAAATCTCTCATGTTTCCCATTGCAACGTTACCAGCCGCTGCGCTTCTCGTGCGCCTCGGCATGGACGATATGCTTAATATCCCGTTTGTTACAGCGGCGGGAAATGGAATCCTTGAAAACCTGTCGCTTATTTTTGCGATTGGGATTGCGATGGGATTTGCGAAGGATGGGAACGGGGCCGCTGCTCTTGCGGGTGCGGTTGGTGTTTTAGTTCTTGAAAGTGGAGTTCAAGGCATTAATGATGAAATTGATATGGGGGTTTTTGCCGGAATTATTGCCGGGGTGATCGCCGGTATGCTCTATAATCGTTACAATGATGTGAAGTTCCCAGAGTTTCTATCGTTCTTTGGCGGGAAACGGTTCGTACCGATCATTACTTCCCTCACTATGGTAGTACTTTCGTTTGTGTTTGGTTATTTATGGGTGTATCCGCAATACGTACTCGATTCTACAGCGAATTGGATATTAAATTCTGGTGAAATAGGCGTTGGTGTATACGGGGTGCTGAACCGTTTGTTTATTCCAGTTGGTTTGCACCACGTAATGAACACGGTCATCTGGTTTGATTTTGGTACATTTTCAACAGAAACTGGTGATGTCGTTCGAGGCGAGATTAATCGTTTCTTAAATGGTGATCCAGAGGCCGGGTACTTCTTGGCTGGGTTCTTCCCGATTATGATGTTCGGACTTCCGGCTGCTTGTTTAGCGATGTATGCCGCAGCGAAGAAACATCGTAAAGCGGCAGTTGGCGGCATGTTCTTAAGTATTGGCTTAACGTCCTTTTTAACAGGGGTTACGGAACCGATTGAATTCTCCTTTATGTTCTTGTCTCCTTTGCTTTATTTTGTTCACGCCTTATTAACAGGGGCGGCGATGGTCGCAGCCTTTATGCTCGATATTAGGCATGGATTTGGCTTCTCGGCAGGGTTGATCGACTTTTCCTTAAACTATGGAATTGCCCAAAATCCGCTCCTGCTTATTGTCGTAGGGCTGGTATTTGCAGCCATCTACTTTGTCGTGTTCTACTTCTTAATCGTCAAGCTCGATTTGAAAACGCCGGGCCGTGAGGATGAAAACGAAGGTTTTGTAGAAGAAACGCAGGAAGTTGGTCAGCCGGGAGAGAAGATGGATGATCAAGATGTAAAAGCTTATCGCTACCTTGAAGCGCTCGGGGGAGCTGATAATATTAAATCACTCGATTATTGTACGACGCGCCTGCGTCTGCAAATGGCTGACCGGAAGCAGGTGAATGAGAAAGCATTAAAATCGTATGGTGCCCGTGGAGTGATGAAGGTGGGGAAGCAAAACCTTCAAGTCATTGTCGGCACATCGGTTGAGTTTTTAGCGGAAGCGATGAGGAAACAGATGGAGCAGGGAAACAACGCCCCTCCTGTTCAAAATGAAAAGCAGCCATCAAAACAGGAAGAAGCGTTTCATGGTCTTCGTATCATCCGTGAAAATGATTTTACCATGCCGATTGAAGGGAACGTCATGCCGCTTGAAGAAGTGCCGGATGAAGTGTTTGCCCAAGGCATGATGGGACCTGGATTTGCGATCGATCCAAAAGGCGATACATTCCGCTCTCCGGTAAACGGTAAAGTGGTGCAGGTTTTTCCGACGAAGCATGCGATAGGGCTTGAAATGGACAATGGTTTAGAAATCCTCATTCATGTAGGTCTTGATACCGTTAAACTAAATGGAGAAGGATTTGAAACCTTAGTGGAAGCTGGTCAGTCTATAAAACAAGGCGACCCGCTTCTGCGCATCGATCTTGATGATGTGAAAAGCAAAGCGCCTTCTGTCGTCACGCCGATTATTTTTACCAACGTAGAAAACGAATTGGTGACCCTCCTTAAGCAAGGGATGCAGTCAGAAGGTCAAACCGGGATACTAACGATTCAATAATCATAAGGGAGGAGCCTCTTGCTTCTCCCTGAGTTCATGATAAGGAGTGAGACGATGGCTGGAAGTATTGAATGGACAAACGTAACCATTGTGACCCCGTCAGAAACGATCGAAAACGGTTCGCTGCACGTTCAAAATGGAAAAATTACCGCAATCGCACGTCAGCCGATTGGCGGAGCGGATGTAACCATTGATGGGAAAGGAAAGATACTTGTGCCAGGGTTTATCGACGTGCACATTCATGGCGCCAATGGCCATGATGTGATGGATGCAACTGAAGAAGCTTTACATGGAATGGCGTCTGTGCTGCCTCAAGAAGGAACGACAAGCTTCCTCGCAACGACGATGACGCAGTCGAACGAGGAGATTTCAAATGCTGTAACGAACGTCGGAAACTATATGAAGAACGAACAAGCAGAAGGTCAGGCAGAAGTGGTAGGCATTCACTTAGAAGGCCCTTTTATTTCAAAAGATAAAGCAGGCGCTCAGCCTCTTACCCACATTGCACCTCCTTCGATTGAGCTGTTCGATCAATGGAATCAGCAAAGCGGTGATCACATTTGTCTCGTGACGTTAGCTCCTGAAGTCAAAGGGGCGATGGATTTTATCACCCACGTTAGTCAAAAAGGCATCGTTGCTTCTATTGGGCATAGTGACGCCACGTATGATCAAGTGACAGAATCCGTAGAAGCAGGTGCTCGCCACGTTACGCATTTGTACAATCAAATGAGCGGCATGCATCACCGGGAACCTGGAGTCGTCGGAGCGGCATTTTTAAATAACAAGCTGATGGTCGAAATGATTGTCGATCACGTACATGCCCGCCCGGAATCTGTGCAGCTGGCGTATCATCATACAAAAGCTGACCGCACGATATTAATCACGGACGCGATGAGAGCGAAGTGCCTTCCTGAAGGAGCCTATGACCTTGGAGGACAGCAGGTGCATGTAAAAGGAAAAGAAGCGCGTTTATCAGACGGCACATTAGCGGGTAGTATTTTAACGTTAGAAGAAGCGGCTGCTCATATGAAAGAAAATACGAACCTAACGATCAGAGACCTTGCACGGATTACATCAACAAACGCGGCGGAACAGTTAGGCATTGACGATCGTAAAGGAAAGCTTGAAGAAGGAAAAGACGCTGACCTTGTGCTTCTTGATGAAGATTACCGCGTCGTCATGACCATTTGCCGCGGAATCCTCGCATACGATGGCAGGGAGGAGACACGATGAAGGTGATCATCACGCATAACAATCAAGAATTAAGTGAAAAGGCGTGCGAACTTATTGAACAGCAGGTGAAAGAAAAGCCGGATTCCGTGCTCGGCTTAGCCACAGGAGGCTCTCCTCTAGGCACATATAACGAAATGATCAAAGGATGTAATCACCGCTCCGTTGATTATGAGCACGTAAAGGCACTGAATTTGGATGAATATATCGGCTTGGACAAAAACGATCCCCAAAGCTATCATTTTTTCATGAGGAAGCATTTGTTTGATCACATTAACATTAACCCTGATCACACGTACATTCCGAATGGGAAAGCGAAGGATCTACAAGAAGAATGTGAACAATATGAACAGTTCATCGAAGATATCGGCCCCCCGGATCTTCAACTGCTTGGCATCGGTCAAAATGGACACATTGGCTTTAACGAACCAGGAACACCGTTTGATCGTGAAACGCACATCATCCAGTTAGAAGAGTCGACAAGGCAGGCCAATGCCCGTTTTTTTGAGTCGATCGACGATGTACCGAAGCAGGCCATCACCATGGGGATCCAGTCCATTTTAAAAAGTAAAAAGATCGTCGTTATTGCTTCTGGTGAACGAAAAGCAGACGCCATTCAACGTTTATTAGAAGAAGAACCAAGCGAAAACCTGCCGGCCTCTGCCTTGAGAAATCATAAAAATGTTACTCTTATTGTAGACGAAGAAGCGTATCAAAAAGTAGGACAAGGAGAGGAGACCCAATAGAATATGGTTGATAAACAATCACCACTCCCGATCTATTATCAGATTGAAGAGGAGCTTAAGCAGCGCATCAAAAATAAAGAATTCAAGACCTACGACATGATTCCATCCGAACGCGAGCTGTCGGAAACCTTTGATGTAAGCCGGATGACCGTCAGGCAGGCGATTACGAACCTGGTAAATGAAGGCGTCTTGTACCGTGAGAAAGGCCGGGGGACCTTTGTGGCGGAGGAGAAAATCGAACAGCCGCTCCAAGGACTGACTAGTTTTACCGAAGATATGAAAACGCGGGGGATGGAAGCGAGCAGTAAACTGCTCACTTTTGAAAAAGTGAACGCTCCCCTCGATATTTCTCGTAAATTAGAAATAAAAGAAGAAGCGCCCGTTTATAAAATTCAACGGATTCGCTACGCCGACAAAAAACCAATGGCGATTGAAACGAATTTTCTATCCGCCGCTATGTTTCCTGAACTCGATGAACAAATTGTTCTCGGTTCGCTTTACAGCTACATTGAAAAAATGAAAAAGCAGCCGATCGGAAAAGCTCACCAAATGATTGAAGCGACAACGGCCGATGAGAATCAAGCCGCTTTATTAGATATTCCTGTAGACTCCGCTATTTTGTCGATAGAGCGGCACAGCTGCTTAGCTGATGGAACTCCATTTGAAGTCGTCAAATCGTCCTATCGCGCCGACCGCTATAAGTTTATTAGTGATATTTATCGTACGTAAGGAGTGGGAAAGCTTGTCCTATTTATCGAAGGTCGCCGAACAAATCCACCACTTAGAACAGTCCACGAACGAGCAGCTGACCTCGATCAGTCAAACGATCGCGACGAAACTAAAAGCCGGCGGGATCATCCACTTGTTTGGCTGCGGCCATTCCAGCTTACTGGCTCAGGAGCCCTACTACAGAGCAGGTGGGCTCGTTCCCGTTCGACCGCTCGTCATTGAACCGCTCATGCTGCAACAGGGTGCTGTGCAATCAAGTGTGTATGAAAAAACGTCGCATTTCGTGCACGATTATGTAACAGAGGAAGACGTACGCGAAGAAGATGTGCTCATCGTCATCTCAACATCCGGCCGCAACCCTGCACCGATTGATGCAGCGAATTTTGGAGGGGAAAAAGGAGCTTACGTGATCGGTATGCTCTCGATGGAGTATTCCACTACCCAGCCTTCCCGGCACGTGTCAGGGAAACGATTAGAAGACGTCGTTGATGCGGTGATTGACACACAGGTTCCGTTAGGCGATGCCCTTCTAAAAGAAGAAGGGATCCCCCAGGCATTTGGGCCGTTGTCTTCGGTTGTGGGCGTCGCCTTGATTCAGGATCTGCTGGCGAAAACTGTAGTTCATCTTAAGGAAATGGGAGAAGAGCCTCCGGTATTTATGAGCGGAAATCTGGACGGGGTCGACGAGCATAATCGGAAGCTTGTTGAAAAATATAAGCATCGGATTCAGTTTTAAATCGTCATCTACCTTCATGATATAATAGCTGGTAAGACAGGTCTTCCATGAGGTGAACCTATGAACTTAAAAGAAAGAGCTCATAAATATGAGTACAAATTGAATGACACAGACGATCAAATTATCGACTATATCCTGGCCAATAAAGAAACAGTGATCGACACTTCGATCCAGGCATTAGCGAAATCTTTATATACGGTTCCTAATACCATTACCAGGCTGTCGAAAAAGCTTGGTTATGATGGATTTTCGCAGCTTAAAAACAATTTGAAAGAAGAGCAGGAAGACGACGAGGAAAATGCAGCTCAGTTCAACATTCGTAAGACGCTGGAAATCTTAGATGATGACATGCTTCGTAAAATTGCAAAAAAGATTAAGCAATCTCGCCATGTGTATCTTTTTGGCGTTGGGGACACCGCTCCTTTTTGTGAAATTATGGCCACTCATTTTAAAATTGGAGGAATGAATGCTGAGTTTTTTCTGCATCGCCATGATGCGGTTTACGCGATCAATCATGCGAAAAAACAGGATGTTTTGTTTCTGATTAGTATGTCTGGGGAAACGGAACAAATCATCGAAATGGCTGAGTTAGCGAAGGAAAAAGAGATCACCATTATTTCTTTCACTCATTTTTCGAGCAATACGCTAGAGAAAATGTCGGATTATCGCTTTTTCTTTTACTCACCGAAACGAATGCTTGAGAACTACAACATTTCTGATAAGACACCGATGATGCTGGCGCTTCAGCAATTATCCAATGTGTTTTGGGAAACCACTTGATGTGTATAAATACACACATCAAGTGGTTTATTTTTTTGAGGAAGTGTACTTTTATAAAGAAAAGTAAGCGTTTACTTATCGTGTGTTACAGTGTTTTCAAATGGAACGAAGATTGAGGGGAGGAGAAAGTAGTGAAATTACAAAGCTTAACGTCAACGAATTTAATTCGTACAGATCAGGCTTTTTCTACGAAAGAGGAAGCGATTCGATATTTAGTCGATCAATTAGATCAAGAAGGCCTGCTTCATTCAGCTGATGACTTTTATGATGCAGTGATGGAACGAGAAGCGCTCTCGGCTACGGGTATGGAAGGGGGATTGGCCATCCCTCACGGAAAGTCGACATCCGTTAAACAAGCCGCATTTGCTGCAGCTACGTTAAAGACACCGATTGAAGACTGGGAAAGCGTCGATGAAAATAACCAGGTGGAGCTTGTCATGCTGCTCGCGATTCCAGAAGATGAAGCGGGTTCGACCCACTTAAATCTACTGGCTGAGTTAATGACGCGCATAACTGACCCGTCCTATAAAGAAAAATTAATGGCAGCTAAGACGAGTGAGGCATTTTACGAAGCACTTGACCAGGAGGAAACAGAAGACGTTGCGGAGACAACATCTGATAAATTGCTCTTAGCTGTAACAGCCTGTCCAGCAGGCATAGCGCACACGTACATGGCAGCTGAAGCCTTAGTAAGAGCCGGTAAGGAACTAAATGCTGAGGTGAAGGTGGAGAAGCAAGGGTCGAACGGAATTGAAGACCGGCATTCGAAAAAAGACATTCGTCGTGCTGATGCAGTCATTTTTGCAGCTGATGTGGCCGTGAAGGACCAGGAACGCTTTGCAGGACTTCCACGAGTAACGACTTCAGTTGCAGCGCCCTTAAAAAATGCAAAGGGAATTATTGAGGACGCGATTAAGAAATCAAGAGATCCATCGTTACGTGAAGAAACAGATGATTCTCATGAAGAAGAGGAGCCAGAGGGAAAATCATTCAAAGCTGAAATTAAAGACTCCATTATGACCGGGATCTCATATATTATCCCTGTTATTGTAGCTGGCGGGATGACATTGGCTTTCGCTGTGCTAGTCTCTCAAGCCTTTGGACTGCAGGAGGTTTATGATCAGGAAGGTTCTTGGCTTTGGTTGTTCCGCCAGTTAGGCGGCGAAATGCTTGGAACGTTAATGATTCCGATTTTATCCGCGTACATGGCGTACTCGATTGGTGATAAGCCGGCGCTTGGACCAGGTTTTGCAGCCGGGATTGCCGCTAACTTGATTGAGAGTGGCTTTTTAGGCGGGATGCTTGGTGGTTTCCTTGCCGGGTATATTATTAAATTTTTGAAGAAGCATGTGCAAACATCCGGCACGTTCTCTGGCTTTGTAAGCTTCTGGTTATACCCTGTGGCCGGGACGTTATCCGTCGGAGCGATCATGCTGTTTGTCATTGGTGAGCCACTAGCCTTTTTAAATAATGGGCTTATTAACTGGCTTGAAGGTTTGTCGGGTGGAAACGCGATTTTACTAGGTGCGGTTATTGGCACAATGGTCTCCTTTGACCTTGGTGGACCAGTGAATAAAGCGGCGTACACATTCTGCATTGGGGCCATGGCGAGTGGCAACATCATGCCTTACGCTGCCTTTGCTTCGGTGAAAATGGTCTCCGCGTTTGCTGTAACAGGAGCAACGATTATCGCTAGAAACCTTTATACGAAACCTGAACAAGAGGTTGGAAAACAAACGTGGCTCCTTGGCTTAGCCGGCATTACAGAAGGGGCAATTCCGTTTATGATTAACGATCCGCTGCGTGTCATTCCGTCACTGATTGCCGGATCAGCCGTAACCGGAGGGATTGTAGCCTACTTCGGAATTGGACTGAATGTGCCGGGCGCAGGGATTTTCTCCTTAGCCTTACTAGAAGGCCAGCCATTACTGTTAGGGGCTAGCGTGTGGTTAGGTTCAGCATTAATCGGTGCCTTCATTTCTATGATTCTGCTCATTCTTTCTAGAAAACATAAATTAAAAAAGCAATCTACGAACTTAACAACAGAAGAAGATAAACAATGGAAGTCAGCATAAGCAAAGGAAGGGATTAGTCATGAAGCAAGTCCACGTTGTACCACACATGCACTGGGATCGGGAATGGTACTTTTCAACAGAAGAATCAAGAATACTACTCGTTAATAATATGGAAGAAATTATGGATCGGCTCGAAACAGATCCTGACTATCCTTACTACGTGTTGGATGGACAAACGTCGATCTTAGAAGATTATTTCGCCGTGAAGCCGGAAGCGAAGGAGCGGGTGAAAAAACTCGTTCAAGACGGAAAACTGATCATCGGGCCATGGTATACGCAAACCGACGAAATGGTCGTCGGAAGTGAATCAATCGTTCGGAACCTCCTCTACGGCATTAAGGACAGCAAGGAGTTTGGTCAGCCGATGATGATCGGCTACCTGCCCGATTCCTTTGGGCAATCGGCACAAATGCCTCACATTTTAAATGGATTTGATATTAAGTATACGATTTTCTGGCGAGGAACGTCTGAACGGCACGGAACGGATAAAACCGAATTTTATTGGGAGACAGATGACGGATCCCGTGTGCTCGTCCAGTTGCTTCCATTAGGGTACGCGATTGGGAAATATTTGCCGCAGGAAGAAGATACGCTGAAACAACGTATGGAAAAGTATTTTCCCGTGTTAGACCGTGGGACAACGACCGACCATCTCGTGCTTCCTAATGGACACGATCAAATGCCGATTCAAAAGGACATTTTTGAAGTGATGGGTAAGTTGAGACAGCTTTATCCTGATCGTGAGTTTTTCTTAAGTAAATATGAAAATATCTTTGCTGAAATCGAAAAGCAGAACGATCTGGCCACGTTGGAAGGCGAATTCCTGGATGGAAAATACATGCGGGTTCACCGCAGTATCTACTCTACACGCATGGATATTAAAGCCGCCAATACGCGCGTCGAAAATAAGATTACAAACGTGCTGGAGCCGCTCGCTTCCATGGCGTATGATCTCGGTTTTGAGTATCATCATGGGTTGATTGAGCTGATTTGGAAAGAGATTATGAAAAACCACGCCCATGACAGCATTGGCTGCTGCTGTTCTGACAAAGTGCATCGTGAAATTGCCGGTCGACTCTTTTTAGCTGAGGAAAAAACCGATCAGTTGATTGAATTTTATAAAAGACAGATTGTCGATGCGATGGAGACGGATGAGACAGCCGATCGCCTGACGTTGTTTAACTTCCTCCCTTATGAACGCGAAGAAATCGTGACGACCGAAATCATTACAAAGTACAAAGGTTTTTCCTTAGTCCATGAGAACGGAGAAGCGGTAGATTACGAGATCCTTCATCGTGAAGAAATCGATCCCGGCTTAATCGACCGGCAGATTGTTCATTATGGAAACTATGAACCTTTTATTAAATATAAGATCCAATTGAAGCAAACATTGCCGCCAATGGGGTATACGACCTTTTTTGTAAAGGAAGATGAAGAAAAGAGAATGGAAGACACGCGCAGTGATCAGGTGGATACGGATTACTATCAAGTGGCTGTGAATGAAAATGGTACGCTCCACATTTATGATAAGCAGTTAGAAAAGTCGTTCGATCAGGTGCTTCTCTTGGAAAACGGAGGAGATGACGGTGATGAATATGATTTCTCGCCACTTGAAGGCGAAGAATTAATTTTTAGCGACAATGTAGAAGCTGAAGTTTCGATCCAACAAAATCAGTATGCTGCGACGGTTGAGATTAGCTATTCTCTACACGTGCCAGCCAGTTTAGAGGATCGGAAGGCTGATAATATAAACAGCGAAGTCAATGTGCATTTTACGATTCATATTTCCAATCATAAACCGTTGATTGAAGTGACATGCGAGCTCGACAACAAAGCCAAAGATCATCGCCTGCGTGCTTATATCCCGACTGGATTGAGCTCGAGCTTTTCCCTCGCCGATAATCAATTTGGACACATTCAAAGAGATGTAATTGATTCAGCGATGGATGTGTGGCAGGAAGAGAAATGGAGCGAGCGTCCTGACGCTATTTATCCACTGTTAAGCTATGTGGG
The DNA here is from genome assembly GCF_014636475.1 of Halobacillus andaensis. Taxonomy (GTDB): domain Bacteria; phylum Bacillota; class Bacilli; order Bacillales; family Halobacillaceae; genus Halobacillus_A; species Halobacillus_A andaensis. The sequence goes on from NZ_BMEL01000004.1 coordinate 116,433, forward strand.
AGTGTCTAACGATGACTACGGCGTAAGCGTTCTTTCCAATAGTACGAGAGAATACGAGATTGTAGGAGATTCCTATGACACCATCGCGCTAACCTTATTTAGAAGTGTCGGACATTTAGGGAAAGCAGACATGCTGCGCCGGCCGGGCCGTCCTTCAGGCATCAAGCTGCCGACACCAGACTCTCAAATGCTAGGTAAGCTCAATCTGGAATTCGCTTTGTACCCGCATAAGGGCAGTACGCTTGAGGCAAATGCAGCGAAGGCGGCGAAGGAATATTTAACGCCTGTAGAGACGTATAACAAAATTCCTTATAATGCGATGAAGCTTAATCCATCAAGTGTGAAGACGCCCGTATGTTATCAGTTGTTGGAAGAGGTTGACTCTGAGGTTGTGTTAAGCACGTTGAAGAAAGCGGAGGAAGACGATGCTCTTATTCTTCGAGTGTTTAATGCGAAAGAAGAAGAAATTGACGCTTGTTACAGAATTGAAAACGGCGCAAGTGAGGTCTGGCAGACGAATTTGAATGAGGAGAAGCAGGAGCAATGGAAGGGAGAGGCAGACTTCGTAAAGTTTCCGGTAAAAGTTAATCAATCACAGAGCTTTCTAATTAAAAAATAGAGAAACATTCGTTTTTTACAGGCTGTCGACTTCAAAAGAACGGCACGGGGTGTGTTATTGTAGCTTTCATGGAAAAGAAAAAGTCAAGGAACAGGCGCTGATGACAACTGCCTGTCAAGATATGAAAAAGACTCTTGTCCACTTACCTAAAGTATGCTAGGTGGACGAGAGTCTTTTTCTGACTTAAGGAACTTCAAAGGAGCGAGGTCCCTTCCACTCCTGGGAAGAACGAGTGAGCCGATATCGCCGAGCGTGGGTTTTGCAAGGAAGCTCGGGCGCTCGTCCGCGGAAAGGGAAGGGTCCTTGCTCCTCGCGGCAGGAAAAAAGCTTGCGGAAAACCAGGGGTTTCTCTGCAATCTGAAACGTAAACTCATAGGAGTTTACGTTTTTTAATGGGTAAATTGTCTAGATTTTACGCATCTTAGCAGGAAATGGCATACTTTCAAAGAATTTGTTTAGATAACTAATTTTTCTTGGAGGTATGCGTATGAAAAACAAGAAGTTGAAAACAGGAGTAACGGCGATGCTGACTTTATCGTTATTAGCTTCCCCCGCCGTCAGCCCAGTAGGGGCAGAAGGCAGCGGGCCAGAAGTGAATGAGAATCAGCAGGTAAAGATTGAAAGCTTAACGAGTAACGAAGAGCTGGCAAGTTTTTTACAAAAGGTGGACGAGAAATCGGACAGCATCAGTGTAGAGGTGATTGGGCAGTCGATTAAAGGGCGGGATCTTAACCTCGTGAAGGCAGGGAATGATCCAGGCAACCCGACGATTCTCATGGTTACCCAGCAGCATGGAAACGAGGCACTTGTGACGGAGTCAGCGATCCAAGTGATCAAGAAGCTTTCTACCAATAGTAAAGAAGTAAAAGATTGGCTCGACAACGTAAATGTTCTATTTGTTCCGCGTCTTAACCCTGACGGAGCGGCGGGCGATGTCGATTGGGATTCATCTCACCTGCAATTTGGTGGAATGCAGACAAGGAATAATGCCGCGGGTATTAATTTAAATCGCACTCATAATTCATTATCTCAGCCAGAAACCCGGGCATTACATGAAAATGTATTAAGGAAGTATGACATTGATTATGCGATTGATTTTCATCACCAGATTGCAAACCGTGTGACAGAAGATGGCGAGCTTGTGTCCGGAGCCCTGCTCTACCCAACGAGTACGATCACGGATGAAGTGCTCGAGAAGTCTCGAAAGCTTGGTGCCGTCATCTACAATGAAATGGACTCAAAAGGCTACGGAACATTTGCCCGTTATGCGGAAGGCGGTAGTTTAACGTCGAATGCGCGTAACCACTTCGCTACTCATTATGATATTCCGACCATTCTTTTTGAAAATAGAGGGATGACGGATTCACCTAATACAACCTCTATTCTAGGTCAAAAGAGCAGCGGCTACTTAATCAAACAAGGAACAGATGCGATGCTTTCTTCCATTGAAGCCATCGCTGACGGCTCAATTGCTTCAACTGACGTGAGTGTTTGGGATACGATGCCTGAACAATATACAGCAGACGGTGAAGAAGAATAAAAGAAAACTTACCCCGCTTCGGATTGACGAAGCGGGGTTTTTGTGAGGGTGAAAACTAAATTAATTTTTGAGCTAAATAAGAATATAAACCATTTTCTTTATAAGTGAACTCCGTTATATCATCAGCAGAACGCTTCACTACCTCTTCAGCATTCTGCATAGCGACAGAGTATCCGGCCAGTTCAAGCATGGGCAAGTCATTTTCCCCGTCTCCTATCGCCATTAGATCTTCAGGAGTAAAGTTATATTCCTCAAGTAATCTATGGATGCCGCTTGCTTTCGAGACATGGCCCTCCATTATTTCGCAATTATGCAAAGTGGAAGAGGAGGTGGTAAACGTAAAGCTTTCCTCTAATGTTAATAATGACTGTTTCCATTCTTTAATTATGCCTGGATTCATACTGAAGAAATACAGTTTCACATTACCATCATAAGACAAATTCTCAACCCACTGGATGTCTTGGTTTAGAGCTTGTTTTCTTGATAAATATTCATTATCCAATAATGTCTCCGGTTGAGGAGATTCGATCACACGTTCAAGTAAGCCTTTATCCTTTTTAAGTGCAAATTGACTTCCTATATGAGGGTGAATTTCATAATATAACCCGGCTTCTCTTGCTTTATGAACGGCGCTGCGTACTAAGTCTGGGTTTAATTTGTGCTCGAACAAGACATTCCCGTTCATGTAGCACCCCATTCCGTTTGCAGTGACGATCCCATCAGGTTCTAACCCTGATGGAAGGACATCATCGATTTCGAATCTTGTTCTGCCAGAGGCGAGAAATAGTCGTATGTCTTTTTTCTGTTGTACATCCTGGAGCAGCGAGAGAAGTTCGTTAGTTACTTTATTTTCAGCATTTAATAACGTTCCGTCCATATCAAGGGCAATGACTTTAGGGTTCATGGAAAATCCTCCTCGTAATTAACTGGGTAGAAAAATTCATTAGAATAGTTAAAGTATAAGGTCGTTATACTAACAAAACAACTTAGTATAGAGCACAATTTGTGTATTAAACGCTTACAAAGATTGGACTTGAATGTTGTTGTTATGCCTTTGTAAGCGTTTTATACTTAGAGTAAGAAATGGAGGTTCTTCCTTTGCTAGATCAAAAATCCTATCAATTTCTCGAGAGGATCATGAAGTACAAACGAATTACAAAGCCAGAGATCATGATGGAGCTGGACCTGTCAGAAAGACAATTTCATTATCTATTAGAAAAAACGAATAGCACGTTAAGCCGTATTAACCTGCCTCCCATTGAAATGAAGAACCAAATGTTTATAGTGAATGAAAAAACGAAAGAGCTCTTAGAAACAGAGACGGATCTGGACATAAGGGGAAACGATCTCGTCATTTCTGAGGAAAACCGTCCATTCATGATTTATTTATATACCTTCATTAAAAAGGAAGCCATTTCGAGTTATCATTACCAATTACTTCTGGGGGTAAGTAAAAACACAGCTTTAGCTGATGTGAAAAAAGCTAAAGAAGTCTGTCAGACGTGGAACGTTCAGCTGGTTTACAAAAGAATGGAAGGCTATTTTTTAGAAGGTCAGGAGATGGATAAACGAAGGTTCGCCATTTACTGCATTGATTATCTTCTTTCCCAACCCCTAGGAAAAGAGATCATTGTGATGACCTTAAAAGAATGGGACGAAGAGCAAGAGATTTTAGAAACGCAGACCATTGTTGAGGAGTTTCTTAAAAATAAAACGCTTCACCTTGTAAAAAGCAGAAAAGTAGAAATGATCTACCACCTTATATTCATAAGAGCTCGTCGTCAAAGCGAAGGCCTTCATTTTACAGCTGATGAGAAAGACATGCTAAAGAGACAGGAATTATTCCAGCACGCTCATGACTTGGCTAAGAAATTATTTTCAGAAGGATACAAGAAGGAAAAGTATTTCACAGCAATTCAGTTGTTAACTTCCCAGGAAGAAGTAAGCAGTCAAGATAACTCATCTTTACAAAAATTGGCTGAAGAAATCATTAATGAATTCGAAAAGAATACGCTGCTGCCTATCGAGAATAAAGGTTATTTGATTAAGAGCTTACTGAATCATCTCGTTCCAACTTTTTTCAGGATTACGTTTGAGATTCCGTTAATAAATCCGATGACGGAGAGAATTAAAGAAGACTACAAGGAACTATTTCAATTTGTAGACAGATCATTGCGGCCTCTCTCTGCGTTAACGGGCAAGAAAATAAGTGAAGCTGAAATAGGTTATTTCACTCTCCATTTTGGAGGATATTTAGAAAAATACAGAGATGTAAAACCTGAAAATGTAAGGGCTTTGATCGTCTGTTCCAATGGAGTCAGTTCATCGATCATGCTAAGAGCTCAATTGAGTGAAATGTTTCCGGGGGTTTATTTTTCTCGCATCCATACAGCGGAGAATATCCAAAATATCTCACCTTCCAGCTATGATTTAATATTTTCTACGGTTCCGTTAACGTCAATCAAACCTTTATTTATAGTCAAACCTTTATTATCTCTGGTAGAAAAAAATCGCTTGATCCAAGCTGTGTCTGCAGAATTTCCTCAATTGAATGAGCGAAATATTTCTGTAGATCAGGTAATGAATATTGTTAGAAGAAACACAGATATTAAGAATGAAAAGAAATTAATCTCCGAATTAGTAGAACTCATGTACTTTAATAACACAGAACAAAGGTGGGAGAAGCCAATGCTTTCGGAATTATTAACGGAAGATACGATTCAATTTACAAATGAAGAACTCAATTGGAAGTCAGCTATTAATCAGGCGGCACAGCCGTTGCTGTATACAGATAAAGTGGAACAAAGGTATGTTGACGCCATGATTCAAAATGTTGAGGAGATCGGCACCTATATTCACATCGGAAAAGGAATAGCAATCCCACATGCCAGGCCGGATGCCGGCGTCAATCAGATAGGAATGTCACTTCTTAGAACAAGAAAACCAGTACTTCTGCTTGATCAGAAGGAACATCCCATCGATTTATTTATTTGCTTAGCAGCGGTCGACAATGAAGCTCATTTGAAGGCTTTATCTCATTTAACAAAATTGTTGGGAAATGACTCTACTTTGCAAGCTATTAAGAATGCTGACTCTGCTCAGCAAATTATTGAAATTATTAAAGAAGGAGAGGAATAATAATGAAATTTTTAGCGGTTTGTGGATCAGGATTAGGTACTAGTTTTATGGTGGAGATGAATATTAAGCAGGTATTGGAGGAGTTAGGGGTTACAGGGGTTGAAGTATCCCACTCTGACTTGAGTTCAGCTTCTCCAGGAGATGCCGACGTTTTCTTTTTAGCAAAAGATATAGCGGAAGGCGGAGAACACCTTGGAGAAGTAGTTGTCCTTGATAATATTATTGACATGGATGAATTAAAAGAAAAGGTTACGAAGGTGGCTGAAGAAAAAAATCTCATTTAATCTTTTGAACAGCGAAGAAGGGGAGTATAGCGATGAATAACGTTCTTGCAACTTTAATCGACATTTTAAGTCAACCCGCCATATTAGTTGCTCTGATTGCTTTAATTGGATTATTGGCTCAAAGGAAAAACTTGTCTGACACAATGAAGGGAACGACAAAAACGTTTGTAGGATTTCTCGTTATTGCAGCGGGAGCCGGTATTTTAGAGACGTCACTGGTTCCCTTCGGAGACATGTTCCAGGAAGCATTTAATGTATCTGGAGTAGTGCCGAATAATGAAGCCATTGTAGCTTTGGCATTAAATGAATATGGTTCAAATACAGCATTAATCATGTTTTTCGGGATGATCGTTAATATCTTAATTGCACGATTTACCAGGTTCAAATATATCTTTCTTACGGGCCACCATACGTTGTATATGGCGTGTATGCTAGCCGTTATTATGGCTGTTGCTGGATTTAATACTGTACCTTTAATCGCAGCAGGATCAGTTGCCCTGGGTATCATCATGACGTTATCTCCTGCGATTCTGCAGCCATTTATGAGAAAATTGACAGGAAATGACAATGTAGCATTAGGACACTTCAGTGCTGTTGGTTATGCACTAAGTGGATTAGTAGGGAAAGCAGTAAAAGGAAAAGAGTCAACATCTACAGAAAAAATCGACTTTCCAAAAGGACTTGGGTTTCTGCGTGATAGTACAGTAAGTATCGCTTTAACGATGGTCGTTATGTACTTTGTTGTCGCCCTGGCTGCTGGACCAGCTTTTATCGAAGCTGAGCTTAGTGATGATACCAATTACCTTGTATTTTCACTCATCCAGGCCGGTAATTTTGCAGCAGGTGTATTCATTATTTTAGCAGGGGTGCGCTTGGTGCTTGCAGAAATTGTGCCTGCCTTTAAAGGGATTTCTACAAAGCTTGTTCCAAATGCGAAGCCTGCCTTAGATGTTCCAATTGTCTTTACGTATGCTCCGAATGCAGTATTAATTGGTTTCTTCTCCAGCTTTGTCGGTGGATTGTTCAGTATGATTATTATGGCTGTTGTAGGAAGTACGATTATTCTTCCTGGAGTTGTACCGCACTTCTTTACAGGAGCTGCCGCAGGTGTCTTCGGAAATGCAACAGGTGGAGTAAAAGGAGCTGTTGCGGGATCTTTCGTAAACGGTATTATTATTTCATTCCTACCAGTCTTTCTCCTGCCGGTATTAGGAGATCTAGGCTTTGCCAATACGACATTCTCTGATGCAGACTTTGGAGTCGGGGGTATATTCTTCGGTACACTTGCAAATTATGCAGGACCGATGGCTATCGTGATCAGCCTTGTAGTTATTCTGGTGCTCATGGCCATTCCGTTTAGAAGTAAAAAAAGCGCATAAAATATGAAAAGAAAGGGGGAGATTCTCCCCTTTTTCTTATTTTCCTTAAACAGTGGAAGAAGTAATTTAATATGAAAGAGGGTGTCAGTCATGTATTTAACTGAATACCATCATCATACGAATCATTCCTTCGATTCTAAAGCAAATATGGAAGATGTCTGTAAACAAGCCATAATCAAAGGCATCGATGAGATCTGTTTTACGGAACACTTCTCAGTTAACCCAAATGTCCCCACGTACGGCCATATGGATTTTGACCGATACTTCACCCAAATCAAATCCTGCCAAGAAAAATTCAAAGGTGAATTGACGATTAAAGCGGGGATTGAACTTTGTGAGCCACACCTCTTGATGGATAAGTATCATCTAGAACTTTATAAGCTGGAGCTAGATTTTATCCTTGGCTCAGTTCATAACATCAACGAAGAAAAACTGCGCAAGTTCATGAATGAGAGGGAGAAGCACGAAGCTTATCGTAAATATTTTGAAGAAGTCTATTCTTTAGTATCTTCAGCGGATATTGATGTTTTGGCCCATTTGGATTTGATGAAACGTTACGCCATCGAAACGAAAGGAAACTATTCCTTTACTGATTTTCAGGATATTTTACAAAAAATTTTAGAGAAGGCGGTAGAACGGGGAATAGGCATTGAAATCAATACGTCTGGCTTATCAAATGAACATGTGGGGGAAGCTTTTCCTACGATGGAGATTCTCAACCTTTATAAAAAACTTGGGGGCGAGATTTTAACCATTGGATCAGACTCACATCGAGCCGATACAGTGGGGAACCATTTAGAAGATGCGCTGCACATGGCGAAGCAGGCTGGTTTTACTCATGTGTATACGTTTGACAATCGGAAGCCGCAGTCGGTGAAAGTAGATTAAAGCGGTACCTGGTACCAATGAACAAAAAAGAGGACAGAGGAAGAAATAAAGTATATCGGTACCTGGTACCGATGTAGGCGCACACACTTCATTGACTGTAATGAAGTGTGTGCTTTTGTTATAAGCAGAATAAGTGCTCAGTTTTCTTCCTCAAGCTCCTTCATTAAATCCACATTATATTTTTCAATTGCACTCAACGAACCACCATAATTCACATCAGTGATATACCACGTTTTCTGTGAGAAATAGTCCCGTAATTCTTTAGATTTAAAGATATACCCGTGACGCGCGAAAATTTCATTTCGAGCCAGCCGGAGTTCATTTTTCGTTAAGTGGGTGAGCTCGTGTTTCGACAGTCTGTATTGATTGCTGTCTGGCAATAAATAAGTATCAGCGTTGAACGCTTCTGTTGGTTCTAGTTCGGGCTCTGAGCCAAATACACTCTCACGAAGAATTAATGTGAAGTCTTCTTTACTCGTCCCTGTTAAAACGGGAATGGAGTACCCGCATGATCCGGAATAGTTTAGTAGATCTTCGGAAGGTAATTGATCAGGATATTCAGCTGTGCAGCTGTTCCCCACATATACATTCCACTCGTCGCCAAGCGCAATTGATAACTGATCAATGGTGTCAAAAACGTCTTCGGCCCAATTTTTTAATGGGGTCAGGTTATCCTGGTCATAAAGGTTGAAGATTTTTTCTAATTGTTGAGCGGGTATTTCATGAGCATCTATATATAACGTTTGGTTCTGACGAGTGACCCTCCATTCTCCTAATGAAAGATTTCGTCCGGGCAGCTCGATTTGTAGTTGGTTTAACTGTTCTTTTGTTTGAAGGAGGAGATCTGCCTCTGACTTCTTCCTCTGTTCTTCAGGTTCTATTGTTTCTTCATTGGTTTCCTTGTTACTAGTTTTAGATTCTTTATTAGAGTGGTTGGAGCTGGCTTTTAATTCACTTTCTGGAGAAAAATAATAGTTCCAGCCGAAAAACAAACCGATTCCTAGCGCGAGGAATAAGCCTAGTAGTACAGGTAAGGTGGAACGCTTCGATCGTGTGGGCCTTTTTTCTCGTGTTCGGCTTTGGGGTGGAAGGTCCACTTTTTTCCCGCATCCTGTACAGTAGGATTGATTGTTATTTAGTTTTTGTCCGCAATGTTGACAATGTTCCATAAATTCCTCCTTTGGCTTTAACGACTTATGTGTTTCGTGCCTCTTTAAGATATGGGATTTTTTTCCGAATATGACTTAAAGTTATGTTGGAGGCCATGAAGATAACAAATCACTTTGGTTTAAAGGTGTTGCTGATTTCCAATAAAAACCTTAGAATGATATACCAAAACAGGAGGTGGTTTCATGGAGAATAGTTTAGTTCAACCAGATGATGTTTGGATATTGTGGGCGTTTCTTGCAGGATGGGCTGCGATCAGTATTTACTTGGAGCAAAATTATAAGTGGGCATCTAAATTTTCCGGTGCGATTATCGCTTTAGTCGGGGCGATGATTTTAGCGAATGTTGGAGTCATCCCATTAGAATCACCCGTATATGATACGGTTTGGGAATATGTGGTGCCGTTGGCCATTCCGCTTCTTCTGTTTCAAGCGAACATTCGAAAGATTTGGAGTGAAAGTGGCCGGTTATTAATGTTATTTTTCCTAAGTGCTGCCGGTACAGTGGCTGGGGCGATCATTGGATTTTTTCTTTTGAAAGACGTAGTGCCCGGGCTTGACCAAGTCGGAGCGATGATGACAGGGTCTTACATAGGGGGCGGCGTGAACTTTGCTGCTTTATCTGCTAAGTTTGAGGCACCAGGAGAGCTCGTTTCCTCTGCTGTGGTAGCGGATAATTTAATGATGGCTTTGTATTTCTTCATCTTAATGGCTCTGCCGGCGATTGGCTTTTTTACAAAAAGGTTCAAGACGCCTTATATGGATGAGAGGGCTGAGGCTGGCGGCAATAATAGTGACCAAACAGATGCGGCTTCCTACTGGGGGAGAAAAGAAATGTCGCTTCAGGATATTGGGTTAGCTGTTGGTACTTCATTTGGTCTCGTGGCTGCTTCATTTTTCATTGCCGATTGGTTTGCTGAACTCATTCCTGCAGGTGAGGATGTTAATATCCTGGGTAATGTGTTAAACGGTATTCTAGGCGATGGATACTTGATGTTAACCACTTTGACGATGATTGCTGTTACTCTGTTTCCAAGATATTTTGAAGGAATTCGTGGAGCGCAGGAAATAGGTACATATTTGATTTATATCTTCTTTGTCGTCATCGGTATTCCAGCTTCGATTGTCCTTATTTTTCAAAATGCACCGCTGCTGTTGGTATTTGTATTTATTGTCGTGATGAGTAATATGATTGTTTCTTTTGTATTAGGACGGGTCTTTAAATTTAGCCTAGAAGAAGTAATCGTTGCGTCGAATGCCAATATCGGCGGACCAACTACAGCAGCTGCGATGGCGATTGCGAAGGGCTGGACGAAACTGGTGGTACCGATTCTCTTAGTCGGTACACTCGGTTATATTGTAGGAAACTATATCGGCACAGGTATTGGCGTTTGGTTTAGTGGATTTTAGGTAATGAAAGCTCTCTTCACTTTGTGAAGAGAGCTTTTATTTGTGGTGAAAATAACTTATTAATTTGGTAACGGGCATGCGTTAACTCTACAATTAAGCAAAGCATCTGTAGAGTCATCTATACGATTATTATATCTTAACCCGTGATTTTTCCGTAACGTTCATTTAAAATAGAAAGGAATAGAATATCGTCGTAAAAATAGGCGTGATGGACGTTTCATCACTTAAAAGGGAAGTTGGTTCAATTCCAACGCGGTCCCGCCACTGTATTTGCGAGCGACCTGCATCATTCCACTGTGTGTAAGCATGGGAAGGAGCAGCGAGCGATGACCATAAGCCAGGAGACCTACCTATTTTTCTTCACCAAAACCCTACGCGGATAGGAGGTGTGATCGGGAGCGGCTTGCCATAAACGGGCAGGCGCGCATTGGTTACGTATACACATCTGGATGTAGGATGTGTATTTTTTGTGTTCATTTTTATAAAAAAAGGGGAGAACGACATGAAAAAGTATTGGCGTTACATAGGAGTTGCTTGTTTATCAGCTGGGCTGCTAGTGGGATGTGCGGAGGATTCGAGTGAGGAATCAAATGATGAAGCACCGGAGGAAAGCAATGAAGAAGCTTCTGGTGAAACGAGCTATCCGTTGACGATAGAGGATGCGATGGAAAATGAGGTTGAAATAGAGGAGGATCCCGAGCGCATTGTCAGTTTAATGCCGAGCAATACGGAAATTGCGTTTGAACTGGGTGCTGGAGATGAAGTTGTCGGTGTGTCAGAAAACGATAATTACCCGGAAGAAGTCACTGAGCTTGAGCAGGTGGGCGGTATGGAAATTAATGTGGAAAAAGTCATTTCCCTTGAGCCTGATTTAGTCCTGGCGCATGCTTCCAGCGCACACAATTCGCAGGAAGCCCTTGATCAGATCGAAGAGGCGGGGATTGCCGTATACATCGTTGAAGATGCGGCCAGTTTTGACGGGGTTTACGACACGATCGAAGCCATTGGTGAAGTTGTGAATGAGCAGGGAAATGCTGAAGAAATCGTAACGGGCATGCAGAAAGACATAGAGGCGATTGAGGAACAGGCGGCAGAAGTGGAAGAAGAGAAACGTGTGTTTGTCGAGGTGTCTCCTGAGCCGGAAATTTACACAACAGGGACAGGCACATTTATGAATGAAATGCTTGAGATGATTCAGGCGGAAAATGCCGCAGCTGATGAAGAGGGCTGGGTGCAGATGAATGAAGAAGCGGTCATCGACATGCAGCCGGACACCATCATTACGACGTATGGTTACTATACAGAAGATCCAGTAGAGCAAGTGTTAAGCCGTGAGGGCTGGGAAGAAGTCCCTGCGATTGAAAATGCAAAAGTCATCGATGTGCATTCTGACCTTGTGACCCGTTCAGGTCCGCGTTTAGTAGAAGGGTTAGAAGAACTAGCGGAAGCGGTTTACCCTGACACATTTGGCGATGAGTAAATTTTTTACCTACACGGGATCTCTGCTGGTGTTAGCCGCTGCGATCATAGCGGCGGTAGGTGCGGGCAGCGTGGCCGTTCCGCTTTCTGAGATTATAAAAGTGATTATTGCTCATGTGACACCTTTTTCTCCAGCTGTTGATTCCGTTCATGACAGTATTATCGGGGATGTCCGGCTTCCGCGCGTTTTATTAGCCGGACTTGTCGGTGCATCGCTTGCGATTTCGGGAGCGGCCTTTCAAGGACTTTTGCAAAATCCGTTGGCTGACCCCTATACGTTAGGCGTTTCATCGGGGGCTTCCGTAGGGGCGGTGCTTGTATTGTTCCTCGGAATTTCGTTTCCTGTGTTTTCGATGGTTACGCTGCCGATCATGAGTATCTTAACGGCTGTACTGACGCTGCTTTTTGTTATTACGTTTGCCCGCATGCTTGATCAAACACTGTCGATTGAGACGCTCATTTTAACAGGGATTGTGTTGGGGTCGTTTCTTGGATCGGTCATTTCCTTAATGATTGCGTTAACGGGCGATGAGCTGCGGCAGATCGTCGGCTGGCTGCTTGGCAGCGTCGCGATGAGAGGCTGGAATTTCGTCAGCCTGCTCGTTCCCTTCTTTGTGATCGGATCGCTGCTGCTTTTGATTCAAGGACAGGAGCTTAACGCGATGTCGTTAGGCGAAGAACGGGCGAAGCAGCTCGGTGTTCCGACTGAAAAACGAAAAGCTGTCATATTACTCGCCGCTTCCATTTTAACAGGAGCAGCGGTGGCAGTTTCGGGAACGATTGGATTTGTAGGGCTCGTCGTGCCTCACATTTGCCGGAAATTATTTGGCGTCGATCACCGTCATTTATTGCCGCTGTCTTTAATCAATGGGGCGACGTTCTTAATTTTAGCTGACCTCGTCTCGCGCACAATAATTGCACCTGTGGAACTGCCAATTGGTGTTATTACCTCACTGATTGGAGCGCCGATCTTTGCATTGATTTTGTATCAGCAGCGAAAAGAACGAAGCACACACCGTAAAAGGAGGGGAGCTGTGCATGATTGAAGTTCAGAACGTAAGCGGCGGTTATGAGGAGAAGCCGATCGTCGTTCACGTCGATTTTTCCGTATCAAAAGGGGAATTCTTTGGCGTCGTCGGTCCAAATGGCTGCGGCAAGACGACGCTGTTTAAAATGATGAGCGGCGTGCTCCCTTTATGGAGCGGAACGGTCTCAATCGATAGCCGGACAATTGACCAATACGATCGGAAAAGCCTGGCGCGAAAAGTGGCGACCCTGCCGCAGATTCAGCAGAGCTACTTCACGTACAGCGTGGATGAGACCGTGATGATGGGGCGTTATGCCTATCAATCAGGCTTGTTTAAACAGCCATCTGCGGAAGATGAGCAAGTCGTTGAGCGCATTTTACATCAAATGGGTTTAACTCAAATGAGGCACCTGCCGATTACGGAGCTAAGCGGTGGAGAGAGGCAGCGTGTGTATTTAGCGCAGGCGTTAAGCCAGGAGCCTGACGTATTACTGCTTGATGAGCCAACGAATCACCTTGATTTCAGCTATCAAAAGCAATTGCTTGATGAACTAAAGCAGTTAACGTTAACAGATGAGTTAACGGTTGTATCTATTTTTCACGACTTAAATATTGCCAGCTTGTACTGCGATCGGCTGCTGCTTATGGAAGAAGGCAGCATTAAAAAAATGGGGACGCCGGATGCCGTCATGCAAAAGGAATTGCTTGAAGGGGTTTACCAATCGACGATTGATGTGTATGCGAATCCGTCTGTAGCGAGTCCGCAAATGAACGTGATGCCGGGTTATCTTTCTTCTGCATCTTCAGAGCTGTCGTCGGAGCTTTTACAAGTCAGTGACGAAAAAATACTGTTTCAGGTGAAACGGCCATTGAAAACATTTTCTTCAGCTGTAGTAGGTGCAGGCTTTGGCTGGTACCAAAACTTTGTGAACTATCACGTCGATAAAAACTTTACCTGTGATGCGCCCGATCGATTCATGAAGGAAAAATTTCATGAGTGGGGGCTGCCTGAACACGAAACGCTGGCTATGATGACGGCAGCTAATGTAACGAACTTTGCGAAGCGATATGTATGCGAGAACAATTTTACGCTGCTTGTCCTTGTGACCGCGGGAACGAGTAACGCTGTCGATGTGTTGTACGGAGCGGAGCACGGGTTTGTGGCCACACCGGGAACCGTCAATACGTGGGTTTTTGTTGAAGGAGAGCTTTCTGAGCAAGCCTTTATTCAAGCGGTTGTAACGGCAACGGAAGCGAAGACGAAGGCTTTTACTGATTGTGAAATAACCGATCAGTTAACGGGCACGATGGCAACAGGTACCTCCACCGACAGCATTCTGATCGCAAGTACGCAGACGGGGGAGCATGTAGAATACGCAGGACCTGTGACGGCCCTCGGAAGTACCATCGGCCGAGCGGTATATGAAGCCACAGTTGAAGCCATCAAGAATTCGTTCCAAGGAAAACGCGTATGATGGCGCATTTAATGGCGTTAACGCTCGCGTTTATGCTTGATCTATGGCTTGGCGATCCGCGCTGGCTGCCTCACCCTGTCCGTATGATCGGCCAATTGATTGCTTTCTTTGAGAAAAAGTGGAATCACGGTAATTTTCGCCGAGTAAAAGGTGCGGCGATGCTTCTTATCGTAGGCATAATCGTCTTTTTCCTCTCGTGGACGATCGTTTGGGGAGGTTATCAGATTCACATGGCTGCTGGAATCGCCGCGGAAGCGCTGCTCATTTGGACGACGATTGCTCAGAAAGGATTAAAGGAAGCGGCGATGGATGTGTACAGACCTTTAGTGGAAAAAGATTTTACAAAAGCGCGCCAAAACCTAGCGATGATCGTCGGGCGGGATACCGGACAATTAAACGAATCAGAGATCGCTCGCGGAGCTGTAGAAACGGTGGCCGAGAATACGAGCGACGGCATTACGGCCCCTCTCTTTTTTGCCTTAATCGGCGGTGCGCCTTTAGCGATGCTGTACCGTGCCGTGAACACGTGTGATTCGATGGTGGGCTACCGTCACGAGCGCTATGTACAGTTTGGCTGGGGATCGGCGCGTATTGATGATGTATTGAACTGGATTCCAGCCAGGCTGACGGCATGGCTTCTGCTTCTCGTAGAAAAATCTTCGGCTGTTACATTTCGGCTGCTGCGTGAGCAGGCCAGGCGTCATCCAAGTCCAAACAGCGGCTGGGGTGAAGCGGCATTTGCTCTTTTACTAGGCGTGCAGCTAGGCGGGAAAAACTATTATTTCGGGGAAGCTTCTTATCGGCCGACGATTGGGTTTATGAGACAAGAGCTTCACGCGCAGCATATCTTGGAATCTACGAAAATCATGCTTCGAGCCATTATTTATTTTCTCATAGTTTTATGGATGGGAGGGACCCTTATTGAAATGGCCAGCTCATGGCGCTAACCCGCACTACTTAACCGAATCGATGAACCTGCCGCCTGTGCAATATGATTTTAGCGTCAACGTTAATCCGCTAGGCCCGCCAGAATGGCTGAAGGAGAAATGGCAGGATTTTTATCATCTCGTCATGGAATACCCTGATCCTCACAACAAGCGTCTGATCGAGACGATTGCTGAGACAGAAGGGATATCAGAGGAACAAGTACTTGTTGGAAACGGAGCTTCCGAGCTTCTGATGCTGCTGGGAGGATATTTTTCTGGCAAAAGAGTGCTCATTGTGGAACCGACGTTTTCAGAATATCGAACGATTGCACAAACGCACGGCTGTCAGGTCGAGACCGTATTCCTCAAGGAAGAAGAGCGATGGCAATTGCCAGTTGAACGAATAGAGGAAAAAATGGCAGGTGTCGACCTCGTTATTTTATGCAATCCCAACAATCCAACAGGCGTTCACTATGATTGGAGTGAAATGGCTCCGTTGCTGGAGACGTGTGAAATGACGGGCACTTATCTAGTAATCGATGAGGCGTTTTATGACTTTGTGGAGCAAGAGCCATCATTGATTCAGCATGTAAAGAGCTATTCGAAGCTGATCGTGCTCCGATCCTTAACCAAAATGTATGCTGTACCAGGGCTGAGAATGGGCTACGCAGCTGCAGACAAACACCTCGTGGAGGAGCTTTCTCACTATCAGCCGACATGGAGTGTAAACGGACTCGCTCAAGCCGTTGCTGAGCGCTGTGTTCAGGACGATGTTTTTCGCAAAGGGACGCGACGTTACATCCAATCGGAAAAAGATCGGCTTTTTCCAGCGCTGCAGGACCTGAGCTTTACGGTGACGGATAGTGAAGTGAATTATTACTTACTTGGCGGCTATCCCAATTTGGGTGAAACGTTACTCCCTTTTCTTTTAGAAAATCGGATCGCCGCACGACATACGTACAATTTTCCAGGCATCGATGGGGAGTTTATTCGTCTATGTATCCATACAAAAGAGGCGAATGATCGGCTGCTCGAACTGCTTGCGAGGTGGGCACTATGATTACTTTTATTTGCGGAGGTGTAAGAAGCGGGAAAACAGGCTTTACGGAGATGCAGATGCTAAAAAGTAAGTGCGAGAACCTTCATTATATAGCCACAGGGGTAGCGACGGATGAAGAGATGATAGAGCGTGTGTCTCATCATCAGGAGGACCGCAGAAAAAGTGAGCGCGCCTGGCTGACGTGGGAACAGCCGACGAAGATTAACGAGCTGACTTTTTCATGGGAAGACGCTGTGTTACTCGACTGCATCACGACGTGGGTGACGAATAAAATGATCCAGCATGAAGACTTGGATCCAGATCAGCTGATCGATGGATTGCTGAACCAGGTTGAAGCGTTAATCGCTCAGCCGGGCGAGGTGTACATCATTTCGAATGAGGTCAGCCGAGAGCTTCCTTCTCCATTTTCGATGGTGGAAACCTACAAATACATCGTCGGAACGATGAATCAGCATCTTGCTGCACGCAGTGACCAGGCGGTTGAAATGGTGTTTGGAGAGCCTGTTTTTCATAAGGAGGTGGATGGATGAAGGGTGTCATGATTCAAGGAACCGCATCAAATGTCGGGAAAAGCTGGATCGCCACTGGGTTATGCCGGATGTTTGCCCGAAAAGGCGTAAAGGTGGCTCCGTTTAAATCACAAAACATGTCCAATAACGCGTACGTGACGGTTAAAGGAGAAGAAATCGGCCGCGCGCAAGGCATTCAGGCAGAAGCTGCCGGGGTGGAGGCGACGGTTGAAATGAATCCGATTTTGTTAAAACCAACGAGTGATCGACGGTCAGAGGTGATCTTACGCGGGGTCAGTCAAACCGTATGGTCAGGCTCTGAATATCGGGAAAAAGGATATGAAAAAGGCAAGCGGACCATCAAGGCATCGGCTGACAGTTTAAATAAGGAGTACGACATGCTCGTCATTGAAGGAGCCGGAAGCCCGGTGGAAATCAACTTAAACGACCGTGAGCTTGTAAACATGTCGATTGCTGACTTGCTTGATGTTCCTGTCATTTTAGCAGCTGATATTGACAGAGGCGGTGTATTCGCAAGCATCGTCGGCACGCTGGAACTGCTGGAAGAACAGCATCGTAAGCGTGTGAAAGGGGTGATCATTAATAAATTTCGCGGCGAACGAGCGTTGTTTGAAGATGGAGTGAGATGGCTTGAAGAGCGTACCGGGATTCCTGTACTTGGCGTCCTGCCTCATTTAGAAAATCACGGCATAGAGGGTGAGGATTCGCTGACTGTTGAGTCTGTTTATGCTAATCAGGAGCAGTCATTAGATATTGCTGTCGTGCACTGGCCTTATATAGCGAACGACTCGGACGTAAATCCGTTATCTCATGAACCGGATGTTTCGATCCGCTATGTCCGGTCTTTTGATGAGTTAGAAGATCCTGATGCATTAATTTTACCGGGAACGAGAAGTACGATAGACGATTATCGTACGTTTGAGAAACTGGGATTAAAAGAAGCCGTCCGTGAATATGCCGAGGAAGGAACGGTCATTGGCATTTGTGGCGGCTATCAAGTGTTGTGTGAAACGATGTATGAAGATAAGGCCGATCAGGAAGGTACGGCAGGCATAGGTTTATTTCCATTATCGACGACGTTTTTCCGTGAAAAACAGACGATACGTGTAAAGGGAAGTACACACCCGGCAAGCGGATTTGCAGAAACTCCAATGGCTGGTTATGAAATTCATTTAGGGCGTACAATAGGCGTGAATACGACGCCTTTTCTCGAATTGCCAGATGGACCAGAAGGCATCAGCCTCGATCACGGCCGGTTAATCGGCACCTATTTACATGACTGTTTTCACAACGACGAGTGGCGGACCGAATGGCTTAACCGCCTGCGAAAAAAAGCAGGCCTGCCTCAACAGCCGGTGATGCACTTCTCCGATCGTCAAAAGCGATACGACAGGCTGGCCGATCATTTAGAAAAATACTTGGACCACGAGGCGATCCGTGAAATTGTTGAAGGAAGCCGCTCATGAAGAACTTCTTTTTTGGCGGATTGTTCGCGCTGCAATTTTTTTCGATCATCCCTGTTCATCAAGAGATTGAGCCGGGACCCTCCCGCGTTCGCTGGTCCTTGCGCTGGCTTCCGTTGGTAGGGTTAGGGTTTGGTGCAATGAATGCCGTCCTGTTTTTATTGCTGAATACGTACACAGAAATAAGTTTACTCAGTCTCGTTTTGCTGGCGATCATTATTCCAATCGTGTTAAGCGGCGGCCTTCACTTAGATGGACTTATGGATACAGGGGATGCTTATTTTTCTTATCAAGACCCGGAGAAACGATTGGACGTTATGAAAGATCCGCGTACTGGGGCGTTTGGTGTGATGGTCTTACTTATCGTTCTCGCTCTGCGCTTCATCTTTATATATGAAGCATTGCTTGTAGACGAAGCGGCCGTTTGGTTTTTACTCATCGTTCCGTGTTTCGCACGAATGGCAATGGTCGGATTGCTCGGCCACGCGCCCTCTGCAAAAACGAGCGGACTAAGCTCTTTTTTTCAAAAATCGTATGATCCAAGTGTGACGTGGTGGCTGCTTGGTACAAGTTTCTTTCTTATAATAGGATGTTTTTTCATTTCGATCGGTGTGTCCATTGCCATGGGCTTAGCTGTATTTGCGGGGGTCTGGATCATAAAGAGCTGGGCTGTTAAAGCCTTTCGCGGAATTACAGGTGATGTTTGCGGCGCGATGCTGGAAGGGATGGTGACATTTTTATGGTTGATCATTTGGATCTTTATTTAATTCGTCATGGAGAAACGGTGTCAAATCGGCAAAAACGCTACATTGGCTGGCGCGAGGAGCCTCTTACGGAAGAAGGCGTGGATCAAATTAAACAGTTGAGAAAGAAGCTGCCCCTTATGGAGTTCGTTTACGCAAGTGATTTATCACGCTGCCGAGAAACTGCGGGTATTTTGTCGCTGGTATTTCGAGAAGAAAAAGCATTACGGGAATATGATTTTGGAGATTTTGACGGCAAGAGTTACGAGGAATTAAAGGACGAGGAAGGGTACAGACGCTGGCTTGATGATATGGAGAATGAATCGCCTATAAATGGGGAGAGTTTTTCTCAATTTAAAGGTCGTGTGCTTCAGTTTATGGCTGCCCTCCTTGAAACATGTGAAGACGCTGCATCGCCAATAGCTCTCGTTACTCACGGAGGCGTCATTCGTACGTTACTGCAGCATTTTTCAAAGCAGACGAATTCCATGTGGGAGTGGAGCATGGATCCAGGTGAGGCCTACCACATCCAGTTGCTAAAGGAGGGAGACGAGTGGATTTTATTACAGGCGGAGCGCATAACGGCAAATTAGCCTGGGCTCTGCAGCACTACGAAGGGGAAGCGGCTGTTATACGGCAGAGGAATGCATTTGATAAGGGAGCCGCTTCTTTAGTGATCGTTGACCAAGTAGAAACGATGATTGGAGAGCGTAACGACGCTCAAAAATTTTTTCAAAAGTTAATGGATTGGGAACGTGACAATGACGTTCGTCAGCTCGTTTTCATTGGAACGGACATTACCAGCGGCATCGTACCTATGGAAGCAAAAGACCGTAAGTGGCGGGATGACGTCGGCTTTCAATACCAGCAGTTCATGAAGGATGCTGAGGCCGTCTATCGCATTTGGTTTGGCATTCCACAACAAATAAAATAGGA
Source organism: Halobacillus andaensis (assembly GCF_014636475.1). Classification (GTDB taxonomy): domain Bacteria; phylum Bacillota; class Bacilli; order Bacillales; family Halobacillaceae; genus Halobacillus_A; species Halobacillus_A andaensis. The sequence goes on from NZ_BMEL01000004.1 coordinate 136,496, forward strand.
GGTTTTTAACATGAGGTTATATACGAGAACGGGAGATAAAGGACAGACAAGCGTGATTGGTGGAAGAGTGGAGAAGGATGAAGTGCGCGTGGAAGCTTATGGAACCGTCGATGAAGTGAACAGCTTTGTCGGGAAAGCACGTACGGAATTGGAAGGTGCAAAATTTACTGAAATTCAAGAAGAGCTGGAGCGGATTCAGCATGAGCTGTTTGACTGCGGCAGTGACCTTGCGAATAAAAAATCGAACCGTCCGTACAAGCTTCAGCAGGAAAGTATTGATTGGCTGGAGCAGCGCATGGACGAATACATTCAAAAATCGCCTGAACTTGAGCGCTTCATTTTACCAGGAGGATCAGCAGCTTCCGCGACATTGCACATCGCTCGAACGATCACCCGCCGGGCAGAGCGTCTCGTCGTTACCTTGCAAAAACAAGAAGAGATCCATCCTGTTTGTTTAATATACTTAAATCGTTTGTCAGACTATTTCTTCGGACTGGCCCGCTACGTCAATATGCTGAGCGAAATGAAAGACGTCGAGTATATTCGCAGCGCAAAAGTTTTTCGTTCAGGGAAACGAAAGGAAAACGAATAAATGGCCGTCCCATTATTCATACCAGATCAACATGATCGAGAGCTTGTTATAGCCACAGATAATGCAGGTGCGATTGGAAGAAAGTGTGACGATCAGGTGCAGGTTCCCTATTCAATCGTAGCTGAAGCGTTGTTTCGCGTGGCTATTATGGACACATTAGCGGTGGGTGCTGCTCCTTTTGCAGTGAATGTAATGAACTTTGCCGGAGACGACGTGTGGCCGGAACTTGAAGAGTCGATTACCGAACAATGCAGAAGCTTAGATTTTGAACTGCCGATTACAGGAAGTACTGAATCCAACTTTTCGATGAATCAATCAGCGGTTGGATTAAGTGTAATAGGGACGGTCTCTTCACAGGATAAAAAGGTAGGCTGTTCTTTCGAAGGGTGTGGAGTCGCTTTGATTGGCGAGCCGCTTGTTGGGGAAGAGGTTATTCATTCAGCAGAAAAAGTCGCCCCATTAGACTTATTTGTAAGTTTGACACAACAGGACTGGGTGCATGAAATTTTGCCAGTTGGCTCTAAAGGGATTGATGGCAGTTTAAAAGAGCTGGAGAAAAGAAATGCGTGGAAGCCTCACGAGTGGACCGTTCCTTTTGATCGAAATAAGTCAGGTGGACCATCCACCAGCTTCCTCATCACTTATGACTTAGAACGAGACCTTAATTTACTGAAGCTAGCCGGCGGATATGTAACAGTATTAGGGTACCAGGTACGCGAACGTTAAACGCGTGTACCTGGTACACAAGAGTGAAAATCCTGTACCTGGTACCGAAAGAAGGTGGAAAAATGAAAAATGGCATTGAAAAAAGGGTTCTTGAGACTTTCCGCTATCTTCATGAGAACCCGGAAATCAGCTGGGAAGAGTATAAAACAACGAACTATATCGAGGAATTGTTAGTGAAAAGCGGGTGTACGGTCACCACATTTGACGATTGTACCGGCGTGATCGGGGAATATGGCAATTTTGAAAGTGACCATCCTGTCATCGGTGTGCGTGCAGATATGGATGCTTTGTGGCAGGAAATAAATGGAGATTTTCAAGCGAACCATTCTTGCGGACACGATGCTCACATGTCGATGGTGTTAGGTCTGTTGTGGAAGCTTGAACAAACCCCTGCCATCAAGGAAAAAGTGGCGATTAAGTTTATTTTTCAACCTGCAGAAGAAGTATGTTCTGGAGCATTAAAAATGGTCGAGAAGGGAGTTGTCGATGACCTCGACTATCTATTTGGCATTCATCTAAGACCGGCGCAGGAGGTTCCCATGGGGAAGGCTTCCCCTGCGATAGTACATGGAGCCGTTAAAATGTATAAGGTTGAGATTAAAGGCGAGGACGCTCATGGAGCAAGACCTCACCTCAATCACAATGCGATCGAGATCGGGGCACAAATTGTTAACCACCTGAGCAAGATCCATTTAGATCCTAATGTTCCTCACTCGGTAAAAATGACGAATTTTCATGCAGGCGGCAAGAGCTCGAACATTATTCCTGGCAACGCCTCATTTTCTATAGACCTTCGCGCGCAGAACAATAAACTGATGGATGAAATGGAAGGGAAAGTCCGCAGCCTATTTGAAGCGTTGGAAAATTTATATAATATCGATATAAGAATAAATGATATAAATGGAGCTGCAGCTGCCAAAACAAATGAAGAAGCGACCGATCATATGAGAGAAGCAATCAAGCACACGCTTGGTGAGGACCGCTTACATCCGCCAATCGTCACACCGGGAGGAGACGATTTTCATTATTACACTAGGAAAAGACCTTCTTTAAAAGCGACAATGCTCGGGCTTGGCTGTGATTTAAAGCCAGGTCTGCATCATCCCCATATGACATTTAATGAATCAGCATTAATGAATGGAGTAGCGATCCTGTATCGTACAGTTGTTCATATTTTTAAGTTATAGTGAGTGGCAGGTTTACTGTTTCATAAAGATAAAAGTTTTCTTGTATAACAATTATGTCAAAAGTTTTACAATTATATTTCAAAAGGTGAAAAATATGATAAAATATAGGTAATTGTTAACCGTTCCTATTGTTTTTTGCTTAGATGAGAAAAAATATAATTGGATGAGGGGGCGTATGACATAATGGAAAACTTACTTCTTATGGAGCAGCGTCAATTGGGAAATACAGAGGACATTATGGAAGGGGAAATTTGTGAGAATTGTCACCAGCCATTTTCTGATTCACCGCCTATGTACCCACGAACTTGTGAAGATTGTCAAAATGATCAACTTACATAGAGAAGCTTATAGTTTAGATGACTCTGCCTGCCTGTTTATAGGGCAGGTTTTTTAATGGGGAAAAAGTTTACCATTTCTGCACATTAGGTAATGATCTACAAAAAATAGATGGTAAATTTTGTTCAACTTTGTATAATTTTATGTTCATTTCTCTCTTTCTATGATATTTTGATCGCATCTACTAGAAGGGAGAGGATGTATTTGAAAAAGAATTGTCGTCTTTTAATTGTACTGAGCATGATTCTTATGGCTTTTTCACCTGGAATGGAAAGGGTTCAAGCCGCTGAAAATTCTCCATCTATTGATCCATTAAGTGAACAAAAACAACAAGAAGTAAAACAATTAGAAAATGAACTCCATGAGAGCATGATTTTAGAGTTTGATATTGTGACGGGATTAGATGAACGGTTATCGAGCAAACCCACCTACGACGAGCAAACGATCCATCAACCCTATGAGCCTGAAACGAAAGAAGCCCCTCACGCAGCCAAGCAAATGATTCAAAAGTTACAAAACACAGGTGAATATGCCTGGAATCTTTCCATTGAAGAATATACGAGCAAGCTGCCGATTACAGCCGATGCTAAACGTACGTTCGAAGAGTACTTAGGCTATCAATATGTAATGGAAACGTTAACTATTGCTGCTGCCTCTCACAGTGACATCACCGATGCCCTGTCGAGTCAGATGCAACATGCAGGAATGCCAAGCTGGTTATCAGGAGTAGCGGCTAGAACACTAGTATTCTTACTTCTTTAAACAATGAGAGCGCAGAGAAATACAGCTGATCACAAGAAGAATTAAGAGCCCTTTTCATAGGAAGGCTGCTATTCCTATGCAGTCAAGAATCGCAGGAATCAACACCCTGAGCAAACAACGATTTAACATACAACAAGTCCTGCAGCTTGGCATCATTATGGGCAGGACTTTTTTTCTTTTTTCTCTCGGTACCAGGTACACTTTTTCTCCCCTCCTGTACCTGGTACCAAAAAAGTACCAAAAAAAGTACCAAACTGTAATAGAAATGTAAGAGTGAAAGTGCTAAAAAAAGGTAATAGGGGGAGTAACACCAATTCTATGGATTGAGGTGGTCAGATTGAAAGGAATTATCCTTGCTGGTGGAAGCGGAACGAGGTTGTCTCCAAGTACAATAAGCGTGAATAAACACTTGCTTGCGGTGTACGACAAGCCGATGATTTATTACCCTTTATCTGTATTAATGCTTGCCCAAATTGAAGACATTTTGATTATTAGTACGCCTGAAGATGTGAACCGATTTGAAAGTCTATTAGGGAACGGTGAATCTTTAGGCATCTCGATTACCTATCAATCTCAAGAAGATCCAGATGGCATTCCTGAAGCATTAGTGATAGGGGAAGACTTTATTGGTGATGACGATGTAACGCTCATCCTTGGAGACAATATTTTTTATGGGCAGGGGTTCACAACGCTTCTTCGTAAAGCCATTCAACAGCATGAGCACGCTACCGTTTTTGGCTATCGTGTCAAAGATCCAGAGCGGTTTGGGGTCGTTGAATTTGATGAACGAAAAAAAGTGGTTTCCTTAGAAGAGAAGCCCGATGATCCTAAATCAGATTTTGCGGTAACGGGACTCTATATTTACGATCACCACGCGGTCGACATTGCTAAGCATCTCTCTCCATCAGAGCGTGGAGAATTAGAGATCACCGATCTAAACAAGGAATATTTAGAGAAGCAGCAGCTTGACGTTCAGCTGCTCGGTCGAGGGTTTGCCTGGATGGACGCCGGCACCCACGATTCGTTATTTGAAGCCTCTGAATTTGTGAAAAATATTCAGCAAAGACAGGGATTCAAACTCGCTTGTATTGAGGAAATCGCCTACTATATGGGTCACATCGATAAGCAGGAATTAATGCAAATTGGACATTTCATGGCGAAGACCGATTATGGCCAATACTTGATTGATATCGCTAACCGTAGACACATTGAACAATACTGGGAGGAGTTTGACAGCCATCCTATGTTAGAGGTGACGAAGCCATGAATCGTTCAAAGCCACTTCTTGTGACGGGCGGGGCAGGATTTATCGGTTCCAATTTTATTAAGTATTACTTGGATACGTATCCGAATGTTCCTCTCGTTAACGTCGACAAGCTCACGTACGCTGGGTCGACCTCAAAGGTAAAAGAAGTAGAAAGTCACGAAAACTATCACTTTATTCATGGGGATATTACAGATGAAAAGCTCATTCATCAGATCTTTGAAGACTTTCCGATTAAAGGGATCATTCATTTTGCAGCGGAATCGCATGTAGACCGATCGATTGAAGATGCAAGCTCATTTATCGATACAAATGTAAAAGGAACGATGATCCTTTTGCAGGCAGCGAAGCATGCGTGGGAACAGCGCGGCGAACTTAAGACGGCTCGCTTCCACCAGATTTCTACGGATGAAGTCTATGGCTCATTGGATGATGATGGGAAGTTTAATGAACATACGCCATATGACCCTCGAAATCCTTACAGCGCCTCTAAAGCAGGGGCTAATTTACTTGTGAAAAGTTTTGGCTATACATATGGAATGAACGTGGTGCTATCCAGCAGTTCCAACAACTATGGTCCCAACCAGCATGTTGAAAAATTGATTCCGACGATTATTTCAAATGCGCTGAATCATCGCTCGATCCCTATTTATGGGGATGGCAAAAATATAAGAGATTGGCTTTACGTGGAGGATCACTGTCGCGCGCTTGATCTCATTTTTCATCATGGAAAATCAATGGAGAGCTTTAATGTCGGAGGCGGGAATGAAATGAAGAATATCGATTTAGCTGCGGAGATCTGTGAGATTCTTGATCAAACCTATCCTGCTTATAAGGGCGATTTAGCTAGTTTTAAAGAATTAATCACGTTTACGAAAGATCGGCTGGGTCATGATCGCAGGTATGCAGTGGACGATACGAAATTAAGAGGAACGCTGGGCTGGCAGCCAATCATTGACATGCAGCAAGGGTTACAAGAAACTGTGGAATGGTACGTCGATCAATGGACACCGCTCAGCCGTTAATTTCTGTTGTTGTTCCTGTTTATGGCTGCCGCTCCTGCTTACACGAATTATGCGAACGTGTGAGGACAACGATTACAAACATTCCCGCTGAGTATGAAATCATTTTAGTCAATGATGCAAGTCCTGACCATGCGTGGGAAACAATCGTTCAACTGGGCAAGGAAGATGAACGAGTGAGAGGAATTGATCTAGCCAGGAATTTTGGACAGCATTACGCCATTACGGCTGGTTTAGACCACACATCCGGCAATTGGATCGTGGTGATGGACTGTGATTTACAGGACCGTCCCGAAGAAATCGCCTCTCTTTTTCAAAAAGCGCAGGAAGGGTATGAAGTGGTCTTTGGCAAAAGAGTACATCGTCAGGATCAGTTAAAGAAACGTCTCTCATCAAAATTATTTTACCGAACGTATGATTATTTCACGGGACATTCCTCGGATCATACGGTAGCTAATTTCAGTATCGCCGCGAAAAAAGTAATTGAGGGATTTAGGCAGATGAAAGAGCAAAATCGACTCTATCCTCTTTTTCTTCAGTGGATGGGCTACAAGACGACGAGCATTCCTGTTAAGCATAATGGAAGAGGCGATGGAAACTCTTCGTATAGCTTAAAGAAGCTGGTTACATTAGCGACCGATACGATCATAGCTCAGTCGAACAAACCATTGAGATTATCGATTCAATTCGGTTTTTTCATTTCACTAGGTTCGTTCATTTATGGATTGTATTTATTTATCCGTTACTTCTTTATGGATCAGCATGTACAAGGCTGGACAAGCGTTATGGTCAGCATGTATTTCATAGCCGGGCTGATGTTTTTTAATTTCGGTATTCTCGGTCTCTATATAGGGAAAGTGTTTGATGAAGCAAAAGGAAGACCGCTCTATCTGATTCGGGAACAGATTAATGAAAGGAAGCGGAGGTGATCAAATGACGTTAGACTATTTACGGCCGACCCCGTGGGATGTAAGGAATTTTCATATTGATACGTTTGAAGTGATGAGCCTGGAAGAAGATGCTCTTAAGCAGACAGAAGAACGAGAAGGACACTACACCATCAAAGTCGATCCTTTTGATAACCCGAAACCGTTGCTGGAGCATGGATTTTATTATGTTGATACTTTAATTGAACCGGTTTGTAAGAAGAAAAAGCTGAACAGGTTCGATCAGGAAGGAACCACGATCTCAACCAAGTATGATCGAGCAAGTATATTAACGATCGCTGAAGAGACTTTTGCTCATGGACGGTTCCACAGAGATTTTAACATTCCAAATGAGCAGGCAGATAAAAGGTACATGAACTGGGTGAGCGACTTAATCGATAAAGAGCAGATTTATGCTCTGAAATTTAATGAAGAAATTGCAGGATTCTACGGTTTTGAAAAAGAGAATGTACTCCTGCTCGGCATGAGTAAGGATTATCGTCATAAAGGACTGGCGAAGTCATTCACGAGTAAAGCGTGCGACAAACATATGACGGAAGCAGGGTTGTCTGAACTCCGCACCTCTATATCAGCAGCCAATGTGGCTTCCTTAAATTTATTTCACGCATTAGGCTTCCGATTAGAAAGCACGAAAGACATCTACCACAAACTAAATCGTCGATCATCAGGCAGGTGACTTATGGGATATGCATATATATTTGGAACCATTTTCTTTACGGTTTATGGCCAATTAATTTTAAAATGGAAAATTGATCAATATGGCGGTCTGCCGGAGCTGTGGAAAGATAAAGTCATTTTTCTCCTGCAGCTGCTGCTCAATCCTTTTATCTTATCAGGTTTCTTATCCGCATTCGTTGCGTCCATTTTTTGGATGGCCGCGATGACAAAGTTTGATATCAGCTACGCTTATCCATTTATGAGTCTCTCTTTCGTGCTTGTTTTTCTACTATCGGTCTTCATGTTTGGGGAACCGATTTCGCTGAAAAAGGTGATGGGAGTCTCGTTCATTGTGATAGGAATTATCGTAATGAGGTGATCCAATTGATTCCATTTAACCGCCCATGTGTGGTTGGAGGAGAAGAAGAATTCATGCAAGAAGCGATCTCCCAAGCTAAGCTGTCTGGAAACGGACCATTTGGTCAAAAGTGTACCGACTGGCTGGAAGATCAGCTAGGGTGTGAACGGGCATTTATGACTCCATCCTGTACGGCGGCACTCGAAATGGCAGCTCTTTTAACAGAAGCAGGGCCGGAGGATGAAGTCATTATGCCTTCCTACACGTTCGTTTCCACTGCTAACGCCTTTGCGTTAAGAGGTGCAGCGATTCGTTTTGTCGATATCGATGAAAAAACGCTCAATATTGATCCAGCGCAAATCAAACAGGCGATAACAGATCGTACAAAAGCGATTGTGGTCGTTCATTATGCGGGAGTCGCCTGCGAGATGGATGAAATTATGCGGCTGGCAGAGGAGCACGACTTGTGGGTGGTTGAAGATGCGGCCCAGGCGTTAACGAGTACGTATAAAGGAAAGCCTTTAGGCGCCATCGGCCACTTAGCTGCGTTCAGCTTCCATGAAACGAAAAATTACACGTGCGGGGAAGGCGGCGCTTTGATTATTAACCATGCCCCTTTGATCGAACGAGCCGAGATGATTCAAGAAAAAGGAACCAATCGAGCTCAATTCTCTCGCGGAATGGTCGATAAATATTCGTGGCGTGATCTTGGGTCTTCCTATGTGATCAGTGAGCTGAATACAGCCTATCTTTACCAGCAATTGAACCACATTGATCAAATTAATGAAGATCGCAAAAAGACTTGGGCTCTGTATGCGAGGGAGCTGCAGCATGTGCTGGCTTTAGACGCCGTCGAAGGCCCCCACATTCCTGACGAAGCAGAGCATAACGCCCACATGTTTTACTTGAAATGCCGGAATCATAAAGAGCGTGCCGAACTCATTGATCATTTAAAAAAGAATGCTATTATGTCTGTGCCTCATTACGTACCCTTACATTCCTCTCATGCGGGGGAAATGTATGGAGTATTTTCAGGCAAAGATCGATATACAACGAGAGATAGTGAACGATTGGTAAGACTGCCGTTATATTATGGAATGTTAGAAGAGGATGTCCGTCATGTCGTTAAGCAAATTCAACTTTTTTATCAAGTATAAATGGAACATTTTAGCGTGTGTTGTTTTAATCTTGTATCTTTTCCCTTACTTTACCTTAGGAGGAGATACACACATTCGAGTCCACGATAACTTAGACTCAAATATTGTATGGTATAAACTGTTGGCGGAAACTGGACAACTCTTTGCAGGGCCTGGGGCTTCTATTCCTAATGTCATTAATGGTCTGCCACGAAGTGCTCTCCCTTCACCGTTCGATGCTGTGACGTGGCTGTATGTATGGTTTGAGCCTTTTACCGCCTATACGATCAGTCAAACGATTATGCGCTTTGCCGCTTTTTTTGGTATGTATTTATTGTTGAGCCGTTTTGTTATTCGTGACTTTCGAGGGTCATGGCTTACGGCAGGCTGTTCCTTAGCCTTTGCTATGCTTCCTTTCTGGCCGTCAGGCGTCCTAACAATTGCAGGATTACCTTTAGCCTTTTATCTATTCTTCACCATCCGGCAGCAGGAAAAAAGAACCCCGTGGTACATTTGGCTCGCGATAGGCTTCATTCCGCTTTTATCTAATTTTATATTAACCTTTATCTTCTTTCTTGGACTTATGGGGGTCTTATGGCTCATTGAATGGGTTGGGAAGAAGCGATTTAACATGCCTTTTTTTATCGCCATCGTAGGGATGACAGCTATTTATCTATTGAAAAATTACATGCTGCTCTACACGATGTTCATTGATTCCACTTTCACATCGCATCGAAAGGAGAATGAGCTCGGCCACAAAGATCTTCAAGGCACACTTGATCTTTTTGTACATAATTTTCTTAATGGCCACACCCATGACATGGCGGTGCACACATCTATTGTATTGCCTGTCCTTATTTTTGGGGTGTTTATTGCCATCGTTCGCGGCGGTTATCCCACCCGGCTGGTTTTACTCTTTGCCGCAACCCCTGTCCTTTCCATGTGGTATGCCCTTTGGTATTGGGAAGGCTTGCGGCCGCTTAAAGATAGCTTAAACTTACTGAATACCTTTAACTTTGCCCGTATTCATTTTTTTGACCCGGTGATCTGGTACGTATGCTTTGCTTTAGCATTAGTCATTCTAGTGAAGCAAGTGAAAGCAGGCTGGCTGATCTCAGCGGCTCTCCTTATCGCTCAGTGCTGGAACGTTTTTCAGTTGAATGAAGAAAATAAATATAGCGAAATCAATACCCCGACATTTAATGAATTTTATTCCACCGAATTATTCGATGAAATCAAGGAATATATCGGCGAGGATCCCTCAACATATCGGGTCATTAGTGTGGCGATGCACCCGACGATCGCGCAATATAACGGGTTTTATACATTGGACACGTACAATAACACCTACCCTCTTGAGTATAAACACCAATTCCGTGACGTAATTGCTGATGAATTGGAGAAAAGTCCTGCATTAGAAAATTACTTTGATACATGGGGAGGCAGAGCCTACACGTACTCCAGTGAACTTGGAAAACATTATATGTTCAAGAAAACGAGCGACCGGTCGATCGAAGAACTTTCTCTTAATACCGAAGCCTTAAAAGAATTAGGCGGGCAGTATGTCTTCTCCGCTCTGCCAATAGAAAACGACGAACAAATAAACCTCCACCACGAGCAAACATTTGAAAATGAAGCCTCCCCCTGGAGGATTTACCTGTATCAGGTACAGTGAAATCGAATTTTAGTACCTATTTGTGTACCATATTTGTGTACCAGGTACAGTGAAGTGAATTTTTGGTACCTGGTACACAACACCCTACTCTCAGTACCAGGTACACAACATTCCATCCTCTGTACCTGGTACCCACAACCATGGTACCCACAACCACAAAACCAACTACCCACAATGTCCAATTCAACTTGCTCTTTTTTTACAGTGTGTCTAGTTTACAATAGAAAGAAGTAATGGTTTGTCTAATGAATGGTAAGAGAATTAATTGTACAATTAATTTAGAATGTTCCGAAAATAGCAGGAACTCCTGTTAATTTCATAGAAAGCATAGGAAAACGAGCATACAAATAAATCGTAAAGGAGATGGACAACGTGCCTCCAAAAGAAGATTATCGTTTTAAAATTGCCAATCGAGAAGCTTTAATAGGCGTAGGGTTAGCTATCCTCAACTTTGTTTGGTGGTTTGCATTTGCCTACGGACTCGGCAGCAGGCCGCCTGAAGAATATAGCTATATCTTCGGGCTTCCTTCGTGGTTTTTTTATAGCTGCATCGGTGGATTTGTCTTGATCGCTGCGCTTGTCACGTTTGTGGTTAAGGTTTTTTTTGTAGAAGTACCGCTGGATGATGAAGGGAAAGGTGATCGCTCATGAACATGGCTGTCATCATTCCATTAGTTGCTTTTCTCGTGATCATTTTTGGCGTTGGGTTTTTGGCGAGCCGCTCATTAACAAGGTCCGATCATGATTTTATGCAGGATTATTTTCTTGGCGGTCGTCAGCTTGGTGGATTTATTTTAGCGATGACGATGATCGCTACATACGGAAGTGCAAGTAGTTTCATTGGCGGTCCGGGTGTCGCTTACAATGAAGGATTTGGCTGGGTACTGCTTGCGATGGCGCAAGTGGCATCTGGGTATTTTGTGCTTATGATTCTCGGAAAAAAGTTTGCGATTATGGCGAGACGATATAATGCCGTCACGCTGACGGATTATTTGAAAGGGCGTTATCAAAGCAAGTGGGTCGTCTTAATTGCCGCCTTTAGTATTATTATCTTCTTATTTTCAGCGATGGCAGCCCAGTGGGTCGGCGGCGCCCGTTTAATTGAATCGCTCACGGGTCTCAATTACACCTCTGCTCTTTTCATCTTTGCATTATCCGTTCTTATTTATGTTGTCATTGGCGGATTTAAGGCTGTTGCTTTAACCGATATGATTCAGGGCGTTGTCATGGTTGGGGGAACGTTAATTTTACTAATCGCTACGATTATTGCGGGCGGCGGGATTTCAAATATTATGGCTGACTTAACAGCTGAGAATCCTTCCCTCATAACACCTTTTGGAGCGAATGAAAGTTTAACGCCTTCTTATGTTTCTTCGTTCTGGATTTTAGTAGGGGTAGCTGTCGTAGGGCTTCCTCAAGTCACCGTTCGTGCCATGTCGTATAAAAGTTCACGCGCGATGCACCGCGCTCTTATTATCGGTACGTTTGTCGTTGGTTTTATTATGTTGAATATGCACTTAATCGGGGTATTTGCCCGCCCGATTCTTCCAGGAATTGAAGTAGGTGATACGGTGATGCCGCTGATCGCACTTGAAGTTCTCCCGCCGTGGGTGGCTGGAATTGTACTCGCCGCTCCGATGGCCGCGATTATGTCGACCGTCGATTCCTTGCTTCTTCTCGTCAGTTCTTCTGTCGTCAAAGATATTTACGTCAATTACGTCAAACCTGATGCTTCGTATAAGAGGATTAAGCGAATGAGCTTTGGCGTTACAGCCGTACTCGGCATTCTCGTGTTTCTCATGGCCCTTAACCCGCCAGATTTATTGATTTGGCTCAACTTGTTTGCGTTTGGCGGCTTAGAGGCGACGTTCATTTGGCCCGTCGTACTGGGGCTGTATTGGAAAACGGGCAATAAATATGGTGCCCTTTCTTCAATGATCGTTGGTATTGGCTCTTACATTATCATCGATGTATTTTACACGTCGCTTTTTGGCTTGCACAGTGTTGTTTTTCCAGTCATTCTATCCTTAATCGCTTATGTAACGATTAGTCTGGCAACGAAGAATCTTGCGTTAAACGCTTATAGTGAACAGCAAAAGCTAGAAGGGAGCATGTAAATGGAAACAAAAATAAATGCCCAGCAAGTGAGAGATCGTGAGGCGGTTATTTCATTAACGCAGCAGCTCGTCAGAATCCCAAGTGTGTACCGGCCGGGTGTTGAAGGTGGTAATGAAGAGAAAGCCGCTCACTTTGTGGCTGATTACTTAAAAGAAAAAGGCATTGAAGTATTTATAGAAGAAGTCGAACCAGGACGTCCAAACGTAATCGGCATCATCGATTCAGGAAAACCAGGGAAGACACTGCTGCTTGAAGGACACACTGATGTTGTAACAGAAGGCGATCACAGTGCGTGGCAATACGGACCGTTTGACGCAGAAATCTTTGACGGCGTCATGTATGGAAGAGGCACCAATGACACGAAAGGAAACTTAGCCTGCATGATCACCGCTGTCGATTCCATTTTACAGGACAACGAGACGTTCAAAGGCAAGATCATTTTGTGCATTCCGTGTGACGAGGAAGGCATGATGATCGGAATTAAGCACTTTATAAAAAATGGATGGGCTGAAGGTGTCGATGGGGCGATCATTTGTGAGCCTGAAGAAAACCAGGTGTGCATCAGCCAGCGCGGGGCAATGAGGCTCGAACTCACGACCTATGGAAAAATGGCGCATGGCGCGATTTCGTGGAGCGGCATCAATCCTAATTTGCGGATGGCCAAAGTGATCGTAGAATTGGAAAAGCTGGAAATGAAAGAACAGGAACGCTTAGGGAAACACCCAACTTTAGGCTGGCCGAGCCTTACGCCAACGATTCTGCGTGCGCCTGTCAAAGGGGATGCGCAAATCAACGTGATTCCTGATCAGTGCATGACGACGCTCGATATTCGTACTGTCCCGGGTCAGGATCATGAGGAGCTCAAACAAGAGATCAGAGATATTTTTACTGAATTAGCTAAGGACGATGAGGACTTCAAAGCCGATTTTAACGTAATTGAAGACCGGCCATGGACAGAAACGGACCGTGAAGAAGCGATTGTTAAATCTGTGGCAAAAGCGGTCAAACACGTCACTCAAAAAGATCCTGTTTATAACGGTGTGCCGGGAGCAACCGACGGTACCTTTCTTCATATCGCAGGGGTGCCGATCGTAACCATAGGAGCGGGAGATCGTGACATTCCCCACCAAATCAATGAATACGTAGAAGTGGACGAATTAGCTGTCACGACACAAATCTATAGACAAGCGTGCTTACATTTTTTAAATGAAGAGGATGATACGTAATGCATAAAATTGCCGTCATTCCTGGAGATGGAATTGGTCCAGAAGTTGTGAATGAAGCCCTTGCCACGTTAGAGCAGCTTGTTGAAAATGATGACTCATTATCCGTAGAATGGGAAGTTTTTGACTGGGGCTCTGAGTATTACTTGAAGCATGGGCGGATGATGCCGGAAGACAGCTTAGACCAATTGAAGGCATTTGATGCCATATTGTTTGGTGCGATCGGAGACGCGCGAGTTCCTGACGATGTAACAATCTGGGAACTCATCATGCCGATCCGGAAAGAATTTCAGCAGTATATTAACTATCGACCGGCAAAGCAGCTCGATGGCATTCAATCCCCGCTTCACAGTAAAAAGGAGATCGATTTTGTCATTATCCGCGAAAATGCAGAAGGGGAATATTCGAACATGGGCGGGCACCTTTATAAAAACACCCATCAAGAAGTGGCCGTTCAAAATACAGTTATGACGCGGGAAGGCTGTGAAAAAGTCGGCCGCTATGCGTTTGATTTTGCCCGAGAAAATAACTACACATCGGTCACGAGTGCGACGAAATCAAATGCGATTGTCCATACGATGGAGCTATGGGACCGCAGTATGACGAACGTTTCACACGACTATTCTGAAATTGCTTTTGATTCAGTTTACATCGATGCGCTGGCTGCTTCGATGGTACAGCAGCCTGAAAAATTCGGTGTTGTTGTCGCCTCCAATTTATTTGGTGACATTCTATCAGACTTAGGTTCAGCCGTCGTAGGCGGGCTTGGGGTTTCTCCTTCAGCGAACATTAATCCAGAAGGCAGCTACCCGTCCATGTTTGAACCGGTTCACGGTTCAGCACCGGATATCGTCGGAAAAGGTATTGCGAACCCGATCGCGCAAATTTGGTCGCTGGCCCTTTTACTCGACCATTTAGGGTACACGAAGCATTCGAACATCATCCTTTCAGCGATAGAAAGCACGGTGCGTGATCAAGTGGTAACGCCCGATCTTGGCGGCAGCTACTCGACAAAAGAAGTCGGACAGGCAATTCGAGACCGAGCGGCTGCTGCATTTCAGGAGGCGGAATAATGGACGTCAAACAAAAAACGATTATTGTCACAGGGGCAAACGGGGGGATGGGGCTTGCGGTCGTTCATCAATTACTGAATGAAGGAGCACAAGTCGTTGGCTGTGACTTAAATCGTGATCAACTAGACAGCATTCAGCATCATCAACTATCCATTTATGAAGGCAACTTACTTGATGAAGATTTTGTCCGGAGAGTGTTTCAGGAAACGAATGATCGCTGCGGCAAAATTGATGGTCTTGTCAACGCCGCAGGCATAGCGCAGCAGGCGGAGCCGATTGAAAATGTGTCCGTAGAAACGTGGGAGAACTTAATGGATATTAATATGAAGCTATTATTTTTAACGTGTAGAGAAGCGGCTAAATATATGAAAGCGAAGCAAAGGGGTTCGATCGTCAACGTCGCTTCCATCTCTGCGGTACGCCCGCGTCCCGGACTGCAAGCCTACGTAGCTTCAAAAGGCGGAGCCGAAAGCTTTTCAAGAGCGCTCGCCATCGAATTGGCCGAGAATAATGTTCGAGTAAACACGGTTCATCCGGGTCCGTGTGATACGACTATGCTCGAGAAGTTTGCCGCAGAAGGTGTAGATATTGAGAAAGCAAAGGATGAAACGTTTAAGAAAAGTGTCCCTTTAGGAAAACTTTTAACTCCAGAAAACATCGCATCATCAATCATTTTCCTATTATCGGATCAAGCGGATATGGTCACTGGTGCCGCCCTGAACGTAGACGGCGGAAGAGGCATTTAGAGGCAGGGAGGGAAACATATGGACGAGCTGTTTATGTACATCGATGGGGAATGGCAAGAGAGTCATTCAGGTGAACGTTTAGACTACGTCAATCCAGCGAATCAACAAGTGATCGGCACCATTCCAAGAGGGAAAGCGGAAGATGTCAATCGAGCAGTTTCAGCCGCTAAAGCTTCTTTTAAAGCGGACGAATGGAGAAAAATTAAACCTCATGAAAGAGGATATATTTTATCAGAAATGGCACACAAGATAAGAAAAAATAAAGAGGAGTTGGCTCGCCTCGAAACGATGGACGTAGGTAAGCCGTTGTCTCAAGCACATGCGGATGTAGAGGCAGCGGCCCGTTATTTTGAATTTTACGCGGGAGCAGCCGACAAGTTGATGGGCGAAACGATTCCTATCGAAGACGGCGTGATCGATTTCACCGTCAGAGAACCAATCGGGGTCACCGCCCATATTATCCCGTGGAACTACCCGATTCAAATTACATCAAGAAGTACAGCCGCCGCAATTGCCACAGGCAACACGGTCGTCGTTAAAACCGCTGAACAAACCTCATTAACCGCAATGAAACTCGCAGAGTATTTTCACGAAACAGCCTTGCCAAAAGGTGTGTTTAATGTAGTCACAGGCCTCGGTCAGGAAGCCGGCGCTCGACTCGCCAATCACCCGGACGTCAACCACATTACATTTACCGGCTCTGTGCCCACAGGAATTAAAATAATGAAAGCAGCAGCGGATCACGTCGTTCCCGTCACACTGGAGCTGGGAGGTAAATCTCCCAATCTCGTTTTCTCTGATTGTGATGAGCAGAAAGCCTTAAATGGTGTCATACGAGCCATTATTCAAAACGCCGGCCAAACGTGCTCAGCTGGTTCGAGACTATTAATTGAAGATTCCTACAAAAAAAGATTTCTCTCCTTATTAAAAGCTAGATTTGAGGAACTCACGGTCGGATCAGGTGAAAAAGATTCTGATATCGGCCCTATCCTGTCTAAAGAGCAATATGAGAAGATCGTTTCATACATTGAGCAAGGTAGAGAACAAGGTGAAATTATTACGGGAGGCGAACGCGTGCAAGTCAAAGGTTGTGAAGAAGGCTACTATCTGCAGCCGACCATCATCGATCAGCTGCCCCACGACAGCACGGTCGCTCAAGAAGAAATCTTCGGCCCCGTGTTAGCTGTCTTCTCTTTTCAAACGGAAAAAGAAGCATTGCAGTTAGCCAACGGAACTGACTATGGGTTAGTGACCGGCATATGGACATCAGACATCGGCAAAGCCCACCGTCTCGCTGATGAAATTCGATCGGGCCAAGTTTTTGTAAATAACTATGGAGCTGGAGGCGGCATACAAATGCCATTTGGCGGTTATAAACGAAGTGGATTCGGCAGGGAGAAAGGGTTTGTGGCATTGAAGAACTATACCCAGCTGAAAAATGTAGCGATTAAGTATCGATGAAGTCGAAGCGGTACCTGGTACCCAGAGAAAAAAGAAAAATAACTCGGCGTCCCGGCCGATTTTGTATTTAGTCATTTTTTTACAGATTACTTTGACACTTTATACAGCTGTCTAATAATGGAAGTACGAACGGAGTAGGAGGCGAAATATGAAACAATCGCTAGAGCCAAATGAACAAGAAGTTAAGCATTCTTTACCCCAGAACCTGCATTTACTTGATTCTATCATTCAGTCCAGTTACGACGGAATTTTTGTAGCGGATGCTTCAGGAATCGGTTGGACAATGAATGATGCGTATACTCGAATAACAGGCGTCCCTAAACATAAACTTCTGCACCGTAATCTAAAAGAGGCGATCGAGGAGGGGATTATCTCTGATTCGGTGACTTATAAAGTTTTGGAAGAAGAGAAAGCGGTTACAATTGTGCAGAATGTAAATGGAGTCGAAGTGCTGGCGACGGGGAGCCCTGTAAAAGGGGAGGATGGGAAAATCTCGCATGTGGTCACGAATATTAGGAATCTGCGAGATTTGAATTATTTAAAGTTCGAGCTCCACTCGTCTGAAGAAACGATGGAATGGGCAGTGAAGGAAACGAAGCTGCCGTTACGGCAGGAGTCGAACCTCCCTCCTAAAGGGGTGGCTGCTAAAAGTAAAAAGATGAGGGAAGCTTTTAGAGTAGCTGAGAAGGTGGCGAAGGTGAATTCGACCGTTCTTCTCACAGGAGAGACGGGTGTGGGTAAAGAGATTATCGCTAACTTCATTCATCAACACAGTCCGCATTCGACCCGCGAATTTATTAAAGTCAACTGTGGCGCCATTCCTTCTACATTATTGGAAGCTGAATTATTTGGTTATGAAAAAGGTTCGTTTACTGGAGCGGTGGCGAACGGAAAGGTAGGGCTTTTTGAAAAAGCCAACGGAGGGACGATTCTATTAGATGAAATTGGGGAGATTCCTCAAGAATTTCAAGTGAAGCTGCTTCGTGTGCTTCAAGAGAAAGAGATTCGAAGGGTCGGAGGCACCCAGCAAATTCCGCTGCAACTCCGCGTGATCGCTGCCACCAATCAAAATTTAAAGCAGCTCGTGGATAAAGGGAAATTTCGCGAGGATTTGTATTATCGTTTAAACGTGATCCCCATATCGATTGCTCCATTGCGAGAGCGTCGAGAGGATATTACGCCAATTGCATTTTTTTATCTACGCCAATTAAATGAAACTTATCACTTCAACAAAACACTGCATCCTGACACGCTGCCAATTTTGGAACAGTATGATTGGCCAGGGAACATTAGGGAGCTGGAAAATGTGCTGGAACGGGCCGCCGTGATTTCGGAGCATGAAGAGATCCAGCCTGCTGACTTATCGATTACGACTCAGGAAGAAGAGTCTTCCAAATGGAAGCAGCGAAACTTAAAACAAAAAGTCATTCGTTATGAAATGGCACTCATTAAAGAAGCCTTAGCAGAACATAAAACGACTAGAAAAGCAGCTGAAGTGCTCGGGATCAGCCAATCTTCTCTAGTGAAAAAGTTGAACAAGTATCCAATAAATGAACAGGAATACGTCCATGAAGAGGGGCATCTATAGGCCTCTCTTTTTTGATTCGTTCATTCCTTTGTTGATTCTTTTTTGAATCGCATGAGTAGACTCCCTTTTACATAAATACTGAATTTTCACAATTATTCAAAATAAAAAAGTTGGCACAATTCTTGCTTGTATAAGAGTGAAGGTATTTTTAAAAAAGGGGGAGGATTGTCCTCATGAAAAAAGAACGGATTCATGATCGGGAAGTTTACGCATATGATACGCGCCCTGCTAGCGTGTGGGAACTTTTTGAGCAAACAGTACACAATCATCCGTCAAGAGAAGCGGTTGTCTATGAGGGCAAACGCATCACGTATGAAGAATTGATGAAGCAAGTGAAAAAAATAAGTGCTTATTTGCGTTATGAATGTTCGTTAGAAAAGGGAGATCGACTGGCTTTACTCGTCGGAAACCGGGCTGAATTTATTCAAATGTTTCTCGCGTGTACAAGCTTAGGCATCATTGTTGTACCTTTGAATTTACGTTCATCTGTTCAAGAGTTAATCAACATGATGGACCAGGCTGAAGCCCGAGTGCTTTTCGTTGAAGAAGGATTTGATGAGGTCGTTAAGAAGTGGAAAGAAAAACACCCTGAATCTTTAGTGATTGGGACGAAAGATGTGGATAAGGGATTATTGTATGACCAATTTGAATCTTTGCTGCATCACGCTTTTCCTGAAGCTGATTACCCCAATCTGCAAGAGGAAGATCCTCTTTATATTATGTACACATCTGGTACGACTGGACTTCCGAAAGGAGCGATTGGAAGTCATGTGAACATCATCCATAGTGCGCTTCATTATAAAGAGGTGTTTCAAGCGAAGGAACCCGTGCGAACGTTAATCGCTGTGCCGTTGTTTCACGTCACGGGCTTAATTGGGCAATTATTTTATATGCTGCTCGTCGGTGGAACGAACGTTTTAATGAAACGTTATCAGACAGGGAAATTCATTGAACTGATAGAAAAGGAAGAGATCACGTTTTTATTTAATGTCCCAACGATTTACATTATGATGTTGAGCCATCATACATTTAAGCCTGAAAATATGCGTTCCCTGGATATTGCTGCCTTCGGAGGGGCGCCAATGTCACAGGAAACCATAGAGTCTTTAATGAAAGCGCTTCCTTTTATTCGTCTTCACAATGCTTATGGTGCTACGGAAACATCTTCTCCAGCTACCATCACTCCTAAAATTGAAGGGTTTTCTCGAATTGCTTCGATCGGACAGCCCGTTCCTGCAGGAGAGATTAAAGTAGTGGATGAGGATGGCATGGAAGTGCAGCCGGGAGAAGTCGGGGAGTTATTCATTAGAGGGCCGATGATCGTGCCTGGATATTGGAAGAACGATGAAGCGAATTTAAGTTCTTTTGTAGACGGGTATTGGAAATCTGGAGATATGGCGATGGTAGACGAAGAAAATTTCGTCTATTTAATGGATCGTAAGAAGAACATTATTAATCGAGGCGGAGAAAAAGTGTTTTCTGCTGAAGTGGAGAATGTGTTATATGGTCATAAGGATGTGTTAGAAGCAGCGATTGTCGGGGTTCCTGACGAAATTTTTGGAGAAGAAGTGAAAGCTTTTATCGTGCCAAAAGAAGGGAGCAGCCCGACAGAGGATGACATCCAGCAGTTTATGAAAGAGCGGGTCGCCGATTATAAAGTACCGAAACAAGTGGTTTTCATTGACCATCTCCCACGAAATCCTGGAGGAAAAATACTAAAACAGCGTCTAGCTGATGTACAAAACAATCATTCATGAAAGGCAGGGGATGAAAGATGTTTCAACTAGAAGGAAAAGTTGCGATGATTACGGGAGGAAGTAAAGGAATTGGATTAGGAATGGCCCATTGTCTCGGTCGAATGGGGGCGAAGTTGGCCATCTCCAGCCGCGGGTTGGACGACTTGGAGCATGCGAAAAAAGAGTTATCCAATGAAGGATATGATGTGATGGCTACATCTGTGGATGTCACGAATAAAGAGAGTGTGAACGCATGGGTCGATGAAGTGATTGGGCACTTTGGCGAAGTCCACATCCTCGTGAACAACGCTGGCACGAATATTCGAAAACCATTGATAGAAGTGGAAGAAGAGGACTGGGATCGTGTCCTCGATACGAATCTAAAAGGCGTCTTTCTCGTGGGTCAAGCGGTCGCAAAACAATTAATTAATCAGGGGAAAGGCGGGCGCATCATTAACATTTCATCTATTTTTGGAGGTGTAGGAAGCAGCTTTCAAACGAGTTACGCGTCAAGTAAAGGAGGCATTAATCAACTAACGAAAGTATGGGCGCATGAATTGGCGGATAAAAACATCAACGTCAACGCCCTTGCACCTGGGTACATAAAAACCCCGATGACAGCCGGGTGGCTCGATGACAAAGAACGCTACAACCAAATTATTAATCAAACGATGGTCAAACGAGTGGGTGAATTACAAGATTTAGAAGGCCCTCTCCTCTTGCTTGCCTCAGATGCATCGAATTATATGACAGGCCAAACGATTTATGTTGACGGAGGATGGACTGCACAATAAAAAGGGGGATAAGGAATGGAACCGACTGCGAAAAAAATGGATTGGGAAGAGAAGCCACAATCGAACAACCTCGTTTCAAAGCTAGCGATGTTTTTCGCGAAAATAGCAGAAAAATATTTGCCTGACGCCTTTGTATTTGCTGTGCTTTTAACGATTGTCGCCTTTCTTAGCGGGGTATTTATTACTGAAAGCTCTCCATTTGATATGGTGCTACACTGGGGGGATGGATTTTGGGGATTGCTTGAATTTACGGCCCAGATCATTACAACGTTTGTGATGAGTTATGCACTTGCTTTAACAAAGCCGGTATCTAACCTGCTTGAGAAAGCGGCGAGTTTGTGTAAAACTCCGAAATCAGCCATATTAGTTGTAACCTTTTCCTCACTCGTTGCCTCACTCATCAGCTGGGGACTTGGCCTCGTCGTCGCTGGGATTATGGCTCGACTTGTCGGAAGAAAAGTGACGACCGTTGATTATCGTGTATTAGTTGCGGCTGGCTATTCAGGCTTCGTCATTTGGGAGGGTGGATTATCCTCCTCACCTTCACTTTTTGTAGCAACAGAAGGTCATAACTTTCAGGACATGGTCGGGCTTATTCCGACGTCTGATACGTTGTTCTCGATCACTAATATCATATTGGTTATTGTCATTTTTACAACTTTACCTTTTGTTATGATGCTTATTCACCCGAAGCGCCCCGAAGATCGAATGACAATCGATAAAGAAATGTTAAAAGAAACAAAGATCACCCATGACCAGGTAAAAACGAAAGACTTACAACCAAACGAAAAATTAGATAACAGCCGATTAATCGTATTAGCGGGTGGTCTGCTAGGATTAACGTATCTCATCGCACAATTTTCGATGAATGGGTTTTCCTTAGACTTAAATATCGTAAACCTTATGTTTTTAACCGCTGCGTTACTGTTGTATAGCAACGTACGCGAATTAGGGAATGGCATTAAAGCAGCTTCCGGAAGTGTAGGACAGTTCGCGCTTCAATATCCTTTTTATGCAGGAATTATGGGAATGATCAGCGCATCTGGATTGGCGATATGGCTATCGACAAACATTGCCAGTGTAGCGAATGAGCAAACCCTACCTTTCTTTGCCTTTTTATCCTCAGGGTTACTGAACATGTTCATCCCTTCAGGAGGAGGTCAATGGGCGGTTCAAGCTCCAATCATGCTGCCAACAGCGATGGATATGGGCGTCGATCCTGCAAAAATTGTTACGGCTGTAGCATGGGGGGATGCGTGGACAAATATGATTCAGCCATTTTGGGCGGTACCAATGCTTGCGATTGCCGGGCTGCGTATTCGTGACATGATGGGCTTTGCTACCATTACCTTATTGTATACAGGCGTCATCATAACGATCGTGCTGCTTATTTTTTAACAAAATAAAGAAAGCGTTTACAAAAAAGGAGGGATTAGATGGCTGAGCTTACGAAACAAGATCGTGAAGAAATTAATTGGGATGGGGTGAAGCGGCTGTTGGAGAGGCAAATACCCGAGGCAAAAGGAGAACTGAAGGTGCGACGCTTTTCAGCCGGATATTCTAACATTACGTATTCTATTGAAGTAGGAGATTGGAAGGGCGTCCTGCGCCGACCGCCATTTGGAGAAATTCCGCCACGGGCACATGACATGGAACGAGAGTTTAAGATCCTGGAAAAAATTCATCCCGTTTTTCCTCTAGCTCCTAAGCCGTATGTATATAGTGAGAATCCTTCATTAATGGATAAACACTTTTATGTCATGGAACTTAAAGATGGCGTCGTCATTGATGATCAGCTGCCAGCGCATTATGAAGATATAGAAGGAATACGTAAAATTGTCTCTGAAGCCGTGGTCGATTCTCTCGTCAAACTTCATTCGATTGATATTTACGAGCACCAATTAGACGATTTAGGAAAGCCAGATGGGTTTTTAGAGCGGCAAGTGAAGGGGTGGATCAAACGATACAACCGAGCGAAAACACATGATTACGTCGGGGTAGAAGAAGTGGAAACATGGCTGCTGCAGCAGCTTCCAGAGTCTCCATTTCCTACGCTTGTGCACAATGATTTCAAACTGAATAATATGATGTTTTCAAAAGAGCAGCCAGGTGAAGTGACGGGCGTTTTTGATTGGGAACTGAGTACCATTGGCGATCCATTGACCGATGTAGGAGCGGCACTCGCCTATTGGACTGAACCAGAAGACCCTGACACCGGTTTAACAGCAGTGACTAAAGAAGAAGGATTCCTTACTCGTAAGCAAATGCTTGAGTTATATGCCGAAAGAAGCGGGAGAGATGTGAGTCAAATTAATTTCTACCTCGTGTTTTCTTTTTATAAAATCGCCAGTATCCTTCAGCAGATTTATGCACGATGGAGCAGCGGTGAGCTTCAAGACGACCGCTTTGCAAACTTAGACCAAGGCATTAGTAACTTAATGAAAAAAGCAGAAGAAGCCAGACGTCACCCTATTTATACTTAAAATGGAGGAATAGCCTATGTTAACAACCTTATCACCTAAAATCCAAGACGTTCAGGAAAAACTCATTTCTTTTATGGAAGAAGAAGTGTACCAGAATGAGAAACTGTATGAACAGCAATTAAACGAAGCCGACTCACGCTGGACCATCCCGCCGATCATTGAAGAATTAAAGGCGAAAGCGAAACGAGAAGGGTTATGGAATTTATTTATAGGAGAAGAGGGTTATGAAACACAGCTGTCAAACTATGAATACGCTCATCTCTGTGAAATTATGGGTCGATCCTTAATCGGCCCTGAGGTGTTTAACTGTAATGCTCCCGATACTGGCAATATGGAAGTACTCATGAAATTCGGTACAGATGAGCAGAAAAGAAGATGGCTGACTCCACTGCTGGAGGGTAAAATACGTTCTTGTTTTACCATGACGGAACCTGATGTCGCTTCATCTGATGCAACCAACATTCAAAGTTACATCAAGCGTGAAGGGGATGAATATGTCATTAATGCGAAAAAGTGGTGGTCCTCCGGAGCCATGGATCCAAGATGTGAGATTGCGATATTCATGGGAAAAACAGATCCAGATGGTCCTCGTCACCGCCAGCAATCGATGATCCTTGTGCCGATGGACACGCCAGGGGTGGAAGTGAAGCGTCATCTGCCGGTCTTTGGTTATGATCACGCGCCCCACGGCCACGCAGAAGTTCATTTTACAGACGTTCGTGTACCTGTAGAAAACCTTTTATATGAAGAAGGAGCAGGGTTTGAAATTGCGCAGTCCCGATTAGGACCAGGGCGCATCCATCACTGTATGCGAGCGATTGGAGCAGCAGAACGGGCATTGGAACTTATGAATGAGCGAGCGATGCGAAGAGAAACATTTGGTTCTTCTCTCGCTGAAAAAGGAGTCATTCGCGAACATATCGCTGAATCCCGAATTGAAATTGACCAAGCCCGCCTGCTGACCCTCCATGCAGCGCAGAAAATGGATGAACACGGGGCAAAAGCAGCGAGAAAAGAAATCGCAATGATAAAAATCGCAGCTCCGCGCGTATCCCTTAACGTCATCGATCGCGCCATTCAAGTATTTGGAGGGGCAGGGGTTTCGGAAGACTTCCCACTTGCCGCGCACTGGGCCAACGCCCGAACACTCCGAATCGTCGACGGACCAGACCAAGTCCACCTGCGCGATATTGGCAGACTAGAATTGAAAAAATATCAATAGATTTCTATACACTCATCAAAAAATCGCCCTAAAGAGATTTCCACTCGATAGGGCGATTTTTGATTTTTTGATAGATTCTTGGTACCAGGTACACAAAAAGCGACTCTCGGTACCTGGTACACTATAAATGGTAAACAACAAAAGCGCTTTGCCGTTCATTTCTGCAAAGCGCTATTCTGTGTGCTTTTATTTCTTTTTCTTTGTTGAGTCCCTTTTAATGAGTGTCGCAGGTAATAAAATCTCCTGATAAGGTTGTTCAGGATTCTCCATTCTCCAAAACAGCTTCTCTATGGCATTTTGACCAAAAGCCCTAAAGCTAATATCCATCGTCGTAATCGATGGAGTGGATAGTTGAGACAGCTGGCCGTTATCAAAACTGCAGACAGAGGCGTCACTTGGTACTTGAATCCCGTGTTGCTGTAAGCCTGATGTAATGAGATAGCCCAGCCCGTCATTGACGCAGAACCAGGCGGACGGCTGTTTTGATAGTTCACCGATAAAATGATTCAGGACGTTACTTTCTTCTGGTGCATCGGTTAGTAAATATTCTTGAGTCGGTTCAATTCCGTAATCCTTAAGAGCAAGCAAAAATCCTTCAAGGCGTTCCTGATAACTTGGAGAAAAACTTGTATCTCCAACAAATGCTATGTTTTTATGGCCGAGCTCAATTAAGTGTTGGACGGCGGTGTAGGCGCCAAAGCGATTGTTCGTCAGAATGGCGTCAGCGTGAATGCTGGGGTGGTGATGATCAATTAAAACGGTTGGGATTCCTGTATCGAGAACCTTTTGAATGTATTCGTTGCTAATGTGAGAAAGAATCAAAACGCCGTCCACTTCTTTATTTTCAATAAAAGAAGGAAGGGTAAGGGATTCTTTTGACTGTTTATTTATGGATTGAATGAGCAGGTTTTTATTTCGTTTATTGACTTCTTCTTCTATTGTTAAGTAAATTTCTCCAAAAAAGCTTTTCATGGAAAAAGCGAAGTCGGACGCAATGAGGGCAATGTTCCCGCTTTGAACTTGATTATAACTGCGAGTAGTTACGGAGCGGTTATATTTATATCCAAGTTCTTTGGCTACTTGATGGACAAGTTTTCTAAGTTCGTCACTTACCCCTGGCTTTCCAGTTAACGCTTGGGAAACCGAGTTTTTTGATATATTGAGCTGGTCGGCAATGTCTTGCATTGTCACTTTTTTTGCCATGAAGGAAACAACCTCTCTCTTAAAACATTTTGTAACGTTACTTTATAATATACTGTATTGTTGATTTAATTACAATTAATTCCTTAAGTCAAGTAAATCACGGATTGCATATTGACATTACAAAATCAAAATGTATAATCATTTGTAAGGTTACTAAACAAAATAGTAAAGGGATAATAATTTTGTAATGTAATGACGAGTTATTTTGAAAAGGCTTACAAAACGGATGGAGGAATGAAGGTTGATGAATGTGACACGGCTAGAACGCAACCCGTTAATTACACCGGCAGACGTCACTCCTTATCACGATGATCATGAAGTGATAGGAGTGTTTAACGCAGGGGTGGCGGAGTATGAAGGGGAAACACTTCTCTTATTAAGAGTAGCAGAACGTCCAATTACGAACAATCCTGCAATTGTAAAAGCGCCAATTATTGATTTTAGTGAAGGAGAAGGGAAGCTTCATCTTATTGAGATTCATGAAGATGACTCAACCTATGATTTCTCCGATCCGCGTACGATTCGCTATCAGGATAAGGATTCGACAGCTTACTTAACATCGCTTTCGTATATCCGGTTGGCAAGAAGTGCAGATGGTGAAGATTTCACTGTTGATGAGGAACCGTTTATATATCCTGAAACGAAACATGAGGCATGGGGCGTTGAAGATCCGCGAGTGACTCAGATCGACGATACATATTACATCCAGTACAGTGCGGTCTCAGAAGTAGGCGTAGGAGTCGGGCTGATCTCAACGAAGGATTTTGTATCATATGAACGTCACGGATTGATGCTTCATCCTGAAAACAAAGATGTAGCGATTTTTCCTGAAAAAATTAACGGGAAATATTATACGCTGCATCGACCGGTCCCTAAGGGTATTGGGCGTCCGGAAATTTGGATCGCAGAGTCTGACAACCTTATTCATTGGGGAAACCACCAGCACCTTTTAGGCTTAAGTGAAGATGGATGGGACAGTGGTCGAATTGGCGGAGGCGCCATTCCTTTTAAAACGGAAGAAGGCTGGATTGAAATTTATCATGCGGCCGATAAAAATGACCGTTACTGTTTAGGCGCTGTCCTGCTAGATCTTGAAAACCCAGCAAAGGTACTGGCGAAAACAAATGAGCCTCTTTTAGTTCCAGAGGCTGATTATGAAGTGAGTGGATTTTTTAGTCAAGTTGTTTTCAGTTGTGGTGTAACGTTACAAAATCGTGACATCAGGGTGTATTACGGAGTGGCTGACACGTCGATGGCCGCAGCGGATATGAGTGTAGATGATATTTTAGCGCAGCTTACCTATATGAAGGTTCCTGAAGGTGGGACGATTGAATGACGTATACCGTTGATCGATTGCTAGATGCGTACGATCGCCAGGAAGGTGCAAAACAAGCGGAAAAGCTAGAGTTTACCGGCGTGGGGGAGAGAGATGTTTACAATATCACAGCTCCTTTTACCGATGAAGGGGAAGCGGTCATCGCCGGACGAGTGGAAGGCCGAGATACCGAGTATTCTGATGTTTACTTTTTTGTAAAAAGAAACGGAAAATGGGAGCCTCGATCGGACGCGCCAACCTTTGAACTGCAGGATCCATTTGTTGCTCGAATCCATGGCCAGCTCGTTTTTGGCGGGGTAAAAGTTACACCTGATCCAGACGATGCGAGGAGGTTAACGTGGAAAACGGTGTTCTATAAAGGAGAGAGCGTTCGAAAGCTGAAGTTTTTCGCCGCGGGACCTGAAGGCATGAAGGATATTCGTTTACTGGAGTTACAGGACGAAACGATTGGTGTTTTTACCCGTCCACAGGGTGAAAAAGGCGGCCGTGGGAAAATAGGATTTACGAGAATTAATTCGTTATTTGACCTTACTTCAGAAAAAATAGAGAGAGCTCCACTTATTGAATCTCATTTTATCGAGGAAGAGTGGGGAGGAGCGAATGAGCTTTACCTGCTGGCAAATGGAGAGATCGGAGTGCTTGGGCATATCGCTCAGTTTGATGAGGAAGGGAACCGCCATTATTATCCAATTGCGTGTACCTATGATAGGAACACCAATCGATTTACAAAGATGAAGATTATTGCGACGCGGCGTGATTTTCCTAAAGGAGAAGCGAAACGTCCAGATCTTACGGATGTTTTATTTAGTGGAGGATTAATATTTTTAGCCAATGGAGATGCCGAACTTTATGTCGGGGTGAGTGATGCTGAAGCTCATAGGGCGACTGTGCCAAATCCATTTATTTAATAGTGAAGGCGATTACAAAAAAGAGAGGGGAATTTAAATGAAAAACCTGCTTAACCTTCGTTTATTTGTTCTTATGTTTGCGAGTGTTCTAGTCGTTGCCGGCTGTCAGTCTGAAAGTAATGGAGATGGTGGTTCAGGTGAGGATGGTTCTGTTGAGTTTGAATTCTGGGCTGCACCTAACCCAGCTCAGGAAGCATTCTGGGAAGAAATGGCTCAACAGTATATGGAGGAAGAGGAGAATGTAAGCATTAACGTAACGCCAATGCCGGAAAGTCCTTCTTCTGAAGCAGGGATTCAGTCAGCTATTGCAGCTGGAAATGCTCCAGCGATCTCTGAGAATATTTCTAGAGGATTCGCCGCGCAATTAGCGGGCAGTAACGCGATTGTTCCTTTCAATGAATTTGACGGCTATGATGAGTTAATTGAAGAACGTCAAATGGAAGAAACGATGTCATCGTGGAAATTTACTGATGATCAGCAATTTGTTTTACCTGTCTATTCAAATCCTATGCTGTTTGCGTGGAGAACAGATATTTTAGAAGAATTAGGCTTTGATGAAGCTCCAAGAACGTACGATGAAGTGTTAGAAGCCGGTCAAAAGCTGAAAGAAGAGTACCCAGAGAAATACCTTTGGTCAAGAGCGGACCTAGTACAGCCAACTTGGCATGCGAGATGGTTTGACTTCTTCATGCTTTATAATGCGGCTTCTGATGGCAACAACTTTGTAGAAGGAAATGAAGTGGTTGCAGATGATGAAGCTGGTGTAGAAACGTTTGATTTCTTCAGTGAGATGGCCGAAGGGGATATGCTTTTAACGCGTGAAGCTACGGATCCATTTGAATCAGGGGATTCGATCATGATGGACATTGGACCATGGACGTTCTCTTATTGGGATGATAAATTCCCAGAAATGGTAGAAGGCGAAACGTATGAACTAACGATGCCGCCGGTACCTAGTGAAGAAGGGGCAGAAAATCCGAAGACGTTTGCTGATACAAAAGGGCTGTCTATTTATGCATCAGCAACAGAAGAACAGCAGCAAGCGGCCTTTGATTTCGTGAACTGGGTCTACTCTAATGCTGACAACGACTTGAAGTGGTTTGAAGATACGAACCTGCCTCCAGCACGTGATGATTTAGCGACAAACGATGCGTTCACTGAGTTCCTTGAAGAGCATCCAGAACTTACGAAGTATGCAGACAATATTCCAAATGCCGTGCCACCAATTGATAGTGAACAAACGGCTGAAATTCAAGAACTAATCGGAACTGAAGGATTAAACCCTCTCGTTAAAGGTGAAAAAGATGCAGAACAAGCATGGGAAGATGTGATCAATTCCATTAACGGGGTGTTGGAGTAAATGGACAAGAGTAATGCAAGGTTGGGTTGGCTTTTTGCCAGCCCTTACCTTATCTATTCACTCATTTTCTTTCTCTTCCCATTATTGTGGGCGACTTATCTAGCTTTTACCAATTGGAACTTAATTGCTGCTGACTATGAATTTGTCGGCATTCAAAATTTCATAGAAGCCTTCTTTAGTGAGAGTGTGCGAGCGGCTTTCTTTGTTACATACAAATTTCTCGGGATGTTCGTTCCGATTGTAGTGGGGGGAGCCTTGTTACTCGCGATGCTCATTCACACACTGCCGAAGTTTAAAGGTTTGTTTTCTGTGGCTTTCTTTTTACCTTACTTAGCTTCAGGGGTAGCTTCGGCTATTGTTGTTAATGGTGTGTTATCCCACAACAGTCCATTTAATATTTGGCTGCGAGGAACATTTGGTCTTGATATCGACTGGTTAGGTTCATCCATTTTAGCGCCGTTAATTATTGCGCTTATGATGGCTTGGAAGTTTGCCGGTTACTATGCGCTTCTTTTTGTTGCTGGACTTGAAAGTATTCCAAAAGAAGTATATGAAGCCGCTGAAATGGATGGGGCAGTAGGTTTTAAGAAGTTTTGGCACGTGACCATTCCGATGCTTTATCCATCCTTTTACACAGTCACGATTTTAGCAGTCGGACTCATGTTTGGTATTTTCACCGAGCCATATGTGTTAACAGGTGGTGGGCCAGACTTAGCGACTCACACGTGGCAGTTAGAAATCTACAGCCAGGCGTTTGAACGACTGAATGCAGGTTACGGAACGGCCATTGCCGTGATTAATTCGATTGTTACATTTGGTTCAATACTCGTCTTTCGTAAAATTTTAGAGAAATGGGGTGCGAGACATGGCTGGGAATAAAAAACTAAAATTAAGCTTGCTGTATACAGTGGCGTTTACTGTGCTCCTCGTTATGGTCTCCCCTTATTTATACATGGTGCTCGGCTCCTTTGCCGTATGGGATCAAGTCGATCGAAAATTAATACCAACTGAATTTACGCTCCGTTCCTATGAATGGCTGTTCTTTGGCGGAGAAGGAGCCAATGCTCGGCCATGGATGCGCGCTTTTTTTAATAGTGTGATCGTAAGTACGACTTCTTCTATCTTAATGATTGCGACAGCTCTGCTCGTTGGTTATTCCTTAGCGAAGCTTAAGTTTAAAGGGAACCGGCTGATTAACAACGTCATTTTGTTTCAAATGTTCTACCCAGCTGTCATTCTCTTAATCCCTTTATTCTTAATCATTCGTTACTTCGGAATGTATGACACGTACTGGGCGATGATTCTTCCGAAGGCCGTGAACTTATGGGCCATCTTTATGTATACCAACTTCTTTAGAGGGCTGCCGAATGAATTGATTGAAGCAGCGAAGATTGACGGTGCCAGTCAATGGAAGATCGTTTGGAAAATTGTTCTGCCGATGTCTAAGTCGATTACGACGATTATTTTCTTATTCGTCTTTATGGAACGATGGGTAGAATTGCTATGGGATATGCTTGTCGTCAATAGTGAAGATATGCTGACGTTAAACGTATTGTTAGCGCAAATGTTTGGACCTTACGGAGGCTACCCCGGACCGATGTATGCTGCGTCCGTACTATTAACCCTGCCCATCCTAATCCTGTTCATCATCTTCAGCAAAAACTTCAAAAAAGGCATGCAGTTTGTATTGAAATGACATGGTACCAGGTACGCAGAGAGAGAAATTGCGTACCTGGTACACCGATGTTAACTATCTGTACCTGGTACCCAGAAAGAAAAGAAAAAAAGTAAATAAAAAGAGGAGTGGGAGAGATCGCACAGATTGGGTTGCAGCTTTATTCGTTGAAAGATTTTACAGAGAAAGACTTTTTAGGTACGCTCGAAAAAGTGGCTCAAGCAGGTTATGATGGCGTGGAGTTTGCGGGATACTTCAATACCCCAAGCAACGAGCTTAAGAAAACCCTGGATGATCTTGACTTAAAAGCAGCGGGCAGTCATATCGGAATTGATGATCTTGAGCAGAACTTAAATAAAATGATCGAGTACTCTCTTGAACTAAACAGTCCTTACATTATCTGTCCCGGCTTACCTGAAGTGTATCGAAATAGCGCTCATGCCTATAAACGAACGGCTGAATTGTTTAATCAAATTGGTGAAAGTTGCCGAAATAGTGGACTGCAATTTGGCTATCATAACCATCACGTGGAGTTTGAGAGATATGATGGCGAGTACGGTCTCGACATTCTAGTGAATCATACTGAAAAAGAGAACCTATTTATCGAATTGGATACGTATTGGGCTGAAGTGTGCGGCATTAAGTCCATCGACCTTATTGAAAAATATAAACAGCGCTGCAAGGTACTTCACATTAAAGACATGAACAATTTTGAAGTAAAAAGAAACGTTGAAATTGGCAAGGGTGCAATGGACTTTGAGGAGATTGTAAATGCTGGTAAAGCTCAGCAAGTAGAGTGGTATACCGTTGAGCAGGAGAATTTCGATAAAGACCCATTAGTAAGCATCCAAGAAAGTTTTCAATATTTAAAAAGCATTTTGTAGGAGGATGAAAAATGGTAAAACCTAAACTCAAAATAGGTATTGTAGGGTGTGGCGGTATCGCAAATGGAAAGCAAATGCCCAGCCTATCTAAGGTAGAAGCCGTTGAGATGGTGGCTTTTTGTGACATTATTGAAGAACGAGCGCAAAAAGCGGCAGCGGATTTTGGGTCTCAGGACGCTAAAGTGTTCTCAGACTTTCATGAGTTGTTAAATGAAGACCTAGATGTGGTTCATGTCTGTACTCCAAATAAGTCGCATGCTGAAATCAGTATAGCAGCACTTGAGTCAGGCAAGCATGTCATGTGTGAAAAGCCAATGGCTAAAACCGCTGAAGAAGCACGAGATATGGTAGAAGCAGCGAAGCGAAGCGGCAAAAAACTGTCGATCGGTTACAATAATCGATTCCGTAACGACTCGCAATATTTAAAGAAAGTATCCGAAGATGGAGATCTTGGAGACATTTATTTTGCAAAAGCTCACGCTATTCGAAGACGTGCCGTTCCAACATGGGGAGTCTTTTTAAACGAAGAAGAACAAGGCGGCGGACCGCTGATTGATATTGGAACTCATGCCCTCGATTTAACACTATGGCTCATGGATAATTATGAAGTGAGAAGTGTGGTAGGAAACGTTTATCACAAGCTTTCTGATAAAAAAGATGCCGCTAATGCATTTGGTCCGTGGGATCCCAAAGAATTTAACGTTGAAGATTCCGCTTTCGGCTTTATCACCATGAAAAATGGAGCAACGATCATTCTAGAATCCAGCTGGGCTTTAAATTCGCTTGATGTAGGTGAAGCGAAAAGTACGCTTTGTGGAACAGAAGGTGGAGCGGATATGAAAGACGGCTTGCGAATCAACGGTGAGAAATATGGGAGATTACATACGACAAAACCGGAATTAGATGCTGGCGGAGTAGACTTCTACAGCGGTGAAGACGAAAGTGACAGCGACCGAGAAGCAAGATTGTGGATTGAAAGCCTGCAGAATGATGAAGAGCCAGTCGTAAAGCCGGAACAGGCGCTAGTCGTTAGTGAGATTTTAGAAGCCGTATATGAATCAGCACGTACAGGCCAACCCGTCCATTTTGTATAGTCGGTACCAGGTACAGCACCGGCGAAAAAGCGTACCTGGTACACAGAAGTAGAAATCATGTACCAGGTACACAAAAAGAAGTCGAGGAACGCACCCCTCGACTTCTTTCTATAGTGAATTAAAACGTCGGAAGATTATCTAGGTTATTATTCGGATCTCCGTCCGCATTGCCGCGAATTACAGGACGTCCATTCCTCGCCTTACCCACGTTCGCTCCTTGAATTGTTCCACTTTCCACAGCCGCAACCGCTTCCTCATAACTTAGTTCTTTCCCGCTCGAAGTCTGAAAGCTTACAATATCGCCATCCTCATTTTTACGAACGCGCTCAAAGTATTCTGCCATAACTTCTCCCTCCTTTCATAGGTGTAGTATGTAGAAGAAAGAGGGAATTGATGCAGTTATTTTGTACCTGGTACGCAGAAGTGGTAATGGTGTACCTGGTACACAGCAGTCATCAATCGGTACCAGGTACACCACAATCAACTTTCTGTACCTGGTACCGGCAAATCCATCCTCATGTTAAGATAATATGAAATGTAGCGTTTACATAAGGGGTCATTGTGATGAGGAGCAGGTTTCGAGTTTCACTTAAGACAAAAATACAGGTACTGATTTTTACGTTAATCATATCGGTCATTCTCATTCTTTCTGGTATTTTTACTTATTTAGAGTTCGAGCAGACGGAGGAGCATATGGGCGATATGGCTTTACATACGGCCACCACCATTTCCTATATGCCCTCGATCAAAGAGGCGTTTGAGACCGAAAATCCTTCTGAAGAAATTCAGCCGCTTGCGCTGGAGATTCAAGAACAGGTAGGGGCTGAGTTTATTGTCATTGGGAATAAGCAGAGCATCCGGTATGCTCACCCGAATGAAGCGCTGATTGGCCAAAGGATGGTCGGCGGTGATAATGAGCGGGCTCTTGTGGAGGGGCGTTATTATGTGTCGAAGGCTGAAGGGACGCTCGGTCCGTCTTTAAGGGGCAAGGCACCGATCGTTAATGATCAAAATGAGATCATTGGCGTCGTCTCCGTTGGCTTCTTAATGGAGGATATTTATACGACGTTCTTTAACACATTGGGGAAAATTGCTGGGGTGTCTTTCCTCGTCTTAGTCATCGGCGGCCTCGGCGGTTATATGTTGACACGCAGTATCCGCAAAGACACGATGGGACTTGAACCCTATCAAATTGCTGCCCTTTATCAAGAACGTGAAGCTGTTTTATCTTCAGTAAAAGAAGGACTCATTGCGATTGATAAAAATGCTCACGTCACGACGATCAATGCAGCCGCGAGAAATCTGCTTCACCTATCAGGTGACGTTACTCAACAACCGATTCAAGCCATTTTTCCAAACTCAGAAATGGAGCGCGTGCTTCGTTCAGGCAAGGAAGAGCGTGATCAAGAGATTTCACTTGGCGATCGAATGGTCATTGTTACACGTACGCCTGTTATAGAAAACGAGGAGGTCGTAGGTGTTGTGGCGAGTTTTCGAGATAAGTCTGAGGTTCGCGAGATGGTAGGGGCTTTATCTGAAATTAAGCGTTACTCTGAAGGACTGCGCTCGCAGACCCATGAGTATGCCAATAAAATGTACGTTCTGCTTGGCCTTCTCCAATTAAAAAATTACGACGAAGCGATGGATTTGATTCAAGCCGATTTTAAATCTGTCCAGTATCAATCGAACCGTCTGGATCAAATTAAGGATGACACGGTGCAGGCGATTTTATTAGGGAAAATCAGTAAGGCTTCAGAGCTGAAAATTGATTTTGTCGTCGACGAAGATGCCTCAATTGAAGCAGTGCCAGAGCAGATTAGCCGTTCGAAGCTCGTAACGATTTTGGGGAATATAATCGATAATGCATTTGAAGCGGTAAAGGATCAAATTGATAAACAAGTCACTTTTTCTGCCACAGATATAGGCCGTGAAATTGTGTTTGAAGTTAGCGACAACGGGCCGGGGATTCCTGAAGAGGTCATGCCTTATATTTTTGTAAGAGGATTTTCAACGAAGAAGGGAGAACAGAGAGGATTTGGACTCTCCAATGTGCGTGAAATTGTGGAAGAACTTGGAGGAACGTTTGAACTGGATTCCGACCCATCCACTGGAACCACTTTTTCTCTGTTTTTATCAAAATAGAAAGGAGTGAGAAGATTGATTAAAGCAGTTATAGCAGAAGATGATTTTCGTGTCGCCGATTTGCATGAAAAATTTTTAAAGGAAGTAGATGGCATAGAGGTGGTGGCGAAAGCATTAAATGCTGAAGAGGCACTGCAGGCTGTGCATCAGCATCGTCCGGACCTTTTATTATTAGATGTGTATATGCCGGATCGCTTAGGAACCGAGCTATTGCATGAATTAAGAAAGACGTTTCCCGCGCTCGATATCATTATGATTACTGCCGCCACTGAAAAAGAAATGATTACGAAGGCGCTCAATTACGGTGTCGTTGATTATATTATTAAGCCGATCTCAATGGATCGATTTTTACATACCATTGAAACCTATCAGAAGAAAAAGCATCTCATGAACAGTCAGGAGACGTTTGATCAGAAAACGGTTGATCAATTAATTGGAAATGAAACACCGGATGAACCGGAGGAGGCGTCTGTTCCAAAAGGGATCGATCAGCTTACATTAAAAAAAGTAAGGCAGCTGTTAAAAGATAATGCAGACGAAGGAATAACGGCAGAACAAGCTAGTCACCATATGGGAGCCTCAAAAACGACAGCCCGGCGCTATTTAGAGTATTTAATTTACATTAATGAAGGAGTCGCTGAAATGAGGTACGGCAAAGTAGGGCGTCCTGAAAGAAAATACTTTTATCACCAATAGTCGCTCACCGCGGCTATTTTTTTATTGAGTAAAAATGCGGCCAATTTAAAAATCCGCGGCGACGTTCATACGCCCTACTCGTAAATTTTATTTATTTAATTACGTTAACGTTTTTAAAAAAACTAATTTTGAAAACGGTTACATAAATGCTCCCCTCCTTTACCATATGAATTAATTCTAAATTTTCTAAAAAAGGTGGAAGCGCAGATGAAGAAAGTAATAGTGTTCGGACTAATCCTTTTCCTATCGATATTGACGGCGTGCAGTAAGGATCAATACGCCAGCTCCGAAAACGGCGAGTGGGAGCCGCAGCAGCCGATTGAGCTGGTTGCCCCTGCAGGTGCTGGAGGCGGCTGGGATACAACGGCGCGCAGTGTCAGTCAAGTTATGGAGGAGGAAGGCATTGTTGATGAAGATATGGGCGTCGTGAACAAACCTGGCGGAGGCGGTGCTGTTGGGTGGGCTTATATCGATGGTAAACAAGGCAACCCTCACCATCTCTTTATAGGTTCTCCGCCATTAATTTTTATTCCGTTAAATGGTCAGTCGCAAATCGGTTACGAGGACTTCACTCCATTGGCGAACATGATTGCGGACTATGCTGCTTTTGCAGTAAGAGAGGATGCGAAGTGGGATGACTTAAATGAGCTGTTCGACGATATGAAAGAAGATCCTCAAGACATTACCGTCGTCGGCACTTCGTCGCCCGGCTCAATGGACCATATGCAGTTCGTGAAAATTGCTAAGGAAGCAGGCGTTGATATTACTAAAATTAAATATGTATCTTCACAAGACGGCGGCGCGCTTACCCAAGTGTTAAACGGAAATGCTGATGTATTCTCAACAGGTGTGGCTGAAACCGTAGAGCAAGTTCGAGCTGGAAAAATAAAAGTGCTCGGCATTACAGCAGAAGAACGATTAGAAGGAGACGTTTTGTCTGAATTCGCTACCGCCAAAGAACAGGGAATTGACGCAACATTTACCAACTGGAGAGGTTTCTTTGGACCAAAAGACATGGACGAAGGACAAGTGAAATATTATGAGCAAGCTTTTAAAGAAGTAAGTGACTCTGAAGCTTTCAATGAAATTCGTGAAAAATACGGGTGGGACGAAATGTACATGACGAGCGAAGAGTACAAAGAATATCTCCATGAACAAAATGAAGAACTGAACGTTTTACTCGAGGAAATGGGATTAGCAGAATAGTTTTTAATTGAAAGAGGTGACGCAAATGGTTCAAACATTAAATCAAAAAGTGAGTCTCGTACTCGCTGCTATAGCACTCGGCTATTTATATTTAAGCTATAACTTAAAAGAGTATCCGTACGTACCGGTGGATTCCGACTTAGTGCCAAAAGTGTTAGGTTACATCCTGCTAGCTTTAGCGATTGCTTTGTTCTTCGATAAGTCGTCTGAAACAAAAGAGGAAAAGGCAAAACGAGTCGTTCCGAAAAAAGAAATTCTTGTCATGGCTGCAGTCGGCGGCATGGTTTTCCTCTATATCTTTTTATTTGAAATCCTCGGCTTTCTTATAACAACGTTCCTGTTTATTTTGGCTTGCTCCACGTTTCTTGGCTATCGAAAATGGGTGACGAGTCTTATCGTGTCCATCGTGTTTCCTGGGATTTTATACTACGTATTTAATTATTTGCTACAGATCAGATTGCCACAAGGCATACTACCATTTTAAAAGGTGTTGATATGATATGGGTGGACTAGACGGATTGCTGCAAGGTTTTCAAGTCGCGTTTAGTATCGAAGGAATTTTATTTGTTTTTATTGGCGTATTTATAGGGACTTTTATCGGTATGATGCCAGGTCTGGGACCGATCAGTGCGATTGCTATTATGATCCCGGTGACGTACGGGATGGATCCGACTACTGCGCTCGTCATGATGGCAGGTGTCTACTACGGCGCCGTATTTGGAGGATCGACCGCCTCCATTTTATTAAATGCTCCCGGGATTTCAGGGACGGTAGCTACGGCGTTTGACGGCTATCCGATGGCGCAGCGGGGTGAGGCAGGGAAAGCGCTGGCTATCGCCGCTGTTTCATCTTTTGTAGGTGGAACGGTATCCGTCGTGTTACTTATGCTGTTTGCACCTGCTTTAGCTCAGGTAGCTGTGACCTTTGGTCCTCCCGAATATTTTGCCCTCATGTTTATGGGCCTCATGGCGATCTCAAGTCTCTCAGAGGGCTCAACGATCAAAGCACTGATCTCAGCCACGCTTGGTTTTATGGTCGTAACGATCGGGATTGACGGGCAAACAGGCACACCGCGTTTTACGTTTAACAATCCCAATTTACTAGAAGGCATCGACTTTCTTGTCATTGCCCTCGGGTTATTTGCTTTAGCCGAGGTATGTTTTCTCATCATCAATCGAAAAGATACATCATTATCAGATAAAGCCAATGTCGGAAGCATTAAATTGAAAAAAGAAGACCTCAAAGAAATGCGCGGCCCGATGTCCCGCCAATCCTTCTTAGGCTTTGTGTTAGGCGTGCTTCCCGGAGCCGGGGCGACCATCGCTTCTTTTATCGGCTACATCACAGAAAAGAAAATCGCCAAGAAACCAGAAGAATTTGGAAAAGGATCCGTCCGAGGTCTTTCAGCACCAGAAACAGCAAACAATGCAGCTACAAGCGGCGCCTTTGTGCCACTGCTAAGCCTCGGAATTCCAGGATCAGGAACGACGGCTGTCATGCTTGGTGCTTTTCTCGTATTAGGTATTCAACCAGGACCCTTACTCGTTCAAGACCATCCCGATATTTTCTGGGGCATTATTGCCAGTATGTACATCGGGAATATCATTCTTCTCGTGTTGAATTTGCCGCTGATTCCTTATATCTCAAAGCTGTTAAAGATTCCACGGCCCCTGCTGATCTCGCTGGTGATCATTTTCAGTTTAATCGGTGTGTACTCCGTGAGTTTTAACGTATTCCATTTGTACGTATTATTGATTTTTGGCGTCATCGGTTACTTAATGAGGCTGACATCCTTTCCAGCTGCGCCGTTCATCCTGGCCTTTATTCTCGGAGGTATGATGGAACAATCACTTCGTCAAGCATTAACGGCATCTAACGGAAATTATATGGTATTTATTAAGGAACCTATTTCTCTTACGTTGCTTATTATTAGCTTGTTATCTTTCTTAGTTCCCCTAGTAAGAAGAAGATGGCAATTAAGATCGTAAATGAAAGAATCTTGCAGAACTTCTCTCTGCAAGATTCTTTTTTTAGTATAAAACAAAGATAACCTTTCCAAAATGGGAGTAAGACTACGAACGAAAGGAAAGGTTTATTTTATGAAAAAAATGCTGTTCACCCTGCTCCCCATCATCTATATGATTCTTATATGGATCCAGTCCAGCCACTCCATCACCGCCATTAAAAGATTCATAGGAATCAGCCAATGACCATCAATACGTTATTAGAAAGCTTACACTTCATTGAGTTTGCAATTTTATATCTTTTGATTATTTTGGCGCTGGCAGCCAACCAAAAGTTTAGCCGCACGACAAGTTTGTTTGCAGCAGCAATTGCCATGATATATGGTGTCGTCGATGAAATTCATCAGCTATTTGTTGTTGGTAGATCTTTTTCTATAGCTGATATTATTAAAGACTGGACGGGGGTAATTGTCGCTTGGACATTGGTGCGAGTGACGAACTTTAAAAGAATTATTAAGGTTAAATCGGCGTAAAGGTAAAATACCTCAAAGTTCATGAAAGTGAACTTTGAGGTATTTTTTATAAAAGAACCATAATATAAAATTCTTTATCCTAAGAAAAAAATAAAAAATTTTTCGATAATTCCATTGTAATAAAAAAATATTATTGTATAATCAGAATTACAGAAAAAATATTTCATTCATATTACAGAAAGCGAGGTGAATGAAAAGAAGAAAGATCTTTTTTTAAAGCTTTAATTGTAAGCGGTTACCTTTGCGGTATAACTAACATACATACCAATCGTTTATTTAAGGTTATGAAGAAGGTCAAGGCAAGTTGGTTAACAATTCGAGGGTAATGGACACTCGAAAATATATTCAAAGGGGTTTTATTATGAAAAAAATTTTTATGACATTATGTTTCGTTCTTTTAATGGGAGTACTTGCAGCTTGTGGAAATGCAGATTCTGAGTCAAGCAGTGGAGATAGTGACGGCGGAGATGAAAGCGCTTCAAGTGGTGAAGAAAAAGTGATTAAAGCTGGTATTGGTCTAAACGATGATCACCCTCAATATAAAGGGTTGTTGAAGTTTAAGGAAATTGTTGAAGAAGAAACAGATGGAGCTATTAAAGTTGAAACGTATCATAGTGGCCAGCTTGGTGATGACCGTTCAATGACGGAAGCTCTTCAACTGGGAAGCCAGGAAGTTACGATTCCATCCACGGCACCTCTAGCAAACTTTGTATCTGATTTTAGTGTTTTCGATATTCCATTTTTATTCCCAGATGAGCAAGTGGCTGATGAAGTGTTAGACGGTGAAGTTGGACAGGAGCTTCTTACTAAATTAGAAGATCAGGACTTGGTTGGTCTTACTTACTGGGAAAATGGGTTCCGTGATCTAACAAATAGTAAAAGAGCTGTTGCTTCTGTAGATGATTTTGACGGTCTTAAGATTCGTACCATGGAAAACGATCTTCACTTAGATGCATTTAAAGCACTAGGTGCTAACCCTACACCAATGGCGTTTACTGAACTATTCACTGCTTTGCAGCAAGGTACAGTTGATGGACAGGAGAATCCTTACGCGACAATCTATTTAGAAAAGCTTTATGAAGTTCAGGAGCATGTATCTGATACTCACCATATTTACAGCCCATTTGTATTCCTTATGAGTAAGTCTTTCTACGATGGTTTGACTGAAGATCAGCAGACAATTATGAAGGATGCAGCTGTTGAAGCTGGTCAGGAACAACGTGAAATGAACCGTGAAGCTAATGAGGAATACCTGCAGTCTCTTCAAGACGAGGGCATGGAGTACACTGAAATTTCTGATGAAGATCGTGAAGAAATGGTAGAAACTGTACAGCCTGTCATAGAGGATTATAAAGAGAAGATTGGTGAAGAAACAGTAGATAAAGTGTATCAGGCGATTGAAGATGCTCAATAAAGGAAGAGGGGATTATTCCCCTCTTGCTTTTTCATAAGAGAGATAAAGAGGGTCAGTTGAGGTGAATTTAATGAATATCATTCGTGTAATAGATCGAAGGATTGAAGAATTTCTGCTTGTTGTCTTATCAACGGTAATGGTTAGCGTTATTTTCCTGCAAGTGGTCATGCGTGTATCTGGAAATTCGTTGTCATGGTCAGAGGAATTGGGACGATATTGCTTTATTTGGTTGGTGTATGTAGGAATCAGTTATGGGGTGAAAAAGCAGCGTCATATTAAAGTAGACGTCATGCTTCTATTGCTTAAAGGCAAAGGAAAACTATTATTAGCTATTGTTGCAAATATTATCTTTTTAGCATTTTCCATATTTGTTGTGTTCTACGGTTATACCATTTCAAGTCAGTTGTTTGGGTTTGGTCAAGCTTCTCCAGCCTTACATATTCCAATGGGAGCAGTGTATCTGGCTACCCCGTTAGGGTTTGCTCTCACATCGATTCGACTGATTCAAAATCTCGTCGCCCAGTTTAAGATGTTAATTGGGAAAAAAGAGCTTGACGTTGCTGATGAACGTGATCGAATGCTTAATCAGGAAGGAGAGGATGATCAATGACGACCATTGTTCTATTTGGCTCCTTCGCCCTGCTTTTACTTTTAAGTGTTCCAATCGGGATTGCTATTGGAGTCTCGACTTTATTGACCATTGTTTATTCTGGCACGATCCCCATTGAATTTTTAATGAAAGAACTTGTTACGGCTGTTGATTCCTTTCCATTAATGGCGGTCCCTTTCTTTATCCTTGCGGGTGAGATAATGGGGAAAGGCGGGATTTCGGAACGATTGTTCAATCTCGCAAATGCGTTGGTAGGGAACAAGACAGGTGGATTTGCAATGGCCACGATTGTGACATGTATGTTCTTTGCGGCCATTTCTGGATCCGGTCCTGCAACGGTGGCTGCTATTGGTGGTATTATGATTCCAGCCATGGTGAAACAAGGTTATGATAAGAAGTTCGCTACGGCTACTGTAGCAGCTGCTGGTTCGATTGGAGTTATTATCCCTCCGAGTATTCCGATGGTTATTTATGGAGTAGTCGGAAATGCTTCGATTGGCGATATGTTTATCGCAGGTGTTATTCCAGGATTGCTAGTCGGCTTGTCTCTTATGGTGTGGGCGTACATCTATTCTAAGAAACAAGGGTACCGCGGCACGTTTGAGAAAACGTCATTTTCCTATATCGGGAAGTCCTTCTGGGATGCAAAGTGGGCGTTAGTCATTCCACTTATTATCCTTGGCGGTATTTATGGCGGTATTTTCACACCAACAGAAGCGGCGGTTATCGCAGTTGTATACGGCATTTTAGCGGGATTACTGCTTTACCGTGAACTGAAAATAAAAGATTTGCCAAAAATCCTAGCAGACTCAGCTTTAACAACATCAACAGTTTTAATCATTGTAGGAACGGCTACCGCTTTTGGAAGGTTACTAACGATTGAGCAGATTCCAACACAAGTCGCGAATTTCCTTTTATCGATATCAGAGAGTGAGATCGTCATCATCTTACTCATTACGGTGCTTTTATTATTAGTAGGGTGCTTTATGGATACGTTAGCGGCGATTATTATTCTAACACCAATTCTACTGCCAATCGCAGTAAACCTTGGATACGACCCGATTCATTTTGGAATTATTATGGTCGTAAACTTGGCTATTGGTTTTATCACACCTCCATTAGGTGTCAACCTGTTTGTCGGTTCAGGAATCTCTGGACTTTCTATTGAACAGTTATCAAAAGCGATCATTCCTTTCTTCCTTGCGATGATCTTTTCATTATTAATGATTACCTTTATACCAGAATTATCACTTTGGCTTCTGCAATTTAGTGAGTAATGAGGTATGGCCCTCACCTTGCCCGGTCCCTTGTGTGTCATGCAAGGGACTTTTGGGTTGTTAACTAGGAAGGATTGAGAACGATGTCTGTATTTGTCGGAGTGGTTTTACCGGTACTTCTCATATTTTTAGCAGGATTTACGATACAAAAACTAGCGAAACTGGACATTAAGTCTGTTTCGACGGTGGCGCTTTATGTCATGTTGCCTTGTCTCGTTTTTGAAACATTTTATGAGGCGAAGCTTAACCAGGAATATTTAATGATGTTGATCTTCTCGATCTTACTCCTCATGAGCATTTTAGTAATTAATAAAGTAGTTAAACGAATCAGAAACTATGATTCTTCTACAGAAAGCGGGCTCATTTTATCGACGGCGTTTATGAATTCTGGAAATTATGGTGCTCCGATTATATTGTTCGCGTTTGGAGAGGAAGGCTTCGTTTATTCAGTTTCTTTTCTCGTTTTACAAGCCATTATCATGAATTTCTTTGGCGTTTATTACGCAGCAAAAGGTTCAGCTGGATTAAAAATGGCGTTGGCCTCTGTTTTTAAGATGCCTCCTACGTATGCAGTCATCGCGGCGCTTATTATGAATCTAGCAGCCATCCCTATGCCGGAGAACCTTATGTCAAGTGTAGAGCTACTTGCAGCAGCAACCATCCCTATGGTGATGGTCATTCTCGGAATGCAGCTGGCTGAAATAAAAGTCATACAAATGGAATGGAGTAAAGTGTCCTATGCTTCAATAGTTCGCTTAGTTGCTTCACCATTGATTGCATTTGCTTTAACCCTTGTTCTTCCAATGAGTGATTTAATGGCGAGTGTATTAATCGTCGCTGCCGCCATGCCTTCTGCAGCTACGACGACGATTTATGCGGTTCAATTCAATTCTAAACCAGAACTCGTTTCCAGTATTACGTTAACGACAACTCTCTTAAGTATCATCACGATTCCGGTTCTGCTCATGATGTATATATGACTTTTTAAAAGAGGAGGTTTTCTACGTTGAAAGTAATCATTACTGATTATGAATACGATTCTCTGCTTCCTGAGGAAACAGTGTTAAAAGAACACGGAATTGAAATGGAGGCTCATCAGTGTCAAACAGAAAAAGAAGTCATTGAGGCGTGTCGCTATGCTGACGGTATCATTTCACAATATGCACCTATTTCCAGAAGGGTCATTGAAGAAATGCAGCAGTGTCAGGTGATCGCCAGGTACGGAATCGGTTATGATTCTGTCGATGTTCAATCGGCCAGTAAAAAAGGCATTGCTGTATGTAATGTGACGGATTACTGCATAGAGGAA
Organism: Halobacillus andaensis; assembly: GCF_014636475.1. Lineage (GTDB taxonomy): Bacteria > Bacillota > Bacilli > Bacillales > Halobacillaceae > Halobacillus_A > Halobacillus_A andaensis. The sequence goes on from NZ_BMEL01000004.1 coordinate 181,213, forward strand.
GTATCCGATCATGCGGTCACTCTGTTATTAACGTTAGCTCGAAAAGTTTCATTATTATCAAACCGTGTGAAAAACGGGGGATGGGATTTCAACGAAGCGAAGCCGGTCGCTCGCTTAACGAAGCAAACTCTCGGACTGATTGGATTCGGGAATATCCCTAGAAAAGTTGCTGCAAAAGCTTCTGTTTTTGGATTGAATGTAGTTGTCTTTGATCCTTTTGTTACGGAAGCTGAAGGTGTCACGTTAGTATCTTTTGATGAACTTCTTACTTCCTCAGACTTTGTGTCCGTTCATGCCCCCCTCAATGAGAAGACCAAAGGAATGATTGATGAAGCGGCTTTTAAAAAAATGAAACGAAACGCCGTAATCATTAACACGGCCAGGGGACCTTTAATTGATGAAGGAGCGCTTGTGGAAGCTTTAAGAAAAAGAGAAATTGCAGGAGCCGCTCTTGATGTTATGGAACAAGAGCCTCCTGTTAAGGATCACCCGCTGCTAAGCATGGACAACGTCATCGTTACGCCGCATGTGGCTTGGTATTCTGAAGAATCAGAAGTAGAGCTTAAGACGAAAGCTGCTAAAAATACTGCGGCTGTTCTAACCGGAAAAAAACCTGCTTATTTAGTTAATCCTTAAAAGAAGAGAGGGTACATCATGACTCCAAAAGTATCAAAAACGATTAAAGTGGAAATCAACGAATCTCAAACCATAACTGAACTCAGTCAAATTATCCAGCAATACGATGCCGAAATTATTCTAAAGAAGAATGTAAATGGGAACATCATTGAAGCTAATCTTAAAAGTTTTCTTGGCTTAGTCAATCTGCGACTCCAAAACGGAGATGAGATCAATGTGGAGGGTTACGGGAAAGATGCATCAGAAGCATTAACAGAAGTAGAGGTTTTTTTTTCAACGGAATCGACAGGAGGGGGGATTAAAAGATGGAATATTTTAATTTAGATGGAAAAGTCGCTTTAGTGACTGGGGGAAACCGTGGATTAGGAGGAGCAATGGCTTACGGATTGGCTGAAGCAGGAGCTGATGTAGCCATTGTGCAAAGGTCAAGTGAAGAAACAGATGTGGCGGCCAACATTCGAGAGCTCGGAAGGAAATGTGAAGTGTTTTCTTTTGATATATCAGAAACAAACCTCCTCTCTGAGCTTGTCGATTCTGTAAATGAGACGTTTGGTCAGATTGATATTTTAGTCAATAATGCTGGTGTTCAACACCGCTCCCCTGCTGCCGAATTTAAAGAAGAGGACTGGGATTTTGTAATAGACGTTAATCAGAAAGCGGTCTTCTTTCTATGCCAGCTTGTTGGCAGGAAAATGTTAAAACAAGGCAGCGGAAAAATTATCAATTTAGCCTCACTGCTTTCGTTTCAAGGTGGATTTACTGTACCAGCTTATGCCGCAGCTAAAGGCGGCGTCGCTCAATTTACAAAGTCTTTATCTAACGAATGGGCTTCACGAAATGTAAATGTGAATGCCATTGCACCTGGGTATATGGCCACAGATATGAATACAGCTCTTATCCAAGATGATTCTCGAAACCGTCAAATTCTAGAACGAATTCCTGCCGGACGATGGGGAAAACCAGAGGATATGGTGGGAGCTGCTATTTTTCTAGCATCACGAGCCTCTGATTATATTAACGGAGAAATCATTACAGTCGACGGCGGCTGGATGGGCCGGTAAAAAGGAGGCAGTTTCTATGAATGATGTGATCCATCAAATAAATGTAGAAAAGGTAGTAGCCATCATCAGGTTAGACAGTAACTTACATATAGAAGACATCGTCAGAAGCTTATATGAAGGTGGAATAAGAGCGGTTGAAGTTACACTTAATACACCAGGTGCCTTAGACAGCATTAAACAGCTGAAGGGGAGCTTTAGCGACATGGTTATTGGAGCAGGCACAGTATTGGACGCACCGAGTGCGTATTCAGCGATCTTAGCCGGCGCTGATTTTTTATTAGCTCCGACCTTACAAAAAGAAACGATCCTAATGGGAAGTCGCCATGGTGTGCCTGTTATTCCAGGGGTTATGACACCGACAGAAGCATTGAAGGCTTATGAATACGGTGCACAAACTGTAAAGGTCTTCCCCGCTCGTTCTGTTGGAGTAAATTTTGCAAAGGATGTAAAAGGGCCGATGCCGTTTCTAAATGTAATGGCTGTGGGCGGTGTATCACTAGAAAATGCCGTGGAGTATTTTGAAAAAGGTTGGAATTCGATAGGAGTTGGAGGTTCCTTAATCAACCGTAAGTTGATCGATCAGAGAAATTTTGAAGAAATAACGGATAGAGCTAAGCAGTTTATTCAATTGAGAGATCAAAAGGTTTGTAAATAATTGGAATGGGGTGAAAGTGTGATTATCGTGATTGATTCAGGAACAACGAATTCACGCATTCGGCTTGTTGAACAAAACAGTGTGGACATCATAGATGCTTTAAAACTAGAGGTAGGCGTAAGGAATACAGCGATTGATGGGCATAACGGTCAATTAAAGCAGGATTTAGCCAATGGAATCAAAAACATACTTGAACGGAATAAACTAACGAAAGACGATATTAACTACATCGTGGCTTCCGGAATGATTACGTCAAATTTGGGTCTATTTGAAGTTCCTCATATTGAATCTCCCGCACAGTTTGAAAAGTTCACAGAAGCGATTCAAATGGTGGAAGCGGAAGAATTTTTAAACATCCCTTGCTTCTATATCCCGGGCATGAAGAACAAGGTGGGAGACTCACTGGAGAAAGAATTAAGCGTGATTAATCAATACGATGTGATGAGAGGGGAAGAGGTTGAAACGTATGGCTTACTCAATCAATTAAACCCTGATGGGAAAGGTGTAATGGTACTCCCGGGCTCTCATACAAAATATGTTTTCATAGGAGAGAATCGTGAATTGTTGAACTGCCGCTCCACTTTAGGAGGAGAAATGTTGAAAGCGATTCGCGACCAAACGATTATTTCTGATTCGTTAGACGAAAAGCTAGTCGAAAAGATTGAGCCTCATTATCTCTTCAAAGGCTACGATGCCGCTCGAAAAGTCGGTGCGACACGCAGCTTATATCATGTTCGTCTGTTGCAGCTCTTCTCTGAATTAAATGATAATGAACGAGCAAATTATTATGCGGGAGCCATTCTTTCTAATGATATTCAAGCTTTAGAGCAAATGCTCGAAGATGAAGAAGTGGATTGGATGATCATTGGAGGTTCAGAGCCGTTAAGAAGCCTATTTTGTCACCTGCTAAGTCATGTTAAAGAGTCCGCAAATATGATAGCGGCAACAGATGAACAAGTAGAGTTAGCTACAGTATTCGGAGCGACAGCCATGGCAGAAGCCTACTATTCAACTAATAAGGAGGGATCTTCAACATGAAAATCATAAGCTATGAACTCTTTCAAGTGCCGCCAAGATGGCTGTTTTTAAAAATTGAAACGAGTGAAGGACTGACGGGATGGGGTGAGCCTGTTATTGAAGGAAGGGCTCATACAGTAAAAGCAGCCGTTGAAGAACTAATGGAAAACTTAATTGGCAAAGACCCTCTTCGTATTGAAGACCATTGGAATATGATGTACAGGGCAGGTTTCTATCGAGGCGGACCGATTCTCATGAGTGCGATTGCTGGAATTGACCAAGCGTTATGGGACATTAAAGGGAAATTTTACAACGCACCGATCTATCAATTATTAGGCGGAGCATGCCGTGACTCTATTAAAGTTTACTCCTGGATTGGTGGAGACCGGCCATCTGATGTCGGGAGTGCTGCTAAAGAAGCCGTTGAAACAGGTTTTTCTGCTGTTAAAATGAATGGAACGGAAGAGCTTCAGTACATCGACTCCTATAGTAAAATTGACCAAGCTGTAGAGCGCGTCGCCAGCGTGCGAGAAAGCGTCGGACATGATATAGGTATTGGCATCGACTTTCACGGAAGAGTTCATAAACCGATGGCTAAAATTTTAGCAAAAGAATTAGAAGCTTATCGCCCGATGTTTATTGAAGAACCTGTCTTATCCGAAAACAATGAAGCGTTAAGAGACATAGCTGCCCACACCTATATTCCGATTGCGACAGGGGAGCGTATGTATTCAAGGTGGGACTTTAAATCGTTGCTTTCTGAAGGATACATAGACATTATCCAGCCTGATCTATCACACGCAGGAGGAATTACAGAAACAAAAAAAATTGCTTCCATGGCTGAAGCGTATGACGTAGCAGTTGCCCCTCACTGTCCGTTAGGTCCGATTGCACTGGCTTCTTGCTTACACGTGGATGCGACAGCTTATAACGCCTTTATTCAAGAGCAAAGCTTAGGTATTCACTATAATAAGGAAAACGACTTGCTCGATTATGTAAAAGATCGAAGCGTCTTTGATTACAAAAATGGCTACGTTAAATTCCCTGAGGGACCAGGGCTTGGTATAGAGATTGATGAAGATTACGTAAGGAAGCGTGCAGAAGAAGGACATAATTGGCGAAACCCGGTTTGGAGACACAAAGATAATAGTATTGCCGAGTGGTAATAAAATGGAACCCTAGTTTTGGCTAGGGTTCTTTTTATTTATAGTAAAGAGTTATTAGAATATTTGCGAAATAAAAGGATGTATGTTTCGATTTAGGGAGGAGAAAAAGCCCCGCTGCCCACGCGGTACAACTAAACGGAGGTATACGATGACCGTACAATTACAAGCGAACAAATTAAATGAATTAGTGAACAAAGAACTAGACGGAGCCAATCGGAAAGAAGCCCTTAATCGAGCAGCATCACTACCCAGCCTCACGATTTCCGCATGGACGATTTCGGATCTTGAGCTCATAGGAATAGGGGGATTCAGCCCGCTGGAAGGTTTCATGAGACAAGCTGATTATGAGCGTGTTGTGAACGAACTGCGCTTAAGTGATGGTACAGTGTGGAGCATTCCCATTACGCTGCCGGTTACTGAAGAGCAGGCGGGAGAGATCACGGTCGGAGAAGAAATCGCCCTGACAGGAGAAGATGGAATCACGTACGGCACGATTCAAGTTGAAGAAAAGTATACATACGATAAACAACTAGAAGCTGAAAATGTATACGGAACTTCAGAAGAAGCCCACCCTGGGGTGAAAAAAGTGTACGAAAAAGGGAACGTTTACCTTGGCGGTCCGATCACTCTACTAAATCGACCGGATCATGGACAGTTCGAAGACTACTACTTAGATCCAGCGGAGACGCGTCAACTGTTCAAAGACCTCGGCTGGAAAACAATCGTAGGCTTTCAAACGCGAAATCCGGTTCACCGTGCGCACGAACACATTCAAAAAACAGCGCTTGAAGCAGTAGATGGCCTTTTATTAAATCCATTAGTAGGGGAAACGAAGGCAGATGACATCCCAGCAGATGTACGAATGGAAAGCTACGAAACCATTCTAAAAAACTATTACGTCGAAGACCGCGTGCGTCTTGTCATCTATCCTGCTGCTATGCGTTACGCTGGTCCGCGCGAAGCGATTTTACATGCCATTGTCCGACGCAATTATGGCTGCACTCACTTTATTGTCGGTCGTGATCACGCAGGAGTAGGCGATTATTACGGAACGTACGACGCTCAAGATCTCATCGCTGAATACGAAGATGAACTCGGTATCAACATTTTTAAATTCGAGCATGCTTTTTACTGTGAAGTCTGTGAAAACATGGCCTCCGCTAAAACATGCCCTCACGATAAAAAGCACCATGTTCACCTTAGTGGTACGAAGGTGCGGGAACTGCTGCGCAGCGGAGAACGTCCGCCAAAAGAATTCTCCCGTCCTGAAGTCGCAGACGTTCTTATTAAAGGAATGAAGCAAACGTAATGCATAACTTAACGTGGCACGCCTCCAAAGTGACAAAAGCAGATCGTCAAAAACAGAAAAGCTAAAAAAGTCCGGTTCTCTGGTTTACCGGACTCTCCGGCTCAGGCAAATCAACACTATCTGTAGAGGTAGAAAGAGCACTCTATGAACGAGGTGTTCACACCTATCGTCTCGACGGAGACAACGTCCGCCAAGGACTCAACAAAAACTTAGGCTTCATTCAAGAAGACCGCAAAGAGAACATCCGACGCATCGGGGAAGTCGCCAAGCTTATGAACGATGCCGGTCTGCTCACACTAACCGCCTTTATCTCGCCATATCAAGAGGAGAGAGACGAAGCCCGACGCCTTTTCGAAGAAGGTGAATTTATCGAAGTGCACGCAAAATGTTCACTAGAAGAAGCTGAAAAACGTGATCCCAAAGGCCTCTATAAAAAAGCACGAGCAGGCGAAATCAAAGGTTTCACTGGCATTGATGCACCTTATGAATCTCCAGCTGACGCTGAAATCGTGATTGAAACAGACGTTCTCTCGCTAGAACTGTCTGTAACTCACATCATTTCATATTTAAAAGATCATCAATATATTTAAATCGCCAGCGAGAGCTGGCGATTTTCCTAATCCAAGGAGGAAGCACGATGAAACAGATTATACAAGCCGCTCTATCAGCCGGTAAAGAAATTATGAAAATCTACGAAACTGATTTTGACATTGAATACAAAGAAGATGAGTCACCGTTAACCACAGCAGACCAGCGCTCAGACGAAATCATTAAGAATGCCCTGCGTACACATTATCCTAATATCCCGGTACTTAGCGAAGAAGGCAGCCATATCACATATGAACAGCGAAAAGAGTGGAGACAATTTTGGCTCGTTGACCCTATTGATGGCACAAAAGAATTCATCAAAAAGAATGGCGAATTCACGGTGAATATCGCACGGATCCGTAACGGAAAGCCTGTCCAGGGCGTCGTCTACGCCCCTGCTCTCGATATATTATACGTCGCTGATGAAGACAAAGGCGCCTACAAAGTGGAAGGGGTATTATCACGTGAAAATGTTCACGCCGAAGCCCTGCCTATCGAAAAGAGGGATGATCGAACAGTAAAAGTTGTCGCCAGCCGCTCGCACATGTCTGACGAAACGAAAGCTTTTATTGATGAGTTAGAAGTAAAATACGAAAACGTAGAAACCCTATCAGCTGGAAGCTCACTCAAGCTATGCCTCGTCGCCGAAGGAAAAGCCGACTACTACCCGAGATACGCCCCAACGATGGAATGGGATACAGGCGCTGGTCAAGCCATAGTTGAGCTATCAGGCGGAAAAGTAGAAGTAGCGAATGACCAAAAACCCCTCGAATATAACAAAGAAAACCTCCGCAACCCATGGTTTTTAGCGTATAGATAGAAAGAAAGTAACAAAGAGCGGTACCAGGTACGCAGAAGGAGAAATTGTGTACCTGGTACACAAAAGAGGGAAGTTGGTACCAGGTACATAAAAGAAGAGGGAGTGGACCTGGTACTAAGTACTTACCCTCACTACCATTCGCTCATGGAATTGAAAAAATTCACCAGAATCATTTATTATGATCCTGGTTCCTCACAACATTCAGACTATTTTATAAAAGTCTCATAACTCCTTAATGATTATGCTTTACACTGGATGTGTAAGCATTTTTTAATAATTATTAAAGGGAGTGGAAAAAGTGAGTGAATGGAGAGCATTTGCTAGTTTACTAGTTGTCGTGTTGATCGTAGGTATTCCTTTAGGACATGAAGACCAGGAAGTTTCGGCAGCTTCGAGCGGAGACGTTGTCGTAAATGAAGTGGCATGGATGGGGACGACAGATAGTTTTAATGATGAATGGATTGAATTACATAATACGACGGATGAATCAATCGACTTATCCAGTTGGACGTTATCAGCTGAGGACGGTACGCCGGATATCAGTTTATCTGGATCTATTCCGGCTGAAGGGTATTATTTGTTAGAGCGGACAGATGATACGACAGTGACGGAAGTATCAGCTGACCAAATCTATTCTGGTGCTTTATCCAACAGCGATGAATCCCTTGAGCTTCGAGATGGCTCAGAAAACGTGGTGGATACTGTGGATGATTGGCATGCGGGTGATAATGATAAAAAGGCGACAATGGAGCGAATTGATCCTGAAACAAGCGGTACCAATTCGACGAACTGGGCAGATGCTGCTGCTTCATATAATGGCGGCTATGGTACCCCGAAAGACGATAATTCCAGCAACGAGCCAGATGTGGAGTGTGAAGAAGACATCTCTAATGTCTCTGAAGGAGAAGGCGCTATAAATGTATACTTTAATAAGTGTGTCGATCACACGTATGCGGCCGATGGTAATGAAGCGAATGAAGGTGTCAATTTAGAAGACCGCTTAATTGAGCGATTGGAACAGGCAGAGGACCGTATAGATTTTGCTACATATGAACTAAATCTTCCACGTATTGCTGATACGTTAATTGCTAAGGCAGCTGATGGTGTAGACGTACGAATGATTGCTGATGCGAAGGATGCTGATGATCCTCATTATGAAGAGCGTTATGAAACGATGAGGCTATATGTTGAGAAAATTAGGCGGGGAGCTGATGGTGAGATCGGAACAGCTGACGATGTAGAAATCTTATCAGACTCACCGATGATGGCTGTTGAAGACGCTGAGGCTCGATCAGAGGTCGGCTTGCCTGAAGACGCATCTGATATTGACGAGGTAACCGTTGAAGTTGGAAATGGAGAAGAAACTGGACGCCTTTTTGTTGAAGGAGAACAGAAAGGCGAAGAAGGGACATACTATTCGCCTGGAAATCAAATGCATAACAAGTTTGCAGTTGTAGATGAGCATTGGGTATTTACGGGAAGCTGGAATTTTACCGTGACAGGCTTGTATGGGACGGAAGAGAATCAAGAAGACGGTATACTTGATGGTAACCAGCAGCACGTTGTGGAAATTAATTCTCCAGAGCTCGCTGATATTTATGAAACAGAATTCAATGAAATGTGGGGCAGCGCATCCATGTCCCCGAATGTAACAGAATCGAATTTTGCCACGCGAAAAACAGATAATACGGAGCATGAAGTCGATGTAAATGGCGTACCTGTTGAGGTTTACTTTTCCTCAGGAGATGATGCGATCGGTCAGCTGACGGACTACGTTAAAGAAGACGCTGATGAGAACACGTACTTTTCTATTTTTGCCTGGAGTGATCAGGGTTTACTCGACGAATTAAAGTACAAATATGAAGGCTCTTATGAAGACGGAGTAGGGACTCTAACTGGATTTGATATTAGAGGAGTCTTTGATTCTAGTTTTTGGAACCAATGGTGGTCCGCGAGTATTGATATGACAGGACGCACCGCAACAGAAGAAAGTGATGGAAACCCAAATACGCGATGGGCAAACCCTGCGCCTGTGTACAAAGATGCGGAAACTCGAAAGCTCCACAGCAAAACCATGCTCATCGATGCTGATACAACAAGCGATCCCACTACGATTGTAGGATCTACCAATTGGAGCAACAACGGCAACAATGTGAATGATGAAAACATGCTATTTATCCATGATGATCAAATTACCAATCAGTTTATACAAGAATTTAATGCACGCTATGAACAAGCAGGAGGAAGCATCGAATAAAACCAAGAAAAAAAGTTGCAGCTATTCACTGTAACTTTTTTTCTTTTTTCTCTGGGTACCAGGTACAGAAATAGAGACAGTCTGTACCTGGTACCCACGATCAAAAAAAGTGTACCTGGTACCTATATTTTTACCCAACCTTGAATAAGTTCTTTATGATGATGTTTTTACTATTTCAAGGAGTGTGGTTGGGTGAATTACTTAAGTATAGATTCCAAGACAAAGCTTTACTATCAAGGAGAAGGTGTAGGACAAACTGTGATATTTGTTCACGGGGTGATGATGAGCAGTCAATTCTTTCAGAAGCAATACCCTTACTTCAAAGAAAAATACCGTACGATAATGTTTGATTTTCGAGGGCATGGTGAATCCAGTAAAGTTGAGTATGGTCATACAGTAGCGAACTACGCCAAAGATTTAAAATCGTTAATCGAACATTTGGAGTTAGAGGATGTGATCTTAGTAGGGTGGTCAATGGGAGCATTTGTCGTATGGGACTACATCAATCAATTTGGCACAGAAAATATCAAAGCGATAACAGTGGTGGATCAGTCACCGTCTGATTATCTTTGGGAAGGCTGGGAGTACGGGGCATTTACTTTTGATGCCATTAAGGGTGTGATGCAGGCGATTCAAGAAGATCAAAAAGGATTTAATAGTGAATTTATTTATGGGATGTTTAAGGATGAGCCGGACAAGCAAGAGCATGAGTGGATTCTTAAAGAAATGATGAAAGTACCAGCGTCCATTGCCAGCACAATCGTCTTTAATCAGACTGCTGTAGATTACCGAGAAACTCTTTCAAACGTTGACGTCCCTACTTTAATTTGCTTCGGCCGCGATGATAAGTTTTTTCCAGTAGCGGCAGGGGAGTATATTCAACAAAAAATCCCTGGCTCAAAACTTGTACCTTTTGAAAATAGCAGCCACTGCTTGTTTTTAGAGGAGGCAGATAAATTTAACCAAGAGCTGGATAAATTCTTTCAGAGCTTAGAATAGAAATATTACGTGTACCTGGTACTTAGAAAGAGAAAAAGTGTACCAGGTACACAGAAGCTTCCACTATGTACCTGGTACTCAGATAAAAAAGAAAAAAATTATCCAAACATATAGACTGGGAAGTAGCCGATGAGTTTTACCCATTCGCTGAAGACGGTTTGGGCTTCTCGTTTGGTTAAGCCATCATCAGGGTCGTAGTAGGAGGGAGCGGCTGAAAAAGATAACTCGATTTCTTCTTCCACAAACACTCTCTCAAAGGTGAACTTGCTTCGCCTTGAGTGATAGTTACTTGTAACAACGATGGCGGAATCCAACTCGTGTTTTTTCATAAGCTCTCTACTATACACCGCGTTATCATATGTACTCGTGGCTTTTTTTTCTTCAATAATATGCTCTTCGTCCACACCTCGTTTGATCGCTTCCTCTGGTTTTGTGCCTTTTTCCGTTGAGTTAGAGAGAATGATCGTGTCTGCAAGATCTTCTTCATAAAGCTCCACCGCGTGTGCAAGGCGGCCTTCATTTCCGCTTAGCACAATGATGGCGTCTGAAGGCTTAGGGTTGCTTTCGATAATTAAACGTTGTGGACCGAAGGTGAATAATAGAATGAGTACAATTAATCCAAATAGAAAACATATTAAAAAAAAGCCGCGCAGAATTTTTTTAGCAATCATGGTATGATCTGACATTTGTACTGTTTCCTTCCCCGTTTATCAATAAAAGCTAGATAAGGCCACTCACCTTATCTAGCTTTCTTTAATTAGATACTGATGCGTTCATTAATAGTTTGGTTAACAAGTCCTTTTTCGGATAGTCAGAGGATTTCACACCTTCAACTACCTCCTCTAAATCATAGCTTGTTCTTATAATTGAAGTTTGGACACCGCCATCTTCAATATCTACAATCGCGTAAGAAGGCTGGGCAAGCCCATCAAATGGCAGTCCGACACTGCCTGTATTAATTATAATTTTACCGTCGATGTGGCGGATGTATGGTTTATGAATATGGCCGTACACATAAATGTCGGCAATATCATTGACCATTAAGCGTTCTTTCATCGTTTCCTCGGTTTCCGTAGGTAACACGACTTCGAATAAATCCTCCGGAGTAGCGTGAAATCCGTGAATATGAACGCCTTCAAAATCTTCGTTAATCTCTTCTTCTAGATCGTCTAAATATCTGATGGCATCACTCGTCATATTTGAGCATGACCAGTCTTTCTCTTCATTCATGTCTTCAATGACGTCGTCTGGAACTTCTCCTTCTTGGACACCTCGAACGATCCAGGCATCAGCATTTCCTTTTATTACTTTAGCATCAAGCTCTTGTACGAGTTCAACGGAGCGCTGTGGTTCGAGCCCTCGGTAGGATAGATCTCCTAATACGAATAGTTGGTCGACGTTTCTTTCTTTTATATCTTCTATCACAGATTCAAGTGCATGTGCGTTACCGTGAATATCTGCTATAAACGCTAATCTCATAAAAGTCTCCTTTTTTACGTGTGATTTTAAACCTTATTCCCTTCCATTTTAAATCGAAACTCGATTGCCTCCTGATTATTATATTACCATTCTTTTTCCAAGCGCTCATTAAATATTAGTTCTTAATTCATAGGTCTTGTACGTATACATAATTTATTGAGTCCACAAAATTTAAAAAGCAAAGGATGGTTCAATGAAGTGTACAAATTGTCAAAACGAACAGTCATCAGGAAAATTTTGCGGAGTATGCGGGACCCCTTTCTCTGAAGAAGAAATTGCTCAATCTCCACCCCCGACAACTGCGCTGGCCACTGTAGAGCAAAACACGTCAAATGCTGATTCCATGAACAACGTACGGTACTATTGGAATGATTTTCTCCGCTTCCTCAAACAGCCGTTAGAAGCATTTCGTGCAGATGAATCAGCATTTGCCCGCGGAATGATAACTCTATTGTTGTATATGACAGCCTTTACGTTAAGCATTTATTTTATATCGAACTCTCTCTATAAGTTTTTCAATACTTCAATGATGATGGAGGAATTTGCTTTTTGGGAAGCGCCGACGGCCATTCCTTTTTTCGAGTTCAGCTATCGAATCTTTTTCTTCTCCTTAGTAGGAGTAGTGATTAGCCTTGTTTCTATTTTTATTGTTTCAAAAATAATGAAGCTTACGTTATGCCCTAAAACCCTTGTTGCTCAATATGGAGCGCTGATGACGCCGTTTCTTTTCGTCAATGTGATCACTATTTTATTTGCGTTAAGCGGAACAGTAACGGCAACGTTTCTATTATTAGGGGCTTCGATGTTTTATGGGCTGCTTGTCGCTCCTATTCTTTTCATTTACCACCATGGCATGAGAAGTCAGCCGCAGCGAGTGTTTTATGGAAGTATTGGAACGAGTGTTATTATTCTATTTCTTTCTTATTTTATGGGGAGATGGATGCTCATAGAAAAGTTAAGTGAGCTTGGAGAACGTTTTAATCAGATTCTTTAAAAGGGGGATGTAGCCATTGAAGTATTGTACGGAATGCGGCCATTCCCTTTTGAAAGAACAAGCCTTTTGTGTTTCGTGCGGAGTGAAGCAGAATGATGGTTCTACACAACCCATCCCGCAGCCTTCAAGAAAAATGCGCTCGATAAGGAAGCCGCTGAAAAAAAGAACAAAATTAGTAATAGGGATCATTATCGCTTTAGCTGTACTTTTATTTACGGCTCACCAGGTCATCTCTGAAAAAATGGATTCGATGATTATGGTTATGGAGATGGATCGAGCGATTTCCAACAACGATGCTCATGCTTTTTTTGAACATATTGAGCTTGAGGAAAAGGCTTTGTTAAATAAAAAAGATTTTCTCGCTTATATACAGGAGTCGGGCTGGGCAAATATTGAGAGGCAATTAACGGATGTGGTCACTGGGGAGGAAAAAAACCTTTCAATCAAAGATTACGACGGAAACGAACTTTTTACGTTACAAAAGGATCACCTATTTGCTGAGATGTATCCGACTTATAAAATAAGTGCAAAACCACAGCCGGTTACAGCCGCCACGAATTTTTCACCAACGAATCTAGAAGTAGGTGATCAATCCGTAGAGATAGAAGAAGGGGAAGGAAAAGAAGTATATCAAGCTTATCCGGGGACGTACGAAGTAAAAGGTGAAGCTGAAAATGAATTTGGCGTTTTCGAATACAAGGACGAAATTCATGTTGATTTAGATGACGAGTCTCCGACTGAGATTTCGATTGATTTTCCAGATGAAACGTATACCATTCAAACCGATCAGTCTGATGCCACCTTATTTATTAATGGAAAGAGTACGGGCAAAGCATTAAGCGAGTTTAGCGAGCTTGGTCCTTTTCCAGAAGATGAAGAGGTCTTTATGTATGCTGAAAGAACTGACAAGGATGGAGATGTTCAGCGTACGGAAGAGATCAGTCAGTACTATACAAGTTGGGGGTCGCTTCCTTTCGAATTTAATAAACGAGAATATGAATTCCCAGATCTTGAGTACGAAGAGGAATATATGGAAGAAGACGTGGAAGGGGTAACGATCGAAGAAGAGGATTTTGTTTCCACTGAAGCGTCCCACCATGTGCTGGCGTTTAGGGAGGATTACGAAAGTGCCTTAAATGCAGTCGACTACAGCTATATTTCTTCTTACTTAGAAGAAAGCAGTGATGCGGCAATTGAACTGCAGGATTATTTAATGGAAATTGATCATCAAGGCTTCTGGTTCAATTTCACTTCTAATGAAGTGGTTTCTACTGAACAATTAGATGAAGCGACGTTTCTGGTAACAACGAATGAAGGATTTACATTCACAGATTACGAAGGCAATGAAACGATTTATGATCGGGTAAAAGATTATGAAGTAACAGCAACAGAACAAGGATTAAAGATTACAAAGATTGATATAAATGAAACGAACAGAGACTGACCCAAATTAAATATTTTATAGAAAAGTTTTCCTCTCTGCACAATTCATGCAAAATTACTGGGTACCCTACAATTGTACAACTACTACAGAGAGGAAGATCAACATGAACCGAATAAAATGGATATTTGGCACACTCTTTTTAATCTCTTTATTAACACTAGCAGCATGCGGCAGTGATAATGAAGAATCTACAGAAGAGGACACAGAACAAAGTGAGGAATCGATGGAAGAAGAGAACAATGAAGAGAATGAAGAATCAAGTGATGAGGAAGGAATGGACCATAGCGATATGAACCATTCCGGGTCAGGCGAAGTACCTGATGATCTAGAAGAAGCTGAGGAGCCAACTTTTGAAGAAGGTGATCAAGCGACAATCACAGCTTCCCATATGGAAGGAATGGAAGGAGCGGAAGCCACAATTGTTGGCGCTTATGATACCACTGCTTACGTGATATCATATGACCCAACGAACGGAGGCGACCGTGTAGAAAATCATAAATGGATTATTCATGAAGAGATTGAAGAAGCAGGTGACGAGCCATTTGAATCAGGCGATGAAGTGACCATTGAAGCGTCCCATATGGAAGGAATGGAAGGCGCTACTGGAGAAATTGAGTCTGCTGAAGAAACGACCGCATACATGGTTGATTTCACGACAACAGAGAGTGAGGAAGAAGTGACCAATCATAAATGGGTAACAGAAAGTGAGCTAGAAGAAACGGAATAATAAGCCATTAAAAAAAGCTGAGGAAGCACATGCTTCCTCAGCTTTTTTATGCTCGTTTAACCATATCAACGTACAGTTTCTGATAGGCTTTATGTTCATCGAGCATGCCTACTTCGTGGTAGAGCTTAGACAGCCATTGAACAGGTTTCGGGTCTTCGTCATTTAGTTCCATTTCCCAGCTCATGCACTCAATGGCTTTTTGCGGTTGATGGAAATAATGATACAGCTCGCCAAGACGTCGTTGTTGACTCGGGTCTTCCAGCAGGATATTCATTTCATCAATTTTTTTAATCAGAGGTTCAGCGATTTTGATATCTTTAAT
Organism: Halobacillus andaensis; assembly: GCF_014636475.1. Taxonomy (GTDB): domain Bacteria; phylum Bacillota; class Bacilli; order Bacillales; family Halobacillaceae; genus Halobacillus_A; species Halobacillus_A andaensis. Next base: position 196,687 of record NZ_BMEL01000004.1, read on the forward strand.
TGGTTGAGCCCAGCTTTGTACATAAGCAGGTGTTTGATCAATCAATAAGGAGGATACGGCCTCATAAAGAATGGTGCTCGCTTGCTCTTCGTCGATGTTATCGCAAACGGTTAAAATTAACTTTTGTAATCCTTCAGGCGTTAGCGATTGGGTTATCAATTCTTTTTGTTTAACGATGGTGATCAATTGTTCAGATTGAGTGGGGTAGAGAACAAGCTCATGCTGGCAGATCAGCTGGAGGGCTGATTCAAGCTGGGCATCGTCTAAATAGGCTTGCAGCATGTCTTGTAAAAATGGTTCAACGGTCAAACCGCGGTTGGATAAGTCTTCTAATAACTCGAATCGATTTTCTGGAATGTATTCATTTATTAATGTCTTTAGGAAAAGGTAGTTGGTTTCATTTTGTGTGTGCTGTACACGACGAATGTGTAGAGTGAGGCGGTCTATCCATCGATTTTGCTGCTGGTAAAGACGATCTAATGTTTGAAAGGCGGAAGCTTTAGGAAGCTTGGCATACGCTTGTTTTTCGACATAAATAGGATCCCTGCTCAGTACGGACTCATCATTCGTCTTGTAAAGGGCTGCGTATCGAGTGAACTGTAAATCGCTAGTAAAGGAGTGCGTCACGCTATGATTTGGTGCGAAATCTCGGAGAATGTTGAGGATTCGGAAACAGGATAATAATTTTCCGTCACGGCGGTTTTGATAATAAAGCTTTTTAATGAGGTGTACGAGCTTTTCTTTCATAATAAAACCTTCGAAATAGGTAGCAATCAATACGGTTTCTTGCAGGGTGCGGTGTTTGGGTAGTTTGGCAAATAAGTCGTTAAAACTTTTTTTCTTATAAGGGGTGTTAGAACATTGGGCATGAATCAAGGGATGAGGCGGAGTGATAGTGGTGCCATTTTGAAAGGCGTTTTTTACGTATGGATAAGTAGTATCAGCTTTTGGAGTGACGTAGTTTAAATATTCATTCTCATAAAAGAAAACGTAATGGGTGTGGCCCTTAGCGTCTCTAGCTTCAATGATGCGGCTCTGCTTATAGATGGTCATTCGATCTATTTTCAGGTCACTTGTCTGATTCTTATCTTGAATGGTGATCGTTTGGGTCATATAGGTCCCTCCTCAATCTTTCTTGCCCCTTAACCATACCACTATATGGTACAACCATCAATAGGACAGACGAGGTGACTTTACTAGAAAAAGGTAAAAAACGACATAGTACAATGATTTTATATTCATGAAGGGTAGGTGTGTGCCTTTTAGCAGCTCGTAAAAGACCACTGTTTCAATAAATATATGATACTATTAAATGAAAGGGCTTACTTTATATATTTGCGAGGTGGTTAATAGCATGAAATATAATCGATTAGGAAACACCGATTTAGAAATCAGCGAATTAAGCTTTGGAACGTGGGCAATTGGTGGAAGTTGGGGAAAGACGGATGACCGCGCTGCTTTAGAAGGCCTTCATACAGCTATGGATGCAGGTGTTAACTTTTTTGATACAGCAGATGTCTACGGTATGGGACATAGTGAAGAACTGTTGGCTGAAGCAACAAAAGGAAAAGAGTCTGAGATTAAAATTGGTACGAAATTTTGTCGGCAAGGAGATATAAACGACCCCGACAATTATTCTATGGAACAAGTGTCTTCTTATTTAGAAGACAGTTTGAAGAGACTAAATAGAGACCAGGTCGATCTGTACCAGATTCACTGTCCTTCGTTTGAAATTATAAAAGATGGCTCTGTGTTTGAAGTTCTTGAAAAACTAAAACAGCAAGGGAAAATCAGATATTATGGGGTAAGTGTAGAGACGGTTGAAGAAGGAGTGCATGTGTTAAAAAACTCAAATGCTAGCGCCCTGCAAGTTATCTTTAATATTCTTCGCCAAAAGCCTTTAGAAGAATTATTTCCTGCTGCGGTTGAAAAGAATGTTGGAATTCTAGCTCGTGTTCCGTTGGCTAGTGGATTGTTGACAGGAAAGTTCAATCGTGACCATACATTTGAAGAAGACGATCACCGCCATTTCAATCAAGACGGTGAAGCTTTTAACGTAGGGGAAACGTTTGGTGGTTTAGAATTTTCAAAAGGGGTCGAATTAAGTCAAAAATTAAACTGGATTGCTGATGAACGTAAAAATATGACACGTGCTGCTTTAAAATGGATTATTCAGCAGGAAGCTGTTACGAGCGTCATTCCAGGGTTTCGAAATGTAAAGCAAGTGAAGGATAACATTCAAGCGTTAGACGTCAAGGACTATAGTCAGGAAGAGTTGAAGAGTCTTCAGAAGTTTTATAATGAAGAAGTTCATGCTCATATACGCGGCGTATATTAAAGTATAGTAAAACACACGAATAGTATCGTAAAGAACAAATAAAAAAGACGACTGAAAAGGCTGGCACCCAGCCCGTTTTAGTCGTCTTTTCTTAATGGAAGAATTACTTATATTCAGGAAGCCAGTCTCCGTGAGCTTCGATAAGATCGTCACACATTGCCATAATATCATCCATGGAAAGCTCTGCACTCGTATGAGGATCCAGGAGAGCTGCCTGATAGATGTGTTCCTTTTTGCCGGTTACAGCGGCTTTGATCGTTAACAATTGAGTATTAATATTCGTTCGATTAAGGGCAGCTAGCTGCTCAGGCAGTTCTCCTATATAAGTGGGAAGAATACCGTTTCGGTCAGCAACACAAGGCACTTCTACACAGGCGTTTTCAGGAAGATTTGAGATAAGACCACCTCTGTTCATTACATTTCCTCCAAATTTAAAAGGAGCGTTTGTTTCCATTGCTTCAATGATACGTGATCCGTATTCTTCAGACCGCTCGTGAGATAGCTGGGAGTTATGTACGATTTCTTCGCGCATATCTTCCCATTCTTTAATTTGATTGACACAGCGGCGGGGATACTCGTCTAAGGGAATGTTAAAGCGTTCAATCAGTTCAGGATACTGGTTTTTAATGAAATATGGGTGATATTCAGCGTTATGCTCTGAAGATTCTGTGATGTAATAGCCGAACTTATCCATCAGTTCAAAACGAACCATATCATCATGCTTTTCCTTTTGTTTCTCTTTGGCACGTTTCTTGATTTCCGGATACAAGTCTTTTCCGTCTTTCTTTACTTCTAAGAGCCATGCCATATGATTGATGCCCGCGATCCGCTCTTCAATTCCTTCGTGCTCCATATCAAGTGTTTCAAATAATTCCTTCGTGCAAACTTGAACGCTATGGCAGAGGCCAATCGTTTTTACACTTGTGTGGCGATTCATAAATCCTGTTAAGGTTGCCATAGGATTTGTATAGTTTAAGAGCCAGGCGTCAGGACAAACTTCCTCTATATCTCTAGCAATTTCCAGCATCACAGGTATTGTCCGCAACGTTCGAAAGATCCCGCCGATGCCGATCGTGTCACCAATCGTTTGCTGTAATCCGTATTTTTTTGGAATCTCAAAGTCGATGACTGTACTTGGCTTATATCCACCTACTTGAATCGCGTTAATCACATATTTGGCATCTGTTAAAGCTTCTTTTCTGTCCAGATAAGAAACAATATGAATCGACTGATTATATTTTTTTGATAAATTTTTCAGCATTTGCTCAGATTCTCGCAGCCTTTTTTCATCAATATCATGAAGAGCAAATTCAAATCCTTCAAGGGCTGGAACAAACATGCAGTCCCCAAGAATGTTCTTCGCGAAAATCGTACTTCCAGCTCCAATAAATGTAATTTTAGACATGTGTTTTCCTCCTGTTTAAAAATAGTGTTAACTGCTTTGAAAGCGCTTTTAAAGTAGTGCAAATTATAGTAAATGAAACTTAGACAGTTACTGAACAATTGTCCTGATTATTTACAGACGACGATTCACGAAATTGAACCTTACACGGATGAACAATTTTGGTAGGGATGTCTCTACCTTCCATTCGTTCATTTAGTAGTTTTACCGCTGATTTCCCCATTTCTTCTGAAAATACCTTGGCGGTCGTTAAAGGGGGATTTAAGTAACTTGCTAATTCTACATCGTTATAGCTGACAATTGATACATCGTTTGGAACATGAAATCCTGAATCGTGTAAAGCGCGCAAAGCCCCAATTGCGAGTGGGTCACTTGCGGTTATAAATGCGGTAGGCAGCTGACCTTTACTAATAGCTTGATTCATTAAGTGATAGCCAGCATCAGTCGACCAATCTCCTATATACACATGTTGATCGTTATAATAACCTCTTCTTTCCATGATCTTCTTATATGGAACGAACCTTAGCTTTTCCAAGTTATCAATACTGTCCAGTTCTGGTTCCTGATAAGAGGAATGGATAATCTCCTGCCCGCCGATAAACCCAATGTTTTTATGTCCTAGCGATATTAAATGTTCCATTAACCTGATCGTTGCACTATAAAAATCAGAGGTCACGCTGTCAAACTTCTCGGTTCCTGGTGATTCGTCGACAAACACTACTCGGTTATACTTTGCATAAATTTGCTGCACCGTCTCCGGGGAGATATTACCAACTACTATTACTCCATGAAGATCATTAAGACTAGTATCCTCTGTCCAATTTTTTTCCTGCCTGACGACGGAAGAGATATTTAGATTGAAGCGCAAGCATTCCGCCTCAATTCCCCTCCTTATCGATATAAAATATTCATCTTCGTATTCATAATCTTTTGAACAAAAAATAATTAGTCCAATAGACTTCTTTTTATTCAATAAAGAAGCTTTTTTCTTATTGGAAAGCGATAAATAGTTTAATTTTTTCGCGGATTCGTACACGCGTTTTCTAGTCGTATCAGCTACAGATAGGGTTTCATCTTCACTTAAGACTCTGGAAACGGTTGCTATAGAAACGTTCGCTGCTTTTGCTACATCTTTTAAACTGGCCATTTCGCACCTCCTTATTTTAACTAAAATTTTACTTAATATTTAAGGTATCACAGTTAGTGTTTTTATTCAAAATAAAAAAGAATAAAATTAGTTTTACTTTTAACATTACATGTAGAGGATGTAAACCGCTTGAAATATACTATTTAATTATGAGAAAATTTAAAAAATCACTTGTAAGCGATTTCTTTATCTGTTATGTTTTAATTAATAAAGTTAAAATTTTAGTAAAAAAACGAAGGTTTATTTCGCTATTTTTTACTAGATTCAATCAGGGAAGGTCGTTCAGGGTTACTGGAGATACTAACCATAATAAAAACTTAGGGGGTAACATGATGAAAAAATCTTTTGTGAAGTTAGCGAGTAGTATTGGAGTTATCGCATTGTTGGCAGCTTGTGGAGGTAATGGCGGTGGCAATGGAAATGGAAGCGACAATGGAAGTAATGAAGAAGTAAGCGGAAGTGAAGAGGGTAAATTGACTATGGCTCTTTCTGCAAGTAGTGAAGGGGAAAAGAGTACGTTTGAAGAATTAATTGGCGAGTTTGAAGAAGAAACAGATATTGATGTTGAAGCTAGTTTTCCAGGTGGAGGGTATGAAGACCAGATGAGAGTTCAGATGGCCGCAAACGATTTGCCGGATATCTTTGATACCCATGGTTGGTCTCAGTTGCGCTATGGAGAATATACGTACGATCAGCAGGATATGGACTGGGTCGATGATTTGAAGCCTGCGATGGAAGATATCGTTACGGATGATGAAGGGAAAGTATATACCTATCCGGTAAACATGGCTCAGGATGGTGTTATCTATAATAAGAACGTTTTAGATGAATATGGCATTGAGGTACCTGAAACGTGGGATGAATTTGTCGAAGCGCTTGAAACAATACGTGATGAGACCAATGGACAAGTTGCTCCATTGTGGATTGCCGGTGGAGATGGCTGGCCTCTAGGACAGATGGTCGACCAAATGATGACGCCGATGTTCGCAACCGATGAGGAAAATGATTACACAGATGAATTTCTTGATGGCTCATTTGACTGGAGCCAATACGAGTGGCTTCCAGAACAACTTTTGATGCTGCAGGAGAATGACCTGCTTAATCAAGATGTTTTAACTGCTAAATTTGCCCAGGCTCCTGAAATCATGGCTGGGGAGCAAGCGGCATTCATGTTTGCAGGTGGTTCAGTTGGACCGGATGCAACAGCAATGAATGAAGAAGTAGAAGTTGGTTTAATGCCTACCCCGGCTGTTCATGAAGGAGACGAGCAGGTTTGGATTGGCGGGGAACGCTTTACACTTGCTATCTTTGAAGAGTCTGAAATGAAGGACGAGGCGAAGCAGTTTATTGAGTTTATGGCTGAACCTGAAAATGCACAACGTATTGCAGAGGGGACTAATTTAGCGTCAGCTATTGAAGGTGTAGAAGCAGACACTTATTTCTCTGAAGATCTTGAGAACTATTCAGATACTGAAATTGTCAGCTACTTCGACCGTGTTTTTCTGCCGAGCGGCATGTGGGACGTAATGTCGACAACAACGGAAGAATTGTTAGCCGGCGGATCACCTGAAGAAGCAGCCAATACAATGGAATCTGAATATGACCGTTTAAGAGAAGAAGGCGATGACGAATAATACTCATTAATTAGGCTTAAAAGGGGGAGAGAACATTCTCTCCCTTCTATGTTAATGAGACGAATCGTGCATTAAGAAGGAGATGACATATAGTATGAGCGAACTGGTTGGAAAGTTGAGAGGAAAAACAGGGAAATCCAGTAATAAACAAAAGTTAAATAAGGAAAAATCCTTATGGTGGATGTATCTGCCGGCGGTTTTATTTGTCACCGTGTTTATCGTCTATCCGTTTATGGATGGGGTGAGAATTTCATTTACAGATTGGAATGGTTTTTCTCAGTCCTTTAATTTTGTCGGACTTGAGCAATATTCACGTATGTTTAATGATCCTACAACCTGGACTGTTATTCGGAACACTCTTTTATATGGGATCGGAAGTACGATATTACAGAACGGACTTGGTCTTTGTTACGCCTTACTATTAAATAATTCTATTAAATTTAGAACATTAACACGGACAATTGTTTACCTTCCGGTTATTATCAGTCCATTAATTATGGGGTATATTTTCTATCTCTTTTTCGCTTTTCAAAATGGAGCTCTAAATGATGCGATAACGGCTTTCGGTTTTGCTCCAATTAATGCGCTCGGAAATGCTGATATTAACCCTTATATTATTGTATTGGTCAATACCTATCAGTTTGTCGGAATTGCTATGATTATTTACTTAGCAGGATTGCAGGGAATCTCCAAAGATTTTTATGAAGCGGCTGATATCGATGGAGCTTCTGCTTTTCAACAGTTTAAATCCATTACGCTGCCAATGCTAGCCCCGTCGATCACCATTAACGTAGTTATTAACATTATTGGCGGCTTGAAGCTGTTTGATGTCATTGTAGCCTTAACTGGCGGTGGACCAGGTAATGCTTCACAGTCCAGTTCCACGTTTATGTACGACTTGTATTTCAGCAGACAGGATGCCGGGTATGCAGCTACACAAGGTGTGTTGATTGCCTTTATTATTCTGATCCTTAGCTTGCTTGCGCTATGGTACTTTAAACGGAAGGAGATTGAAGCGTAATGATAAAAAACAAGAAAAAAGGGCTGTTAACCATCCTTGCTCTCATTGTAGCGGCTATTCACGTTATCCCGTTTTATATTTTGATCACGACCTCGCTGAAAGTGCGTGGAGATTTCAGTTCGCGTTGGGCGCTTCCTGAGTATTTTACCCTTGAAAATTTCGGTATAGCGTGGCAAGAAGCAAACCTGGGACCAGCCTTCATTAACTCCTTTATTATTACATTTGTAGCGGCTGTTCTGCTCATTTTTGTCGGTTCGCTTGCTGCTTATCCATTGGCGCGGCGAAATACGAAGCTGAATAAAGCAGCTATGATGTTTTTCATAGCGATTATGGTAGTTCCGCCACTTACGGCTCTCGTACCGCTTTATCAGCTAGTGGTTGATATAGGAATGCTGAATACTCGAACGATTGCAATTTTAAACAATGTGGCCGCATTTCTGCCGTTAACTATTTTTCTTTATTCTGGATTCATTCGCTCCACAATTCCGAAAGAATTAGAAGAAGCTGCGAAAATTGACGGTGCCAGTACGATAGGAATTTTCTTTAGAGTGGTTTTTCCGCTCTTAAAGCCAGTGACGGCATCCGTATTGATTATCGCGTGTGTCTTTATCTGGAACGATTATCAGTTTGCCATTTTCTTCTTGCAAAGCAGTGAAGTGCAGACGTTAACGGTCGCGATGGCCAGCTTCTTTGGTGAAAATCAAAATAATCTCGGGCTTGTAGCAGCTGCTGCCTTTCTAGCGATGATCCCAATGGCTATTTTGTTCCTATTCTTACAAAAATACTTTATCGCCGGACTATCATCTGGTGCTGTAAAAGGATAATATTCTTGAAAGCTAACTATTAATTATTGAAATTGTTGTAACGGAGGACTTGCACATGCCGATCTACTTTAACGAAAATACAAAAGAGTTTCATTTACAAAACCAAGGGCTGAGCTACATTTTCTGTATTATGAAAAATAATCAACTTGGCCACTTGTATTACGGTAAAAAAATTAAACACCGTGATTCTTTTCAGCACCTGTTAAGAACACAAGCCCGTGCAGGTATGTCGAATGTATTTGAAGGTGATCTTACTTTTTCGCTTGATCTATTAAAGCAGGAATACCCTTCATACGGAACGACCGACTACCGTGAGCCTGCTTATCAAATTCTTCAGGAAAACGGCAGCCGGACGACTCAGTTTGAATATCAATGCCATGAAATTTTTGAGGGAAAGCCTGCTTTGAACGGACTGCCGGCTGCTTATACCGAGGAAGAGGGTGAAGCATCTACACTTGTTGTCACGTTAGTCGATTCATTAATTGATGCAGAAATTAAACTATCGTATACCGTTTATGAAAACCGCAATGTCATGACGCGTAACACAGAATTTGTTAATAAGGGAAAACAAAAACTTGAATTAACACGAGCACTGAGCGCCAGCGTCGATTTATTTGATGCCGACTTTGAAATGGTTCAGCTTTCTGGTTCGTGGTCGAGAGAGCGTCATGTGAAATCAAGAGAGCTCGTCCCAGGAATCCAAAGTATCTCTAGTACGAGAGGGACGAGCAGCTCTCAGCAAAATCCGTTTCTTGCGTTAAAACGTCCGACAGCGGATGAAAATCAAGGGGAAGTGTATGGCTTTAACTTCGTGTATAGTGGAAACTTCCTTGCTCAGGTTGAGGTAGATCAGTATGATGTGGCGAGGGTGACGATGGGAATTAATCCTTTTGATTTTCGTTGGCTCCTTAAGCCTGGAGAAACATTTCAAACACCAGAAGTCGTTATGGTTTATTCTGATGAAGGTATGAACGGGATGAGTCAGACCTATCATGACTTATACCGTGAACGTCTCGTGCGCGGTCCGTGGAAAAAAGAAGAGCGTCCTGTATTAATAAACAACTGGGAAGCGACTTATTTTGACTTTGATGAGGAGAAGCTGTTGTCGATTGCTAAAGAATCAAAAGAGCTTGGCATTGAACTGTTTGTGCTGGATGACGGCTGGTTTGGTAAACGTGATGATGATACAACTTCACTCGGCGACTGGTTTTCTGATAAAGAAAAGCTTCCTAATGGAGTGGAAGGGGTGGCCAGGAAAATCACCGACCTCGGCATGAAATTCGGGTTGTGGTTTGAACCAGAAATGGTCAATAAAGCCAGCGAGTTGTACAAACAGCACCCGGACTGGATTATTCAGGTAAAAGGAAGAACACACTCCCACGGTAGAAATCAATATGTGCTTGATTTTTCCCGGAAAGAAGTAGTCGATAATTTGTATGAGCAAATGGCAGAAGTCTTAAAGGAGTCGCCAATTACTTATGTGAAGTGGGATATGAACCGGTATATGACTGAGATCGGTTCACTTGATTTACCTTCGGAACGGCAGAGTGAAGTGGCCCACCGCTATATTTTAGGAGTGTATGATCTGTACGAACGATTAACGTCTCAATTTCCAGAGGTGTTATTCGAGTCATGCGCAAGCGGAGGTGCCCGATTTGATCCGGGCATGCTCTATTATGCACCGCAGACGTGGACGAGTGATGATACTGATGCAGTGGAGCGTTTAAAAATTCAATATGGAACCTCGATGGCTTACCCATTGAGTACGATTGGGGCTCACGTATCAGATGTGCCAAATCACCAGGTGCACCGAACTACGAGTCTGTCGACCCGGGGAGATGTCTCTTTCTTTGGAACCTTTGGCTATGAACTGGATATTACGACGATGACGCCTGAAGAAAAAGACGAAGTGAAGCAGCAAGTCCACTATTACAAACAGCACCGTAAGCTCATCCAGTATGGCACGTTTTATCGTTTGCTCAGTCCGTTTGAGGAGGGAGGCAATCGAGTGGCATGGATGGTCGTTTCTCCCGATCAAAAGGAAGCACTCGTTGGCTATTACAAGATTCTTGCTGAGCCGAATCCAGGTTTTAAACGACTGTTTTTAAAAGGTTTGAATGAACAGCAAGAGTATGAAATCGAAGGCATGGATGGAAGTTATTACGGTGATGAATTGATGAGAGCTGGTCTGATGCTCGAAAATGAGTATTCAGGGTCTGTGCCCCCTGAGAACGAAAAACTAGGGGATTTCACCTCATCCCTTTACAAGTTAACGGCTAAACAATAAACATTTAGAAAAAAGAGTTGGCTTATACGCCAAGTCTTCAGCTTGTAGTTGAGTGAGTCAACAGAAAAACTGAAAGTCTATGAAAGGTAGAATTTATAAAGCGGTCTATGTGGAATTTAATTTTCACACAGACCGCTTTTCTTCTAGCTTTTAAGAAATTTGCGCCTTCTATTCCTTTATAATTTTAACGCTTCGTTTCAATCTTATACCGTTCTTTAGCCAGGCAACTTATAGATGGTTTTTAGGAGCAGATAGTTGAACATACGAATGGATTTTAGATTGATCTCTGTGGATGCAACGATGAGCGTTCGGTGGTGACGCCTGGTCGATTAAAACCGGCCACGTCCTGTGGCCAACATCGACACTAGCACGTCCGGTGCGTCGCGGGAACAGCGCGAGCCGAAGATCCACTTGGTCTAGTGAACTTCTTGACCAAGTTAGCTTAGGCCGTGCCCGCGGCAAGCATCCACCGACAAGCGATTCGTGAGGCTCTTTAAGGTTAGAAAGGACTTCTTCAGTAGCCTGCCTTTCAGTCCTACGGGTTCACACCTTATTCGTATCTCCCACAGGAGTATCGCCGTTTCCTTAAACACTTGTTCGATAAAAAAGCCACTAGTGAGAATGAGGAATAAGCAATATTATAATAGATGAGAGCCAAGTCTTATTAACTGAGTTTTGATGTGCTTTCTCTTTTTATTAATTTCGTAGGGATGACTACTTTTTTGGGGATTTCCCGTTTTGTATCCAGACGTTCGACCATTAATTCAACTGCGGTTTCCCCCATAAATTCTGTAAATACCTTTACGGTAGATAAAGAAGGTTGAAGGTAGTTGGAGGCGGCAATATCGTTAAAACCAATAATAGACACCTCATCTGGTACGCGGATGTTGTTTTCATGAAGAGCTCTTAACGCTCCGATTGCCATAGAGTCACTGGCTACGACAAATGCTGTAGGAAGTTTTGGCTGCTGTAACGCGTCCTTCATTAGACGATAGCCATCTTCCGTACCAAATCGACCAACAAAAACAAATTGTTCGTTAAAAATATTTTTGGATGTTAAGTATTCTCTAAAGGCTTTTTCACGATAATCCATTAAAGTTTCATTGGCTCTAATTTCTAAAACTCCGCCAATGAATCCAATATCACGATGGTTTAAAGATATCAGGTGATCTAAAACCTCAATCATAGCTCTTTGAAAGTCAATCACCACAGAATCATAAGTCAAATCAGATGGAGAAAAATCTACAAAAGTAATCGCGCTTGTTATTTCTTTTATTTCCTCGACTTCTTCCGGAGGAATTCTTCCAACAACGATCATCCCATCGATATCATTAACAGCTGATAAATCTAACTGATTATTTTTTCGATAAACTTTTACTAAATCGATTTTTTTGGCGGCGCACTCTTTTTCAATCCCAAGGCGAATCGCTAAAAAATAAGGGTCGCTAATTTCATCTTGCTCAGAATGGAAAAGAATAATGCCTAGTCGGTACTTCTTCTTCTCATTCTTTGAAGCGCGTTGTTTTAACGTACGGTAATTCAGTTCTTCAGAAACTTTAAAAATCCGTTTTTTTGTCGCGTCAGATACAGATAAAGTAGAATCGTAATTTAAGACTCTGGATACGGTAGCGATAGAAAAACCGGTTTTTTCCGCTATATCACGAATCGTTGCCATCAAGTACTCTCCTTCTATGGTAAGTAAAAAATATTTGTTTAGTAAAAAATGGTTTATTTATACTATATCACACAGAAAACGTGACTCCTATCTACTGAAGGAAAGTAATTTTTTGAGGAAGAAGCAACGGAATTCCTAAAGAAAAAAGACAGGAGTTTTCCTGTCTCAAGTTTGTAGAGAAATCTTAGTTTTCTCTATACTTTTTATTGCAAGTAAAAGTTCACTAGAACAAGTGGCGGCTAGGCTTTCCTCTTATAGAGACAAAGATGTCAACAAGGCTCTATACTTCAATGGTTCCGAAAGCTATTTGGATCAAAGGAACGGAAAAGTGACGACTCCTGCGGGAGGAGCAGACAGGAGAGGCCCCGGAGGTCGCAGACCGAGGAGACTTTCCGTCTTGCCCCGCGGAAAGCGGCGCTTTTCCTGTTCCTTTTCTCCAGACAAAAATGAAGGAACCACCATATACCCCCATATTCTATCCGTCTAAGCTTTTTCGACAGCCTGAAGACAGGAGTTTTCCTGTCTTTTTAAATGGTTTCAAACGTGAAAGTTGTCTTCTTTTCATAAGGTTCGTTAGCTTTTAAAAGAATACTTGGAAAACCTTTATGATGGAGAGAAGCGGGGGAAGCTTGGGTTTCTAAACACAATCCCGAATGTTTTTGAGCAGGACCGCTCTCTAAGAGGTGCTCACTATTTAAATTGTTCCCTGTATATAAAACCATACCGGGTTGATTGGTGTAGACTCTTAGAGCTCTCCCGCTTTCCTCATCTTTTAGGCTAACCTGTTCCTCTTCTGTTTCATTAAAAATAAAATAGTGATCAAATCCATCGTTAGCTAACTGGATTTGGGGATGGCTGGAGTCGAGTCCAGTTTGCAAGGTAGATTCCTTGCTTAAATCAAAAGGGGTCCCTTCACTAGATTTAATTTTACCTGTAGGAATAAGGTTCTCATCCAATTCTACAAACTGATTGCTGTTTATTTTCATCTTATGATCGCGAGCGGTTCGTTTTGCATTTCCGCTCAAGTTAAGATAACTATGATTCGTTAAAGTGACAGCCGTATCTTGATCACTGATGGCTTGATAATCGATTGAGAATTGATTATGATTTGTTAATTGGTATGTGATTTTCACAGAAAGGCTGCCAGGGTATCCGCCTTCTAAATCTGGAATCTCCAGCGTGAATTCTACTCCCGCTGCACTTGTTGTTTGAAAGGGAGCAGCGTTCCAAATTTTTTTATTAAAACCTTGGTCGCCCCCGTGGAGAGAGTTATCTCCATCATTAGTATCTAGAACATACATCTCATCATTGAGAAGGAAGGAGGCTCCGTCAACTCGTCCGGCGACTCGTCCGATCAGCGCTCCGAAATAATTGGGGTCCTCTACGTAATCTTCATATTTTTTGTAAGAGAGAACGACGTTTTCAATAGTGCCTCTGCGGTCAGGAACATTGATCTCCGTGATGATCCCACCATAATTTAAAGCGCGTATGGACATGCCGGAGTCGTTTTCCACAGTGAATGCTTTCCAACCGTTAGGTAGTAACTCTTCTTTTACTTCCATATTTGTGTGCCTCCATATTGATTAGTCTTTACTATTAATTTAGGTTTGCAAAATTCAAGTAAGATTTAGCTTTTGGCTTCGTACTTGATATTCATTACGATTCCTTGCTCGTAGTTACCGAATTTCGGACCGAATAAATTCATACCGCCCTTGTTTTCGGCATCTTCTTTAATGCCCAATTTAAACGCAACGTAGGGGTGATCGCTTAAGTGAAGGTCTCCTATGGTTACGTCAGAAGCCTTTTCATTGTCTATGAAACAACCATCCTCATTGATTTTCCACTGTTTCAGTAAACCAAACTGGGTAAGATTTGTACGCCACCAGTCCGGAGTAAGGGACCCTCGTTCTCCCCCGAAGTCTCCTGGAGATGTCCAGGTAGCAGTTTCTGTATGATTGATCCAGGTTGTTATATCAGAAGGCCAGTCCAGTTTATAGTTAGGAGCTTCGGAACACACTTCTGCGCTAAATGAGATTTCCTTTACTGTGTATCCATAAGGAATGCGATTAGGAAACCTGTATTCTACATAGCCATCTCTGAAGAATAAGAGTTGAGCATTCTTTCGATCTGTTTCGTAGAAAGAACGTGGGTCGTCCTGGATGCCAATGTATTCCTGCTCTCCAACGAGTCCACAGTTGGGATGAACATGACAATCGAGATAATCCCCAATATTCATTTCAATGGTAAGTTCATGTTCATTTGTCTGCTCTTCCATATTGAATAAGTCGATAATGATTCTATCATAGTTAATGGCACTTACTTTCTGTGTACCTCTCCCAGGAACTAGTTCTGTCACAATGAGATCGACTTTTTCTAATTTATTAACGTGAGAAGCGGTAGTAGAGAAAGGAAGGTTCAGCTTCTCAGATAATTCGTTGACGTTGTGCGGCTTTTCGCTTAATAAGTTTAATATTTTTACACGGGTCGGATTTGATAGAGCTTTATTGATGGGTAGCATATTTTCAAATGTTAATGGTAGTTTTTTCACAAGAGAAGCCTCCGTATAAGAGTGTGTCTTTCCCTTAAGTATAACAAATTATTATACAAAAGAAGGGTGCAAGAAGCACCCTTCTTCATAAAAATTAACTTTGAGGAGAGGCTTCATTTCTTTGTTTTCTAAGGTGTATCTTCTCGACAGTTTCCTTGTATTCTTTCTCCGTATAGGAATAGAAGTACATGATAATGAAGCGGATGATCGAACCGAGTGCAGGGAGCAGGGCAATGACGAAAAATAGCATGTTCAGTGTAAACTCACTTTGGGCCTGGTTCGATTGATAGTTGATCGCAGTTAAGATCAGCCCCGTAGCACCTCCAGAAACAGCCACAGACAATTTCCCTGTAAACGTTTGTCCTGAGAAGATAACGGCTTCATTACGTTTTCCGGTTTTCCATTCTGTATATTCAATCGTTTCTGCCAGCATTCCAGAAATTAATGGCCCCGTAGTTGTATACAATAGCATCGTGAGCCCTATGAAAATGAACGAAACGACAACACTAGAGTAACCAAGACTAAACCAAATGATTCTAATGACTACATCTGCAGCTACAATCACCATCAGCATATGCTTTTTCTTATACTTCAAGTTTAGCTTAGGGATAATGAAAAAGCCGATACAGCTGGCAAAACTAATAATACCAAATATACTCATGAATGAAGCGCTTCCAAGATTATACGTAAAAAAGTAAATGTTTAAGGCTTGTGTGATATTCATAAAGACATTGCAAAAGAACACAACCAGTATGGCGAACATCGGCTTGTTGGCTCTAATCGCCCGTACGCCATCTGAAAATTTTACTTTTGTTTTAGGCGGTTTCACTCGTTCTTTCGTGTTTTTGAACCCATTTAACATAATAGGGAGCGCGATCGCCATTAATACAATGGTAGCTAGCAAGTAGCCTTGTCCCAAATCATCTCCGCCGAGCCATTCGGTAAGTGGGGTAAAAATGGTTGGAGACAATGCGATTCCTGTAAACACACCCATATTTGCGAAAGTAATTAACTTTGTTCTCTGTTCTGCCTGCTGACTCATTACGGAGGATAGGGACCAAAATGGAACGTCAGAAGCTGTATAAACCATTCCCCATAAAATATAAGTCCCCCCAGCATATATGACTTTCGCTGTCATACTAAGCCCATCCAAAGGGAGAAAACAAAGGATAGTAGATATCACGATAAGGAAAGGCATGTATTTAAGATAGGGTCTAAATTTACCGTGTTTGGAATTTAACGTATCCATAATCGAAGCCATAAGCGGATCATTTACAGCATCCCACGTCCTTGCGATAAGAAAGATGATACTTGCCGCAGCCGCAGAAATTCCCAAGATATCAGTATAGAAAAACAGGATATATGAGCCTATTAAACCGAAGCTGATACATTGGGCAAAACCATAACCAAAATAGGAAGCGATTTCTTTTTTTCGAATGTCCTCTTTCAATTCCATATCAGTTAGTGATTGATTTTTAGATGGTTCCATATTTTCTCCTCCTCATATTATTCAAAAATAAATCCTTCAGATTTCATAGCTGATAAAACTTTATAGATTTGCTTCGAATCGAATTTTTCCTCATGATCATGATTTAAGAGCCCATTAACCTCTTGTTCAACATCAGACAGTTGAGTGTAACAAAAGCCTTGAATAGAACCAGTCTCCATAACGGCTTTCATTAATTTCTCAAAACGTAATAATGCTTCCTCTTTCGTTTGCGGTCTAGATCCATAACCCCAATCGTCTTCTTTTAACTCAGGAGCAAAAGCGATTCCTCCAAATTCACTCATTATAATTGGTTCACCACTGTATTGATAACCACGGGCATAGTTTTGTTTTCTACTTGTTTTAGAAGGGCTTCCATTTACGTACTTTTCTTTGGTTTCATAACTGCTGGCAAGTTCATCTGCATTGGAATTGTAATCATGAATCGTAAGAATATCCGTTAATGTGTGTTCCCATCCATCATTACCGACGATGAGACGCGAGGGGTCCAGTGCTTTTGTTTGATAATAGAGAGCGTTTACAAAACTCTGCTGATCTGCCCGATGGTAGATTTCATTAACTCCCCATGATTCATTCATTAGGGTATAAACGATAACGGAGGGGTGATTAATGTGCTTGTGGACCATTTCCCGGCTTTCTTGAAGCATTGCATTCATTGATTGGTCAGTAAATCGGAAGATACTCGGCATCTCTGCCCACATGACTAGTCCCAGTTGATCACATAAATGAATATACCTACGATCGGCAATGGTTTGATGTCGTCTCACTCCGTTAAAGCCCATTTCTTTCACCTTTGTGAGATCATTTTTCATTTGTTCGTAGTCAGCCGTCATCAATGAGTCTTTATAGTATCCTTGATCGAGAATCAATTTGTGATAAAATGTCTCACGATTTAGTAGTATTTTGTCATCATTTACCTCAATGCTGCGCATACCGAAGTAGCTGTTTACCTCGTCCATTACTTCTTCCTCACGTAGTAAGACAAAAGAAATATCGTACAACTGTGGTGAATCCGGACTCCAGTAAAATACCCGAAAGTCAGCTTGATCCGATTCAACATCCACGGTCATCTCAACACTGGTTTGATTTTTTTTCACCGCGGCTCCTACGGTATTGATCCATTCTCCCTGAAAATACACATGAGCTTCCACATAAGCTTTTGATTGATGAGGGGGAAGCAAGGTTTCAAGTTGAAGAGTAGACTGCTCAATGTTTGGTGTCATTTTTACATGTTTGATATGAAGGGGTGAAACTTCTTCAAGCCACACCGGCTGCCAAATGCCGGTTGTGCGTGTATACCAGCATAAAAAGTTGGAAGATTTCCAGGATTGTTTTCCTATAGGCTGCTCTACACTATTTCGATCTTCCACTCGTATTACGATGGAATTATCCCCGTGTTGAACAGCCGAGGCAATTGAAAAGCTAAACGGTGTGTGCCCTCCTGTATGCTCCCCAATAAATTGACCATTGACCCAGACCTTGGTGTAATAATCAACTGCTTCAAAATGAAGGAGCAGATCCTTGTCCAAAGCTTTCTCCCAATAAAAATTTCTTTTATACCATACAATTTCATGTTCCTCTTTTAAATAGAGGCCAGACTTTTTACTTTGATAGGCATAAGGAACTTGAATTTTTTGAGAAAGCTTTTCCGAGGCGTTATGCCACCCCTCTTGTTCTCCAATATCACGATCATCAAACGTGAACTCCCATTCCCCGTTTAAGTCGTACCAATCATCCCTCCTGAATTGTGGTCTAGGGTATTCATGTTCTGTAGATTTCTTTTTTTCTAAGCGAGATGCAGAGCTCACGACCATCACTATCGCTCCTTTTCTAATAAAAAGTAAGGGTTTTCATTTGTTAGGTACTATTATTACACAAAAAATAGTTTCATTACAATAAAAATAGTAATAAAAATTAAAAAATTTTAAAAAGGCTAATTTAATAACAAAAACTCCAGTCGTTTGACTGGAGTTTATAAATTTAAGTAAGAGTTATTACCTAAAAGGACTAATTAATATTCAACCTTTTCCTCCTGTTTCTTCCATTCTTCAAATGGTAAATTCTTTTCTTCTAAATCAATTAAGTGAAAGGGGATGTATCGTTCTTCATAGTCTTTATTAATTTCTTCATAAATAAATTGATCATCAAATCCTTCAGCTGCTGCCAGCTTTTGATCAGCTGCGTAATACACTTTTTCTATTCGAGCCCAATATATTGCTCCTAAGCACATGGGGCAAGGTTCACAACTCGTGTAAAGGACGCAATCTTTCAGCTGAAAGGTGTTTAAGTTTTCACAGGCTTTACGAATTGCCTGGACTTCAGCGTGGGCCGTGGGATCATTAGTGGAGGTGACTTTGTTCTGTCCAACTCCCACAATGTTGCCATATTGGTCGACGACAATCGCCCCAAAGGGTCCACCGTCGGATTGTATGTTTTCAATTGCTAAATGTATCGTTTGATATAAATAGTTTTTGTGGTCCATAATCAACCTCCTAGGAATGTAATTTTCAGAATAATCAATTTTATGATTAGCTTCAATGAAGTTGTAAGATTATGTAACACACCCAAAACCTTTTATATAAAAATTCCGAGCCAAACGGCATTAATCATCGCCAAAATCAAGATGATTTTTTCATAGGATGAAACCTGCTCATCATCTTGCACTTCCATCTTTAGCACAAGAATGATCGCTGCTCCAGTTAAAACAAGCAGACCAACTGCAGCCTCGATTCGCTCCAATCCTAACCACACGGCACAGGCGCCGGTTAACCCAAAATAAAGCAAGGCGGGAAGTCTGCTGAATGCTAAACCGAATTTTTCTATCGACCATACGACACTCGTTCGTTTCATTGGAGTGGCTTGTCTGTCAGCATCACGATCGGGGATATGATGCACCATCACCCAGGCTATACAGAAAAGGGCGTTTAATGCAGCGTTCTGCCAGACCCATTCAGGGAGACTGTCTAACGTTAGCCATGCCCCTGCTAAACCTAGGAATAAGACAGACGGGAAGGTCGAAAGCCATTCTCCTATGAACGGGCGATAACTAAATTGAAGAGGGGGCAGGGAATAAGAAACGGCTCCCCATATCCCTATAGATAGCAAGATTGCTAATTTATAATAGCCAAAAAATAAAAAGGTGAGTACCACCAGGATTAAAAGTAATAGAAGACTTTTACCAGTACGCCAAAGATTCTCTGGAGAAATATAACCTGTTTGAATCACGCGGCTGCCTCCCGACAAAATCGCGGGGCTGTATTGGTCCGTCCCAGATCTATGATCCACATAGTCGTTTAAAAGATGTGTAAGGACACCATGAATGATAAAGGCACCCAGAATTAATAGAAAAAATAATGGATATAATTCTTGAGATGAAATCGAAGTGTAGAGATACAAAGGAAGAACAGTAGAAACGATCGTAGCTATACTAGAGGAGATCACAGCGATTGATCGAAGGAGAAGCCAGCCTCCTTTTAGTGAAGTTAATGTTTGGTTGGTTAACATATATATCCCCCTTCATTCGAACGATGAATGTCGATAATCGATACCCTTATTCATCAAAAGTGAACCTTAAAATGTTATGAAGTGTCCAATACCTTCTTGAACTCTCTTCATAATATAGGTTATAAACACGAGGAGATGATAAATGGTGGGTAAAAATTATTTGCGATGGTCAGAGGAACCATACGCGGGAGAGCGGCATGCACCTAACGATCCAGTAACGCCATTGGCCGGGTCGTGGCCTCTTATAATGCTCGAGAGAGATCCGCATGGTCACTACCTTAAACCGAATGGTGAAAAAATGAAATTACCGATTGAACCTCCCAGTCGTATCGATTTCGAAAAAGAGCTGTTAGAGGTACAAAAAACGTTAAAACATCTTACACCTGAGGAAAAGAACATAGGAATTTATTATGGAACGGGAGTACCGACGAAGCAGTGGACACCGGTGATCGATCGCCTGATTGATACGTATGACGTCAGTCCAACGACTGCAGCCAGAATATTAGCTGTAGTTCAGGCGGCTGTGAATGATACGATGATTATCGTTTGGGATTTGAAGTACAAATGGGACGTAGCAAGACCCAATCAATACGATCAAAAAATGAAAACTTTATTATGTACACCGCGTTTTCCAACTTATCCGTCCGGTCACGCCACGATGTCAGGATGTTCGGAGGTGATTTTAAGTTATTTCTTTCCTAGAGAGGCGAAAAAGCTTAAAAATATTGCAGAAGATGATGCGGTTAGCCGTTTGTACGGAGGAGTTCACTTTCCTTCTGACAATGAAGAAGGGCTTCGTCTAGGAAGATATATTGGTTCTGTTATTGTCGAACACCTTAAGGAGCAGAAGGAAAGAGGACTGAGACCAGTCGATCATCCATCCCGACGCTACTTAGACGCAAAGATTGATCCGTTAAACTATAAACAGTTCATACCTTTCGACTTTCCGAAAGAGTGCTCGTCGTTAATCGATGATGACTTTAAAGAAAAGGAAGATGATGTAAAGTATGGAGATACTCCAAAACCGAAGTTGTTTTATTAAAAAATAGGTAAAAGCACCTATCTCGTTTAATTGGATGGGTGCTTTTTTTACGAGCTAAGAGCAGCAATTGGTAGTCATTTCTTCTCTATTCAAATTAAGGATCTTCCACTATGATGGATGGGAAGATCTAACAGTGTAACCATAGGGAGGAAATCATTTTTGGTGCGTGTTGTTTTTATTTTATCGTTAGTTTTGACGGGATGCAGTGGTTTGGTGGAGGACTCAAAAGCGGTAAAGGAAGAAACGTTTGCCGCACATTCGGATAAAACGTTCAGCGAAATGAGCTGGAAGGATGCAACAGCTCTTAAAGGTACAAACACAGATGGACATGAACCGATTGAACTAGTAGCCACTGGTGATGTGATGTTTGAATGGTCACTGGATCAAACAATAGAGGATAAAGGACCTGAATATCCTTTTGAGCAGGTCGCAGAACCGATTTCAAATGCTGATTATGCGCTCACGAACCTTGAAACAGCAGTCACAGATCGTGGAGTGAAAGAGGAAAAAATCTATAACTTTAGAACAGATCCAGAAAATCTTCAAGGACTGAGTAAGGCCGGATTTGATTTTGTATCACTAGCCAATAATCATACGCTGGATTACGGAAGCGAAGGTTTAGTAGATACGTTGTCTTATTTACATACATATGATTTAGATTATGCAGGTGCTGGACATAACGAACAAGAGGCCTATCAATCTCATACGATTGAATTGAACGGGGAGACGGTCAGTGTACTTGCATTCTCACAAGTATTGCCTAGTACGGACTGGTATGCCATAGGAGAGCAGCCTGGAATCGCCAGCGGTTATCAACAAGAGCGTTGTCTTGAACTCATTAAAAAAGCAAACGAGATGTCTGATTATACGATCGTGTATATGCACTGGGGCAATGAAGGAGAAGCCATTCCTGAACAAGAAACGAGGGATTATGCCACTCGCATGGTTCATGCTGGAGCTGATGCTGTCATTGGCTCGCATCCTCACGTACTGCAAGGATTTGAAATAATTGATGGGACACCTGTGGCCTATTCATTAGGGAATTTTTTATTCCCGGATTATGTAGAAGATGCTCAAGCTCAAACCGGTTTGCTACAGGTGGAGTTACATAACGGAGAAGTGCAAATGAATTTTGAACCGTGGAAAATTAAAGATGATCAAATCATAAACCCTGGAGAGCAATACCAGGATGATATATGGACGTACTTAGAAGAGATATCCTTTGGAGTGGCAATAGAAGAAGGAGATATACGAGCGTTTCAATAAAAAAGCTGTCCTCTTCACTAGAGGACAGCTTTTTTTACTATTAAATTCCTGGTCGATAAGAGGTTTCAGGAATATCTTCATAGCGTTCTGGATCAAGCTCATTCACTGAGCCGTCTGCTACGCCCTCAATAATTGCTTGTAACCCTGTTTCTACGGCGTTAACAAGCATTCCTTTTTTCTTTTGTCCCATGCTTTGTGTTTGTCCCGTAACTTCAAAAAGAACGGTTCCACTTCCGTTTAAAGCAAAAGAGCCTAGTGCCGTACCCGGCAAGTCCAGCCCTTGACTGTACAACGTAATGTTGTCAAATGGTGAACTTCCCATAGATTGAAGAGCATCATAAGCAGCTAAATTTAGCTGGCGTGAGAAATCGTAGTCATAGTTGTCTTCGTACTCTGCATATTTAGCACCTGCTTCGCTTGAAGGGTCAGGAACGAACTGTCCAGACAGCGACAATGTGACAGGATCTGACGTCCCTTCCACGTAATAAAGTCCCTGGTGATGTAAGTCTACAAATACATCGACTTTACCGAATTCGTCTTCTAATCCTTTATATACATCTCGAACGGTTTGAGCTTCAGGTGTGATATACCATCCGGGTTCTGAAGAAGAACCCGGCACATCTTCTGGTTCAGGAGTGTAGTCTAAATCCGGATTGAAATCTCGGTTCACATCAAATCCAGGTTGAGATGAATAGTCATCCCCTTGCAAAGTGGCTCCATTTTCCGAATAGTAGTGGTTCCACGTCGGACCATCTGCACCCTCTAGTTGAGGGAAGTCCTGTAGTACTTCTTCCCATGACATGGCATTCCCCCGGCGATCGAGTTCTGAAGCATCTGGGTTCATTTTAGGCAGTGTGACAAGTGTAACCTCTTCGAGCAAAGCTTTTACATCAGGAGAGTTGCTGGACCCTAAATGCTGAAGTAGATTTAAAATCGCTTCCGTGCCGGTTTTTTCATTGCCGTGTATTTCACTTTCGATTAAAATGACACGATCTCCATTTCCGACGCGTGCTTGGTGAATGTCTCGACCGTTGTTGGATTGTCCAACGACTTCAACTTCTACACGACCTTGACTTGATTGTTCAATCTTCTCAAGTTTTTTACCAAGCTGTTCATAGTCGGTAAAACCAGAGCTGTTGTAATTTTGCTGCTCAGGTGTACCTGGATGGTTCCCTGCTGCATATGTTGGCATCGCTAAACTTGTACAAAGGGCTAGAGTACTGACAACAGTGAATACTTTTTTCTTCATGTTCTCCACTCCTCAAATTGTTATTATTCGCCATAACCACTTTCAGGAAGGTCATCCCAGAAGGACGTGTCTGCCTCGTTAATAGAACCATCAGCTAAAGCTTCAAGTGTTGCTTCCATTGCTGTAACAGCTTGTTGGATCAGCTTCCCGTTGCTCTTTTGTCCCAGGACATAATCATCGTATTCGTGATCGGCCATTCCACGCATTTCAAACAATAACGTGGCGACATCATATTCTACTGCAAGACCGTTACGGCTGATCGTTTCTGCTGATCCACCAGGATACTTAGAAAGTAAGCCATATCCTTTATCACTTACAGCATCGTAAACAACAGAACCAAGCTGCTTCGAACGTTGAAGCACTTCATCATCTACATTTTCCGTCGTTGGATAAAGAATAGAGCCTGATACAAGCTCATCTGAATCACCGAGTGTCGTTTGTGTACCTTGGTGGTGAAGGTCAATCATGTAATCGGGGCTGTACTTTTGTAAAACATTTTCATGAAAGGCCTTCGTTTCGGGCTGTTCACGATCAATGTGATCACGGTTTAAGTCAACTTCGTTTGCGTTGTAGCGCGTATGTGTACCTGATACGTAATCATCTAAAGAGAAATTAACATCTCCTTCAGCCCCATCAACATTCAAGCGTGGAGCAATAAGCACATTTACGTTATCTAAAATTTCTTGAGTTTTCTTACCGTTTGAAGTTAAATTCTGAATAAGTTTAAGAGCCCCTTCAGTCGTTAATGTCTCATTTCCATGCTGCTGTGTAAGGAATAACACAGTAGGGTTGTCTTCATTAGAACCAAATTTTGCTAAGTATAAGTCTCGTCCTTTTACAGACTCTCCGTAAGTTTCAAGCTCCATAGCTTCAGATTGACTGTCAGCCTTCTCCAATACTTTGACCATCTCTTCATAATTGTGAAGGCGTTCATTTTTAATCGTTTCATTGCCCTCATAGTTTGGTCCGTTGGCACTGTTGTCACCTGCTAATACTGTTCCTGTTGCTGCTCCAGTAGCAAGTAAAGTACCTGCTAATGCCACCGATAAGACTTTTTTCTTCATCAATCATCATCCTCCTTCAAATTTTGTTGTCTAGACCACTTCAATAATGAACATTGGAATTCCTTTTATTTTGAGGAAAATAATAACAAGTAACTAGATGAGGGTAGGTGATTTGGAGGGGGAGCTAAAAGTTTCGGGACCATAGTATGGGATTTGGTGAGTTTAAAGTCGTGAGTGAAATGACATAAAAAAAGTGCTTCAGCCATATGCTGAAGCACGTTATTCCTTTTCAGTTAAATAAAAGCCAATGTATTTAAGAGCCGCTTCTAAATTCGTCACGGTCTTCGTTTTTAAAGAGAGCAATTTTACATTGTTCACTTCATGGCGAGCAATGTCCGGGGTAATCCCTGTAATGATCGTTTCAATCCCCATAAGTTGTAACGATTGAACCATATTGATCAATACATTTGGAAATACGCCATCCACGATAAGTAGTCCAGATAAATCAATAATAAAATAATTGATGTCATTTTCTGCACTATAAGTAAGTACATTGTTCATTATTTTATCCGCCCGGGCCTCATCAATGATGCCTTGAATGGTAAGGATGGATACCCCTTTTATAATCGGAATGATTGGAACATTTAAAAAAGCCATATTGTATTTTGTCTGATCTAGTTCAATAAGATGAGATAATACTTCCGCCATAGACTTCATGTACTGGATATCATCGTCACTGAATTTCTTTTCTTCTCGATCCATGACGCACAAAGTGCCAAACACTTCACCACTGGAATCTTTTAATGTGACTCCTAGGAAACCTTTCATTTTTAATTGAGTAGTGACTTCAAGTTCTTGTGTTAGTTCGTCCTTCTCTAGATTAAATGTGGTCATTGCTTCTTGATCATCTGAAATAATTAACCGGCAATACGTTCCGCCGTATTCTACAGAATACCCCTCTGGAATAATCTCTTCTTGTTTATTATAGGAGCTTAGCACCGTCATTGCTGACTTCCCTCTACGTGTCACATAAGCCGTGTTTACGTTAAGACGTTCACTAATTAATTCAAAGATTTTTTTGGAAGCTTTGCGTAACGAGTGAAAATCCGTGGATGATAAGTTATATGGATTAGTCAAGAGTATTTCCCCCCCTATAATGATAATTTCAGTTCGCTCTAATTAAGTAGTTTTTATTTTACCACAAACCGTCATATGTAATGGTGAGGGATGCTCAAAGGCTAAGAATGCGAGAGACCTGCACGTGTAGTAGAACATTGAAAGCACATGACAAGTAATTAAAAAAGTTAAGCTCAATTGCACTGGTTCTCTAAATCATTATGAGCAAAAACACTCTTTTTGGATAAGAGTGTCAGCTTGTAGAGAAACTTTAGTTTTACCTTTTTACCTTGAAAGTGTAAACACTTCCTGCATGAGGAAGTGGAAAGGGTTATAGGAAACAACTCTCTATCCCTGAGCGAATGGTGTGCTTCTCGGGCTTTATAAGCCCTCCGGGGTCACACCTTATTCGTATCTCCCCTAGGGGTGTCGCTGTTTCCTATAACCCTTTTTCGATAAAAGCCGCGTCCTAATAGATCAGAGACTTTGAGGCGTCCATGATAAGGTGGTTCCGTGCACCTCATGATATAAAAAGGAACGGAAAGAGTGGCGACTCCTGCAGGATGAGCAGACAGGAGAGGCCACGGAGGTCGCAGACCGAGGAGACTTTCCGTCTTGCCCCGCGGAAAGCGCCGCTTTTTCCTGTTCCTTTTCTGCAGACTCTAATGTAGGAACCAGAGGAGGCCTTGTTTACATTTATCCATACTTTTTCGACATTATGAAAGAGGCGAATCTTCGCCTCTTTTCTTATTTAAGAATTTTCTCTTTGGTTAAAACAGATTCAATCGCAAGCTGGGCTTCCTTCATAACGGATTCTCTCCATTCCGCTTCTGGGGGATAGAACATGTTTTTTAACTCCTCGAGGATCCATTGCCTATCTTCCTCCCGTTCAGCACCTTCCCAGTACAATTGATTTTCTAATATAATCGTCGTAAACTCGCGTAGTTCTGCTTCGCGATCAGCTCCAAACGTCCCAAATTCAAACAAAGCAGAAAACAAATGAGTTTCTGGGAATTCCTCATTCTTCAGCTTGTAAAAGTGATTTGTAGAGTCGCCTTTTACCTTTTGAGGTGTAAACTTTTGAATGTTTTGCACCTGATAATCTGCTTTCATTTCATCCTCATTGCGTGGATCGTGCTCAGAGACTACTATTGTAACTTCATTCGTGGGGCCAAGTGCTGTGTGCCAATCCATATGAATGACTCTAGGAAACGTTGAAAGCAATTTTCTCTGCTTATCTTTTAAATAGAGCGTTGATTCCTCTTGAGTGGTGCCGCCATAGTACACACCGCGTTTAAATTCATATTGTCCCATACCTTTTGCTTTTTTGACGCCCTGATAGCCTTGTTCGGCCATTCCTCTGCTTAATTGATGATAGAGATCCGTCTTTTCTTTTCTGATATCTTTTACCTTACCGTTCGGTAAAAATAAGTTGCTTTCTTCTGCGTAATTCTCATTAATATCTAAAGGGATGGAATCTGGATGATAAAAATAATTTCGATTTAAGTCTACATTGTTCTCTGTTACTCGGCGGTAATGTTTCATTCCCCAAGGGTTAAGGGCGTGAATCAAGCAGATTCCAGCTGTGGAAGGGTCGACTTGATCAAGGTATTCATCAACAAACATTCGAATTACAGCAGCACCGGCATAGCCTTCAATTCCATGCTCGCCAGATGTGAGGAATACCACTTGCTCATTTGATTCAAGTGCCTCCGAATAGATGGTGTCAATGGTATTATCCTTTTCTTGACCGATAGATTTGGTTGAGAGACTGGCGTCTGGCCATTTCTTTTGGATTTTATGAAGAAGATGGCGAAATTCATCTCTAGATTCTTCATACGTATTTGGAAAGTATTTGTCGATTTGAAGCATAGGATCACCCCACTCTTTTTAAATGATTGAATAGTATTGAGTTTCCTAGCTGAAGCAAGGTTAAACATTATTATAATAAATAACATAGGGAATGAGTGTAATTTGCACCTTCTCCCTCACATTAAATCTGTATTTTTGATACACTTATAAAAGTTTAGTTTTTGGGGATGAAGGTGGGTTGGATTTTTGTGGACAAGGAGAAAATGTATCAAGACTTAAAGAGAGAATTCACTGACAAAATGGGAAGAGAGTTAAAGAGGGAAGAAAAAGAATTTATTATGTGGATGGTGGAGGAACACCACAAAGAAGAGGAAAAAAAGAATGATTCATATTTTTGATAATAAGGCTCTCGTATAGACGGGAGCTTTTTTAGTAATCTAGGTAATTATAAAATTCCAATCTTTTTTTATAGAGTGATATCCAGCTCCAGCGCCCAGACACTCGCGTCATAAGCAAACCGACCTGCGGAAGGGAAGGCCGCCTCCCTCCGGCCGGTTTGCTTATGCGTGTCGTGTCTACCAAGGCGCTTGCGCCTTAGTTCTTGAATGATATCCTGGCCTGCTTAAGCATACAATGTGGTAAACGTCGGGTTTAAGGAGACATTATGCATGAAAAAGAACAGGATTAAAATCCTGCCGATTCTCGTAGTTGGCTTAATTCCTCTTATCATAGCACTCGTATTATTCCTTTTTAATTTATCAGAGCAACAAGCAAAACGTGTGGTCGATGACTTTTATACATATGAGCAAGAAGGAGATTTCTCTTCTTCTTGGCAGCTGCTTCACCCTTATATGAAAGATAAATTTACAAAAGGACATTATATTCAAGATCGGGCTCATGTGTTTATGAACCATTTTGGGGTCACCACATTTTCCTATGAAGTAGAAGGTGCAGAAAAAATAAAGGATTGGAAGATGGAAGAGGACCGCGACGCTCTTAATGAAGTGTATATGATGACAGTGATTCAGACTTATAAAGGGAAGTACGGACATTTTGACCTTTATCAAAAGGTGTATGCAGCTAAGGAAGAAGGAGAATGGACGATTTTATGGGATTATAATAAATAGAGAGAGAAGGGCTTTCGTGAAAAGTGTAAATTGTCTATTGACGAAAGCGTTTTCTTGTTTTACTATTTACTTAAGGTAAACGATTACGTAATCGTTTACTTCATCCTCAGGAAAGAGGGATTTTACTATGGCGTCGATTAAAGATGTGGCAATCAAAGCGGAAGTGTCTACAGCTACTGTATCACATGTTATTAATGGCACTCGCTATGTAGCAGATAAGACAAAGGAAAAAGTTTACGCAGCTATGAAAGATTTGGATTACAGTCCAAATATGGTGGCGCGCAGTTTAAGAAGTCGAAAATCAAATACGATCGGTCTGCTTGTTCCATTATTAGCGGAAGATACATCCAATTTCTTTTTTATGTCAATTGCCAATGGAATTGAACAAGTACTTAAGGAAAATGGGTATAACTTAGTACTAAGCAATTCGAATGAGAATGCAGATATGGAAAAGGATCAGATTAAAGTATTTAACCGTCAACATATTGATGGGTTAGTAATTGCTCCTGTTAATGGAAAGGAACATAGGTACGAAGACCAGTTTAATGGGGAATACCCTGTCGTCTTCATTGACCGACGTCCTCAAGGCTATAAAGGAGATACGATTCTCGTCAATAATCGTCAAGGAACGAAGGAAGCTGTGGAAGTACTACTCAACAAAGGGCACGAGAAAATAGGCTTTATTACGGGGACTTTAGGGATTACGACCAGTGATGAAAGATTAGAAGGGTATAAGGAATCTTTAGCTCAACATCACATTGCTTTTAATAAATCTTATATAAAAGAAGGACCAGCTACTTTTCAAAAAGGCTATCAACTGGCTGAAGAGCTTCATAAAGAAGGAGTCACGGCATTGTTTGTTGCTAATAATGTGATGACAATGGGATCGGTGTCGTACTTGCAAGCGAACGACGTAAAAGTACCTGATCAAATGGCAATTATAGGTTATGACGATTATGATTGGATGAAGATCGCTTCCCCGCCTTTATCTGTTGTGCGGCAGCCCGCTTTTGAAATGGGAAAGGCTGCGGTGGAACAATTGTTAAAACGTATCCATGGAGATACAGAAGGCACAAACGAAGTCATGCTAAACTCTGAATTGGTTATAAGAGGTTCCTGTTAAGGTACCTCCTTATTTTTAACAAAAAAGTAATCGTTTACGTAATCGTTTACTACTTGAAGGAGGTGAGTGTAAGCTTATCTTGCTTAGTTTTATATTTTTACTTTATAAAAGGGGGAGAAACAGTTGAATAAATTATCAATCTTTTTATTCGGTTTTATGTTGTTATTCTTAGCGGCTTGTTCTAGCAATAGTGAAGGTACATCAGGAAACTCTTCAGAAGGTGAGAGTTCGGAAGATGAGGATACAGTGGAAACAGGTGAAGTGGAAACTAATGTAGAGGCTACAGGTGATGAAGATGTTGTTCTTGATTTCTGGATCCACCAGACAGGTGAAGATGAAACAAATGCATATATTGAACGAATTGATGCGTTTAACGAAGAGCATGAAGACATTCACGTGGAAGCGGAGGTCATCATTGATGATGGAGCAAGCGCTTATAGCGACAGTATTAACGCTGCGCTAGTAGCAGGAAACCTTCCGGACGTGATGGCGATTGATGGTCCTTATGTATCGAGCTTTGCGGATGCAGGAGTTATTCGTCCAATTGATGAGTATATCGATGAAGAAACAAAAAACCAATACGTAGATTCCATTATTCAACAAGGTACTTACCAAGATAAGCTTTACTCTCTAGGAGCAATGGAAGCGTCCGTTATGCTTTATTACAACAAAGATATTTTTGAAGAAGAAGGAATTGAAGCAGCAGAATCATTAGATGAGGCGTGGACGTGGGATGAATTAATGGAAAATGCTAAAACTCTAACCACGGAGGATCGCTATGGTTTAAATCTATTTATGAACGAGGGCGTTGGTGAATGGCTGACGTTTATGGGGGCTCCTTTTACTTGGTCAAACGGAGGGTCTCTTGTTTCTGAAGATGGTATGGAAGTGGATGGTCACTTAAATAGTCCAGAAACCATTGAATCGTTAAACTACGTTAAATCTTTATTTGAAGAAGGCGTCGTAAGTGAAAGTCCTAGTCAAACTCAGTTTGAAGAAGGAAATGCAGCAATGGCGCTCGGTGGTCCATGGATTTCTGTTTCTGCAGAGGAAGCCGACTTAAACTGGGGGATGATGCCTTACCCTTATAAAGATGAGAAAGTTTCGCCTTCTGGAAGTATGGCTTATGCCATTACTGAAAATACTGAGCATCCTGAAGAAGCGACAGAGTTAATGAAATGGATGACAAATGAGGAGTCTGCCATCACTGTATCTGAAGCAACTGGAATGCCTCCTGCACAAAAATCAGCATTTGACTCTATGGAAAAATACGATGAATTACCTTATAGCATTATGAAGGAGCAAGTTCTGGAAACTGCTCACGCTAGACCTTCTACGCCAGCTTATCCTGTTGTAACGGATGCTTATGCGCAAGCATTTCATGCCGCAGCTTTAGGTGAAGATGTAGAACAAGTTATTGATCAGCAAGTCAATCGAGTCGAACGAGAAATGAAACGTTTTAAGGAGTAATTTTAACTAATTGAGGGGGCAGTAAGCGATCAGTTGCCCCCATTATATGTTCAGGTAAGGAGGTTAATCATGAAAAAATCTAACAGTTCTTCAGCAGAACAGTTGGACACTAACGCCAATCATGATCCACGGGGACGTCTTCAAGTGGCTGATAAAAAGCCTCATCGCAAAAAGAAAAGAATGAAGTCCCAAAAGTTTAGGGAAGCCGCCACAGGCTACTTTTTCTTGGCTCCTGCTTTGATCTTATTAGGAATTTTCTTGCTTTATCCGATGGGAGCAGCCTTTTATTACAGCTTTACTGATTTTTACATTTTAACACCTAATGATATTTCTTTCATTGGGTTTGAAAACTTTTCCTACATTTGGAATGATGCAGAATTCCGTCAAGCCTTTTGGAATACGGTCTATTTTGCGGCCATCGTAGTACCCGTTCAATTAACAGTAGCTTTAGGACTGGCTTTGCTTATCAATAAGAAAATTCGATTTCGGGTGTTCTTTCGTACAGCGTTCTTCTCTCCAGTGGTCATGTCATTGGTTGTAGTATCAATCTTATGGACGTTTATGTATAACCCGAACGAAGGCTTGATTAACGAATTACTTGGCTTGTTCGGCATACCTGCTCAGCCTTTCTTGAATAGTCCTGATCAAGCAATGAATTCGATTATTGTTATGTCCGTTTGGCAGGGCGCCGGTTTTCAAATGATGATTTTCTTAGCAGGGTTACAAAACATCCCAACCCACTTGTACGAAGCAGCCGATATTGACGGAGCAAGTAAGTGGCAAAAGTTTTTACATGTCACTTTGCCCGGCTTACGGAACATTGCCTTATTTATTTTTATTACGATCACGATAGCTGCGTTTAAATTGTTAGTCCAACCGATGATTATGACCCAAGGAGGTCCGTTAGGGACAACAAAATCACTCGTCTATCATATTTATGAGACCGGGTTTAACTATAGAGATGTAGGCTATGCCTCAGCGATGGCCGTTGTTTTTACAGTGATTGTGTTGGCTGTCACCATTATCCAACGCATGCTCACACGTGAAGAAGGGGGAGTATAGGGCTTATGAAACAAACTCTCACACAAAAGATTATTCTCTATGTCACATTATCTATTATAACAGTCATCTTTTTATTTCCTCTGATTTGGATGCTCGTTTCCTCAATGAAAAATGAGTTTCAAATTTTTAGAGATATGACATCGCTTAAAGCATTCTTACCTCCTTTACCTAGCGAAGTGGAGGGAGGATACTTTCACAATTATGTGGAAGCCTTTCAGCGTGTAGATCTAATGCGTTACATTGTGAACAGCCTTATTTATACCATTGGAATTATTATCTTTGGATTAATTGTTAATTCCATGGCTGGATATGCTCTGGCGCGATTTAAATTCCCGCTTGCTGGTTTTTGGCTTGGGGTAATCATTGCCACACTGATTATCCCGCCCGAAAGTATTTTCCTGCCATTGTACGTACTCGTTTATGACTTAGGCTGGGTAAATACGTACACAGGTTTAATCGTCCCATTTATTGCAAACGCATTTGCTATCTTTTTGTTCAGACAGTTCTTTTTAGATTTTCCTAGGGAGCTTGAGGAAGCAGCTAAGATCGATGGGTGTTCGCAAATTGGAATCTTTTTTAGAATTATTGTTCCATTATCTAAGCCTGTTTTTGCTACCGTAGCCATTGTTCTTTTCATCAATCATTGGAACGATTTCTTGTGGCCGCTCGTTGTGGCTTCTGATGAAAGTATGCGTACCATTCAAATTGGCCTTCAATACTTCATGAATGATCCACCAATTAGGTGGGGACAAGTCATGGCTGCATTAACTGTGGCAACCATTCCAATGCTAATTATATTTACCTTCTTACAAAGGTATTATGTGCAAGGGCTTGCGCACACAGGTTCTAAGAATTAATTGTGAAGGAGTAGATTTGAATATATGGAAAAAAACAAAGAGTTAGTAAAAACAGAGAAATATAGACCTCATTTACATTTTACACCTCAAGAAATGTGGATGAATGATCCGAATGGGCTCGTCTATTTTGAAGGGGAGTATCATTTATTCTATCAGTATCATCCACAAAACAAAAAGTGGGGACCCATGCATTGGGGCCATGCTGTAAGTAAGGATTTATTAAAATGGCAGCACTTGCCGATTGCGCTTTATCCTGATGAGTTAGGATATATTTTCTCAGGAAGCGTAGTTGTCGACTGGGAGGATACGAGTGGATTTTTCGATGGAGGGCATGGTCTAATTGCGATGTTTACTCATGCCAAAGAAGAACTGCAGCGTCAAAGCATTGCCTATAGTAAGGATCAAGGACGTACGTGGAAAAAGTATGAAGGGAATCCTGTGATCGAAAATCCTAATATACAGGATTTTCGTGATCCGAAAGTGATTTGGCACGAAGCTAGCCGTCAATGGGCCATGGTATTAGCAGCAGGGAAAAAAGTAATCTTCTATACGTCTCCTGATCTTAAATCTTGGTCTTTGGCCAGCGAATTTGGAGAAGGGTGGGGCGCTCAAGAAGGTACGTGGGAATGTCCCGATATTTTCCCGCTTCAGCATCAAACGACAGGAGAGCAAAAGTGGGTGCTCCAAATTGGAATTGATGCAGGGGGACCCGCAGGCGGTTCAGGAACGCAGTATTTTATCGGTGATTTTGATGGAAAAACATTCTCGCCTGAACAACGTAAGCATGAGATTTACTGGCTGGATCTTGGAAAAGACTTTTACGCTGCTCAGTCTTTCTCAGATGTGCCAGATGAGCAGCGGATTGTTCTTGCCTGGATGAGTAACTGGCAGTACGCCAATGAAGTCCCGACGCACCCTTGGAGAAGTGCCATGTCAATTCCAAGAGAGCTGTCTCTTCAAACTATTGATGGGGAGGATCGGGTTATCCAAACTCCGGTAAAAACGCTGGAGGAAAATAAAGAATCTTTCCATTCACTTTCTTCATTTGAAGTAGAACAGGGAGAAGAAGTAGAGATAAGGCAGCCCAGGGCACCTTTTAGAGTAATAGTGGAAGTTGAATATGAGGCTGGATTTGAAGTTCAGCTGTTTGCAGGGGAAGATGGGAAAAAGTTTAGTATCGGTCTAAACGGAAAAGAGGTCTATTTTGAGCGTGATTTTGGAGAAGAGACTTCATTTTCAAGTGATTTCACAGGCAGATTCCATCAACAGCTGCTGTCTTCAACGAAGAAAGCTAAGCTCAGCATTTTGTGTGACGAATCTTCCGTGGAAGTTTTCTTAAACGAAGGCGAGACGGCTTTAACGAACCTGTATTTGCCGGTTCAGAAGACAGAACAACAAATCAACGTGCGCTCAACCGATGGAAAAACACTCGTTCATTCAATCCACATTGATCGATTCGATATAAATAGGTAAAGGGAGTGAGAGAATGACAGGTACAGGAGGCTGGATTTACATCGTTTGTGATTGGCTCATGCGCTTAGCGATCGTCAATTTAATATGGATCGTACTCTGTCTTGCGGGTGGAGTGATGTTAGGTATTTATCCGGCTTCTGTCGTTTGCGCCGGACTGCTGATTCAATGGATGGCCGGGGAACGTCCTGCTTCTCTTTTTTCTTATAGCTTTAAAGAGTTTAAACGTTGCTTTTGGAGAGCTAATCGTATTTTCTTAATTTCAATGGCCCTGCTTACGATCTTAGGCGTAAATACGTTGATTAGTCTCCAGTTTGAAGGTATTTGGTTTTACTTATTTGTAAGTAGTACGTTTATGCTAGCCTTAGGGATCATAATAACACTTAGTCTTGCTCTTCTGCCTTTGAGTGCTGGGCGAAAAGGAATAGGGTCGGTGAAAGAAGCTATTCACTTTATGCTGATGCATCCAGGAAGAGTACTGGGCCTTATCACAGGGGGGGTTATAGCAGCGATTACGATAAGATTGATTCCCGGGTTACTTCCTCTCTACTCCGTTAATTTATTATTACTAGTGACCGTTTTCATGTTCCAAGGTCCTTATTTTAAACGCATTACTACAACGATTTAAGAGCTGTCTATACTAACAGCTCTTTTTTTTTCTTCAATGAATTGTAGTAAGATTTTCCCTGTCTGAGGTGGTATAATTGTTTCTTATGTCAGTATGGCTTGAACGAGGAAGAGGGAGCTACCGGACGAGGAGAAGAGATTGAGGTAGGAGCCGAACTCGTCGAACAACTACAAGAGAATGAGGAAATGGAAGAGCCCATTACACAAGAAAAAACAAGCTTTAATAAAAAAATCTAAGGAGTCTGGGTTCTTCCATTAATTGTTTGAGCTGAGTATATTCGCTGGTAAATAAGAAGATTTGGCAATAAGCATCTAAGCTCACAAAAAATTCTGCCCCTTGCCAGGGCAGATTTTTTTACTTATACAAATAGACTCTCTACGTTTTGATCACTTGTAACGATCAGCAGCACTTTACCTTCATCCAAATCTTCTTCATATTCATGAGCGTCTTCTTCAGATAATCCAATCTCTTGCAGTTTGGCTCTTAGCTCATCACCTTTTTTACTGAAGATATTGTTTAAGAATGTTTTAACGTCTTGCTCGGATAAGCCAATCGTGTTTGC
The DNA here is from genome assembly GCF_014636475.1 of Halobacillus andaensis. Classification (GTDB taxonomy): domain Bacteria; phylum Bacillota; class Bacilli; order Bacillales; family Halobacillaceae; genus Halobacillus_A; species Halobacillus_A andaensis. The sequence continues at coordinate 232,362 of NZ_BMEL01000004.1, forward strand.
ATTTACGTTACTGGCGATTCGATCCGTGCGATCGTCATCGTGAGTGAGGATATAAATATCTTTACTGTTAATACCGTTATGCTGTAATTTCTTAACATCTTCCATTACATTTTCATCGTTTGTATATTCGCGAATAAATGGCATATTTTATTCACTCCTTCAAGGTAATTTTAATTTCACTACAACACTTCCCCGTGAAAATTACATCCAAACCTATCGATAGGCTTCAGAAAAAACGGGCCCCGTTAGGGCAGGAAAACGACTCGTTTTTCCACGAGACATCACGAAAAGCGAGTCGTTTCTACAACCCTTTTCTCGTCCCATGCAAAGGAAACTTGTTATTGATAGAATAATATCAACACTGAAATACACAAAAAAGAAGCCCTCATCACAAGATGCTATGAGGGCTCTACTTAATTAATTGGCTTTAAGTTTTCCTTTCACTTCGTACATTTCTACAGACTGAGCAGAAGCTTCGATTGAAAGTTCACCTTTCTTGCTTCTTAGTTCAGATCCATCTTCTAGTAAAGGAAGAAGCTTCACATTGTTTGGTGTTTTTTGATTATAGCTATCAAACAAATCAATAGTGACGTCTTCATCCCCCTGGTTAACGACTACAACAACTTTATTTTGCGGCATGGTTCTTTCGTAAACGAGCACATCCTCATCAGAATGAATGACATTAAACTCGCCTTGTGTTAAAGCTTTCTGATCTTTTCTCATCTCAATTAACTCTTGGTAATGGGCCTTCAATTCTAAGTCTTGCTCTTCTTCATCCCATGGCATCATTTCACGATAGTAACGGTCTTTCCATTCATCCACGAGGTTATGGTCTCCGCTTTGAGATAGTCCCACTTCATCCCCGTAATAAACAATCGGTGCTCCTGGTAATGTGAATTGGATAGCTGCTGCGTTCTTCATGGTTTGCACGTCTCCATCGGCTTCATAAATAAAGCGGGGCACATCATGACTATCTAAGAATGTGGCTGGAACAAACTCTTCATGATACGTATCAAAAATGGTTTCTAATGAAGAACCAAATTCGGTCATGCTGTCTCCGTGGATCATCGCATCAGTAATGGCGGACTGTGTTTCAAAGTCAATCGCGCCGTCTAGTTTACCTGTATAGGAAGTAATGGTATCGAGATCATCCCATACTTCTCCAAAAATAAAGGCATCAGGGTCATTTTGTTTAACCGCATGGCGGAAATCCACCCAGAAGCTATGGCTTGGCCCTTTTGCATAATCTAAACGGAAGCCGTCGACACCAATCTCATCCATCCAGAATGGTACAACGGTATCCAGCATGTAGTCTCTCGTTTCCTGATTGTCATTATTCAATTCCGGCAATTCCTGAACATCATAGAACGTTTCATATTCATTTGGCCAGTTCGTAAACGTAAACCAATCAAAGTACTCGCTGTTTTCTCCATTTTCAACAGCATCTTGGAAGAAGTCATGCTGATTAGAAACGTGGTTTGGCACAAGGTCGTAAACCACTTTCATATTTTTTTCGTGAGCTAAATCGACTAACTCTTTCATCAATTCATTACTTCCAAAACGGTCATCAATGTTTAAGAAATCAGTAGGGTGATAGCCATGGGAATAAGGTCCCTCGTAAATAGGGGACACCCAGATGGTGTTCACACCTAGACTTTCAATATAATCAAGCTTCTCGATGACACCTTGTAAGTCTCCACCCATCCATCCTTTTAATCTTTCGTCTTCAGGTAAAGTAGGATCTACAGAAGTATTGTTGCTTTCTTCCCCGTCATGAAAACGATCAACAAATACTTGATAGATAATGGATTCTTTTGCCCAATCAGGTGACTGATAATCTTCTACATAGTAAGCAAATTCAGTAGCATCCTCAGCATTTAATTCATTATTATCTGCAAATTGGGACCCAATACTTTCGGAGTTCCAAACATCAATCTTGTATTTAACTCTTGTTTCGTTCTTTTGCTTTGGAATCGTTCCTTCAAAAATGGAGGTTTGTAAACCTTCCTTATTCGTCTCTGTTTCGATCATTTCTAAAAAAGTGATTTGGCCATTATCCGCTTCTCCGCGCTTACCGCTTGGAGTAGAACCATCCGTCGTATAATAAATAGCGCCTTCATCGATTGGTCCATAATGCTCCACACTTACCTGAACGGTCGTTTCATCCGTTTGATCAGGTGTATAAGGGTCGTGGTTAAAATCATGAGTGACTTCGTTAGCGACGGGAACTGTCTCCCAGGCTGTTACTTCATCCTCGTATACTTTATTATCTTCAGTAAAAACGGCTTCACGGTTCGTGTCAATTTCTTCTTTGTAAGATTTGCCGCCTAAACTGTACACATATTCCAATGTCTCTCCTACTTCACCTTTTACTTCAATCTCATATGTACCCTCATCTACTTTCTCAAGCGGACTGACGGAATAATTGAAGTTATTTTTACTGGAGGCGACGGTAGGAGTCACCCAATCGGGTGTTCCTTCAGGCACTTTAAGCTGTAATGTTAAGCTGCCAGAAGATGTATCAGCAAGCTGAACATTTACGTTACGCTCATCACTTGGGTCAAAAGTGAAAATATAATCACCATCCTGAGGCGGTGTAAATGTTAAATTGCTGCCTTCCATCCATGTTCCGTCATATACGTATTTAAATTCAATCGTCTTTCCACCCTTAAGCGCAATCGGCTCACTTACCCATTTGTCTTCCTCTTCGTTGTATGTAAGTGGGTTGTTGTTTGAATCCCAATCAAGGGAGTCTGCACTTCCACGAAGCACCACAGAATCATACGTGTTCTCGTTGGCATTCGCTACGATTGATGCAAGCGGTTGCACAAAAGCCAATAAAAAAAGCAAACATCCAATTGTAAAAAGATATTTCTTCAAAGTAATATCCCTTCCTTTCGATAAGTGTAATCGTTTTCATAATATAAAATTTTCAGAAATATGTCTATAGTTCATTATGATTAGGTCTTTTTGCGTGTCTATTATACTGGTTCATAATCTTCACCTTCGATCACATCTATTATGGCACTTGCCAATCCTCTTACATCATTTAACGTTTGATCTCTGCCAAAAGAGATACGAATAAAAGTTTGGGCTTTTTGTTCAGAGAGCCCCATAGCCAATAATGTTTGAGAGGGGGCGTTTTTGCTCATTTGACAGGCACTGCCCGTCGAGAAGTAAAAACCTTTTCGATTGGCTTCTAACATCATGTGCTGGCCACTAACATTTTCAATGCAAAGCCCAATAATAGGGATGGGTGCTTCTGAATTTGAACCGATAATTTCAACTTTTTGTTTTACTTCATCCAAATGTTTTATTAATTCTTGTTTTAATTGCTGGGTGTGGTTTTGGTGTGAGTGAAGGTTCATTACCATTTCTTTGGCTGCTGTTGTGAAAGCAGCAATTCCAGGAGTATTTAACGTACCAGGTCGAACGCCGCTTTCATGCGTCACATTCGGTAAAAAGGGGCGAAAAGAGAGCGAGGGGCGGATGTACAATGCTCCTATGCCTTTGGGCCCGTATATTTTATGACTTGAAATTGAAAAACTGTCTACTAATGAAGTAATTGATGATAAATCAATCTTTCCAAAAGATTGAACACAATCACTGTGCAGCAATAAATGATTACTCTTACAAATCTTATGGACTTTCTCGATTGGCTGAATCTTTCCAGTTTCTGAGTTTACATGCTGTATAGAGATAAGTGAGGTATCTTCTCGTATGAGTTGCTGCAATTGTTCCATGTCGATTATACCTTCATTCGTTAGAGGAACTTCACTAACTTCAAAACCAGCATTCATTAACTTTGTGGTCACATTTTTGATCGAAGAATGCTCACCAGCCGATATGATGATGTGCTTCCCTCGTTTAGCTTCAGCGAGAGCATTGATGGCCAGCATATTACTTTCTGTTCCTCCGCTCGTAAAACTAATTCCTTCCTGCTCAACTTTAAGAAGGTTTGCAAGTGTGGCTCGACAATGCTCAACTAAGGTTTCAGCTTTGGAACCAGCATCATGAAGACTCTCTGTATTCCCATAATATTCTTGAGAGGCGGTTATATAAGTTTGTAATGATTCTTTACTCATAGGACAGGTTGAAGCAAAATCGAAATATTTCATACTTCTTCTCCTTTTTAAAAAGTCTTGTAATCTATTAAAATATATGTAAATATAAGTGTCAATACACTTGTAAAGTTAAGGTGAATACTATGAGAAAAAATGACGTCATAATCGTTGGCAGCGGGGTGGCTGCACTGCAGCTTGCTGTTCATCTACCCAGGCATTTAAATGTGATGGTTATCACAAAGTCTTCTGTCAAAAATAATAACTCATCCTTAGCTCAAGGAGGAATTGCCGCAGCCATCGGACCTAAAGATCATCCTTATCTCCATTATGTAGATACAATCGAAGCAGGAAGGCAGATAAATGACCATGGGTCCGTTTATCACCTTACTGAAGAAGCACCAAAAGTCATTCAAGAGTTAAGGACCTTTCATTGTAAATTCGATACATATGTGAACAATGAACTGCAGCTTGGAAAAGAAGGAGCACATAGCCTGGCAAGGATCGTCCATGGAGGAGGAGATCAAACCGGTGCCTCGATTGTAGATTGTTTACTAAATAAAATCGGATCAAATATTTGTGTAGTTGAAAATGAATTAGTATATGACTTGCTTGTTAATGAAGAGGGTCAATGCTGTGGTGTGAAAACGTTCGACAAGAATGAAGAGGTCCACACCTTTACGGCACCACATGTTGTATTAGCCACAGGAGGCTGTGGAGAGCTTTATAGATTTACTTCCAACTCAATACAAGCTACTGGTGAGGGAATCGCATTAGCTTATTGGGCGGGAGCACAGGTAAAAGATATGGAATTCATGCAATTCCACCCAACTTTACTTTTTACAAATGGAAAGACTAGGGGGCTAATAACAGAAGCGGTTCGAGGAGAAGGGGCTCGTCTTGTAGATGGGGCAGGGAATTATCTTATGGATGGGGTCCATCCAATGGGAGACCTCGCTCCTCGGCATATAGTTGCTCAAACGATTTTTCATTCATTGAAAAATGATCAACCTGTTTATTTAGACTTGACCTCCATTCCTAATTTCGAGAAGCGTTTTCCTACAGTGGCAAAGCTATGTAGAAAATATCACTTTACAGATAAAGTCCCCGTTGCTCCCGGCTCTCATTTTCTTATGGGTGGGATAGAAACAGATCAACAAGGTAAGACAAGTATTCCAGGGCTTTATGTTATTGGAGAAGCAGCTTGTACTGGAGTTCATGGAGCTAATCGTCTGGCGAGCAATTCCTTGTTGGAAGGATTGGTTTACGGTAAAAGACTCGCTCACTATATTAAAAACCAAAAGAGAGAAATTAATATAAAGCTCGTTCCAAAGCATAAGCCGCAGGTTAATCTTTCAAGTCATCGTTTACCTAAAATCAAAGAGATTCAAGATCAAATGATGGAGAATGTGGGAATCGTCCGCCATAAAAAGTCGCTGCAGAAGCAACTAAGCTGGATTGAATCCTTCAAGCTTGATCAATGGCTTCGTATGGACTTTGCAAAGCTTAGCAAAAAGCAATGGACAACTATAGCGATGTTACAAACGAGCTTTTTAATAGCAAGAGCTGCTTTAGAACGTACGGAGAGTCGAGGGGGGCACTATAGAAGCGATTATCCTTTTGAATCTGAGAAATGGTTAAAAAAACATACGGTTCAGTGTAGAAAAGAAGTGAGGGGAATTTATGAACCAGCTAAAAGTTAAGCAAGCATTAGAACATTTTTTTATTGAGGATATTGGTGATTTGGATGTAACAAGTGATTATTTATTTGACAATCGTGAAGCAGAAGTAGAATTTCAGGTGAAGCAGTCAGGTGTATTTTGTGGAGGTTCTGTAATTGTTACAGGTTTTCAGCTAATAGATCCCTCTATTCAAGTGCATTTATTAAAAGAAGACGGTGAAAAGGTTTCACCTGGAGAGGTCGTCGCAATTGTTAAAGGCAATCAGGGCAGTTTATTAAAAGGAGAACGGGTGGTATTAAACCTTGTTCAACGTATGAGCGGAATCGCTACCTTAACGGCTCTTGCAGTAAAGAATCTACATAGCGAGCACACTAAAATCTGCGATACAAGGAAGACGACACCAGGTCTTCGAATGTTTGAAAAGTATGCTGTAAGGATGGGGGGAGGATTTAATCATAGGAATGGGTTATATGATGCTGCGATGATTAAAGACAACCATATTGCTCTTGCTGGATCCATTACTAAAGCCGTACACCACTTACGGAAGAGACTTGGGCATATGGTGAAAATTGAGGTAGAAACGGAGACTGAAAAACAGGTAAGGGAAGCAGTCGAGGCAGGAGTGGATTGCGTGATGTTTGATAACCGAACCGTTCAAGAGATTCAGAGATTTATCCAACTCATTCCTCCCCATATTATAACTGAAGCCTCAGGCTCGGTGAAGGTAGAGAACCTGTCAAAATACAGTAATTGTGGGGTCGATTATATTTCTTTAGGCTGTTTAACACACTCCGTTGCTTCTTTAGACATTAGTGTAAACGTTAACCAATTAGAAAGGGGAATTTTAAAATGACTATTTTCGAGACGCTGCAGGCTTCTACTCCTACGATTCCCGAAAAATACATGCAAATGAATGCAGAGGAACTTACATATCGTATCTGTGAAATTAAAGAAAAGATGGGAACCACATTATTTCTACCAGGGCACCATTATCAAAAAGATGAAGTTATCCAATTTGCTGATGCCCGAGGAGACTCTTTACAATTAGCTCAAATTTCTGCTTCCCAGGATGAAGCGGAGTCGATTGTTTTTTGTGGGGTTCATTTTATGGCAGAAACAGCGGATATTTTAACTAGAAACGACCAAAAGGTATATCTTCCAGATCTGCGTGCCGGCTGTTCAATGGCTGACATGGCTACCTATAATCAAACAGAGAAGGCTTGGAGCCAACTAATGAGTACTTTTGATGATACGATTGTTCCCTTAACCTATGTGAATTCAACAGCAGCAATTAAAGCCTTTGTTGGGAAGAATGGGGGGGCAACTGTGACTTCTTCGAATGCCGAGAAAATGATCAAGTGGGCATTTAATCAGAAAGAACGTATTCTTTTTTTACCCGACCAGCATCTTGGCAGAAACACTGCATATAACTTAGGAATTCCTTTGGAACGTATGGCTGTTTGGGATCCTATTAAGGAGGAACTAATATATGAGAAAGATAAAAAAGATGTAAAAGTTATCTTGTGGAAAGGTCATTGTTCAGTACATGAAAATTTCACAGTTTCGAACGTTCATCACATTCGGAAAAACTATCCAGAAATGAAGATCATTGTACACCCTGAATGCAGCAGGGAAGTAGTCGCCCTCTCTGATCAAGCAGGGTCAACCAATTACATTATTGAGGCGATTGATCAGGCTCCGTCTGGAAGCTCTTGGGCGATAGGAACAGAGATGAACTTGGTCAATCGAATCATTCACCAGCATCCTGATCAACATATTATTTCTCTTAACCCTACTATGTGTCCTTGCTTAACGATGAATCGAATTGATCTTCCCCATTTAACATGGTCACTGGAATCCATTGCTGAAGGAAAACCGGTCAATCTAATCGAAGTGGAAAATACGATAGCTGTTGACGCGAAGAAAGCACTTGAACGTATGTTAATTAGAACATGATACGTTAGTCATTATCATTCCTTTAATCCGTGGATAAACGGTATTTTGAACTATTTGTAATTAATGGGATAAAAACCCTCCGATTAAGAAAAACTGTAAAAGTATAAATTCAGCTACCATCAAGTGAAGAAAACACTTTTATAGAGGAGGAATTCAGGTGGATAACGATACTCAACGTACAGGTGGTCCAAATGATCGGCGTTTTTCTAAACAGGACGAAGGTGAGAAAACATTAACCACTCGCCAAGGTCATCCTGTTCGTAACAATCAAAATATAAGAACGGTAGGAAATAGAGGGCCCGCTACCTTAGAGAATTATGATTTTATCGAAAAAATATCTCATTTTGACAGAGAGCGCGTACCTGAACGAGTTGTTCATGCTCGTGGAAGCGGAGCTCATGGATACTTCGAAACATATGGGAAGGTCGGCGAGGAACCGATTGAAAAGTATACGCGGGCTAAGGTGTTTTCAGGCGCTGGAAAGAAAACCCCTGTCCTCGTAAGGTTTTCAACGGTAACCCACCCGGCCGGTTCTCCTGAAACACTTCGAGACCCAAGAGGATTTGCGGTGAAATTTTATACTGAAGATGGCAACTGGGATCTAGTCGGGAATAACTTAAAAGTATTTTTTATTCGTGATGCTATGAAGTTCCCTGATCTAATTCATTCGTTTAAGCCTGATCCAGTGACGAACATTCAAGATAGCGAACGAATCTTTGATTTTATTAGTGGTACTCCAGAAGCTATGCACATGATTACTTTCCTATTTTCTCCATGGGGAATACCGGCTAACTACCGTCAAATGCAAGGTTCTGGAGTGAACACGTATCGTTGGGTAAATAAGGAAGGAAAAGGAACCTTAATTAAATATCACTGGGAGCCGCTTCAAGGAATTAAAAACTTAACGCAAAAAGAAGCGAATGCCATTCAAGCGGAGAACTTTAACCATGCGACTCAGGATTTATTTGAAGCCATTGATAAAGGCGAATATCCTGAATGGGAGCTTTGTGTGCAAATGATGGAAGATCATGAGCATCCAGAGCTTGATTTTGATCCATTGGATGATACAAAAATTTGGCCGGAAGATCAGTTTCCTTTCTTAAAAGTAGGGAAAATGGTACTAAACAAAAATCCAGACCATCACTACAACGAAATCGAACAGGCGGCGTTTGGAACAGGAGTCCTTGTTGATGGCCTTGATTTTTCTGATGATAAAATGCTTCAAGGGCGAACATTCTCCTATTCGGACACGCAGCGTTATCGCATCGGTGCCAACTATTTACAATTACCTGTGAATGCTCCTAAAAAGCATGCAGCGACGAACCAAGAAGGCGGGCAAATGTCATATTCCGTGGACAGACCTAAAGGTGTGAACCCACACGTGAATTATGAACCGTCCACCTTAAATGGTTTGGAAGAATCAAAACACGAAGTGAACCATCATCAACCCTACGCTGAAGGAAAGCTGATCAAAGAAACGATTGATCGAGAAAACAATTTCAAGCAGGCAGGAGAGAGGTATCGCCTTCACGAAGATTGGGAGCGAGAAGATCTAATCATGAATCTAGTCAATTCGTTAAAGCCGTGCCAGCCTCATATTCAGCACAAAATGATTCACTTATTTTCCAAATGCGATGAAGATTATGGAAAGCGGGTAGCTGAAGGATTAGGCAAAACAATAGAAGAAGCAAATTCTGCAATGAGCGAGGAATTCGCTGATGAAATCACTCCTGCAAAAGGGAAGCTCCCTAAAAATGGCGGGTCTCCTATTGGAAATACAGGAGCTTCAGATGCCGTAGAGGAAGCGCAAGAAAAGGGGCATGACGCACAACCATATTAAATAGAAAAAGCAGCGGGAGCGCCCGCTGCTTTTTCTTTATTTACCGATCCCGCCATCTCCTGGATCATGTGACTGTACCGATACTACTGCTCCAATTCCGCCATTGCCAGGATCCTTCTTAGCTTCACTTGAGCTTTCCGCGGAAAGAGAAATCATGAACCCTAGTACAAGTAAAAGACTTACGATCCACTTTCTCATTCATTTCCCTCCTCAGTAAAATTAGTTAAGTCGCTTTAAGTAAAGTTGCGGCAGCATTGCAAAAAATAGATCACCGTTCTCTTGAAGAAACCTTTGATGAGCATGACGAAGTATTTTGGAATTCTGAGTGGCTAAACCTAAATAGCTTTCTTGAAACGGTGTTAATGTTGGCAAACTAGTTAATATCGCACGAGCCTTGTCCCATTCGTTTTCAGCAAGGGCAATATGTGCAGTTTCCACTAAGTCAGAGGTTGTCATGTTCTCTGTACGCTGATGAAAGGCGGCTATAAATGGAATGGTATTATTCTTTAAAATTTTGGTCATTGAAGAAAAATCATGGGTTTCAGCGATTTTCAGTGCTTGGTCAGCGTGATACATTGAAGAGTCATAATCTTCAAAAACATAAGTAAGTGATAGATTATGATGCATCGAGCTTAATTTTCGAGGCGCGATGACTTTACTAATGTATTTATATGCATATTTTCTAGCTAGAATAAGGTTATTCGTTTTCCAGTAATGGTGAAAAGATAATTCATCAAATCGGAGGTTCATGTAGTAATAGAATAAAGGTTCTCTCACGGCAAGCAGATGAACACAACAAAGATCTATGTATTTATCTAAAGCCGTATACATTTTTAAATCGTAGTACATATAAATCATAATAAATAAATGCAGACATTTAAGAGAGGGGTGCCTGAAGATAAGAGATTCAAACTCTTTTAACTCATGGAGGGAAAAAGCTTTTTCCCTCCTCTTTATTAACTTTTCATATAAAAAAGAAGGTTCTGCATGATTGTCTTTGGTATGGAGGATAGTTTCTAGGTCATTGATGTAATCATTCATATATAAAAATTCAAAACAAGCCAATTGATCATCGATCGTTTGGAACGAGGTCTCAATGCAGTAGTCTTTCGTGAGCTCGGCTGCTCTTTCATTGGAGTGTGATTTTAAGAAGAAGTGGTAACGTTCATATACTTTAGAGGGTTGACTCATTTGAAATTGAAGGAGGTGGACAGGTTCGATAAGAGTATGACTATTCATTTAGACACCTCGACTTTCCTGGATTTAACATTAATTATATACATTATTGTAGAAAAGCAAAAGAGATTTTACATAATTATCTTAATTTTTACAAAACAAAAAGAGAGAATACAAAAAAAGACACACCATCAAAAGTGTGTCTAGACGTATTTGCTCAATTTCTTTTCATATTCCAGAGGAAGTCTTGCAAAGAAAGAGTCATTGAGTTCATATTTGAAACGATGATGAGCGTGTAATAGTAGTTCTTTATTTAAGGTGGCGATCCCTAAATAAGTCTCTTGGAAGGGAGTGAGTTCATCAAGTGCAGCCAGGTGTTCTGTTGCTTTATCAAAGTTTTCCTCTGCGATGGCAATGTGAGCCATTTCAACCGGGTCAGGACTTGTGATGCCTTCTGTTTTTTGATGAAACGCACAAATAAATGGAATGGTGTGGTGTTCAATAGAAGCGACGGCGAAGACTAAATTATTTTTCTTAGCGATCGATAGAGCAGTTTGTGCATATCCGTAGGAGGCTTCGAAGCTATCAAACACATGACTTAATGCTAAATGGTGATTCATCTTGCAAAGCTGATTCGGTGAGATCACTTTATTAATGAACTTATACGCATATTTTCTTGCTAATAAAGTATGGTTCATTTTCCAGTAATGGTGAAAGGTAATTTCATCCAAACGCAGCTTCATAAAATAGTGAAACAGCGGCTCATTGATCTTATGAACAGCCTGATTGCATAAATCCATATACTTATCAAAACCAGCATATTGCTTTAAATCATAGTACCCATAAACGATCGTGAAATAATGCAAGCATTGAATCGAGGGATGGGTAAAGGTGAGAGATTCTAACCAGCGTAACTCCTGATGAGTTAAGAGTTTTTCCTTGCGAGAGATAAGGACATGGTAAAGAGAGGTTGCTTCATACGTGAAATGAGGAGAGTGAATCAATGCTTTTACTTCATCATGATAATCGTTCATATACAAAAACTCTAAACGGGCTAGTTGTTCCTCTAATGATATTGGAACTGTTTTTAAGCAAAATTCTTTCGTAAGCTGAGTAGCTTTGTCTTTTGGATGCATTTTTAATAGATGGTGGTAGGTTTGATAGATGTTGGAAATGGTATTCATTTGAATTTCCATGATAGGACTTGGTTCTATTAAGTTATGACACCCCATTTGTGGCTCCTCCATCTCTATGGTTTTTATTTTATTATATACTATCCATTTGGAAAATAAAGAGAAACGTTTACCAGCGGGAGTATTATGGCTTATATAATAAAAGGGCGTCAGTATCAACTGACGCCCTGATATTGTCTATTATTCTGTGATACCTACTTTGTTTAACCCATCTTCAGTTGCAACAGCTTCTTCGCTTCCTTCTCCATAAATGTCTTCAGCTGATTGAATCAATACTTCTCGGGCGTGACTAAAATCAGAATCTGGCGTTAAATAGATATTTAGGGCCCGGTAATAGATTTGACCTAGCTTTTCTTTTCCAATTTGTTCGCCCGTAATGTAAGCCGCATGATTAATGATTGAGGAATTAATATGAACTCCACCATTATCTAGATTAAGAGGGAGGTCATAATATTCATCCATGTGAGACGGATACATGCCGCTGCCATCTCCATAAGGAGTATAAGTGTCTCCTACAGGATATTTGCTCGGATCGCTCAAGCTTCTAAGAGAGGTTCTTCCCGAAGCTTTAGCTTCTTCGGCCATGATATCTTCGCCAATTTCCCAATCATCTTCGTCAACTAACGCCCCAAAGATATCAGAAAAAGCTTCATTAAGAGCACCTGATTGATTGCGGTACTTTAATCCTGCTGTATGAGTAGTTACACCATGAGCCATTTCATGGGCAGCCACGTCCAGTCCTGCGGATAATGGAATGAAAAATTCTCCGTCACCATCTCCATAAGTCATTTCTGACCCGTTCCAGAAGGCATTGTTGTATTCTTCTCCGAAATGAACGTTCGACACGATTTGCATTCCTTCTCCATCAATTGAATTGCGGTCGTGTTCCTCAAGGAAGTATTCATAGACTTTTTCTGAATTATAGTGAGCGTCTACAGCAGGACGATCATAGTCTTCTCTGAAGGATGCACGATGGGAATTAAATATTTCCTTAGAGTCAAAATCCCACTCATTTTTTACGTCATATGTGTAAATGCCTTTTAAATCCTCATGGGAGTTGTCATATAAGTAGAAATTTGTACCTTTTTCGTTTTCTTTATCATTTTTATGGGTGATATGTAATTGACGCTCATCACCTAACACACCGAGTCCCGCTCCTTTTGAAGATTTATAATCTTCAGCATGCATAATGGCATTGTACTGATCCACAACCTCTCCTGACTTAGCGTCAACATAAATAAACCAGTTTCCAGGTTCTTCCCCTAAGAAGTTTACGTTTACTTTATAAGCAAGGTGGTTGTTGTCATTAAAAGGATAAATGACAAGTTCTGATGTGGGAGCTTCCTCCAACTTGTCTGGTGCCTCTACTGCTGCTTTTGCAACATGAATGCTCTCCTCTTTAGACAACGAAGCTTTTGTATCTATCTCCTCATCTTCAACGGATTGACTGAACTGGCCATTTACAGCTTGTACGTTGTTATTTTTGTCATAATGAACGGTTACTTCATGACCTTCTACAGGAATGCCATTTTTTTGTTGTTTCATTTCTACATGAGTTAATCCTAGTTTGTCTTTTGATACCTTTGCGGAACTTAGACTCTGTTCGGGTAAGTCAATGTTATACTTCTCTTTATTGTTTTTAAGGTGGGCTTTAGCCGAATTTTCGTTTGCAGAAGAAGCTTGAGTTTTTTTCACTTGCTTTTCTTTCACAAAGAAAGGCTTATTGTCGTTCGATTGGCTGGAGTTATTAGCAGCAGCTTCGGTATTTGCTTGAGGACTCACCGCTTGTGTTTGTAAGGGTGCAATGTTTCCTATGAATAATGCAGACGATAAAACAGCGATGGGCAAAACATATTTTTTCTTCAAAATATTTTTCCTCCTTTAAAAGACTACATCCAATTATAGAAAAATATAGAAGATATACCCAGAGTCAATCGAACTGTTTGAAATATTCAAAAAAATTGTCAATTTATTGGTTTCGTATGAAAAATTTCACAGAAATTATCTGAATTCATGCCATAAAAAAGCAAATGTCTTTCACGGGTTAACAAATATTGGTTATAAAGTACTGTGAATATCCATGGAATTAATTGAAAGCGGTTTATTTGGAAAATAAAAGAGGTATTTGAATATAGTATTTGTTTTTACATACTTAAACAAATTAAGGAGGAAAGAAGGATGGCAAACGAAAATAAGAAGAATGAACAATTAGAGCAGTTTAGAACGGATGATCGTGAAAAGAAAATGACGACGAATCATGGAACAAAGGTGTCAGAAGATGAATTTTCCTTAAAAGCTGGAGAACGCGGACCGACATTAATGGAAGATTTTCATTTTAGAGAGAAAATGACTCACTTTGATCATGAGCGAATCCCCGAACGAATTGTACATGCTCGTGGTTTTGCCGCTCATGGGGAGTTTGAGCTTTATGAATCTATGAAAGAGTATACAAAAGCCGGATTCTTGCAAGATCCTTCAGTGAAAACGCCCGTCTTTGTTCGTTTTTCTACTGTTGCAGGTAATAAAGGTTCAGCAGAAGCAGTCCGAGATGCTCGGGGTTTTGCGACAAAGTTTTACACAGAAGAGGGGAACTATGATCTAGTAGGAAATAACATTCAGGTTTTCTTCATTCAAGATGCGCTTAAATTCCCGGATCTCGTACATGCGGTGAAACCTGAACCGCATAATGAAATGCCGCAGGCTGCCTCCGCTCATGATACGTTCTGGGATTTTGTAGCGAACAATCAGGAGTCTGCGCATATGGTTATGTGGACAATGTCTGACCGTGCCATCCCGCGCAGTTTTAGAATGATGGAAGGGTTCGGGGTTCATACATTCCGTTTCGTAAACGACCGTGGGGAAGCCCACTTTGTAAAATTTCATTGGAAACCTGTGCTTGGTACACACTCGCTCGTATGGGATGAAGCTCAGAAAATTAACGGAAAGGATCCTGATTTCCATCGCGGGGATTTGTACGAATCGATTGAAGCGGGGGATTATCCAGAATATGAGCTAGGTGTACAAATCATTAAAGAAGATGAGGAGTATAACTTCGACTTTGATATTCTTGATCCTACGAAGCTATGGCCAGAAGAAGATGTTCCCGTTAAAATCATTGGGAAGATGACGCTGAACAGAAACGTCGATAATGTATTTGCTGAAACGGAACAGGTAGCTTTCCACCCGGGAAATGTGGTTCCAGGTATTGATTTCTCTAATGATCCGCTCCTGCAAGGACGTTTGTTTTCTTATACAGATACTCAGCTCATTCGACTCGGGGGGCCAAACTTCCACGAGCTTCCGATCAACCGGCCAGTTTGTCCATTTCACAATAATCAACGGGATGGCTATAGCCGCATGACGATTAACAAAGGGCCCGTCAGCTATCATAAAAATTCATTGGCTGACAATACACCGGAACCTGCAAGTGAAGAAGAGGGAGGATTCACTCATTATCAAGAGAAAGTAGAAGGTCGAAAAGTAAGGGCGAGAAGCGAGAGCTTTAAAGACCATTTTTCTCAAGCTGCCTTATTTTGGAACAGTATGAGTGATGCTGAGAAACAGCATATTATTCAAGCCTTTAGCTTTGAATTAGGAAAAGTGAAAGATCCTTCTGTGCAGCAGCAGGTTGTGGACATGTATGCCAATGTCAGCTTGGAGTTGGCGCAAGGATTTGCGGAAAACATTGGATGTGACATCCCTCAAAGCGGAGGATCTGACGTGACTAAAACTTCTCCTGCTCTTAGTCAGGAGAATTCTCCTAAGAAACCGGATACGAGAACAGTAGCTGTACTAGTTGCCAATGGATTCGACGGCTCAGAAGTCAGCTCCATTATTTCTGCGCTTAAAGACAGAGGAGCTCAGCCGGAAATTGTGAGTGAAAAGCTAGGCACTATAAAAGGGTCTGATGGGGCAGAGTTACAAGCAGATCATACGTTCTTAACGGGAGAATCTGTTTTATTTGATTCCATTTATGCGGTAGGCGGTGACGAGGTAAGTGAGCAGTTTCATAAGGATTCCTTGTATTTTATTCAGGAAGCCTTCTCCCACTGTAAGCCGATCGGTGCAACACATGAGGGGAAGAAATGGCTCGAAGAAGTCAGTATCTCTTCTAGTCCAGGGGTCGTGCATGGAGATGATGTGAAAAAATTTGTAAATGAATTTATTGAGGCGATTGCTAAACATCGTCATTGGGATCGTCAGCTTGTATAAAAGAGAAGAGGCTGGGACATAAGTGAAGTAGAGATGTCAAAAAACGACCATTCGTATAACCGCAGAACATTAGCGTAGTCAAAATACCGCAATAGTGGAGCAGCTCTATTGCAGCAAGGGAGCATAAGGGTACCAGGTACCGAAAAGCTGTAAAATAGCGAAGTGCCAAGTGTGAATTTCGGTACCTGGTACCCGGTGCGCAAGAGGAAGCTGAGGCCGTGCCCAAGGAAAACGAAGTATTTTGACGGAGCGATGTGTAATTACTCTTTAACATAAAAATCCGAACTGATTTCTACAGAATCGTTCGGATTTTTATGCTTTATTCAGTTTTGTCCCATCCTGTATTTCGATAGCACCTAGTTTGTCTCCTAAAAGAAGCAGCGACTGGTTTATGCGCCAAATATAGTAGACATGATGCACAAGATCAATGTAATGCTGATGTTCGAGAGGTGCTCCTCTCTCGATGAGTTCTCTTTCCCTTTTTAATGAAAATAGTTCCTTTGAAGCGGCTTCTCCATTTAGCAATTGTTTGACTGTTGTAAGGTTATGGCCAAGTTTTTCTTCGAGAACAGGGAAAACGTCTTGTACTTCTTTAGGGAAGCCTATGTTTTTCTGATAAGAAGAGGCTACCAGGTGATCGGCGTAGTAATTCATTGCCGTGAAAATGGTGACCCACTCTGGCAGTTCAGAGTGACGACGTGTACCGGGATGCTTCATCACGGGTTCTGCTTCATCTAGAATAATTTGTAGTTTCTCATCGAGTGTGAACGCCTGGTCGGTCAGGGCTTTTACATCAGTGGTTTCTGTGAAACTGCGAATGTAAGGGGTAAGGTAATTTTTAAGTTCGTCGAGATAATCTGTAAAGGTTTCATAAACTTTATCTCGTGTTTTCGTAGGAAATAGGAACGAGGAAACGAGTAAAGCAATTCCAGCCCCTGCAATGGTATCGATAACCCGGGCACCCAGCAGCTCAAAGCTAATTCCCCCTAATAATAAATCATACATAAAGGCAATCAGCATGGTAATAAATAGGCTCATCATCATATAGGAGACCGTTAACAAGTAGAAAGCAAAGAACACGACGGCAAATAATAGAAATATTTCAATTTCAGAATGACCGGACACTGTTTTTGCTAAAAAAAAGCCGATAATAGCCCCAATGATCGTTCCGATCGAACGTTGAAGTCCTTTTAAATAAATGCGACCAACTGATTGAGTACCGAGTAAAACAATAAAGGAAGTGAGGACGACCCAGTAAGGCTGAATCGGTGAAATGACGTATCCGACAACAATTGAAATAGATCCTGCTACTAAAGCTTGAAATGCCTTTTTAGTCGTTGGCTCAAGACCTTTTATTTTCTCTTCTTCTTCGGTTAGAGGTTGCTCTTCTTTCGTGTCCTTATCCAAACGATCAGGTGATTCTTCGTTTTTAATCCGTTGAATCGATAAGGCTGCATGAGTGACATGGTGAGCGATCGATTCAATTCGACGAAGTAAGTACAATCGACCTTCTGGCTCACCCTGCTGTTTAAATAAGTCGTTAATCTTGCTTCTTAATTCGTCGGTAGCCAGCTGGGCCTCTGTTAAGTTTCTTTCTTCATAGTTCACCGCTAGGACATCGGCTTTCTGCAGCGAGGCGATTACATGAACAAGCAATGTCCGCAAACCATTAGGCTCGAGAGCTTCATCTCTTTTTAGTTGAGCAAGCGAATCAGCAAGAGTAGCAACGAACATAGCTGTATCAAATACGTAAAGCTTCACTTGAGAAGAAGAGAGACCTGGCCACAATTCCTTTATATCGTGTGTGTTTAAGTCGGTGGACACATGCCCGGCGTAATCGCGGAGAATTTTAACGTTTGCTGTTAATCGTTTGCTGCGGTTCTCATCAATCTCCTCGTCCTCCAGCATATCGATAAGCAGCTGGAATGTGAGATTTGCTTGTCTATGAAAAGAATACATGCTTCTTTTTAAAAGTTGAACGGTTCCTTTAAAAATGATGAAGTTATAGAGGTAAGCAAAACTAATTCCAATAAGAATCGCCAAATAAAACCAAAGAAATTGTTGAGGCGGCAGTTGTAAAAACGAAGCAAAATAAACGGTTAGAAAAGCAATCATACCCAGGGAGAAGTAACGGCTTCCGAATTTAGAAAAATAGAATGCACTAAATATAATGGCAATCATTAAAGACGAGACAAAAACTACATTCCATGCTAAGAGTGATCCGAAGGTGACTCCACCAATAGCGGATACACTGAGCAGAAGCGTCGTTCCTTTTTTTAGTTCAGTCGTTTCATCATTAACTACTAGAATTCCCAGCATGCCTGCAATTCCCCCCATTATAGCGGGGGTAAGTTCTGGACCGTTAGCTACATTTAGGATGATAAGGACAGTAAACACAGAGGACATCAGGCTGATAGTTGCTTTACCAGCTTGGTGAAGTCTTTTTCGTCCTGGATCCGAAGCGAGTAATCGGTTTAACCAGTAATTAAATGGGGGTTGTGAATGTTTCAATAGTAAATCAACCTTTTTTTTGTAAGTAACGTAATATTTTATCATAGTTTCCTTGGAAGCAGGAAGAAACTTTTCTAGCTTAGGAAAAAACTTTATCTGTCACGCCTTGGAATTCGTAGTATAGTGGGGTGAAGCATGAATTTAAGAAATTTGGTGATAAAGTGACACGTATGTACATATTGCTCCTCTTCGTTATGATGGTGTGGGGATTTAATGTTTCTGCCATTAAAGTGCTGGTGACGAATATTGATCCGATTTTGTTAACATCGGTTCGAATATTTGCAGCAGGGTTAGGTGTGTTAGTGATCATGCATTTTATGAAAATACTGCGATGGCCAACTAAAAAGGAAACGCTTCTTATTTTTTATATTGCCATATTCAATGTAATTGTTCACCATGCTTTTATGGCGCTCGGTTTAAGGCTTACATCAGGTGTAAACACTGGACTCATCGTTGGATTAGGACCGCTTTTAACAATGGTGCTTTCTACGATTCTATTAAGCAAGCATGTGACGATTTTTAAAAGCTTAGGCTTCTTACTTGGATTTGCCGGTGTAATTGTTACAACGCTCGTCGGATCTGGCGGATTGACGGGGGTCTCTATTGGTGATCTACTCGTCTTTATTTCAATTGCGGCACAGGCGTTCAGCTTTATTTTAATTAGCAAATTAAATCCCGATTTAGATCCGCGGCTGCTGACAGGATATATGCTTGTCCTTGGTTCCGTGTTTATTTTTTTACTTAGCTTAGTTGTGGAATCGAATCCAGGCCAAATTATTCGGCTGTTTGATGCAGAACTAGGGGCAGTGTTCTTGTTTAGTGCATTACTTTGTACAGCGTTTGGACATATGGTTTACAATTTTGCCATAAGGCAGGTAGGTCCAGCGGAATCGGCTATTTTTATTAACTTTAACACTTTTTTTGCTTTGCTGGGTGCCGCGTTGTTCCTGGGAGAGTCTATTAGATGGTACCACTTATCAGGTTTAGTGCTGATCGTGTGCGGAGTTCTCATTGGTACAGGTGCCGTGGAATATATGGTGCAGCGAAGACGCAGCCAAACAGTTGAACATTAAATGAGGCTCGTGCGCACCGGGTACCAGGTACTGAAATTCCCACTTGGCACTTCGCTTTTTTCAGCCTTTCGGTACCTGGTATCCTTATGCAGTTTTTTATCGTTCGTTTTTTTGACATCAAGGCTTTACTTATGTTCCAGCTTAATTTTTATCTCTTAAATATACGTTTAATCTATCAACGCTTGCTCAGCTGCTTGCTGTACTTCGGATAAGCTTTTTCCCATGCTTGATTCAACTGCAGCTACATAAGCACCTTCTAATAGGGGAGCATTCGCAATTTCTATATCATCAAACTCGCTCATTTCAACCGCGACTTCAGCATTCATCATTGCACTTCCAAGGTCGTAGATGATAAGTACCCCACTATCAGTGTGAGCCCGGTCAATGGCGGATTGGATTTTTTCAATACTGGTACCGATGCCTCCTTGATCTGTCCCTCCGGCTAATTCAACAGGTACGTCATTTGCGACTTGGTTGAGAATGTCTTTAATCCCTTCGACCACTTTTGGACTATGAGAGATAAGTACAATTCCTACTGATTTCACTGCTTATTCGCCTCCTTTGACTGTTTCGGCCAAGGACTCAAATAAGTAAAAAGAGGAAACGGATCCTGGGTCGAGGTGGCCGATCGAACGATCACCAAGATAAGAAGCGCGTCCTTTTGTTGCTTTCATATCTTTCGTTTTTTCCATAGCCGTTTGAGCGGTTTGAACTAAGTCCTCAGGGTTGAAACTGTTCGTAAATGTTTCAATAACCGGAGACCAAACATCGACTAACGTTTTTTCTCCTTCATCTGATTTTCCTCGTTGTTTCATTCCGGCTAGTGCTTCTTCTAATCCAGATTTAAAACTTTCCTGATCGACAGAGTCTTTCCCTTTAAGTGATGTTGATAATTTTAGAAAAGCTGTACCGTATAGAGGACCTGCTGCGCCGCCGACTTTACTCATCAAAGTCATCGCTACATCCTTTAATGCATCAGACACAGTTTCATAATCTGCCCCGTCAATTTTTTGAACGACTTCATTAAACCCTCTTGCCATATTGATTCCGTGGTCACCGTCGCCAACAGCCTGGTCGAGTGATGTTAAATATTCTTTGTTGCTTTGCAGTCGTTCATTTGTTTTATTCATCCAAGTGATCACATCTTGTACGTGAAGTTCCACATTGATTCTCCTTTCTGCTTATATGCGAAAAGCGGGGGCGCTTGATTCCGCATCTAATAGAGTTTTTAGTTCATCATCGAGTTTAAGCAGCGTGATCGAGCAGCCTGCCATTTCTAGTGACGTCATATAATCGCCTACGAAGGTTTTATGAATCGTAAGGCCTCGATCTGTTAACATTTGGTTTACTTTTTTATTTAGTATATAGAGCTCCATTTCGGGGGTAGCACCCATTCCATTAATCATTACGGCTACGTCGTCCCCACTGTTGAATTTAATATCTTCAAGTATTTTGTCAGTAAGTTCCTCAGCTATGGCACTGGCTGAGGCGATTGGTTTTCGTTCAATTCCTGGCTCCCCATGGATGCCTGTCCCTATTTCCATTTCATTTTCCTCAAGGGTAAAGCTTGGCTTTCCAGCTGCTGGCACCGTACAAGGGGTGAGAGCCATACCCATGGAACGAACATTCGCGACGACCTTCTCTGCCACGCTTTTCACTTCTTCAATAGAGCCGCCGGCAGCTGCTTTTGCTCCAGCAATTTTGTGAACGAAAATCGTACCAGCAATGCCGCGGCGTCCGGTGGTAAACGAGCTGTCTTCAACTGCTACATCATCGTTGACTATCACTTTCTCCACTTGAATTCCTTCCGCTTCAGCCAGTTCTGCGGCCATTTCAAAGTTCATTACGTCACCTGTATAATTTTTGATAACGAGAAAAACACCTGCACCGCCGTCTACCGCTTTAATAGATTCAAACACCTGATCAGGAGTAGGGGAGGTGAACATTTCTCCGCATACAGCAGCATCAAGCATTCCATCGCCGATATACCCAGCGTGCGCGGGCTCATGACCGCTTCCGCCACCGCTGACGATGCTTACTTTGTTTGTAATCGGAGCATCTTTTCTAACAACAACTGTGGTTTCAGGTAGTAGTTGAAGAGAATCTGGATGAGCTGAAATCAAGCCATCTAACATGTCTTGAACGACGGATTCTGGATCGTTTACGATTTTTTTCACTTTTACCCTCTCCTTTTGATTAAATTTGATATCTACGATTCAAGTTAAGAAGTATACGCTTTCATTTTATTATATTGGAGATAAAAATACTAATCTCGTATATGCTGGATTAAGAAAATGAAGCAAATTCTCAAGATAGACTTCGAATTGTAGCGAAAGTTGTCGATATAATAATAAAACACGTTAAGGAGAGTTTATGGCTATGAATCATCGGTCTCACGTCATTTTGGAAAAAGATTTACAAGACGCGTTAACAAACGATGAGTTTCATCTTTATTACCAGCCTAAAGTAGATCTAACTTATGGCGAGTTAATCGGGGCGGAAGCTTTAATTCGATGGAAACATCCTGAGCGAGGAATAATTTCACCTGGCGAATTTATTCCTCTAGCTGAAGATACGGGCTGGATCATTTCCATTGGGGAATGGGTGTTACGAAGTGCTTGCTTACAATTAAAAGAATGGGAGTTTAGTGAACTGGATTCCATTACCATGTCTGTTAACCTTTCAGTCCGTCAGCTTTATCAACCTGATTTTCTGGAAATCATACGTGGAATTATTGAAGAAACACGAGTAAACCCTGAGAAGTTAGAGTTAGAGATAACAGAAAGCATGATGATGGATATTGACTTTGCTTATACGATTTTACGAGAGTTGAAAAATATGGGGTTTCAAGTCAGCATAGACGATTTTGGGAAAGGCTACAGTTCCTTGCATTATTTAAAAAAGCTTCCGATCGATAAAATTAAGATTGATCAATCATTTATTCAACATTGCACCCGAGATCTTAATGACGCAACTATTGTAAAAACGATGATTGTCATGGCTCACCAGTTGAATTTTCAAGTTGTAGCAGAAGGCGTAGAGAAAGAAGATCATATCGTTTTTTTGCAGCGAAATTTATGTGACGAAGCCCAAGGTTATTTATTCAGCCCCCCTGTAGCCGCGTATGATTTTTTGACCACCGTTCGTAACGTAAATAAAGTAGTAGAAAAGCATGGACTTACTAATGATGATGTGGTTAAAAAGAAATGGATGGAAGAAGAAGTACGTACAGCACGCCAAGAGCTACTGGAAACGGTTAGAGAACAGCAGGGAATGACGCTGAAATATGTAAAACGAGATGGGCGTTTTATCCACACATTGTGTGACGGAGAGCTGCTTTATCGGATGGGGCTCACCCCTGAACAGGTTGTAGGACGCGAGCTTAAAGAATTTTTGCCTAGTGATCTGGCTGCAGATAAAGTAAGGTATTATGAACAAGCATGGAATGGAACGGATAAAGTGACCTATGAAGCGGAAGTTAACGGCATTCATTACATTGCGTCCTTAAGACCGTTAACAAAAGGGGGAAGCGTCGTCGAAGTGATTGGTTCATGTGTTGATATTACAGAACGAAAAAAAGTAGAAGAAGCTCTTAGAAAGAATGAAGAAAAGCACCGTTTTATTACTGAGAATATTTCTGATCTAATAAAAGTGGTAAATGTGAAAGGAATAGTAGAATACGCTTCTCCTTCTCACGAAGAGGTACTAGGGTTTCAAGCAGACATGTATAAAGGAGAACGAATTTATGACTATATTCACCCAGACGACGCTGAACTTGTACGATATGAATTTAATCAGCTGCTTGTTACAAAACAAGTTCGCCGCGCAACGTACAGACATAAACACTCTGATGGCTACTGGGTGCAAGTAGACGCAAAAGGAACACCAGTACTGGATGAAGATCAAAAAATAACTCATGCTGTAGTTGTGGCTAGGGATGTGGCGAACACGCAGTCTTAATGTTGGACGTCAATAAAAAACTGCCTCAGGCTACTCTTGAGACAGTTTTTTTCATGTGCACTTAGAAGATAAATAAAGCTAAAGTAGTCGACAGCAACAATCCAAGCATAACGGGGATGAAGTTTTTCCTGACGAGATCCATCACGGAAACACCACAGAAGCCTGCAATGGCAATAAGGGAGGACCAAGCAATAATGGTTCCGCCTCCGGTCCATATCGATCCCATTTGTCCAATCGCTGCTAAAGTAGTAGGCTCAATATTGCTGTTAGCTAAAGAAGCAGCTAAAGCTCCCGTTAAAGGTAAACCAGAGAAGCCTGATCCGTCTAAACCGGTAATAACCCCAATCAATAAAACACTAAATGCGGCTAAAAAAGCACTCTGAGGCAAGAAGTCTTGGCTAGACTGGACTAAATCGAACAATAAAGCTGGAGCCGCTTCATCTGAAATAGATAAGATACTCCCTGCAAAATCAGGACTGCCGAGAAAAAAGAAGCCTGCAATTGGAATGACTGGTCCCATTGCTTTAAAAGCAAAAACAAATCCTTCTGTAATATGGTCACTAATATAATCGAGGGCACGATATTTTCCAAATGCAACCGTCGAAAGTAATAATAAGATGACGGCTACACCGCCAATAAAAGCTGCGCCTTCTCCACCTTCGAATCCACCCATTCGACCTGAGTCTAACTTCGTTGAAACCATATAAATCATGACGGCAAGCAAGGATATAGGTACCAGTACCGCAAAAATTTTACTCCAGCGATCTGTGTTTTTATTGCTGCTCTTGTGTACATTTTTTAGTCCTTGCATGGCTTGGATCTCTAATTCATTTCTTGGGTCTGATTTTTTCCTGAATGATTTTCGATAAAAAAGGTATGCCGTTCCAATAGCAACTACTCCAGTAATCAAGGATAGTACCAAGGCTTGATCCATGACGGCAGTTGTTGATACTCCCGCAGATTTTGCTGATAAACCAGGTGCTACCTGAACGATGTAGTCCGAAGATAGTGCCATTCCTTGACCTGCTAAAGCTACAGCTACGGCTGCAATCATAGCGGGTAATCCCGCCCGAATAGCTGCAGGAACTAATAAAGCGCATATAAGCGGTACCGCTGGAGTCGGCCAGAAAAATAAAGAGATAATATACGTAACACCGACAAGCACGAAGAACGAGATATGACTATTGATCATAATCTTTTGGATAGGTTCAATCATTCTTCGGTCAGCACCTAAGTCTTTTAACGAATGAAGCAGCGCTACCATGAAAGTAATGATTAAAAATATATTGAAAAGTTCTTTTGCAGCTACGAGGTTTGCATTGAAAATTGCTGTGAACCCACCTATTAAACTGCCGTTAAAAACCCATGCCACCACAAACGTGCCTAGTAAAGTGGGCAGCACTACACCTTTTCTGAAAATCATCGTTATAATAATGATCAGCGTAAATAAGCCATACAACCCATGAGATAATGTCAGCTCCACCACACATGCCTCCTCACCCCCCGTTTAACAGAGAGGGGGTAGGAGTAGAGTATGCATATGGAGCGATAGGGGTGTTTACCTACCTTTGTTTACTAATTTCTAATGGAATCAATTCAAATGTGTCGACGTCTGCTATTCCTCTATTTGTTATTCGGATACTAGGGATCACGGGAAGTGCAATTAATGAAAATGTCATAAATGGTGCATTCATCGGGCATCCGAGTTCTTTCCAAGCTTGATCAAGGGCCTTAACTTGCTGAACGACACGTTCTAAAGGTTGATCAGACATAAGTCCGGCAATCGGAAGAGGAACTTCAGCTAATATTCTTCCATTATTTACAACGATCATGCCCCCGCCAAGCTCGGATAGTTTGTTCGCCGCGATCGCCATATCTTCTTTATTTACTCCCATGACTAAAAGGTTGTGACTATCGTGAGCAACGGTTGAAGCTACAGCTCCACTTTTAAATTGAAACCCTTTAACAAAAGCGTTCGAAATTTGTTCAGATTGATGGTGACGATCGATACAGGAGAGGTGAATGATATCATTTTCTTGATCTGATTGAATCACCCCGTCGTGTACCGTAAGATTCGCCGTTGCTTTTGCAGTTCGTGCATTGTTTTCCAATGCTTCAATTACATTTACCGTAACGGAAGAGGTTGTAGTTGTAGTGGCATGAAAATCTTTTGCTTGTAACGATCGATTCAAATGAACTGAATTTTTCGCCTTACTTGGATAAGTGTACGTAGGAAACGTCACTTGGTAACTCTCTTCATCGTATATGACTTCCCCCTCTATAATTACTGTAGATGGCTTCATTTCTTCTAATTGATCTACGATTAAAATATCTGCCCATTTACCGGGAGCGATGCTTCCGAGAGTATCTCCATAATTGAAGTAATTGGCAGCGTTAATTGTGGCTAATTGAATCGCTGTAGTAGGATCAATTCCTTCTTTTATAGCTTTTCGTACAACGTGATTGAGGTGTCCTTGTTCAGTTAACGTTTGAGGATATACGTCGTCCGTAATAAGCGAAAGATTTTCAGTTGGCATTTGGTCCTCAGTAATGATGGGCGCTAATTGTTCTACGTCTTGCCATGCTGAACCTTCTCTTATCATCACGTGTAAACCTAATCTTAATTTTTCGAGTGCTTGCTTGCGCGTAACCGTTTCGTGACAAGAGGTGACGCCTGAAGCAACATAAGCTTGAAGCATTTTAGGGTCTTCAGCCGGGATATGCCCCGTAACCGTTTTGCCCGCTTGAATTGTTGCCTCTATTTCTTTGGTCATTTTATCGTCTCCATGGACTACGCCAGGAAAATTCATCACTTCTCCTAAGCCTGCTACCTTCTCCCAATTCAAAGCTTCTTTAATATGTTCCGGTAAAAGCTCTGCCCCTGCATCTTCTAACGTTTCTGTTGCAGGAACACACGATGGAACAGTAGTGAAAACGCGTAAGGGCAACTGCTGGCCTTCTTCGTGCATCCAGCGAACACCTTCAAGTCCAAAGACATTTGCAATCTCATGCGGATCCATGAAAACAGCTGTTGTACCTTGTTTGATGGCTGCTTTAGCAAATTCAGTGACGCTTAGCATCGTACTTTCCACATGCATATGTCCATCAATTAAGCCTGGAGTAATAAACTTTCCTTTTGCATCGATGATTTTTGTTTCATCTCCAATCAGATGTTCGCAGTCTCCAATGTAAGCAATCGCACCTAATGTAATGGCAATATCTTTTCCTTTGATATGTTCTTTAGAATGAACATTAACGATAGTCCCATTTGTAATAATAACTTCTGCTTTCCTTTTTCCTAATGCCGTTGCAGCCAGTTGTTTGCGCTGATCGCTTGTCATTTTCATATGGAGGTCTCCTTTTTAAAAGTAAAAAAATACACCTGAACAACTGTCCAGGTGTTACATAAACTTCTCAGGGTACACGTCGCCCTTATTGAAGGTTATGTAGTCCAGCAATTTACGGTTGCTTGGGTAGAAACACCTGAGCCTTATTCTCAAGCCTATACATAAGAAAATCTTGATGAGATTGTTATTCGATAGTATAGAAGAAACAGCTTAAATCGTCAATTTTTATTGACAGAGGGAAGGACAGAGGATATAGTTACGCAAGCTTTCACAGCTCAGAATACTCCAACGATGAGGCATTTCACTACTAATTCTGTAGTAGCTGGGGTACTTGAAGAAATCGGGATCCGCAGCCTAGTTGATACTGATGAGCCAGAAATCTATGGGTTTATAGAGACAACGGTAGAAACACTGCAAAATTATCAGGAAGCTCATTTCTATTATTTAGTTCAAGATGATGACGAAGTTTTTGATCAACTTGCTGATAATCCAATCAAACCTATAAGCTTCCAGGGAATATGGGTGCTTTTTCCGGTCTTTATCTGCTGAGCGTCTAGCAATTGAAATAACAGGTACACTCCTTGAAAATAAATGATTCCCATAGCTCCTCAAGTTCTCTTTAAGAACGTGGGGATTTTTACGTTAAGATCTTAACGTAATGGGGAAGCTTGATTATAAGAGTTTCACAAGGAGCTGATAACGATCGTAAGTATTTTTCCTGTTATTTATGATTATCTTATGAAGCCTGTTGAGAAGGGGAAGATGCATAAAATAAGAAAAGACTTATTAAAGGAAGCAAGTGGAAACGTGTTGGAGATTGGGGCAGGTACTGGTCTGAATTTTCCTTATTACGATCATGTGTCTTCAGTTGATGCTGTAGAGCCGAACACAGCTATGGTGAACTATGCTTTTGAAAATGGAAAGGGAGCTAAGCCTATTATTAGGTTTCACGATGCAGTAGCTGAACACCTTCCATTTCAAGCGAACCAATTTGAAACAGTTGTAGGTACATTAGTATTTTGTACGATCCCTGAACCTAAACTTGCCGTAGAAGAGATTGAAAGAGTAGCTAAGCCAGGGGCTAAAGTAATTTTATTTGAACATGTGAAAATGGAGAAAGATTGGATGGCTTTTGCGCAAAAAGCAGTCACTCCACTATGGAAGCGTTTGTGCGATGGATGTCATTTAGATCGTGATACCTTGAAGCTTGTAAAGGAATCTAAAATAGAAATAGATCGGGTCGACGCTTACTATGACGGTTTATTTATAACGATTATAGGTCATCTGCCAGAATAATTTAAAAGATTAAAGATTGAATTTCTTACTAGCTAAAGCCTGGATGATTTTAAAAATTCAGGTTGGAAATTATCATTTCTCTTAGGGTCTGTTCTATGAAGTTCCATTTTTAAGTAGTAGAAGCTTTTCTTTCAGAAACGTATAGTAAGGTCAAACGTATCATAGGAGGCATTAATTATGAGTTATTTTGACCATAGGGAAAGAAAAGAGTTAGAGGAAGCAATCGATATTAAAGGTTCTTGTTGGAAATGTAAAGAGTTAGTAGATGAGAAAGACCTAGTTACTGTTACAGACGGTAAAACTGCTTGGATCGAATTATGTAAAGATTGTTATGACTTCTATAAGGACCTTAAGAAATTTTCAAAGTTTGGAAAGACTGTATAATCTTATTCTCCGTAGACAACTTGCTCCTAATCCCCTAAAATGATTGTAGATTACGTAATGGAGGCGCGGATATGACAACGATCAATGATATCGCAAAAATGGCAAATGTTTCTCGCACGACCGTTTCTCGTGTGTTAAATAACAACGGATACGTTAGTGAGGAAGTGCGAAAACGGATTATTCAAATCGTGGAGGAAACAGGATACATTCCAAGTCTTTCCGCTAAGTCCCTCCGTACGAAAAAGTCAGGGGTCATAGGGGTAATCATCCCTAGAATTGATACTGAAACCGCCAGTCGTGTTGTAAGCGGGATTAACGAAGTGGTGGCAAAGGAAAATTTTCAAATTCTCTTAACCGATACTGAGCTTGATAAACAAAAGGAAATCGAATATATAAGATTGCTTCAAAGTCGTCATGTAGACGGCATTATTTTATTAGCTACAAATATTAATGACCACCTTATATCAACCATTCAAGATGTAGAACTGCCTTTTATCTCCCTGGGTCAAGACCTTCCAGGGGTAACTTCAATTTTATATGATGACTATCACGCTGCAGTAGACATGATCAATATGCTTGTAAGTAAAGGTCATGAGCGAATAGCTTTTATAGGGGTAAGTGAAGAGGATCCTTCTGTAGGAGTATTGCGCAAAAAGGGTTATTTAGATGCTTTGGCCAAATATGGGTATGCAGTAAAAGATTCATGGCTGGAGACGGGGGACTTTAGCATTGAATCTGGATATGAAGCGATGAAAAAAATCATTAAGAATAGCGATAAAGAGCTGCCGACGGCTGTATTTGTTGTTACAGACCGAATGGCTATTGGTGCCATGGAATACTTAAGAGAGCAAGGATTTCGTATCCCGGAAGATGTAGCTGTCGTTGGGATCGGCGCTTCAACTATGTCGCAATACGTCACTCCTTCTTTAACAACGGTGGATTATTTTAATAAAGAAGCAGGGCAGAAAGCCGCTCAACTGTTGCTTGAGCAGTTGAAGCAAAAAAAGGAAAAAGAAAAATTTGTTCAAACCTATAGACTTATTAAAAGAGATAGTGTATAGTACAAATCAGTAAACGATATGTAATCGATTACACAAAACGCTCATCTCTTTTTTTGAATCGATTTACAAACGCTTACAATTTTTATTGTAGGATGTGTAATCGATTCCCTATAGTGGATGAAGAAATAGCGATAGTAGATTCAGATTTCATTTTTACCAGTTATGTAATCGATCACACATATCAAAATAAAAAGGAGGAAATCTCATGGCTAGTAATAAAGAGATTGCTAAGCAGGTCATTGAGGCGGTCGGAGGTGAAGAAAATATTCAATCCATCGCTCACTGTGCGACGAGACTTCGAGTGATGGTCCACGATCGTGAAAAAGTAGACGTAGAAACGTTGGAAGAAATCGAAAAGGTTAAAGGCGCTTTTTATAATTCTGGACAATACCAGATCATCTTTGGCACTGGAACAGTTAATCAAATCTACCAAGCTGTTACTGAACAAGGAGTAGAAGGGTCTTCTAAATCTGAAATGAAAGAGGAAGCGGCTAAACAAGGAACTGCTTTTCAAAGGGCAATTCGTACATTTGGTGACGTATTTGTTCCTATCATTCCAGTCCTTGTAGCCACTGGTCTATTTATGGGGCTTCGCGGCCTGCTGCTTCAGGAAGCTTTCTTAGAATTCTTTGGATTAACTCCAGATACGGTTCCTGAAAATATTGTTCTATTTACTCAGGTACTCACAGACACGGCTTTTATCTTTTTACCAGCTCTTGTAGCCTGGTCAACGTTTAGAGTGTTCGGCGGTACACCAGTTATTGGTTTAGTGCTCGGTTTAATGCTTGTCTCACCTTCACTCCCTAATGCGTGGGCTGTAGCTGAAGGAAGCGAAAGTCCGATCTATTTCTTAGACTTTATTCCGATTGTCGGTTATCAAGGTTCGGTTTTACCAGCTTTCTTTGCTGGTTTAGTTGGCGCTAAACTTGAGAAATGGTGCAGAAAGCGGATTCCAGATGCGCTTGATTTAATTCTTACACCTTTCATTGTATTACTAGTTATGATTGCTTTGTCCTTGTTTGTTCTTGGACCAATCTTGCATATTGCAGAAGATGGAATCTTCCAAACTATGCTATTCTTACTGGAACTTCCGTTTGGTTTGAGTGGTTTGCTTATTGGTTTGTTCCACCAAGTGATCGTAATTACAGGTGTACACCATATTTTCAACTTCTTAGAAATTCAATTGTTTGAGAACCTTGGGTACAACCCATTTAACCCGGTGATTACAGGTGCAATTGCAGCTCAAGGTGGAGCAGCACTTGCTGTAGCAGTAAAGACCAGCTCAAACAAAGTAAAAGCTATTGCATTTCCATCATCGATTTCTGCTTTCTTAGGAATTACTGAACCAGCGATTTTCGGTGTGAATCTACGTTACATGAAACCATTCATCATGGGATTGATCGGCGGCGGTGTGTCTGGTTTCCTTGCTTCCATTTTTAACTTACAAGCAACTGGATTGGCCATTACCGTAATCCCTGGATCTTTACTCTATCTCAATGAGCAGATCTTTGGTTACCTTCTCGTAAATATTGTAGCGATTGCTATAGCCTTCGTGTTAACGTATATGTTTGGATTTAACGATAAAATGCTTGAAAAGAAATAGTATCATGATACAAAAGAGACCTAGAGATACTTGCTGGGTCTCCTTTTGTTCAATTAAGGAGATATGGTTTATGAGATTTGATGAAAATTTGCGTCAGCAAGCATATGATGCTGTAGATAATCAATTTCCAGTAGTGAAGCAAGACCCTTATTATCCTGGCTATCATATGGCTCCTCCGGCAGGTTTGTTAAATGATCCAAACGGCTGGATTCAATGGAACGGAAGTTATCATCTCTTTTTTCAGTGGATGCCGTTTCATACTGGTCATGGAGCGAAGTTCTGGGGTCATTACCGTTCAGAAAACCTAATAGACTGGAAACTGGAGCCCATTGCTCTTACGCCAAGTGATTGGTTTGATAAAAATGGCTGTTACTCTGGGAGTGCCGTAGCTGATGAAGATAAATTGAAGGTTTTTTATACAGGAAACGTAAAGAATGAACGAGGAGAGCGTCAGACGTATCAATGCCTCGCAGAATCAGCAGATGGCATACAGTTTGAGAAAAAAGGGGTAAAGGTTCATTTACCTGAAGGGTATACTCCTCATTTTCGTGACCCGAAAGTATGGAAACATAAAGATCACTGGTACATGGTGATCGGTGCTCAAACGACTGAGGAAAAAGGCAGCGTGTCTTTTCTCGAATCTTCGGACTTGGAGAATTGGACTCATAGAGGGGTACTTTCCCATGCTGAAGCGGATCCGTTTGAAAACTTAGGTTATATGTGGGAGTGCCCCGATTTATTTCCATTAGGGGGCCGTGAAATTTTGTTATTCTCCCCCCAGGGTTTAGCTGCTGATGGGATCGATTTCAATAACCAGTATCAGTCTGGTTATGTAGTAGGTTCTCTTGATTATTCTTCTGCTTCATACGTCCATGGTGATTTTGAGGAGTTGGATCGTGGATTTGAGTTTTACGCACCACAAACCACTTTAGACGATCAAGGAAGAAGGATTTTAGTAGGATGGATGGGAGTGCCGGATCAAAACGAATCCGAGCAGCCTACAGTATCGAATGGATGGGTGCACCAAATGACTCTACCAAGACAGCTAGAGTTGAAAGGTGAAAAAGTATACCAACTTCCATTAGACGAAATGAAAAATTTACGAAAACATGAGCGATATAATCAAAAAGTAGAAGGTGAAAGTTCAACCTCTTTGTCGAGAGCGGCTGAAATTGAAGTTAGTGGTGAAATAGATGAGTTGAACATTTTTGATAATGCTACAATATCGTATGACCGTGACGCAAAACTCCTCCATCTTAAGCGATTAAGCTACGTAGACGGAACAATCGAAACTCGAAGCTGCCGTCTTCCTAATGGTTTAACCCATTTGCGTCTGTTTGTTGATCATTCATCGCTAGAGATTTTCGTGAATGATGGAGAAGAAGTTTTCACCTCGAGAATATTTGCTGATGTTGAGAACGATTCCTTAAACGTATTTACAAAAAATACAGCCCATCTTCAAATTTGGGATTTGAAAAATGATACAATACACATTAGAGACTAATATGGGATGGTGAGTGAGAGGATGAAGATTGGAGCAATTGAAGCGGGAGGCACAAAGTTTGTCTGTGCCGTTGGTAACGAAGAAGGTAATATTTTTGAAAAGGTAGTTATTCCTACAGAAGCTCCTGAAATTACAATGCCAAAAGTGTATGATTTTTTTAGTGACAAGGGGATCGAAAAAATGGGAGTCGGAAGCTTTGGGCCAATTGATATTAATGAAAAAGGCGGCACATATGGTCAGATTCAAAAAACGCCGAAGATCGATTGGATTGACTTCCCTCTAGCTGGTGATATCGAAGAAAAACTCGGCATCCCTGTAGTAGTAGATACCGATGTAAACGTAGCAGCGCTTTCTGAGGCACGCTGGGGCAATGCGACTGACGTGGATACGTGCTTATATATTACTGTTGGTACAGGCATCGGAGCAGGTGCGATTGTAAATGGCGGCACGTTGACCGGTCTTTCTCATCCGGAAATGGGACATATTGCTGTTCGACGTCATGAACAAGACACGTTTGCCGGCACGTGTCCTTACCATAAAGATTGTTTAGAAGGAATGGCGGCAGGCCCAGCGATTGAAGCAAGATGGGGAAAAGCTGGAGTAGAGCTTGCTGACGACCCGATCGTATGGGAAATGGAAGCTTACTATTTAGCTCAAGCGCTCGTTAATTACATTTACATTCTTTCACCAGAGCGGATTATTATGGGTGGAGGAGTCATGCAGCAAGAGCAGCTCTTTGATTTAATTCGAAAAAATGTTGTTGAAATGCTTAACGGCTATGTTAGTTCTCCAAGACTTACAAAAGAACATATTAACGATTACATCGTTCCGCCAGGATTGACGAATGAAGCAGGTGTCAAAGGTGCTTTAGGGTTAGCCATTCGATAAAAATGGAAAGTTTCGACTTCAGTCTAAGTTTTTCAGGCTGTCGAAAAAGCTTTGATGAATGTAGTCGTGGTACCGCTTGGTTCCTCCATTAGAGTCCTGGAGAAAAGGAACAAGAAAAAGCGCCGCTTTCCGCGGGGCAAGACGGAAAGTCTCCTCGATCTCCGGGGCTTCTCCTGTCTGCTTGTCCCGCAGGAGTCGTCACTTTTTCCGTTCCTTTTAATCAAAATAGGCTTTCGGAACCATTGAAGCATGGAGCCTTGTAGACATCTTTGTCTATACAAGTTGGAAAGCTTCGACATTGGTCGAAGCTTTTTTTATTTCTAATTTTCTGTGCCCTATGCATTCATATAAAAAAGCACGCCCAGCAGAATTTCCGAGCGTGCTTAAACTTATTTATTGGAGCGGGAAGTAATCATTTTCGCCCTTCCGCTTAACGTGTAATTGTTAACTGTAGCAGGAATGATGAAATGATCTCCCTTTTTAAAGGAATAATCTTTCGTATCAATGGTTACGACTCCTTCACCTGTAAGGACACTGATGAGTGTGTATTTATCTGGATGAAGTTCATTGCTTTTTCCATCTAAATCCCAATGATGAACCGTGAAATATTTCTCTTCCACGAGCTTCTCAAATCGTAAGCCTGCTTCTAAATAGGAATCACGTACAACTTCAGGGTCTTTATGGGGAACTGTCGTTACATCAAGTGAACGATCTAAATGAAGCTCACGCTTTTGTCCATCGGCCCCAATACGATCATAGTCGTAGACACGATAGGTTATATCAGAGCTTTGCTGCGTCTCAAGAATTTGAATTCCTTCACCAATGGCGTGAATGGTACCACTTGGAACGTAAAAGAAATCTCCGGGCTGGACAGGAATCCGGCGCAGTAATTGAGCCCATTGACCATTATTTACCATGGAAGTAAGTTCATCTTTACTTTTTGCATGGTGTCCAAAAATGATCTCAGATTCTTCCTCGCAGTCGATGACATACCAGCACTCGGTTTTTCCGTAATTCTCACCTTCGACTTCACGTGCATACGTGTCATTAGGGTGTACTTGGACAGAAAGATCTTTTTTTGAATCGAGAATTTTAACAAGTAATGGAAATTCATCTCCTTGTTCGTTAGCAAACAATTCACGATGTTTATTCCAAGCATCATTTAATGTTTTTCCAGCAAGAGGGCCATTTATGATTTTATTTGGACCATTAGCGTGTCCGGAGATGCCCCAACATTCTCCCGTTTCATTGGAAGGAATGTCATATTGAAAAAGTTCTTTTAGTTTGGTTCCTCCCCAGATCCGTTCTTTGAATTCCGGAGATAGAAAAATTGGTTCCTGATACATAGTTGCTTCACACCTTTACGGTTTACTCTATCGGTCATTGTACCATAAGTTGTATAAAAAGATGTTAGCGTTTTAGCCAAATAAAGTCGTAGGCTCCAAGGGTAATGGGTTCGCTATTTCCAACTGGTCCCCAAAGTTTTGTTCCATGGTAAGGTAAGTCAAACGAAACATCATCCCGTGACGTGTTCACGGCAAAAAATACTTCATCACCCGTCCGGTCATTTACTCGCTTCAGTGCAAAAATACGGGGATCTATTTCCATGACCTCTTGGACAGCATATGGGGAAAATGCAGATTCTTGCTGTCTAAGATTAATCATCTCTTTAAGCCCATGAAAAATGGCTGACCGTCTCTCATTCTCATGGAGTTCTTGTTTAATGCGATCGAACTCTAACTTCTCACGGTTAATTCGACGAGGGATCCCAGATACCTCATACCCGTTTCGATCATTCTTTGAACCTAGCAATGAATGGTAATAAATCGCGGGAACCCCAATAACGGAGAGTAAAATAGAATGAGCAGCCAGCATTTTCTTTACCCCATCCATCTCCGTAAGGTCTTCTCCTTTGTTAACAAGTGCCTCAGAATAATTGATATTTAACTCGTAAACCGATTGACTTCCATCCGGATTCCTTTTATAAGAAACTTCTCCTCCGTTGCGTTTCACTTGTTCAACGAGCTGCTGTCGTTCCTCGTCTGTTAAAATGCCTTCTGTTCGACGCATACCTATACCATCATGGCTGGCTAAAAAATTAAAATAAGTGGCTGAATCAGATACCTTCTCAATTGATTTTGCCCATTCCGTTAATTTATCAGCCTTGTGAGTCATCAGGCTGTAGAGAACAAGGGGAGGGAGGCTGAATTGATATACCATGTTAGCTTCATTCGTCCCATCTCCAAAATAGCTAATGTTTTCTTGGTGCGGCACATTTGTCTCCGTAATGAGCTGAGTATTCGGCTTAAAGGCATTGATGACTGTATGCCATAAGCGGATAATTTCGTGCGCTTCTTCTAAGTGAATCGAGGTTGTGCCTGATTTTTTCCAAATAAATCCGATCGCGTCTAACCGAATGCTTGCAGCTCCTTGATGCGCGTACTCCAGTAAAATATCTGTCATTTCCACGAGTACAGGAATATGCTTGAAGTTCACATCCACTTGATCCTCACTAAATGTAGTCCAAGCCGTTTTCCCACCCCTATACTCATGAAAAAGAGGAGAAGTTCTCGGTCGAACAACTCGACTGCTGTCAAACTGTTCATCTTTCGGGATAAAGTAATGACGGTATTCGGGGTGATCGTTTAAATACTCCTGGAACCACTCACTTGATTTCGACATATGGTTCGCTACAAAATCAAACATCATTTGAAAATCATTTGAAAACGAACGAATATCAGACCATGAACCGAGTTCAGGATTGATCGCACGATAATCCGTAACTGAAAAGCCGTCATCCGACGTATAAGGAAACATTGGCAAAAGGTGCACATCAGTAATGGTGTCACCCACTTCTTCTTTTAAAAACTGATGCAGGACTGGCAGTGTAGGTTCATTTTTACGATAAATGCTATCCCCGTAGGAAATAAGATAGACGTTCTTTTCCGTTGGAGTCTTTGCTGCCTGCCAATCCTCTTTTTCCCAGCGAGTGATAAGCTGCTCGAAAGGCCGTACATCCTTATCTGAAACGCCACCATAAATCTTTTCTAAATGCTCTTTAATTTGATCCAGCAATTTCATTCACTTAGCACCTCCGTTACGCAATCGAATCGTCTGAAAGCTTTTCGCTTCCACAAACAAATCACCCTCAGGATCTTCGTTTAAATTTACAGCTTCGACATCGGTGCGTCCTTTGATATCAATCGCACGTTTTACATCAGCAGGGTTGAACACTCTAATGATTAAATCCTTACTGTCATGAGCTTTTTTTACTGAACTAACAAACAATCCATCATCGTAAAGTTCAGTAAGGGAATACTGACTAGGCAGCTTTTTCACGGGGTATGGAATTTCAAATCTGTCCAACCGTTCTTCAAAAGTATTTAATTCTTGTCGCTGATACGTCACATAACGTTCTTTGTAACGAGCTGCACTATCAAACAATTCTTCCGCGCGAAGCTCACTGCCAGACAACTGAAGTGCATACTCAAACGTCATTTCTCCGTGCATCTGAGCATCAGGAGTTGTCACGACCTTATTGTTAATTCCAGAAGCACGTCCAGGTCTCCACATTAAATCATCCCGTCCAAGCAGCCCAACACTACGGAACATCGTGAGAGCAATCGAAGAATCGACAATCTCATATTCTTTTATTCCTTTTGTGAATGCCATAAGTGAACCACGCTCACTTAAAAGCCCAGCGAACTGTTCTACTTTATAAATAGGGACGGGAGCTTCCTTGTATCCTTGCTCGCGCCAGTCAGCCATTCGCTCACTTACAACAGGACGACGAATTAAACTATACCCTTGATCGCCATAAGAGAAGTTCGGACCTCCCACAGGCGTTTTCACAATGACACGTAAACGGTGATCATTCACGTGGTTATCCACCACATGTTTCATACGAACGAAACCTTCACCCTTGCGAAGTTCAATTACCGTATTTATAGAAAAAGGTTCACCAGAAATACCCTGTTTACGAGCAGATAAGTCTTGCGGTAATTGCATCTCGTGTCTCACGGTCAACCTGTGTACAGCGTCAGAATGCTCCACTGAGAGAAGCTCAGCCTTACCAGAGATTATGGGAGCGTCATTTGGAAGAGGAGAGTAATCGTATGAATCTCCTGCATCTGCTGTATCCTCAAATTGAATAAAATCCTCTATTGTGGTGTTGGAAGCACGTTCATTTAACGTAAGTCTGCCTTCTTTCCATTCCACTGAATAATGACGGTTGCCGATCGATTGCATTTGTGTTTCACTGAGGTGATCACTGATCGCTTCCTCTTCAACAACCTTCCAAGTTGTGTATCCTAACGCAGGCAATTCGGTATGAGGGATATACACTTCTGAGCGGTAGTAACCAGGAATCTCCACCTCTTGATCCCCTTCTGCAGTTACCACTATTTTTTTACCTCCGCTCAAGTAATCTTGTTGCGTAATAGAGAATTTGAGCTTTTCCCCGTCTATGGTATGGATTCCAAACTGAGGTGATTTTGTAAACAGTACGGTTTGAATGCCGCCTTGATAAGGTTTAGGGTCCGTATTAAAGGTCACAACAAGATCATCATGCTTTTCTTCGTTACGAATTGCTTCTGTCATTTGTTTCTTAATAAGATTCATAAGACCATCTGCCTGGCGATTCACTTTTATGAGACGTTGAATAATATCGTGATTCGTCTCATCTGAATTACAACCTCCGATGCTATCATGTGCATGCACATCAAATAGCTGTTTCCACATAAGGTCCAGCCACTCTTTGGGGTATCTAAGGCCAACGTGTAAAGCAAGTGAAGCGAGAGGTTCTAATTGATGGATGATTTTATGTTCTACTTCATCATTCAACTTTTTAATATCATACCGCTGCGAACCGATTGTGTTGTGAATGCGTGAACCTTCTGTCCCGATCAGTTCTCCTTCGATCACGTTCTTAAAGGAGTGAGTTTCCCATGTATCATTCATAAAAGTCTCATAATCTGATAGGACAAACTCATAGCGCTCATCTTTTTCATTTAATTGCTGAATGGTGGCCGGGAAATGATCGCGGACTAATACTTGGTCACCTCCTGATGGGAGAAGCAAGTGATTCGTGTCGTGGTTTATGTTTTCGAGTTTCTCAAGCATCGGCTGTAGACGCTCGTAATGAAATTCATCATCTGAACGTAAGAATTTTCCTGGCCCGTAGCCTAAAGGTATAACATTTGCTTTTACTTGTTTTCCGTCTGGAGACTGCCACAAGAAATTCGTGTTTCTGTCAAGTTGATCTTGATAGATACCGCGTTGAAGTATGGCGTTATCAATACCGAATCCTTTAAAAATAGAAGGGAGGTACTGGTTTTGCCCGAAGATGTCGGGGAGGTAGCCGATGTTCATCGCATGACCCATCTCTTTTGCACCTTTAACTCCGTAAAGTAGATTTCTAATCAGTGATTCTTTGTGTACGAGTAAAGAGTCCGCCTGCGTATACCACGGCCCGACAAACAGTCGTTTCTCAGTAATTAGACTGCGAAGACGTTCGGTGTTCTTAGGACGCACTTTTAAATACTCGTCAACGATGGAAATTTGAGCGTCAAAGATATATCCGTGATAATCTGGGTTTTTTTCTAAAATCGTCAAGAGATGATCAAGGTTTTCGGCAAGTAATAAGTTTGAATCCTCTATAGTGAAATACCATTCCCTGTCCCAGTGAGAGTGGGGAACGACATATACGCGCTTTTTCGACATGGAAAACATCCTCCTTTAGCATGGGAGCCTGCCCGTGTGGGAACGGACAGGCAAGGTGAGTTATTCAACCGTCATTCGTCCTTTTTTAATTAATGAATGACGAATGAAGATGTTAGCTAGTGCTATAAACAGAGCACCGACAGTCAACCCAATCAGGTAAGCCCAAATATTTTCAACGAGCGGCCAGCCCCAAAATGCTGGTAACGGATACCATTGAATGGCACCGAGTAGTACCGCGGTTACTGAACCGATAATCGCTCCAATAATATTAATTGGAATAGTAATAAGCGGGTTGCGCAGCATGAATGGAATCGCACCTTCACTAATGGCGATAAAGCCAAGTAAAATAGACGTATTACCGGCTACACGAAGGTTGGCGTCGAAAACCCTGCGACCTACGACAAACCGGTCGATTACTGTGGCTAACCCAAGACCAATCGGTGGGATAACGATCGCAAGTACGCGAGCAGTTAATGGGAAAATCTCGTCAGCTGCCAGTCCAATTGCGATGGCACCTGCTGCTTTGTTAACAGGGCCGCCAAGGTCAAATGCCGTAGCTGAGGCAATAATTGTCGACAGCACAACTTCACCAGACTCTTGAGCAGATTCAATGGTTACACGCAGAAGTTCGTTTAAACCGCCAAAGACAGGATCTACCACATAAAAGTTTAATAAGAAAATGGACATAACACTTATGGCCGGGATGATAAGCATCGGCTTCATTGCCTGGAAATTTTTATTCAACTTAATCTTTTCATTTAAAAATTTTGCAATATATCCAGCGGTTAAACCTAAGATGAGAGCACCTAAGAATCCGGATGGAATTCCTTCTTCAACTCCCCAATACTGATAGTGAACACCAGCAGCAAATAGACCACCGATAAAACCAGCTACAATCCCTACTCGATCGGCAAGAGAATAAGCGGTAAAAGCAGCAAAGATGGGGTACATAAATTGAAAAATAAGGAACCCAAATTTATCTAAATGGTGCAAAATAACAAATAGTTCATTGTCAGAAGTGGCATAGCTAGGATCATTAATGTCATTTACAAGGCCAAATGGAATCGCTCCAAGCTTTGCAATCCCCATCATGAGGCCGGCAGCCACAATGACCGGAATCATGTAAGAAATACCTGTTAAGATGGCTTGCCCCATCTCTGCAAGAACGCCTTGCTTTTTATTAGATGTAGAAGAAGGTTCGTCTTCACCATTGGATTCGACCACTCCGTCAGGATTATTTAACGCTTGATCAATTAATTCTTCGCCTCGTTCTAGAGGGGCTGCAACACGAGTTTGGACGTAAGGAAGACCTTTAAAACGGTCTTTTCCTTTAGGGGTGATATCTGTTGCAAAAACGACAGCGTCTGCTTGATTAATGCGTTCCGCTGTATGTTCGTCTTCAAGACCGTTAGCTCCCTGTTTTTCGGAATAGACACGTACGCCTTTTTTCTTTCCGGCTTGCTCCATCGCTTCAGCAGCCATATACGTGTGAGCAATCCCGGCAGCACAAGCAGTGACGACAAGTACTGTTCGATCCATTTCCTGTACCGGCTCCTCAACGTCACCGGTATCTTTCTGATCAAGAGCGGCGATAAATTCCTGTGAATTAGTTGCTTCCATCAATCGCTGATAATACGATTTATCCATTAACCTGGTACTAAGTTCTGCTAATAAGTTTAAATGCGTTGATCCAGCTTCCCCTTCAGGAATGGCTAGTAAAAAGACAAGCTCTACTTTATTGTTAGGGTCAATGCTTTCCCAGTCTTCTATAGGGGTGGACAGTCTTGCTACTGCAAATCCGGCCTTTTTAACCGCCTTTGATTTCCCATGTGGAATAGCTAGACCTGCTTCAAATCCTGTGGCAGATAATTTTTCTCTTTCTAATACTTCTTTGTAAAAGTCGTCCTTGGAATTCAAATAGCCTTCATCATACAATTGTTCGGTTAATTTCCTAATGACATCTTCTTTTTTTGAGTCGTTTACATCAAAACGAACAAGAGACGATGTTGTCATTTGCGCTAAATTCATTTCCGTCACCCTTTCTATCTTTTTGTAAGTGTTTTCATTTGCTTAATTCAGTTGTATCATAGGTTGCCAATCAGTAGTTATACAGGAAATGTACAATTGTACATTTTGCATGCTATACTCTGGTTATCATCTAGAAAAGAGGCTTATCTTATGGGCATTTTACTTGATACATTTTCAGAAAAAATACCTTTGTTGACACACTCGGAGAAGCATGTACTGTATTACATTGAACATCATTGGGAAGCGTCAAAAACGATGCCGCTGACTCAAATGGCAGAAGAAAATAATGTGAGTACGACGACAGTAATCCGTTTATGTCACAAGCTCGGTATGGACGGTTTTTCTGAGTTAAAATACTTCTTGAAAAATCATCAAGCTGCAGAACTTCCAGGAGATCTCGATCCTATTGAGCGATACAAAAAAGATGTACAAATTAGCTTGTCACAATTACGTGCAGATGATTTACAAAGCATCGCTCATTCGATTGACAGGGCCAATCGGATCGTTATATTATCCGTTGGTCTTACGAAGATGATAGGGGAGTATGTAAGTAAGAGACTCATGCAGGTGAATCTGTCGACCACGTATATTTATGAGTCACACATGATCGACCTTATTAGTAATTGGATTAGTAAAGATGACCTCGTTATTTTTATTTCCTCAAGTGGAGAAACGGAGACGTTATTAAAAGCGTGTGATAAACTGGACCACTTGAATATTAAAACAGTGGCTATGACAAATAATCCGGACAGCCGTTTGTTTAAAACATGCCAGCAGGGGGTCAGTGCACCGGTCGAAAAAGTATCCTACGAAGGATATGACGTCTCCAATCGATCGTCTCTCGTTATGCTCGCTGACTTAACCTTTGAGTATTATTTAAAATTTATGGTGGGAAAAGGTTGAGCGTTGCGACGCTGCTCGCTTATAAAACAGCTCCGAACGGGCAAAACAAAATCCCTCCATGCAGCATGGAGGGGATCACTTATTTTATATGTTTTCTTTGATATTCTGCAATGGAGCCATACTCTTCCTCGAATAAGCGAGATAACCTTATATAAATGGGGAGAAGTTCACGATAGACAGCAGAGGTTTCAGGAACCGGGTCGTGGGTGTGAGTATTGCCAATCATCTCGGAAACAATACTGAAATCTTCAATTTCCCCGGTGGCGTACATCCCTAAAACGATCGCTCCCAGGCAAGAACTTTCATAGCTTTCTGGTACAACGACAGGCTTATCAAAGATGTCTGTCATCATTTGCCGCCAAACTTCTGATCGAGCAAAACCACCGGTAGCTTGAATGCGCTGTGGTTCACCTGT
Organism: Halobacillus andaensis; assembly: GCF_014636475.1. Taxonomy (GTDB): domain Bacteria; phylum Bacillota; class Bacilli; order Bacillales; family Halobacillaceae; genus Halobacillus_A; species Halobacillus_A andaensis. The sequence continues at coordinate 275,176 of NZ_BMEL01000004.1, forward strand.
TAATTCCTCAAGCGCGAGAAGGACGGTATATAAGTTGTAAATAATACCCTCTAGAACGGCACGGACCATGTGTTGTTTTTCATGATGAATGCTAAGGCCAAAAAACGATCCCCGAGCACTCGAATTCCATAGTGGAGCTCGTTCTCCTGTCAAGAAAGGGTGGAACACTAAACCGTCAGAGCCGGCAGGAACATTGGTCGCTATTTTTGTTAACACATCATAGGGATCGATTCCAAGCCGTTTAGCTGTTTCTACCTCAGCGGCAGCAAACTCATCGCGAAGCCATCGTAACACCATGCCGCCGTTATTTACTGGACCGCCAATTACCCAATGGTCCTCAGTGAGTGCATAACAGAAAATACGCCCCTTTGGATCGGTTTTGGGTTCATTGGTAACGCTTCGTATTGCACCACTTGTCCCTATTGTTACCGCAATAACTCCTGGCTCTATAGCATTAACTCCCAGATTAGATAACACACCATCACTGGCTCCAACGATAAAAGGGGTTTGCTCTGCAATGCCCAGGTATTGCTGATACTCCTTTTGGATACCTGTCATAGAATGAGTAGTTGGCACAAGCGTAGATAATTGATCCGGTGTAATCCCCGCAACCTGCAAGGCCTCTTCATCCCAATTTAATTCTTTTAAATTAAATAACCCTGTAGCTGAGGCGATCGAGTGATCAACAATATATTCACCAAACAACTTGTGAAACACATACTCTTTAATGGAGATGAACTTTTTTGCTTTAACAAAAACTTCTGGTTTCTCTTCTTTCATCCACATTAATTTGGCAAGAGGGGACATGGCATGAACCGGTGTACCTGTACGCAAATAAATGTCATGGCCGTTTAGTTCTTCTTTAAGCTTTCTAGCATACTCGGCACTTCTTGTATCCGCCCACGTAATGCTATTGGTTAACAACTCATCTTCTTCATCTACAGCAATCAGGCTGTGCATGGCTGAACTAAAAGAAACAAACGATAAATCACCTTCGTTAAGTTTCGCTTTTCTTACTGTTTCCCGAATGGTTCCAAGGACAGCATCTAAGATTTCTGATGGATCTTGTTCAGCTACAAGCTGATTTGGCGTATGTAAAGGGTAATTGATGGTATGTTGAGTCACCACTTCACCTTTTTTAGTGAAAAGTACGGATTTTGTGCTTGTAGTCCCAATATCTACCCCTAAATAATAAGATAGTGAAGTCATCGCTGTTCCTCCTTTGTGAGTCTATTCGTGAAAAAGGGACAGACTCATGGCTATCCCTTTTTCACGGTTTATTATAGTTTACGATATAAACAAGCTTATGACGAATACGACGGAAAATCCGACGAAACCGATAATGGTTTCCATCACGGTCCACGACTTTAATGTGTCTTTAACGTCAAGTCCAAAGTAGCGGTTAACGAGCCAGAATCCAGAGTCATTCACGTGAGAAAATACGGTAGCACCTGCTGCAATGGAAATAACGACTAGACCAAGGACTGGTCCGTCTAAGCCTAGCGTCTCAATTAATGGAGAGACAAGTCCGGCGGCTGTAACCATAGCAACCGTAGCAGAGCCTTGAGCTAAGCGAACAGCTGTAGAAATGACGAATGCTAAAAGTACGGGTGGAAGTGCGGAATCAATCATAATCTCACCTAGGACATCACCAACCCCGGAATCAATTAATACTTGTTTGAATACACCACCAGCCCCTGTAACAAGAATAATGATACCAGCTGGTTCAAGTGCTTTTGTGGCAATTTCTTGGACTTCGTCTCTTGTATAGCCGCGTTTTGTTCCTAGGAATGTAAAGGTTAGCAGAGTAGCGATTGTTAATGCTACAAATGGGTGCCCAAGGAAAGTAGCAATGCTTCGGAATAAGTTTCCTTCTGCAAGCAGCAATTCTGAAATTGTATTCACTAAAATTAATACTAATGGAATAAAGATGAGCGTAGCGATTAAGCCAAAACCAGGCAGTTCCTTATCGTATTCTTTTTGCTGCTCTTCTTCACTTATCTCCATATAATCTGGAACGCCTACATTAATCTTAGAAGCTATATAACGCCCGAATAAAGGGCCTGCTAGAATCATAGATGGAATACCTGCCAGCACCCCAAAAAGAATAACCCAGCCAAGGTCCGCACCAACTAAATCGGCTACTGCAATAGGACCAGGAGTAGGGGGGATAAAGCTGTGAGTAACCGCTAAACCAGCTAGGAGGGGAATTCCGTAATACAAAATGGATTTTCCTGCTTTTTTAGCTAATCCATAAACGATTGGGACTAATATAATAAATCCAACATCGAAAAACACAGGTATGGCAACTAGAAACCCGGTAATCCCTAAGGCCCATTGAGCTTTATCTTCACCAAATTTAGCAATCAATGTTTGGGCCAGTCGTTCAGCTCCACCAGAAACTTCTAGAAGCTTACCAAACATAGCACCTAAACCAACGACAACAGCAACAAATCCAAGTGTTCCGCCCATGCCGCTTTCCATCGAATCGATGACATCGCCTAAAGGCATCCCTGCTGCAATCCCTACGACTAAACTAACGAGTAATAGGGCAACAAAAGCATGGAGTTTTGTACGAATAACTAAAAATAATAGTAAGAAAATCCCCGTTATGGCTACGAAAATTAATGATAAATCTGACATGTTATTTCCTCCTTTAAATGTAATGAACCGCTTTCATGATAAAGATTAAAGAATTCTAGTTACTTATTGTTTTACGACAGCATGTCCACCGAATTCATTCCTTAATGCCGCTACAACTTTACCTGAGAAGGTATCCTCTTCTTGTGAGCGGTAACGCATCATTAGCGATAAAGCAATAATAGGTGCAGACGTCTGAAGATCGAGTGCGGTTTCCACTGTCCATTTTCCTTCACCTGATGAATTCATTACTCCTCTAAGGTCCTCGAGATTTGCATCTTTAGAAAAAGCTTGTTCCATTAGCTCCATTAACCACGAACGAATGACGGATCCATGGTTCCACACTTTAGCCACTTTTTCGTAGTCATAATTGAACTCACTCTTATGGAGGATATCAAACCCTTCTCCTATGGCTTGCATCATTCCATATTCGATCCCATTATGTACCATTTTTAGAAAGTGACCGCTTCCAGTTTTGCCTGTATATAGATAACCATTCTCTATGCAAACGTCTTCAAAAATGGGCTCAATGTGTTTGAATTTATCAGGATGCCCGCCGATCATTGTGCATGCACCGGTTCTAGCTCCATCAGTGCCGCCGCTTGTACCACAATCAAACAAATAAATTCCCTTTTCTTCTAGAAACTCAGATCGTTTAAGGGTATCTTTGTAATTTGAATTACCACCATCAATAATCATATCACCCGGGTGCAAAAGCTTAGAAAGGGTCTGAATGACGCTTTCAGTTACTTCTCCTGCAGGTACCATCAACCATACGACTCGTGGAGAAGGTAGATCAGTAACAAACTGCTCTAAAGAATTACGATAAAAAAATTTTTCATGATTTATTTTTTCTTGAACCGTTAAGTCTGAATCATAGCCTACAACCGTATGATCATGATCTAATAAGTTCAAGCTTAAGTTAAGGCCCATCTTTCCAAGGCCTACCATACCTATTTTCATTAAATTGCCTCCTTTGTAGCAAAAGAATATTTTTTCGCCTACGAGCGATTATATCAAATTTTTTTTCGTAAGCAAGACATTTAAAAAATATTTTTTTCTTATATAATGTAAACATGAAACTTAAGTAGGGGGTCGCATGATGGAACGGGAGACACAGCACGGACTTGCAAGAATAAGAAGCAGTTATTCGAAGTTTAGTGATAAAGAGAAAAAAATTGCAGACTACATCCTCGAACAGCCAGAAACGATCATACACCACACGATAAACCAAGTAGCCGACGAATTGGATGTAGCTGAATCGACGGTGTTTCGTTTTTGTAAACGAATTGGCTTTAAAGGTTATCAAGCACTAAAGATTGCCTTAGCTGCTGAAATTGTAACACCTATTAAAGATATTCATGAGGAAATTAATGATGGGGACAGCGTAACAACGGTTTCCGAAAAAGTTTTTCATTCGAATAGTAAAACGTTGGAAAGTACGTTGCAAATTCTTGACGGACAAGCGATTGAAGAAGCTGTTGACGCTTTATTGAAGGCAAGAAAAATTGAATTTTATGGCTGCGGGGGTTCAGCGGTGGTAGCCTTGGATGGTTATCATAAATTTATTCGAACAGGATTGCTGACTAGTACTCAGCTTGATTCCCATATGCAGTTGATGTCTGCATCACAGTTGGCAGAAGACGATGTAGCGGTCATTATTTCACACTCTGGAACGACGAAGGATTCTCTCGATGTCCTTAGAGTTCTAAAGGAAAAAGGAATTAAGACGATTGCCATAACGAACTTTGCGAAATCACCACTAACGAAGGAAGCCGATATTTCCCTTTATACGGTATCAGAAGAAACCGACTTTCGATCTGAAGCATTTTCATCAAGGATCGCACAGTTAAGTATTATTGACGCTCTATATACAAACATAATGATAGCTAAGCAGGAAACGGGAAAGCGTTCTTTAGAAAATATGCGTGAAGCCATGTCGTTAAAAAGACTATAAATAAACGGGGTCTACCGTACCCCGTTTATTTATGATTTTCTATTTCTTTATTAATTTCTTGATAAATATCTTCAAAATCATCTTCTAAGAACAGGTCGTGGCATTCATTATTTAAATATTTGGCCTGTTGTAAATAAATAATTCCTTTTTTCATGTAAGATTTGTAAGATTTAGTAAGTTCCTCAATTTCTTCAGCAAATTTTTCGTCTGTTCCTGCTGTTACGGTTTCTGCATAGAGGTCGATGATAGAATCACCTTTACGCTCAGGAAAGTATTCATGCGGATCGGTACTATCAAACACACAAATGCCTAGATCACGCAACACGACCATATCAATACTTTCTGGGTCAAACCCGCAGTGATACAGTTCGACATTGTGACCTAATGATTCTGCTTCTGCAGCCACTTTTCGTAAGAAGGTTGATTTGCCAGTACCTGCGCGCCCCTTGATAAAATAGCGATGGTCTAATCCTTCCGTTAAGTTAGGGATGTAATCCACAACGCCCTCTGGTGTAGATGCACCAAAAAAGCGGTGTTTCGTCCTTTGAAGGGGCGCTGGTGATGCTTTGGATAGATGAAGCTGGTTAATAAAATCATCGGTTAGATCGTTTGCCCTCGTAAAATTCATGTTAGATATATAAATAAGTTCCAGATCGTCATGAATGTCTAACCCGATTTTGAAAGCTTCGTGAGCTTGATGATATGCTTCTTTCATTTGTCGTTTGTAAATTTGTATTTTGTGTTCTAGATGGGTGGGTAGGGGAGTGGAAATAAATCGTTCAGTGGCCTTTCCGAACCCACGAACAAGATGACTGCCTGCATAAACACCGATATTTAATTCAGGTAGAATAAAGCCGTCGAGAGCCTTGTGGTCAGCAGAACAATGGATCATTTCCACTTCGTAGCCTTTATTCATCCATTCGTTTGCCACTTTCATTAAAGGGTCAGCTGCACTGATTAACTCCCCTCTTTTCCATCTGATAACGTGATCTAATCCTTGGAAGTTAGATAAATAAAATGGGTAAAATCCTTTAGCAGTATGATCCCCTGCAAAATAATGAATTTCTTTTCCCTTCACATTCTCACGCTCCTCTATTTGTAAGGTATGTAGCTCAAGACGGCTAGGTGATAGCCTAATTCATACATTTTTCCGCAAATTCCTACAATGGAAGGAGTTTAAATTTTAAAAATGTGGGAAAAGACAAGTTGATGTACGCATAAATTGTTGATCAAAAACGAATGTACTAATAAATAATCAACAAACGATAACCAACAATTCAAAGCAGGTGAGATCATGGATAAACAGCAACCTATCTTTTTCTTAATGAATTCAATCGACTTGGTCAGAGGGGGATTAACAAAGGCTTCTCTGAAGCAGGCTTCCACCTTTGCTGAAATGGGATTTGATGTCTATATGGTAACTTTTAACTATAACCTCAACTATCCTCAAATCAGACACCACTTAGTAGAAATGGACAAAATCCATCCAAATGTTACTATTCTAAACCACTATGAAGAATTAGATGGAAATATGGAAACGTCTCCAAGTAAAAAGACACTTAAGAAGAAAACACTAAAAGATTTAGCAGAAGGCGGGACCATCAATAAGCGTAAAGGGAAGAACGCTTATCGTATTTATCAAAATGGAGTTTATACAAAATACATCGATTATGGGGATGATGATCATCTTAACTTTATCGATTATTTTAATGAGAACCGCTACCGAACGAAAAGAGAAGATTATGATCCCAAGGGAAATTTAAAAAGAGTTGTCTTTATGGATTTCAATAAGAATAAGCCAAGGCAGAAAGTGTATTATAATCAAAAAAAAGAAGCTTATTTATCGGAATGGATTGACCCTAAAGGAGGATCAGTCATTCGGATTAATCATTTTAATCCTAAAACTGGAGAAATTACTAAAATTTATAGAGAAGGCAGTACGAAGTTTAAAGTGGATTGGATTACCAGCCTTCTATCCCAGTATAAAGATCCAATAGTCATTTCGGATACGCGCAGCACAGATGAAGTATTAGCTGAAATCCCAGGTAAATATGCGACGAAGATATGGCGCCTGCACAGCAGCCATGTTCATTATCCATTTGATGAAAATGGAGATATAGCGGATAAAGTTAAAACAGGAATAGATAATTTAAATCAATATGATGGTGCTTTTGTATTAACGGAACAGCAAAGACAGGATTTGATTCGCCGTTTTGGAAAAGAGGATTTCTTCCACACGATTCCTCATTACCATGAGTCCAAGGGTAAGAGCGGGGGAGCGATTAAAAAGTTCTTATCTAAAGATGAACGTGATCCAAAACTAGCCGTAGTTGTAAGTCGGCTATCCACATTAAAAAGAATTGATCACACGATTAGGGCCTTTAAAAAAGTCATTCAATATATACCAGACGCAAAGCTTGAAATCTGGGGTACTGGAACAGAAGAAGAGAAGCTGAAAACACTGGTTAAAGAGCAGAGCTTAGAAGGAAACGTTAGTGTCAAAGGTTATACCCATGATCCAGATGAAGTGTATCAACGTGGTTTGTTCTCTGTGTTAACATCAAAAAGTGAAGGTTTTGCGTTATCCGTTCTTGAAAGCACAGTTAACGAAACACCTGTTATCAGCTATGATGTGCGATATGGACCCAACGATTTAATTCATCATAATGTGACAGGGAAGCTGGTAGAAGATAAAAATATCGAAGCCTTAGCAGATGAAATGATTGATTTGTTTAGAAATCCAGAAACTACTAAACAAATGGGGATTAAAGGTGCTGCTTTTATTAATGAGAACTTCAATAAAGAATCCTACAAAGATAAATTTCTCACCTCCATTGCTAAAGTGGAAGAATATAAAAAAAACAATCATAAATAAGTAAGGCTGGGACAAAACTGAATAAGGCATAAAAATAATCCGAACGATTTTATTGAAATCAGTTCGGATTATTTATGTGCCAAGAAAGGATTTTACCATCTTTCCGTCTCAGCTTCCTCTTGCGTCGCTCTTTTACAGCGTTTCGCTGGTACCCTTATACTTACTCGCTGCAATAGAGCCGCTCCACTGTTGCGGTGTTTTGACTGCGCTAATGATCTGCGCTTACACGAATCAATTTTTTATCGTTCGTTTTTTGACATCAAGACATTACTTATGTCCCACCCTCATTACATTTATTTCGTTAAATGAGGCAGCTTTGTTTTTAAGTAATTCATGCTTATCTCTAAACTTTCTAAAGGGGTCTTTCGGCTTTCATCTTGTTCTACAACCCACCATTGCACATCTGCTTGTTCCCCTAACGATAAAACAGAGTCAAGGTCAAGTCCTCCAGTTCCTAATTCCGCAAAAAATTGCTCCTCATCCGTCGTCATATCTTTAAGGTGTAGAAGAGGGGTTCTGCGATCATAGCGTTTTATCCATTCAATCGGATCTTCTCCAGCCTTTTTAAGCCAATAAATATCAAACTCCGCTTTAACATCAAGAGGATCCGTTTCTTCGAAGATCATTTCCAGGGCCGTTCGCCCATCTGATTGTTTTTTCAATTCAAAATCATGGTTATGATAACATAGCTTCATACCTTCTAAACGGCACATTTCTCCAGCTCTTTTTAAGACATCGATGAGCTGATGGTAGTCATTTTCGTTTTGAGGTTCGAAGTAAGGGCATACGATATATTTACTTCCAAGTATTTTTTGTACCTCAATCACTTGGGTTAAATTATTTTTTATTTGCTCCAGTGGTACATGACTGGAAGCAGCTCTTAAGCCAATGTCATCTAAAAGCTCCTTCATTTCGCTTGCCGTATAATCCCCAAGTCCCGCAAATTCAACGCCATCAAATCCTAATTCAGCGACTTTTCTTAATGTACCTTCAAAATCTTTTTCAGTTTCTTCACGCAGCGTATATAATTGCACTGCGACTGGTATCGTATTCATAAATCTCCCTCGTTTCTATTTAAGTGGTCTTAGATCATATCTTCTCTTAAATCTTACAAAATTACTTAAAAAAAACCAAATTTTCTGCAAGATATTAAAAAATTTAAAAGAATAATAGGTAAGATATTGAATAGATTTTGCGAAAACGTTTGCCATAGAATCGTTGTTAGAACAGTATCCCTCGAACGTATGGATAATATTGGATACTGAAATCGATTACAAATTGAAATTATTATCTAAAAATTCATGTTGTTATTCTGATATTACCGTGGTATAGTTTAGATAATGAATTTGTGCAAACGTATTCACGAAAACGCAACCAAACTCTGCACTAGTACTTATAAAGCGTATTCATGCAATTGCGCAACTTTGCTACATACAAGATGCAAACGAGTGCACTAGATTATGAGATGCGGATAAGTCGAAGGATTACGCCATAAGAATGATCTATTTTTTATGTGAATAGTGGAAGCGCATTCATTTAACTAGACAAAATTATTAGGGGAGTGTGTTACATGAAGAAGAAAAAGTTTTATACAGGAATGGCTTCAGCACTGCTGGCTTCAACAGTTTTAGCAGGTTGTTCCTTTTCGTCAGGAGACTCTGAATCTAATGGTGACGGAGGTTCTGAAGATCAAGTAACCGTTGATGTCTTCCAGTTTAAAGTAGAATTCAAGAATCAGTTTGAGGAATTAGTAGAAATGTATGAAGAAGAAAATCCCGATGTAAATATTAACGTTAAAACAGTCGGCGGAGGTAACGATTACGGACAAGCTCTTAAAACATCTTTCTCATCTGGTGAAGATCCAGATATCTTTAACGTAGGCGGACCTGCTGATGTAGATGAATATGAGGATTATCTTACGGATTTATCAGATACTGAAGCAGCAGGTGCAGCACTTGAAGGTACACTATCTGCTGTAGAGCGTGATGGGGAGATCCTAGGCCTTCCTTTTAACCAGGAAGGATATGGACTTCTATACAATAAAGAAGTATTTGAAGAAGCAGGTGTAGATGCAGAATCTATTGAAACGATGGATGACTTAGAAGAAGCTGTACAGACGATTGATGATCAGAAAGACGATCTTGGTATTGAAGCACCTTTCGCACTGCCTGCAAAAGAACAGTGGGTGCTAGGTAACCACTTAGCGAATACGTTCCTAGCTACCGAGTTCGATAATAGTCTTTCCGAAGCTTATGAAGCTGACACCGTAGAATTCGAGCGTGGAGATGAAATGCAGCGTTTCTTAGACCTGCAGGCTGACTACTCTGTAGGACCGGTCCTAAGCCTTGACTACTCTCAGCAAGTAGAAGAGCATTTCTCTCTTGGGAATGTAGCTATGATCCAGCAAGGTAACTGGGTATACAACACACTTGAAGAAATGGATCCTGAATTCGCTGAAAATAATGTAGGTCTGCTGCCAATTCCAGTTGAAGGACAAGAAGGCAAGCTTCCTGTGGGAGTATCTAATAACTGGGCGGTAAACAACGAGTCTGACGAAGAAGTAATTGAAGCTAGTAAAGACTTCTTAGACTGGATGTATACATCTGAAGAAGGTAAGAAGTTTGTAACGGAAGAATTTAAGTTTATTCCAGCTTATGAAGGATATGAAGATCAAAACATTGCTGACCCTATTTCTGAAGAAGTATACGAATATGCATCTGCGGAAGAAACACTTGGATGGGTATTCATGGGGGCACCGACTTCATGGACTGAAGATCACTTAGGTTCTGCTATGCAAGAGTACCTTGGCGGAGACATTGAGTGGGAAGAAGTTGAAGAAAAAGCACGTAATGGTTGGGAAAACGCTAGACAATAGTCATTTTGAAAAAGAATCGGCAAGAGCATGGTTTCATGCTCTTGATCGATTCATTAATTGAATATCTTTTCTATTAGGGTGTTTAGGAGATTAGACAGCCTAATAGATGAGATGTTCAACTTTCATTACTTTCTGAAATCGATTTCATAAAACTCGCTCTTACTTTTATACATAAAAGTTAGCGTAATCAGCATTGGAGGACGGTCGCATGCATAATAAAAGCCTTGCCTTTTGGTTATTCCTAACCCCAGTTATATTGGGACTTGGGGTAGTCGTGGTCATTCCATTCATCTATGGATTTATTTATTCATTTACAGACTGGAACGGACTTAGAGCTAATGAATTTTTAGGATTACAAAACTATATTAATTTGTTCCAAGAAGCCGAATTTATGAACTCCATCTGGTTCACTACGAAATTTGCTTTTGTAGCAGTTGTTCTATTAAACGTATTTGGGCTAGGTTTAGCTTTAATCGTAACTAGAAACCTTAAATCTAGTAATTTATTAAGAACAATCTTCTTCATGCCTAACCTCATTGGTGGACTAATCCTAGGGTTTATTTGGCAGTTTATCTTCATCAGTGTATTTGGAGATATTGGAGATTTAACAGGTATTGAAGGGTTTAATGGTTGGTTGTCTACAGCAAATACAGGTTTTTGGGGAATTGTCATCCTAACGTGCTGGCAAATGGCTGGTTACATTATGATCATTTATATTGCTTACTTAGAAAATATTCCTAAGGACTTGATTGAAGCGGCTAAAATTGATGGGGCAAATGGCTTTCAACGCTTTAAAAATATTACATTTCCTCTAGTTGCACCTGCATTTACAATTAGTATGTTTCTAACCTTATCCATGTCCTTTAAGATCTATGACCAAAACCTCTCCTTAACAAATGGGGGGCCAGCTAACCAAACCCAAATGGTAGCTATGGAAATTGTGAACACAGCGTTCTCTGATAATGACATGGCCTATGCTCAGGCAAAAGCAGTTATCTTCTTCTTGATTGTATCTGTAGTTGCATTAACTCAAGTGTATTACAACAAGAAGCGGGAGGTTGAGATGTAATGAAGAAAAACAACGAAAAGAGAAATTTATTCTCAATCGAAATATTAGGTATCGTGTTAGGGCTGCTTTGGATTGCTCCATTCTACTTAATGATCGTCAATGCCTTTAAAACAAAGCGTGATATTTTTACAGGAGTACTGGGATTTCCAGAAGAATGGATTACTGAAAACTTTGTAGAAGCGTTTATTGATCTTGAGTTCCTTAAGTCTTTATTTAATTCAACGCTGATTACTGGCTTAAGTGTAGCGATCATCATCATCTTCTCATCCATGGCAGGTTATGCCCTTGCTCGAAATAAGAGTAAGTTAAGCGGCGTTATGTTTTTCATATTCGTAGCTGCCATGCTGATTCCTTTCCAATCGGTAATGATCCCGTTAGTTGCCCTTTTCGGTCAGGCAGATATGTTGAATGCGGGCGGCTTGATCTTCATGTACTTAGGATTTGGTTGTAGTTTATCAATTTTCCTATATCACGGAGCAATGACTGGAGTTTCGAAATCAATGGATGAAGCAGCCATCATCGACGGAGCTAACCGTTTCCAGTTGTTTTGGTTCATTGTTTTCCCATTATTGAAGCCGATTTCTGTAACAGTAGGTATTTTGAATGTGATCTGGATTTGGAATGACTATTTACTTCCATCTCTTGTGTTAAGCGAATCAAACGCAACGATTCCGTTGAAGATGTTCTTCTTCTTCGGTCAGTATACGAAGCAGTGGCACCTTGCGTTAGCTGGTTTAACCATTGCCATTATTCCAGTAATTATTGGCTACTTCTTCGCTCAAAAACAAATCATTGCGGGGGTTTCTGAAGGAGCCGTGAAATAATAGCTAAAGGGGTGGATGAACATGTCAGTCACAATAAAAGATGTTGCTAAACGAGCAAATGTGGCGCCATCCACTGTGTCCCGAGTAATATCTGATAGTCCAAGAATAAGTGAAGATACAAAAAGAAGAGTTCGGAAAATCATGGAGGAGATGGGCTACCATTTAAACTTAAATGGACGAGTGCTCGTCCGTCAGTCCACTCAAACGATTGGAATAGTGATGAAGGACTCAGCCACTCATTCATTTGAAAATCCATTCTTTTCAGAGATACTAAAAGGGATAAGTGAATCTTGCCATAAGAGAGATTATAGTTTGAACTTAACAACCGGTGAATCTGAGGAATCGATTTTTCAAGATGTCGTTAAAATGGTTCAAGGAAAACGTGTGGATGGTATTATCGTTCTCTACTCAAAAGAAGATGACAAAGTGGCCCCATATTTAATGAAACATAATTTTCCGTTTGTCGTTGTGGGCAAACCTCTATACGGGGCCAATAAGTTTATGTATGTGGATAATGATAATATCGAAGCAAGCCGCGAAGCCACGAATTATTTAATTGATCGTGGCCACAGAGAATTAGGTTTTATCGGCGGAGATTTAAAATTTGAAGTGACAAGAGATCGTTTAAAAGGTTTTAAACTGGCAGCAAAGCAGCATGGAATAGAAATCAACGATCACTCTGTTAGAAGTATAGATTTAAATGATACGGTGGAAAACGGTAAGAACATTGTGAAAGATTTAATGGGATTGCCACAGCCGCCAACTGGTTTAGTGATAACAGATGATTACAATGGGCTGACTGTCATGTCTGCGCTTCAAGAACAAAATATAAAAGTTCCGGATAACGTCAGTATCATCGGGTTTAATAATACGATGATCGCTAAACTGGCTAACCCGCCATTAACGACAGTAGATACAAACCCTTATCAGCTCGGCTATGAAGCCTCGAATGGTTTAATCGATATACTGCATGAGCCGAGTATGATAAAAAGAGGGGTCATTATTCCAACAAATATTGTGGAAAGAGATTCATGCCTTTCTATAAAACCATCTACAGAAAAGTTAAAACCACAACTCGACGCAAATTAAATCTAAAAGGAGCGATTTTAATGAATATTACAGTATGGAATGAATTTCGTCATGAAAAAGAGAACCAGGTTGTAGCTGATATCTATCCAGAAGGAATCCACGGGGCTATTGCTGGATTTTTGGAAGGTGAGGACCATGTTGTTCGCACAGCAACTTTAGATGAAGAAGAACATGGACTTACGGATGAAGTACTTAACGATACAGATGTTTTAGTTTGGTGGGGGCATAAAGCCCATGAAGAGGTTTCTGAGGAAGTTGCTGAAAAAGTGAAGCAGCGTGTCCTGGATGGAATGGGACTTGTCGTTCTACACTCTGCACATTTTTCAAAAGTTTTTAAAAAGCTTATGGGTACAACTTGCGATTTGAAATGGCGTGAAGCTGATGATAAAGAACGTATTTGGGTTGTCGATCCTACGCATCCGATCACAGAAGGTCTTGGGGAGTACATTGATATAGAAAAAGAAGAAATGTACGGAGAGCACTTTGATATTCCAGCCCCAGATGAGTTGGTGTTTGTCAGCTGGTTCGAAGGTGGAGAAGTTTTCCGAAGCGGAGCAACATTTAAGCGTGGTCGCGGGAAGATTTTCTACTTCCGCCCTGGACATGAAACATATCCTACTTATTATCATGAAGAAGTACAAAAAGTTATCCAAAATGGTGTGAAGTGGGTGAACAACGGAGGTACACCTAAGAACGTTTACGGTAACGCTCAACCGTTAGAAAAAATTTCAGAGAAGTAAATGATAGAAGGAGGAGGACTTACAATGTCAAAACTAAAAGTTGCTATTATTGGGTGTGGAAGTATTGCTCAGAACCGTCACCTACTTGAATATGAAGCGAATGAAGAAGTGGATATTGTAGCTGTTTGCGATATTGTTGAAGAACGAGCTATGGTTACGGCTGAAGCTTTTGGAGCTAAATCGTACACGGACTATGAAGAACTTTTGAATAAGGAAGACGTAGATGCAGTAAGCGTATGTTTACCAAACTACCTTCATGCACCTGTTTCCATAGCTGCTTTAAATGCAGGAGCCAACGTGCTTTGTGAAAAGCCAATGGCGACTTCTCATGAAGAAGCTGAACAAATGATCGAAGCAGCAGAACGAAATGGAAAGAAACTAATGATTGCTCACAACCAACGCTTTGTTTCCTCTCATGAAAAAGCGCGTAAGCTGATTGAAAATGGGGATATTGGCAAGGTTTACAGCTTCCGCACTACGTTTGGTCACGGTGGTCCTGAAGGATGGAGTGCTGAGGGAGAAGACAGCTGGTTCTTTAGAAAAGAAGAAGCTTTCATTGGAGCTATGGGAGACCTTGGAGTACATAAGGCGGACCTCCTACGCCATATTCTTGGAGAAGAGTTTGTTGATGTAGCTGGGTTCGTTGAAAATAATGCCAAGGAAGGAATTTCTGTAGATGATAATGCAGTCTGCATCCTTCGTACAGAAAATGGTGTAGTTGGTACATTGACTGCAAGCTGGGCTTACAATTCAGCAGAAGATAACTCTACAGTGATTTATGGAGAAAAATGCACCCTTCGTTTAGAGGATGATCCTACGTACTCTTTAATCGCGCAATATACAAACGGTGAAATTGTAAAATACGAACTTGGTCAAATTCAATCCAACGATGAAGGTGGACAAACAAATACAGGAGTTATCGATCATTTTGTCGAATGTATTGTTGAAGATAAGAAGCCTCTTATTGATGGGGAAGAAGGAAAGCGTTCGCTGGATGTTATTTTAGCAGCGCTTGAATCAGGAGAAACACGTAAAATTACAAAGTTAGAGAAGTGATTGGCTATGAGTAAATTAAAGATGGGAATCATCGGTGCTGGCGGTATTGCACAGGAACGCCACATTCCAGCTTATGCAGGTATGAGTGAAACTGTGGAATTAGCAGCGGTTCAAGACGTTGATATTGATCGTGCGCACGCTGTATCCGAGACCTTTGATATTCCACACGTTTTTGATGACTATAAACCATTATTTGAAGTGGTCGATGCAGTAACAATATGTACACCAAACAAATTCCATTCTGAGATTGCTATCGCTGCACTTGAAGCCGGGGTTCATGTTTTATGTGAGAAGCCCATGGCCATAACGACGAAGGAATGTGAAGCAATGATTGCTGCAGCCGAGAAAAATGACAGGCTTCTATCGATTGCTTACCATTACCGTTATATGCCAGAAGCTAAACTTGCAAAAGAAGCAATCCTGCAAGGTGAGATTGGAGAACCTCTTGTAACGAGAGTACAAGCCATGCGTCGACGCAAAGTACCAGGCTGGGGAGTTTTCACCAACAAAGACTTACAAGGTGGCGGGAGTTTAATCGACTTCGGCTGCCATCTGCTTGATTTAGCGCTTTGGCTGCTTGATGATCCTGAACCTGTGGAGGTTATAGGACGAACGTACGACCGTTTAAGTAAAACCCCTGGTCAAGTGAATGACTGGGGAGCCTTTGACCATGAAACATTCAATGTTGATGATCACGTGACGAGCTATATTACGTTTAAGAATGGGTTATCCATGCAATTCGAATGTTCATGGGCGGCGAACATTAAAGAGGATTATACAGCTTTAAGTATTTCCGGGGTGGATGGGGGAATGGACGTCTATCCGTTCCAACTTTATCAGACAAAATATGGATCTGTATGGAACAGTCAGCCCAACATTCCGAAAGAAAGACTTAGTGAAGGATTTGTACAAGCGAAAAACTTCGTAGACAGTTGTATAGGAGAAGCAGAACTTGTCGTTAAACCAGAACAAGCTTTAAAAGTTACGAAATTAATTGAAGCCATTTATAAAAGTAGTGAAGAAGGTTCCAGCATAAAGATTACAGATTGAGAATGGAGGAATAACTTATGAAACTAGGTGTATTTACGGTGCTTTTTTCCGACTTATCTTTTGAAGATATGCTTGATAAAGCCAAGGAATCAGGATTGAAAGCTGTTGAAATAGGTACAGGTGGTTATCCTGGAAATGCCCATTGTAACGTGGAAGCATTGTTGGAAAGTGAAGAGAAGCGTGCTGAATACTTGGATAAGGTTCATTCGCGCGGGTTAACGATTAGTGCATTCAGCTGTCACGGCAACCCTATTTCACCAGATGAAAAATTTGCACAGGAATCTCACGATGCTTTTGTGAAAACTGTTAAATTAGCAAACCTTCTCGATGTCCCGGTCGTCAATACGTTTTCTGGAACTCCAGGAGGAGCGGAAGGAGACAAATCGCCGAATTGGCCAGTAACCCCTTGGCCGGCTGAGTACTCCGATACTCTTGAATGGCAATGGAATGAAAAGCTTATCCCTTATTGGAAAGAACAAGGTAAATTTGCAGAAGAGCATAATGTGAAAATTGGACTTGAACTCCATGCAGGGTTTCTCGTTCACACGCCTCACACGATGTTAAAGCTTCGGGAAGCTACGTGTGATGCTGTAGGAGCTAACCTTGATCCAAGTCATTTATGGTGGCAGGGGATAGACCCGGTTGCTGCTATTAAAATTCTCGGAAATGCAAATGCCATTCATCACTTCCACGCAAAAGATACGTACATTGACCAGGAAAATGTTAACATGTACGGGTTGACGGACATGCAGCCCTATGGAGAAGTGAAAACAAGAGCTTGGAGCTTCCGTTCGGTGGGGTATGGACATGGCATTCAGGAATGGTCTAATATTGTAAGTGCGCTTCGTACGTATGGTTATGATCATGTCATCAGCATTGAACACGAAGATCCTATTATGTCAATTAGTGAAGGCTTTAATCAAGCCGTTAAGAATTTAAAAGCCGTAAATATTGAGGAGCCTCCAGCAGATATGTGGTGGGCTTAATGGTTGAGGAGAAGGAGTGATTTATATGGCAAATCGATCAGGTTTTATGGGTGGCATGTATGCCGTCAGCGAATGGATTAGCAGGTTTACGTTAGGAAATTTGCTGTGGGCCTTGTTCAATTTGCCAGTTGGCCTCCTTCTTCTCAGTTTATTAAACTTACAAGACAGCGGGCTTATCTTTTATATCATGGCACCTCTCGTATTAATTACCCCTTTTGTATTTTTCCCCGCAACAACTGCTCTATTTGCTAAAGCGAGAGAATGGGTGAGAAAAGATGAAAATGATCTAGTCGAGAACTCGTACATTTATTACTATAAGGAAAATTATTTGAAAAGCTTAGGTGGCGGTATTGTATTTGTAGTACTATGGACTGTACTTGCGGCTGACGTCTATTACTTCTCTACGCGAAATACTTTTCTGATGAACGCTTTTCTTATTATGGGGATTTTGTTGTTTGTTTGGACGATTAACTTTTTCGCTGTGATGGCTCATTATGACATGAAGCTTAAAGGCTTTCTTAAGCAGTCCTTCTTTATAACGATAGGCAGCCCTTTATTATTTTTGACGATTGTCATTAGTTCAGCTATTGTGTTATACATTAGTCTTTATATCTTCCCTTTATTAATTCCAATCGTAACGGGGTCTCTAATCGCCTTTCTATCTTTCTCAGCTTTCTACCGCCTTCATTTAAAAATTGTTAATAATAAAAAATAACTACAATAAACCAAGCTTAAAAAACCTGGTTTATTTTTATCAGGATGAGACAAACCTAAATAAAGCATAAAATAATCCGAACGATTTTGCAGCAATCAGTTCGGATTATTTATATTAAAGAGAATTTATGCCAACGCTCCGTCAAAACACTCGTTTTCCGTGGGCACGGCCTTAGCTTCCTCAGAAAGTAAAAAGCGCTTTCCTGCGGGATCTTCGGCTCGCGCTATTCCCACAGGAGTCTTCGTATTTTGACTACGATGGTGATCTACGTTTAAACGAATGTTTGTTTTTTACATCACTGCTTTACTTACATACCAGCCTCATTTTTATGATATAAGTTATAGGATGATTCACTACTCACCTGCAAATAAATAGAACCACCAATTGTTAGTTCTTAGAGCAAAGAAATGGTAGAGGTTTTTTGATATATTGGAAGAAAGGAGGAAACGACTATGAATCCGTATAACCAACGCCAGCGATTTCGTACTCAGCAGGAGAGCGGAACGACCTCAGGCATGTGTGATAACTACCTGCAAGCGAATATGCTTGTACTGCCCAAGGAATATGCATTTGACTTTTTGTTGTTTTGTCTGCGCAACCCAAAACCGTGTCCGATTGTAGATGTATTAGAACCAGGAATAACGACGCCCAAAATAGCCAATGCTGATATTCGGTCGGACTTACCTAAATACCGCATTTATCGCAACGGTGAATTTGTAGAAGAGGTAAAAGATATTCAGGGAGTGTGGCGAGACGATTTTGTTACCTTCCTAATTGGATGCAGCTTTACTTTTGAGAAAGCCCTTCTTGAAGATGAAATCAATCTTCTTCACCAAGAACAAAGAAAAGTGGTACCTATGTATAAAACCAACATTCCTTGTGAAGAAGCTGGACGTTTTAAAGGAAATATGGTTGTCAGTATGAGAGCTCTTAAACCTGAAGAAATAGATAGAGCCGTTAAAATCACAGAATCTTTCGAAACCTCCCATGGTAGTCCTGTTCATATTGGAAACCCTGCTGAGATAGGAATCGATGACATAACGGTTCCTGATTATGGAGAAAGTGTTGATTTTAATGAAGAAGAACGTATTCCAGTTTTTTGGGGGTGTGGAGTCACCCCACAAAATGTATGCTTACACGCCAAACCAGAAATTATGATCTCTCACGCTCCTGGCCATATGCTTATTACGGACCAGTTTGAAGAAAAGAAGTAAGTGGAATGTATTATAGAAGTAACGATAAGCGATGTTTTCATTCAAAGGAGATGTTTAAATGAAGCAGCACGTGACCCCTTATTTAACGTTTAATGGGAATGCCAGTGCAGCTCTACATTTTTACAAGGATACTTTTGGCGGTGAAATTACAGACATACAAACGTTTGATGAAGCAGACTTTCATACCCCTTCTCAAATGAAAGACCGTATTATGCATGCGCGTTTACAGAATGGTCCAATGCTGCTTATGTTTTCTGATAGCTTCTCAGCAGATGGTTCAGAAGCCAGCGGAACTCAAGTTTCGCTGGCTGTAGAATTGGAAGATGAACATGAAATTAAAGAAATTTATGAAAAACTTAAAGTACAAGGAACCGTAAAGATGGAACTTCAGGATACATTTTGGGGCGCAACTTTCGCAAAAGTTACGGATAAGTTTGGAATAACCTGGGATTTAATTTTGCAAAAATAAATACAATGGACATGGAAGATGATGGAGGACTAATTCCCCGCATCTTCCTTTTTTGTTTTTTCGGTACCAGGTACACGGCAGCACGAATAGGAGTAATAGGAATCAGTAGGGCGCATTTATTAGTAAATGTGATTTTTTATCTGCTGGATGCAAGAATATAAAGATATTTACATGAATATGACTTTATTCAGAATATTTACATTATTATCAATTTTTGAGATAATAAAAATTGAACATAAAAGGGGGAGAACGCTGATGAAAGGTAATAAGTTAGGATGGATTTTACTTAGCTTGGTCTTATCTGTTCTGTTAGTAGGATGTGGTACTTCCGACTCAGAAGGTGCTGAAGACGGTGAATCGGGTGGCGATACATATACCGTGGCTACCGATAATAACTTTGTGCCGTTTGAATTCTTGGACGAGGATACGGGAGAGATGGAAGGGTTTGATATGGACTTAATCCGTGCGATTGCAGATGAAGCAGGATTTGAAGTTGATATTGAAGCGATGAAGTTTGATGGAGTTGTTACAGGTATGCAGTCCGCCAAATATGACATAGGGATTGCAGGAATGACAATTACTGAAGAACGTAAAGAAAACATTGATTTTTCAGACCCATATTATGATGCAGGTCTAATGCTTGCAGTCCATTCAGATAACACAGAGATCGAATCTGAAGATGACTTAGCAGGTAAGACTGTAGCCACACGTTCAGGTACTACTAGTGAATCCTATTTACAGGAAAACCATCCCGATGCAGAAGTAGAAACCTTCCCAGGAATTGTAGAAGCTTATATGGATTTACAAGCTGGGCGCGTGGATGCTGTTATGTATGATGTACCTAACGTTCAATACTATGTCGCTAACGATGCAGAGGGAGAACTGAAAACAGTAGGCGATATCCTTCAAGGTGAACAATATGGAATTGCATTTCCGAAGGACTCTGAGCTTGTTGAAGACGTGAACGAAGCGTTAGCCACATTAATTGATAATGGAACTTACGATGATATTTATGAAGAGTGGTTCGGAGAGCGCAAATACGATACAGAATCCTCAGAATAATCAATAAAGCGTAGCAGGGCTATGTCTTGTTACGCTTTTCTCTTTTAAACCTACCAATCATATGACTATCAAAATAGCAGCACATAAGGAGCGTTAATTACATATGGATGCCTTCATGGAAACACACTACATGCGAGTGATGCCTTTTTTATTAGAAGGTCTCATGTACACACTTTTAATTACAGGAGTAGGTTTGTTTTTTGGATTTATTCTTGGAGCTATATTTGGGTTAGCACGTCTCTCAAAGAGTAAGATCATATATGGGATAGCTACTGTTTATGTAGAAGTGTTAAGAGGTACACCTATTCTTGCACAGATTTTATTTATCTATTTTGGTCTCCCAGATGTACTCGGTTTTAATATTGATAAAATTACAGCCTCCATTATTGCGATTGCAGTAAACGCAGGTGCTTACATTGCAGAAATTGTACGTGGTGCTGTTTACTCGATTGATAAAGGGCAAAGTGAAGCAGGACGTTCGATTGGTTTGACGAGGGGGCAAACGATGCGTTATATCATTTGGCCGCAGGCTTTTAAACGAATGATTCCGCCCCTTGGTAACCAATTTGTTATTAGTTTAAAAGATACTTCCTTATTTTCCGTTATAGCCGTAGGTGAACTAACCTATATGGGTCAGCAATATTATGGCTTAACGTTCGCAGCTTTTGAAGCATTAACCATGGTTTGTCTCTTATATCTAGCAATCACAGTTCCGGCATCGATATATTTACGTAGAGTAGAAAGGAGACTGGATGTGTAATGATTAGTGTAAGAGATCTGCATAAATCTTTTGGTGATAATGAAGTTCTAAAAGGAATTGATCTAGAGGTCAGTGCCCAGGAAGTGGTTTGTGTCATTGGTCCATCAGGGTCAGGGAAAAGTACATTGCTGCGTTGCCTGAACTTATTAGAAGAAGTAACAAGTGGAGACGTTTTTATTGAAGGAAAAAATTTAACAGATCCTAAAGTAGATATAAATGAAGTTCGATCACGAGTGGGAATGGTATTCCAGCACTTTAATCTATTTCCACACATGACGGTTCTAGAAAATATTACTTTAGGGCCTAAAAAGATTAAAGGTGTTAAGAAAGCTCAAGCAGAAAAAGAAGCAGAGCCTCTACTTGCGAAAGTGGGTCTTTCAGATAAAGCTAATGTGTATCCAGACAGTCTTTCAGGGGGGCAAAAGCAGCGTGTAGCAATTGCCCGATCGTTAGCAATGAATCCGAAAATTATGCTATTTGATGAGCCTACTTCAGCTTTGGATCCAGAGCTAGTCGGCGACGTATTAGCTGTAATGAAGGATCTGGCCAAGGAAGGGATGACAATGGTCGTTGTGACTCACGAGATGGGATTTGCTCGTGAAGTCGGTGATCGAGTGATCTTTATGGATGAAGGGATCATTATGGAGGAAAATGTGCCCGCGAAGATCTTTGGTGAACCTGATAACCCAAGGACACGAGAATTCCTATCAAAAGTTTTATAATTTAAAAAAACCACTTCAGTATACTTACTGAAGTGGTTTTTTGAGGTGACACGTCCATATCTAAACACTTCAACAATTTTCGTACATACATACCAATTTTTTATAATTTATTCTATAATAATAGTAACTAGGTGAAGGGGTGTACGAATGGAAAAAAGAAGAAATAAACATAGTCGTAAAAAGAAGAAAAAATTGCTTTGGATTACCCTTTCCATTATTCTTCTCATAGGTGTTGGAGTTTCTGCTTACTTATACAGCATCTATAACAATGTAAAAACTACTGTTGATAATGATATTCATGAAACCGTAACAGGAATTGATCATGAAGCTACCAAGAAAAAAGTTGATGATCAAGATCCAATTAACATACTTCTGCTGGGTGTTGATGAGAGAGATAATGATAAAGGACGCTCAGATACAATGATTGTAATGACGCTTGACCCTGCGCAAGAGCGGATGCAGATGGTGAGCATACCTCGTGACACCCGCACCGAAATTGTTGGACGAGACATGGAGGATAAGATTAATCATGCGTACGCATTTGGTGGAAGTGAAATGTCCGTAAACACTGTTGAAAGTTTTCTTGATATTGAGCTTGATTACTACTTGCGTATGAATATGGAAGGACTTGGGCAGCTAGTTGATGCTGTTGGCGGGATTACTGTTACTAACGAATTTGCTTTTGAATATGGCGGGAAAGATTTCTCTGAGGGAGAAATAGAATTGAACGGGGAAGAAGCTTTAGCTTGGGTAAGAATGAGGTATGATGATCCTCAAGGTGATGCTGGACGAAACGAGCGTCAGCGGCAAGTCATTCAAGGGGTTATTGACCGCGGGGCCAATATTAACGCTGTCAACAAAATTGGAGATATTATGGATGTACTAGGAAATAATGTAGCGACTAATATGAAGTTTGAAGACATGCGTAATTTAGTAACTAATTATCGTGGTGCAAGAAAAGATGTCTCATCCTATCAAATGAGCGGTGATGGAACGACGATTGATAATATTTATTACCTTCAAGTACCTGAATCAGAGGTGGAAAAAACAAATGAAATGATTCAGGATTTCAGTTCATAAGAAAAATTATTTCTTTTTTACAACAAGTTGTGAACTCTTTTTAAAAGGGTATATTATAGTATTCATGCGCACGTTATTTCCGGGGAAATAACTGTCGTAATTTGTGTGAAATGCTGCTCGCTTTAATATTATCACATTCAAAGGGGCGAGTTTTATGATCAAAGGATGGACATTATTAATACTTGGGTCTGTATTTTTAATCGGATGCACATCTGACAGTGTCGATTCAGAACCTACAAATAAGAGTGAAAAAGAAGATGAAAAAACAACCGAAGAACATTCTGCTCAGTTAAGTGATGGTGAGTGGGAGTTTAGTGAATCATTGGAAAGTAACCTGGAAAAAGCTCTTGGGAAAAATCCTGAAAATGCAACAGAAGAAGAGCTATATGAAGTTTTAGATGATGAATCGTTAAGAGAGCAATATTTAAATGAACTCTATGATTTGCTTGAGTTAAAAGTGGAGGATGGGCTCATTAGCTTAGAAGAAGCTGATGCTCAAAAGGAAACGATGGAGTTTATATTTGAAGAAGAGTAAGAGCCATGACTTTTAAGTCATGGCTCTTTTTTTGTTGTCTAGGAAATTATAAAATTCCAATATTTGGATATATGTTTAAAAGAGCGACATCCAGCTCCAGCGCCCAGACACTCGCGCCTTTGTTCTATTATTCAAATAATGATGGGATACCTTCAATAAGAGTATATACACCCATGTAGGACATTGCTACGACAACGAGTGCTCCAAACACGGTCATCCAGATTGGGTGTTTATAAGTCCCTACTATTTTAGATTTGTGAGCAGCCACAAGCATGACACCCAATGCTAAAGGTAAGATCAAGCCATTCACCGATCCTACTAACACGAGAATACTTACAGGTTCTCCGACAAAAGCGAAGACAAATGTGGAAACCGTAATAAAGCCAATCGTTAAATATCGATGGTTATTCTCTAATATTGGACTGAATGAGCGAATAAAGGATACAGAGGTGTAGGCGGCACCAACTACTGATGTAATGGCAGCTGCCCAAAAGACAATTCCAAAGATCTTGTATCCTACATTCCCAGCTGCAAGCTGAAATACAGAAGCAGGGGGATTGCTGGGATCTAAAGAAAAACCTTGAGATAATACACCTAAAACAGCAAGGAATAGGAAAATCCTCATTATTGAGGCAACACCAATAGCATAGACGGAACTTTTCGTAACTTCTGGCAAGGCTGCTTTCCCTTTTAAACCAGCCTCTATCAGACGGTGTCCACCAGCAAATGTAATATATCCTCCTACTGTACCTCCAACTAAAGTCACAATAGCTAAAAAGTCAATCGTGTCAGGGGCGAAACTTTTAACGGCAGCTTCGCCAACAGGCGGCTGAGCTGTAAACATGACGTAAATCGTTAGTGCGATCATTACAAAACCTAACATTTGAGTAAATCTGTCCATTAGACGTCCTGCTTCTTTTACTAAGAATATACCGATGGCTAATGCCCCACTAAGTACGGCTCCAAGCTGGGGGGAGATACCAAACAATACATTGGTACCTAGTCCAGCACCTGCTATGTTCCCAATGTTAAATGCTAACCCACCTGCTACGACAAGTGCGGCAAGTACATATCCTAATCCTGGAAGAACATCATTGGCGATATCTTGTGCTCGTTTTTCACTCACCGCGATAATTCGCCATATGTTCATCTGCGCCCCAATGTCTATGATGATGGAGACTAAAATTACAAAACCAAAGCTAGCAAGAAGCTGTTCAGTAAAAACAGTCGTCTGAGTTAAAAATCCTGGTCCAATTGCCGAGGTTGCCATTAAGAAAGCAGCGCCGACTAATATACTTCGATTTGTTGTTTTCATAAAGAGCCTCCTATCTCAGCTGTTATAGTATATTAGAAATTTTATCAATTTTAATTGCGGATTCTTTTAAAGTAGAAGATATATTTTGTGCAAACTCGAGGGCATGAGCTCCGTCGCCATGAATACAAATCGTATCTGCTTGAATGGAAATGTCATCCCCATCTACGGATTTTACTCTGCTTTCTTTTACCATTCGTACAACCTGCTGAATAGCTTCTTCAGCATTCGTAATAAGAGCATTGGATTCTAATCTGGAAGTTAGGGAGCCGTCGTTTTGATAGGTGCGGTCTGAGAAGACTTCATTGGCTGTTTTCAGGCCAGTTTTCTCACCAGCTTTCACAAGTTCACTCCCAGATAAGCCAAATAAAATAAGCTCTGAGTTTACGTCATAAACCGCTTCTGCTATAGCTTCTGATAGGGAAGCGTCTTTAGCAGCCATATTAAAAAGAGCTCCATGAGGTTTAACATGCTGCAATTGACCACCTTCAGCTTCAACAAATGCATGTAGTGCCCCAATTTGATAAACCACTAGCTCATAAGCTTCTCTAGGGGTAATGTTCATATTTCTGCGTCCAAAACCCGCTAAGTCTTGTAAGCCGGGATGAACGCCTATTCCTACATTTTTCTCAAGAGCCATCTTCACAGTTTTTCTCATAGTTGTTGGATCACCAGCATGAAAACCGCAAGCTATATTTGCAGAAGTCACGTAGTCTAGAATTTCTTCGTCTCGCCCCATTACATATGTGCCGAAACTTTCTCCCATATCACAATTAATATCTACTGCATAGCTCATTTTAATTCCTCCTTCTGCTTAAGTGAGATGGATCGTTTTAGTAATTGAATCGAATGTTCTTGCTCAAGTAGTGCTTGTTGAGCTTCTGCTAAAGTCATTTCTTTAAAAGTAAGGTGTTCGCCAGGTTTCATTTGGCAAAGAACGGGAAGATCGACACTCGCGACTTGTCCAATTTTAGGATAGCCGCCTGTCGTTTGACGATCAGCTAATAATACAATCGGGTTCCCATCGTTTGGAACTTGAATGGATCCAAATGAAACGGCTTCTGAAATAAGTTCACGAGGTTCTTTTAGTGATAAAGTTTCTCCTTCCATACGAAACCCCATACGATCTGATTGAGAAGATACTTTAAATGGGGTTGAAAATAAAGATTGTTGACTGTCTTCTTTAAACCACTCATATTGCGGCCCTTTAATTAATGAGATCACAGGTCTTGGCGAATAGTTTGGAATAAGGTCAGTAGATATGGCCCAATCCATTTCTACATAACTTCGTTTTTCTGCCTGAATTTTGCGTGGATACGGTCGTGACTGCCTAAATTGAATCACATCATCAGGTTCTAGGGACCTTCCTTCATACCCTCCAATATTTGCTCGCATATAAGTTGCGCGGCTCTCCATAACAGGTGGAATATCCATCCCACCTCCAATAGCAATATAGGAACGACACCCTGATTGAGGTTTGCCAAAAGACAGGGTGGCTCCTTTAGTTACAAAAATCGGCTTCCACATCTTGATTTTCTCTCCATCAATGGATGGTGATAAATTTCCCCCGCAAATAGATATGATTGCTTCTTCCTCAAATTTGATCACTGGTCCGAGAAGAGTCACTTCTAGGGTGGCCTCGTTTTCTTCATTTCCTACGAGTAAGTTAGCGATTCGATGAGCAAAAGTATCCATGCTTCCACTCGCAATGACCCCATACTTTTGATAGCCTGTTCGTCCTAAATCTTGGACGGAGGTCAACAGTCCATCTTTAACGATTTTCATCATGACGATGACTCCTCCCAGCTTTGGTATTCGGCTTCACTAATTTCTTTAAATATGATTTTGTCGCCTGCACGCAGCAGGCTTGGGATCTCTTGTTCCGGTGTGAATAAGCGTTTTGGAGTGCGCCCGATTAACTGCCAGCCACCTGGAGTTTCAATAGGATACACGCCTGTCTGCTTACCGGCAATCCCAACCGTCCGCTCAGGAATTTCTAACCGCGGTGAGTTTCTTCTAGGAGCCGCAATTTTCTCTGACATTCCACCAATAAAAGGGAAGCCAGGAGCAAAACCTATCATGTAAACTGAGTAATCGCCTGATTTATGAATATCGATAACCTCTCTTGTCGTAAGGTTATTATGTTCAGCTACGAACTCTAGGTCTGGACCAAACTCCCCACCGTAGCAAACAGGGATTTCAATAGTTCTCGGTGTAGCTGCATCGCCTGATTCTACTAAGGTTAATAATTCTTCGAGATTCTTTTTCACTTGTTCATAAGGAAGAATTCCATCTTTATTTAATACAACGGGATGATAAAAAACGGTCACTGTAGTAAACGCTGGGATGTATTCAACCATCCAATATGGTCGTTGTTTGTCCAGCAATTGAGAAATAAGGCGTACGTTTGCTTGTGCCTCTTCATTGATTTCATGACTCACAGTAATGACGATCGCTTGATCCCCTAAAGGGGTTAATGTGTAGTCCAATATTTCACCTCATATCTGTGTAAAAATTCAGAATTATATACTTATTAAAGTATAGAGGATTCTTCGAAAAGTGACAAATTCACTTTTCATATGCACCTAAACCAGCATTACATAAACTGAGAAAAGCTATTACTTTATTTAAAAGTCCTTATTATACTTTGAAAAAGTTAAAGTTCTATGTTACAAATAAATGATGAATTTTTAAAAAAATAAGTAAACTTTTAAATAGGAAAGTGTAGAAAAAAGGAGATGTTCTTATGGCTACACGTAGTATGAAACATCGTAGGAAAAAGAAAAAAACGTGGCTGCTTTCCACATTAGCTATTGTTTTATTGTTAGCTGGTGGTGGAGCTGCTTATTTATATTCAATGTATAATAACGTAAAAACAACGGTGGATGACGATATTCATGAAGAAGTTAGTGGCATTGATGATGAAGCCGCTAAAGAAAAAGTAGAAGAGGAAGAGCCGATTAACGTATTGCTGTTAGGCGTTGATGAGAGAGATAATGATACAGGCCGAGCCGATACAATGATCGTTTTGTCACTTGACCCTGCTAATAATCGTATGCAAATGGTCAGTATCCCTAGGGATACACGAACTGAAATATCTGGAGAAGGAACAACAGATAAAATTAATCATTCGTATGCTTATGGCGGAAGTGAAATGGCCGTTAATACTGTAGAAGACTTTTTAGACATTGATTTGGATTATTATGTTCGTATGAATATGGATGGTTTATCTCAAATGGTTGATGCTGTTGGAGGAATTGAAGTATCGAACGATCAGTCTTTCTCTCAAGGCGGCTACGACTTTAAAGAAGGAAATATTGAGTTAAACGGTGATGAAGCATTGGCCTATGTAAGGATGAGAAAGGATGATCCTGAAGGCGACGCAGGAAGAAATGATCGCCAGCGTGAAGTCATCCAGGGGACAATTGATCAAGGAGCTAATGCCAATATAGCCAACAACATTGATGACATGATGGATGTCCTAGGCAATAATGCTGCCACTAATATGAAATTTGAAGATATGAGAAACCTTGCAACCAATTATCGAAGTGCCCGTCATGATATGGAAACGTATCAGATGGAAGGAGAAGACACGTATATTAATGATATATATTATTTAGATGTTCCTGAGTCTGAGATTGAGAAAACAAGAGATAAAATCAATGAATATACACCTAGTTAAACAGAAAGCTGTCTCGTTTGTTGAGACAGCTTTTTTCTTGTTGTCTAGGAAATTATAAAATTCCAAGCTGTGGATGTATATGTTTAAAAGAGCGACATCCAGCTTCAGCGCCCAGACACTCGCGTCATAAGCAATCCGCCCTGCGGAAGGGGAGGCCGCATTCCTCCGGCCGTTTTGCTTATGCGTTTCGTGTTTACCAGGGCGCTTGCGCTTTCTTTCTCAGGGTAGAGCCCCTCCTTTAAAAGCTATTTCAGTTTCTATGTTATATTATGGATAACTAGGTGTAAGGGAGTGGAGAAAATTGAAACCAACTATAGGATTCATTGGAACAGGTGTCATGGGGAAAAGTATGGCACACCGCTTATTGGAAGCTGGATATGACGTACATACTTACACGCGTACAGCTTCGAAGGCAAAGGAGCTTTTACAAAATGGAGCTATATGGCAAGGAAGCGTGAAGGAACTGGCAAAACAAACAGACGTTATCATTACAATGGTCGGTTATCCACGGGATGTGGAAGAGGTTTATTTCGGAACGAATGGTCTGATAGAGAACGCCTTAAAAGGGTCGATACTCATTGATATGACGACCTCGTCCCCAGATTTGGCCAAAAAAATTGCTGAGAAAGCGAAAGAAAAAGAGCTACATGCTATAGATGCTCCTGTTTCGGGCGGTGACATAGGTGCTAGGAACGGGAAATTATCGATTATGGTAGGCGGGGAAAACCATACGGTAGATCAGGTTATGCCAATCTTTAAAGAACTGGGTCAAAATTACGTATGGCAGGGACCTGCAGGAGCTGGGCAATTCACTAAAATGTGCAATCAAATTGCCATTGCCTCAACTATGATAGGGGTTACCGAAGCCCTTGTTTATGCAGAAAAAGCCGGACTTGATCCTAATATAGTATTAGAGAGTATTAGCGGGGGTGCAGCTGGAAGCTGGTCTCTCAGTCATTTAACACCTAGAGTAATTAGACGGGACTTTTCACCCGGGTTCTTTATCAAACACTTTATTAAAGATATGACCATTGCCATAGAATCAGCAGAAGAAATGGGAATCGACTTACCTGGATTAAAGTTAGCGAAAGAACTGTATGAAGAGCTGGCACGTAACGGTGAAGAAAACAGCGGTACACAAGCCCTATATAAGTATTATGTATAAAAAAAGCCGTCTCAAAATTTGAACTTTGAGACGGCTTTTATGTTTATTCAGCTGAATTTGAGAGCCATGCTTTATAATCATCTATATCTGAACGAACTTGTTTAATCACTAAGTTCAAGATATACACGTCGTCAATCAAACCAGCAACTGGTATAAAATCAGGGATTGCATCCAGCGGCATTAATAAATAAAGAATTCCACCAAGAATAGCAATAATAGATCCTCTAGGTGCTTTTCTATAATCTCCGCGCACCCAATCTCTCACCATATTAAACATTAGTTGAAGCTCGTGCCATACTTCGGAGAGAGGTCCTTCATTTTTAAAAGATTTGTCTCTTGCCTGCTGAATCACATCTTTTGTTTTTTCCGGATTATTTATTAAATTTTGAGCTCTATCTTTTAGATTTTCAAATATACGACGTGCTTTTCCTTTTTCTAAATTTTCCATGTTGAAATCTCCCTTTAAAAACAGTGTTTTTTCTCTTTACCTTAAAATCGTTTATACTAAACAATAAGAGTAAAATGGAGAGGAGCGAACGTATATGACAAAGGTGGGGAGAAATGATCCGTGTCCATGTGGGAGTGGGAAGAAGTATAAGAAGTGTCACGGTCAGTCGAATGTAATAGATTTCCCTGCAAAAGTTATTGAAGAGGAGCTTGATCAGCATTTCTTGAGATTTCAAGATTTTATGTTTGATCAATATCCTCATCTTTTTCCTCGTGTGAAACCAACGACTGATGAGGAAGAGGTGGAGCAATTTATAACGTTGCTATATAAAGGGCTATTTGAGGTGCAAAATGGGGAGGAAACCGTTTTTCAACAGTATTTGCATGAAAATGAATCGTCTATTCAAAGACCTTCTGTTTCTGAAGCCCTAAGATCGTGGCAGGAGTCAAAAGCCAGCATCTTTAAAATGTTGAACTACGACGGAGAATCGATCATTGAGGTGGAAGATGTGTTGTTCGGAGGGACTTACAAAGTAGATCGAGACCGTATCCCTCTAAAGGTTAAAGATTTCGCCATAGCCCCCTATTACACAGGTATTCTATTAAACTATGGACCTATTTATAAATTTGCTCCGATGGCTGTTCCAGTGGAGGAGAGATCCTATCAAGCAATCCGTATGGGATTGGAGCAAGATTTCGAAGAACAGGCTGATGAGGAGTCCTTAAAAGGATATTTCCACGCTGCTTTTTTGTATCAGTTGCCCCAATGGATCTATTTTGATGAAGATAACGGATTAGAAACGATATGGAAAGGGAAACCTGCTGAACGAGAGGTTCTAGATTTAATTGACCAATCCTTGGAACAGGAATTCAAAGAAGAAGGAAACTATCAATTGTTAAAAGACATGTGGATTATGTTTTGCAATGATGAATCGCCTGTTATTCGTAAGTCAGAAGTGTTTGCAGCAAGTTTAGAATACTGTTATAAAACCAGTTCTTATTTTTGGAAAGAAACCGAGACTTCAAAGAGAGCAATAGCAGAAAAATATAGCGTGAGTCCAAATAGTCTCTCGAAGCGTTATGATGAGTTAAAGGATTATTTTGAGGAAAAAATTTTATCCTAAATAAACCTACGAAAAAGAGCCAGCATTGAAAGCTGGCTCTCAGCTTGTGGAGAAACTCCTGTTTTTCCGCAAGCTTTTTTTCTTGCCGCCAGGAGCGAAGTCCCCTTCCCTTTCCGAGGACGAGCGCCCGAGCTTCCTCGCGAAACCCACGCTCGGTGATCTCGGCTCACTCGTTCTTCCGCAGGAGTGGAAGGGGCCTCGCTTCTTGAAATTTCTTTAAGACAGAAAAAGACTCTCCTGCACCTAGCTCATCCTTGCTAGATGGAGGACAATACTTTTCATGTTCTGGCAGGCAGCCGTCATCAGCGTCTGTTCTTTCACTTGCTTTTTTTCACGCAAACGACAATAGCACAGCCCGTGCAGTTCTTTTAAAACTGCAAAGTTACGCTCAACTTTCTCTTTTCTCATGCGGTAAATCCATTTCCCTTCATTGGAAAGCCGGTTCAACCGAACCTGCTCTTTGAATAATACAAGGGGATCCAGAGGTGGGCGGCCATTATCTTCAGAATAGTAGGGACGTGAAAAATGAAAGGAATCAGAAAAAATCAGGCTGTCGAGACTTTCTCGACAGCCTGAGAGCCAGCATTCGATGCTGGCTCTTCTTATTTATGTTTTAATTAGGCCGTGTGGATCGAGAACAAACTTTTTCGCAGCGCCCTGGTCAAACTCGCGGTAACCGCGTGGTGCATCTTCTAAACCAATCACCGTTGCGTTAACTGCTTTAGCAATTTCCGCTTTGCCTTGCAGGATGGAATGCATTAACCCTCTATGATATCTCATCACTGGAGTTTGCCCTGTAACGAACGTCTGCGCTTTTGCCCACCCAAGTCCGAAGTCTAGTTTTAATGACCCTCGGCGTGCATCTTCATCAGAAGCACCTGGATCTTCGGTTACATAAAGCCCGGGAATACCTAGACCACCACCGGCTTTCGTTGCATCCATTACCGTGTTAAGTACTTTAGCGGGTGCTTCTTCGTGACTGTGACCATATGCTTCAAAACCTACACAGTCGACAGCACAATCGACAACAGGCTGTCCTAGAATTTGTTCGATTTGTTCGCTGATATTATCATGTTTACTAACATTGATCGTCTCACAGCCAAAGCTTCTCGCTTGAGCTAGACGTTCTTCAATTAAATCTCCGACAATGACGACTGAAGCTCCTAGTAACTGAGCCGAATGAGCAGCTGCTAATCCTACGGGTCCAGCTCCGGCGATATAGACGGTAGATCCCACTTTTACTCCTGCAGAGTATGCACCGTGAAAACCAGTGGGGAAAATATCCGAAAGCATCGTTAAATCAAGAATTTTATCCATAGCTTCGTCTTTATCCGGGAATTTAAGGACCTGGAAGTCAGCGTAGGGCACCATCACATACTCTGCCTGGCCTCCCACCCAGCCTCCCATATCTACATATCCGTAGGCGGATCCTGGACGATCTGGGTTTACATTTAAACAGATGTGAGTCTTTCCTTCAATACAGTTTACGCAGCGTCCGCAGGCAATATTAAAAGGAACAGACACGAGATCTCCTTTTTTAACGAATTCCACATCTCTTCCGGTTTCTATGACTTCTCCTGTAATTTCATGACCAAGAATCAATCCTTCCGGGGCAGTAGTCCTCCCACGTACCATGTGTTGATCGCTGCCACAAATATTAGTAGAAACTACCTTTAAGATAACACCATGTTCACATTTCCGTCCTACGTTCTTAGGGTTAACGCCAGGTCCATCCCGTAAAACTAACTCTGGAAAATCAATCTCTTTAACAGTCACATCACCATTTCCTGTGTAAGCTACAGCACGGTTGTTCGTTGCCATGCATGAACCTCCTCATAATTATTTTGCTAACTAGCAAATCACCTTGAGCGAGAGCGATACAACACAGTAAAACAGCCAAGCTGGTTAAATAGTTCATTCATAAGTAAAAGAAGTAGTGTGGGTTAGAAAGGTATTTACAAGGAATGGATGTTGTGGAAACATAAGGGTATATTAGCTGCATTATATGAATACCCTTTCATAGTTGTCTCAAACATGAGACTTTTACGTTTATGATAGGTGATGGAGATTTATAAAGAAAACTGTCTCATAGAAAATCCCCTCAGGTTTACCTCTGAGGGGACTTACTTATTTGCGAGAACTTCGCATAATTAAACTAATAATAAAGACGAAAATAATCGCCCCAATAAGAGCAGGTATAATGGCAATTCCTGCTAGACTAGGACCTAAGCTTCCTAGCAATTCGCCACCAAGCCAAGCGCCTACTATACCTGCAATTATATTACCTATAATACCAAGCGGCATATCTCTGCCAATTAAGATTTGGGCTAACCACCCTATAAGTCCTCCAACGATTAAATATAAAATAATTCCCATGAATTATACCTCCTTTGTTATAATCAATATTTATCCGCTTATGTTTCTTTTAAAACATACAAAATACTTTGACATCATTCGCTGCGAACTTTAAGAACTGAAACTTTGAATTGCCTGTTTTAGAAGCTAAATAGACAGTTATGATCTAATTTACTGTTATCGATCGGTGATGGGATGTTTTTTTAATGGTGGTCAACATTTTCGAAAAACGAATCGTTAATTTTCAACATAGTCTGGTATAATGTTCACTATAGTAACAAAAGGATGAACATAGTTCGGATGTCTCTTTAGGGGGTTAATTTGTGAAGAAAAAACAAGAATTAGAAATGCAAATTGAGCAAGTCCGCTTGAAGATGTATCATCATTACAATAATGATCCCGATGATCCGAACATTCTTAATATTTCTAAAGAGCTGGATCATTTATTAAATCAGCTTAGTAATTTTAATACGGAACAAGGAAAATAGATAAAAAGAGGCTACCTGAAATACACAAGATTCGTTATCGTTTCCATTTCTTACATAGTGATAGTGAAAACCACTCATATTGAATGAGCGGTTTTTTTATTGCATCCACGAATGAATCGATTTATCTCGTGGTAAGGAATATATGAGAGAGATTGTAAAAGGGAGTGTGTTGAAGGTGTCAGCCATCCAGGTCGTTCTATTATTATTCTTAGGTTATATCGTATTTACTTTAGATAAAAAACAAGAAGATGTTCCAGTTCCCGTCGTATTATTGCTGCTTGGCATTGGACTATCATTTGTTCCTTTTTTCTCATCAATAGATGTAAATAAGGAATTAATTTATGATTATTTTTTACCTGCCCTATTATTTATTTCCGCCTATCAATATTCTCCGAAGGCGCTTAGAAAATACGCCTGGATGATTGGGATGTTAAGTACGATAGGACTCATTTTTACAGCTCTTGCGTTAGGGTTATTTACTTATGCTGTAGGAGGAATCTTTACGTCGTTTACACTATTAAGTGCTCTCCTCATTGCTGCGATCTTAACACCTACTGACCCTGTATCAGTGGTTTCTATTCTAAAACAATCTTCAACAGATGAAGAGGTAGCGGATATTGTGGAAGGTGAATCTATGATAAATGATGGAACGAGTGTCGTATGGTTTACGGTTCTATCTTCCATGTTTGTAAAAGGTGAAACTTTTAAGTTTTTTCCTTTTTTAGGAGAGTTTCTTATCGTTTCACTTGGTGGCGCTGCCATTGGGTTAGTCTTCGGTTGGATCGTCAGCAAAGCTGTGCATTTTACTCACCATAGACAATATCAAATCATGTTAAGTATCGTGTTGACCTATGGATCCTTTCATCTGGCAGAACATGTGGGTGTTTCAGGAGTTTTAGCGACAGTGGGTGCTGGAATTATGCTAGCCTGGGAATTTGATCATACAAATAAAACGGATCATTATTATGAGTCACTTTCTAGTTTTTGGGATGTTGTAGAACCTACCGTTTTATCTCTCGTATTTTTAGTGATTGGAATAGAGGCTACTGATCATTTGGTTTCAGAGGTATGGGTTTTAGCTGGTCTCTTGTTTTTAGCCGCATTTATCATTCGGTTCTTTGTAGTAGGGGGTACAATGCAATTCTCCCCCACTTTCCGAAGGCACCTAAATTTGAAGAAGAGCGCTATTATTTCTTGGGCAGGTATCAAAGGTACCATGAGTGTCGTTTTATTACTAAGTCTGCAAGCAGATGCTGGTTCACAAGCGGAAGGTATCCTGTCGGTTACTTTTGCTGTAATTATTTTATCCATTGTGATCCAAAGCTTAGGAGTTTATCCATTATCTAAGCGACTGTAACCAATAAAAACACCGCTTGAGCAAAAAAGCGGTGTTTTTCAGCTTATAAACCGAAATTTTCGATCATATTGTGTGTTTTTTGAATCTCTTCCTCGGACATTTCTATTAGATACATTCCAGAGCTCGTTTTACTACTCCCGGACATTTGGTACGTTTCAGCTTCTTTGCGAGCCCCGTTGTATTTTGTAGCAAGCTGTCTCATATCTTGAAAATCCATATTAGTGCTGACGTTTTCGCCTAGTACTTCCATAACATTCCCCATTTGATTAACCATGTCTAAACTAGCGCCCTTATTTATAACGCCTTGAATAACCTGACGTTGACGCTCATTACGCCCCATATCTCCTTGAGGATCCTCTTTTCTCATACGCACGTAAGCAAGAGCTTCTTCTCCCGAAAGCTCTAATTGCCCTTCTGGAAATTGGTAGCCATCGTACTGAAAGGAGCGAGTGTTTTGTACAGTAATTCCATTAACAGCATCAACTAATTGAGAAAGACCTTTCATATTCACTCTAGTAAAATAGTCAACCTCTATATCTAAGAAGTTCTCTACCGTATCAACCACCATATTGCTTCCTCCATATGCATAAGCGTGATTCATACGAGTCACTCTTCCATCGCCAATAATTTCAGCTTCTGTATCTCTTGGAATGCTTACCATTTGCATTTTTTCGTTTACAGGGTCAAGAGTGAGCACGATCATCGTATCCGAACGCCCGCGATCATTCTCCCGTTCATCTACTCCAAGAAGCAAAATATTTACGGGTTCCTCGTTCTTTACTTTCTTTTTTGTCACAGCTGTATCTATGGACTCTATGTTTTCGTGAAGGTCATTGTTAACCGTACTTCGAACATCATTAAGTAAATAAAGAGAAAGCCCTGCAGCAGTTATCAGAACCACCCCAAAAATAAGAAGCAATATTTTCCACCAGCGACCTTTGGAATGCTTTGATTTCCTTTTATCTTTTCTGCCCATACGTCCACCTCTATTGAAATATAATCGAACCATATTTTAGTTTATTATACGTGGATTGGTTTAAATTGTAAAAGTCATTTAAGTAGTAGATGTGTGATAGAATAATAGCTAGTTTTAAAAAAGGTAAGGTGTTTATTTTGAAAGAAGTAATTTTACTTTTAGCTGAAGTGGTTAATTTATTTCATGAAGTGATATGGAAAATTTCTAATGAGTTAGGATTAAATTTAACGGATAAAGAACTACATTTTTGGGTGATTGGTATTTTAGGTGTTTTTGGGTTGCTTCTCGTTGATCTATTGTTCCACTCCTTATCTAAATGGAGCATAACAGCTATTTCCTTTTTATTTACTTTTGCGATGGTGCTTGTATTTGTATTTGCTGTTGAAATTCAACAAAGGATCACAGGGGCTGGAAATATGGAATTTGCTGATGCTGCTTACAGTGTATTAGGATTTTTGGCTTTTTGTGTGATTTATTTAATGATTAAAGGTTTTTACAAGTGGATACGTTAGTTTTCTCTAGCTTAAACAGGCTGGGACAGGGAGCATAAGGGTATCAGGTACCGAAAAGCTGTAAAAGAGCGAAGTGCCAAGTGTGAATTTCGGTACCTGGTACCCGGTGCGCAAGAGGAAGAAGAGGCCCTGCCCGGCCTCTTCTAATTTACTTGATGACTCGTCCGCTTCCATCCACATACACGGAAGTGACAATTGTTCGGTTAAAGTTCTTATTTTGCGTTTTTCCCTCTAAATCAATGGTAAGATTGTATACACCTTCTCCAAGGTTAGCAAGTTTCTTCGATGAGGTTCCGTCTAAATCATCCCACTTTACTCTCCTGGATTTCTGTTTACCATTCTTATAGTATTCGAGGTTAATTATACTTTTTACATTCTTTCCATCCATGGCTTGAGCAGGGGTTTTTTTAGAAAAAGAGACTTCTAGATCACGATCTACTTCGAGGTTAAAAGCTTCATTTAACAAACTATCAAACTGTACGGCTAACAAGTAGTTTTCATTATGTGAAAAAGCCTCTATTTTCCATTGCCCAGCGGCTGGGCTATCCACTGTTAATGTATGATGATAACTGCCTTCAAAAACGATTGTTTCATCTGGTTTTGTATCGAAGGAAGACCATTTGCTTCCGTCAGGGTCAGTAAGTGTAAAATTGGTATCTTTTTGATCGCTTATCCAATTAATGGTTATCTCTTCAGCGCTTTCTTCCACGGAAAATGTTTCTATTGTTTTTCCCTTGTAATGACCACCTCTTAAATAAGCCTCAGCAGAAAGATAGTCTTCATTTTTGAAGGTTGAAACATTTTTAGCTTGAAGGTCTTCAGTTGTTTCATAAAGATAGTCTGAAAAATGGCTAAACGTCGAACGACCTGTACGAATTTCTGAATGATTCCAATTACCTACCTGTAATTCAGTACTATAAGGTAACGTTGAGCTTTTAACAGTTACTGCTCCATCATTTGCTCCGTAACTACTAAGATAAAGGCCGCCCCAGTACAATGATGAGCCAAATGATCCCCAACTTGTCCCAGCAAGCGTGTAAATAGGAGTATAAGAATGAACATCTGTTTGTTGGCGAAAATAATCCATATAGCCAGTTTGAAGAGAGTAGGTGGCCTCATTTTTGCCCCCAATAATGTCAGCCAGCCAACCTGCCCAGCTGCTATAAGCTAAATTTGCTAATTCTGACCCTTGATGTGGAGAAGAGAGAGTGATGACGCGATCGACAAATGAGGAAGCTCCGTAGTGAACAAGAGCCGATTGGGTATCAATACCACCTTTACTATGGCCGACAATGACAAGCTTTTCACCGAAGTGGTGGTAAATCTCTTCCAGCTTCTCAGCTAAAAGGCGGCCGTTGTCCCACATATTATTGGTGGGATATAAGTCGACAAATGCCGTTTCAAATCCATTCTGATACGCCATATCATACATATCGTTTTCTTCCCACCACGTATGAGAAGAGCTGTTTAATCCGTGGATAAATACAACTGGAGATTTTGCAGGATCTACATAAGAGGGAGGTAAACCTTCGTACCACTGACCTGGTGTACCTGAAGCATCACCTTTTCCAAATTTACCTGCGTGGACTTGTAAGGGAAGGACGAGAGAGAGAACCATAAGCACCACTCCAATTCTTTTCATAACATTCCCCTTTCATTATAAAATTGATTGCTTCTCCTTTATTATCGCTATCTTCAAAAATATGTAAAGGCTTCCAAGCCAAAAGTAATCCTTCGAACTAGGAAGAATAGCTGGGAGTAAGCAAAAAGTCCTGAAGCTCCTTTACTAAAGGAATGACTTCAGGACTGTATTGACCAGCCATGATTATCTAGAGAAAAACTCTTCTAGTATAAGAACACAAGCGCCAATTGCAGAAGCATGATCTCCTAGTTTAGACCGTACGATAGGTGTTTCCTTAGCGTGTGCCGTTAATCCACGGGAAAGGATGGTTTCCTCAATCCCTTTCATTAAAAACTCTTCAGCCTTAGCTACTCCTCCACCAATAATAATTCGCTTCGGGTTTAACGTGTGGATTAAATTCGTTAATCCTATTCCTAAATACCTTCCCGTCTGATTAAGCAAGTCTATACAAAATTCATCGCCTTGCTTAGCCGCTTCATAAACAACAGCTCCATCAATCTTCTCTAATTGACCATTCACGATGTCCCTGACAAGGGATGGTTTCCCAGCTTTTAGCTCCTTTATTGCACGTTCAGCTATAGCAGGGCCGGCAGCTAGCGTTTGAAGGCACCCATAATTTCCACACGTACATTTAGGTCCTGATAGGTCGATTGTTACGTGTCCAATCTCTCCAGCAAGACTGTTTTCCCCGTGAAACAGCTGACCTTTAATCATTAAACCAGCACCGATCCCGTGTCCAACGTTTACACCAACTATATTGTCAGCATCATTTCCGTTACCAAACCAGGATTCACCTAACGTCATCGTTCTAGCATCGTTTTCTACTTTTACGATCATATTAAATTCTTTTTCCAAATGTTCTTTAATGGGAATGTTATGCAAATGAAAGGAAGGGGCGAATAATGAAATTCCATTCTCTGTATCGACAATCCCATGCATCCCAATGCCGATGCCAATAAATTTCTTTTGCGGTAAATCTGCCGGATCAAATACTTGATGAATTCCTTCCTTCATTGTGTTAATAATATCATCTTGATTAGGACGTTCTTTGATAGGTACTTCAAACGTTTGTTGAATTTCCCCATATAAATTAGTGACGACCATATTCAATTTATAACGTCCTACATCTACCCCTAAGATATAAAAACGATTGGCATTAATCGCGAGGAGGGTAGGTTTTCGGCCTCCTTTGGACTTCCCCTGTGTCGTTTCTACAACGAATTCTGTGTCAATCAGTTCTTTAACAATGTTACTGACAGTTGGAGGAGTTAATTGAGTATTTTTGGCGATATCTGCTCGAGAAATAGGCCCGTCTACTCTGATCATATTTAAGATCATGGCCCGATTAATTGA
Source organism: Halobacillus andaensis (assembly GCF_014636475.1). Lineage (GTDB taxonomy): Bacteria > Bacillota > Bacilli > Bacillales > Halobacillaceae > Halobacillus_A > Halobacillus_A andaensis. The sequence goes on from NZ_BMEL01000004.1 coordinate 315,307, forward strand.
CTTCATTAATTGAAAGCTTCCCCTCGTATACTTTGTGTTCATAGGATCTCCTCCAAGTTTTTACTCTTTTCCACATCATATCACAATAGTTAATTAAATAACTTTACAAATGATTTTTTCCTAATCAGTATAAGATATAGAAGATAAATTATGTATCATTTAGAAGAATTGTTGGTCCTTCTAAAAAAGTCGCGGCTGCTCAACTAATGGAGATCGTTAGACAAGGTTTTCTACGCGGAACATGCAATGCACTTATGCCTGAGGTTAAAAGTGTAACAAAGCAATAAGCAACTGAATAGTATCATCTACTATTGCTCCAGATTAAATCATGTAAGTGAGTCTTATTTCTTAGGAGGAAGGGGAGAATTTTTAGATTTATTCGATAAAGAAAAGACAGAGTGTTTTTTTTATGATAACATTAAGTAAATTAAATTAATTAACAAAGTTTATTTGGAAGTGAAGAGGAACAACTTCCGGTAAGCGGATAGTTACATCTATAAATAAAAATAAGAGGTGATAGATTTGGATCAATTAAAGCAAGCATTTAATCAATATATGGAAGAGGGAGGAGAGCCACAAGCTTTTTTTGCGCCGGGTAGAGTTAATCTAATCGGTGAACATACCGATTATAACGGCGGTCATGTATTTCCTTGTGCATTAAGCGTGGGAACTTATGCGTTAGCTCGAAAAAGAAACGATCAAAAAATTCGTCTTTATTCGATGAATTTCCCTGATGTAGGAGTTATTGAAGCAGATAAGGAGAATTTGCAATATGCTAAAGAGAGAGAGTGGAGCAATTATCCTCTTGGGGTAACGGCAATTTTTCAAAAAGAAGGTTATGAAATCGATTCAGGTTTTGACGTGGCTTTCTATGGAAACATCCCTAATGGTGCTGGTTTGTCATCTTCTGCTTCCATAGAAGTACTTACAGCTGTCATGTTAAAAGAGTTATTCGATTTGAAAGTTAGTATGATAGAACTTATTAAACTGACACAGCGTGCTGAAAATGAATTTGTGGGTGTGAATTGTGGGATTATGGATCAATTTTCCATAGCTGCGGGGAAGCGTGATCATGCCATCTTGTTAAACTGTGACACACTAGAGTATGAGCAAACCCCATTGAAGATGGATGGACTTATTCTAGTAATTGCGAACACGAACAAGAGAAGAGGTCTTGCTGATTCTAAATACAACGAGCGTCGTAGTGAATGTGAAGAAGCGTTAAGGCTTTTAAAACAAGAATTGGATATTGAAACATTAGGTGATTTAACGAATGAAGCATTTGATCAATATGCTCATCTTATTAAAGATTCTATTGTAAAGAAACGAGCACGGCATGCTGTTTACGAGAATAATCGTACATTAATGGCTGTGGAAAAACTAAACGATGGGGATATTGAAGCCTTTGGTCAGTTAATGAATGAATCACACCGTTCCTTGCGTGATGATTATGAAGTCACTGGAAAAGAGCTAGATGCACTAGTAGAAGCAGCATGGAATGAAGGAGCAATAGGCTCAAGAATGACCGGTGCAGGTTTTGGAGGTTGTACGATAAGTATTGTTCCTGAAGATAAAGTAGAAACATTTACTGATCGAGTAAGTAAAGAGTATACCGAAAAGACTGGATTAGAAGCCGAGTTTTATGTAGTAAATGTAGGCGACGGTGCAAAACCGTTAGCAGAAAGGCAGGGGTAATATGAGTGTGCTGGTTTGTGGCGGGGCTGGTTTCATAGGGAGTCATGCTGTAGCAAAGCTCCTTGACCAACAAGAAGAAGTTGTAGTCGTCGATAATTTGCAAACAGGTCATAGAGATGCGGTTTTAAAAGATGCGGCTTTTTATGAAGGGGATTTACGTGATGAATCTTTTCTACGAGAAGTATTTGAGAAGGAATCCATTGATTCAGTCATCCACTTTGCTGCGGATTCACTTGTAGGTGAAAGTGTAGAGAACCCTCTAAAGTATTATGACAACAATGTCAGCGGAGCCATATCGCTTCTAAAAGTAATGGCTGAATTTAAGGTGAAAAATATCGTCTTTTCCTCAACAGCTGCCACATATGGAGAGCCGGACCAGGTTCCTATACTGGAAGAAGATCCAACGGTGCCGACTAATCCATATGGAGAAACGAAGTTAGCTATTGAGAAAATGCTGAAATGGGCGGATGAAGCTCATGGTATAAAGTATGTGGTCTTACGCTATTTTAACGTAGCGGGCGCAGATCCAGAAGGCAGAGTAGGTGAAGACCATCGACCAGAAACACACCTTATTCCTTTAATATTACAAGTGCCTTTAGGGAAGCGCGACAAAATATATATATTTGGAAATGATTACGATACGAAAGATGGAACGTGCATTCGTGATTATATCCATGTCAGCGATTTAGTAGATGCACATTTGTTAGCTATAAGAAAAGTACAAAATACCGGGCAAAGCTCTATTTACAACCTAGGAAATGGGAAGGGATTTACGGTACAAGAAATGATTGAAGCGGCCAGGAAAGTGACAAATCATGAAATTCCTGCAGAGGTTGCGCCCCGTCGCCCAGGAGATCCTGCTCAATTAGTGGCTTCTTCTGCCAAGGCGATGGAAGAGTTAGGGTGGGCTCCGCAATTTCCAGATATTGCAACGATGATCGCTCATGCGTGGGAATGGTTTCAAGATCATCCTCAAGGATATAAAAAGTAGGGAGTGGTACAGATGGAAACAATTTATCAAGAGATTGATCGGCTCGTATCTTATGGGCTCCAAAAAGGGTTACTCTCAGTTTGGGACGTAGACTATGTGCGAAATTCATATTTCAGGTTGTTTTCCCTTGATGGAGAAATGCCGAGCAGGAGTCTCAGTGAAACCATAACCTCTCCCGTTCCTACCTTACAGAAGATGCTTGAGTATGCTGCAGATTCTGGAATGATCGATGGAGAATCGGTTACTGAACGAGATTTATTTGATGCAAAAATTATGGAGGTTTTGACCCCTAGACCGTCAGAAGTTATAAAGAGTTTTTATCAAACCTATGAAACGAGCGGGCCGATAAAAGCTACAGAGCATTTTTATCAATTATCAAAAGACGTACATTACATTCGTACGGATAGAATTGCACAAAATGTACACTGGTATAGTGAAACAGAGTATGGAAATCTGGAGATCACCATTAATTTATCAAAGCCTGAAAAAGACCCTAAGGCCATTGCGGCTGCGAAATCCAATCAAACGAGTAATTATCCTTCTTGTTTACTTTGTAAGGAAAATGTTGGTTATCCTGGACGGATGGATCACCCAGCTCGAGATAACCATAGAATAATTCCTATTAAACTTACTGAAGAAAACTGGTTTATGCAATTTTCACCTTATGTATATTATAAAGAACACGCCATCGTATTTTCGAGAGAGCATCGCCCAATGAAAATTTCAAAAGATGGGTTCCAAAGACTCTTGGAATTTACTGAGCAGTATCCTCACTATTTTGTAGGCTCAAACGCGGACTTGCCAATAGTAGGAGGATCTATTTTGAGTCATGATCATTTCCAGGGAGGCAGTCACGAATTCCCTATGGCTAAAGCGCCTATGGAAGATGTTTTTGAAGTGAAAGGTTTTAAGGATGTAGAAGCAGGAATTGTAAAGTGGCCAATGTCCGTTCTACGCTTGCGAGGAAAGAATAAGCAGCAACTCGTTGAATTAGCCAGCCATACTTTAGATTCTTGGAAAAAATACCGAGATGAGAGTGTAGGAGTATTTGAAGCTACTGATGGTACACCTCATAATACGATTACACCGATTGCACGATTTAGAGATGGAAAATTTGAGTTAGATCTTGTGCTAAGAAATAACCGTACGAGTGAAGAGCATCCATACGGTATCTTTCATCCTCATGAAGAAGTTCATCATATTAAAAAAGAAAATATAGGACTTATAGAAGTGATGGGACTAGCTGTCTTACCAGGGCGGCTTAAAGAGGAGATGGATATGCTTGCTTCTTATCTTTCCCACGGAGATTGGGAGAAAGCGCAAAAGGACGAACGCACGTCAAAACATGTCACGTGGGCAAAAGGGATTGCAGCTCGTCATCTATCTTCTTCACCTCAAGATATAAGAGAGCAATTAAATGATGAAATTGGCCGTACGTTTTCTACTGTCCTGGAACATGCTGGGGTGTTTAAAAGAGATGCTGAGGGTGCGGAGGCTTTTAGGCGTTTTATACATCAATTATAGAGAGGAGAATAAGTGCTTGCGCAATGGAATGAGAGAATGATGTCGAACGCATGACCATTTTCCCTTCTAGGGTGGTGAGGCAGCGAGTTTTTATGGTAAGGAAGCAGAGTATTAGTGCACCCTCCATGTAAGGCGCCTACGAAAGGGAAAGCGTCCAAAACCCTGGATATTGGGAGTACTATTGGAAATTAGATTTAAAGATTGGAGGAGTATAAATGCCCTACCTTGGAGTAGATTATTATCCAGAACACTGGCCTGACGAGATGATCACAGAGGATATTAAAGGAATTAAAGACCTAGGAGCAAATATTGTAAGAATCGGTGAATTTGCTTGGCATCTAATGGAGCCGGAAGAAGGAAAGTTTGATTTTTCTTATTTTGATTCCGTAATTAGCGAATTAAAAGAACACGGTTTAAAAGTCATGTTTGGAACACCTACAGCTACTTTTCCAGCTTGGCTCGCGCACCAGCATCCATCCATTTTATCTGAAAATGAAAACGGCCAAGTCCGTGTTTTTGGAGGGAGACGTCAGTATTGCTTTAATTCTGAAGTATATCGTAAATACGCTCGAACGATTACGAAGCGGTTAGCTGAGCACTATTCAGATGAACCAGCTATCGTATCCTGGCAAATTGATAATGAATTTGGTCATGAAGGCAGTGACCAATGCTATTGCGAAAAATGTCATGAAAAATTTCAAGAGTTTCTGAAGCATAAATATAAATCGATTGATACTCTAAATGAAACGTGGGGAACGATTTTTTGGGGGCAGACGTACAATGATTTTAATGAAATACCTGTACCTAAGCTTACAATAACTACTCATAATCCAACATTAAAGCTGGACTGGGCTCGCTTTAGATCACACTCTCTTAACTCATTTACACACGAAATGACAGAGATCGTTCGTGAAGTAAAAGGAGAACATCAAACGGTCACGACGAATGTTTCTGGAGGTTTCTTTGATAAATCTTTTGACCACGAAGAAAATGTCAAAAAGATGGACTTCGTTTCTTATGATAATTACCCAGTCTGGGGAGGTTTGGAACAGCCGATTGAGCCAGCTGCCATCGCTATGACGCATGATTTTAACCGTGGCCTGCTGAACCAGAATTATTGGATTGTTGAAGAGCTTATGGGAGCTCAAGGTCATGATGTTATTGGTTACCTGCCAAGACCCAATCAAGCAAAAATGTGGTCTTACCAAGCATTTGCCCACGGCTGCTCCGATATGCTCTATTTCCGCTGGCGTGGAATGACGAAAGGGGCAGAACAATTTTGCTACGGTGTAGTGGATCATGATAACCACTACGGTCGAAAATATAAAGAAGTACAATCCTTATTTAACGAGATAAAAGAATATGACCATGTCCTTCAATCTCCTATTGAGGCTGAAGTTGCGGTCCTTTATGATTACGATAATATTTGGTCATGGAATGGACAAGTGCAAAGTAAGGGATTTGATTTTAATGAAGAGTTACTCCGGTTGTATCGGCCATTTTATAAATTAAACACTCCTATTGACGTCATTCCTTCCCACCGTGAGTTGTCCGATTACAAGGTGGTGGTTGTTCCTGTGATGCAAGTACTTGATCGTCAGCTTGCTCAAAAGCTTGAGCAATTTGCTGAAACAGGCGGTACGGTCATCTTCTCTTATCGAACTGGATTAAAAGACAGAAATAATAATTTACGCTTAGGTGAGAGATTACCGGGACCTGTTCGTAAAATTATTGGAGCACGTGTAGAAGAGATCGAATCACTCACTGAAGCTCATCAACTAAAGTTAACTGGAAAAGGCGAATTTGTTAATACACCTGGTGAGATTTCAGTATGGCGGGATCTTCTTGTACCAGAAGAGGCTGATGTTTTATATGAGTACAGTGATGAATTCTATAATCAATATGCTGCGGTTACTGAAAATAATGTGGGCCAAGGGACGGTCTACTACATCGGTGGTGGGTTAAATGAAGAACCACTCGATCGAATCGCAAAAAATATACTTTCTTCTCATGGCGTTGCTTTTGTTGAAACTCCCGAAAACGTAGAGGTATATGAAAGGGTAGTAGACGAGGAAAGATATACTTTTGTTATGAATCATAACGCGACAGTACAACATTATGATGGTGAAGAACTCCAGCCCTTCGCGAGTAAGTTAATAAAAAAATAATTTTCAACCGCTCTTTCTATAAGAGCGGTTTTTATTTGTGTTGACGTTTAGATTAATTTCTTACGTATGTGCTGATGATTTACTGCAGGCTAATAAAGTGATGACCTCGGATTCTTTTTAATGATGGTCGCTGGTAGATAAAGATAGAAAGCCTAAACAAATTCCTGGAATCATACCAGAAAAAGAAGCTTGTGCAAGGAACACTGCTAGAGTTAAGCACGTTTACGTTAAGGAAAAGCGATCACTGAAAATCGAGTGATCGCTTTTTTTCTGTAAAATTTAAGCTTAAGAAGAATGTTCTCCTTCTATAACTTTTTTCAAGCTTTTCACAAAGACTTCTGGCGGCTGAGCTCCAGAAATAGCATACTTTCGATTAATGACATAAAAAGGGACACCTTGAACGCCAATTTCATAAGCTTCCGCTTCTTCTTGGCGAACTGTTTCACCATAAGTGTTATTTGTTAATACTTCTAGAACCTCGTCAGCCTCTAGTCCCACCTCGCCAGCGATTTCTAAAAGAGTTTTCGTATCTCCAATATCTTTTCCACTTGTAAAAACGGATTGGAACAATTTCTCTGTTAATTCATTTTTTAATCCACGTTTTTCTGCAAGTTTTGCCACCATATGAGCCTTAAACGTATTCGTTGGAATCATATGATTCAATTGAAAATTTAGTCCAGCTTCAATGGCTTGTTGAGACATATTTTTTGGCATTTCTTTCGCTTCTTCTATACTTTTGCCATATTTATGAGCTAGTTTTTCTTCAATCGTAAGTCCAGTATTCATCGGCGCTTCAGGATCAAGTTCAAAACTCTTATAATCAATCTCAATCTCTGTATTTAAAGATAAATTCTCGAGCGCTTGCTCTAATCGCCGCTTACCAATGTAGCAAAAAGGGCAAACATAGTCAGACCAAATTTCTATTTTCATATTCATTCACCACCTGCTTTTTAGTTTAATAGGTAAATTGTAAGAAAGCGAAAGTTTTGAATCGGGAAAATCCAGTTAATTATTGGGTGAATTAGTAACAATTACACACGAAAAATGTATGAATTTGTAATTTTTATAATTTTACAATAGTTATTTGTGTAATTTATTTTATACTTGTGGGGAACGTATCTTACTAAATTTTCTAGGAGGAGTTTAATGCTGAAAAAGAAAGCAGTTATAACAAGCATGGTCGCTGTACTAGCTTTAAGTCCTTTTTCGAGTGCTATTCCCACAGCACAAGCAGAGTCACACAGTCAAACTGATGAATTATTTTTTTCTGAATACATAGAAGGGAGCAGCTATAATAAGGCTGTTGAAATTTATAATGGTACGAGTGATGAAGTGGATCTAACGGACTATGAAATTGAAATGTATGCAAATGGTTCAACCGAAGCTACAGGCAGCTTTGATATGGAAGGAACGCTTGAGAGCGGAGAAGTATTCGTGGCAGCTAATAGTCGGGCTGAAGAGGGAATCTTAGACGTAGCTGATGCTACGAACAATTCGGCGATCAATTTTAATGGAAATGATCCGTTGGTTCTTAAGAAGAATGGGGAAGTCGTCGATTCGATTGGTCAAATTGGAAGTGAAGATAACTTTGGCAGTGATGTCACGCTCATCCGTCAGCAGGAAGTTGAGACAGGAGATACAAATCCTGAAGATGAATTTTCAGTAGACAGTGAGTGGGACAGCTATGCCTCAAATACGTTCGATTATTTAGGAACCTACGATATGCCGGAATCTGAACCGGTGGACATACAATCGATTGAAGAGGCTAGAGGAGAAGAACCAGGCTCCACAGTAAAAGTAGAAGGTACAGTTACGGCTGCTTTTGAAACCGGTGGACAAACCAATTTTTATATCCAAGACGATAGTGCAGGCATCATCGTAAGAGTGCCCGGCCATCCAGTTAACGTTGGCGATAAAATAACAGCAACAGGCGAATTCTCAGATTACTATGGTATGCAGCAAATTCTTTCTTCTTCTTCTAATGTGGAAGTGACAGACGCTGGTGTTGGCGTCCCCGATCCTGAACACGTTAATTCTAGTCAATTTGCAGAGGATCAAGGAGAATCGATAGAAGGAGAATTTGTGAAAGTTGAAGACGTCGAAGTTTTATCCAAAAATAGGTACGGCGATTTTACGGTAGAAGATGGGAATGGAGAATTTGTCATTACTCCAGAGGAGGAAAGCTTGCTTGAAGTTGGTGAAACTTATGAACGTATAACAGGTGTAGTTAACTATAGTTTTGATGAGTATAAGCTAGTTCCTCGTAACGAAAGCGACGTTGTAGAGGTTGTTTTTGCTGTGACAGCGAATCCTCAGTCTGGAACGATCGTTGAAGGTGGAGAAGTAGAGCTGAATACAGCTGAAGAAGGGGCTGCTATCCATTTCACAACGGATGGATCAGAGCCAGATGCGAATAGTCAAACATACGAAGAGCCGATTACAATTGAAGAAGATACATCGATTCAAGCTGTAGCCGTGCGCGATAATGGAGACATTAGTCCAGTGGCTGTATTTGATTACGAAGTTCTTACCCCTGTGGATGAGGTTGAAATTCATGATATTCAAGGAGCGGATCACACCTCACCGTATGAAGGTGAAGTGGTTGAAGGTGTTAGCGGTGTGGTCACAAAGCTTGATGGTTCAAATGGATTTTATATGCAGTCTACAAATCCAGATGAGAATATAGCTACTTCAGAAGGTATTTATGTTTATGATCGCTCTACTGAGGTTGAAACAGGTGACGAGGTAAATGTTGGAGGCGAAGTAACAGAATGGAGAGAAGAAGGATACTCTGATGCAGATGATTTATTAACCACACAAATTACAGCTTCAGATGTAAACGTTCAATCCTCAGGTAACGATCTTCCTGAACCTGTTGTCATTGGGGAGGACCGTGAGCAGCCAACGGAAACGATTGAAGATGATGGAATGGAATCTTTTGATCCAGAAGAAGATGGATTGGACTTTTATGAAAGTCTCGAAGGCATGTTAATTGCGCTTGAGGATCCTACGGTATCTGCGCCAATTAGCTATGATGAGCTATCTGTGTATGCCGATACAAGTGAAGATCAGAAAAAAACTCAGGCGGATGGATTGCTGATTTCACCAGAAGACTATAATCCGGAGAGAATTATGTTCGATGTGGATGGTTTAGACCTTGAGGCCGTTACAGGTGACAAAGTTGACGGTACTGCAACTGGAGTCGTGAGTTACGATTATAGTAATTTCAAGATTGGCCCAACCGGCGATTTTCCTGAGCTTATTGATGGAGACACGGAGCCACAGGTTACAGAGTTAGAAGGAACAGAGGATGAACTATCAGTTGGGACGTATAACATGGAAAACTTCTCTGCTGAAACAGATGCTGAAAAAGCAGAGAGAATTGGTGATCAAATCGCTAATAACATGAATGCTCCTGATATTGTTGGTCTCGTAGAAGTTCAAGATAACAATGGCCCTACTGACGATGGAACGGTGGAAGCAGATGAAAGTTATGAAGCGGTGATTGAATCAATTAAAAATGCAGGTGGCCCTAGCTATGAATACACAGATATATCACCTGAAGACAAAGTAGATGGTGGTCAGCCAGGCGGTAACATTCGTGTCGGCTATATCTATAACCCCGAGCGAGTATCCCTGACAGACAAGCCTTCAGGAGATGCAACAACAGCAGTTAGTGTTGACGAGGATGGTTTATCTCACAACCCTGGCCGTATTGATCCAGAAAATGAAGCATTTGAAGACTCCAGAAAATCATTAGCAGCAGAATTCGAATTTAATGGAGAAACGTTCATAGTAGTTAACAATCACTTTAATTCAAAAGGAGGCGACGATGCTTTATTTGGTGCCAGCCATCCCGTGGAGCTTGGGAGTGAAGAACAGCGGGTACAGCAAGCCGAAGTAATTAACGACTTTGTACAAGATGCAGAATCTGAAGTAGAGGATGCAAATGTAGTTGTCATGGGTGACTTGAATGACTTTGAATTCTCTAATCCTTTACAAACTTTAAAGGGAGATGAGCTTTCCAACCTAATGGAAAACTTGCCTGATGAGGAACGATATTCTTATATCTACCAAGGTAATTCGCAAACGCTTGACCATATTTTAGTGAGCGACTATTTAGAAGAACGGTCGCAAATAGATGCAGTGCATATTAATGCTGATTTTTCAGAAGTGACAGGTCGTGCTAGTGACCACGATCCAGTAGTCGCTCAAATTAGCACTGTGCTAGACGAAGACAATGACGAAGAAAACAACAATGATAAAGGGAACAATGGTAAGGCAAAAGGCCATGATAAAGGGAAGGGAAAAGGACACGATAAAGGAAAAGGTGAAGGTCATAAAAAGCACCATGAATAGATAAAGAAACCCCCTGCTGATTATGATAAACAGCAGGGGTTTAGTAATAATATAATCTACTGTTTATGATCGATGGCTGCTCGAGATCGGTCTAGTGATTCAATCACTTCATCATAGTAATTGGATACATAAGTCATGAATAGAACATCAATTACATGCAGCTGGGCTAGACGGGAAGAAGTGGCTGCACTTCGTATCATGGCTTCTTCTGTAGCAGATGTGTATAAGGGGATATCAGCCATTTGAGATAAAGTGGATGATCCATATTTCGTAATGCTGATCGTCTTTACGTTGTTCTTTTTTGCCAGCTTCATAAATTGAACGGCTTCTTTTGTTTCTCCAGAGAATGATATAACAATGGCCACATCTGTTGAGGAAGCATTAGAGAGTGAAGTATAGGAAAGGTGAGAATCCTGTAAATAGAATGCATAGCGTCCAGCCCGTAAAAATTTTTGTTGAGCATCATACGCTACCAATCCTGAAGCTCCCACACCGAAGATGTGTACAGCGCCTGCATGGTGTATTTCATTGACTGCTTGATCTACATCTTCTCGTCGCAGCATTTCATCGGTTTCTTTTAACATTTGAATGCCATTGTGAGTCATTTGTTCGATAATATGATGCGAGGATTCTCCCTTATCAATATCACGATACTCTAATGTTGACGGTTTTTGTACGTCCCCGGCAATTCGCATTTTCAACTCTTGAAATCCCTTTAAATCTAAAGATTTACATAAACGAATAACGGCTGCAGAACTCGTGCTGCTTTTTTCAGACAGCTCTTTAACTGTCATCGTTATAACAGATTCAGGGGACGATAAAATATATTGAGCGATTTTCTTTTCAGATGCAGGGAGTGATTGTTCTACGCTTTTAAGCATAGATAGACCACCTGATATATAGGACATGAATGATAGCCTCCTCAAACTACTACACTTATCTTATATTAATTATATGCTATAATGAAATTAAATTTCAATATTTTTTACAATACTCTGAAATTCATTTCTGCTGAGGAGGAAGTACGATGATCATAGGTATTGATGCCGGAGGAACATCTACAAAAGGAGCATTGATTAGCAAGGAGAAGGAGGTAGTTGCTACTTTCCAATCTGGATACGGTAATCCGCTCATTAACGAGGGCCAAGCAATAGTACATATTAATGAAGTAATAAAAGCGTGTTGGGAAGCTTCAGACCAAAATATTGAGCATGTCGTTATAGGTATTGCAGGTTATAGTACACTTAAGGGTCAACTTACTATCCCTGAGGAGTGGAAAGGGATTAAGAATTTAACTCTAGTAAATGATGCAGAGCTTGCATTAGAAGCTGGAATCCCTGAAGGCGACGGTATTTTATCGATTGCCGGAACGGGATCCATCCATATTGGAAAAAAGAAAGGCAAGATCTATACGGTAGGCGGCTGGGGGCACCTATTAGGAGATGAAGGGGGAGGTTATGACCTAGGCCGAATGACGATACGAAAGGTTCTTGAATCTTTAGAATCTAGTCATCCTGTTCCTCACTTTACACACTCTATTCTTCAGCAAATTGACTGCAGCAACGCAACTGAAGTTAAAGCGTGGTTTTATTCTCAAGAGAAGAATCAGGTTGCAAACCTTGCTAAATCTGTAAGTAAATTAGCTGAGGATGAAGATCCAGTTGCTATTCATCTCATAAAATCGTCCAGTGAAGCACTTGTCAGACAAATTGAACGGTTGTATCAATGGATGGATTTAGGCCCAGAAGCAAAGCTTGTAACAGCAGGGAGTATTCTACTAACTAATAATTATTGCTTCCCTTTTATAAAGAAGCATCTAAGCGTTCCATTTAAAGAAATTAATAAGCTTACAGAACCTGCTTATATGGGAGCTTATTCCATTGCTCATAAAAAATAAATGAAAGTCTCATATTGTTTATTTTTCTATAAATAATATGGGTCTTTTTTCATAATTTGACATATATCTTGAATTTTAGATGAATATCATTCATAATATTCACTAAATTCGTATTATTTAAAATTTTTTACTTAAAAATGATAACGCTTTCAAAGTGAGGGGAATTATGACTACAGTTGTTTTGTTTTCGATTATTACTATTCTATCTGTTGTATTTGCTTTAAAACGAAAGCGACCGCTTTTTCTAGCATTGCCTGTCGTCTCTTTAATGGGGTTCGCTCTCGTAAAAATAGTAATGGTGCCTATGCCGTTTTGGGATACTGTCAGGTTTATCTTTAATTTACGAGGATAAGAAACCATCTAGTGAAAGGAGGTGAACACGTGAGAAAACTCGACCGTAAAAAAGCAGATGCCTATTTTAAATATCGAACGACCATGATTGTTATTTACTTAGCCATTGGGGTCTTAGTGTCTTACGTCGTTGTTTTCAATGCGGAGGCGCTGTCGTCTTTTACCGTCATTGGAATTCCTTTTCACTACTACATGGGCGCCCAAGGCGCTGTCCTCACGTTTATTGTACTTTTATTTATAAATGCAATCATAAGCGATAAAATTGATAAAAAATTTGGCTTCAATCCAGAATACGTTGAATCAGCGGATAACTCTAAGGTTGAGGATCAATAAGGAGAGTGACTGATTGTGGATGGACAGTTTTTAGTATCGCTGTCACTAATTGTGGCAACGTTTGCTTTATACATAGGCATCGCAATTTTTAATACAGCTAAACAAACATCTGAATTCTATGTAGCTAGTCGCGGTGTCCCTCCGATTTTTAATGGTATGGCTATTGGAGCGGACTGGATGAGTGCAGCTTCATTCATTGGTATGGCTGGAACAGTCATGGTTCTTGGCTATGATGGTTTAGCTTATATTATGGGATGGACTGGAGGGTATTTACTCTTAACCTTTCTATTAGCTCCCCAATTAAGAAAATATGGGAGGTATACGGTTCCCGAGTTTATTGGTGACCGTTACCGTAGTAATACAGCACGATTAATTGCGGCTGTAGCAACAATTATTATTAGTTTCACTTATTCAGTTGGTCAGCTGTCAGGTTCAGGAGTAGTTATTGGCAGATTGCTAGAAGTAAATACAGCAGTGGGCACGCTCATTGGTGTTGTTCTAATCGCGTTTTACTCAGCCATGGGCGGAATGAAGGGTATTACTTGGACCCAAGTTGCTCAATATATCGTTCTTATTGTTGCTTACTTAATACCGGTTATTTTCATGTCTCTGCAGCTTACATCCAACCCCGCACCCTGGTTGTCCTACGGGGAAGTAATAAACAACATGAGAGAGCTGGATCAAGAGTTAGGAATATCGGAATATGTTGTGCCGTTTACTGAAGCCACAAAGTGGCAATTTATTGCTCTAATGTTTACGTTAATGGCTGGTACAGCTGGACTTCCTCACGTTATTGTTCGTTTCTATACAGTAGCTACGATGAAAGCTGCGCGATGGAGCGGTGCATGGGCCCTTTTATTTATTGGTTTGCTCTATTTGTCAGCACCTGTATACGCAGCTTTTTCACGCTTTATTCTTATGACAGAAGTAGCGAATTCCTCAATTGATAATTTACCTGCTTGGACACAGCCTTGGATTAACACGGGTCAATTGTCAGTAGCGGATACAAATGGAGACGGCATTCTACAATGGCAAGAGCTTTCAATTCACAACGATATTGTTGTTATGGCAACACCTGAAATTGCGAACCTTGGTGTGTTTGTTATTGGCCTGATGGCCGCCGGTGCAATGGCTGCAGCCTTATCTACGGCAGGGGGATTAATGATTGCTATTTCGGCTGCCCTTTCTCACGATATTTATTATCGTTCTATAAATCCTAAGGCTACTGAGAGTAAGCGGCTTCTTGTAGGAAGGTATTCTATTGTTATTGCAACTGTGGCTGCAGGGTTACTAGCTTTAAACCCGCCAGGAGCAATTACACAAATTGTAGCTTGGGCCTTTGCATTAGCTTCAGGATCATTTTTCCCAGCCCTATTACTAGGGGTATGGTGGAAGAGAGCAAACGGTCCAGGTGTAATTGCAGGCATGATTACCGGGTTAACCGTCACGCTAGGTTACATTTTCTTTTCCCAGGCTCTTGGGATTCAAATTCTGGGAATCATTGATACGGGTGCTGGTGTCTTTGGTGCAGCATCAGCAATTATCGCTAACGTCATTGTTTCATTGAGCACAAAACCTCCGACCCAAGAAACACAAGATGAGGTTATGGATTTACGCTACCCTGAGCAAATGGAATATAAAAATGGGGAAGTATGGTTAAAAGATTAGAGAATTGAGGTCGAGACATAAGTAAAGCAGTGATGACAAAAAAGGAACATTCGTATAAATGCAGATCATGAGCGTAGTCAAAATACCGCAACAGTGGAGCAGCTCTATTTCAGCGAGGGATCATAAGGGTACCAGGTTCCTAAAAGCTGTAAAAGAGTGAAGTGCCAAGTGTGAATTTCGGTACCTGGTACCCAGCGCGACAGGAAGCTGAGGCCGTGCCCACGGAAAGCGAAGTATTTTGACGGAGCGATGGTGTAAAAGTCATAAAATAATCCGAACTGATTTCTACAGAATCGTTCGGATTATTTTATGCTTTATTGAGTTTTGACCCAACCTGTTTTTTTACATTAATTAGTCACTTCTCTTGAAAATTTGATAGACTAGTAGAATCGATAATTTCAAGGGGAGGAAAACGGCGTGACTATTTTCATTCAAGTAGTCTTACCTGTCATTTTAGTGTTTTGTGCAGGTTACATATTACAGAGGTTCATTCGATTGGAAATTAAATCGATTTCAACGGTAGTACTTTACATACTCCTGCCGTGCCTTGTGTTTGATACTTTTTACCATGCAGAATTTAATCAAGAATATTTAATGATGGTGATTTTTTCAATTGCTTTATTATTTATCATTTTATTTATTAATAAGGCTGCGGCAAAAGCAGCTGGCCATCCAACTTCAACTGAAAGCGGCCTTATTTTATCAACGGCTTTTATGAATGCGGGCAATTACGGAGCCCCTATTGTTCTTTTTGCTTTTGGGGAAGAGGGATTTGTTTATTCTGTTTCCTTTATGGTTATTCAGCAGATCGTGATGAATTTTTTTGGAGTGTATTATGCTGCGAAAGGGGCTGCAGGAGTAAGGCTGGCCATTACCACTGTCTTAAAGATGCCGCCTACCTACGCGGTAGTAATTGCGTTAACGGCTAAGCTGGCAAATATTCCTGTTTCAGAAAACATTATGTCGAGCATAACACTGGTAGGCGACGCTACAATCCCTACGGTTATGATTTTACTAGGTATGCAGCTAGCAAATATTACAGTGAAGCAGTTAGATTGGGGTAAAATCAGCTATGCAGCTAGCTTAAGGTTGGTCGGGTCTCCATTAATTGCGTGGGGGCTGACGATTATTCTGCCGATGAGTGATTTAATGGCTAGCGTGCTCATCATTTCAGCGGCAATGCCTTCAGCAGCGACCACCACGATGTATGCTGTACAATTTGATTCGAAACCAGAATTAGTATCGAGCATAACGTTAATTACTACATTATTAAGTGTTGTTACGATTCCTATCGTGTTAAATATTTTATAGTTTATTGCAAGAAAGCCACAAGTTAGCTCCTGTGGCTTTCTTGTTTATCTTTTGCTGTTTTTCTTGATTTAAAAAACATATACAAATTAGCTAAAATTAAAGCAACAGACAGGGCTGCACCTGTAGAAGAAAATTCTAATGGAGTGAAGTAACCTGCCAATAAATACACTGTAAAAAATAAAGCAAACATTAAATAAAACAACCTGATCTTCCTTCCTTATTTTACGAACTATCGACAGCATAACATACTTTAAAAAGACGTATCATCATCAGTGAGGGGAAGCAGCTTCTGCCTTATTGATTTTCGCAGCCTTTTGATTGTAGAAGCACTGATTCCTAAATGAAGTTCAATTTCAGGGATTGTGAACTCCTTTAAAGAAAGAGTGAGTAAGAGTTTTTCCTGTGGGGTGAGATTATAGTTTGTGTAAATGTCATACCAATAGATAAAGTCGAGGAAGGGGTCGTGATGTGAAAGAAGAAGAGAAGCTTTAGTTGGTTTGGCCGCTTTCCTTATAATAGATTTGTAGTAATACGATAATTGATAGGAAAAATAAGTAGAGAATCTGCAAAGTGAAGGATTGTAGGAGTCTAAACATTTTCTATAAATGAAGTAAGCTTCTTGAACATAGTCCTCGTGGGGTGGAGGAAGATGTAGTTTTTTTAATGTGTAGTAAATAAGAGGATAGTACGACAAAAAATGAGAAGAATGGTCAATCAATCTAAACTCTTTTCTAATTGAATATTCAATTGTATTATTGCGCGCAATCCTATTATTACGCAAAAAGTAAAAAAAGAAAACATTTTTATCTGAAAATTTCATTTTTTCATCTAAAAATGAATTTTTAATAAGAATTTTGATCAATTTTTAATTTTTTTGTCTTTTTGTGACACCAAAAAAGCTCCTGCTAACGATTATACCTATGAAGGATAATTTTTAGCATATAAAGGAGCTTGCTCATGTCAGTCGATGATTTGGAATTTGAAAGAATTGTATTAGAAAATGAAAGATTGATTCATTACCACATTCGCAGCTTACATATCAATGATGCCACGGGTGATTTCTTTGCTATAGGATTAGAAGCATTATGGAGAGCATACGACTCTTATGACCCTGACGTTGGAAAATTTTCTACCTACCTTAGTTGGAAAGTTCGTAACGCCCTCATCGATGAAATTCGGAAAGATGCGAGACGCCTTCAACACCAATCCTTCCTCCTCCAAACCCAAACCACCCTATCAAACCTCATGAGTGAAGATGTTATTGTTGATCAATATTTGTGGGACCAGGTGAAAGAAAACCTAAACATAAATCAATGGAAATGGATTTATTATTTTATTATTCATGATCTATCTGTAGGCCAAATTGCTTCACTAGAAAAAGTTTCTAAAGATACAGTAAAGAATTGGGGAAGACAAGCAAGGAAAAAGCTGCGTCTTATACTAAATAAACAAACCACGTTCCAACTTTAAGTTAGAACGTGGTTTGTTTATTTTTCAATCGTTATATTAATCTTATTTAAACCTAATGCTTTAGCTGCTTTAATCATTCTTGCCGCTTCTTGCTCTGCGTCATGAATAGAAATGTTATTTCTAGATATATTTAATGATGTTCCACCGAATAAAGGAAGCGTATCTTTCTCTTCTTGATTAGGTACACTTGTGTTTGGTTGTACTTCGGCTACAATGTCGTGTTTGCTTTTGTTCACACGACCACGAATTTTTCGTCCATGATAAACGACACTAGCGTATGGGCAGCCTGTTTCTTTTGAGATTTCTCGATAGTTTTTTTCTGTTTCTTCAATAAGGCGTTTAACCTCATTTAAGTCGTAATCATATTGCTTACTTTTTTTTGCCATAAACTTTAACCCCTTTATTAATCTCTACTTATATCTTAACAAAAATCATTTAATTT
Source organism: Halobacillus andaensis (assembly GCF_014636475.1). GTDB lineage: Bacteria > Bacillota > Bacilli > Bacillales > Halobacillaceae > Halobacillus_A > Halobacillus_A andaensis. Next base: position 333,516 of record NZ_BMEL01000004.1, read on the forward strand.
TATAGTATTAGTTATCACCAATATTAAACAATTCCTACGTTCTTTCGAGGGGATTTATACTTTCTAGCTAGACAATGGAAATAAAAATGAACCAGTGAGCGAATCACTGGTTCATAGCAGGCGTTACGGAAGCAGAGACACCACATAAGTCTGCTTGTAAGACTTCTACTTGATAGTTTGGTAATTGTTTAGTGACCTTATTAATTTGGTCATCGCTTGCATTATGAAATAGTCCAATCATGGTCGGTCCAGCACCGCTAATATAGTAGCCTAATGCCCCATGTTCATTTAAAATATTAGAAACATGAGGGAAGTCAGGAATGAGGTCGCTTCGATAAGGCTGGTGCCATTTATCTTGTTTCATCATTCTGCCTACTAATAACCAATCTTTTTCAGCTAGAGCGGCAACTAACACATTTGCCATTCCGCTGGCATGTACAGCGTCCTTGTACGGTAACTCTGTTGGCAAAATGGACCTGGCTTCTTCAGTTTCTACATGGTAATCAGGGACAACAGCTATCCATGTTAATTGCTCCAACTCTTTAGAAAAACGTACAGATTCTAGATTTGTGCCGTCGTAGCTGGAGACAGTGATTCCCCCATAAATAGCAGGTGCTACATTATCAGGATGTCCTTCAATATTGCATGCGATCTCAAGTTTATCACGATCACTTAATTCTAATTGTAGAATTTGGTTCGCGAGTTCAATTCCACCAACGACTGCTGTCGATGAACTTCCTAATCCCCGGGCAATAGGTACCTCGTTCGTCATAGTTACCTTATGGGGAGGCAGATGTTCGATGGCGTATTGATTAGCTGTAAACAAAGCAGATTTATAAATTAAATTTGTTTTTCCATTGGGAATAAAGGGCTGATCCTTTTTTTGCAAATCAAATGACCATTCATCTGCTGGTTCACAGTTCAGCGTTACGTACTGGGTTAAGGCCATTCCAATGGAATCAAAGCCTGGTCCTAGATTAGCAGATGTAGCTGGAATACGGATCGTAATCATGATTTAACCCCAGCAGCTTCGACGAATTGGTTTAAGTCGTTCTCGATTACTGTTGGTCTAATTGCACTTTTCTCGATGGCTGTAGTTGGATCTTTAAGGCCGTTACCTGTTAAGACGTGAACAACTTTGGATCCTTTAGGAATTGTGCCATCTTTTACTTTTTTAATTGTCCCAGCTAATGAAGCGCAAGAAGCAGGTTCAGCAAATACTCCTTCCGTACGTGCTAGCCATTGATACGCTTCTACAATTTCTTCATCTGTCACTTCGTTAATGCTTCCATTTGATTCTTCAGCCGCTTTAAGTGCAGGCTGCCAGCTAGCAGGGTTTCCAATCCGGATAGCAGTAGCAAGCGTTTCTGGTTGCTCAATGACTTTATTTTGTACAATTGCAGCTGATCCGCTTGCTTCAAAACCTATCATCTGTGGCAGTTTAGTACCATGGGATTGATGGTATTCTTTAAACCCCCGCCAATAAGCTGTTATATTGCCGGCGTTTCCTACAGGGATAGAAAGGAAGTCTGGGGCGTCTCCTAATACATCACACACTTCAAAGGCTGCTGTTTTCTGTCCTTCGATACGATAGGGGTTTACTGAATTTACGAGTGTGATTGGTTCTTTTTCTGCAATTTCACGAACCATTTTTAACGCTTGGTCAAAATTCCCTTTAATAGCAAAGATTTCAGCACCATACATGACCGCTTGGGCAAGCTTTCCTTCAGCAATTTTGCCATCAGGTATGACAACGATACAGCGCAGACCCGCTCTTGCAGCGAAAGCAGCTGCTGAAGCTGAAGTATTACCTGTGGAAGCACAAATGACAGCTTCTGAACCTTCTTCAATAGCCTTGGCCATAGCCAGAACCATTCCTCGATCCTTAAAAGAACCGGTTGGGTTAGCCCCCTCGATCTTTACATAAGCTTCAATGCCTAATTCCTCAGAGATCGTTGGGATTGGCAATAAAGGTGTATTTCCTTCATGCAACGTAAGCTTTGGTGTTTCCGGAGTAACCGGTAATAATTCCTCGTACTTATCTAATAAACCCTTCCACATATCAGTTGCTCCCTTCTACGCGGAAAACACTATCGACCGATCGAATGGAGGATAGGCTTTCTAAATCGTTATATGCGCGCTGAAAATCTTCTTCACTTACTTGGTGGGTCACCATCATTAGTTCACGTTCATCGTCTTTGTCAGCTTCACGCTGGATGATTTGGTCAAAGGAAATACCATATTGAGCAAAAATCTTCGTAAGCTCCATAAGCATTCCTGGCTGGTCATGAACGTGTAAACGCATATACTTTTTCGTTAATTGATCTTTCTTTTCTTTTACTTGTTTAGAGAATTGCGGCTGCACATAGGCCGTACCAGATGTTCCTAAACGTAAACTTTTTACTACCGCGATTAAGTCTGAAACGACAGCTGTTGCCGTCGGTAATTTACCGGCACCCGGACCATAAAACATCGTTTCCCCAACCGCATCACCATATACATAAACGGCATTATATTCATCGTTTACAGAGGAGAGGGGATGTTCAATAGGAAGTAAAGTAGGTTCGACACTGACAGCCACACCTGTATCATCATGTTCAGCTACTCCAATGAGCTTCACTGAGTATCCGAGCTGTTCAGCATATTGAATGTCGGCTAGTGAGATACCTCGAATTCCTTTTATTTCTACATCCTCTAAGTTAAATGGCATCGAGAAACCAAGAATAGAAAGGATGGTCATTTTACGAGCGGCGTCTAATCCGTCTACGTCAGCAGTAGGATCTGCTTCTGCAAAACCAAGTTCCTGTGCTTCTTTTAGAACAGCGTCGAAATCGACACCTTCTTTTGTCATTTTGGTTAAAATGTAATTGGTTGTCCCATTTACGATCCCCATCATTTTACGGATTTTATCGGAAGATAGTCCATCTAAGATGGATCGGATAATAGGAATTCCGCCAGCTACACTCGCTTCATAAAATAAATCACATTTATTTCGGTAGCTTGCTTCAAATAATTCATCCCCGTGTTGGGCCACAAGGTCTTTGTTAGCAGTGACAATATGTTTTCCGTTTTCAATTGCTTCTCTTAATATTGTTAAAGTGTGATCGATTCCACCCATAACCTCAACAACAACATCGATTTCTGGGTCTTGCGTAATATCTTCATAACGATCGGTTAGTTTAGTTGATGTGTTTTTTAAATCACGAGGCTTTGATAAATTATTTACAAGCACGGTCTTAATCGTGACGTTGCACCCCGTTTTATGTTGAATGCTTTCTTTATGGTCTTCAAGGATTTCGATAACACCGCTTCCGACGGTACCTAATCCCAATAAACCAACAGTAATTGTGTCCTTCATCGTTCACACTCCTTGTCCACTTGAAATATACATATTTTTATTTGTAATGGACATTGTAACGGAAAGGACGGGGATGTACAAGGCTTAATAGAGTAGTATTTTAAAGTTCTTTAAATAATTAGAAAAAACTCAATACTGTAAATAGCATTGAAAGCAGCAAAAGTGAGAAGAATCCCCTAATCTGCTCCAATTAGCTGCCCAATATTTATCGAAGGATATAAAAACATAATTAGCCAAAAATTGCTATATTTCTACATTTATTTAAGGGAATTTACATTATTTTGATACATTACCTATTGACTAATTTTCAGAAATATCTTATAAGTAAATATACCTAATAAAGAAAGGAGGACGAGCATTGAGCAATTTCATAAAATCAGGGAATGTGTATGAAGACTTAGTCACCCGTATTATTGTAGAGATGGGGATCGGAAAAGCAGATGTATTCTTGCAAGAAGGATTGAAAGCTATACATAAATTTATCGAGATCCATAATGAAGCAAACGCTTATCAACTGAAGACAGTTATTCAAAATCATTTCCGTTCTTTATTGTCTCCATCAAATGATTAAAAAAGAAAAGCTGCTTATTCTGCAGCTTTTCTTTTTTAAATTGGTAAGATTTAAGCTTTATTTTTACTAACAAATAAGAGATAATAGAATAAAATACTGAAAATTCTGATTGTAAGGGGTGGGCGAAAGTGTTAACGATAAAAATGTTAAAACCTTATTATGTGAAAGAAGATAAACGCTTCATTCGTGTTGTTTTAGCCTACCAGTATTTCTCCTTATTTATTGATGATGAATTGTATCAGTTTATCCCTATGGAGTCTCGAGAAATTATTATTGATCGAAAAAGTAAGCGCGTTCATAATGTGTTTGATATCTTTGTCTTTCAAAGAGGCAAACGAATAGTCTATGTATCCGTAGCTGATTTATTAAAGCTTCCTGAGTTCTTAACCCACCTGAATTCCATCACTTTTCCTTATGAGGCGGATAATATTGACAAACCGAAAGATCCAGCAATAAGTCAGGTAGAGAATATAATTGCAGATATGGAAAAAGAGAACTTAAGGCGTCTTATTAATATAGCTATCGATCGCTCGGATAAGAAAGCGTTTACTGAATTATCGGATGTATGGAATGAAGAATATTGCTAACAGGATGCGGCAAAACTGAATAAAGCTTAAATAATCCGAACGATTCTATTGAAATCAGTTCGGATTATTTATGTTAAATCGGCGCTGGGTACCAGGTACCGACTTCACTCTTTTACAGATTTTCGGAACCTGGTACCCTTATGCTCCCTCGCTGAAATAGAGCTGCTCCACTTTTGCGGTATTTTGACTACCCTCATGATCTGCATTTATATGAATGTTCGTTTTTTGACATCATTACTTTACTTATGTCCCGGCCTTTATATTTATAAGTGTTACTTCAAATATTTTGTTCTCTATTAAGAAAAAACAGCTTCCATTTCATATTATAATCCGCTATAATAAAAATATAATTCTATATTAAGAACGATCATTCGCTAAATTAGAAACCTTTAGTGATAAATGAAGGGAGGAAATTCGATGGATTCTATTGGAGAACGTATAAGGGTACTTCGTTTAGGCAAGGGATTATCAGTTAACCAATTTGCAAACCTTTCGGGAGTATCGAAGTCATATATTAGCAATATTGAAAGGGGCGTTCAAAAAAACCCTTCTTTAAGTGTAATGAGAAAGTTAGCCACTACGTTAGATGTCCCACTTGAAGATTTACTGTCACACGTTAACGAACAGCGTAAAGCAAAATAATATAGTGGAAGGGGACATGAATCACGCATAAGGCTTTAGATAGAGAATGGATTGTATTATTAAACGAAGCTAAACGACTGGGGCTCGCACCTGAAGACATTCGCACGTTTCTGCAAGAAAAGATTTATTGTCTATACCTATCAAAATGGCGTTCCTTCTTATAATTTATTGCATACCTATCGTTTTGATAATGAAGCTTACACTCAAAAGGTAGGAAGTTGAGTAATTTTTAATGGGGAAGATTATTCGGTTTCCTGGAAGAGTTGTCATGATACTGAATTTTAGACCTTACAAACATATTCGAGTTATTTTTACAATATCTTTACTTCAAAGGAATTAAATAATTGATAAATTGTTAAAAAAATCTGATAAAATTACAAAACAATTATTATAATAGACGATATAATAGGCGTAGTTATATAGGGATAGGGCAGGGGGCTTACATACTAAAAATAGTAGAAGCTTCCGTAATTTGAACGGGGAGGTTCATCTATGATGAAGGCGATTCCTGATGTGAAAACGTTAGATGCAGAGTGGGTAAGATTGGTGAAAGAAGCAAGAGATATGGGGCTATCAATTGAGGAAGTAAGAGAATTTATTAGAAAAACGAGTTTTCATTAAATAACATCAGCTGATGGCTGATGTTATTTTTTTGTAATTCCGTTATAGTAGAGGAAAGGGAGGGTTTCAAAGTGAACTCAGGTCATTTTGAATTATTCGATTTACTTAAAGATTGTTCCAATTCTTTTCAAACGCCTATCCTAGTTTTTAATAATAATGAAAAGCTGATTCGTCACTTTCCCGATCAATTTCATCGTCCGCCAAAAATCTTTCATAAAGAACTTTATCAGCGCTTAAGAGAAAGCAAGAGTAAACCCTTTCAGCTGCAATTATTTTCAGATATATATTATCAATACTTCTTTTTTTACCCCATTAAAAACCATGCAGGCGATTTTACATACATCGGAATTGGTCCTTATCTCATGCAAGAAATAGGAAAATTTCAAGTGCGAAAAATGCTAGTTTTATATGGGATGGACTTTTCTTATGAAGGGGAAACCGTTGAATACTTCAGTAAACTACCAGTTATTGATATGAAAAAATTAGAATCTGTTGAACGTCTGCTAAACTCTTTATTGCCAGGAAAAACAGAAAGTCGCTCCATAGGGCAGATTCCTACTGAAGAATGGGAGGATTACCGAGAATTTAAAAGCAACCATTTAAATGCAAAGTTTTCTCGCCACCTCCTTGAACTGAATGAGAACTTCAACCGTTATTTTAAGCAAGGGGATGGAAGAGCTCTTAAAGAATATCAAAAATTACGTCGATCCTCGCTTTTTCCATTAGGTAATGGAGATGAACTACGGTCTGCGAAAAACAATATTATTACGTTAATCTCAAAGTTAACTAGAATTGCGATTGAAGAAGGAATTGCAAAAGGGGAAGCCTTCTCTTTACATGATTTCTATATTAATTACCTGGAATCAAAAGAAGATACAGACGAGCTCGCACTTTTAGAGCTAACCATTGTACAAGCTTATTTAAATGTGATGAAGCAAAGGACGCAAAATAGCCTCGTCTCCCCCCTAGTTCATCGAGCGAAAAACTATATCTATCAGAATTTGACGGAAGAGATTAATTTAAAAATTATTGCTGAAGAACTGCATGTCAACCCTAATTACTTGTCCAGTATTTTTAATAAAGATACCGGTGTTTCTATTACAACGTATATTAATGATCAGCGGGTGAAGGAAGCGAAAGAACTTTTAACAAATACTCAATATTCTCTTATGGAAATCAGTATATTATTGGGCTATAACAGTCAAAGCTATTTTACTCGTGTATTTAAAAAACATGAAGGAATGAGTCCTAAAGATTTTCGCCAGAAATTGCAATCTGCTCATTTACCATATTGACTTAAAGATTTTTTGATTTTTTAGAAAAAATATGTAATACTACTACGAATTATGTTAAAATAAAACAATATTTAAATGTTATGAGGATCGATATGAAAAAGTTCGGCTATTGGATTCCTTCTCTATTATGGATGGGAATGATCTATTACTCTTCTTCAACACCATATGAAGAGCAAGATGTGAAACCTCTATTAGGAAGCTGGTTTAATCTCTCCTGGTTATCCCCTTTCTTAGATGGAATTACCTTTACATACAACAATCAAGAAGTTAGTGTCTCAGCACAAGGTGTAGAGGGGTTTATCGAGTTTTTTATTAGAAAAGGCGCTCACATTGGCGTATTTTTTATTTTAACTCTACTACTCTATTTCGGCTTGCGTCACTCCTTTCATAGAAGAAAGAGATTGCTTTCTACAGCCTGGTTATTAACTGTCTCTTATGCTGTATTTGATGAACTTCATCAAGGTCTGACACCAAACCGAACACCTTACGTCGGAGATGTTCTATTAGATGCTTTGGGTGGAAGTATGGCAATTTTAGTCATTTTTTTGTGTGGAAAAATGGGGTACCGACGAAAAAAGAAGTTTAATCTCGAATGATTAAGGAATATAGGGTTATAACAGAAAATAGAAAAGGTGTGGGCAATGACAAAATCAGAAGAATTGAAAGAACTTTTGCAATCGATCATTCAACAAACGGAGAATTCAGAATTAGCATCTTCTCAAGATGTGATTAACCGAATCATCCAACAACTTCAAACATAATCAGTAAGAGCAGAAAAACTGCTCTTTTTTTACATCCATTTCTCCTCGTAAACGCTTTAATGTGATATAATTTATTTCCATACATAGTTAAAATTCTTATAGAAAAGGGATGATCATATGAGCTGGTACCAGGAATTTGAACGCTGGAATACTTTCACGTCTTTAGACCCGACTCTTAGAAAAGAGCTTGAACTTTTGCAACAAGATGAGCAGTCACTAGAGGACGCTTATTACAAAAATTTAGAGTTTGGAACGGGTGGTATGCGCGGGAAACTCGGACCTGGAACAAACCGTATGAACATCTACACCATTAGACGAGCGGCTGAGGGTCTTGCTTCTTATGTAGAAAGTCTTTCAGGGCAATCTAAAGGTGTCGTTATTGCGTACGATTCAAGGTATATGTCAAAAGAGTTTTCTGTGGAAGCCGCAAAAGTGTTAGGCCGCCACGGCATTCTAACCTACGTTTTCTCTTCTTTAAGACCAACTCCTGAACTTTCATTTGCTGTACGTCATTTAGGAGCAACAGCTGGAGTAGTGGTGACCGCAAGCCATAATCCACCTCAATATAACGGCTTTAAAGCATATAACGCAGATGGCGGACAGCTGCCTTTAGAAGAAGCAGCTACAGTTATCGACATGGTGAATCAAGTTGAAAACGAACTGGAAGTTGAAGTCGGTGACCAAGCAGAGTTAGAAGCCTCGGGTCTTTTGAAATGGATCGATAGCGAAGTCGATCAGACTTACCTCGAAAAATTAAAAGAAGTAAATGTGAATCCTGAATTATCTCAATTTGCCAGTGATTTAAGTGTCGTTTTTACACCGCTTCACGGTACAGCTCAGATGCTTGTTGAAAAAGGACTTCAACAAATGGGCATTACCAATCTTCATACAGTAGAAGAGCAAGCGATCCCAGATCCAGAATTCAGTACGGTTGCTTCCCCTAATCCAGAGGAACATCAAGCATTTGAACTTGCTATTGAAAAAGGGAAACAGCTTGGATCAGACGTATTAATTGCAACAGATCCAGATGCAGACCGTTTAGGCATCGCCGTTCCTAATACTACTGGGGACTACCAGGTACTCACTGGTAATCAAACAGGTGCCCTATTGCTTGATTATCTCCTATCACAGTCTGAGCATGTCCCTGAAAATGGAATTGTCATTAAAACCATTGTGACTTCTGAGTTTGGGCGTGTTATCGCTGATCATTACGGAGTAAGCAGCCTTGATACGTTAACTGGATTTAAATTTATCGGCGAAAAGATAAAAGAATATGAAGAAACGAAAGAGCATACTTTCCTTTTCGGCTATGAAGAAAGCTATGGCTATCTTGTAAAAGACTTCGCACGCGATAAAGATGCAGTTCAAGCTACGGTATTAGCTGCTGAAGTAGCTGCGTATTGGAAGTCTAAAGGTAAAACGTTACTAGAAGCTTTAGAAGATCTCTATAAAAAACATGGGTATTTCCTCGAGGACCTTCAATCATTAACGATGGAAGGAAAGACAGGATCTGAAAAAATCGAGAAGATCATGAATGACTTTAGACAAAATCCTCTTTCGAAAGCGGGAGGACTTGAGGTTATTGCGGTGGAAGATTACACAACATCACAACGAAAGAAAAAGGATGGAACACTTGAAACAATTCAGCTGCCAAAAGCTAACGTGTTAAAATTTATTCTTGAAAATGACAGTTGGTTCTGCCTTCGTCCATCCGGTACAGAACCTAAGATTAAATTCTATTACGGTGTAAAAACGAACTCCGGTGAAGAAAGTCGCAGGCTGCTTGATTCAGTTAAACAGTCAGTGAACGAACAAATTAATGAAAGTGTTTAAAAGGTCCCGGTTTCCGGGACTTCTTTTTTGCTCAATTTTAATAGAAATCCTCAAAATTGTGGAGATGCAGAGAATCAAGTGATTACGTGTGATATAATGGTACACGGATGAATTTTAAGGGGTTTCCCTTGTGGATTAAGCGAGGATTATTATGAATATATATATAGATATAGCCATAGCGCTGTTGTTATCTATGGCTGTAAGTTATTTACTAGTTTTTCCTGTCATTAAACTAGCAAGAAAATGGCGGATGATGGATCACCCGGAAGCACGAAAAATACATGCTGTCATTACGCCGCGTATGGGCGGGCTTGCCATATTTGGCGGCGTTGCAGCGGGGATGCTCTATATTAGACCTGAGATTCAATATTGGACAGCTATCAGTATAGGTGCTGTCATCATAGTTTTGACGGGCTTATTAGATGACCGTTATCAAATTAAACCTTTAATGAAATTAGGTGGCCAAGTTCTAGCCGCCTCTGTACTTATATTTTCAGGGTTACAGGTGGATATTTTGACGATCCCTTTTATCGGTATGATTCCGTTGAGTGACCCTATTAGCATTGTACTCTCATTCTTTTGGATTATAGGCATTACCAATGCGATTAATTTAATCGACGGACTGGATGGACTAGCTACAGGTGTAACAACTATCTCACTTATTAGTATCTCCATAATGGCTCTTGCTCTAGAGCCTCAGATTGTGATTGTTTACATTTGTGTTGTCTTAATAGGGAGCAATATAGGCTTTCTATTCCATAACTTCTATCCGGCTAAGATTTATATGGGAGATTCAGGTTCTCTGTTTCTAGGTTATTCAATGGCTGTTATCTCTATGGTGGGTTTATTCAAAAATGTAACGCTTTTCAGTTTTATTATCCCTATTATAGTTTTAGCCATCCCTCTTTTTGATACGCTTTTTTCTATCTTAAGGCGGTTTTTAAATAATCAAAAAATCATGATGCCAGATAATAAGCATATTCATTATCAAATCTTGGCGGCTGGTTTTAGTCATAGGGCTACTGTGCTTATTATTTATGCATTTAGTGCATTATTTGGGCTCCTGGCCATTTTATTTTCCCTTACGTCATTTGGAATATCTTTAGGAATTACATTCTTCCTCCTCTTTTTGCTGCATCTATTTGCTGAGATGACAGGGGTCGTTCAAAAGGGAAAACGTCCGGTTATTGATCTATTGCAAAAAATATTCTGGAGAAAGAAAACGAAAAGCAACCAAAAGCAAGAAGGAGATTGATGAGTTTATGAGAGTGTCTATACTCATTCTCAGTTTAATTGTTACTTTTTTTATCGTCCCTAAGATTAGTTCTGCAGAATTAGGGCCAACTGAATGGGAACAATATCGTCTTTATCCAGACAAGAATGCTGTTTATACAAATGAGGAAGTTGAACCCTTGAAGCCGAAAGTATTTGAAACGAATGATGAAATCAGGGCTACTCCGGTGGTAATCGATAATAGAATGTTCGTAGGGAATCATAATAGCGGAGATTTGTTTGCTTTTGATTTAAATAGTGGAGAAAAACTGTGGGAAAATGAGGCTCCTAATTGGATTCACTCAGAAATGATTTTTCAAGATGGCCAGCTATATGTGGGCTATGGGAATCGTTTCTTTCAAGATAACGGCATTCGGGGTACTGAAGAAAGTGGAGTGCTCTCGCTGGATGCTGAATCAGGAGAAATAGTATGGCAGTATGAAACCGAAGGGGAAGTCATGCCTACTCCAGTATACGAGAATGGTTCCGTTTATGCTGTCACAGGTGATCGTTATTTGTATAGTCTTGATCAAACCAGTGGTGAATTGAATGATCAAACTTCTATTGGATCAGTAGTCAGTATGTCTGCTCCTAACAAGACGGACAATACGTTGTATTTCGGAGGAAGCGGTCCTGAACCATTTGAATTCACTGCTTTTGATATAGATAGCGGAGAAATAAAGTGGCAAACGGAATTTCCTTCTGTATTTGCGGGATTAGATGACGTGCCAGCAGCTTCTGCTGATGGAATAATCGTAACTACAGCTTTACAAGGGGACGCTGAAGAGCCTGAACATATGATATATGCTATGGATCAAGAGACAGGTGAGGTCCTATGGGAAGATTCTTTAGGTAAAGGTGATTTCGTAAAGAATAATAAATCAGGTGCTCCAATTATTTATAACGGCAGCATCTATGTGGGCAGTCCAATTACGAAAAAAATGTACGCCTATGATTTAAAATCAGGTGAAAAACAGTGGGAGTATGAGGACGAAGTGATGAAAGCTCCACCTGTTGCTAAGGATGATGTTGTTTATTTTGCTAATACAAAAGGGCTTGTGCAAGCTTTAGATGCTGAGAGCGGTGAAAAACAAGGTGAGATAGAGCTTGGCGGTACACTGGCACCCTCAGGTCCTATTATCATGAACGATACATTAATGATCGGTAGCCAGGACTCCCGAGTTTACGCTGTACCGACTGAAGATATACTTGATGAAGAGATAGAAACGTTTGCTAGTTTAGTAGATAGTGAAACAGACGGACCCAACGATGAATCATCTAATCAGATGATGTATATATTGGCCGGTGGTCTATTTTTTATCGTACTGCTGGGCATCCTATTAAAAACTAAATTTAAAAAAGAAAGAACCCAGTGAGCTTAGGGCATCACTGGGTTACTTTTGTGGATTCAACAAGACTTCTCGTTCATGAGCTTTACCGTATAATGATTGAATGAGCTTCTTACTTGATTGACCATCCGAATATTGATTCCATAGTTTTGAAAAACGTTCAATTTCCTCGTAATTATAAAACTCGGTCCATATAATTTCTATAATTTCCTGACTTGTATAAGCAACAGGACCTGGAGTCATGGAGTGATAATCCTCCCAAAACCCTCTTACTCTCGCATACTCCTCTAAATCAAATGAATAAAAGATCATAGGTTTATTCAATAAAGAGAATTCGTACGGAATAGAAGAGTAATCTGTAATTAATATATCCGAAACAAGCAGCAGATGATTAATTTTTTCTCCTGATGATACATCGATAATGAAATCTGGGTAAGGATTCTTGAAATTCGTCTTCACGGCTGGGTGCAATCGTAATAAGAGAACATAATCTTCGTTTAATGCTTCATACATTTGTTTTAAATCCAATTGAATATCAGGATTCGTTAGCTGGTGATCCCTAAAAGTAGGAGCGTACAAAATTACTTGTTTGTTGTTCATTTCTGGATATTTGTTTTTGAGTTTGTGTACAATTGTTGAATGATCTTCAAAAAAGAAGTCGGTTCTTGGTATACCAGTTTTAAGAATATTTTCTTCTGATAGGTTAAAGCTTTGTTTAAATATCTCGGCCATCTTATCAGAGCCTACGACGACTTTATCAAAACGCTGGTATACTTTACGAAAACGATCGTTAGCTTTTTTTGTCCGATGTTCAATGGAAGGATCCGCTAGTCCAAATTTTTTCACTGCCCCAGAGGCATGCCATAGTTGTATGCATTCTACATTGTCATTAAAGTCCGTGGCTGCCAGAAATCCAAAATAATTATCAACGAATACTTTTTCACATGTGGCAAGGTGATAAATCGATTGGATAAATTCCTTTGGCTTTTTTACGTTGAAAGGAATGACTTGGGTTTGATAATCTTCGGGAAAGAAATACCTGCACTTTTCATCTTTAAGAATGATAATTTCTCCGTCATACTGTTTTTTTAGGGCTTCAACTGTAAACAAAATATTATCCCCAAAAGAAGAGACAAAAACAGTTTTCTTCCGTTGGGGAATAAGTTTAGCAATATTAAAAATGGTTCTAAACATAAGCAGGTAGACGCTTATGATAAAGTCTTTAGCCATTGTTCACATCAAATAAATCATCTTTTATTTTACTAGTTGAAATACCAACAGTACGTGGCAGGTAAACAACTTCACAATATTCTTTCAAAAAGTCAAATTTACCTTCCCAATCATCACCCATAACAAAAACATCAATATCATGCTTCTGCACATCTTCCACTTTCTGTTCCCAGTTATCTTCTGCAATGACTTCATCCACATAACGAATAGCTTCTAAGATCATTTTACGGTTTTCGAAGCTGTGATAAGCTTCTTTGTTTTTAATTGCGTTAAATTCATCAGAAGAGATCGCTACTATTAAATAATCTCCTAAATCTTTTGCTCTTTTTAATAAGTTAATATGACCCCAATGTAACAAGTCAAAGGTTCCATAAGTAATTACTTTTTTCATTTATTATTTCCTCCTTGGATGCTTTAACATTCCATTATAGAGTATATACCTTTTATTTTACAGGAATAAAACATACAATTTACAAATTTATAAAAAAGGGATAGTATACTAGATTTATACGTGCATGTATTAATACTACAAGAAAATACAAATTAAAACAACAAGCTCTTCATTGATAATTTTCCCATAACTACCAAAAAGAGCAGCTCTCTATAAGAGAAAGCTGCTCTTTTATAATAGGATTAATTTTCAACAATGAAATCATTATCTTTGCCACTGCTTGCCCAGGCTTCTTCACCATTAAAAATAATCTGATACCATTCATCTTCAGTTATTAGTTTATTCTCCTCATCTAATTTACCAGCGATTAACTCTTCACGGCTAATAGATCCAACTGGCTCATCTTGAATAGATGGACCGCTTCTAACATTTAAACTATCCGTTGTAACTTCAAGTAAATTTAAATGCTTAATATAGTCGCTGTGAACCCAGCCAGTTTCATCGTGATGCACAATTTCGAGCCATTCTCCGTCTGTCCCTTTAAGATCAACAACAGTTTCATTAGAAAGAGTCTGGATGGTATCTTCATCTTCAGAAGGGCCTTCTCTAAAGTTTAAGTCTGTATCGTTGACGACCACTGTTCCTTTAATACCTTCAGGATATTCGAGGTAACTTCCTTCAGGGTCTGAAGGTTCAGGTTTATCGATAGGAGAAGGTTGATCTTCGTAAGAAGGAACATCAAAGGTAAGAACATAGTTTTCAGTAGTTTCATAGATATCAGAGATAGTCTTTGTTTGAATATCCGCCCAAGCTACGTGTGTAGCATATTGATTCCAAGTAGGTGAATCAGGGTTCCATTTCATCTTATACAACGTATTTTGTCCTCGATTTACATATTGATCGGCCGCAAATTTCGCTCCTCCAACAATGGCTTCTTCAGGAGTAAACCATTCATTATCAAAAGCTGTTTTTGCGCCACCAGAGACTGGTGCTGCATCCACTGCTCCTATACCGTACATATTGTAAACAGTTTGCTCTGCTTCACTTTCATTTACAATTTCTCCTTCTTCATCTACGGGAACTCCCTCAGCTAACTCAGAAGCCCCATAGTTCGTTTCATGAAGAGCGTGTGAAATGAGGTAAGCTTCATTGACGTTGTATTTCTGACCAGCTTCTACAAATGATTCAGCCGTATCCGTAAGTGTGCCGGCATTAAATAGAACATCTTTGTTTATGTTATCCGCATTTAACCCTGCTGGTTGGGATAAAACTAAAAATTGAAAGAAACTGTCCGACTCTTCAGAGAAATTATTTGGGTTTAAATAGTATTCTATTTCTTCTTTACTTGCATCATTAACCCCAGAACCATCCGATTTTGGAGGAGGGTTTGTAGCTGCCTGTTGTTCTAATGTTTCATAAAAATCCACATCATAAGTTGTGTTCTCATAGGCAACATCTTCTAAACTTATGTCATCAGCATGCATATATCCGCTGATTTCTACTTCATTTTGATACGATTGTACTTTATACCAGTTATTTGAAAATGTTTCTAATTTAAGAACGTCATTTTTTTCGAAACTTTTTATCGAAGGAGAATCAGTAGAAGCCAATTCATAAAGTTTTGATTGGTCAGTTGCAGCTAATCCATTGACGGATTCAGTTTCACCTTTTTTATTTTCTACGTGCTCCTTATGGATGTAACCTGTTTCTGCTTCACCATTAAGATAAACTGTTGCTTCATACCAGTTTTCAGAAAAGTTATTATACTTTAAAATGCTTCCTTTACCATAAGACTTTAAAGGAGTGGAGTTTGTTGAAGCAGCTTCATATACGCTTGTTGGATTCTTCAACCCAATTCCTTGAAGTTCATCGTTATTCTCAGCTTCCTTTTCCACGTGATCTTTATGAATATATCCCGTTTCTTTTTCCCCGTTAATATACACTTGGGCAATGTACCAGTCCGATGAATATTCTCTAAACCTTAAATTGGATCCTGTAGGGTAGGACTTTAGGATCCTAGAATCAGTTGAAGCGTCAGAGTACACGTTGGTAGATTTTAATAATCCTATACCGGAAAGCTCTTCGCCATCTCGCTCTCCTGTTTCAACGTCTTCCTTATGAATGTATCCCGTTACTTTTTCTCCGTCAACATAAACGGTAGCTTCATACCAATCATTTAAGTAAGTTTTATATTTCAAGATCGTTCCATTTGAATAAGATTTTAGAATATTGGAGTGACTAGAAGCGGTGGAATACACATTAGTTGAACTTTTTTCTGCAATGCCAGTTAAGTTGTCTTGACTATTAGCAGCCGTTTCAACTTGTTTTTTATGAATATAACCCGTTTTCGCTTCGTAATTAACATAAACTGTCGCTTCATACCAATTTTCAGAGAAGCTCTTATATTTAAGGATGGAACCTTCATTATAAGACTTTAAGTTAGGCGATGAAGTGGCTGCTGTGTCATAAACAGTTACTTTTTCATTCGCTCTTCCCTGTAGAGATTCTTGATGATCGGTTGTCTCTTCAATGTCATCTTTATGTATGTACCCAATATGAGCTTGATGATTTAAATAAACGGTAGCTTTATACCAATTATTATTGTGTTCCTTAAACTTTAAGAGTTTACCTTCCTCATATTGTTTAAGAGAGGGAGAATTTTTATCTGTTTCATTATAAACAGAAGTAGGATTTTTTAAAGCGATGCCTGTTTGTTCTTCATCTGCTAAAACAATATTCGTTAAAAAAAGTAAAGAAGTAAAAATTACAATTGAGAATACAGCTTTTAAGAAGCTGGCTTGCATATACAATCATTCCTCCTATTCAAAAGTTATTGTGATGACTAAGAAAGTACTAGATTCTAAGATTACAAAAATTACGATACGGTTTCAAAGTATAACATCGTATTACGATAAAATGAATAATAGATTACAAAAAATAAACGCAAAATTTTATACGTTTATGTGGTAAAAGTAAAAAAGGATTTCTTCAATGGTGAATTGAAGAAATCCTTTTCAGTTTTATCTCTTATTTTTCAATAATGTAATTATTGTTTGTACCACTGCTGGACCAGGCTTCTGATCCGTCGTAATAGAGCTTATACCATTCATTATCTGTGACAATTTGATCGTCACTATCAAGAACGCCGGCAACGTAGTCTTCATTTTGAAGCTTTCCAATAGATTGATTGTTAATTGATGGACCAGTTCTTACGTTTAAATCAGATACGGTAATCTCAAGCAGGTTGAGTAATTTTAAGAATTCTCCACTTACCCATCCAGTTTCACCATCGTATTGAACTTCATACCAAGAGCCGTTCGTTCCAATCACATCAATCTTAGAACCATTTGGAATTGGTGTAAGGATTGAATCATCAGTTGAAGGACCACTTCTTAAGTTCAAATTAGCCCCAGACTGTACCACAACTTCCCCTTTCACATTATCAGGGTAATCAATGTAAGTACCTTCTGGTTCCTCTGGTTCAGGCTCTGGTGTTGATGAAGGCTGTCCGTCATATGATGGAACATCGAATACTAGCACGTAATTATCAATAGCATCATAGATGTTAGCGATCGTTCTGGTTTGAATATCTGCCCAAGCTACATGTGTAGCATATTGGTGATGTCCTGGACTATCAGGATTCCAGCGCATTTTATACAAAGTGTCTTGTCCTCGATGAACATAATTCACTGACACAAAACGCGCTCCTCCAATGATCGCTTCTTCAGGTGAAAACCAGCCTTCATTAAATGCTCGTTTGGCACCGCCTGACACGGGAGCGTCATCAACAGCCCCTATGCCGTAAATATTATAAACGGTGTGGACCTTATTATTCTCTGAAACAACATTCCCGTTACCATCAACAGGGACACCTTTTGCTAGTGTGGAAGTGCCGTGACCAGTTTCGTGAATAGCATGCGAAATGAGATAAGCTTCATTTATATCGTGAATCTTACCCGCTTCTATAAATGAAGAGGCTGTATCTTGTAATATTCCTGAATTATATAAAACTTTTTGGTTTATCTCAGAGGCATCTAAACCAGCCGGTTGAGATAACTTCAAGAACTGATAAAAGCTACTAGAGTTTTTATCAAAGTTTTCAGGGTTTAAATAATAAGCAACTTGTTCTCTGCTTGCACCTACTTTACCTGCCCCATCTGCTTTAGGAGTTCTAGTCATTTGAATATCAAGAACATCTTCAAAGTGATGGTCATAGCTAGTAGTATCATAGACTAAATTTTCGACACTGACTTGATCTTTATGGATGTAGCCCGTACGCTTTGTGTCGTTAATGTAAGCTTCGGCTTCATACCAATTGGTACTAAAAGTTTTTAAGTCTAAAATGTCGTTTCTATCGAAAGATTCAAGAGTAGTAGAATTTTTGGAAGCATACTGATGCATCGTAGTATTGTTAACAGCTGCTAACCCTCTTACTGCTTCTTGACCGCTAGGGAGGTTCTCTACATGAGATTTATGGATATAACCGGTATGAGCTTTATTATTTAAATAAACGGTAGCTTCATACCAATTTGATGAGAAATCTCTGTACTGCAGGACCTTACCTTCGCTATAGGACTTTAATGCCTTGGAGTTTGTAGATGCTGCTTCATAAACATGGGTAGGGGACTGTAATCCTATCCCGCGATAATTATTATCGGAATCTGCAGCTTGCTCAAGGTGGTCCTCGTGAATGTAACCAATTTCTTCCTTGCCATTGACTGTAACTTCTACAACGTGCCAGTTACTTGAATACCTTTTGTAATTAATAGTTGAACCAGGTGAGTAGGATTTTAGTGCTTTAGAGTTAGTAGTAGCATCAGAGTAAACTTTTGTAGGTTTTAAAAGTGTGACGCCAGTTCCTTTTTGACCATTGGCTTGACCAGTTTCTACATCATCTTTATGTATATAGCCGGTGTGAGCTTCATGGTTCAAGTACACAGTAGCTTCGTACCAATCACCTAAGTAAGACTTATACTTTAAAATCTTCCCGTTAGAGTAGGACTTTAATACTTTGGAATCTTTGGCAGCCTTTGAATACACATTGGTGGATTGATCAAGGGCGATGCCTGATAAGTCCTCTTGATTCTCAACGGCAGTTTCAACATGACTCTTATGTATATAGCCAGTATGCGGTTCGTAATTCAAGTACACAGTAGCTTCATACCAATTCTCAGAAAAGGTTTTATATTTTAGAATAGAACCTTGTCCGTAGGATTTTAATGCTTTCGAACTGGTATTGGCATCTTCATAAACACTTACTATACTGTTATTGGCTCTTCCCTCTAATGAATCCTGGGAAGCTACAGCGTTCTCAACATCATCTTTATGTATATATCCAGTGTGAGCTTTATAATTTAAATAGACGGTTGCAATATACCAATTACTGCTATGCTCACGGTATCTGAGAATAGATCCTTTATCATACTGTTTGAGTGATTTAGAGTTTCTGCTCGTCTCACTAAATACAGTAGTTGAATCCTTCAGTGCAACTCCTCTTATTTCTTCCTCTGCTATCACAGAGTGTTCAACCCCTGGAATATAAACAAGTAAAGGAACTAAGAACAAAAAAGCCAATAATAATCTTGGAAAGCTAGACTGCATTTACATTTGTACCTCCTAATTACTTAATTAATTAAACATTACTTTTAAGAAGATTTCTTCATAGGCCTCACCCTCTCAAAAGTATTTAAAAGCAATGTATAGTAATTAAGGAGATATAACGTAAAAATCTATATCATATAAAACTATTAAAATACTTCTATTATTTTCTTGTTGTTCATTATTATGGACATAGTATAACATCACGTTACAAAAAAATGAACGAAATATGACGAAAAAACATACTATTTACTCAAATAAAATAAATTATTTTATCTATTATTGTAGAACGAGGGAGTATTAACCTAAAAGTTTGCAAGGTTATTTACCTATTACTTGGGAAAATAGCAATTGAAAGTTTTTTGGCTGAAATATTTGTAATATAAAGCTGTTTGATAAAAGCACGACTTAGTTGATGAGCTATTTAATAATGTTTACAATAATCCTTATGGAGTTTTTTATTAAATGGATTGATGGGGATTCTTGGGAGGAAAACAACATTGAAACGCATAAAAACATTCATTCATAAAATCAAAGAAAATGTCTCATCAGAAGAAAGTGAAATAAATAGTAAGGATATTAAAGTAGAAAATGTTCAATTTGAGGGAGATTTTTGGTTTCTAACATTATCAGAAAAAGTTTCTATCAAGAAAGCTCACCCAAAGATAGTAATAAAAAAAATGAAAAATAGCGAAGAAATTGGGGAAGTAGTCGTTACAGGGGAATCTAGAGCAGAAATTAATGTAAAAGACCATTCCTTATTAGACCATGAGAAATGCGCGTTTTACTTGCGTATTGGTGATGAAGAGACGCGATTAAAACCTTCAACTTCATTATCGTCTAATTTAAAGGATTCTTCGTACGCTCACGAACTGGAAGATTACTTAGTCATTCCTTATATTACTGTGAAAGGCAATTTTAGCGTAAAAATTATTGAAAGATTTACATTGAATCAAACGAAAGATCTGCCACATGGACTAAGTGACATACAATACGACACGAATCAACCAATAATAAAAGGGTGGCTGTTTGCAGACGACGAGACTAAATTAAATTGTGAAATAATAATGAAGAAAAGAGGATCAAATTTAATTTATCACTTGCCAACCACTGTATTAAAAAATGAATGGCAGGCAATTGTTGATCTTCCTTCTTTCCAACCTTCTAAAGGAACCTGGGATTATTACTTAAGAGTAAATGAAAAGAAAAACTATCGTATTCAATTAGAAAATAATATCATAACAAACCAAATAGAGGCGCAGACTTATCAGACGAAAAGAGAGTCAAGATGGAATACCTTCTATATGACTAAGAATGGAGCGTTATCTTCTAAAATAAAATCAGCTACAGTACAAATGCTTAATGTTCAAGCAAAAGTTATCGATAAATATACTGTTAATTGCAGTGGTACATTAGATGGAGATTTTTTGAATCAAGATCATGAAATCGATCAAGCGAAAGTGTTCATTGAACAACGAAACACCGGTAAGTCTCATTTACTTTCTATAGATATAAGTAAAGAGGAAGACAGGACTTTGCCATTCAATTTTGTATTAGACTATCGAGAAATCATTTCAAACCTTGACGATGGAAAGTTTAGATGGGATGTTTATTTGCAAATTCCTTACCATGAGGAGGAAGCGGTATATAGATTTAAATTAGATGCAGAAGCGCTTGCCTATCAATCAAGGATAGAAATAGAGAATGAAACGATTAATCAAGTGTATATGTATTCAACTGTAAATCAACAGCTTTCCATAGTAATGAAGGATTTAAGTATAGAACGTAATGTCGAGAGCTTTAGCTTTTCTAACCATCAGTTGAATTTAAGTGGACATGCTTATTTAGACACAGTTGAATGGGTAGCAGAAAAAGAGGTTGTAAGGAATTTAATCCTTAGAGAAAGAGAATCAGAACAGGAATATGTTCTTCCACTAGAAGGCAAATACAATAACCTTGAAAAGTTCGGTTATCGTTATCACTTTAGTGGGTTTGAGGTTCAAATTAACTTAGATGCTTTTCTTCCATTATCCAAAGAGATGAAAAAAGTATTTGACCTCTACGTCCAATTTAATTACAAAGGGATCACAAAAGAGAGAAGACTAGGTTGTGAAGAATTCACTTACTACAAAGATGATGTACTTGATCGATCTATTATATCTAGAGAACGTGATTACGACATTAATTATCTTACTTACACTCCAAGTGGGAATTTAAAGGTCGAAACCAATTGTATCCCTTCAGAAGCCATGAAATATTTATCTTACGAAAATAATGAGACAAATGAAGAGGGAAAGGAAGACATTTGGTTAATAGGAGAGCGATCAAACACAGCGCAAGATACGGGCTATCACTTCTTTAAATTCTGTCGAGAAAACTATCCCGACAAGCAAGTATATTATGCCATTGATTCTAACTCTAAAGATCTCTCTCGTATTAAATCATTAGGAAATGTAGTAGATATTGGTTCGATTGAACACTATAAAATTGCATCCTCAGCTACAGCTTTTATAGGTTCTCATGATTTAGAATATTTTCTTCCTGCAAAAGGAATTGAATTTAATTCATATAAACAAGGAAAAAGGATCTTTTTACAACACGGTGTTTTAGGAAGGAAAAACGTTGAATACCATAAAGACTACTATAAATATCCCTTTCATTTGTTTTGTGTAAGTTCTTTACCGGAAAAGAATTTAGTGGAGAAAAAACTAGGGTATAATAAGGATGAAGTTGAAATTACTGGATTAACTCGATTTGACTCCTTACTTAATAATAAACAGAGTAAAAAATCAATTTTATTTATTCCGACCTGGCGAGACTGGTTATTGAATGAAAATGATTTCCTGGCATCTGATTACTATAAAAGGTACAAAGGGATGCTGCAAAATGAGAGACTCCATGATGTATTAAAAGAGTATAGAGTAGAGCTGAATTTCTTTCCGCACTATCGGATGCAGCCATTTGTTGACCACTTTGAAATTAAAAATGATAATATTAATGTCATCAAATTAGGTGAGAGAACGGTACAAGACCTTTTATTAGAAAATAGCTTAATGATTACAGATTATTCATCGGTTTCTTTTGATTTTAACTATATGTCTAAACCTGTAGTGTTTTATCATTTTGATCGAGATTCTTTTTTTAGAAAAGGAATTTTAAGACCAGTAGAAGAAACTTTTCTAGGTGATATATGCTATTCTGAAGATGAGTTGGTTCAGCGTATTACGGAATATATTAAAGGTGATTTTACTGAAAAGGAAGAGTTTGCAAATAAAAAACATTTGATCTTTTCTGAAATAGACAAAAATAACTGTCAAAGAGTGTACAATCGTATTCAAGAGATTTAGATAATTTTTTGATTAGCTAAAGGGGCCATAATTAAGATGAAAAAACATTTAAAACCAAGCGTAGCAGATATTAAACTACATCAAGATGATCGAATTTCAATTTATATTCCAATTTCTAAAGAAGATGACAGAATTAATAGGCTCATTCTTATTAATCGACAATCATCTGAAGAGATTAACCTGCCGTTGCAAGAGAAAGATGTTAACGATGAGTTGAGGCTCTTATATGGACATTTGGATTATAAGCATTGGGAAAGAAAATTGTTAAACGGAAAGTTTTGGGATCTTTACTTGCAAAATGGGGATGGCAACCACAGACTTCGTACCACTAAACGTTCCATTGAATATGTAAGAATTAAAGAAGAAGAGAGCGGTATAACGTTTCATCCTTATCTGACGAAGAAAGGAAATGTCTCTTTTCGGTATAGTGAAATTGATTTTTTTGCGGGCATTAACCAGGTGAAAGTTGCTGAAGATAGCAGGTTATTAATCGAAGGCTTGTTAGAAAAAGTTGATTTAGAGAATGTTACAGATGCTAACTTGTTAGTAAATGATGCTTTTAATGTGGAGTCTAGGTTTCCTGTGCAGATCAATAGGCAGGAAGAAGCAGGCTTTTATAGCTTCACCTCTGAAATTGAGCTTGGAGAAACTGTAACAGAAGAGCTTCCTAACTATTTGAAAGTTTCTATTGAGCTAGAAACGTTTGACGGGAATCAAACCATGTGGAGGCTAAGCCCTCGGTTGAAATACTATGGAAATGAGCCTTTAGATGAAAGCTTTGTAACAAATGTAAATAACCTTGATATAAAATTTAAAATTTCCACTAGTAAGATAATGAATTATTTAACCATTCATTTCCTAGAGGATAATCTTATTAAAGAATATGCTCATAAAGTTGAGAAGAACATCGTAAAAGCACGAAGAGGGAAACGAGCTTTAAAATTTTATAAAAATGTTTTCCAATTCGTTAGTTACTTGCCAAGAAAACGAAACTTAGTTGTATTTGAAAGTTTTCACGGAAAACAGTATAGCGATAGCCCGAGAGCTATTTACGAATATATGGACGAAAATTATCCGTCTTACAACCTCATTTGGAGTGCCGACCGCAGACATTATGACGAGTTTTTAGAAAGAGGATTGCCAGTTGTTAGACGATTTTCATTTAAGTGGCTGCTCGTTATGACTAGAGCAAAATATTGGGTAACGAACACTCGATTGCCTAATTGGCTGCCTAAACCTAAACAAACAGAATATGTACAAACGTGGCATGGAACGCCTTTAAAACGTTTGGCTGCTGACATGGAAGAAGTTCACATGCCAGGAACTAATACGTTGAAATATAAGAGTAACTTTATAAAGGAAGCAAACAAATGGGATTACTTAGTAGCACCTAATGAGTACTCCAGTAACATATTTAGAAGTGCTTTCTTATTTAGTAAAAACATGATCGAGTCAGGGTATCCGCGTAATGATTATTTATATCAAGAAAATAATCAAGATACCATCGATCAGATTAAAGAAAGTCTGAACCTTCCTTTAGATAAGAAAGTTGTTTTGTATGCACCAACTTGGAGAGATAATCAGTTTTACCAAAGAGGTAAATACAAGTTTGATTTGAGTTTGGATTTGCAGAAAATGAGAGAAGAACTGGGAGAGGACTATGTTGTTGTTCTCCGCATGCACTACTTAATCGCTGAGAATTTTGACTTAGGCCCTTTTGAAGGTTTTGTGTATGACTTCTCTAAACATGAAGATATAAGAGACCTATATTTAATCTCAGATCTATTAATAACGGATTATTCATCTGTCTTTTTTGATTATGCGAATTTAAGAAGACCTATCATTTTCTATGTATATGACATTGATGAGTATCGTGACAGTTTACGAGGATTCTACCTTGATTTGGAGAAGGAAGCTCCAGGTCCTTTAGCTAAAACGACGGATGAAGTCATCGACTCTATTAAAGAGTTTGAACGTAATGACTATGAGTTAGGGGAGTCATTTGAAGCATTCTATGATCGTTTCTGCTCTTGGGAAGAGGGAGAATCGTCTAAACGGGTAGTAGAAACTGTATTTAAATAATCACTTGTTGTTTTTCTAGGGAAACCTTAGTATAATTTGACGGGTGTTACGATCTTTGAAGGATTAAGGAAGGTACCATTATGAAGTCTGCTTTAACCGTAATAAAAGAACAAGTGAATTACTTCTATTTAGTCAGACGGTTATCTTTATACGAAATCAAAAGCTCGAACATGAATAATTATTTAGGTATGCTTTGGGAATTAATAAACCCAGCGATACAAATTTCGATTTACTGGTTTGTATTCGGCTTTGGAATTCGTAACCGTGTGGGCGAGGGGGGAATGGACTTCTTCCCATGGATGCTATCAGGGATAGTCGTATGGTTTATGATAAACCAGGGACTTTTAGAAGCCTCAAAGTCCATCTTTAAAAAAATAAAAATGTTATCTAAAATGAATTTCCCGATGAGTGTAATTCCGAGTTATGTTATTTTCTCGAAGTTTTACCCTCATTTAACTCTTTTAGCGTTAGTGATGATCATCCTTAACGCCATGGGCTTTACAATTAGTATCTATTACATCCAGCTTCCTTTATATATGTTTGGTGTGCTGGCGCTGTTGTATGCTATTTCTTTAATTACCTCAACGCTGGCCACCATCGTTCGGGATGTTCAAATGTTCCTCCAGTCGACGTTAAGGATGCTGCTTTACCTTTCCCCTATTTTGTGGGACGTCAGTCAATTTGGTGAAGACTTAAACTGGTTGAAAATACTAATGAAGATTAATCCTTTTTACTATGTAGTGGAGTCTTACCGTACCTCTTTGCTGGGACAAGGCTGGTATTTTATTGAAGAATGGGAATACACGCTTTATTTTGTTGGTGTGATTGCTGTGCTCTTTATTATAGGAGCGGCTCTTCATGTTAAGTTCCGAAGACATTTCATAGATTTTCTATAAAAAACGGAAGTGATTCTATGGGTAAATCCGTCATCGTACGTGACGTTTCAAAAAAATATAAATTGTTTTCTAATCCACGTGAGCGACTACTTGATTTAGTCGTTCCCGGTAAATCATATGGAGAAGACTTCTATGCGCTTCAAAATATTAGTTTTGATGTGGATGAAGGCGACATCGTTGGATTTATTGGAGTGAATGGCTCAGGTAAGTCAACGTTATCGAATATTATCGCAGGAGTAGTTCCAGAAACCACGGGATCGGTGGAAGTGAAAGGGCAGGCTGCGCTGATTGCTGTAAACTCTGGACTTGATGGTAAGTTATCAGGAAGAGAAAATATTGAGTTGAAACTTCTTATGCTGGGGTTTAGTCAGGCAGAAATAAATGAGCTGGAAGAGGGAATCATTGAATTTGCTGAGCTGGAGAAATTCATCGATCAGCCCGTTAAGTCTTATTCCAGTGGGATGAAATCACGCTTAGGATTTGCGATTTCAGTAAATGTTGACCCTGATGTTCTATTGATTGATGAAGCTCTATCTGTAGGGGATAAAGCTTTTGCAGAGAAAAGTTTAAGCAAAATGTACGAATTTAAAGAAAAAGGAAAGACGATGTTTTTCGTCAGTCATTCCATCGGACAAATGAGAAAGTTTTGTGAAAAGGTTGTCTGGCTGGAATTTGGACAAGTGAAAGAATATGGTCCTTCCTCTGAAGTGCTGGATCATTACGAAGAGTTTCTAAAAGAATACAAGCAGATGTCTAAAAAACAAAAGCAGGAATACCAAGAGAAAGTGATAAAAGAACGCAGCAGCAAACAGGCTGCTACTTAAAATGCTAAGAGCATCTACTCCTTAGGGGGAGTACATGCTCTTTTTTTGTATCGCCTGGGTGTATAAGTTCTCAAACTTTTTGGCGGCGGTTATATGAGAGAAGTTACAAACGACCTTTTGTTTGGCCCGTTTAGCTAACGTTTTCCCTATTTCGGGATTTTCGACTAGGTAACGAATAAAATCGCTTAACATCCTTTCGTCACGATCTCCAAACAATAACCCATCTACATCATGAGTAATAAGTTCTTTTAAACCTCCAATTGATCCGGCAATGACAGGGGTTCCTGACCCCATCGCTTCAATGGCAGAGATTGACGTCGCTTCTTCCACTCCATGGGAATGTACACTTGGGATCAATACAATCTGAGAGGCTTGGTAAAGTTCCACCATATCAGGATGAGGTACGGAACCAAGGAAGAAGACATGGTTCTGCAGGTTATATTCTTCCGTCTTCTTCTTTAAGGCTGGTAGCTGCTCTCCTGTGCCGGCATATACAAGAATGACGTTAGGGTAAAGAGCGTGTAATCGTTTTAAGGCGAGTAATGGGTAGATGACGCCGTTCTTTTCCGTTAGTCTTCTTGGAACGAATAACATGAAAGCGTCCTGAGGGAGGTTGTATTTGGATCGCGTTTGTTCAGGACGAGAATAATGGTTGAATTGTTCAGTATCAATGAAATTACGAATAATTTGAGCATCGACCCCTGATATTTCTTTCACATAATTGCAGATCCTTTTGTCTACGGTTACGTTTAATTGGGCAACTTTATAAGCTTGTTGTTCTAATCTTTTTATTTTCTCTGCTTCATCTGTATTTGGGTGAATGGCTCCTCTGCTAATCGCTTCATAGGCGTAATAACCGTGGACGGTTCCGACTATGGGTAAAGAACTTTCTAAAGACGCGAGCGTGGCAAATATATCTTGTGAATTAATGACATCATAAGAAGAACTCTTTTCAAGAATTACCTTTGAAAGAAGAGCTTTTCTTTTTAAATCATTATGCAGCTGACCTTTTCCGTGTTTAACTTTGTTCATTACGTAACCTGGGCCCTGGGCGAATAATTTTCTTTTCCAATTTGGCAGATCAGAAAAAGAGAGGACATCAACTACATGACCTTCTTCTTCTAAACCTTTTTTTAGTGTTGTTATATGGGAGGAGAGCCCTCCTTCATGGGGATAATTAAAAATGGTTGTTATTAAAATATTCAAGATGATGCCCCTCTCTTTAAAATATTTCTCCATTCCTTTTTAAAAGATTCAACGTTAAATAACCATAATGAGCCTGCATAGAAACTAAATGTGAAGAGGGTAACGAGTGAAAGTTTCATCCAAAGGTTTAAAGGTGCAATGGACTGAGAAAGCATCCATGCCGCAGGAAGGATAAGTAAGGTAATCATCAAGCATTTCTTCCAATCCTTTTTGTAAGCAGCGTTTCTTATTTGTTTTTTATTCATAAGGCTCTTATATAAATAAATGGATTGAACCGCCATAGATACACTCGTAGCAACAGCGACTCCTCCTACACCGAAAAAAGGAGCCAATGTAATACTTAAAATCATATTTAACGTTACGCCAACAATACAGGATTTTAATGCTGTATGATTGGAGTGATAGGCATAGACACTATTCATTAAGTAATCGCGCAGCGCGAAAAACGGCAGGGCCATCGTATAAAATAAAAAAGCTAATGTCGTTAAGGCGGCAGCTTTCTGGTCAAAAGCTCCTCGTTCAAAAGCTAAGGAAACAAGAGTGTCTGCTTCGACAATCATGACGGCCATTAACGGAATTGAAAAGAGAATAATAATTGTCATCCCTCTTTGAACGAGCTCAATAAAAGAATGAAATTGATTGACGGCTTGTTTAGCTAATTGGGGATAAAGAATAGTTGAAATAGGCATTAACAAAATACTAAGAGGCAGCCAAAGTAATCGATTGCCATAATTTAAGGCAGAAACACTTCCGTCTATTAAAAAAGAAGCCACTACTCTGTCTACTACACTGTTGAATTGAACAACTAAAGAAGCAAGAATGATCGGCCAGAAAGGTTGAATGATGGATTTAAGATTTTGCCATTCTTTCCAGGGCCAGTAGAATGTGAAGTCTTTCAAAGGTAGAAAAGGCCATTGAACCATTAGTTGAAGAATACTTCCTGCAAGTACTCCCATGGCTAATCCGTAAATCCCCAGCCATTGATAAAGAAGAAACATACTAACAATGATTCCGACATTGTTCACAATAGGAGCCCAGGCAGGCGGACCAAACGTGTCTTTAGCGTGTAATATACCTTGTGTAAACGATTGTGCGGTCATAAATAGTAAGGATGGCATCATGATTAAAGTAAGACCGACAGCCAAGTTCGATTGTTCAGCACTAAATCCTGGAGCAATTAAGAAAACTAAAGGCTTAATAGCCAACATGGCTAAAACAGTTATACTTAGCGAAACAAGTAAAAACAGGGTAGCCAGTTTGTTTAATAACATGCTCGCTTCATTAGGAGAGCTTTGCTTTTTTTGAATGTACAGAGGGATAATCCCTGCTTGAATCCCTGTTCCTAATGCAGTAAATAAAATGGTGGGGATTAAATAAGCGACAAAGAATACATCCGCAGTTTCACTTGCGCCAAAGAGAGAAGCAATCAATGCCTCTCTGAAAAAACCTAATAGTTTCCCTATACCGGAAAGGATGGTAATCATCCCAAATAATTTAATCCATTTCATAACACTTCTCCAAATTTTGTTTGTTTAATACGTAACCTATTATGAAATAGAAGTAAAGGGTAAACGTCTTATCTTCAAGAATATTGTAAAAAAGCCCGGATACTAATAGCGTGGCTACAGCGCTAAGACTTATACTTCGCCATAAGTTGTTTTTTAACAGCCAAACTTTCTTAATAAATAAGAAGCAAAGTATGAGAAAAAAAAGGCACCCAATTACTCCTGTACTTACTAATAGTGAGATGTATTGATTATCAGCATATAGGTTAGCGGGAATGCCGTACTTTTCGTAAATAGGAGAGGGGTAGCTTTGTGAAGCAGCATCTCCGTAAGTAGCAAAACCGCTGCCCGTCACAGGGTAGTCTTGAAAAATTTCCACACCTTTTAGTACGACATAGATTCGACCCCATTCCGCACTTGCTTGGATGGTTTGATCAGAAAACATCTCTTTAAACCTTTCGATCAGTACATTATTTTCTTTTATAATAGGAGCAGCGGGCTTCTCTTTAACTTGCTCAGGAGGCGTCTCTTCTTCTATTTTGTTAAAATATCCTGATTCATCGATCTTTTCTGCTACACTAACCATTGGGTAATAGATTAGAGAAAAACTGACGAAAGCATAGAGAAACAAAGGTAACGCTTGTTTCCATGCTTTTCTAAGTACGATAAACACTATAGTACCTATGGCAAATGCTAATAGTGCGCCTCTAGAATAAGTAAGTAATGATGTTCCGGCTAGTAAAACACGAATCACAATTAAAGTCTTGCTTCGTGGATAAGATGCTTTTAATAAAAAGGTGCTAAAAAATACAATTAACAAATAAGTAGCAAGGACGTTCGGGTTTGCAAGTAAGCCATAAATGCGCATTTCATTTGCTGAAGCAAGGTTCCAGTCCTGCCATTCAGCAGGCAAAAGCCAGTGACGTAAACTTAATTTTTCTATCCAGCCATGGACACAAATGAAGAGAGATGTGCCAATAGATATAATGATCATTCGGTCTAGTTCGATTCGCTGCCAATGAGATTCTTTTACAAGAATGATGACCAAAAACGTAATCAGTAAAGCACGAATTTGAAATAGGCCGGCGGGTACAGAAATGCCTGTGTGAAGTCCTGATAATAAGCCAACAATTAAGATAGAAAGAAAAAGCCCGACCCATTTATATTCTTTGATCCAATATGAAATAGGTTGAGAACGTTGATAGACGACGATGCATAAAGCTGTTAGAAGAATAAAGTCAGCTAAAAGAGTAAGTCCGCCGTTAATTTCAACTAAAAAAGGTCGAACAGGAAAGACAACAAATAAAAGCAGCAATCCATTTTTGTAGTAAAAAAAAGTAAAGCCTACGATAATGATGGTAATGATATAACCGAACAGCTCGGATGGTAAGATTAGCACGCATGCAATGAGAAATATATGTAAGGTGAACAGCCAATATTTAAAGTCGTTCATTGAACCACTCCTGATAAAAATGTTGCCTTCCTTATATCATACTCCTAATTCGTCTATATAAACCATCTCTATCATGTAAGGGTTTTGTTAATAAATCTTTAATCTTTGTAAAATAATAGGAAGGTGTCTTGAGATGAGAACAAATGAAGCGTATGTTGAAATTAAAGGAATTCCTTTTTTAAACACAACTAGTTACGAATTACTAACCCAGCACTTATATCCTGCCCTGGAGGAAAGAAAAAACATTTTTATGGTCACCGCAAATCCTGAAATTGTTATGGAAGCTGACCGTGATCGTGAATATGCCAAAATATTACGAGAAGCAGATTACGTCATCGCTGATGGCATTGGGGTTGTGATCGGTTCTAAATTAATGAGAAAACCCCTCCCAGAGCGGATCGCCGGCTTTGATGTTATGGAAGATTTGCTGAAAAAAGCGGATCATGAACAATTGCGCTGCTACTTCCTCGGTGCAAAAGAAACTGTGCTCCATGAGGCGATAAATAATATCAAGCAAAAATATCCACAACTGATTGTAGCGGGTCAACATCATGGTTATTTTGATTTAAACGACGCAAATGTTGTCAATAATGTAAAGGAAGCTGCTCCGGATATCGTATTCGTAGGATTAGGATTTCCTAATCAAGAAAAGTGGATACATCAATTTCGTAATGAATTTTCTCATGGACTTTTCATGGGAGTAGGCGGAAGCTTTGATGGATGGGCAGGACACGTAAAACGGGCACCAAAGATTTGGCGGAAACTTAATGTGGAATGGCTTTACCGATTAATAAAACAACCGAGTCGCTGGAAACGAATGCTACAATTGCCAAGATTCATTTGGCATATTTTATTAAAAAAGTAGCAGTCTAAAAGCAACAACGGTAGAAATGAGGGGATCTTCGAATGAAAATTCTTCATTTAAACGCAGGTAATGAAACGGGCGGCGGTATGAGTCACATTCTCTCTTTATTAAATATGCTTGATCATGACGAGGTCGTTTTAGGCGTATTGGAAGATGGTGAAATGTTTCATAAAGCGCGTGAACTATCAATCGACACAGTAAATTTTAAACAGAGTTTCCCTTATGATTTATCCGTTTTATTTCATATCAAGCGATACATTGAGAACGAAAATATTGATATGGTCCATACACATGGTCCTCGTGCTAATGTATTAATGAATATATTAAAGCCTTCCTTATCTATCCCATGGATCCTGACTCTTCATAGTAACCCTGATGATGATTTTATGGGGCATGGAGTCAAAGGAAGTATGTTTGCAAAGCTTCATAAATGTGCTATTCGGCAAGCTGATCATTGCCTGGCTATATCTGAAAGCTTTAAAAAGTTATTGCATACTATCGGTGTAGCTAACGAGAAAATCTCCACCATATATAATGGAATTGATTTCAACGTGCTTCCTAATCAAAATAGCTATAGAGAGGAACTTGGATTTGTAGATTCCGACTTCCTCATTGGAATGGTAGCCAGGTTAGAACCGGTGAAGCAGCATGAGCTTGCTATCGAATCTTTTGCAGAGTTAAACAAAAAGAATCCTAATACACATTTAGTCTTAATTGGAAACGGCTCGAGAGAACATGAGTTAAAACAGTTATGTTCACAAAACAACCTTGAGCGTCATGTTCATTTTTTTGGCCATAGAGAAGATGTTTCTTCGATTTTACCCCTGATGGACGTAACATTGCTTACTTCTAAAAGTGAAAGTTTTCCACTTGTTTTATTAGAATCCGCAAGAGCACGAGTTCCTGTCATTACTACAAATGTAGGCGGTGTTCCACAACTCGTTCCTTCCAATAAATACGGTTGGGTGACCGAGTGCGAGGATCTTACTAAAACGTTACATTTAGCTTATGAGAAAAATAAGGACGAACGTCAAGTAATGGGAGATCGCTTTTATCATTTTGCACGCAGTCGATATTCTTCAAATCACCTTGCCCAACAAGTAACTAAAATTTATGACATCATGTATAAATTACCCATAGAAGTAGAGTCACACGTATAGTGCAGCTTACCCTACACCATAGAGTTGTTAACAGAAAGGAGGTGCACTATGGAACTTCAATCGTTTCTCTTTTGTTTTTTACTCGCTGTTGTTCTTACTCCCTTGATTATTAAATTTGCTGTTTATGTAGGAGCTACAGATCAACCTGATCATCGAAAGGTTCACACGAGACAAATGCCAAGGCTGGGTGGCTTAGCTATTTTTGTAAGCGTTATTTTAGGAATGATCTATTTCACCCCCTATCACCCCTATTTGTACCCTCTGCTTATAGGCGGAATTATTATTGCCGTTACTGGAATTCTAGATGATATCTTTAGTCTTCCTCCATTGTATAAGCTTAGTGGACAATCCCTCGCTGCCCTTGTTGTCATTGCTGGCGGAGTGAAAATTGAATTTATCAACCTGCCTTTTGGCTCCCCTATTGAATTTGGATTCTTAAGTATTCCTATTACGTTGTTCTGGATTATTGGAATTACAAATGCGATTAATTTAGTTGACGGATTGGACGGGCTTGCAGCGGGGATCTCTTCTATTGCTTTATTAACGATAACAAGTATGGCTATTATGATGGGCAATGAATTTGTCATGTATATAGGGTTGATCGTATTAGGAGCTACCTTGGGTTTTTTAGTTTTTAATTTTTATCCCGCTAAAATTTTTATGGGAGATACAGGGGCCATGTTTTTAGGATTTATGATTAGTGTACTTGCCTTGCTCGGGTTTAAAAATGTAACGTTGTTTTCATTTGTTATCCCTATTCTTATATTAGGAGTTCCTATTTCTGACACGATCATTACGATTGTTCGAAGGATGCTGCACGATCAACCGATTATGAAAGCCGACTTTGCTCACTTACACCATAATTTATTAAAGCTTGGATGCAGTCATCCGCAAACGGTTATTATAATCTACACCCTTAGTGCATTATTTAGTTTAGCGGCCGTACTTTTTTCACAAGCTACACTTATTAATTCTTTAATGGTGGTAACGATCCTTATGTTCAGTACCGAAATCATGATTGAGATATCTCAAATTGCGGGGGAGAAATATAGACCTTTATTAAATCGTATGGTATCGCCCCGCAGCAAAGAGTGAGTAATTCGATGTCGAAAATTCTCACTCTTTGTATTTTTATTGGGAAAATTTTGTTTGAACCTACAAAATAAAACAGTTTGTGATATAATGTTGTTATCTTTTTGAATATTTTACATAGTTGGGGGTACATGCATGGAAGAGACTATTTCTCTAAGAGAAATTTTTGAAGTTTTAAAGAAGAGAATTTGGATGATTCTTGCAGTGACAGCTGGCGCTGCAATTATTAGTGCTATTGTAACATTTTTTATTTTGACACCTACTTACGAAGCATCATCGGAATTTATTGTGAATCAATCAGAATCTATGGAGCAAGATTCAGCCTATGATGTCAATGATATTCGTACCAATGTAGAATTAATTAGTACATACAATGTAATTATTAAGAGTCCAGCGATATTAGATGAGGTTATAGATTCATTGAATCTACAACTATCAGCAGAACAGTTAAGTAATAAGATTCAAGTATCAAGTGCCGAAGAATCTCAAGTGGTAAACGTTACGGTTACTGATGAAAGTCAATCAACGGCCGTAGAAATCGCAAACGGTACGGTGGAAACTTTTCAACAAGAAATTCCATCACTAATGAACGTTGATAATGTTAATATCTTATCTCCAGCAGTTGAAAGAGTAGACGCTTCCCCAGTAAGTCCTAAACCATTATTAAACATTGCCATCGCCATTGTAGTTGGTTTAATGGTTGGAGTAGGTTTAGCATTCTTACTTGAATACCTGGATAACACAATTAAAACTGAGCAAGATGTTGAAAAAACCCTTGGTGTTCCTTTGATGGGAGTAATTTCTACGATTTCAGAAGAAGACTTGGGACCTGAAACGATGAATAGACAACCAAGTCGTGCATCGAAAGTAAGAGGTGAATCCGTTGGTACGTAAATCGAGAATGAAGCAAGTCGCTTTGAAAGCTAGAAAAATTATTGCGAATGACAATCCTAAATCACCCATAGCTGAGCAATATCGTACAATTAGAGCTAATTTACAGTTTGCCTCAGTAGATCATGAGTTGCAATCTCTTTTGATTACTTCATCTGGTCCGTCCGAAGGGAAGTCTATGACTTCTGCTAACATGGCTGCTGTTTTTGCTCAACAAGGGAAAAAAGTATTATTAGTCGATGCTGACTTACGAAAACCAACGGTCCATCATACTTTTCGATTAACGAATACAAGAGGTTTGAGTAATTTTCTTGTCGGCAGAGAAGGTCTAAAAGAAATCATTCAACATACAGGCGTTGATAATTTGGAAATATTAACGAGTGGACCTATTCCTCCAAACCCGTCCGAATTATTAGGATCGAAAGCAATGAATAAATTAATGTTAGAAGCCAGACAAAATTACGATCTTGTTATATTTGACACGCCTCCTGTGTTAGCAGTTTCTGATTCCCAAGTGTTAGCTAGTGATGTAGATGGTGTTATGTTGGTCATCAGAAGTGGGCAGACTGAGTTTTCTGCAGCGGAACGTGCAAAGGAGTTACTTGAACAATCAAGAGCTAATTTGCTCGGCGTCGTACTAAACGATAGAGAAAAGAAAAATAGCAATTATTACTATTACTACGGAAATGGATAAAAACAGAGCGATATCGCTCTGTTTTTTTATTTGTTTTTATTTTTCTAAAAGGGACATTATCTCACTTTGAAGCAAGTGAGTAACCAATTGCTGCAATTAATGGGGAGGCTTTGTAGAAAAAGAAGAAGAAGGAATACCCGGTGACCCTGCTCGAATAACAATATTAGAGGAGAGTTGTAAGGCAAGTGAGGCAGCGAACGACATTACTAACAAAGAAGCTCCTATTTGAGGAATTAGAACGGTATCGTAAGAATATTTGGTGCATCCCTATGCACGATTACACTAGTAGGACGAGCATTTCGTTTTACGAGAGGTCAAAATGATAATGCAGTTGAACTTAGTGAGGAAAAGTCAGTTGAGATTCAAGAAGAGGAAGACGTGTTAACAGGTAGAGGTAAGGAAAATTGAAAGAAGGGAGGATTTATAACTTTAATCATACGCCTGATTATGAAAGCGTACGCATAATTAGAAGCTATTCTCATTAAATAATCAAAATTTTCTTTAAAAATCACTGGAAATTACTTGCCTTATCTAGAAAATTCCATTATCCTTTATTTTAAATTGTAAATGTTGAAAGGGGTCATTATTGTGTTTACACCAGATACAAAGGTAGCTAGTCCAGGAAACATTATTGAATTTGAAAGAAATGAAACGATGTTTAAAGGTAAAGTTATCCCGAGTCAGTGCCAAAGATCCGTCATCGTTGACCTTACGATTATGGATAACCTGGATGAAATAGATTTTGAATATGATCGTACAGTTGTTGCTCACGAAAATTATCGTGTTTTGTCATAATTTTCTGAAAAAACTATTGTTAAAATTTAAATAGAGGATTATAATGTCTATAACAACTTCTCCTTGTAAAAAGGCAAACTTATTGAAAAATAAGGACGCAAAACTACGGGTCTAAGGCCAATACAGGTTAGGACCGCCGGGTCGTCTAAGGTGAATGGTGGAGGGATCATTCATTGAAAAAGCTAAATGTTGTGAAGAAGCTGGACGCGGAATGGGTAGCCCTTATGAAAGAAGCAAAGAATCAAGGACTAACAAAAGAAGAGGTCCATCAATTCTTATCCCTCTCAAAGAAAATTAATTTCAAAGAAAGAGCTTGAGCTTCTCAAAAAGTTGAGAAGCTCTTTTTATGTTTAATAATATTGAGAACATTGGAAAATTATGAATGGTTATTTTGTTAAATATGGTAGAATAGATATAGTTTTTGTAGAAAAAGGGGGAAGATTTTTATGGGGGAATGTCAATCATGTGGAAAATCCACTGTAAGTTCACAAACGTATTGTGATGATTGTCAGCCAAACCAAAAGGTTAAACAGCCGGCTGATTTTGCCCGAAGTGATGAATGGTTAAATGCCAGCCGGTATTACGAAGAATATCAAGATGAACAGAATTCTTATAAAAAGAGAAATTGGAGAAAAATTTTTGTATCTCTTGTTACCTTGCTTTTATTATTAGGTTTTTCAGCTACAGGATGGGCATACTTAACTAAGATAACTTCGGCGAAGCATACAGTTCAAGAATTCGAGAAAGCTGTAAAAAAGAGTGATGCTGAGCGACTCGTCCAACTTGTATCGTTCGATCACACTTCAACTGGGTTTAACAAGACACAAGCTAATCATATGATTGATTATTTTGAACAGAGTCCCAGTGAGTTCGTCTCTATGTTAGGTTACTTAAGAGCCTCAGCTGATGGAGCGGAAGAAGATGAGTCACAGAACATGCATGTTCATCATTTAGGAGCTAAATGGCTATTATTCGATCAATATAAAATAAAACTCGATCCAGCTGAGATTAACATTCAAACGTCTCAACAGAACGTGAATTTATATCTTAATGGAGATCAGGTGGGAGAGTTATCAGAAGGTAGATATGAGTTAAATGGTGTAACGCCTGGAGAGCATGTTGTAAAAGGCGAGGTTGAAGTAAACGGAGATCGATATGATCACATTATGTCAGTTAATACATATGAAAACACGGATGATCCAATTGAGATGGAATTTGATGAATTATCACCAGAAGTTCTCCAAGCTTCTTTAGATGAAAGATTAGAGGATGACATAAAAAACGCAGTTGAAAATCATGTTCATGAATACGTTGAAGCCTATGAAGAGAAGGACATCAATGCTTTTCAAGTTATGAAGAATGACTCGTACTTACAGGATACAGACGCTAGCATTCAAGAGATGGACGAATTAGGAAAGAACTTTTCAGGAGGAGTTAAAGCCATCACCTATGATGTAGGGAGCCTGGAGTTGAAACGAGATGAAGTATCGGATTTATTTACCTCTTCGATCGTTGTTTCGTTTGTGTTAGATACAGGTTATTATTTGGATGGAGATGAT
Organism: Halobacillus andaensis; assembly: GCF_014636475.1. Lineage (GTDB taxonomy): Bacteria > Bacillota > Bacilli > Bacillales > Halobacillaceae > Halobacillus_A > Halobacillus_A andaensis. The sequence continues at coordinate 371,393 of NZ_BMEL01000004.1, forward strand.
CCAGACAATATGCTTAGTAACGAAAATACGTATTCTTGGCACTATGAATTCACTTATGATGAGGATGAAAAAGCGTGGGTGATTACATCTGGTAAGCCGATGGCTATGTTTGAAACCGATGAACTTGAAGTAAAAGAATTTGAATAAATTGCACTAAACTAAAAAAACATAAAATCATCCGAACGATTCTTTAGAAACCAGTTCGGATGATTTTTATTATAGAGCATTATTCACCATCGCTCCGTTAAAACACTTCGCTTTCCGTGGGCACGACCTCAGCTTCCTCAAGAAAGCAAAGAGCGCTTTCCTGCGGGATCTTCGACTCGCGCTGTTCCCCCAGGAGTCTTCGTATTTTGACTACGCTAATGATCTACGTTTATACGAATGTTCGTTTTTCGATATCCCTGCTTTATTTATGTCCTAGCCTTGTTTCATATGTTAAATCTTTTCTTTTCCTAAGATCAGGTAGTTCAACTCTTCGTCCGTTAATTTATTGTATCGACCGGAATTTAAGGTATAGAATAATATACCTAACAATGCCCAAATGCCTAAAGCCATTAAAGATTCTTTTCCTAATGCGGCAGGTGAGCCGGGGAGTAATAACAGAACTAAGAAAATGATGGAGCTGATCATACCTAATAACGATAAGAATTTCTTTCCGGGAGCTACAATGCTTGCGTTGTTCGTCGTCTTACTTTGTTCCGACCATTTAAAAATCTTGTAAGCAGTAGCTGTACAGAAAAAGTAGGCAATCGCAACTCCAGTAGAGGACATATCGACTACCCAAAGTAAAGCCTCGCGGCCAAACCACGGAGCAATTAAACAAACAGCCATTGTAAATAGGATCCCTACATAAGGGGTGTGGTATTTACTGTGTAATGCTCTGAAAGCGTTTGGTAAAATTCTAGCACGCCCCATAGCGAAAGTAAGCCGACTCGCTGAAAGGTAAAATCCATTGAGCCCTGTAAAGATCCCCATACAAATGGCAAGAGCGATAATAAATACACCAGCACGTCCCATATAACTTTGAATGGCATCGCCGGTTCCCCAGACGGAGTTTTGCTCATTAATCTGAGTCAGGAGTTCCTGCCATGGCATCGTGCTTGCAGTAATAATAATCATAAAAGAATAAGCAAGGCCTGCTGCGACCAATGACCAAATGATCAATCCAAATGCTTTTCTTGATTCAAATTGAAACTCTTCAGCTGCTTGGGGGATATTATCAAACCCTACATAAGCAAACGGTGCAACGGCTAAAATTGCTAGAATGGAGGCAATCGCTGGTTGAGAGGGTTCAAAAGCCGGTGTGATATTTTGGAAACTCGGCCCTTCAGCAAATATAGCGCCTACAGCAAGCATAAGAATCCCTAATATAAGAATAATACTGAAAATAAATTGCGTCTTTCCAGAAAAACTTGTTCCTCGAATATTTAAAAAGGCAAATAAAATGAGAACAAAACTTGCGATTAAAATTTGGATGATAGACACATCATATCCCGCCACACTATACAAAGTTCCTATAGCTGCGAATTGTGGAAATAGAAACTTAGCTAATAAAGCGAGTGCCGAGGCATTCAATGCAACGATACATATGTATCCTAACGTTAAAAACCAGCCAGCAAAGAATGCATATTTACGTCCGAATCCAATGTAAGCATAGGAAAACTCACCGCCAGTTACGGGGAATTTCTTTATAAGAAAACCATAGCTTACTCCTATGATCATCATCAGGGCTGCCCCTAAGAGGATCCCGATTACAACACCGATTGGACCTGCATCCCCAATCCAATCTGTTGGTAGTACAAACGCTCCCCACCCGATTGCTGAGCCAAATGCAATCGCCCAAACCCAATGAGGTTTTAAAGATTTCTTAAGTTGTCTTCTTTCAAGTTCTGCCATGAACCAATAAAGCCTCCTACTAAAATTGACATGCAAGGACCATTCTACTTATTGTGTGGTTATAGTACAAATATCATCCACCGTAATAAACATAATTATTTCACGGCACTGAATTTTTATAGTCGTTATTTTATGTATGTGAACTACAAAAAAAACTCTTATAGAGCGGTCAGGATGTCGAAAAAGCTTGGACTGACGCGGTTCCTTTTTTGTGTCTAGAGAAAATGAACTTGAAAGAGTAGCTTTCCGCGTCGGCTCTCCTGTCTGCTTGTTCTTCAGGAGTCTCCTCTTTTTCCATTCCTTTTTTAATAATGGGCTCATAAGGGAACGAGGAGGCATACCATTCGCCCATGGAAACTCCAACCCTTTACTCTATCTAACGCAAGAGTTTATACACTTTTTAGGCAAAAAAATGCTTGTAGAGAAACTAAGGCTTCTCTACAAGCTGTCCACTCTTATAAAGTTGTTTTCGAATATTTCCTGGGAAATAGATTAATATCGATATTCTTCGTCATGATCTGTATCTGAAGAGTTTTGTTCTTCTCCAGCGAAGGAACTTGGCTCAGATTGCTCTTCTAAATCTAAGTGAGCACGTAACGTGCTTTGGATATTCATTAGACTATTTTCGTCAATTTGAAAATACCAAATCCCATCGTCCTTATAACCGCCTTCCCCTTCTAACTGCATTTCATCGAAGTTTAATCCTTCTTCACTTAATACGTAGTCTTTATAAGAAGTCATCTGGCTAAACGTTAAATTCGTCTTCATATTATCTCCAATAGAGTCTATGATGTTTCCATAATTTGAAATGGATCCTACTGAAGCTGCCTTGTCCACAATCGCTTCAATCATTTCCATTTGACGTTCTCCCCGGGCGAGGTCGCTGTCGTATTGTCTGGACCGAACTAAAGCTAAAGCTTCTTCCCCATTAACAACTTGACGCCCCTCTTCTAATTCTATAGCGTTCTTTGTATCTTCGCTGTTTTGCTCAGCTAAGTCAAAAGGGACATCAAATTCTACGCCATTAATGGAATTTACCACATCTACAAAGGAGTTGAAGTTTAGACGAACATAATAATCAACAGGCACATCTAACAGGTTTTCTACAGTTTCTATCGTAGCGTCAGTCCCGCCAAATGCGTGAGCATGGGTGATTTTATCGTTGTAGCCCACTTCAGGAATATACGCATAAGAGTCACGGGGAATACTAACGAGCTTAACAGATTTATCTTCGTCGTTGAAGGTGGCTAGTACCAGGGCATCAGATAAGCTGCGTCCTCCAGAGTCCCGGCTATCTCTAGTTTCACTATCATCGACACCAATAAATAAGACGGACGTCGAATTTAAATCAGGAGTCACGATTTCATCTCTTTTATCAGACTTGTCTCCACGATCTAAAGATTCATGAGAAGCATCTGCTGTGTCTCTAGCTTTATCTGTTAAAAACGCAGCATATCCGGCAGTTGCGCCAACCGTCAGCAATAAAACAAATGCTAGGCTCCATAACGCTATTTTTAATTTTCTCCTTTTCATCCGTGTAATCTCCTTGTCGTTTTTCTTGTTTCTCTCTCTTTTTAAGATGATTTAAATTTCAATTTGTGATTCCATATACTCTTGGCTTCCGTGCTTGATCGTAGCTTGACCGCTCGTTAAATTAGTTATCCAACCCTCAAATTCTTCTACTTCATTATTCTTTACATATACTTCTATTTCCACGTTTTCTAAGTAATGAACCTTTTTAATATGATATTTTGAATTCCTAAGTTCATTTTCAAGCTTTCCTAGTAACGTATATTCGACGTGAACAATCACTTCTTGCATCAGTTCACGTTTAACGACCCCGGTGGCTCGAATGGCCTCAGATGTTGCACTTGAATACGCTCGAATCAACCCGCCGCCACCTAACTTAATTCCTCCAAAATATCGTGTCACTACCACGGCCGTGTCTTTTATTTTCATTTTCTTTAATACTTCCAGCATAGGGACACCAGCTGTACCGCTAGGTTCACCATCATCATTAGCTTTTTGAATTAAATCATGCTCGCCAATCATATAAGCTGAACAATTGTGAGCAGCATCATGGTGTTTTTTCTTTATCGATTGAATAAATTCTTGAGCTTCTTCTTCCGTTTCGCAGCGCTTTACGTAACCGATGAAACGGGATTTTTGTATATTTATTTCATTTTTACCTTGTTTTTTTACAGTTGTATAACATTCTAGCATCGACATTTAACCTCCTAAATTTTTATTATATAATGGGTAGTGCAAATGGGGCAACTTAAGGACGAGAAATGTATAAATATTAGTGATTAAAAATTCACCCCCATAAATAGACATGGGTCCGACGAATGATTATCGTGAACATTGATGGAGGAGACTTAGTATGAAATCTGGGAACAAAGCACTTGATTACATTATTAAAGATATGGTGTCTACCGTATCCAATAGTAAAGATGAAATTTTCCAGATTGGTGAAGATTCTAGAGTAGAGTTTGAAAAATTAGATGAAGAGCTCGAATCCATCAAAGAGCAAGTGGGTAACCTGATTGAAGACGGAGACGAATTAGAAAGAAAGGTTCGCTCCTCGAGAATACGGCTATCACAAGTAAGTAAGCAATTTAGACAATATTCTGAAGAGGATATTCGAAAAGTTTATGAGCAGACTCATGAATTGCAGATGGACCTATCCATGACGAGAGAGAAAGAGAAGCAGCTCCGTGAGCGGCGTGATGAAATTGAAATACGCTTGCGGAATTTAGATGCTACGATTGAACGGGCTGAAGCCCTTTCAGGTAAGATTTCTGTCGTTTTGAATTATTTAACAGAGGATTTCAAGAATGTGACACAGACGCTTGAAACCGCTAAAGAAAAACAAGAGTTCGGACTGCAGATTATTGAGGCTCAAGAAGAAGAACGAAGACGTCTTTCTCGCGAAATTCATGATGGACCAGCTCAATCCCTTGCTAATGTTATGTTGCGTTCAGATTTGGTAGAGCGTACCTTTAATGAACGAGGTATTGAAGAAGCTTTACTAGAAATGCGTAACGTGAGAAAACTAGTACGTTCTGCCCTTTATGATGTCAGACGTATTATTTACGACCTGCGTCCTATGGCGCTGGATGATTTAGGATTAGTTCCTACATTAAAAAAATATTTAGCTACTGTGGAAGAGTATAATCAGCTCCACATTCATTTTGCATCGTTGGGTGAGGAAAGAAGACTGGAAAGCAAGTATGAAGTAGCGATCTTCAGACTCATTCAGGAAGCTGTCCAAAACGCGGTTAAGCATTCAGAAGCAAGTTCGATTGATGTAAAGTTTGAATTAAGGAAGGAAATGACAAAGGTTGTCATTAAAGATGATGGAAAAGGATTTGATCCAACGGTAAAGAAAGAAAAGTCGTTCGGATTAATGGGAATGCGAGAGCGAGTCGATATGGTTAATGGTGAACTACATATTCAATCCTCTCCAGGAAAAGGGACCATCGTCACGATTCATATGCCATTAAATGAGTGAAAATAGAGAAAAACTATGTAAAAAGGCATGAATCGTTTATAATAGGAAATAGGATTAGGGTCGATCGACTAAAGTTACAGATAAAGAGATAAACAGATCATCCGAAACAAAATAAATAATCGGATGAAAAAATTTAGGAGGTAGACTCAAAAAATGACCAGAATCGTTTTGATTGATGACCACAAATTATTTCGTGAAGGTGTAAAACGTATCTTAGACTTCGAATCTAGTTTTGAAGTTGTTGCAGAAGGAGACGACGGATCCGCTGCTTTAGACCTTATTGAAACACATAACCCTGATATCGTTCTAATGGATATCAATATGCCTAGTATGAATGGGGTAGAGGCTACGGCAGAAATTACACAACGCTACCCGAACCTAAAAGTAATCATTCTATCCATACATGATGACGAGAACTATGTGACTCATGCTTTAAAAACAGGGGCGCAAGGTTACCTTCTAAAAGAGATGGATTCTGACGCTTTAATTGAAGCGATTAAAGTTGTAGGAAATGGTGGTTCTTATCTCCATCCTAAAGTGACCCACAATCTTGTCGCTGAATATCGTCGTTTATCCGATACAAGCTCTAATGAAGCTTTTCGTACGATTGAATATCGTAAACCGCTGCACCTGCTGACACGTCGTGAATGCGAAGTGCTTCAATTACTAGCGGACGGTCAAAGCAACCGTGGGGTGGCAGAATCTCTGTTTATTAGTGAGAAGACAGTTAAAAACCACGTGAGTAATATTTTACAAAAAATGAATGTTAATGATCGTACTCAAGCTGTTGTAACAGCTATTAAAAACGGATGGGTAGAAGTCATATAATCGTGAATCTCTCTAACTACTAAAAGTTAGGGAGATTTTTTGTGAGGCAGTATGTAAGAATAGCGGCGTAAAAAAAACTGTGCAAATGTTAATAAAATGCTTTAAATGTAAGAAAAATTGCTGTAAATGTAAGCATTATCTGCTCAAATGTTAGAAAAAGCAGTTCTCCTAATCTATAAACTTCAGGTGCAATCTCATGGCCCTTCATGTAAAATAATAACCAAAGCAAAGTAATGAAGCTTGTACATAAAATGTGTAAATGAGAAAACAAGGAGTCTGATCCTATGAAAACAGCGATACTTACGGATAGCACAGCCTATATCCCTAAAAAAGTACGCCAATCTAAATCTATACATATGGTTCCTTTAAATGTTGTTTTTGGAGAGGAATCTTACCAAGAAGAAATGGACGTCACAGTTGATGATTTTTACGATATGGTTAAAGAAAATAAAGAGTTGCCAAAGACGTCACAGCCCTCGATTGGTTTAATGACCGAGAAGCTGGAAGAGCTGGCCAAAGATTACGACGCCGTTGTGGCCATTCATTTATCCAGCGGCATTAGTGGAACGTATCAAGGAATGATCACCGCTGGAGAAATGATAGAGGATATCGACGTCCACGTCTTTGATTCCGAAATCAGCTGCCTGATGCAAGGCTTCTATGCACTTGAAGCTTCTGAACTTGCCAGCAATGGAGCGCTCCCTGAGCAAATACTAACGAGACTTGAAGAGATGAAACAATCGATGCAAGCCTATTTCATGGTGGATGATTTGTCTCACCTTCAGCGCGGCGGCCGCTTGAATGGCGCTCAAGCCTTTGTCGGCAGCCTGCTGCAAGTAAAGCCTGTGCTTCATTTTGTAAATACAAAAATTGTTCCCTTTGAAAAGATCCGTACACGAAAGAAGGCTTTGAAGCGAATACTTACTTTATTTGAAGAGTCTATTAAGGAAGACGGGCGCTACAAAGCGAGTGTTATTCATGCGAATCAACCTGAGGAAGCGGAACAAATTAAGCGTGAAATCGAGTCACAGTTTTCAAATGTTGAAGTGACGGTCAGCTACTTCGGTCCTGTTATCGGTACACACCTGGGGGAAGGTGCGATGGGGCTGGGATGGTATCGCCAATCGTAATGCATGAGCGCCTGTCTGTGAGACTCAAGCAGGCGCTCAATTTATGAAAGCAGGTGATGCTATGCTGAAACGATTTAAGAAAAACCCTTCGAGCAACTTTCCTCCATTTCAATCTTTCCCTGAGGATTCCCCCTATCAATTCCTTTCTGGAAAAATTCTTACTCAAACTGAACTCCCTTTACCTGTTGAAGAGCTGCAGCTATTGGAAGAGCAATCACTCGTGATGAAGCTGCCTTCTCTAACGAATACTCGAAGTACTTGGCAATGTCACCGTTGTGGCACGGATAAGCCTTATTTCTTCGCGCGGTTTCCGCATGCTGGATGCCGGAAAAAATGCACATACTGCCGGAACTGCATTATGATGGGGCGCGTTATGGAATGTGAGCCGTTATATTGGTTTAGTCCTTTGGCAGTGTGGAAGAAACATCATTCTCCCTGTCAGTGGGAAGGAGAGTTGACGAATGCTCAATCAAACGCAGCTGAACACATTGTTTTAGCCATCGAGAAACGAGAAGAGCTGCTCGTATGGGCGGTGTGTGGAGCAGGGAAGACAGAGATGCTGTTTCCCGGGCTAACCTATGCACTCAGGCAGGGAATGAGGGTATGTTTAGCTACACCGCGGACAGATGTTGTTCGTGAACTGTTTCCTCGTTTAACGTCATCGTTTCCAGAGGTGGAAATTCAAGCGTTGTATGGTGACAGTGAAGAGAAGAGCGGCTCTGCCCAGCTTTTAATGGCTACGACCCATCAGCTTTATCGATACTCCCAAGCGTTTGACGTTATGATTATCGATGAAATTGACGCTTTTCCTTTTCACAATGACGACTCTCTGAAATGGGCGGCTAAACGAGCTGCTAAAGATCATGCTTCACAGATTTATTTAACGGCCACACCTCGCAAAAAAGAAAAGCGCCGCATACGGCAGAAGCAGTTACCCACTGTCTTTATTCCCTCCCGTTTCCACGGCTATCCTCTCCCAGTTCCTACTTTAAAGTTAGTCACTACTTTACGTTCACGACTATCAAAAGGCACGCTTCCAAAATCCATCCTCCAACGCATTTTCAACCAACAAACAGGAAAACGCCAATTATTAATTTTCGCTTCTACGATCCAATATGCGGAGAACATCAAAGGGATTTTGTCCAGCCGCTTGTTGGTTTCTTCGGTGCATGCAGAAGATCCAGCTCGAGCGGATAAAATTTTGGCTTTTCGGAACCGTGAACTGGATGTATTAGTGACAACCACCATTTTGGAGCGGGGCGTTACGTTTCCTTCGGTTGATGTGTTCGTCATTGATGCGGGTCACCAAGTCTTTGATGAAGCAGCTCTCGTGCAAATTGCAGGGAGGGCTGGTAGAAGCCATAAAGACCCGGATGGAGAAGTGATCTTTTTTCATAGTGGAAAAACAAATGCCATGTTTGAAGCCCAAGAAGCGATCCATCAAATGAATATAAAGGCGAAAAACCAATGAGGTGCGTCATTTGTTTTGAATCTGTCCTGCCTGAGGTCAATTGGACGAACTTTCTGCTCGTGCAAAAGGAAGTAAAGCTTTGTACCACTTGCTTTGAAAAGTTTGACGTGATTACGGAGCCGGGGTGTCCTTTGTGTGGACGAGCAGACAGCAGCGGAGTTTGTTACGACTGCGAACGGTGGGAGGGCTCGTCTTACCAGGGTGTCTTAACGAAGAATGTATCTGTGTTTTCTTACAATGATTTCGCCAGGGAGCTTGTCGCACGGTGGAAGTACCGGGGGGACTTTACGCTTATTGAGGCGTTTGCTGAAGCTGCCCAGACGAAGTATAAAAACTACTTTCAAATGATGGAAGCCGACCTTGTCGCAATACCATTAAGTAAGGAGCGATTATTGGAGCGGGGATTTAATCAATCGGATGCGCTGATTACTCTGCTCGGTGTGTCTCCTCATCGCTTTTTGAAAAGGAGGGGGAGTGAGAAGCAGTCGAAGAAAGGTCGAAGTGAACGGCTGCTTGGAGAGAATCCATTTATCCTGGTTAAGCCCACGGAGCGGCCGGTCGTGCTGGTGGATGATATTTATACGACGGGCATGACGGTGAGGCATTTGGCTTTGCTTTTACGAGAAGCGGGGTGTCCAGAGGTTTATTCGTTTACACTTTTTCGCTAGGTTCTCTTTTGATTTCGTTCGTATTGCCGATATAATAGAAAAAGAGTAGTAATGGAGGATTTCATGATGGCTGAATTAGCGAATTGTCCGAGGTGCAATGCTTTATTTATGAGGGGGCCAGCGACGGTTTGTCGGGATTGTGTGAAGCAGGAGGAAAAAGAGTTTCAAACGGTATATGCGTTTGTGAGACAGAAGAAAAATCGAACGGCGACGGTTCTTGAGATTGTTCGGGAGACGGGCGTGGAAGAATATAAGATTCGTGATTTTGTAAAGGCGAAGCGGCTGCACCCTGCACAGTTTCCTGCGCTAGCGTATAGCTGTGAAAAATGTGGGGCGGATATCCAGGAGGGACGCTTATGTGAAAGCTGTGCTCGAGAGATTCATCAGGGAGTTCGTGAGCAGGAAGAGCTTAAGAGCGTAACGGAGAGAAATAAGAAAGAAGACGCAGGACCTGTGACTTATTATTCTGTTAAGGGTAAAGAACGCTAAAAGATTAACGAAATTAACCGATATATAAAGTAAAGGTAGACAGTGTAGAAAGAGGTGATGGCTGTGAAAATTCATGGACCGAATCATACGAATTTTAATCCATATCAAAAGCAAATCAATCAACAGAATGGTTTGAAAAATAGTTCTAAGCAGCAGCAGGATAAGGTGGAGATTTCCGATCAAGGAAAAGCGCTTCAAGATGCTGGTAAGACGAGTGAGGAACGCCAAAAGTATATTGATGAGATTAAAGCTCAAGTGGATGATGGAAGCTATAAGGTAGATTCTAAGCAGGCGGCGAAAAATCTAGTCGATTTCTTTACGGATGATAGAGGAGAATGAGTGTGGCGATCAGACAAATTATTGACTACTTGGAGAGATTGAAGCAGTTGCATGAAAGTCTTCTGACGTTATCGAAAAACAAGACTGAGGCTTTGAAGAAAAATAATATCGACTCCCTTCGTGATTGCTTAAATCAGGAGCGCAAGCATGTGTCGGCTATTGAAGCATTGGAGAAGAAGCGGATTAAGGCTGTCAGCGAGTGGGCGGCGAGGGAACCTGATTTTAATGGTGAACATCCGACGGTGTCTGAAATCATTGAATGGGTGGCCTGGTCTGATCGAAAGCAGCTTGAGAGTGTATATGAATCTTTTATTCTAGTGCTAGCTGAATTAAAGCAGCAGGAAGTGTTGAACGGGGACTTAACGAGGCAGTCGCTGCAGTTTGTGAACATGTCGTTGGATTTATTGCAGCCATCGCTGGAAAACGTAAACTATGGGGGCTCTTTGCAGACAAGTGGACCCAAGCGTTCCGTATTTGATTCACATGCTTAAGGAAAGAGGGGGAGTACGATGGGTTCAACTTTTGGAGGATTAGAAATTGCAAAGAGCGGTCTGTTTGCTCAACAATCGGCGCTGAAAACAACGGGTCATAATATTTCAAATGCAAATACAGAAGGCTACACAAGGCAGCGCGTCAATTTTGAACAAGCCGGTCCTTATCCGCCATCCTCCCGCAATCGACCGGAGATTCCAGGGCAGATTGGCGGAGGCGTTACGGCAGGAGCGATTGAGCGGATCCGTGAAGGCTACTTAGACGACCAATATCGAGCGGAGAATAACAAAACAGGTTATTATGATTCAAGGTCAGATGCTTTAGGACGTCTTGAAGATATTATGAATGAGCCTTCGGAGGATGGCTTATCAAAAACGATGGACCGCTTCTGGGAGTCGCTTCAAGATTTATCGGTAGATCCTGAAGATTCAGGAGCCCGATCGGTGGTAAGGCAGCGTGGACAGGCTGTTGCGGAGACGTTTAATTATTTGTCCAATAAGTTACAAAGTGTGCAGGGAGATCTTGCCAAGGAAGTTGATGTCACAACGAAGGATATTAACTCTATGGCTACGCAAATAAATAGTTTGAATGAGCAGATAGCCGAGGTCGAGCCTCATGGGCAGGTGCCGAACGATTTATATGATGCCCGTGACAATTTAATGGATAAGCTGTCTGAGCAGGTAAACATTGAAGTTTCTTATGAAGACCCGCCTTCCTCTGCTGATGCGATGGCGACGGGGAAAGCAAATATTTCGTTAGTTAATGAAAATGGAAATGCGATGGAGCCGCGGCTTGTTGATGGTTCAACGAATTCAACGAATGAGCTGCAGGTGAATTATAATGATGACTCTCTGGCTGAAAGTGTGAGCTTAGGCGATGAGGAATTTACAATGTCAGCATTCTCTTCAAGCGGGAAGTTAAAAGGACTTCTTGATTCCGGTGGCTTTGTGAATGGAAATGGCAATCCGGATGGAACGTTTGAAAATATGCTTGCTGATTTAGATAAAATGGCTACTGGCTTTGCTGAAGCTTTTAACGAGTTACATAGGAGCGGCCAGTCATTGAACAGTATGGCAGACGGCGATGACGTGCCAGCTTTCTTTATGGTCGAAGGAGATGCCAATGAAGATGGTGTTGTTGAAGGACTTGCTGGTTCAATTGACCTTATTGATGAAATTAAAGAGGATTCAGATCATATTGCAGCCGCCAAAGATCCTTATGCAGGAGACGGAGATAATGCAAGTGAGTTGGCAGGCGTACAATATCAGGCGAACGATTTACTAGGTGAGGAAACGTCACTCGATGATTACTACGAATCGTTAGTCGGCTCAATGGCTGTTGAAGCACAGGAAGCGAATCGTATGAAGGGGAATGCAGAGACGCTGAAGGATTCTGCTCAAAAACAGCGAGATTCTGTCAGTGCTGTTTCATTGGATGAGGAAATGACAAATATGATTAAGTTTCAACATGCTTACAACGCGTCCGCTCGAAATATTACGGTGGTGGACGAAATGCTTGATCGCATTATTAATCAAATGGGTGTAGTCGGAAGGTAGGTGAGTGAGTTATGCGCGTAACACAAGGAATGCTTTCAAATAACATGCTTCGGAACTTAAGCAACAGCTACGGGGAAATGGGGAAGTTTCAGGAGCAGCTGTCTACGGGTAAAAAGATCAGCAAGCCGTCTCAGGATCCAGTTGTTGCGATGAAGGGGATGAATTATCGTTCCCAGGTCGGTCAAGTTGAGCAGTTTCAGCGTAACATTGGTGAAGTTCATAACTGGATGGATAACAGTGATTCGGCTTTAGATGAAGGCACACAGGCGATTCAGCGGATTCGTGAGCTGAATGTTCAGGCGAGTAACGGTACATATAGTGACAATGAACGGGCTGATGTAGCAAAAGAAGTGCGGCAGTTGAAGGAGCACTTAGGTGAAATTGCCAATACCGAGGTCAATGGAAAGTACATTTTCAACGGAGAAAATACGACCGAAAAACCTGTGAATATGGATGACTTTACGATTAATTCGAATGATTCTCCTGTGGAGCTGGAAGTCTCCTCTGGAGTCAAGCTGCAGGCAAATGTAACGCCGAGTGCTGTATTTAATGAGGATTTGTTTTCCGATATCGAAAAGTTTGCTTCTGATCTGGAAAATGGAGCAGGTGAAGACGAGCTGGGAAGCAGCCTCAGTCAATTTGATGATCACGTTAATAGCTTTGTCGGTGAGCGAGCGGACTTAGGTGCACGAATGAACCGCGTCGAGCTGATTGAAGATCGGTTAGGTTCTCAAGAAGAAAGTGCAAAACGTATGATGTCGGATAACGAAGATGCTGAAATTGAAAAAGTCATCACTGATTTAAAAACGCAGGAAAGCGTCCACCGAGCAGCAATGGGAGTTGGAGCACGTGTGATGCAGCCATCCTTAATGGACTTTCTGAAGTAATAAAGTGAACAGGGGAATCCAGTGCAAGCTGGATTTTTTCCTTTTAGGGGGTTTTTCTAATGAAGGTACCTCAACTACACATTCAATCGACGCCGGCCAGGCTCGGGTTAACTATTAACAAAGGTCAGCAAACAATCCACCAGCCTCAAGCAGAACAGTCGATTCAGCAGCCGCAGGCAGAGATGACGATTAACCAGCGGCCCGGCCAGCTGACGATTGATCAAACGAAGGCATGGCACAATATTAATTTAAAAAGTAGTGCTGTTCGGACAAAAGAAACGGCTCAAGTCGGAGAACAGAAGTGGATGGAAGGTTTGGCACGAGTAGCGTCGGAAGGAGATGAGCTGATGCGGATTGAAAATGGCGGCAATCCAATAGCAGTTCAAGCTGAACGGAATGCAGGTTTTGACTTTGACATTCAGCCTGGAGGACGCCCGAGCTACGATCTTGTTGATCTTTCCTATCAGCCTGGGGAAGCTGACATCTCAGTAGAGCCACAGCAGCCTATGATTCATACAGTAAGGCAGGAGCCTGAAACTTCTTTTACACCTGGAAGTGTAAGCAGCTATATGGAGCAATATCCTGACTTGAAAATTGATTGGAAAGTGTAATGAAAGGAGCTAGTAATGAACATACATACGAAATATTTTGGTGTGATTGATGTGAATGAAGAGGATTTTTTACACTTTGAGCAGGGCCTGCCAGGGTTTGAAAACTATCATTCTTTTGTGTTTTTACCGGTTGATGAAGACGGTATTTATCTAGCATTGCAGTCGGTCGATGAAGCGGCAGTGGCTTTAATTGTAACGAATCCTTACCTTTTTTATAAAGACTATGCATTTGATTTAGATAAGAAATCACTTTCTGATGTAGAAATTAACAAGCTTGAAGAAGTCGCTGTTTATAGTGTAATTACGTTAAAAGAACCATTTGCGAACTCAACGCTTAATTTACAGGCGCCGATTGTAGTAAATGTTGAGAAGAAACTAGGAAAGCAAGTGATTTTACACGATACAGACTACCAAACGAAGCATCCTCTATTGCAAGCGCAAGGCGGTGAAGTTAATGCTCGTCCTTAACCGCAAGTCTGGAGAATCTGTACGGATCGGCGATGAAATTTCAGTGAAAGTTGTTTCTGTAGAAGGCGGACAAGTGAAGCTCGGAATTGAAGCACCAAAGCATGTGGATATTCATCGGCAGGAAGTGTATGTATCAATTAAAGAAGAAAATGCGGAAGCAGCAGTTTTTAACGAAAATATACTGGATATGCTAAAAAATACAAAAAACAATTAAACTATCATCCTAGTCGGTCGATATAAGTAATGTAACGCATTACAAAAGTCGGCCGGCTATTGTTTTGTACTTAAGAATTTCACAAGGACGTGAAATGACTTACACATTCAAGGAGGAATTTAAAAAATGAGAATTAATCACAACATTGCGGCGTTAAACACACACCGTCAAATGGGCGAAGCAAACAAAGGGCAACAGAACTCTATGGAGAAGCTTTCATCAGGTCTTCGTATTAACAAAGCCGGAGACGATGCTGCGGGTCTTGCAATCTCTGAAAAAATGCGCGGTCAGATTCGTGGGCTAGATCAAGCATCTCGTAACTCGCAGGATGGTATTTCTATGATTCAGACGGCTGAAGGGGCTTTAAATGAAAGTCACGATATCCTACAGCGTATGCGTGAACTAGCGACTCAATCTGCGAACGATACGAATACTGATGCTGATCGTCAAGAAATTCAAAAGGAAGTAGATCAATTATCCGAAGAATTGTCTCGTATTGGTGACAACACCGAATTCAATACACAAAATCTTTTAGACGGCAGTTTCGAAGGGACCTTCCAAATCGGTGCCAATGAAGGCCAAAACCTTTCTCTAGAAGTAAACGATATGCGCGGTTTCGAACTGGGAATGGCTGGAGATGCTGAGTTTGAATTAGAAGGCACATATGCAGCTGGTAGTGGGTCTGAAACCATTGTTGACGGTGAATACACGGTTCAAGAAAATGAAGACGGCGAGCATGATTTGATCAATAGTGATGGCGAAGTAGCCGCCACTAGTACTGATGGTGGTGAAACATTTACCGGAGATGATTCTGAAACATTAACATTTACAGATGGTGTTACATCAGGATCAGTATCAGTCGATACATCTGGTACCTCCACGGGAACGGCATCGGTTGCTAACGATGGGTTGGAAGCTGGCACCTATGAAATTGATAAGTCAAACGGTGTGTTAATGGACTCGAATGGAAACACGATCGCTAAAGACGATGGGAATGGCGTTTATTCCAATGATGGAGGGGACGTGCTTGATATCAGCGGTTCATATGCAGACTTAGCTGATGGAGACACAGTTGAAATCGGAGGTACTGACGTCTCATCTCAAGAAGCGGCTGATTCTTCAATTACAAATATTAATAATGCGATCGAATCTGTATCAGCCGAGCGTTCTAAACTGGGTGCTTTACAAAACCGTTTAGATCACACAATCAACAACCTTGGCACATCTTCTGAAAACCTAACAGCTGCGGAATCACGAATTCGCGATGTCGACATGGCTGAAGAAATGATGAGTCAAACGAAGAATTCAATTCTTGGACAAGCGTCTCAAGCGATGTTGGCTCAAGCCAATCAACAACCACAAGGAGTTCTACAACTTCTACAATAAGTACAAAAACCAAAGGATGGCACTAAGTGTCATCCTTTGGTTTTTAATTAATATTCCCTCTTTTTAAATCCCACGTTTTATCCTGCTAATTTTATAAATTCCTCAACATTTAATAATAAAAACCGATATAAAAAGAAAACCGAATAGTATGGGGAGTTGTTGAAGGTGGATGTCAAGAAGAGCATGGCCCAATCACAGCTTCTGCAGAGAAATACTACACAACTTAATGATATCGCAGCCGTTCAGGAGAATTTGAAAGAATTACAGAGAGAGACAAATAAGGCGAAACCTCATCTTGGAGGGGCACCGGATAAATTACATGCAACTGAAATCATAGATAAAATGAATGCACTGCTGGACTATGAACCTACTTCGCTGCGTTTTCAGCTTCATGATAAGCTTGATAAATATTACGTGACGGTCGTAGATATGAAAACAAACGAGGTAGTAAAAGAGATTCCGCCGAAGAAAATGCTGGATTACTATGGAGCGATGGCTGAATTTCTTGGCTTTATTGTCGATGACAAAATATAAGAGGTGATCGGAATGCGCGTAGCTGGGAATGCGACGGGAATGGATATAGATCAAATCGTAAGTGACCTTATGGACGCGGAACGTCAGCCGCTGAATAAGATGGAACAGGATAAAACGAAAATTGAATGGGAACGGGATGCTTATCGTGATGTGAATAAGCAGTTTCTTGAGCTTGATAATTTAGCTCTGGATATGAAGCTTGATCGTACATACCAATCAAAGGAAGCTTCTGCTACAGGTTCAGCTGTTACGGCTGAAGCCAGTTCGAGTGCCGGGGAGGGCAGATATAATGTCGAAGTTACTCAGCTCGCTTCAGCTGCATATAACATTAGTGAGACTAAGCTGTCCGCTGATCGAGATGAAAAATTAGACCCTGATGATGATATCGGTAATCAGTTTGCAGAGTGGGCTGACGGTGGTTCTTTTACGATTACTACGAGTGAGGGAGAGCATGAGTTTACGTTTGAGAGTGATGATTCGTTAAACGATGTGTTAAAAGATATTAGTGGCGCTGGCGTTGGTGTTCGAGCTTTTTATGATGGAAGCGCGGATAAGGTGATGATGGAGCGTTCAGAGACTGGGAATCGTATGGACGGCGATGAAATGGCGTTTACAGGTGACGGAGCAACTTTTCTAACCGATACTCTTGGACTGAATAATGAAAGAGGGGGAGCAGACGCTGCGTTTAATTATGGAGACAGCGATTTTGAAATCACTTCCCACGAAAACAACTATTCTGTTAATGGAGTAGATTTTACCTTTAGCGAAGTAGGTTCTTCTACGGTAAACGTAACGAACAACGTCGATGGCGCTGTAGAAAAGATTACCGACTTCGTTGATAAATACAATGAAATCATTGAAGGACTTGGTGATAAATTAAGTGAAAGAAAAAATCGCGACTACGATCCATTAACAGAAGAGCAAAAAGAGGCAATGGAAGACGATGAAATCGAGAAATGGGAAGAGGAAGCGAAAAAAGGTCTGCTTCAAGGAGATTCCGTTATATCGGGTGCTCTCTCTCAAATGAGAGGAAGCTGGTACAACAAAGTAGAGAATGATGGTGCATTTAATCATTTATCTCAAATTGGAATTGAAACATCATCCAATTACCGCGATCGTGGAAAATTAGAAGTTGACGAAGATAAGCTTCGTGAGGCTTTAACAGAAGATGCTGATTCTGTTAAACAGTTATTTTCTAATAATGGTGAAGGTGAGAGTACAGGGATTGTGCGTCAGATTGAGGATACAATCTCAAATACTCGTCAGTCGATTGAGAGAAAAGCAGGCAAAGATACGAGCTTAAACCAGTCATTTACGTTAGGAAGAGAACTAGTTAATTTGGATGATCGCATGCTTAAGTTTCAGGATCGTTTAACTCAAATTGAGGACCGCTACTGGTCTGAGTTCGGAGCAATGGAGAAAGCCATACAGGATATGAATTCCCAGTCCTCCTATATTCAGCAGAACTTTGGCGGAGGCATGATGTAATTTTAAAAGGAGTGTTTGGTTAAATGTCTATTCAAGCCTATCAAAATAATTCAGTAGAAACGGCTTCACCAGGCGAGCTTACGCTAATGCTTTACAACGGCTGTATTAAGTTCATCCGCGGTGGTAAGAAAGCTTTGGAACAGAAGGATTATGCGAAGAAAAATGAAGTAATCCAAAAAGCGCAGGCGATTATACGTGAGCTTATGGTGACGATGAACCAGGATTACGCCGTAGCGAATGATGTGTTGCCGTTGTATGAGTATATGATGAACCGCCTTATTGAGGCAAATACGAAAAACGACGCAGCGATTCTTGATGAAGTTGAAGGGCTTGTGACGGAGTTCCGTGATACTTGGAAACAAGTGCTGCTGCAGGCTAGGAAAGCACAATATGGAACGGGTGGCACGGCTTAATGAGCAGCTGGTCCGTGTTTTTGCAGCATACAGAGGAACTATCGCAACAGGTTCACCAACGGGTAACGGATGACAACCGAGCACGGGTCATCCAAAACGTTCAACGACTGCTTGCGGTACGCTCTGAACTTCTTCCAGAGCTGTCTCAGCCTGAGGACGAAGAGGAAAAAGCAAGAGTGGAAAGAGTGAAGTCCTTAGATAAGGATATTCAACAAATGCTTGACCTTCTTTTTGGTGGATTAAAAAGAGAAATGCGTAACGTGAAGAGGCAGAAATCCAGCAATCAAAAATATACAAATCCTTATCAGAGCTTATCCGCCTATGATGGGATGTTTATGGATCGAAAAAAGTAAGCGGCAGAGAAGTTGTCTGTCGCTTACTTTTTTATTAATTGTTAGTTTTTTAGAAAGCATAAAAAGAGCCTTCCGATGCTGGAAGGCTCTCTTACTTTATTCTTCAATAAAAGTGGTATCCACTAAACCATTTAAGTTTGGTTTTTCTTCAAGGAACTGCAGCTCATAAGAAGAGTCTGCAAACATTTGGATTTCTTTTTCGTCAACTTCGTATGTGAAGTTCATGCGCTCCCAGGAGCTGTCGACCACTTCTTTTGAAAGCTTCTGATCTGTAATTTCTTCAATCTTTTCAATCGCAATTTCTTTAGATTCTTCAGGGTTCTCATTTACAAAGTCTGTAGCATTTTTGTGTGCATCGACTAAGTTTTGAATAAGTCCCGGATCTTTCTCTTTTAACTTCTCAGACGTTACAAAAACAGAAGCCGGCATGTCAGCGTTGTGAGCCACTTCATCGTTCTGGAACATCACTTCCCCTGTGCCTTCTGCTTCAATATAAGCGGCCCATGGCTCTGGAACTGCTGCGACGTCTACTTTTCCAGATTCAAACATGCTGCTGTATGTGGCTGGTTTCCCCGTTACGTGCTTCATTTCTCCGTCGAGACGATCAGAGGTAATGCCGAATTCATCTTTCATCATTGCTTCAAACTGTACGTCGTGCGTGCAGCCTACGCGAGGGGAGATGAATGTTTTTCCTTTAATATCTTCAGCTGATTCAATGTCTGCCCCATTTCGCTTCATAATTACTGTTCCGCCTGTAGCACCGGCTGCTACGATGTTAATATCAGCACCGCTTGTGAAGTGGTTCATTGCCGGTCCTGGTCCTACGATTCCGCCTTCAATTTCTCCCGTTTCAATGGCTGTCATAAAGGCTGAACCGTCTGGAAAGTATTGATAGTTCACTTCTGTGCCATCTGGTAATGTATCTTCATAGAATCCTTTTTCCTCTGCAACCATTCCTGCAGCGTGGTCTACATTTGGAAAGTATCCAATCGTTACCGAATCATCAGAACCTGAGCCGCTGCTTGCTCCTGAATCGCTGCCACATGCAGCTAATATACCTGCTAATACGACTAAACTAAATATAGAAATAATTTTCTTCAATATAATCTCCCTTTCATCATTTAAGCTAATCCCCAACGACTTCTTACGTTTTTCTCTAGTTTAGAAAAGACTAATTGATCGGCAAATGCTCCAATCACGCCAATAATGACAATGATCGCAACCACTTGGTCCATACGTGCGTAGTCTTGAGCGTAGGCTAATGAGTAGCCTAGACCAGGACCGTTACTTAACAATTCACCCGCCATAAGAGCTCTCCAGCTAAATGCCCAAGCAAGACGCAGCCCCGTCATAAAGTAAGGGACGCTCGAAGGAACTTCGACTCTAAAAAACATTCGAAATCCGCTTGTGCCCATGGTTTTAGCAGCACGCAAAAATTGTGGTGGCACACTTTGAATGGCTGTTCTGACGTTGAGCGCCATGACGAATGTACCGCCAAGAACGACCACAAAAATAACAGCAAACTCAGAGAAGCCAAACAGCATGATCGCTAATGGTACCCAAACGATACTTGGAATACTTTGCATTGCGATTAGGTACATGCCGGCTGTTTCATCCGCTTGTTTGGATTTCCCTAAAATCACGCCGAGAATGGTTCCGAAGGCAATCGCCATAAATAATCCTATAAATAAGTGCTTAAAGCTGGCTCCTAAAGCGCCGACGAAATCACCGCGGGTAAACCCGTTATAAAGGGCTTCTCCTACACTAGTAGGAGAGGGAAAGATAATTTCTTCAAGAATACCTAGTGTGAATATCAGCTGCCAGATGCCGAGAACCGCCACTAGAAATAAGATACGTTTAATAAGAATATTCAATTTCATTAGTTAATTCTTCCTTTAATACTTTATTGATTTCTCCCTTAAGCAGGTTCATAACCTCATCTTCAAACTGGATGACTCTTTCATCTGAACGACTGCGTGGGCGAGGTATATCTACATTAAAATCAGCGATAATCCTGCCTGGGCGCGTTCCCATCACGATAATTCGGTCACTCAGTTTAATGGCTTCTTGAATACTGTGAGTCACAAATAAGATGGTCTTTTGGGTTTCCTGCCACACTTTAATGAGCTCGTCGTGGAGAATATGACGGGTCTGCTCATCCAAAGCACCAAACGGTTCATCCATGAGGAGAACCTTGGGATCCATAGCGAGAGCACGCGCAATGGCCACGCGCTGCTGCATACCTCCTGAAAGCTCATACGTATAATGTTTCTTAAATCGGCTTAAGTGCACCATTTTTAAGAAGTGATCCGCCCGTTCTTCCGCTTCCTTCTTACTCATTGTGGATTTCAGCGGGAACATCACATTATCTTTTACGTTCAGCCAAGGGAATAAAGAAGCTTGCTGAAAGACCATGCCGCGGTCTGGGCCAGCTTGTTTAATCTCGTGTCCTTCTAGCGACATTGAGCCGGTCGTCGCATGCTCAAGACCGGCAACCATGGAAAGAAGGGTGGATTTCCCACAGCCTGAGGGACCTAGTAATGAAACAAATTCCTTTTTCTCGATCGATAAATCGATGTCTGAAAAAACTTCGAACTCCCCTTGTTCTTTATCTTTGAAAGTTTTTCCGACATTGTTTAGTTCAAGAAACATGTAAATCCCTCCTTTTTTTATAATTCCTATTGATTTAGTTGGTTTTGATATAGTTTATGATTATACAGTTGTTTCATGTCCTGTGCAATACTTTTTAAAATATTTAAAAAATGAGACCGGAACATAAGTAAATCAGGGATGACAAAAAACGAATATTCGTATAATCGCAGCTCATTAGCGTAGTCAAAATGCGAAGACTCCTGTGGGAACAGCGCGAGTCGAAGCTCCCGCAGGAAAGCGCTCTTTGCTTTCTGAGGAAGCTGAGGCCGTGCCCACGGAAAGCGAAGTATTTTGACGGAGCGATGTGTAAATTCTCTTTAACATAAATAATCCGAACTGATTTCTACAGAATCGTTCGGATTGTTTTATGCTTTATTCAGTTTTGTCCCTGCCTAATTAATTGGAAGAACGAATTAAATTTCGGCTTTCCGCCATGTTATATTGTATGTTTTTCCGATTCGATTTAACTAAAGTTACAATGTATTGACTAAACGGTAAAAATGAAATGATTTTTAGAAGAACAATACAGATGAAGACAACCATAATATGAAAAGGGATGATATAGATCGGCTCAGCAAAAACATCATAAGGGGCATACCACTGATACAAGGTAATCACAAATGGGTGGATAAGATAAATTCCCATTGACATATTTCCTAACTTTATAAAACCTTCCATAATAAAATCTTTCCAGAAGATTAACTGATAGTACAAGCTAATAAGAACAATAAAAGCGATCGGAATGGTAATAAAATGCAATAAGTTCTCATTTGAATTTATAATTTGCTGGTGTGAGTGATAATCTAACACACTAAAAATAAGGACGAATAATCCTGTGATTAATGTAAACATTTGATTTGATTTTTTTAATAAAAATTGATGAATGTAAGGCCAGAGTTTAACTAATAATGCACCGAGCATAAAGTAGTAAATCCACTGCAGTAAAAATGTCCGGCTATTAATGAAAGAGTTTACGTACTCGTTATTCACCTCGAAATTATTAGTTACAAATAGATAGTTTACGTAAATTGAAAGGATCGTTGCGAATGTAATGGTTTTTAAATTCATCCACTTTCGAATGATAAGAAATAAAAAATAAAATTGAATGACTAAGCTGATAAAGTAAAGGTGAAAATACGATTCTCCAGTAATAAATTGGTATGTAAAGTCAGCAACTTCTGATGAATTGGACCAATCAGGAAAGACTTCTATCCCGTTGAAGTAATCGAAAGCTAAATAAAATAAACTCCAAACGACAAAGGGCGAAATAATTTTAACCATACGGCTTTTTAGAAAGTGAGAAACTTTAAAATGTTTCTTAGCCATTTGATTATAGAGCAAAAATCCGCTCATTACAGCAAAAAGAGGCGTTCCAATCCGCGATATTTGGTTAAAGAAATTGGTGAGTGTCGTATGACTTTCATCATAAGCGCCGTAGAATCGAGCGCCTACGTGTACCATTACCACTAATAAGCATGCGATCGCACGAACAAAGTTAATTTCGTATAAATATTTTTTCTCCAAATCCAATCATCCTCATGTGTATTCTAGTTGTCCATTATAATGTTAGGTTTTTTTCAATTTCTTTGTCCGTTCCTCATCACTTTTCAAAATGGTATTTTAATAAATTGAAAATGAAGAGAAGGTTTTATGAAAGTGGCCAAAACGCATCTCTCTCGTTATTTTCCTAATTTAATGGAATAAAAACCTGATTTTATATTTATTTTGGGATTTGGATTAGTTTGTGCGTCATTTCCCC
Source organism: Halobacillus andaensis (assembly GCF_014636475.1). GTDB lineage: Bacteria > Bacillota > Bacilli > Bacillales > Halobacillaceae > Halobacillus_A > Halobacillus_A andaensis. The sequence goes on from NZ_BMEL01000004.1 coordinate 394,544, forward strand.
TAATAACGCCTTTTAAATAACAATTCCAGCAATTACCGACACAATATAGTCAAAAGATTCCGTAAGTTTATGCAGGAATAGGCAAGGGTATGGTAGAATATAAACTACATAAGGATGAAAGGAGGACACTTCTAAATGTTAACTTACAACATTCGTGGTGAAAACTTAGAGGTGACGGATCCAATAAAGGATTATGTGGAGAAAAAGGTGGGCAAACTGGAGCGCTACTTTGAAACTCCCCCGTCATCAGAAGTACACGTTAATTTAAGTGTCTACAATGATGAGCAGACAATCGAGGTCACAATTCCTATGAAGAATCTACTTCTTCGTGCAGAAGAACACAATACAGACTTATACGCTGCCATCGACCTTGTGGTAGATAAATTGGAAAGACAAATTCGAAAGTACAAAACGAAAGTGAATCGCAGATCCCGCCAGGAAGGCGCACCTAAATATGTGTTTGCTGAACTGGAACGAGAAGCTCAAGAACAGCGAGAAGAGAACTATAATAATGATGAGTCTGATATCGAAATTGTAAGAACAAAGCGTTTTGACTTAAAGCCAATGGATAGTGAAGAAGCTGCCTTGCAGATGGATTTACTAGGTCACGCGTTTTACGTATTTACGAATGCGGATACCGACGAAACAAACATTGTCTACAAGCGTCGTGACGGACGTTACGGTTTGATTGAAACGTGATAACTAAAAAAAAGAGCAGTCCCTTCCAAGGAGCTGTTCTTTTTTTGTCCTAAACTATGAAACGTAGATAGAGCGCTCATTCATGTTCATTAAACCTTTATTTATGGCTAGGCAAACGCTGATTTTCTATTAATATTTTATTCGGAAAATTGAAAAACTGCGCTTTTCTTTCCTTCTCATATTCATGGTATAAAGAAATAGCAAGATTCCTACCATGGGAGGCGAAATCATGACCTATACTTATACTTGTTCTGACTGTCTTCATCTTTATCAAAGGATGAAACAGCAGGAAGAAACGATTGCTCAACTCGTAGAGATTATTGGTGCTGCCAACCGTCGTATTTATGATGTGGATCAACGTCAATTGAAGATGGAGCATCAGCTCGTACGTGAGCACCAACCTCGTTTGGCCCCTTCCTTATCCCCATAATCGCCTCCATCGAATGAGCAGCTCATCCTCGGGCTGCTGGTTCGTCTTTTTTCTTCCCTTATAGCGTGCTTCTCATACGGTGATTTGTTGTCACGTCGCTCTCTTTAGTGTTATGATAATGGTTGGATTAAACTATATTCAACCGAAGATAGGAAATAAAAGAGGAGCGGTTGCAATGATTGGAACGCTTAAAAAGATATTTGGTGATGGAAACTCTCGCCAACTTAAAAGTTTAGAAAAAATCACTGAAAAAGTGAATGAATTAGAGACAGATATAGCGAAGCTGTCAGATGATGGCTTACGTAAAAAGACGGATGAATTTAAGGAACGCTACGAAAACGGTGAAAAGCTGGATGATATGATGCTGGAAGCTTTTGCCGTCGTTCGAGAAGCTTCAAAACGTGTATTAGGCATGCGTCCGTTTGATGTGCAGGTGATGGGTGCTGTAGCCCTTCATGAAGGTAACATTGCTGAAATGAAAACCGGGGAAGGTAAAACACTGGCTTCTACCATGCCAGCTTATCTTAATGCCATTACAGGTAAAGGTGTTCACATCATCACAGTCAATGACTATTTAGCAAGCCGTGACTCCACAGAGATGGGAGAGCTTTTCCAATTTCTTGGACTGACTGTTGGTTTGAACCTTAACGGCATGTCTAAGGATGAAAAACGTGAAGCCTACCTGGCCGACATCACGTATGGAACGAATAATGAGTTCGGTTTCGATTATTTACGTGACAACATGGTCTTATACAAAGAACAAATGGTGCAGCGTCCGCTTCATTACGCGATCATTGATGAGGTAGACTCGATCTTAATTGATGAGGCTCGTACACCGTTAATTATTTCGGGGACTGCGTCAAAATCAGCTGATTTATATCAATCAGCTAACGCATTCGTTCGCCTGCTTCGACAAGACGACGAGTTTACGTTTGACGAGAAAACGAAAAATGTTCAATTAACAGAAGAAGGCATCAATAAAGCTGAAAAATACTTTAAAATAGAAAACCTTTTCGATCTTGCCAATGTATCGTTAATTCACCATATTAACCAGGCATTAAAAGCTCATACAACGATGCAGCGGGATACAGATTATGTAGTCGAAGAAGATGAAGTTGTGATTGTCGACCAATTTACAGGTCGCCTAATGAAAGGCCGCCGTTACAGCGATGGTCTTCACCAGGCGATTGAAGCCAAAGAAGGTTTACGTATTCAAAACGAAAGCATGACGCTGGCTTCCATTACATTTCAGAACTTATTCCGCATGTATGAAAAGCTCTCTGGAATGACAGGTACCGCTAAGACGGAAGAAGAAGAATTTCTTAACATTTACAATATGCGCGTCATCTCAATTCCAACAAACAAACCGATCGTTCGTGACGATCGACCAGACCTCGTCTATAAAACAATGGATGGTAAGTTTAAAGCTGTAGTTGAGGATATTAAAGAGCGTTACCAAAAAGGGCAACCTGTTTTGGTAGGTACTGTAGCAGTGGAAACTTCAGAAATCATTTCGCGGTATTTAAATAAGGCGAAAGTGCCTCATAACGTATTGAACGCGAAAAACCATTTTCGCGAAGCAGAGATTATTGAAAATGCCGGTCAAAAAGGCGCGGTTACGATTGCAACGAACATGGCTGGTCGTGGTACCGACATCAAACTTGGTGATGGCGTCCGCGATCTTGGAGGACTAGCCGTATTAGGAACAGAACGTCACGAGTCCCGTCGTATTGATAATCAGCTGCGTGGTCGTTCCGGCCGTCAAGGTGATCCGGGTATGTCTCAATTTTATCTAGCAACGGATGATGAGTTAATGCGCCGCTTCGCTTCTGATAACATGCGTAACATGATGGAACGTTTAGGGATGGATGATTCACAGCCGATTGAAAGTAAAATGATTTCCCGCGCTGTTGAGTCTGCTCAAAAACGTGTGGAAGGGAATAACTTCGATGCGCGTAAAACGATCCTTTCTTACGATGATGTATTACGTCAGCAGCGTGAAGTTATTTACCAGCAGCGTTACGATGTTCTTACTTCAGAAAACTTACGTGAAATCATTGAACAAATGATTGAAAGAGTTGTTCAACAAACGGTTCAAGCTCATACAACAGAAGAGTTGGATGAAGATTGGGACCTTGAAGCGATCGTTGAATATTGCAGAGCGAACTTGCTGCAAGAAGGCGATGTTAAAGTTGAAGACTTAAAAGGTAAAGATCCTGAAGAAATGGTAGAGCTGATTTTACAAAAAGTGAAGCAGCGATATGATGAAAAAGAAGCAGAGATGGAAGAAGGGCAAATGCGTGAATTTGAAAAAGTCATTCTGCTTCGTACCGTCGACCAAAAATGGATGGATCACATTGACCAAATGGATCAATTGCGACAAGGGATTCACCTACGTGCCTACGGTCAAAACGATCCTCTGCGCGAGTATCAATTTGAAGGTTTCAGCATGTTTGAAAAAATGGTTCAAACCATTGATGAAGAAGTCGCTAAATATGTTATGAAAGCACAAATCCGTAATAACCTGCAGCGCCAAGAAGTAGCTCAAGGAGCAAAGGCGGTTTCAGGAAGCGGAGAGGAAAGTAAAGAAAGCAAGAAAAAGACACCTTATGTGAAAAAAGATACGATAGGGCGAAATGATCCTTGCCCTTGCGGCAGTGGTAAAAAGTATAAGAACTGCCACGGGTGATAAAAGAAGAGACACTTCCTTAATGGAAGTGTCTTACCTTGTGTTTCGTACCATTTTATTAGGAGTGATGGAATCATGGATATGGCAGAAATTCGCCACCAACTAGATAATACAGCTAAACGTTTAGCGGACTTCAGGGGGTCTCTTTGACGTCGATCAAAAGAAAACTCGAATAGCAGAATTAGAAGAAGAAATGACAGAGCCAGGATTTTGGGACGACCAAGATACCGCTCAAAAAGTAATTAATGAAGTAAATGGTCTTAAGGGACTCGTTAACACTCTAGAAAAGCACGAAGAAACTCATGAAAACTTAGAAGTATCCTATGAGCTTGTCAAAGAGGAAGAGGATGAAGATCTTCGTACGGAGCTCGAGGAAGAAGTTACACAATTAGTAGAAGATCTAAACGAATTCGAACTAAACATCTTACTTAGCGAGCCTTATGATAAAAATAATGCGATCTTAGAGCTTCACCCAGGAGCGGGCGGAACAGAATCTCAAGACTGGGCGAGCATGCTGCTTCGTATGTACACGCGCTGGGCGGAGAAAAAAGGTTTTTCTGTCCAAACCATGGATTACTTGCCAGGAGAAGAAGCCGGGGTTAAAAGTGTTACCCTTCTCATTAAAGGTCACAATGCATATGGGTACTTAAAAGCGGAAAAAGGAGTACACCGTCTTGTAAGAATCTCACCATTTGATTCCTCAGGGCGTCGTCATACGTCATTCGTATCATGCGAAACGATGCCCGAATTTAACGATGAAGTAGAAATTGACGTAAAGACGGAAGATCTTAAAATTGATACCTATCGTTCAAGCGGGGCAGGGGGACAGCACGTAAACACAACGGATTCGGCTGTGCGAATTACTCACGTGCCAACGAAAACGGTGGTTACATGCCAGTCTGAACGTTCACAGTTAAAAAACCGTGACCAAGCGATGAAAATGTTAAAATCAAAGCTGTATCAACAAGAAATCGAGCGTCAGCAAGCCGAACTCGATGAGATTCGCGGGGAACAAAAAGAAATTGGCTGGGGCAGCCAGATTCGTTCTTACGTGTTCCACCCGTACTCAATGGTAAAAGATCACCGTACCAATATGGAAAACGGAAATACTCAAGCTGTTATGGACGGCGAACTTGATAAATTTATTAATGCTTACTTGCGTTCACAAATGGATTAATGAAATCAGCTTCTCTCTATTTTTAGAGGGAAGCTTTTTTATAGGAAAATTTCACAGGAAACAGAAGACCTTTATGAGTCAGGGATAGAACATACAGAGACTCGAAGAATACGCAGAAAGCGCAGTAAGGAATTAACGAAAATGATTGGATTAGAAAAACCACGGGAAAAAGGAAAGATTGAGAATGAATACTATGTTAGCGGGGTTAAATGATATATACAGAGCCATAGAAGGCTTGGAAGAACTAAAGCTGTAGCATACAGAACTCTGTGAACAGCTGGACCATGTGGTTAGTTTAACGAGACAGTGGCAAATCAAGTACGGTTACATGGGTTCTTTATTAAGAGATGATGACCTTCAACCTTAAGGTGCTGCTTTTTCCTTTTCTCCTCATCCTATCCATATACTTGTAATTCTGCTATTCTTAAGTTAAACCACAATTAAGTGAGGCGATCGTAATGACAGTTAAAAAAGCAATCATTCCTGCGGCAGGTTTAGGTACTCGATTTTTACCAGCTACAAAAGCTATGCCTAAAGAAATGCTTCCCATAGTGGATAAGCCTACCATTCAATACATAGTGGAGGAAGCGATTGCTTCAGGTATTGAAGATATTATTATCGTCACAGGTAAAGGTAAACGAGCGATTGAAGATCATTTTGACCATTCCTTTGAGTTAGAAGATAACTTATATAAAAAGGAAAAGTTTGATCTCTTAGAAAAGGTGAAGCAGCCTGGCTCCGTTGATATTCATTATATTCGACAAAAAGAACCAAAAGGGTTAGGGCATGCGGTCTGGTGTGCACGGAAATTCATTGGTGATGAACCATTTGCGGTTTTATTAGGGGATGATATTGTTGAATCAGAAACTCCATGCTTAAAACAGCTGATACAGCAGCATGAGGAAACCAAGGCCTCGATCATTGGAGTAAAGCAAGTTCCGGAAGATGAAACATCTCGTTACGGTATTATTTCGCCCACTGATCAACAAGGCAGACGATATCAAGTAGACCACTTCGTTGAAAAACCTAAGCAAGGAGAAGCACCATCGAATTTAGCGATCATGGGCCGATATATCTTAACACCGGAAATTATGGATTTACTAAATGATCAATCAGAAGGAGCAGGCGGTGAGATCCAGCTTACTGATGCCATTGAACGTCTGAATCAAACACAATCTGTGTATGGTTATGAGTTTGAAGGAGATCGCTATGATGTAGGGGATCAATTAGGGTTTATTGAAACGACGATTTCGATGGCGTTAAAGCGAGAAGATATGCGGGAAGATGTGTTACAAGTGATTCGCGCTATTGTTCATGAGGAAACAACGAAAAATCAGTAACTCTTTAGTGTGTTAATACGTTATCTAAGCCGCGTTTACAGAGGGTAAGAGCAGTGTTATACTCCTACGGTAGTTTACTGACGCAGGAGGAAACCGCTTATGATGATGATGGCAAAAAAATATCGTCGAGAACCCATGCCCCCGTTAATCAAACATATTATTGAATATAGTCTTGTTATTTTGGGGTCTTTCTTTGTAGCTTTAGCATTTAATATCTTTTTACTTCCTAATAATATTGCCTCAGGCGGTGTCGCTGGCATAAGTACGATCACCAAAGGAGTTTTTGGCTGGGAACCTGGAATTGTGCAGGCTATTCTTAACGTACCTTTATTTATTATGGGAATCGTTCTCTTAGGAAAGAACTTTGGTCTAAAATCTTTTGTAGGAACCATGGTTCTTCCTTTATTTGTACTTCTTACGAATAACTTCGACCCTGCTACACCTAATCCCTTACTTGGTGCTATTTTTGGTGGAATGGGAGTTGGTTTAGGACTTGGCATCGTCTTTCGAGGACGTGCTTCAACCGGTGGCATTGACTTAGCTGCTCAAGTTCTCCATAAGTTCACTCATCTTCCGCTGGGAATTAGTGTAGCCATACTAGACGGAATGATTGTCCTTACTTCCGCACTTGTATTTTCAGTAGAAGAAGGGCTCTATGCTTTGATTGGGTTATTTGCTACTAGTCGTACCATTGATTTTGTTCAAGTTGGCCTGAATACATCGAAAAACGTGATGATCATAACAGAGAATGTGGAAGAAGTAAGAGCTGCAATATTAAATGAAATCGATCGTGGGGTTACCGTGCTGCAAGGATCTGGCGGTTACACAGAGCGGGAACGTCAAGTCATTATGTGTGTGGTTCAGCAGAATGAATTCATTAAATTGACACAAACCGTGAAAACGATTGATCCTGGTGCATTTGTTGTAGCTATGAACGCTACTGAGGTCCTTGGAGAGGGTTTTAAAACGACATAGTTGGGTTATACTAATTTATATCTTTTAAAATGAAATGATTTGAGGGATGTTGAATGAAAAAGTTATTATGGGCTGCTTTACTTAGTCTCGTGTTCATCCTAGGCGCCTGTGGAGGCGGTGGAGATGAAGAAGGAGAAAACGGCGGGGATACTGAGACTGAAGAATCAGCTAACGAAGAAAATGGTTCTGGTGATGTTGATGTAGCAGCTGCTGAACAGGTGTATGAGCAGAGCTGTGCCAGCTGTCATGGCGGAGATTTAGAAGGGAACGTAGGTCCTGCTCTTAATGAAATTGGATCTAAATATTCCGCAGAAGAAATCCAGGATATTATCCATAATGGTAAAGGCTCTATGCAAGCACAAAATGTTGAAGAAGGCGACGCTGAGCTCGTAGCAAACTGGCTCTCCTCCATGGAATAATTGAACACTTTTAAAACCTGACGATGAAACGTCAGGTTTTTTTATGTTTATAAAAAGTTACAGGTCTTTTTTACTATTTTCATAAAAGCATGTTAATAAAATATTGTTTTTATATGGTATTTACATACAAAAAATTAACGTTTTTCTTAAATTAAATTCAAGTATAGTTGCTTGATATCATACCGTTTATCAGCTTTTGTATAATCACAAATCATTGAAGGAGATTTGAGAATTTTGTCGAATATTATCTATACGTCAAATAGTTTGAAACAAAAATGTAATAATTTTTTGTCTTAAAAACTCGAAACTAGATGTTATAATGTACGAGGACTTAAGACGATAGATTAATAAATTGCTTATTATAGCAGCATAGAAGAACTACAACAAAGGAGTTAAGGTGATTACTTTATGATAGAGATGAAGGGAGTCTACAAGACTTACCCGAACGGTGTCACTGCGTTAAATGGAATCGATGTACATATTGATCAAGGTGAGTTTGTATATGTAGTAGGTCCAAGTGGCGCTGGTAAGTCAACGTTCACGAAGCTGATGTTTAGGGAAGAAAAAGCGACCAAAGGTTCGGTTAAAGTAAATGATTATAATTTGTCGACCATTAAAGAACGTCACGTACCATACATGCGTCGACACGTCGGGGTCGTTTATCAAGATTTTCGTTTACTTCCGAGACTAACGGTGTATGAGAACGTCGCATTTGCATTAGAGGTTATAGAAGAATCTCCAAACCAAATACGACGCCGTGTAATGGATGTTTTAGACCAGGTGCGTTTAAAAAATAAAGCCCGTTTTATTCCGGATGAACTCTCAGGAGGAGAACAGCAGAGGGTTTCTATCGCACGTGCCATTGTGAACCATCCTAAGCTGTTAATTGCGGATGAGCCTACTGGTAACCTCGATCCGGATACTTCATGGGAAATTATGCATATCCTCGAGGAGATAAACGCTAGTGGTACTACCGTATTAATGGCTACCCATAGTCAAGAGATTGTAAACACGATTCGCAGGCGAGTGATTGCTATAGAAGATGGCCAAATCGCACGTGATGAGGCACGGGGGGAATATGGTTATGAAATTTAGAACCCTCGGAAGGCATACTCGTGAAGGTGGAAAAAGTGTTTGGCGTAACGGTTGGATGACCGTTTCAGCTGTAGGGGCGGTAACAACCACATTATTACTTGTCGGTGTTTTTCTAGCGCTGATGTTGAATTTAAATGAAATTGCAGGAAACATAGAAGATGATGTCGAAGTAAAAGTTCTAGTGGAGTTAACAGCGGATGAAGAGCAGGTGTCTGCTTTAGAAAATGAACTAGAATCGATCCCCGAAGTGGGAGATTTAAGTTATTCTTCTAAGGAAGAAGAGTTAGATGAATTGATTGATAGTTTAGGTGATCAAGGGAAAGCCTTTGAATTGTTTGAACAGAGTAACCCGCTAAATGACGCGTTTATTATAGAACCAAATGATCCAGTCGAAGCTTTAGCAATTGCTGATCAAGCTGAATCTATGGATCAAGTAGAAGAAGTAGATTTTGGTGAAGAGATTGTTCAACGGTTGTTTCAGTTTAACGAATATGCAAGATATATAGGTTTAGGCCTAATTGTAGGGTTAGTTTTTACAGCTATTTTCTTAATTTCGAACACGATTAAAATTACGATCATTGCCCGTAAGAAAGAAATTGGAATTATGAAGCTTGTAGGTGCGACAAACGCATTTATTCGCTGGCCGTTCTTTGTTGAAGGATTGTTACTTGGAGTTCTGGGGTCCATCATTCCTATCGCAGCGGTGTTAAGCGGATATTACTACTTGTACTACAACCTTCAAGATAGGATTCAATTTGATTTCATTCAATTGCTTCCGTTCTATCCGTTTGCTTTTCAACTTGCAGGATTGATTTTAGCAATTGGAGCATTCATAGGCGTTTGGGGAAGCGTGATGAGTGTTCGTAAATTCTTAAGAGTTTAACTGAATACAGGGGAGGAACTTGAATAGATGAGAAAGTTTTACACAGCACCATTTACTGCCTTACTCGTAGCCGGCACTCTGTTGACGCCTTTAACAGCGGATGCCAATTCAGAACTAGACGAAGTACGTGAAGAACTAAACGAATTAGAAGAAGAGCAAGGTAATGTCGATGAAAAGAAGAATGAAGTTTCTGATGATAAAAGCAGCACGGAAGATGACATAGCTGAAAACGAAAAAGAGCAAGAAAAAACAAAGAAGCAAATGGAAGAGCTTGATAACAAACTGAGCGAAACGCAAGAAAAGCTTCGTGTAAAAGAAAACGAAATTGCTGAAACAGAAGATGAGATTACTCAGCTGGAAGAAGATATTGCTGAGTTAAAACAAAGAATTGAAGAGCGAGAAGAACTCTTAACTGAGCGTTTACGTGCGCTGCAACAGAGCGGTGGCGATGTTCAGTACTTAGAAGTTTTGATGGGGGCTCAAAGCTTTGGTGATTTCTTAGATCGTGCTTCAGCTGTGACAACCATTATGGATCAGGATAAAGACATCATGGATACGCATATGGAAGAGAAGCAGTTATTGGAAGAGAAGCAGGTTGAATTAGAAGAAAAAATGGAAGAGCTCGAGCAGCAAAAAGCAGATCTTGAGGGCATCAAGGCAGATCTCGATGACCAGCTAGCTGAAAAAGAAAAGCTAATGGAAGAGCTTGAGTTACATGAAGAAGAGCTTCACGATCATAAGATGGAGCTGGAAGAGGAAGAAGAATTACTGCAAAGTCAAGAAGCCTCTATTCGAGAAGCAATGAAGAATGCTGAAAATGAAGAAGCGAATATTCAAGCTGAAATTGAAAGACAGAAAGAACTAGAGAAACAGCGTGAACGCGAGCTTCAAAAGCAGAGAGAAGAAGAAGCTGCTAAGAAAGAAGCAGCGGAGAAAGAAAAGCAAAGCTCCAGCAGCTCTTCAAGCAGTTCAAGTTCAAGCAGCTCAGACAGCTCAAGCAGCTCCGCTAGCAGTTCAGCAGCACCTGTACCTGAGCCAACCTCTAGCGGGAAGTTTATGCGTCCTGCAAGCGGCCCAGTAACGTCAGAAATGGGCGCACGTTGGGGAAGTACGCACTCAGGTATTGATATTGGAGGAAACGGAACTCCAATCGTTGCTGCAGCTTCAGGAGAAGTACTAAGGTCCTATTATTCTAGTACTTATGGAAACGTAGTTTATATCACTCACTATATTGATGGACAAGTGTTTACTACCGTGTATGCACACATGCAAAATCGTGAGGTAAGTTCTGGAGACTCCGTAACGAAAGGCCAGCAGTTAGGCCTTATGGGGAATACGGGACGCTCTACAGGTCCACACCTTCACTTTGAGGTTCATGAAGGCCCGTGGACAGCTGATAAGGGGAACGCTGTAAACCCTAGAAAACACGTAAACTTTTAACCTATTATTAACACGTACTTTGAGTTGATCAAAGTACGTGTTTTTTATATTAAAATGTCAGTGAATTGTAATTCAACGTGATAGTTTACCACTTCATTATTTGATATAAATAAAGTAAGTTTGTTGATCCAATAAATCCAAATGAACGTAATTGTGTAGGACTTATGAATAATGTTGAGAGCGGAAGTAGTACCGCTGTTTTAAAGAATATGTTGTTGATTTTAGGACATGCCTTAAAAAATTGTGGCATAAGTTAATAAAAAGAGTATTGCACATTTACGGTGTGGTGCTTTATTTGCTAGTATAGAATCATCTAGTAGAAATATTTTACACAGAAGGGTGAATGCGATGAATGTAAGGGCACGTTTCGTCGCGATCATAGTGGTGCTTGCTGTTCTTTTAGGAGCCGCCGGGTCGTATGTCGGAATACAATACTTCGGAACAACATCTAATGAAAATTCCGATCAAACTGCCAATGCTGATCAAGATGCGGAAAATTTTGCAGATTTATCAGAAGATGAACAAAAAGAATTTATAGAAGGATTGTCGGGTGGCGCAGACATAGAAAAAGTAGAACAAGCCTTTAGCGTTATACAAGAAAACTCCTTAATTGAAGCGGATGAAAATCAGCTCATTGAAGGCGCTATTGAAGGGATGCTTGATACGTTAGATGACCCTTATAGTACTTATATGGATAAGGAAACAATGGAAGAGTTTGACCAATCGATCGAATCCTCTTTTCAAGGAATTGGTGCAGAAGTCAGTATGGTGAATGAGAAAGTGACAGTAGTGGCACCGATTAAAGGATCGCCTGCAGAAGAAGCGGGACTTAAGCCCAATGATCAAATTCTTGAAGTTGATGGAGAAAGTGTAGAAGGTCTGGATTTATATGATGCGGTATCTAAGATTCGCGGCGAAAAAGGATCAGAGGTCGTCTTAACCATTGAACGCCCTGGTTCAAGTGACCCCTTAACTGTAGAATTAGTAAGAGACGATATTCCGCTAGAAACGGTTTATACAGATACAAAGGAAATCGATGGCAAAAAAGCAGGTGTTATTGAAATCACGTCCTTCTCTGAAAAAACGTCAACTGAATTTGAAGAAGCTTTAAAAGAGCTTGAAGGCGAAGGAATTGAAGGACTCGTGATTGATGTTCGAGGAAATCCAGGAGGACTTTTCACAGACGTCCAAGAGATTCTTGAACAGTTCATTACGGATGATCAACCTTATGTTCAAGTAGAAGATAGTCAAGGAGAAAAATCTGAATACTACTCAGAATTAAAGGAGAGGAAGGATTACCCGATCACTGTCTTACAAGACGAAGGGAGTGCTTCTGCTTCTGAAATTCTAGCAGGTGCTATGAATGAGGCTGGCGGATATGATGTCGTTGGAACGAAAAGCTTTGGAAAAGGTACTGTTCAACAAACCATACCAATGGGTGACGGCAGCACAATTAAACTCACTCTTTACAAGTGGTTAACCCCTGAAGGGAATTGGATTCATGAAGAAGGCGTTGAACCAACTGTAGAGGTTGAACAGCCGGAATATTTCTATACCAACCCCGTGGAGATCGAAGAGACATTGAAGTTCGATGATAATAAAGAGCAAGTGGAAAATGTTCAGGTTATGCTAGAAGGACTCGGTTATGAACCTGGTCGAACGGACGGTTACTTTAGTGAAGCAACAGAAGCTGCGGTTTCAAAGTTTCAGGCTGAAGAAGGCCTTAGTCAGACAGGTGAAGTTGATGAGGAAACCGGAGGGAAACTCCAGGAGCTAATCGTAGAAGAAGTTCGCAGTGGAGAAAATGATCGACAGATGGATAAAGCATTAGAAGTCTTGTTCAATTAAGCAGGAATTGAAAGACTTTTCTCGAATATAATCCGTAGTCCAGGGACTACGGATTTTTTCGAGAGAATGAAGAAGGGAAGAACGTTTGTGGAGATTTGGTTACAGGAAACGTTACAAGGGTTAGCAAGGCTCGGTATACAGCCTCTGCTCTATTGGTCACTATTATTATTATTTGTCATATCTATTCGTCGGATGAAGCAAGAAAGGAAACGTTTTGGCACTCGTGTATATGATATTTTTACAGAAGGGCGTAGCACGTGGAAAATTTCACTGGCTGCGGGATTTTTCTTAACGGTCTTTGCCATTGGAGCTGGGATTGTGCTGCCTTATTACTATCTATTACTAATAGCAGTCATAACGATTGTGTTAAGCCTGCCATTTCATTTAAAACTACTATCCCCAGTATATACGGTAGGTTTGTCCGTTCTATTGCTTTGGCTGCTGCCTCTCATTCCAACAGGTACGTTGCCAGGAGAGATAGTATCTGCTTTGACTTCTGTGTCATTATCAGCTGCAGCTATTTTGATGAGCTTGCTGTTTTTAGTGGAAGGAATTTTCCTAACGAAAACCTCCTCAAGACGAACTTTCCCAGAACGGATCGTCAGTCAACGGGGTAAAAAGATTGGGCAGCATCGAGTGAAGAAGCTAGCAGTCATTCCAATGGTGTCCCTCTTCCCAGCTGGGATGATCGAACCTTTTGCTCCTTGGTGGCCTATATTCAACGTAGGAGATGGTTCGTATGGGGTGGTCTTATTCCCAATATTGCTTGGATATGAATGGATCGCACGGGCTCAGTCTCCAAAGTTAGCTGCTATTACATTAGGAAAGCAAACAAACGGTTTGGCAATGATCTCTTTACTTTTATCTGTTGCCAGTGTCTTTGTACCCGTTCTAGCTATCGCAGCGGTGATCGTCGCTATTTTAGGAAGGTTATTTATCTATACCTTTCATAAAAGCAGAGAGAAAAGCAAACCTTACTTTACCCAAGACCAACGTGGAGTGCGTATCCTAGGTACGATTCCAGGAAGTCCTGCGGATGAGATGGATCTACTTCCGGGTGAACTGATTGTCAGGGTGAATGGTATCCCTGTTGCTTCTGTACATGAATTTTATGAAGCTCTCCAAACGAATCGAACGCTGACTAAGGTTGAAGTTAGAGATTTTAGAGGAGAAAATCGGTATGAACAAAGAGCGATGTATGAAGGCGATCATCATGAGTTAGGATTGTTATTTGTACAAGAAGTATCTTATGAATCAATGGCACAATAAAGGAAGAGGATAGCGATACTCGCTGTCCTTTATTTTTTGAAAATTTAATGAAATAATACTTTTTTTACTGAAAATGATTCTCAAATTCATTGACACAAGTAAAATTACCTTCTAAACTAAAGAGAGTTGAAACTAGACATTCTTACACATAATTGATTCGAATATATATGAAGTTGTACTTACACCAACAGGCAAATGGTTTGTTTGTAAAGGAGAGAGAGCAGATGGAGTCACTATTGGCCAACAATCTGACGTTAGGGTATGGGGATCAAGTAATTATTGACTCATTAGACATACAAATACCTAAAGGTAAAGTAACGGTATTAATTGGCGGTAATGGTTGTGGGAAGTCCACGCTGTTACGCTCACTAGCCCGCTTGCTAAAACCTAAATCCGGTGAAGTGATCCTGGACAGTGCAGACATCTCTAAAATGCGCACAAAAGATGTCGCTAAAAAAATGGCTATCCTTCCGCAAAGTCCGACAACGCCTGAAGGGCTGACGGTTTATCAGCTTGTTAAGCAAGGACGGTATCCTTATCAGAGCTGGGCGAAACGCTGGTCAGTTGAAGATGAAGAAGCGGTTACAAAAGCGTTGCATGATACAAACTTAACAGAGTTAAAAGATCGTTCGGTTGACTCTCTATCTGGTGGTCAGCGTCAGCGTGCCTGGATTGCAATGACACTTGCTCAAAATACAGATTTAATATTGTTAGATGAGCCGACGACTTACCTTGATATGACGCATCAAATTGATATCCTTGACTTGTTGTTTGATTTGAACCAAGACAATGGACGCACGGTGGTTATGGTTCTTCATGATATTAACCTTGCTTGCCGCTATGCGGATCATATCGTGGCTGTCAAAGATAAAGAGGTTTATGCCCAAGGTAAACCTGAAGAAGTCGTGACATGCGACCTGATGCAGCATGTATTCGAAATGAATTGTGACGTACGTCAAGACCCGCTGTTTGGAACACCAATGTGTATTCCACACGGTAAAGGCCGCTGCTTAATTAAGCAAGCACAAGCCGAGGCTCAAAGCCAACAACAAACACAAACAGTTAGCTGATCATAGAAAACCCCTCACTTTGTGAGGGGTTTTTCAGCTTGTAGAGAACCCTTAAAGAGTGTAAAATTCCTTGCGTTAGAGAGTGTAAAGGGTTTGAGGAAACGACTCCCTTTCCACGGGCGAATGGTGTGCCTCCTCGGGCTTTATCAGCCCTCCGGGGTCACACCTTATTCCCATTTCCCGCAGGAGTCTCGCCGTTTCCTCAAACCCTTTTTCAAAATAGATCACTGGCAAACTCATTTACTCATGCTGTGCCCTTATGAAAGCAGCGTTTGCAAAATGGCCTTCACATTACGAAGGTTACTCCTTTCTCCATACTTATATGAAGTACATCTTAGCTTTTTCGACAGTCTGGAAAGAGGCTGGGACTTAAGTAAAGCTTTGATATCACACAGCAAATAATAAAAGCTTGTGTAAGAGCAGAATATTAGCGTAGTCAAAATACGCAGAGTCCTTTGGGAACAGCACGAGCCGAAGATCCCGCAGGAAAGCGTTCTTTGCTTTTCGAGGAAGCTGAGGCCGTGCCCAAGGAAAGCGAAGTATTTTGACGGAGCTATGGTAAAATCCTTTCTTCTTCGGATTATATTATGCGTTATTTAGTTTTGTTCCAGCCTCTTTTTCATTATGCTTACTCAGGAATTTCATTCAGGTCTTTTATTATATAAGAAGGTTTCATTCCTAACTCTGGCCACTTCTGGTTTTGTCGGTTGACCCAAGCCGTGTGAAAGCCGAATTGGGTGGCGCCGGCAATATCCCAGGGGTTACTAGAGAAAAAGAGGATCTCTTCTTTTTCTGTGTTCAGTTGTCTTTGTGCGTACGCATATGCCTCAGGGTGAGGCTTGTACACTTTAGGCTCGTCTGCACTTAACAAAGAAAAAGAATGACTTAGCTGATTATTTTCAAGAAGCGGCTCAAGCATGGACTTTGTCCCGTTTGAAAAGATCGTTAGGGCATGGTGTGGATATTGGTCTTTTAAAGTACGGACTTCCTCGAATGGAGATAATTGTTCATATTGTTTCATTAATAAAGCAATGGTTTCTTCGTTTGGTTCTACATCATTCTTAGAGAGAGCATCATGTAACGCCCATCTCGTTACTTTATCAAAAGGCACATAATCTCCAATTAATTGGCGAACCATAAAATAGTGGATCTGACTGCTGCGCCATACTTCACTGATTTGGTCGCCTTTTTTGGGAAAGTGGTGGTGAATAGCTTCCGCCACAGAGTGAACATCAAATAGAGTGCCATAGGCGTCAAACACAAATGCTTTGTAATTCATCGCTTAAACCTCCTCTAGATCGTAAATTTTCCCTTTGTTCGTAAAAAATAAACCGCTCATTGATGACATCTCACGTAAAGAAGAGTAAACTAGAACATAGTTTTGTTCTTATAAGAACGATATGTTCACAAAAATTTCAGAGGCTAAAGCCTTATGATCCCTCTATTTCGTGATATGATTTGATAGAAAGATTTTTCAGTAATGATTTTAGATATAGGAAGGGTAAGACGATGAAGAAATTCTCAATTCTCACAACGGTCGTCACATTTTTGGCTCTTATCCTTGGGAATCTAGTAGTGGCTACAGATTCCGGGGATGCGTGCGGTACGACTTGGCCCGTTTGTAATGGTCAGATTATTCCTGACCTGACAGATTATCATATAATTATCGAATATTCACACCGCTTAATGGTTCCGTTATTAGCACTTTTAACATTTATTAATGCAGTGGGAGCTATTACAAAGCATAGAGAAAGAAAGGCTGTAGTGGTTCTTGCTATCTTGAGCTTAGGAATGCTTGTATTTCAATCAGCTGTAGGAGGGCTAAATGTTCTTCTTGGAACACCGCCTGGATTTACTACGCTGGATGTTACGTTCAGCCAAGTATTGCTGATTATTTTAGTGCTGCTTAGCTATAGTTTGCACGAAACGAAAATAGAGTTAAACCAGGTGAGCTGGTCAACAGTCAGTATGAGCTATCGAGCATTCGTAATCGGATTTGTTGTTTATATTGCTCAAGTGATCTTAGGGGCTTTCTTTAAGCATAGCCGAGCCAGTAATGTCTTGCTGGAGATACCGGCAGCTGAGTACTTGATCCGAAGCGGATCTATTGCGAATATGGTTTACTCGCTGCATTGGGTTGCAACGGTCGTCATCTTTGTAGCGGCGCTATGGTATGTCATCTATGCCACTAAATTTAAGTATCACAAATTTCTCGCATGGGCGTACCTCATCACGATTTTACTCAATGCGGTAGTCGGTTTCGTTATTGTTATTACAGGAAACGTCGTTCTGGCTTCCTCAATTCACATGATCATTTCTACAATGACGACGGTTATCGGAGGAATGATTCTAGGAGGCTACTGGTTTAAATTGCAGAAAAAATCAATCACAACATAAAAAGAGCAGCCTTTAGGTGTTACATTCCTAAAGGCTGCTTTTCTATTTACTGAAACAATTCACGAATTTCATCTTCACTTAAGGACGTAAGCATGGATTCACCAGGTTGGATGATTTGATCAACGAGGTCACGTTTCTTCTGCTGCAACTGAAAAATTCGTTCCTCTATCGTACCCTCTGAAATCATGCGGATCACCTGAACGACTTTTTCTTGACCAATTCGGTGAGCGCGGCCTGCCGCTTGTTCTTCAATCGCAGGATTCCACCATAAGTCGTACAGTATAACGGTGTCAGCTCCGGTTAAGTTTAAACCAGTGCCCCCAGCTTTTAAGGAGATAAAGAAGGCATCCTTCTCCCCTTTGTTGAAGCGGTCCACCATCTCAACTCGTTCTTCACTTTTTGTACCCCCGTCTAAATAGAAAGCACTCATCCCGCTAGCAGTAATTTCATCGTGGAGAATTTTTAGCATACTGGAAAACTGAGAGAAAATTAATACACGATGCCCGCCCGCTTTTAATTCGCTCGTGAGTTCTTTTAACTGCTCAAGTTTACCCGATTCTCCTTCATAGTTCTCTAAGAAGAGTTTCGGATGGCAGCAAATTTGGCGAAGGCGTGTCAATCCTGCTAAGATTTCCAGCTTCCCTCGCTGTAATCCTTTTGTAGCTATCGTTTCGTTTACTTCAGATTGAATTTTCTCTAAGTAAGCCAAATAGACTTCTTTCTGATTTCGAGTCAATTCTGAATACTGTACGGTTTCAATTTTATCAGGCAGTTCTTCGAGAACTTCTGTTTTCATTCGTCTTAATATAAAGGGTCTCGTCATGCGAGCAATCTTCTCGGGCTTCATCTGTAAAAATTTCTTTTTACTCGTGTAAAAACCAGGCATAATTGTCCGGAATAGAGACCATAGCTCATTTAGCGAATTCTCTATTGGCGTCCCGCTTAATGCAAAGCGGTGCTTAGCCTTTAACGCCCTTACAGCTTGAGATGTTTTTGTTGTCTCATTTTTAATCGCTTGTGCTTCATCTAAAAACATTGCGTGAAACTTCTTTTCTTCATATGAGGCAATATCCTGGCGCAGAAGCGGATAAGACGTAATAAATACATCGACGTTTTCCTGTAATTTCTCTCTACGCGCTATCGGATCTCCTGAGATCACTTGAACGGTGAGAGAAGGTGCGAATTTCTCCATTTCTTTCTTCCAGTTATAAACGAGTGAAGCAGGAGTTACGATGATCGCTGGATGGTCGAGCTGATTATCTTCTTTCTCATATAATAGAAAAGCGATACTTTGAACGGTTTTTCCAAGCCCCATATCATCAGCTAACACCCCGCCAAGTCCGTAAGTGGACAACGTCTTTAACCATCTAAATCCTGTCAGCTGATAGTCGCGTAAATCGGCATCTAACGCTGGTGGAGGCTCTATGTTAAAGGACTGAGGGGATTGCAGACGTTGGACAAGTTTTGTAAAACGTTCGTTCTTCTCTTCTTCCTGTAAGGATAAAGCGTCATTCACTTGTAAGCTGCGTGCTTTTGAGACTTGAAGGCTTGAATGGTCCACATCTGAAGACGCTAAATCAAGTTCATCTGCAAAATTTTGAAAACGTTCGAACGACTCGCTTGTCAGAGAAAGCAAGGCTCCGTCTGATAGTCGATAGTAACGTTTGCGTTCGATCGCCGCACGTAAAGCATTTGTTACGTCTTCTTCTGATATTCCATCAATGCCAAAACGAACATCGAGCCAGCTGCCGTCACTATTTATATCTACGGAAGGAACAAGTTCGCGGTCTTGGTCCAACATGAGTGATTTTACGGAATTTGACGTATACACTTCGGCCAGCTGATTCAGTTCAGGAAGGTGCTTGGTTAAAAAGAGGTGCAAGGCATCATCATCTTCAAGGTAGACAGTTTCACCATCAAACTTAAATTCAGCCTGTTCAATGATGTGTATGATCGCTTGTTCGGTTTTTCGGTCACGCTGAATGATGAATTGCTTTGATTCTTGATTGTCAAAAGGCTGGATGACGTGATCACCGTAAATAAACTTGACATCCATGGTTAATGCCCATTGTTCAAAATCGAGGTATACCTTAGCGTTCAGGTCTTCTTGAATAATTTTCGATTGCGCTTTTTCATCTAACGAGATTTGAGCAATGGATTCCAATTCGGGAAGTACATACGATACGATTCCTTCCATGTCGACCTGGCTGACGGTATGGTTGCCATTTGAATTGTAAGGTAAAAGAGCATGCAAGGTTTGGATGACTTCTTCCTTCTGTGGCGCTATAGGATAAAACGTACCTTCATCATGTAAAAGATGATAGTCTTTTAAATATTCATATTGCTTCAGTTGATTCATATGGAGGTGATAGCGTCCTCGTTCTTCTGAAACGTAAAAATTCAGGTTAGGAAACTCTTCTTTCATCTCTAACTGACCTTTCGATTGGCCGCGTTCGATCACTTCACAAAACTGGGTTTGTAAATCTTTCAATAAATTCGCGGTTAAAGAAGGAGGAAGCGTTAAGATCCGCTGTTCTCCAGCACTCCAATGCCGATCATAAAATAACTCTTGTTCATAGCTGTGGTAAAGGGTATCAATAATTTTTCGATCAGTTTCTTCAAACGAATGTTCAGCGGGATCATACGTGAACTTTTTCGAAATTTGATAGGGTTTTTCTTGATGAATGTGCTGAAGAAGTTCTCTTATGTCTTTAATCACGTATGCATAGCCTTCTCCCAGCTTTATCTCTATGCCAAGGCTTTTGCTCCCAAGCCATGATTGAACATGGACATAGTATTGAACGTTAAGCGTGGCTTTGTGGGAATCGTTATACCTGTTCTCTTGCCGGTCTCTAAACGTCTCAAATAACCGCATAGCAAACACACGGTCAATTTGAGTGTCCATGCTTGGAGCGGGACTGTCGTCTTTTTTCTCTTTGAGCTTAGGGGCCGATTCAATAATCGCTCGTTCTCTAATAGCACAAAGAACAGCTGCAATGTGCTTGCAGCTATAATAAGTTTCATAGGCTGGACATTCACAACGGGCTTCGAGATCTTCGTCTTCAAAAAAGAAAACGCGTACTTCATAATCATGAGTACCCGTCACGACGGCGCGCCAGGAGCGAATGGCGCTATTATGGGTGAGTCCGTAGACTTTACCTTGTTTGAAGTATTGCTCGCCTCGCGTGTAAAAGGCGTGCCCCGTTATTTTTTTTATATCACTTGGTTGTAAAAGGTATGACTGCATAGCTGGCATCCTAACTTCTCTTTTTTTTCATTATAACAGGAGAGCGGTCTATATTTCTTCCTTAATATTTGCTATTTTTCCCTGATCACAAGTAAAGCATACGATAGGGACGAATATGAGCTTTCCTTTATTGATTTTAATGCTGTCTTATGCTAACTTTCAAGTTAGAGAGTTTTTAAATTCGAGTAGCCGCTCGTTTACAGGAGCGGCTTTTGTTATGGAGTGAACATGCCGATGTAAAACGTATATCCTACCCAATATTTGAATCGACTTAATTTATGAACTGGAGGATATGACGATGACGATACAAGAAGAAATGAAAAAGCGCCGGACGTTCGCTATTATTTCCCACCCCGATGCTGGTAAAACAACAATGACAGAAAAGATGCTGCTATTTGGTAACTTGATTCGTTCGGCAGGAACGGTAAAAGGGAAAAAGTCTGGTAAGTTTGCTACTTCAGACTGGATGGAAATTGAAAAACAACGTGGAATTTCCGTAACATCCAGTGTAATGAACTTTCCTTATCAAGGGTACCAAGTGAACATTCTTGATACGCCAGGACACGAGGATTTCAGTGAAGATACTTACCGTACACTGACAGCAGTGGACAGCGTAGTCATGGTCATTGATGGGACGAAAGGCATTGAGGCGCAGACCCTGAAGTTATTTAAGGTTTGTAAAATGCGCGGTATTCCTATTTTTACATTTATAAATAAAATGGACCGCGAAGGACGCGAGCCGCTTGAGCTGATGGAAGAAATCGAATCAACCTTAAATATTGAAACCTATCCGATGACGTGGCCTGTAGGAATGGGAAAACGTTTTATGGGCGTATTCGATCGAGAAAACGATCAATTTGTTCGCTATACAGGGAACGAAGAAGAGACATATATTCCTTTTTCCGAGCTTGATCAACACCCTGATCTAACTGAAGATCCTACGTATCAGGAAGCTGAGGATGAACTAATGCTCGTTGATGAAGCTGGAGACGGCTTTGATCTTGAAAAAGTGATGAAAGGAGAACAAACTCCGGTTTTCTTCGGTAGTGCATTAGCACCGTTTGGAGTAGAGACGTTTTTTAATACGTTTATCCGCTACGCTCCTGAACCGGCCCCGCGTCGTTCAACCGAAGGCGTTGTTTCACCTGAACATGAAGAATTCTCAGGCTTTATTTTTAAGATCCAAGCCAATATGAATCCTCAGCACCGAGATCGAATTGCCTTTGTACGTATTTGTTCCGGGAAGTTTGAACGAGGCATGAATGTTACATTGTCAAGAACTGGTAAAGCGTTCAAGCTTGCTCAGTCCCAGCAATTTGTCGCTTCTTCCCGTGGTACAGTAGAAGAAGGATATGCGGGAGATATCATTGGTATTTATGACCCGAACGTGTACCGAATCGGTGATACCATTGTGACAGGCAAACAGAACTTCGAGTATGATGAACTGCCGCAATTCCCGCCTGAACTTTTCAAAAAAGTAACGGCTAAAAACGTCATGAAGTCGAAACAGTTTAAAAAAGGACTGGAGCAGCTCGTACAAGAAGGTGCGATCCAGCTGTTTAAGCATTATCACTTTGAAGACTATATTATTGGTGCCGTTGGGGAACTTCAATATGAAGTATTCGAATACCGTATGAAAAATGAATATAATGTAGAAATAGAGTTAACATCAATTGGGGAACGTATACCACGCTGGCTTCCCGAAGACCAGGTGGATGAATCGATGTTTGATGACCGAAATATGCTTGTGCTCGACCGCGAACAGAAGCCGTTAGTATTATTTAAAAATGACTTCTCTCTTCGTTGGTTCCAAGATAAGCATGAAGATGTTGAATTAATTGATCTATTTGAAGTGAACAAGTATGATCAATCGTACGAGTAATATGATATCAAGCCTAAGGATCATTCTATCCTTAGGCTTTTTTCTGCGTTAAAAAAGGTTTTATACGTGTTTTTCTACTTCGCTTGTAAAAATTAAAGCTCGGACGTAACTATTTAATTTTTGCGGGAAGCTCTTAAATATCGCTTATAAACCACTCTTTACCGCTTGTAAATCATCATGAAAAACTTTCCAACGCAAATAAACACGAATGTTTGTTCGTTTCATGTTAGAATGATAAAATATTGTGGTAAACTATTGGAGAACTAATGAAGAACGGAGGATTGTGGGATGGACAATCAATTTGAATTAGTTTCTGAATACGAACCCCAAGGCGATCAGCCTAAAGCAATAGAAGAACTCGTAAAAGGGATTGAAAATGGCCAAAAGCACCAAACACTGCTTGGTGCTACAGGTACAGGAAAAACGTTTACGATGTCGAACGTCATTGAGCGCGTCAATAAACCGACGTTGATAATAGCTCATAATAAAACATTAGCAGGACAGTTATATAGTGAATTCAAAGAATTTTTTCCTAACAATGCGGTAGAGTATTTTGTGAGCTTTTATGACTATTATCAGCCTGAAGCTTACGTACCTCAAACCGATACATTTATTGAAAAAGATTCAAATATAAATGACGAGATTGATAAACTCCGTCACTCAGCAACCACCTCTTTATTTGAAAGAAATGATGTCATCATTGTCGCTAGTGTTTCATGTATATATGGTTTAGGTTCACCGGAAGAATATAGCAGCCAAGTCTTATCTCTTCGACCTGGAATGGAAAAGGATCGGGATGAATTGCTGCGCTCCTTAGTTGACATTCAATATGCTCGTAACGACATTGATTTCCAGCGTGGTACGTTTCGCGTGCGCGGGGACTCCGTGGAAATCATTGTTGCTTCAAGAGAAGAACATGCGATTCGTGTAGAGTTTTTTGGAGATGAAATTGATCGGATTCGAGAGATTGATGTGTTAACAGGAGAAATTGTGGGAGAACGTGATCACGTAGCAATTTTCCCAGCTTCTCACTTCGTTACCCGTGAAGCAAAGCTGCAAAAAGCGATTAAAAACATTGAAAAAGAAATGCACGAGCGGGTTAAGGAATTAAAAGATGAGAACAAACTTTTAGAGGCTCAGCGGCTGGAACAGCGTACCAATTATGATTTGGAAATGATGAAGGAGATGGGCTTCTGTTCAGGAATTGAGAACTACTCCCGTCATTTAACATTTAGAGAAAAAGGGGCCACCCCTTATACATTAATGGATTACTTTCCAGATGACTCCTTAATTATGATCGATGAGTCTCACGTAACCTTACCGCAAATCCGCGGGATGTATAACGGAGACCAGGCGAGAAAACAAGTATTGGTGGATCATGGCTTCAGATTACCGTCTGCACTCGATAACCGTCCTTTGCGTTTTGAAGAATTTGAAAAGCATATCGATTTTATCACCTATGTGTCAGCTACCCCTGGTCCTTACGAGCTTGAGCACACTCCGAAAATGACGGAACAAATCATTCGTCCTACTGGTCTGCTTGATCCAGAAATAGAGATTCGCCCCATTCATGGACAAATTGATGACTTAATTGGTGAAATTAACAAACGACAAGAGCGTAATGAACGAGTGCTCGTTACGACATTGACAAAAAAAATGTCAGAAGACCTTACCGATTATTTGAAAGAGATTGGTATTAAAGTAGCGTATCTTCATTCTGAAATTAATACGATGGAACGAATTGAAATCATTCGAGATTTGCGTCTAGGAAAGTATAACGTGCTCATCGGCATTAACTTATTAAGAGAAGGCTTAGATATTCCAGAAGTTTCTCTCGTTACCATTTTAGATGCGGACAAAGAAGGGTTCCTTCGTTCTGACCGCTCCCTTATCCAGACTATAGGGCGAGCTGCTCGTAACGAAAATGGACGAGTCATCATGTATGCTGATAAAACAACAGCCTCTATGCAATATGCCATCGACGAAACGTATCGACGTCGAGAAAAGCAAATTGCGTATAATGAAGAGCATGGAATAACACCAAAAACGATTAAAAAAGAAGTGCGTGATCTTATTCAAGCCACTACCGTGGCAGAAGAAGACGAAGCCTACGGCACTGAGAAAAAGCCTTCAGAAATGACGAAGAAAGAGCGTCTTGAATTAGTCGACAATTTAGAAACGGAAATGAAACAAGCAGCGAAAGACTTAGACTTTGAACGAGCAGCAGAGTTACGTGATGTTATTCTTGAATTAAAAGCGGAAGGATGATGACCTTATGGCCAGTAAGAACATAAGTATTAAAGGCGCAAGGGCGCATAATTTAAAAAATGTCGATATTGATATTCCTAAAAATAAACTAGTCGTGATGACAGGTCTTTCTGGCTCAGGGAAATCTTCTTTAGCCTTTGATACGATTTATGCAGAAGGGCAGCGCCGTTACGTCGAATCACTAAGTGCGTATGCACGTCAATTTCTCGGTCAAATGGACAAGCCCGATGTAGATTCGATTGAAGGGTTGTCGCCAGCGATTTCAATTGATCAGAAGACGACAAGTAAAAACCCGCGCTCGACAGTGGGTACAGTCACAGAGATTTACGACTATTTGCGGCTTCTATACGCACGGGTCGGTCGACCGACTTGTCCAAATCACGGCATCGAAATCAGCTCGCAAACTGTCCAGCAAATGGTGGATCAAATTATAGAATATCCAGAGCGTACGAAAATGCAAATTCTTGCTCCTGTTGTTTCAGGACGTAAAGGGGAGCATGTGAAAGTTTTTGATCAACTTCAAAAAGAAGGATATATCCGTCTCCGAGTAGATGGGGAAATGCGAGAGATTTCCGAGGAAATAAAACTCGAGAAAAATAAGAAGCACTCGATTGAAGTTGTTGTTGACCGTATTGTTGTAAAGGATGGTGTAGAAGGACGTCTTTCTGATTCTTTGGAAACAGCTCTAAACCTGGGTTCAGGTCACGTGCTTGTGGATATTATTGATGGGGAAGAGCTCATGTTTAGTGAGCATCATGCCTGTCCGATTTGTGGTTTTTCCATAGGTGAGCTTGAACCACGTATGTTTTCATTTAACAGTCCTTATGGGGCTTGTAACCGCTGTGATGGCCTTGGTACGCAGCTTGAGGTGGATCTTGACCTTGTCATTCCAGACTGGAACTTATCTTTGAAGGAGCATGCCATTGCCGCATGGGAGCCTACAAGTTCACAGTACTATCCTCAACTTCTTCAAAGCGTAGCTAACCATTACGATATTGATATGAATAAACCGGTAAAAGATCTTCCAAAAGATCAACTGGATCGCGTGTTGTACGGGAGCGGGGACGAGAAGGTTCAATTTCGATATGAAAATGATTTTGGTAAAGTACGCGAAAATGAAATTTTCTTTGAAGGTGTCATTCCTAATATATCAAGACGCTACCGTGAAACAGGCTCTGATTATATTCGTGAACAAATGGAAAAATATATGGCTCAGAAACCTTGTCCGAAATGTAAAGGCAATCGTTTAAATGAAGAAGCATTAGCTGTGTTAGTTGGTGGAAAACATATTGGGGAATCAACGGAAGCTTCTGTAACTGAAGCGAAGGAATTTTTTGAGTCCCTTGAACTGACAGAAAAAGAACAAACGATTGCGAAAATGATTTTAAAAGAGATATGCGAGCGGTTAAGCTTCCTAGCAAACGTAGGACTTGATTATTTAACCTTATCCCGGTCGGCAGGAACGCTGTCTGGCGGGGAAGCGCAGCGAATTCGTCTAGCAACGCAGATTGGTTCAGCTCTAACTGGCGTTCTTTACGTGCTTGATGAGCCCTCGATTGGGCTTCACCAAAGAGATAATGACCGCTTAATTAACACGCTTAAAAGAATGCGTGATTTAGATAACACACTAATTGTCGTGGAACATGACGAAGATACGATGTTAGCGGCGGATTACCTTATTGATATCGGTCCCGGCGCAGGCGCGCATGGAGGAGAAATTGTTACACAAGGTACACCAAAGCAAGTCATGAGAAGCAATAAATCATTAACGGGGCAATATTTATCTGGTAAAAAGTTTATTCCTTTGCCTGCAGAGCGACGCAAAGCTGATGGACGTTATCTCACCATTAAACAAGCGGAAGAAAATAACTTGAAGAAAGTAAATGCTAAGATTCCACTTGGTTTATTTACAGCTGTTACCGGAGTGTCTGGGTCCGGAAAAAGTACGCTCATTAATGATGTTTTGTATAAATCTTTATCTATGAAGCTTCATAATGGGAAACAAAAGCCAGGTAAGCATAAAGAAATCCAAGGCATTCAGCAGTTAGAGAAGGTTATTGATATTGACCAGTCTCCGATTGGACGAACGCCTCGTTCTAATCCAGCTACGTATACAGGCGTTTTTGACGATATTAGAGATGTTTTTGCTCAAACCAATGAAGCGAAGATCCGTGGCTATAAAAAAGGTCGTTTCAGCTTTAACGTAAAAGGCGGACGATGTGAGGCTTGTCGCGGAGACGGCATCATCAAAATTGAAATGCACTTCTTGCCCGATGTTTATGTGCCGTGTGAAGTTTGTGATGGTAAACGTTACAATCGTGAAACGCTGGAAGTAAAGTATAAAGGAAAGAGCATCTCGGACGTTTTAGGCATGACGATTGAGGAAGCACTGGACTTCTTTGCGAACATTCCTAAAATTAAGAGGAAGCTGCAAACAGTAGCTGACGTAGGTCTTGAATATATTAAGCTTGGTCAGCCGGCTACCACCCTCTCTGGTGGTGAAGCGCAGCGTGTGAAGCTGGCGAGTGAGCTGCACCGCCGTTCAAACGGAAAGTCGTTTTACATTTTAGATGAACCAACGACTGGACTCCACGTAGATGATATTTCTCGATTATTAAAGGTGTTGCAGCGGCTTGTAGATAATGGCGATTCCGTTCTCATTATTGAACACAGCCTTGATGTGATTAAAGAGGCAGACCATATCATTGACTTAGGTCCTGAAGGCGGGGAAAAAGGTGGTCAAATTATTGCGACAGGAACACCAGAGGAAGTCGCTGAAGAAAAGAGTTCTTATACAGGGAAGTATTTAAAACCAATCCTTGAGCGTGATCAGAAGCGAATGAATGATAAGGTAAAGTCTAAAGAAAAAGTTTCCAGCAAGTAGATGCTTTGACGCTGTTCAGCGAATTAAGTATCGTTAAACAAGAGACGTTTAACGGGAGGAATTTTTAAGATGAAAGCAATTGAACAATCTGTCGTACAGGAATACATTAATCAGTTCGCGAATAAAGATGTTTATATTCATTTAGAAACGACTAATGGTGCATATGCCAGCCATTTTGATGAGAAAGCTTATAATGTAGGTGCATTTATTCGTAATGCACACGTGAAGTATCAACATGGAAAAATTGTAAGTACAGGTGGATCTTATCGAGTAGGTTTAAAGCTGGACCTCGGCTGGGTTTATGCAGAAGGCGTCAGTGATTTTGAAATCGACGACCTGGGGCGCTTACTCATGGCAGGCCATGACCGAGAAGGCCGTTTGATGGTAGCATTGGAAATTAGCGAGAAACCTTTCACACATGAGGCTGAAGAAGATGAAGACTAAACAAAAACACATCTTAGTCATTTTCCCACATCCTGATGATGAATCGTTCGGTGCTTCAGGGACCATTTCCAAATTTCGCAGTGAAGGAACTCCTGTGACCTATCTCTGTGGAACTCTGGGCGAAATGGGGCGAAACATGGGCAGCCCTGTATTTGCCACTCGTGAGACGCTATACACTTTCCGTCAAAAGGAGCTCCAGGAAGCCGCCAAGCAGCTGGATATCGATGTTGAACTCTTAGGTTATCGCGATAAAACGTTGGAGTTTGAACCAATAAATGAACTGGCCCAACATCTCAAAGACCGTATTGTGGCTCATGGCGCGACGACAATCATAACCCATTACCCAGGTTATGGGGTGCACCCTGATCACGATGCGCTCGGAGCAGCCGTTGTAAAGGCAGTCGAGATGATTGAACCAGGGCACAGGCCGGAAATATGGATGCATGCTATTAGCAATCAGCATGAGGAAGATTTGGGTGAGCCTGATTTCACCTTTGATGTCACCCCTTATTGGGATAAAAAAGAGGCAGCGATTCGTGCTCATTTGTCACAAGCAGATGGGATGATGAAGCTGATCGAGAGTCATGATCAATCATCAGAACAATATCAGCGATTAAAAACGGAACGATTTTACCGCTGGACGTTTCAAACGTAACTTAGGAATGAAGACACCTTGTTGACCAATGCGTATCATCGAGGTGTCTTTTTCTTATAAATCTTTTCAACATATTAGTTTTTATCTGTTTCAGGTAGGGAATAAAATAGGTAAAAGGAGCGATTCGTTTATGAGCGAAGAAAGAATGAAGATACTTAAAATGATTGAGAATGGAACGATATCTGCAGAAGAAGGAGAGAAACTTCTTAAAGCAGTTGAATATTCTAAAGATGAAGAGGGTAAAGCAGCAGGGAAGAAGTATGGGTTTAAAGACTTTGTTGGAGAAGCTTTAGAAAAAATCAAAAATGCTGACTTTGACCTTTCATTTGGGGAAGCCGTTGAATTTCAATATCATCTTGAGACGTCTGGTGAACCCTTTCATGATTTAGACATTTCTATTGCGAACGGTTCCCTGCATTTGGAGCCTTGGTCAGAGAGTTATGCTCAAGCAGAGTGTCACGTGAAAGTGTATCAGGCAGCTGATGAAAAAGAGGCTAAAGAACAATTCTTAGCAGATGGTCAGTTTGATGTCACAAATGGTATTTTACGTTTTGCGAATCCATCAAAGAAAATTAAAACGTTTGTAAAACTGTATCTGCCTCAAAAGCGTTATGAATTTGTCAAAACAAAATTATCCAATGGAACGATTACGTCCCATGACGTTCAATCTGATCACTTTCATTTGAAAACGACAAACGGTTCTTTGCGAGTGAAAAGATCCAACGGGGAATCCTGTAAGCTGGAAACGGGTAATGGCTCCGTAACGATTACAGAAAGCCAGTTCGATTTATGCGAAGCTGATACGATCAACGGATCAGTTAAGCTCGACGGTCAATTTGGCAAAGCCGATGCTTCAGCGGTTACGGGAAGTATTACTGTCAATAATGATGGCGAAGCCGCTCACACCGGTTTCTTTAAAACAACGACGGGTCAAATTAACGTCAGCTTGCCAGAGAATAAGAGTATCGACGGAAAAATCAGTACGTCAATGGGAAGTCTGCATTGTGATATAGAAAACTATAAAATTCTCAGTAATAAAAAAGAAGTGATCAGCAAAGAGCTTGTGTTTGAAGCTCGTGATCATTTTGAACAGGTGTATCATTTTGAAGCAGATACGAAAACGGGATCTGTGACGGTAAAAGATAAGACAATTTGATTTGTTGTAAAAGGAAGGGATTCTGTTGAAAAATTGGTTACTTCATATTTTGGTCAACGCAGTTGCGATTATTTTTGTAAGTTTCGTTTTTGCCTCTGTAGAAATTGATGGATTTGGCGGGGCACTCATTGCTGCCTTAATCTTATCGATTTTAAACGCCATTGTACGACCAATATTAGTGGTTTTAACATTACCGATTACATTGATCACGTTAGGGTTATTTTTACTCGTCGTTAACGCGATTACCTTAGCCATGACGGATGGGTTGTTAGGCTCAATGTTTGAAATTGATGGGTTTGGAATGACCATCTTAGCAGCGTTAGTTATTTCTTTTATTAACCTGCTGTTAAACAAAATGATTAAAGATTAAAGAAATCCTGCAGGTGCTCCATACCCTGCAGGATTTTTTCTATCCAAGATTTTATTAAAACGTGCTACAATAAGGGACAGTGAAGTTACGATTTCGAGGAGGTTTAACCATGAGCAAGGTAAGAACAGAGCATTTATTGGAACGGTTCGAGTTGGAATTAGTAGCAGGTGAAGATGGGGTGCATCGTGAAATACATATGAGCGATATTTCTCGTCCAGGAGTTGAAATGACGGGGTATTTCAAGTTTTATCCTAAAGATCGCTTGCAATTGCTTGGAAAAACAGAACTATCATATTTTAATGAGCTGACTCATGAACAAAGAAAGCATCGAGCAGAACAGTTATGTACGGATATCACACCTGGTATTGTCATTACACGGGGAATGGATATTCCTGAAGAGCTTGCTGTTGCTGCAAAAGAGGCAGCAGTTCCGCTCATGCGCTCTCCTTATAAGACAACACGCGTGATTAGTCGTTTAACAAATTTCTTAGAATCTAAATTTGCTCCTTTCACAGCGATTCATGGAGTGTTAGTAGATATTTATGGTATAGGCGTGCTCATTACTGGGCAAAGCGGCGTGGGTAAAAGTGAAACGGCGTTAGAGCTTGTGAAAAGGGGGCACCG
The DNA here is from genome assembly GCF_014636475.1 of Halobacillus andaensis. Classification (GTDB taxonomy): domain Bacteria; phylum Bacillota; class Bacilli; order Bacillales; family Halobacillaceae; genus Halobacillus_A; species Halobacillus_A andaensis. Next base: position 425,805 of record NZ_BMEL01000004.1, read on the forward strand.
TCTTGTTGCAGATGATAGTGTTGAAATCAGACAAGAAGATTATGATACGTTGATTGGAAATAGTCCTCCACTTATCGAACACTTACTTGAGATCCGGGGACTAGGTATTATCAATGTAATGACCTTGTTTGGCGCAGGAGCGGTGAGAAGTTACAAGCGAATTACTTTAGTGATTAACCTTGAAATATGGGATAAGACGAAACAATACGATCGATTGGGCTTAGAAGAGGAAACGATGAGAATCATGGATGCTGAAATTCCTAAGGCAACAATACCTGTACGTCCAGGGCGTAACTTAGCGGTCATTATAGAAGTAGCAGCAATGAACTTCCGATTGAAACGAATGGGCGTAAATGCTGCTGAAGAGTTTTCAGAACGGTTAACAAAAGTGATCGATGAAGATCAAACAATAGAAGAGTAAGGAGAGAGTTATTTTGGCTTGTACACCTGAATCGCTAGATCGAGTCTTAATACAGCTGGGCCCTCTATCTATCTACTGGTATGGCGTTATTATTGCCACAGGAGCATTTTTAGGCCTGCTGATTGCAACTAGAGAAACAGAGAGACTCGGTCTTAAGAAAGATTACATGGTTGATATCGTCGTGTACGCAATCCCAATCGCTATTTTGTGTGCCAGGCTTTATTATGTCATATTTGAGTGGGATCGTTATGTAGGAGAGCCATGGTGGAAAGCTTTTGCTATATGGGAAGGCGGTATTGCCATTCACGGAGCTTTAATTGGTTCATTTTTAACCGCTTATTTCTATACGAAGCTTAAAGGCCTGTCTTTTTGGATGATTGCTGATATAGCTGCGCCTAGTATTATTCTCGGTCAGGCGATAGGACGATGGGGCAACTTTATGAACCAGGAAGCTCACGGCGGCCCTGTATCTGAATCATTTTACAACAACTATATGCAGTACTTACCCAATTTTATTAACCAGCAAATGTGTATTGACGGTACGGTTTATCACCCGACCTTTTTATATGAATCTTTGTGGAACATTTTAGGGTTTATTTTGTTGCTTGTGCTGCGTCATAAATTCAATCCTCGGCGTGGAGAAGTATTCCTAAGCTATATTATTTGGTATTCGATTGGCCGTTTCTATGTAGAAGGCTTACGAACGGACAGCTTATATTTATTTGGTGAAATACGTACAGCCCAGTTCATTTCCATTTTACTCATCGTATTGGCCGTCGCGGTCATGATTTATCGCAGAAAAGTTGGGTTGGCGAATAAATATTATAACGGCAAAAAAGTTAAGTAAGGAGGGATCAAGTATGCAGTCAGTTTTTATTGAAGGACTGAAAAAGGGGATGCAATTAACTTGGACACTGGGTAAGGTCATCTTCCCAGTTACATTAATTGTAACAATCCTTCAGTTCACTCCCGTATTACCTTGGGTCATGAAACAGCTGGAGCCGGTTATGGGACTGCTTGGTCTTTCCGGTGAGGCAGCTGTTCCTTTAGTACTAGGCAACTTTTTGAACTTGTACGCCGGAATTGCTGCTATTATCTCTTTCGGTTTCACAGTAAAAGAAGTATTTATATTAGCGGTGATGCTTTCGTTTTCTCACAACCTCATTATTGAATCCACAGTTGCTAAAAAAGTTGGAGTAAGCTGGTGGCTTGTCATAGGCGTTCGCCTCGGTTTAGCCTTCATTTCCGCGGTTCTCATTAACTTAGCGTGGAGTGGTGGTCAGGAGCAGGCAAAATATGGGCTTGCTCCGGAACGACAAACCGCACCAGAAGGTTGGGCGGAAATTATATGGCAAGGCTTGCAAACCGCTGCAATGGGAATCGTCCAGCTCGCTTTAATCGTAATTCCGTTGATGGTGGCCATGCAATACCTAAGAGAAAAAGGCTGGCTTGACCGCTTCTCAGAGTGGCTGGCCCCAGCGACGCGTTTTCTCGGGATGGAGCGCAACACTTCCATGACGTTAGCTGCCGGCCTGACCATTGGCCTGGCTTATGGAGCAGGCTTAATGATTCAAGCGGTGGAAGAGGATGGAGTTTCGAAAAAGGATATGTTCCTTGCCATGATCTTCTTAGTTTCTTGTCATGCCGTGGTTGAAGATACATTAATCTTTATTCCATTAGGTATTCCGATTTGGCCATTACTTGCTATTCGGTTACTTACTGCTATTTTACTAACAGCTGCTGTCGGATTCGTTTGGAATAGAGCGCAGCGAGAGAAGAGGAGAAGTTTGAGTCATGAGTATTAAAACAATTTTATTTGACCTGGACGGCACGTTAATTGACACGAATGAACTTATTATTGCTTCCTTCACTCACACAGTGAAGCAATATGCCGACCGTCCATATTCCAGAGAAGAGATTTTAAATTTTATAGGTCCGCCTTTACGTGATAGTTTAGCAAAAGTTAATGCGGGTCAAGTGGAGGCAATGGTAACTACTTACCGGGAGCATAACGTGGCCAACCACGACCGATTTGTCACTGCCTATGATGGAGTAGTGGATACAATTAAAGAACTAAAGTCGAAAGGATACCGATTAGGTATTGTAACGACGAAAATGCGCCATACTGTACAGATGGGCCTGGAGTTAACAGGTCTTGATGGCCTATTTGAGGTGGTCGTCACTCTTGATGATGTTAAGCATGCCAAGCCTAATCCTGAGCCAGTCTTAAAGGCTATGAATCAATTAGATGGACGTCCTGAACAAACACTCATGGTTGGCGATAACACGCACGATATTGAAGGTGGTAAAAATGCAGGCACGCTGACCGCCGGAGTAGCTTGGACGATTAAAGGACGAGAAGTATTAGAAGAACTGGAGCCGGATTTTATGCTGGCTCAAATGAACGACCTGCTTGATATTGTAGGAGGGTAACTAGATGCGGCGTACAAAGCGATACCACGTTCACGGTGCAAATTCTCTCTGGCATATTTATAAAACGGTACCTTTTTTAAAAGTGGTCAAAAATTTCATCGTCATTCAATTGGCGAGGTACACTCCATTTTTACAAGTAAAAAATGAAATGTACCGTCGTTTTTTAGGTATGAGGGTGGGAGATCAAACGGCTTTTGCCCTAATGGTGATGGTGGATATTATGTTCCCTGAAAAAATTTCAGTAGGACGTAATTCTGTGATTGGCTACAACACGACCATTCTTGCTCACGAATATTTAATTCAAGAATACCGTCTAGGTAAAGTAGAGATTGGGGACGAGGTATTAATTGGTGCGAATTCTACTATTTTACCTGGAGTAAAAATAGGGGATGGCGCTGTTGTTTCTGCAGGTACGCTCGTACATAAAGATGTACCAGCCGGTTCCTTCGTTGGAGGAAACCCAATGAATTTAATTTACACAAAAGAAGAAATGGAGCAACGAATGAAGAAGGAGGGGGAAGGTAGTGAGTCTTGATCAAACGGTTCTGCCTGCCGTCAAAAATATGAAAGATTTCGAAAAGCTGCTTCAAACCTCCACAGATTATATTATTATCTTAGAAAGTCGATTAGGTCTGCTTCATAAAGTCGTACGAGCAGGACAAAAGGCTGGAAAAAAAGTATGGGTGCACGTGGATTTAATTCAAGGTTTAAAGGCGGATGACTATGGTATGGAGTTTCTTGGAAGAGTTGTAAAGCCAGATGGAGTCATATCGACGCGTTCCCATGTCATCCAGCAAGCCAAGAAGTATAAGCTTACTACAGTGCAGCGGTTGTTTTTAATAGACAGTCAAGCAGTGGAACATAACGTCGCGATTATAAAAAAAGTAATGCCTGATTACGTTGAAGTTTTGCCTGGAATTGTTCCGGGAATGATAAAAGAGATTAAGGATCAAATCGGAGTTCCAGTTATTGCAGGCGGTTTAATACGAACAGAAAAAGAAGCGAATGCTGCCATACAATCAGGAGCTTCTGCAGTCTCTACATCACGATCAGAGCTTTGGAATTTTTAAAAGTGGCAGAAAGCTAATACGAATCGTTCGTGAGAAGTGCGAAGATCCACACAAATAAAGGTAGCGTTGTGCTATTTTAACTTGTGTGTTTTTTATTGTGCAGGCTAGAAAGGGGATATTTAGACATGACAGAGTTCATGGGTGAGCTAATTGGGACAATGATTCTCATTATCCTCGGCGGCGGTGTTATTGCTGGTGCTAATTTAAAGCACACGAAAGCTGAAGGGAACTGGGTATTAATCACGATCGCCTGGGGACTGGCTGTGGCCATGGGCGTCTATGCTGTAGGAGATGTAACAGGAGCACACATTAATCCAGCTGTTACCCTTGGATTAGCAACAGTTGGAGATTTCGAATGGGCAAAGGTACCTATGTACATTGCCGCACAAATGATTGGAGCGTTCGTGGGCGCGGTAATTGTCTTTTTTCATTACCTTCCCCATTGGGCTGATACGGAGGATCCGATGGCAAAATTGTCTATTTTCTCCACTGACCCGGCCATTGATAGTCCCGTTTCAAATTTAGTAAGTGAAATCGTAGGTACCTTTGTTCTTGTCATGGGCATTTTATTTATTGGTGCTAACGAATTCACAGATGGTCTTAATCCTTTAATTGTTGGGCTGCTCATTGTTGCCATCGGTATGTCCCTTGGTTCAACTACGGGGTATGCGATAAATCCTGCCCGGGATCTGGGGCCTCGAATAGCTCATGCTATTTTACCTATTCCTGGAAAAGGGGATTCCAACTGGGGCTATTCATGGATTCCTGTGTTAGGGCCCGTGGTTGGCGGAGTGTATGGTGGATTATTTTACCAAGCTATTTTCGAAGCAGCTCCAAATCTTCCATTTTGGATCATGACGGTTATTGTCGTCGCTATTTTACTTACTTCACTGAAGGTTGAATTAAATAAAGTACAAAGTGCGTAATAAATGTAGTTGAGGAGGACTTTATTATGGAAAAATACATCTTATCGATTGATCAAGGAACAACGAGCTCTCGAGCAATTCTATTTGATCACGAAGGAGCTATTGTAGAGACAGCTCAGAAAGAATTTGAACAATACTTCCCTAAACCAGGCTGGGTAGAACATGATGCCAATGAGATTTGGACTTCAGTGTTAGGTTGTATCGCCGATGTACTTATGCGTGCTGACGTAGAAGCAGACCAAATCGAAGGAATTGGAATAACGAATCAAAGAGAAACGACCGTCGTTTGGGATCGCCACAGTGGTAAACCTATTTATAAAGCGATCGTTTGGCAATCACGCCAGACTCAATCCATTTGTAATGAGCTTCGCGAACAGGGCTATAACGATACGTTCCGAGATAAAACGGGTCTGTTACTTGATCCTTACTTTGCAGGGACTAAAGTAAAATGGATTCTTGACAATGTAGATGGGGCAAAAGAGAAAGCGGATAAAGGCGATCTCATGTTTGGAACGATCGATACATGGCTTGTTTATAAGTTAACAGGCAAAAAGGAGCATGTCACGGATTATTCTAACGCCTCCCGTACATTAATGTATAACATTTATGATTTAAAATGGGACAAGGAACTGCTTGACATTTTAGGGGTCCCTGAAAGTATGCTGCCAGAAGTGAAGCCCTCTTCTGAAGTTTATGGTCATACCGTTGATTATCATTTCTTCGGAAATCAAATTCCGATTGCAGGGATCGCAGGGGATCAGCAGGCTGCATTGTTCGGGCAGGCTTGTTTTGAAAAAGGAATGGCAAAGAACACTTATGGCACCGGAGGATTTATGCTCATGAATACCGGTGAAGAAGCGGTACGCTCTGATAACGGATTATTGACTACTCTTGCATGGGGAGTTGACGGTAAAGTTGAGTATGCGCTTGAAGGGAGTATCTTTGTGTCTGGTTCAGCGATTCAATGGCTTCGTGATGGATTGAAGATGATTGAGTCTTCCGCTGAAAGTGAAGAAATTGCTAGTCAAGTAGATACAACGGATGGCGTATATGTCGTACCCGCCTTTGTAGGATTAGGCACCCCACATTGGGACAGTGAAGCCCGAGGTGCTGTCTTCGGACTAACAAGAGGGACGAAAAAAGCTCACTTTATTCGAGCGACACTAGAATCTCTCGCTTATCAAGCAAAGGATGTTGTCGATGCTATGGTTGATGATTCAGGTTTAGAATTAAAGAAACTGCGTGTTGATGGCGGCGCGGTTAAGAACAATTTGCTTATGCAGTTCCAAAGTGATTTATTAAATACTTCAGTAGAACGTCCGAAAGTCAATGAAACGACTGCTTTAGGAGCAGCTTACCTCGCAGGCTTAGCCGTTGGTTTTTGGAAAGACCGAGAAGAGATTGCGAAACAGTGGAAATTGGGCAAAGAATTTGATCCTGATATGAAAGAAGAAGAAAGCGACAAGCTTTACAAAGGGTGGCAAAAAGCAGTAGAAGCCACAAAAGTATTCAAAAACGATTCTTAACTATAGATTTTGAAATTATGATTTGATATACTAAAGATAAGTTAATAGATTTAGGTCGGAGATGAGGAGAGACCACGATGCTTTGTAATTTACGTTGCAAAGGTGTTCGTGGTCTCTTTTTTGCGTTTAATGCTCATTCTTACACATAAACAATGATGGAATAGGGAATAAAGGTATCAGACGCCCTAAATTAAACCGATTGAACAAAAGGAGAGGTAACATGAAGACATTTTCTAACTACAACCGGAAAGACCAATTCAATAAGCTCGCCCAAGAAGACTGGGATGTGCTTGTGATCGGTGGCGGAATAACGGGCTCAGGCATTGCTCTTGATGCTGCAAGCCGTGGAATGAAAACAGCTGTCGTTGAAATGCAGGATTATGCGTCAGGTACTTCCAGTCGATCGACGAAGCTGGTCCATGGCGGATTACGATATTTAAAACAATTTGAAGTTAAAATGGTAGCTGAAGTAGGAAAAGAACGTGAAATTGTTTACGAGAATGGACCACACGTTACGACCCCTGAGTATATGATGCTGCCTTTTCACGAAGGAGGTAACTTCGGTCCATTTAGCACGAGTCTTGGACTTAGAGTCTATGATTATTTGGCAGGAGTGAAAAAGAAAGAAAGACGATCGATGCTGAGTGCAAAAGAAACGATCGATCGCGAGCCATTAGTGAAAAAAGAAGGACTGAAAGGCTCAGGAATTTACGTTGAATATAAAACAGACGACGCTCGGTTAACTTTAGAAGTAATGAAAAAAGCCGTAGAACACGGAGCAGCTTCTCTTAATTATGCGAAAGTAAAAGACTTTATTTATAATGATCTAGGAAAAGTTGAAGGAGCCATTGTAGAAGATACAGTCAGTGGTGAAACATATAAAGTTAATGCTAAGCGTGTCGTGAACGCAGGTGGTCCGTGGGTGGATGAACTTCGTGAAATCGACGGATCTAAAAAAGGTAAAACCCTGCAATTAACCAAAGGGGTTCACCTTGTTTTTGACCAGTCCGTATTTCCATTACAACAGGCGGTTTATTTTGATACTCCAGATGGACGAATGATTTTCGCGATTCCTCGTGATGGAAAAACTTACGTGGGAACTACAGATACTCCTTACGAGGAAGAAATTGCTCATCCTACAATGACTACAGCTGATCGTGATTATATTTTAGATGCGATTCACATGATGTTCCCATCTGTAGATGTGACAGCTGAAGATGTTGAATCCAGCTGGGCAGGTGTTCGTCCGCTCATCCATGAAGATGGAAAAGATCCGTCAGAGATTTCTCGTAAAGATGAAATATTCGTATCTGATTCCGGGCTCATTTCCATGGCAGGTGGTAAGCTGACCGGCTATCGTAAAATGTCCCAGACAGCTGTGGATATTGTTCGTGATCAATTGGCTGAAGAGTATGGAATTCGTTATTCAGATTCGGAAACGAAGCACATGCCAATTTCCGGTGGAGAAGTAAATGGTTCTGAAGGCTTCAAAACCTTTAAGGAAGAACGAGTGAAAATTGGAGAATCCTTAGGTTTAACGAATAAAAAAGCGACAGAGCTGGTCGATCTTTATGGGAAGAACGTCGATACTTTTTATCAATTATTTAAAGATCACAAGACGGAAGCTGCAGCATCACTTATTGATCGTGTCGTGTTTGCTCAGCTTAAAATGGGATTAGAATATGAAAATGTGTATAAGCCTGTAGACTTCTTTGTTCGTCGTACAGCCGCTCTTTTCTTCAATATTTCTTACGTGCATGAACACAAACAACCAGTCATTGACTATATGGCTAAAGAATTAAATTGGACAGACTCACAAAAATCAGCGTACACCGAGGAATTGGATGAACTATTGAATGAAGCTGTGGAACCAGTAAAAGTTTAAATAATATGATCTTAAGCGAACTCCTTATTGAGGGGTTCGCTTTTTTACGATACACTAAAAATATCCATAATTTGTTAAGGTGGTTTGAAGATGGTTAGTGTACAGGAACTAATTAGAAGAGATGGTGTGAGACAGGTGATCACAGGAAGCATATTAATATCTGTGATGCTGTTCTTTGTCGGCTCCTTATTCTATATTGGATTTGAAGGTCTTCTATTTAATTCGATTTATAGTATTGCTTTTGGATTAGCAGGTATTGCCGTTTTTAGGAGTGGATGGGAAGATTTAATCCTGGCAAATCGTTCACTTGGCTTTATAAGAGATGAGAATGAAGCTGCTTTTGAAATCTTTCCCGAGCGTATGTATATTGGTCACAAAGCTGCCTCTATATTCCATGCGTGTTTATACGATATGGATGGAGAAGTATATACACAAATTAAACAACACCGCCACTTTGACATGAAAATGTGCCGACCGTTTATTTCTTTTTTTTCTGGTGGTTCACTATTCCCTGCTTCCTATATTCTGAAAGGTGAAGACGGAATGGCCGCCTATAAAATTGTTAAAAAAGGAGGTTTTACGTGGAGAGGCTATGTTCAGCGTCCGGACGGTCCTTACTTAGCGTATACAACCCATGATAAACCTAAAGGTACCGGACGCAGCGTCTTTCAATACATCGAGGGTAATAAAAAACGTTGGAAAGCAGAAGGAGACGCATTTATCGGTCATTTTGAAATTAAAGATGATCACGATCACTTGTGGGCAATTATTAAGCGCGATGCGATTCCAACGGAAGCAGCTGAGCGTTTTGATCACATGCCAGGCTATCTCGTAGATTGGAAAAAGCGTAAAGATGTACCTCACTCATTAATAGCTTTTCTCTTTTTACTGCAAACCAATACTAGTGTTTAGCGACTATGGCTCTTTGGCCATAGTTTTTTTGTGAAAATTGACTTGACCATTACGTTAACGTTAATGGTACGATTTAATTGTTAGAAAATTGAAATAAAAAGGGCGCTCGAAATGGAGAATGATTCAATTTTGCAGCAGGCGTAGGAGGGATTAGATGAACTTTTACAAACAAGACGAAGATTTACAAGCTATTTTACGTGAGCAGTTAGACAGCCCGATGTTTACGTGGGCAGATAAACAGCTTCAAGAATTTGGCAGGATGTGTGGGGAAGAAATTGATCAGCGCGCTGTTCATACGGATCGCGAGGGGCAGCCAAGGCTCATTAAATACAATAAAATGGGAGAAGATATTTCAGAAGTTTGGGTGAATGAAGGCTATCGAAAAACGGTAGAAGAAACGTATCGAGAAGGAATAGTGGGTTATGTGCATAAGACGATTCCCGAATTAAATAGAAAAGGGAATTACCTTTACTCATTTGCTCAAGGTTATCTGCTTTCTCAAGTTGAACCTGGTTTTTACTGTCCAGTTACTTTAACAATGGCTACGGCTTATTTAATTGATCATTACGCAAACGAAGAAATTAAAGAGTCATATCTTCCTCACGTCACAGCTACTGGTGATGTAGAGCTTCATGAGGGCGCCACTTTTTTAACGGAACGGCAGGGGGGATCAGATGTAGGAGCGAACGAAGTAAAGGCTATAGAAGAAAATGGTGCCTATCGTATCTACGGAGAAAAATATTTTGCGAGTAACGCAGGCATGTGCGGCGTGGCAATGGTTCTAGCTCGAATAGAAGGCGCACAGCCAGGTACAAAAGGATTGAGTTTATTTTTAGTGCCTTGGCGTACGGAAGATGGCGAATTAAACAGGGTATCTATTAGAAGATTAAAAGATAAGTTAGGTGTAAGAGCTGTGCCGTCAGCAGAAGTTGAGTTTGAAGGAGCAATGGCTTTTTTAATTGGAGAAGCTGAACGAGGTTTTTATTATATGATGGAAGCCTTGAATCTCTCCAGGGTTTGTAATGCAGTGGCTTCTATCGGAATTATGCGTCGAGCTTATACGGAAACAAAGTCTTATGCACTTGAGCGTGAGGCCTTTGGTCATTCTCTTATTCATTATCCTATGGTTCAAGATACATTAGTTCGCATGCGAGTCAAACAGGAAGTAGAGACGAGTGCCGTATTTAAAATGATCGAAACCTTTGATCGAGTGGCGCGTACGCCTGTAGAAGTAAGTAAGAAAGACCAAGTGTTATCTCGCCTTCTCATTGCAATTTTAAAGAAAGAAACAGCTGATCAATCGATTCATTTTGCCCATGAATCGATTGAAATGCATGGCGGCAATGGGTTTATAGAAGACTTTGTGACCCCAAGGCTATTACGCGACGCTCAAGTGTTAACCGTTTGGGAAGGTACCTCCAACATTTTAGGACTTGAAGTCATTCGTCTGCTTACAAAATATAATGGCCATACGCTGTTCTGGGAGCAGCTCGAAAGTGACCTAGAAAAAATAAATATTTTACCTGAAGAGAAGCAGATCGTGCAAAAATCATTAGATGACACGAAAGCATTTATAGACAAAGTGCTTACTCTTTCACATGAGAAGCAAACTTACTACAGTAAAACAATAGCTAAAAAGCTTGCTGATCTTTATGAAGGGGTGCATGCCTTAGCTAGAGCTTCTGAAAACGAACGAAAAAGAAAAGTAGCGGAAGTTTTTGTTGCCATTACGTTTTCTAATGAAACGAGAATAGATGACCCTGCCACATTAAAATATGTAGAAGATGTGTTAGGTATTTCACTGCCTGAATCTGCAAAAAGCTGATGTGAGTTTTCACATCAGCTTTTCTTATGAAAAAGGATCCGAGAGTTTTTGTTATTATAAATAGGGAAGAATAGTTTTATAACGTTTGACGGTGTAACTTCAACATGTTAGCATATTAGCAGACTAAAGGATTTCGGATGGAAGGGACGGATTTTACCATGGCAAAACGGCTTATGTTTGAAAAACCACTAGGAATGCGCGACACGCTTCCTTTTTTTTATAACCAAAAATCAAAAGCTCGAGAACAACTAAAAAACTCGATCTTATCTTATGGATATTCTTTTATGGATACACCTTTTCTGGAATATCATGAAACCGTTGGAAAAGTAAGTGCTACAAAAGAACAACGCTTGTTTAAATTGCTAGACCAGCAGGGGCACACGCTTGTTCTTCGCCCTGATATGACCGCACCGATTGCCAGGGTTGCAGCTTCCCAGCTGAAGGACGCAGAATATCCTTTACGCTTAGCCTATGATGGGCCAGTCTTTCGAGCTCAGCAAGCTGAAGGAGGAAAGCCGGCTCAGTTTGAACAAGTAGGTACTGAGTTAATAGGTGATCATTCTTCTTATGGCGATGCAGAAGTGATTGCTCTTCTCGTTGACTCTTTAAAACAAACAGGACTAGACGATTTTGTCATTACAATCGGCCACATCGGTTACGTAAAAGCATTCTTTAAAGATTTGCTTGGGGAAGATGAAGAAACAAAAGAGCAGCTTCTTGAATATTTATATCGAAAAAATTATGTAGGGTTTCGTGAAGAAGTGAAACAGCTGTCACTTAATGAGGAGAAACGAAAAGCTTTACTTTCTTTACTAGACCTTCGCGGCGGAGAAGAGGTATTTACAGCCAGTAAATCCTTGGCGCGTAACCAAGTATGTATGCAGGCTGTGAATGAATTGAAACAGCTTTATAAACTCCTTAGTAATTATGGGGTAGAGAAATACATCCGTTTTGATTTAAACCTCATCAGTCACATGAATTACTACACTGGGATTTTATTTGAAGGCTACGCGCCTAATCTTGGAGCACTATTATGTAACGGCGGAAGATATGATAAATTGCTCCCATCCTTCCAGTTGAACGCTTCAGCTACTGGGTTTGCGATTCATTTAGAACGGCTGGTTGAGGCACTGAGTGACCTTTCAAACGGGGAAAATCGAATGGGAATTATTGTCGACGAAGAAACACATGCACAGGGGATAAGACGAGCAAGTGAACTGAGACAGCAGGGCTACCACGTTCTATTGCAGCATGTTGACCAAATTCCTGATATTAAAGCATTTAAAAATCAGTTAAAAGAATTTGAAGATTTCACTACTAAAGGGGGAGAAGGTAATGAGTAAACCTCTAATAATTGCTATGCCTAAAGGACGCATTTATGAAGAAGCTGCTGAATTGATGCAGCAGGCAGGTTACAACCTATCCGCCGACGCAGAGGAATCCAGAAAGCTTATTCTAGAATTTCCAGAGCAGAACATTCAGGTGATGATGGCAAAGCCTATGGATGTGGTTACTTATGTAGAATATGGAGCGGCGGATATTGGAATTGCAGGGAAAGACGTCCTTTTAGAACAAGATCGTGACGTGTATGAAGTCCTTGATTTAAAAATTAGTCCTTGTTACGTAGCGGTGGCAGGATTACCAAACCAGCCACTTAGCCGGATTGCACCTAAGATTGCAACAAAATACCCTAAGATCGCTTCTGATTATTTTCGTGAACAGGGAGAACAAATTGAGATTATTCCCTTAAATGGATCGATTGAACTTGCTCCAATTATCGGACTAACCGATCGAATTGTCGATATTGTCTCTACTGGAAGAACCTTAAAAGAAAACGGACTCGTAGAATATGAAAAGATAACGGACATCACTTCAAGACTTATTGTTAATCCAGTGAGTTACCGTCTTAAAGGTAATGAAATTGACGAGATGGTTGATGGACTTAGTAAAGCTGTGGAGGCAGAAAGCGTATGAAAATCATTCAAAGAAATGAGGTCACCTCTTTAAAACGCAGCGTTGATCAAGGTACTGAGGAACAACGTGAATCAGTTAAAAAAATAATTCAAGAAGTGCGGACTGAGGGAAACACAGCAGTCAAAAGATTCACTGAATTATTTGATGGTGTTTCGCTTGATCAATGGCAGGTTACAGAGGATGAGATTGACGAAGCTTATGAATCCGTAGACGGAGAATTTGTGAAAATATTGAGCGAGGCCGCTGCAAATATCCGGAAATTTCATGAAAAACAGCAATCCAATTCATGGTTTCACACTTCTGAAGACGGCTCAATCTTAGGGCAGAAAATTACCCCTGTAGATGCCGCTGGGATCTACGTACCCGGGGGTACGGCAGCTTATCCTTCCTCTGTATTCATGAATGTTATTCCTGCTCAGGTTGCTGGAGTGGAACGTATTGTAATGGTTACTCCTCCTGGAAAAGACGGAAAAGTGCCGGCTGGTGTTTTAGTTTCTGCAAAACTACTAGGTGTTACAGAAATTTATAAAGTGGGAGGCGCACAGGCCATTGCTGCTCTTGCTTATGGAACAGAATCTCTAACAGCTGTAGATAAAATTACTGGACCAGGTAATGTATTTGTGGCACTGGCTAAACGTGAAGTTTTTGGTGATGTAGATATTGATATGATTGCAGGGCCAAGCGAAATTGCGGTCTTAGCCGATGATACAGCGCGAGGAGAAGAAGTAGCAGCTGATTTACTATCGCAAGCAGAACACGATGCTCGTTCTTCAAGCGTGCTTGTTACAACTAGCGAAAAGCTGGCCAAAGATGTCCAACAGGCCGTCCACAATCAGATGGAAACTTTGCCCCGCTATGAAATCGTTAAGGCCAGCATTGAAGATTATGGTGCAATCGTTATATGCGATAATAAGAAAGAAGCTATTTCTACGATTAATGAAATTGCAGCTGAGCACTTAGAAATTGTAACAGAGAACCCGTTTGAAGATATGGCTAAAGTAAAGCATGCAGGAGCGATCTTTCTAGGACCTTACAGCAGTGAACCAGTAGGAGATTACTTTGCAGGCCCTAACCATGTATTGCCGACAAGCGGAACCGCTCGCTTTTCAAGTCCTTTATCGGTGGATGACTTTGTAAAAAAATCAAGTGTCATCTCTTACAGTGGGCAAGCCCTGAGGGAACACGGTGATAAAATAGCACAGTTTGCAAGACTTGAAGGATTAGAAGCACATGCGAGAGCTATTGAAACTCGGAAAGGAAGATGGGAATGACAAATACCCGTAAGGCGAACATAAGTAGAAAAACGCGAGAAACCGATATAGAACTTGAGTTTTCTATCGATGGTGAAGGAAAAGCAAACCTTGATGTGCAAGTTCCTTTTGTGTCTCATATGCTTGAACTTTTCACAAAGCATGGTCTGTTTGATTTAACAGTTAACGGCAAAGGAGATGTCGAAGTAGATGACCACCACCTCACAGAAGATATCGGCATAGTGCTTGGACAAGCATTAAGAGAAGCATTAGGTGATAAATACGGAATCAAACGCTACGGTTCAATGACTTTGCCAATGGATGAAACTCTTGTTACAGTAGCCGTTGATTTAAGTGATCGTCCACATTTGGAATGGCGGGCTGAGCTTCCTAAAGGTCGAGTAGGTACATTTGATACGGAAAACGTCCATGAATTCTTCTGGAAGCTGGCAGTTGAAGCTCGTATGAACTTACATATTGTGCTTCATCATGGTCATAATACCCACCATATTATTGAAGCTATGTTTAAAGCTTTTGCAAGAGCATTAGATGAAGCGACTCAAGTAGATCCACGAATCAAAGGAGTCCCTAGTACGAAAGGAAGTTTATAAATGATTGGTATCATTGACTATGGAATGGGGAATTTGTTCAGTGTCTCAAAAGCATTGGAGCGGATGGATGTACCATATACCATCGGAGAACGCCCTGAGGAAATCCTGGACTGCGATGGATATATTTTGCCGGGAGTCGGTGCCTTTCCTGATGCAATGAAGGCTCTAAAAGAACATGGATTTATCGACTTTATCAAACAAAAAGTAGAAAACCAAGTTCCGATTTATGGAATCTGTTTAGGCATGCAACTGTTATTTGAACAAAGTGAAGAAGGCGGTTTAACAGATGGGCTCGGTTTATTTCCCGGGAAAATAGTTAGGTTTCCAGGTGAAGATGAAACGGGACAAACTTATAAAGTGCCACACATGGGCTGGAATCAACTGCAGCTGCATGAAAAGAGCCACCCCCTGATGCAGAATGTCGGGGAAGAGTATGTTTATTTTGTACACTCTTATGTAGTAGATACTCATTCGGAAGATATCTTGTTTGCCACCGCAGACTATCATAAAACAGTACCTGCTATTGTTGGTAAGAACAATCTAGTGGCGAGCCAGTTTCACCCTGAGAAAAGCGGACGTGCAGGCATTCAGTTATTAGAAAATTTTTGCAAGAGAATGGTTAAACAGTGAGGAGCATGCAGAATGAGCTTTACAATCTTCCCAGCAATTGATATGAGAAATGGACAATGTGTGAGATTGGAACAAGGAGACTTTAGTAAGGAAACCATATACGGGGATGATCCGTTTGAAGTAGCTAAAGGGTTTGCTGATGCCGGTGCTTCATGGATCCATATGGTGGACTTAGATGGAGCAAAAGAAGGTTCTAAGCAAAATGCCGAACATGTTGTAAAAGTGGCAAAAGAACTCAATGTAAAAGTACAAATCGGCGGTGGTATTCGTTCAGAAGCAGACGTTGAGTATTATTTAAGCCGCGGGATCGATCGCGTCATCATAGGTTCATTAGCTATTCGTGACTTACCTTTGACGAAAGAGCTTCTTAACAAATACAAAGAGCAAATTGTTATTGGTTTAGATGCAAGAGACGGGTTTGTAGCAACTGAAGGCTGGTTAGAGCGTTCAGAAACTACAGCAGTGGATCTTGGTAAGGAACTGGCTGAAGCCGGAGCCCGAACTTTTATTTATACAGATATTGCAAAAGATGGAATGCTTCAAGGCCCGAATGTGGAGGAAATCGTTAGACTCGGAACAGAAACAGGGGTCGATGTCATTGCTTCTGGTGGAATCAAAGGAATTGAAGACTTACAGGAACTTAGAAAATACCAAGCGCAAAACGTCATTGGTTCTATTGTTGGGAAAGCCCTATATACGAATCGAATTCAGCTAACAGAAGCACTGCAAGAGGAGGAAGGATAATGCTGTCAAAACGGATTATACCTTGTCTTGATGTGAAAGAAGGGCGCGTAGTTAAAGGCATACAGTTTGTAGATATCCGAGATGCTGGTGATCCTGTAGAATTAGCAAAGGTGTATGATGAACAAGGAGCCGATGAGCTTGTTTTTCTAGATATCTCTGCTACTCATGAAGGAAAAAAAACAATGATCGATGTCGTTCGTTCTGTTGCTTCAGAGTTAGCTATTCCTTTTACAGTTGGAGGCGGTATTCGCACTCTTGAAGATATGAAAGAAACCCTGCGTAACGGAGCGGATAAAGTATCTTTGAATTCAGCGGCTGTCCAGAGGCCAGAACTGATTAAAGAAGGCGCAGATTATTTCGGTGCCCAATGTATTGTTGTCGCAATTGATGCCCGCTACGATGAGGATGCGGGGACGTGGCGAGTATATACTCACGGCGGACGTACACCAACCGACCGTCTCGTGACTGACTGGGCGCAGGAAGCTGTGCGCTTAGGTGCAGGTGAGATATTATTAACTTCAATGAATCAAGATGGTGAAAAAACAGGTTTTGATTTACCTCTTCTTCAAGCGGTACAAGAAGTGGTTACCGTCCCAGTCATTGCTTCTGGAGGAGCGGGTTCAGCAGAACATTTCACTGAAGTGTTCCAGGAAGTAGACGCAGATGCTGCTTTAGCCGCTTCTATTTTCCATTATAAAGAGACATCGATTGAGAACGTTAAGGACCACTTGCGTTCGAAAGGGGTTATTGTACGATGAATATAGATGAAATTAAATTTGATGAAAAAGGGTTAGTCCCTGCGATTGTCCAGGATGCTCAATCAAGAGCTGTACTAACCCTGGCTTATATGAATAAAGAGTCTTTACAAATGACACTTGATAAAAGAGAAACGGTCTTCTATAGTCGGTCCCGCCAGGAGCTTTGGCACAAAGGTGCTACTTCGGGAAACACTCAAAAAGTAGAGAGCCTTCACTACGATTGTGATCAAGATGCGATTTTAGTACAAGTGACCCCTGCAGGTCCCGCTTGTCATAAAGGCGATTACAGCTGCTTTGGCGAATCCGTTGTCAACGAGAAAACATCTCCAAAAGCAGAGCCTTATGCAATACTAGACCAGCTTCGTGACGTATTGGCTGAACGTAAAGCCACTCTTCCTGAAGGCTCCTACACTTCCCAGCTCTTTCAAGAAGGCGTCGATCGCATCGCTAAAAAAATTGGAGAAGAAGCAGGCGAAGTCATTATCGCTGCTAAAAACAATGATCCAGACGAATTATCCATGGAGTCTGCGGACTTATTATTCCATTTACTTCTTCTGCTGACTGACCGAGGCGTGAGTCTGGAACAAGTTTTAGATGTGTTGGAAAAGCGCCACAACTAAGGAACTTAAGAAATTAGTAAAATCTCCTATTTCAAGATCACTTTCTGTGTTATACTGCATAATTAGTGAGTACGGATATGGAAGTAGGAGGACAGTCATGACGACATCACCGAATCCAACCATTACAGAAAAGCAGTCTAACATTATACCGTTTTTACCCACGGGTAATTTCTATTTTTCATATGGCATTCAAGCCTTTAAAAAAAGAAGGTTTGATTCGGCTGTTAAATGGTTAAAAAAAGCAATTGAATTATCACCTGATGAACCGCTCTATCCTTGCCAGCTTTCGGTTGTTTATACGGAAGTTGGCTCTTATCATGCCGCCAACCAAGTTTTAAGTGATGTGGTGGCGAACTTTGGCGAGGAGTACGTCGATTGTTATTATCTGATGGCTAATAACTATGCACACCTCGGTTTGTTAAGTGATGCTAAAAAATACGCAGAAAAGTATATGGCAAGAGCAAAAGAGGGGGATTTTGAAGAAGCCGCTTCTCAGTTAATTGAAATGCTTGATTCATTAGAAGAGGACGAAGCTGAAAATGACTATGCATTTGAAGATGAAGATGAATTGATCCTTTACCAAGAAACGGCTTTTTATCACCTTGAACATGAGGAATGGGAGGAAGCATTACCTGTTTTACATGAAATGATGCAGCTTTTTCCTGAGTTTACGTTAGCGAAGCATCAATATGCATATGCTCTTTTCAATAGTGGAAATGAAGAGGAAGCGATTGATTTAGAAAGGAAATGGCTTGAAACGGATGATAAGGACATTCATTCTCACGTCAATTTAGCGACTTTTTATTTGCAGAATGACCAGCGTGAAGCCGCTTTTCAACATATTGAGCCGCTTCGTAATGTATTTCCCATGCATGAACATCAGAAGTTAGCTGTAGCTGAAACTTTAACAAGAGCGGGTTATTACGAAGAAGCCGTCGAACGTTTTCGTGGATTGAAAAATAAAATAGTCGTAGGCAGGAGAGGCTATTATAAATGGTTCAGTATCGCTTCTTATCAAACTGGAAAGCCCTCGCGAGCGTTACAGCTGTGGGAGAAGGGCTGTAAACAATTTCCCCATCTTAGCGAAGAAGGCGGACCGTGGATTCATCAGTAAGCACATTAATGGACGATGTTTCGACAATTTATTATGATAAGGAAAGAATAAAGGTAGAGTGAAGTGAGGAGTTGATCATCATGACAGAAGATCGTATTTTTGATGTCATTATTGCAGGAGCCGGCCCAGCAGGGATGACAGCTGCTGTTTATACGTCACGCGCGAACCTGGACACCCTGATGATTGAGCGAGGGGTGCCTGGCGGACAAATGGCTAACACAGAAGATGTAGAGAACTACCCAGGATTTGAAAGTATTCTTGGGCCTGATCTTTCTAATAAAATGTTTGAGCATGCCAAGAAATTTGGTGCTGAGTATGCTTATGGAGATATTAAGGAAATCGTGGATGGGAAAGAATACAAAACAGTAAAAGCTGGGTCAAAAGAATATAAAGCCCGCAGTGTGATTATTACCACTGGTGCTCAATATAAAGAATTAGGTGTCCAAGGTGAAAAAGAATTGGGCGGCCGCGGCGTTTCTTATTGCGCAGTTTGTGACGGAGCTTTCTTCCGCGATAAAGAACTAGTTGTTGTAGGTGGAGGAGACTCTGCTGTTGAAGAAGGCGTCTATTTAACACGCTTTGCAAGTAAAGTTACAATTGTTCACCGCCGTGATGAGCTTCGTGCTCAAAAAATCCTTCAAGATCGAGCGTTTGATAATGATAAAATTAACTTCATTTGGAATACAGAAGTGAAGACGATTAATGAAGAAAACGGCAAAGTTGGCAGTGTTACTCTGCACAACAACAAAACAAATGAAGAATATGACTTTAAAACAAATGGCACGTTCATCTATATTGGAATGAACCCGCTGAGCGGACCATTTGAATCATTGGGAATTAACAATGAGCAAGGTTATATCGAAACGGATGAACGCATGGAAACAAAAGTGCCTGGTGTTTTCGCAGCTGGCGATATCCGCGAAAAAGAACTGCGTCAAATCGTTACAGCAACAGGAGATGGCAGTATTGCTGCACAATCAGCCCAACACTATATTGAAAACCTGTTGGAAGAGTTAAAAGTTGTTAACTAAAAAGTAACTGCTTCTTAACGATTCTGTAACACAAACGAAACATTTCTGGGTTACACTTAAAGTGATTAATTGACCCCCTTTTAATAGATAGATCTCTATTAGGCACAGGTGTTTATCACCTGTGCACTTTTTTTGTGCCCAGATATCATGGCGCATAACATTGTGGCGAATCACGTATTCATTGTATAATAGATAAAGATGTCCTCGAGAGAGATTAATGAGGTGAGTAGATCGTGCAACGTGTTGCGAATTGTATTTTACGAGTAAATAATCAAGTATTAATGCTTAAAAAACCAAGACGAGGATGGTATGTGGTTCCTGGCGGGAAGATGGAAGCCGGGGAAAACATTAAAGACTCCGTGATCCGTGAGTTTAAAGAAGAAACAGGACTAGATATTGTTGATCCTGAATTAAAGGGTTCTTTTACATTTATTATGAAAGAGGACAATGAAACCGTCCAAGAATGGATGATGTTTACTTTTCAAACCACTTCTTTTCAAGGTGAGCTCCTTGAGTTCAGCGAGGAAGGAGAATTAGAGTGGGTGGATGTGAACGAGGTTCTAGATAAGCCGATGGCTGAAGGAGATCGTCACATTTTTAAACATATCTTAAATAGTGAAGATCAAATATACGGAACTTTTGTATATACCACCGATTTTAAATTAATTGATCAAGATATGGATCCTTCTCGACCTAAGTAACCAGGGGGCGAAAAATATGTTGGAAAAAGAGCAAAGCACTCAGTTAGTGATTATTACAGGTATGTCAGGTGCGGGAAAGACAGTAGCCATTCAAAGCTTTGAGGATTTAGGGTACTTTTGTGTAGATAATTTACCACCGGCTTTGCTGCCGAAATTTCTAGAGTTGATGAAAGATTCGACGAATGACATTCGTAATGTAGCTCTAGTAATGGATTTACGTGGCAGGGAATTTTTTGATGCTTTATTTGAATCACTTGATCAAGTCAGTAAAGAAGACTGGCTGGAAGCTCATGTTTTGTTTTTAGATGCTGAAGATCAAGCCCTAGTATCTCGTTATAAAGAAACGAGAAGGTCCCACCCTCTAGCGCAGGAAGGACTGCCGCTTGAAGGTATTCGCCAAGAGCGTAAATTATTAGATGAGCTTCGAGGGCGTGCTCAGACCATTATCCATACGACCAGCTTAAAACCTAGGGAATTAAGAGATCGAATTTTAGATCAATATAAAGCAAAAGAACAACAAGTATTCTCCGTACAAATGGTCTCATTTGGTTTTAAATATGGTGTTCCGATCGATGCTGATTTAGTGTTTGATGTCCGCTTTCTTCCTAACCCACACTATGTTGAACAAATGCGGCCATTGACAGGTTTGAATTCTGAAGTTTCTTCTTATGTACTGAAATGGTCTGATACGCAAAAGTTTCTGGAAAAGCTAACGGATCTATTACAATTCATGCTTCCTCAATACCGGAGAGAAGGTAAAAGTCAATTGGTTATTGCTATTGGGTGCACGGGCGGTCAACACCGCTCTGTTACGTTAGCTGAACATCTTTCTAATTATTTCTCAAAAGATTTCACAACTCATGTAACCCATCGAGATATAGATAAAAGAAAGGGTCTGTAATTCATGAATCGTTCAACGAAGCCACGAGTGGTCGTGATTGGCGGGGGAACGGGGATGCCGGTATTGTTACGAGGACTTAAATATTTTCCTATTGACCTTTCAGCCATTGTTACTGTTGCTGACGATGGTGGAAGCTCTGGAAGACTTCGTAATGAACTTGCTATACCTGCACCAGGGGATATTCGAAACGTTCTTGCTGCTTTATCAGATGCAGAGCCTATGCTTCTGGATTTGTTTCAACATCGCTTTGCAAATGGAAATGGCCTATCTGGGCATTCTATGGGTAACCTGCTGCTGGCAGCTATGACTTCCATGACAGGGGATTTTTATAATGGAATAAAAGAAATATCTAAAGTTCTAAATGTCCGTGGTAATATTTATCCTACAGCCAATCATTCGATGAATCTGCACGCTGAAATGGAAGATGGCACGATCGTTTCAGGGGAATCAAACATTCCTAAGCAAAATAAAAAAATTAAACGGGTATTTGTCAGCCCATTGCCAATCCAGCCTTTGCCTGAAGCCACTATGGCGATTAAAGAAGCTGATTTAGTTGTTATTGCACCGGGAAGCTTATACACAAGTATTATGCCGAATATTATAGTTCCTGAAATTAGAGAAGCATTACAGAAAACAAAAGCAAAGGTGACGTATGTTTGTAATGTGATGACACAACAAGGAGAAACATCGGGGTATTCAGCTGGTGATCATGTGCAGGCGCTGCACGATCATGTGGGTAAAGGAACGATTAACTCCATTATTGTTCATAATCAACCGATTGCTCCTGCTGTAAAGAAAATTTACGCTGAAGAAAATGCAGAACCCGTCATCTATGATATCGATCGTGTGAAGAAGATGGGAATTGAGATTATAGAAGAAGACATTTTAGATCGTAATAAGTCTACGATTCGTCATGATACGAATAAGTTGGCTCATTTACTGTATTCTATGATTTAAAAAAGGTTGGGGGTGAACAGTGATGTCATTTGCTTCAGAGATAAAAAAAGAGTTAACAAATGTAGAGGCGGATGAATGCTGTAATGAATCCGAACTTGCCGCGCTAGTGCGCATGAACGGAACTTTCTCACTATCTAATCAAAGCTATCTATTGGATGTCCAAACGGAAAATGCTGCAATAGCCAGAAGAATTTATACGTTAATTAAAAAGCTTTATCCGTATCCTGTGGAATTGCTTGTTCGAAAAAAAATGAGGCTTAAGAAGAATAATGTGTACATTGTTAGGATGAAAGATAATGCTGAGAAAGTTTTAAATGATCTAGAAATTTTAAAAGGTCCCCTTTCTATAAATCCTAATATTCCGAAGAAGTATTTAAAAACTACCTGTTGTAAAAGAGCTTACTTAAGAGGAGCTTTTCTTGCGGGTGGATCGGTTAATAATCCGGAAACTTCCTCTTATCATTTAGAGATCTATTCCTCAGATCAAGAGCATAATGAAGCGTTGTGCGAGCTGATGAACAGTTTCGGGCTCCATGCGCGTACACTTGAACGGAAAAAAGGGTTTATCACTTATTTGAAAGAAGCTGAAAAAATCACAGAGCTTATTAGTAATATAGGAGCCCATCAAGCCCTGTTTAAATTCGAAGATGTACGAATCGTTAGAGATATGAGAAATTCAGTGAACCGGCTGGTAAATTGCGAAACTGCAAATTTAAATAAAACAATTGGCGCTGCTTTTAGGCAAGTAGAAAATATAAAATTCATTAAAAGCACGGTCGGTTTAGAGGCGTTACCTGATAAATTACAGGAAATTGCCCGTTTACGTTATGACCATCAAGAAGTATCACTCAAAGAATTAGGTGAACTTGTCTCTGGATCCCCCATCAGCAAATCGGGAATTAACCATCGTTTAAGAAAAATTGATGAATTTGCTGATAAAGTTCGACGGGGAGAGATACAAGAAAGTAGTCAAAAGTAATGTCAAAAGCATTGATTCGTGCTATAATGATTTCAATAAAGAACGCACTCTAAAGAGTAGCGTTCTTTATTTCAAATTTATGAATGCGCTTTCTACACTTACTTGCATGTTAGGAAGGAGAAATGATAAATGAAGGAAAAAAATATTACAATTGATTTAACCACAGGACTTCAAGCAAGGCCAGCAGCTCAATTTGTTCAACTCGCAAACCGCTACACTTCAGACGTATTTATTGAAAAAGACAATAAAAGAATTAACGCGAAAAGCATTATGGGGTTAATGAGTCTAGCTGTAGGGCAAGGCGAAGAGATAAAGTTAATTGTGGATGGTTCAGATGAGGAAGTAGTCCTCAAAGAGTTAACAGAATTCGTTAAGCAGTCGTAAGGTTATTTATGTGAAAAAATGAACAGATTAAATAAGGGAACGTTCTCATATACTTAGAAGAACTTCTTCTCAAAAAAACCCCACTGCTTTTAGGCAGCGGGGTTTAAAATTCTCATTATTTTTCGTTTGTTTTTTCCATTACTTTATCAATTAAACCATACTCTACAGCTTCATGGGCAGACATGAAATTGTCACGATCTGTGTCACGTTCAATAACTTCAATTGGCTGACCCGTTCTTTCAGATAGAATTTGGTTCAGTTTTTCACGCATTTTAATAATACGTTTAGCATGAATTTCAATATCAGATGCTTGACCTTGAGTACCGCCTAGAGGCTGGTGAATCATGACTTCACTGTTTGGCAGTGCGTAACGTTTTCCTTTTGTACCTGCGTTTAATAAGAAAGCTCCCATGGAAGCGGCCATTCCTGTGCAGATCGTGGACACATCTGGCTTAATGAATTGCATTGTATCATAAATCGCCATTCCAGATGTTATGGAACCACCTGGTGAGTTAATGTAAAGAGAGATATCTTTGTCTGGATCATCAGCGGCTAAGAAAAGTAGTTGCGCGACAACAGAGTTTGAGATATTGTCGTCAATTGGACTACCTAACATAATAATACGGTCTTTGAGTAGGCGTGAATAGATATCGTAAGCACGCTCTCCTCTGTTCGTTTGTTCAATAACTGTAGGGACTAAATTCATTCTAATTCCTCCTTATTATCATACATTTATGATGGAATGTAATTTTATAATACAGTTAAGGTCAGAAAAGGTCAAACAAAACCCTTTGACATATTTCTTATACCATCTTTCCCTAATTTACCATGGATAAACGTATGAATCTTAGTATGAATAAAAAGAAGTTTAGGCTGTGCGTCTTGCTTTTCTCCCCATTCGTAAGTATAATAGATTTTGCACTTTTTGTTTTGCGCCCGTAGCTCAGTTGGATAGAGCGGTAGATTCCGGTTCTACGTCAGTCGGAGGTTCGAATCCTCTCGGGCGCGCTTAATATAAATGAAATTAGACGCTGGGACAAAACTGAATAAAGGCATAATATAATCCGAACGATTTTATTGAAATCAGTTCGGATTTTTTATGTGCCAAGAAAGGAGTTTACCATCTCTCCGTCAAACCACTTCGATTTCAGTGGGCACGCCTCAGCTTCCTCTTGCGCACCAGGTACCAGGTACCCTTATGCTCCCTCGCTGCAATAGTGTTGCTCCACGGTATTTTGACTGCGCTATTGATCTGAGCTTAAACGATTCAGTTTTTATCGTTCGTTTTTTGACATCAAGGCTTTACTTATGTCCCAGTCTGTTTTTTATTATACTTGTATAATAATATAGGTTTTTCAATCTACGTGATGTACAATTCTTATACACATATATTTGTTTGTTCAATATAATAGTACGGGTTTATTATTTTACCATTCTATGTTACTCTAGAGGGTGTAATAGGAACTGCTGATCGCTTTTAATTAAAAAGGAGTTTTTATGACAAACATTCTTCGATTTAAAATTATGTCGACTGAAAGAGTTTCTGATGATCGTAGAGTACATGTCTTTGATATGATGAATCAACGTAATTTATCTTTCAATTTCGATTCCATGAAACGATCACCTGAAAGACTTGACAGCGAAGAAGAACTATCTCAATTCTTGAATACAAAAAAGTATAAAATTGAACATGGCTTTTATGATAAAAAAGGACACGTCTCTTAACGTGTCCTTATTTTTGTATACATGCTACACTAGAAGCAAATGGTATATATGAGGGGTTTGTATGAATAGAATAATTTTTTATGGCAAACAAAACTGCTGTTTGTGTGATGAAGTGAGAAGTCTAATCGAAATTTTAAAAAGTAATTATGAAATTGATGTTAAAGAAGTCGATATAGAGGGTAATAGAAAACTGGAGCAAAAATATTTGGTGGAAATCCCTGTGCTGGATATAAATGGTGAAGAACTTGAGTACCGTCAAATAGACCTCTCTACAATAAGAGAGCGTTTACATTGATCTTGCGCCATTTTATAACTTGCGCAGGCAATTTCACACTGTTAATATAATAGGTGAATAGAATATTTTTTTGCTCCTAGTGGGACAGAATATGACTGCCTGGGACGCATTTACCCCGGTCTATGTATTTCGCATTTTAAAGGAGCTATTACGATGAGAGCTTTAATTGATCTACAGAAAAGATTATTCCCTGATGTTCTTGAAATCATGCAGCGTCGTTACCAATTGCTTCACTACATACAGCTCATGCAGCCAGTGGGAAGAAGAACATTATCAGAAAACATCGAACTCGCTGAGCGAACGGTTCGTAGTGAAGTGGATTACCTTAATAAGCTGGGAGCTATAGAGATAACTTCTAGAGGAATGCATTTGACCTATGAGGGTCAAAGTATCCTTGAGCAGCTTTCTGAGTTTATTAAAGACGTGACGGGCATAAAGGTTTTAGAAAACCGTTTAAGGGAAAAGTTAAATTTAGATTATGTCGTAGTAGTTCCAGGGGATAGCGATGAGCTGGATTGGGTAAAACATGAAATGGGAAAAGCTTGTGTGACATTTCTTCAAAGTAAATTAAAGCCGAATAACACTGTAGCGATAACGGGTGGAACTACAATGGCAGCTGTGGCGGAAAAAATGACGCCGCTTAACGATGCTGAACATTGTATGTTTGTCCCTGCAAGAGGCGGTTTAGGTGAACGCGTTGAAAATCAAGCGAACACCATTTGTGCTGAAATGGCAAAAAAAGCGAAAGGTGATTATCGTCTTTTATACGTTCCAGACCCTTTAAGTGAGAGTTCCTACCAGACTATAATTGAAGAACCTTCGATTAAAGAAATTCTCAATATGATTCGAAATGCTGACATTGTCATCCATGGTGTTGGTGATGCAGTGACAATGGCAGAACGTAGGAAAACCTCGAAAGGTGAAATGGAAAAAATTCAAGAAAATCATGCAGTAGGCGAGGCGTTTGGCTACTATTTTAATCAACAAGGTGAAATTGTTCATAAAGTGCGAACAGTTGGATTACAGCTTGAAGATTTGAAATATGCAAAAAATATTATCGCCGTGGCTGGTGGTCACACGAAAGCTCAAGCTATTGAATCCTATTTCAAACCAGGACAGAGCAATGTGTTAATCACAGATGAAGGAGCCGCTCAAGAGCTTTTAAGGGATTCGTCCCTTTAAGATAAATTTTTTATTAAATTCAAGGAGGAATTTTGAATGACTGTAAAAGTAGGAATTAACGGTTTCGGCCGTATTGGACGTAATGTTTTCCGCGCATCTTTAAACAACGAAGAGGTAGAAGTAGTAGCTGTTAACGATTTAACAGATGCGAATATGCTGGCTCACTTGCTACAGTATGACACTGTACACGGTAAACTTGATCAAGAAGTTACTGTTAACGGGGACAACCTAGTAGTAGGCGGTAAAGAAATTAAAGTTATTTCTGAAAAAGATCCAGCGCAGCTTGGCTGGGGAGACCTTGGCGTAGAAGTTGTTATCGAATCTACTGGCCGTTTCACACAAGGTGAAGACGCTAGAAAACACCTTGAAGCAGGAGCTAAGAAAGTTGTAATCTCTGCACCAGCTAAAGGTGAAGACTTCACAGTTGTTATGGGTGTTAACGAAAAAGATTACAACAAAGATGAGCATGATGTTATTTCAAACGCTTCTTGTACGACAAACTGTCTAGCACCATACGCTAAAGTTCTTAATGACAAATTTGGTCTTAAGCGCGGTATGATGACTACAGTTCACTCTTACACGAACGATCAGCAAATTCTTGATCTTCCACACAAAGACTACCGTCGTGCTCGTGCGGCTGCTGAAAACATCATTCCAACGACTACAGGTGCTGCGCAGGCAGTAGCAAAAGTTCTTCCTGAATTAGAAGGCCGCCTTACTGGTATGGCAATGCGTGTGCCAACTAAAAACGTATCTATCGTTGACTTAGTAGCTGAACTTGATCAAGACGTTACAGCTGAACAAGTAAACGAAGCTCTTAAAGCTGAAGCTGAAGGTGAACTTAAAGGAATCCTTGGATACAGCGACGAAGCTCTAGTTTCTTCTGACTATAACGGAAGCACTTACTCTTCTGTCATCGATGGACAGTCTACTCTAACTCTTGAAAATAACATGGTTAAAGTCGTTTCTTGGTACGACAATGAGTTTGGTTATTCTAACCGTTGTGTAGATCTAGCTGCATTCCTTAAAAAGCAAGGCCTATAATATAAACACCGTTTATTGGTCATACTAGATAAATCTTTGGTAAAGGAGGGGGTCTCATGTCCTCCTCCTTTACCCATGTTTAAATCAAATTCCTTGTTCATGCGTTTCCATAAACGCTGTTTGTGGAAATGTACATAATGGATAAGGAAAGCAGTTGATTAAAAGAGGAGGTTGTCATTTATGAATAAACAAACCATTCGTGATGTAGAAGTACAAGGTAAAACTGTATTTTGCCGCGTGGATTTTAACGTTCCTATGAGTGGAGGAGAAGTCACAGATGATACTAGAATTAAAGCGGCTCTCCCTACTATTGAGTATTTAACTGGAAATGGCGCTAAAGTCATTCTTTCAAGTCACCTCGGACGACCTAAAGGTGAAGTAGTTGAGGAATTAAGACTTGACCCAGTAGCTAAGCGTTTAAGCGAGCATGTGGGTAAAACAGTTACGAAGACAGATGAGGTTTATGGTGACGAAGTAAACAAAGCCATCTCTGAAATGGAAGACGGAGACATTCTCCTTATAGAGAACGTTCGTTTCCATCCTGGTGAAGAGAAAAACGATGCAGATTTAGCTAAAGCTTTTGCTGATATGGCTGATCTCTACGTAAATGACGCCTTTGGAGCTGCTCACCGTGCACATGCATCTACAGCGGGTGTTGCAGAATATATCCCTGCTGTTGCTGGATTTCTTCTGGAGAAAGAAATCAATGTACTAGGAAAAGCCCTTTCTAATCCTGAACGTCCTTTTACAGCGATTATTGGTGGAGCTAAGGTAAAAGATAAAATTGGCGTAATTGACAATTTGATTGATAAAGTAGATCACTTAATTATCGGTGGAGGACTGGCTTATACATTTGTTAAGGCTCAAGGTCTTGAGATCGGTAAGTCCTTACTAGAAGAGGACAAGATTGATTTAGCTAAAGAATATATGAAAAAAGCAGAAGAAAAAGGTGTCGACTTTGTCATGCCTGAAGACGTAATCGTAGCAGATGATTTTTCTGACTCAGCGAATACGAAAGAAGTAGCCATTGACAGTATTCCGGCCGAATGGGAAGCCCTGGATATTGGTCCGAAAACGCGTGAAAAGTACGCGAAGATCATTAATGATTCCAAGCTAGTGATCTGGAACGGCCCAATGGGAGTGTTCGAGTTAGAAACATTTGCTAACGGAACGAAGGACGTAGCTCAAGCACTTTCTGAAACGCAAGGTTATACTGTAATTGGAGGCGGAGACTCAGCTGCTGCTGTAGAGAAATTTGGCTATGCAGATGCTATGGATCACGTATCCACAGGGGGCGGAGCTTCGCTAGAGTTCATGGAAGGAAAAGAACTTCCAGGCTTGGCGTTACTCAACGATAAATAATAAGGAGAGGTGATGAAATCATGCGTAAACAAGTTATTGCAGGAAACTGGAAAATGAACAAAACGCACACAGAAGCGGAAGATTTTATTCAAACGGCAAAAAACGAGGTTCCATCTTCCGATCAGGTTGAATCTGTAGTTTGTGCTCCATTTCCTTTCTTACAAAAGCTAGTTGAAGAAACAAAAGGAACTTCTCTTGAAATCGGTGCTCAAAACATGCACTTCGAAGAAAGTGGAGCTTTTACTGGAGAAGTGAGTCCAGTGATGCTGAATGAACTAGGTGTTAAGTATGTTGTACTAGGACACTCTGAGCGTCGTGAAATCTTCAAAGAAACAGATGAAGAAGTAAACAAAAAAGTTCATGCTGCTTTCAAGCATGATTTAACTCCTATTGTTTGTGTTGGTGAATCTTTAGCACAGCGTGAAGCAAATCAAACGATGGATCATGTAGAAAATCAAGTAAAACAAGCTTTTGAAGGTTTAACAGATGAACAAGCTTCTAAAGTAATCGTTGCTTACGAACCTATTTGGGCTATTGGCACAGGACGTACAGCAACGTCTGAGCAAGCTAATGAAGTGTGCACGCACATCCGCCGTGTGCTCATCGATTTCTATGGTTCTGAAGTAGCAGATGAAGTACGTATTCAGTATGGCGGTAGTGTTAAACCAGCTAACGTCGATGAACTTCTTTCACAATCTGATATTGATGGAGCGTTAGTAGGCGGAGCGAGCCTTGAAGCTGATTCTTTCTTAAAATTAGTGGAGGCAGGTAAGCATGAGTAAGCAGAACTTAGCCGCTTTAATCATACTTGACGGTTATGCTCTTCGGAACGAAGAGATGGGAAATGCCGTTAAGCAGGCTAATACGCCTAACTTTGATCGATTTTGGAACGAGTATCCTCATTCCCAGCTAGAAGCATGTGGAGAAGCCGTTGGTTTACCTGAAGGACAAATGGGTAACTCTGAAGTAGGTCATTTAAACATTGGGGCGGGTCGAGTGGTTTACCAGAGCTTAACTCGAATTAACCTGTCGATTCGCGAAGAAGAGTTTGCTAAGAATGAAGAACTGGTTAAAGCAGTCCAACATGCTAAAGACAACAATAAAGCCTTTCACATTTTTGGCCTGCTTTCTGATGGAGGCATCCATAGCCATATTAATCATATGTATGCCCTTATTCAGTTGGCAAAAGATTATGGAGTAGATAAGGTTTATGTACATGGCTTTTTAGATGGCCGTGACGTAGACCAGCAATCAGCTAAAAAGTATATTAAAGAAGCCCAAGATAAAATGAGTGAGATCGGGATTGGGGAATTTGCTACCATCGGAGGTCGTTATTTTGCGATGGACCGAGACAATCGCTGGGATCGTGTGAAGAAATCGTACGATGCGATTGCTTATGGCAAAGGCCCTGCTTATACGAATCCACTACAAGCCATTGATGAATCTTACGAAAAAGGAATTTACGATGAATTTGTAGAACCCTTTGTCGTTACTGATAAGAATGGTGAACCGGTTGGTAACATGGAAGATGAAGATGCCATTGTGTTTTACAATTTCCGGCCTGACCGTGCGATTCAACTATCTCGCTCATTCGCTAATGATGATTTTGAAGATTTTGACCGTGGAGAAGAAGCACCAAAAAATCTTTATTTTGTTGGCATGACTCAATATAGTGATGCTGTAAACAGCAAAGTAGCATTTGCACCAAATGATCTAAAAAACACAATTGGTGAAGTTCTATCTAATAATGGATTGAAACAGCTTCGTATTGCTGAAACTGAAAAATATCCACACGTTACATTCTTCATGAGTGGTGGTCGTGAAGAGGAATTCGATGGGGAAGAGCGCATCCTTATCGATTCTCCTAAAGTAGCCACTTATGATCTGCAGCCAGAGATGAGTGCATATGAAGTAACAGATGCTTTGTTAGAAGAACTTGATGCTGACAAGCACAATGCTATCATTTTAAACTTTGCAAACCCGGATATGGTAGGCCATTCAGGAATGCTTGAACCTACGATCAAAGCGATTGAAACCGTTGATGAGTGCTTAGGTAAGATTGTCGATAAGATCCATGAAAAAGGTGGACAGACCATCATTACTGCAGATCACGGAAATTCTGATGAGGTGACGACCTCAGAAGGGAATCCTATGACGGCTCACACGACCAATCCAGTACCGGTCATCATAACAAAAGACGGCATTGAATTACGTGAAGGTGGAATTTTAGGAGATCTTTCTCCTACCCTGTTACAGCTATTAGAAGTTGAACAACCTAAAGAAATGACAGGAAAATCATTAATTAAATAAAGGAGAGAAAAACTATGCCATATATTACTGACGTTTACGCACGCGAAGTATTAGACTCTCGTGGTAACCCAACAGTTGAAGTTGAAGTTTATACAGAATCAGGAGCCTTTGGTAGTGCCCTTGTACCAAGTGGTGCTTCTACAGGTGAATATGAAGCTGTAGAATTACGTGACGGTGACAAAGATCGCTACCTTGGTAAAGGTGTTCAAAAAGCGGTTGATAACGTAAATGAAAAAATTGCTCCCAACCTTTTAGGAATGGATGTTACTCAACAAGTCATTATTGACCAAATGATGATTGAGCTTGATGGTACAGAAAATAAAGGCGAACTAGGAGCTAACGCTATTCTGGGTGTCTCTATGGCCGTAGCACATGCTGCAGCTGATGTACTAGATCTACCACTTTACAAATACCTTGGAGGATTCACAGCATCTACACTGCCAACTCCAATGATGAACATCTTAAACGGAGGAGAGCATGCTGATAATAACGTAGACATTCAAGAGTTTATGATTATGCCAGTTGGCGCTCCTACCTTTAAAGAAGCCGTTCGCATGGGTGCAGAAATTTTCCATGCCTTGAAAAAAGTTCTTAAATCTAAAGGCTACAACACAGGTGTTGGTGACGAAGGTGGATTTGCACCAAACCTTGGTTCAAATGAAGAAGCTCTATCTACTATTATTGAAGCAATTGAAGAAGCTGGATACAAGCCAGATGAAGAAGTTAGACTTGCTATGGACGTAGCCTCTTCTGAAATCTATGAGGATGGCAAGTATAACCTTAAAGGTGAAGGTGTCGTTCGTACTTCTGAAGAAATGGTGGATTGGTACGAAGAACTTGTGAACAAGTATCCAATCGTTTCTATTGAAGATGGCTTAGACGAAAATGACTGGGAAGGTACAAAGCTTCTTACTGACCGCATTGGCGATCGCGTGCAGCTTGTTGGTGATGATTTATTCGTAACTAACACTAAGAAGTTAAGCCGTGCGATTAAAGAGGGAGTGGGTAACTCCATCTTGATTAAAGTGAACCAAATCGGTAGCTTGACTGAAACCTTTGAAGCAATTGAAATGGCTAAACGTGCTGGGTATACGGCAGTTATCTCTCACCGCTCTGGCGAAACTGAAGATGCAACGATTGCCGATATCGCTGTAGCTACAAACGCAGGTCAAATTAAAACTGGTGCTCCATCACGTACAGACCGTGTGGCGAAGTATAACCAGCTTCTGCGTATTGAAGACCAGCTGCTTGGAACAGCAAACTATGCTGGAAATCAAGCGTTCTACAACCTTAATAAGTAATCACGATTTTAAGTCTCTCTCGTACATTCGAGGGAGGCTTTTTTTTGTGTTTTCATGTATGATGAGAAGTAGAAGACTTGTAGGAGAATGACAACATGAAGAAAGTGATACAACTTATTTTAGTGAGTATTGTTATTTATATAGGGTATACAGGATACTCCATTTGGACTTATGGAGAAGATAACTTAGATGCTGAAGCAGACGCGGCTATTGTATTAGGAGCTGCTCAGTGGAATGGCTCGCCTAGTCCAGTATTTGAGGGGCGGCTAAAACAAGGTATTGAGCTTTATAAAAAAGAACAGGTGGAGTATTTGATTGTCACTGGAGGAGCTGGAAATGGTTCAAGTACTTCTGAAGGGGAAGTAGGCAAAAACTATGCAGTTGAACAAGGTGTTCCTGAGGAAGACATCATCGTAGAAGACAAGTCCCTAGTGACTGAAGAAAATTTAAAAAATACGGAAGTCATCATACAAAAACAAAACATCCATTCTGTAATATTAGTTAGCGACACTTATCATTTAAAAAGAGCGGTAGGTTTAGCTGAAGACATAGGTATGGTGGTAGAAGGTGTGGCCACTAGGTATTCGGCTTACCAATCTTTAGAAACAAAACTTCCTTTTTTCTTTGAAGAATGGATGTATTATGTAGCTCACCAATTTATTCAACTTTTCAATGATTAATAGAGGTGTCTTATTTGGAGCTTTATGAAGCAATAACAGCCAGAAGGTCAATTCACGATTTTCAACCAAGTATCATAGCAGAGGAAGAATTAAAAGAGATTTTTCAATTAGCGAGCTGGGCACCGAACCATCGAATGAAACAGCCATGGATGGTGAAAATGTTTCAACAAGAAGGTGCGATTGACTTTGCTGAACAAGTTATTAATAGTTATAAAAGAAGCGGTTTTACCGAAGGTTATTCTAAAGAGAAAGCTTTTAAAATGATGGAGGGGATCAAAAATTTTCTAGTGGAGATTCCTCATCATGCCCTGATATATATGGAGAGGGATCAAGATGTTCACAGATATGAAGAAGACTTTGCTGCGGTATGTGCATATATTCAAAATGTTCAATTAGCAGCTTGGGGAAAAGGGATTGGAGTTTTATGGACATCTAGTCCTTATATCCATGATGAGACGTTTATGGACAGTATAGGACTGGATAAGAAGAAGCATAAAATAATAGGCGTATTACAGATGGGGTATCCTTCTGCAATACCTAGAGCTAAAACTAGAAACCCCGTACCGGTTGAAATTCAAAAAGATCATTTTATGAAAAGAAGCTGAGCCCTTTAATGGTGTTCAGCTTCTTTTGATTTGTTTTCTTCATTTTTATTTGCATCGTCAGGGTGGGGATCAATAGTATGTTTGTAATCATAACCTTTTGATATGGCTGCCCAAAAAGCGCCCGCTATTCCTAGTACAATAGCGATACATACAATCATTACAATGGTGAAAGTCATGCCATTCCTTCTTTCTCGGATGATTTTAAAAGAGAAGGAGGGAATGTCCCTCCTTCTCTTTATATCGTTAGTGTATCACCTTACGCTAACTTTTATTTAAGACTGGTTTGTTTTCTCTTTTACAAATTGAACCACTTCTTCTGATGTACCCATGGAAAGGATTTCATCTTTAAAAGAAGCCAGTTCTTTCTTAGAAAGATCTTTAATCTGTGTACGAGCCGGTAGGATAGATGTCGCACTCATACTAAACTCATCTAAGCCGAGACCTAACAAAATAGGAATTGCAATTTCGTCTCCTGCCATTTCTCCACACATTCCAGCCCACTTACCTTCTGCATGAGCTGCTTCAATGACGTTGTTAACTAAGTTAAGAATCGCTGGGTTATATGGCTGGTACAAATAAGAAACTTGTTCGTTCATACGGTCAGCTGCCATCGTATATTGAATAAGGTCATTTGTACCGATACTAAAGAAGTCAACTTCTTTAGCAAATTGACGAGCAATAACGGCAGTAGCCGGAATTTCAACCATCATTCCTATTTCAAAGGATTCAGCTACGTCTTGTCCTTCCTCAATAAGCTTCTGCTTCTCTTCTTCAAGAATAGCTTTAGCTTCACGGAATTCTTCTAACGTGGCAATCATTGGGAACATGATTTTTAAGTTGCCATGCACACTTGCACGGAGAAGAGCTCGAAGCTGAACACGGAAAATATCATCACGTTCAAGGCATAAACGAATGGCTCGATAGCCTAAGAACGGGTTCATCTCTTTTGGCAAGTCTAAGTAATCTAATTCCTTGTCTCCGCCAATGTCTAAAGTACGTACGACCACAGGCTTGTCTCCCATTTGCTTTAAAACAGAAGAATAAGCGTCGTACTGTTCTTCTTCGGTTGGGAGCTGATTTTTACCCATATAAAGGAACTCTGTACGATAAAGTCCTACGCCTTCGCCTCCATTGTTTAATACACCTTCAACATCTTCAGGAGTACCAATGTTGGCAGCAAGTTCCACGTGTTCGCCTTCAGATGTCACTGTAGCTTCATCTTTCAGCTTAGCCCACTCTTGTTTTTTCTTTTCAAATTCTTGTTGTTTCTGTTCATACTTTGTAATTTCATCGGAAGAAGGGTTAATGATGACGTCACCATCGATTCCGTCTACGATAATCATGACATCTTTATCTGCTTGACTTGTCACTTCTTTTGTACCAACAACAGCTGGAATTTCTAAGGAGCGAGCCATAATAGCAGAGTGGGAGGTACGTCCACCGATGTCGGTCGTAAATCCTTTAACATACTGCTTGTTAAGTTGTGCAGTATCAGAAGGAGTTAAATCGTCTGCCACGATAACGACTTCCTCGTTGATGAGAGCAGGATCTGGGAAAGTAACATTAAGCAAGTGAGCCATTACGCGTTTCGTTACATCCTGAATATCAGCCGCACGCTCACGCATGTACTCATTGTCCATCCCTTTAAACATATCGATAAACATATTTGCAGTCTCGTCTAACGCAGCCTCTGCGTTTACGTTATCTGTTTTTATTTTGTCTTCAATTGGTTTAATAAGCTCTGGATCACTTAAGACGAGTAAGTGAGCAGAGAAAATTTCTGCGTGCTCATCACCTAAAGAGGCCTTTGTATGCTCTTTGATTTTTTCTAATTCTTGTTTAGAAATTTCAAGAGCATCATGCAATCTTTTAACTTCTTGTTCCGGCTGTTCTACGTCTGTCTTGCTGTAAGAAAGGTCTGGCGCTTCCAGACGATAGACTTTTGCAATCGCAATACCGCTGGAAGCTGCAATCCCTTGAAGTTGTGTCATGCTGTTATTCCCCCAACCCTTCGTTCTTTAAAGTTGTAGCAAGATGATCTAGAGCTTCTTGTTCGTCGCTTCCTTCAGCTGTGATTTTAACTTCAGCTCCTGAAGGAATTCCAAGACTCATAATCCCCATAATGGATTTTAAGTTTACGGCCTTCTCTTTGTAATGAAGGTTAATATCTGACTCATACTTTCCTGCGTTTTGTACAAGTACAGTTGCTGGACGAGCGTGTACGCCGTCTGATGAAGTAATATTGAATGTTTTTTCTACCATTTTAATTCCTCCTCAAAATAAGTCTCTTATAAAAGATTACCCTAACTCTATTATTTTAAGCTTTTCTTAGGTCTTTTTTCAAGGTTCCTACAATAATTGCTGCAACGACCGAACCAATTAAGATGGCTAAAATATATAGAGCGGCTTGAACGAATCCACCTTCAACAAGTCCGATGACAACAATACCGCCGTGAGGAGCAGTTAATCCAATGCTGAATAACATCGTAAGAGCCCCTGTTAATGCTGAACCAATCACCATAGAAGGAATAACTCTCGCAGGGTCAGCGGCAGCGAAAGGAATGGCTCCTTCAGTGATAAAGAATGCACCGAGCGCATATGCTGTTTTTCCTGACTCACGTTCTTGTTTCGTAAATTTATTTTTGAAAACTGTAGAAGCAAAAGCCATAGCTAAAGGTGGTACCATACCGCCAGCCATAGCAGCAGCAATAATGGAATAGTTTCCTGCATCAAGTGTCGCTAGACCGAACGTATAAGCAGCTTTGTTAATAGGGCCGCCCATATCAACAGCCATCATTCCTCCGATTATGATGCCGAGAAGGGCAACGTTAGCCCCGCTTAAACCTTCTAACCAGCTCAATAGTCCTGTGTAAATGCTCGTCAATGGCGGGTTAATGAGCAGCATAATCATTCCGGTACTGAAAATGGCCAGTACTGGATAAAACAATACGGTTTTTAAACCATCTAGAACGGCAGGTAATCCTTCTAATGCTTTCTTGATAGCTAACGTCAAATAACCTGCTAAGAAACCTGCAATTAAACCTCCTAGAAACCCTGATCCGCCATCAGCACCTTCAACGCCCGATGTGGTTGCGATTAAACCGCCTACCATACCAGGTGCAAATCCAGGACGATCCGCGATACTTGAAGCTATGAAACCAGCTAAAACTGGGACAAGTAAGAAGAAGGCGTTACCTCCGCCAATGATGCTTAACATTTCCGCAAAGCGATTATACTGATCACTATCAGGGTCAGCGGCATTTATTCCAAAGAAGAAGGAGAAAGCAATTAGAATTCCTCCACCTACAACGAATGGGAGCATGTTGGATACACCATTCATTAAGTGTTTGTAAATACCAGTTCGCTGTTTCCCTTCTCCAGACGATTCAGAGCGGCCACCTTCGTGATGATAAATTGGCGCATCCTGATTCATGGCTTTTGTAATTAATTCTTTAGGTTCATGAATGGCTTTAGCCACGGGAACTTCAATTACAGGTTTCCCATCAAAATCACTCATATCAACGTGAGTATCAGCAGCCACAATAATAGCACTGGCTTCCTTAATATCTTCAGGTTTTAGCTTATTTTTCACGCCGCTGGAACCATTGGTTTGAACTTTGATGTCTACGCCCATTTCTTTTGCCGTTTCTTTTAATTTGTCAGCGGCCATATACGTATGGGCAATCCCTGTTGGGCAGGCTGTTACTGCAAGCACTTTTCCAGCTGAGTTCGTTGATTCTTCCGCTTCCTCATCATTTTCTTCCGCTTCCTTAGCATTAATCGCTTCAATGACGTCATCTTCGGTTTTGGCTGTTTCCAGCTTCTCGCGGAAGTTCTTATCCATTAGAAATGAAGACAGGCTTGACAGCGTCTCTAAGTGCGCTTGATTGGCACCTTCTGATGCAGCAATCATAAAAAATAAATTTGTCGGCTGGCCATCCAGTGATTCATAATCTAAACCTTCTTTAGAACGGCCAAACGCAATTGCCGGCTCTTTAACTGCAGCAGTTTTTGCGTGAGGAATAGCAATTCCTTCTCCAATACCGGTCGTACTTTGCTGTTCACGTTCTTCAATTGCCTTTTTATAACCATCGCGGTCATTTAATTTACCTGCTTGATCAAGCTTTCCAATTAATTCATCAATTGCTTCCGGCTTTGATGAAGCCGTCATATTTAACAAAATTGTATCTTTCGTTAACAAATCTGTGATTTTCATTATTGACCCTCCTTTATTCTAATAGGGGCTATCTCGATTTGGCCTTTTAAACGATCGGCGTCTTCTTTTTGACATAAATCATCTTGAAATGCTGTAGCACTTCCGGTGGCTACTCCGCTTCTAAACGCTTCTTCAATGGAGGAGCCGCTGCTGATAGCAGCTATAAAACCTGAAACAACAGAGTCGCCTGCGCCTACTGAATTTTTCACTTCTCCTTTAGGGACTTTCGCAAACCATTTTTCTTCTTTACTAACATAAACAGCTCCTTTTCCACCCATCGATACGACAACATGTTTCGTTCCTTGATCGACTAACTTACTCGCATAATAAGCCGCCTGTTCTTTCGTTTCAATTACGGTGTCGAATAATTCACCTAATTCGTGATCGTTAGGTTTTAAAAAGAAAATCGGCTTACCGATTAACTGACGTAATGCATCGCCAGAAGTATCAGCGATAAAAGGAACCTGCTGCGAAGCACAAATGTCAGCGACTTGAGAATAGAAGTCTTTTGGTAAGGAAGAAGGTACACTACCAGCCAAGATTAATAAATCCTCTGAATGCAAAGAACGTATTTGATCAAAAAGTTGATCCTTCTGTTCCACTGTAATAGCTGGTCCTGGACCGTTAATTTCTGATTCTTGATTGCCTTTTAGCTTTACATTAATTCTTGTATAATCATTCGTCTCCACAAAGTTATGGTATATGTTTTCACGATCTAAAAAATCTGTAATAAACTGGCCGGTAAACTGACCAATAAACCCTAAGGCTGTTGTAGAAACACCAAGCCTCTCCATCACTCGGGAAACATTGATACCTTTTCCGCCTGGATAGTACATCGCCTTATGCGCACGATTTAGTTCTCCAAGATGAAAATCTTCGACATGCATAATGTAGTCAATTGAGGGATTAAGTGTACAAGTGTAAATCATGATGACACAACCTTTATATTTGTTTTATCTTTTATTTCGTTGAGTAATGGACCTTCATAATTAGTAATAATGTTAGCCTCTGAAATAGAAGCAATATGACAAAAAGTGACTTCGTTAAATTTAGAGTCATCAACGAGCATATGCCGCTTCTGAGAAAGAGAAAGTGTTGCTCTCTTTATAGCAGCTTCTTCAGGATCAGGTGTTGTATATCCATCTTCTAAACTTACTCCATTGGCCCCCATAAAACATTGATCGAAGCGATACTGACTTAAATTTTGAAGAGCACTGGCTCCTACTACAGCTCGAGTTCTTTCTTTTACAAAACCGCCAAGTACATACGTAGAAATACGATGGTTAGTGAGCGCGTCTAAATGATGAAAACCATTGGTGACGACTGTGATCTTTTTTTCTGCGAGAAATGGGATCATTTCGTAAGTCGTTGTTCCTGCATCTAAAAAAATAGATTCACCATCTTGAACGAGCTGAGCTGCTGCTTTAGCAATTAACGTTTTCTCGGGCTGGTGTTTAGATATTTTCTCACCCATGCTTGGTTCCTCACTAGCGGGTCTTCTAAGGGACGCTCCTCCATGA
Source organism: Halobacillus andaensis (assembly GCF_014636475.1). Taxonomy (GTDB): domain Bacteria; phylum Bacillota; class Bacilli; order Bacillales; family Halobacillaceae; genus Halobacillus_A; species Halobacillus_A andaensis. Next base: position 465,697 of record NZ_BMEL01000004.1, read on the forward strand.
ACTCTGCGCAGCTCGCCGAGTTGTTCTAATTGATCCAAATCTCTTCGAATTGTAGACTCGGAGGCTCCTGTCTGATCTACCAATTCTTTTAATTTAACGGTATGTTTTTGATGAAGCAGTGCCAAAATGAATTGATGACGTTCAGGTGTTAGCAACCAATTGCCCCCTTTCATTTGATTCGTTAGTTCTATTCTAAAGTAAGCCCTTTCAAAAATCAATCAAAAACAACCAAAATCATTCATAAACTTTCGTGGGTATTTTCAAAATCGTTCAGATTAGCTGCTGTTTATAATGTTGTTGCCCGGCGTTTAGATTTGTGCTACATTTAAAATAGTTTATTGTGCGTCTTTGGGAGGTGTTGGCACATCATGGAAACACTTGCAATTAGTTTATTAGCTATTGATACGATCGTCTTAATTGTTCTTGTGCTGCTACAATCTGGTAAAAGTGCAGGTTTATCTGGCGCAATTTCAGGTGGTGCTGAGCAATTATTTGGAAAACAAAAAGCTCGAGGAATTGATGCCGTATTACACAAGGCAACAATCGTAACCGGAGTGTTGTTTTTCGTTCTTGCATTTTTATCTGCTTATATTTTGGGATAATCTTATATGTGTGATTAAGCCGTGCTCATTTAAGCACGGCTTTTTATTATTTGTGATAGAACTGTTATTATTTGATGTTGTGATGGTACCAGGTGCCGGGAGCACGGTACCTGGTACCGAAAAGCCACAGTAATTATAGTGAGTATTATTAGAACTACTGCTGATACTAAAGATAGAGAAATAAGGAGAATGATTGTCATGAAAATTAAACAACCTGAGCCATTTACTTTTGAAGGCGGAGATAGAGCTGTATTATTATTGCACGGTTTTACTGGACACTCAGCTGATGTACGCATGCTCGGCCGCTTTCTACAAAAGAAAGGCTATACATCACATGCCCCTATCTATCGCGGGCACGGGAAAGAGCCGGAAGCCCTGGCAGAAGCCACTCCTGAGCAGTGGTGGAGTGATGTGCTGGATGCTCTTAACTATTTGCGTGATCAAGGTTATGAAGAAATTGCAGTTGCAGGATTATCTTTGGGTGGAGTTCTTGGGTTAAAACTTGCATATTCTGAACAAATTAAGGGTATTGTGACGATGTGTAGTCCTATGTTTTTCGATAACGAGGAACAGCTCACTCAAGGTTTTCGTTATAAGGCGAAACAATATAAGCAGCTAGAAGGAAAAGATGAAGACACGATCAATCAAGAAGTAAAAGAACTTATGGATGACTCAAAAGATATGTTCAAACAGTTGGGTAACTTTATAAAGAGTGTACATGATGAAGTCGATCAAATATATACGCCGACTTTCGTTGTCCAAGCTGAGCAAGATGAAATGATTAACAAAGAAAGCGCAAACTACATTTATGAGAATGTAGAAACTGATCAAAAAGATATTAAATGGTACAAAAACTCTGGCCACGTGATCACGATGGATAAAGAAAAAGAACAGCTTCATGAAGATGTCCTCGAATTTCTGGAGTCCCTGGATTGGTCTTAAACGGTTAGAGTCTTGTTCCTTATGATAAGGAGGAAAGGTAATGAACACAGAATTAAAACAGAAAATATTGCAGTACTTTAATGGAACAGCCTCAAAGCCTCTTTCTGTACAAGAATTAGAAGAGGTATTGGAACTAAAAGACTCTCAAGAATTTACAGTATTAATGAAAGCATTAAATGAGTTAGAAGAAGAGGGCGAGCTTGTCCGTACTAGAAAGAACAGGTTTGGATTACCCGAAAAAATGAATCTTATTCGCGGGAAAATACAAATGCACGCGAAAGGGTTTGCTTTTCTAATTCCAGATGACGATGCGAAAGACGATGTTTACTTGCATCATTCCGACCTTCATTCTGCAATGAACAATGATAAAGTTCTAGTGCGCATTGAAAAAAGAGATGAGGAAGGGAATCGTCCTGAAGGGGCGGTTATCCGTATTTTAGAGAGAGCGACGTCCCGAGTAGTCGGAACTTATGAATCCAGTCGTAATTTTGGTTTTGTGGTTGCTGATGATAAGCGTATTCCTCACGATATTTTTATTCCTAAGGCCCAAGCGAATGGTGCAGTGGATGGTCATAAAGTAATTGTGGAAATTACGAAGTTTCCAGAAGAGCGCATGAGTGCCGAAGGGGAAATTGTAGAGATATTAGGGCACAAAAATGATCCTGGTATTGATATTATTTCAATTATTCACAAACATGGGATTAAAACAGAATTTCCTGATGAGGTTTTAGAACAAGCCGGTCAGACTCCTGATCAAATTTCTGAGGACGAAATAAAAAACCGTCGTGACTTACGGGATGAAATGATCGTAACGATTGACGGAGCAGACGCAAAAGACTTAGATGACGCGGTCATGGTGAAACAATTGGATAACGGCAACTACAAGCTTGGCGTTCATATTGCGGATGTGACGTACTATGTAGAAGAAGGGTCTCCAATCGATAAAGAAGCAAGGGAGCGGGCAACGAGTGTTTATTTAGTCGACCGAGTGATTCCGATGATTCCCCATCGCCTATCAAATGGAATTTGTTCCCTGAATCCGCAAGTTGATCGTTTAACACTGTCTTGCGAAATGGAAATTAATGCAAGTGGTGAGGTAGTCGGGCATGAAATTTTCCAAAGTGTGATAAAGACAAATGAACGTATGACGTACAAAGATGTGAATAGTATCTTAGAGGATCAAGATGAGGAACTAATTGAGAAATATAAAGACCTTGTTCCGATGTTTAAAGAAATGGAAAACTTAGCTGCTACGCTTCGTAAGAAACGTTTTGGCCGAGGGGCTATTGACTTTGACTTCAAAGAAGCGGGCGTAATTGTTGATGAGGAAGGAAAAGCAGTTGACGTAAAATTAAGAGAACGCTCCGTCGCTGAACGCCTCATTGAAGAATTTATGCTGGCAGCCAATGAAACTGTAGCTGAACACTTCCATTGGATGGATGTCCCATTTATTCACCGTATTCACGAAGATCCAGATGAATCAAAACTTCAAAACTTCTTTGAATTTGTAGCGAACCTTGGTTATACCGTTAAAGGTTCAGCCGAAAATGTTCATCCACAGGCTCTTCAAAAAGTATTAGAATCTGTAAAAGATACTCATGAAGAAATGATTATATCTAAGCTCATGCTTCGTTCTATGCAGCAAGCTAAATATGATCCACAAAGCCTTGGACACTTTGGATTATCGACTGAATTTTATACGCACTTTACTTCACCGATCAGACGATACCCTGACTTGATCGTTCACCGTTTGATACGTACGTATTTAGTAAATAAAGATGTGGATTATAAAACTCGTAAGCACTGGAAGGATCAGCTTCCAGATATCGCGAAGCATTCCTCAGAAATGGAACGAGCAGCGGTAGATGCTGAACGAGAAACGGATGATCTGAAAAAAGCCGAATATATGCAAGATAAAATTGGCGAAGAGTACGATGGTGTCATCAGCTCGGTGACCAGCTTTGGATTATTTGTTGAATTGCCGAATACGGTTGAAGGCTTAGTCCATGTCAGCACCTTAACCGACGACTATTACAATTTCCAGGAAAAACAATTTGCAATGATAGGCGAACGTACCGGAAATATGTATCGTATTGGAGATGAAATTACAGTACGCGTAGCCAATGTGAATCTGGATGAACGAGTCGTCGATTTTGAAATTGTAGGGATGAAACCTCGTAAACAACGAGAACGTCCAGCTCGACCGAAACAAATCGACGCTAAAGGACCAGATGATAAAAAGAAGAAAAAGAAGAAAAAGCAAAAAGGAAACAAGCCTTTTTATCGCAACAAAGGGATGCCTAAGAAAGGCAAGAAGAAGAAAAAATAAAAAAACGCGCTGAATAAAGTTCAGCGCGTTTCAGCTTGTAGAGAAACCTGTTTTCTACAAGCTTTTTTCTTGACGCCAGGAGTGAAGGACCCCTCCCTTTACGCGGACAAGCGCCCGAGCTTCCTCGCAAAACTCACGCTCGGTGATCTCGGCTCACTCGTTCTTCCACAGGAGTGGAAGGGTCCAGGCTCCTTGGAAGTTCCTTAAGCCAGAAAAGGACTCTCGATAGACTTTTTCATATCTTCAAAGGCAATTGTCATCAGTGCCTGTTCCTTTTCTCCACACCTTTATGGAGGAACCATGGGATACCAAGCTTTCTCGACAGCCTGAAACGTGCTGAAAAAATTTCAGCGCGTTTCCTTATGCCCAAATCCCATACAAGATCCACGGATTTTGCACCTCATAAGGAGTTAAATCTGGAATCTTGTGAAACCCCAGCTCAGAAAAATCAATCCAGCAGCCTACATTTTGCGTGTTTTCATTCCAATGGTGAAGAATGGTCTCAAAGAAACCAGGCTGTTCATAATGATCATTCCAAAAATATTTAACATGAGAATAATCATATTTCTTTCGATCATTTTTAATTAATACAAACCGAGAGCGTGCTGGGTTTATATATAATTTAGCATCAGATAAATACTCATCAGTGAAAAAGGCGGCATCGTAAGGAAAGGGATAATAGCATTCATAAGGAAATACCCCTAATTGATTATTTTTCAAATGTAAAAGAACTTGTCGTTTTTCTTCAGTGTTATAAATTTCATTCCATCGCGGTCCAGATTTATAATTGGCTAAAGAAGAAGGATCTATTAGGGTTAAGTAATAAGAAATAATACCAGGCTCCAGACCTGATTTTTCAAGTAGCCTCCTGGCAGAATGATTGGTCACATGGGTATTAGCACCAATCCATTTCACCCCTTTGTAGTCCTTAATGTGGTTGATTACTGGCTTTAGAAGCTCGGTTGCATAACCTTGACCACGATAGCGTACATCGCTTCGCAGTCGCCCGATCACCGCAAAGCGGTCTTGCCCAAATAAACTATAGCCAGCTAATGAGATTAACTGCTCGTTTAGAAATAACCCGAACAATTCTTGTGTAGGTGACTCAATTAACCGACCAAAAATACGAATGACATAATCATCATCAATGCCTGTTTCCATCATCTTTAAAGCGGGTAAATCATCCATGGTTAATTGTCGAACTTGAAGAAGCTGCTGATCCAATTGATCAAACTCCTTTACTATGTATTCTCAAAAATATATTCTCACAATACTCGTTATAATTCTATTCATTTGATTTTCTTCAAAATTGGATTACACACGCATTTTTGGTACAATTAATGAAGTTAAATTAGGAGGAAATCGCTATGCCAAGAGGTCAAGGAAAAACCATTGCACAAAATAAAAAAGCTAACCATGATTATTTTATAGAAGAAACCTTTGAGGCTGGACTTGTATTACAAGGTACAGAAATAAAAGCCATTCGTGCAGGAAGAGTTAACTTAAAAGAGAGTTTCGCCCGTATTAATAAAGGGGAAGTCTTCATTCATAACATGCATATCTCTCATTACGAACAAGGGAATATTTATAACCATGAACCTACACGAAGCCGTAAACTTCTCCTGCATCGTAAACAAATCAATCAGCTGATTGGCGCGACCCAGCAAAAAGGATATGCGCTAGTGCCGTTAAAACTGTACATTAAAAATGGTGTGGCCAAGCTGTTAATTGGTTTAGGTCGAGGGAAGAAAAAATATGACAAGCGAGAAGACTTAAAGCAGAAGCAAGTGAAACGTGAAATCGACCGTGCGATTAAAGATAGCTTTAAGTAGTATGGGGTTGAATTTATTTGTATTTGTGATATAATAATTGATGTCGCAAAAGTGATATCAAAGTGAGCTTGATGCTACCTTTTTAATCCTAACGGGGACGTTACGGATTCGACGGGGATAGGTCGAGCTCGGGTTGCAAGTCGAGGCGACGACTCGTACAACGTCATTTGCCTAAAATAACTGGCGAATCTAACGATAACCTAGCTGTAGCTGCGTAAGTAGTCTATAGCTGATCCTTCCTGGCATCGCTCGTGTGCCAGATCGAAGGGTCTCAAACTGAAGCGAGCTACGCGTTCTTCCACCACCTGAGGAAGGGCGAAGAGACTAATCAGGTTAGCTCCTCGGAAGCCTGTTGATAGGCTGAAGAGTGAGTGAAATATAATATATCAACTAAGCTTGTAGAAGCCCGAGTGCCGATATCTCCGGACGTGGGTTCGACTCCCACCGTCTCCACCAATACATAATTGGTGGTTTTTTTATGCTTGAAATCACATAGTACAGCTTATCAGATCATTAAGAACTTCCATTCAACTAATAAAAAGAAGGATCGAAGGTGCTTTTTATCGCCTTGGTAAAAGCAGTTCGTCCGTTAACAATTCTCGTGGTTACACATAAAATTTCTCACGTTAAGCCTGTAAAACTTCATAGTTCGCCTGTAAACAATAATCCGCCGCTTAAATAAAGCGAGCGGATTTTTTAATGGTCGATGGAGAGAATAAAAACGACAAACAAAGAAAGGAGGATCAAATCTAAAAATGGATACTAACAAAAATAGATGGTTGATTGCTTTATCTGCAGTAGCCATGCACTTATCCATAGGATCGATTTATGCCTACAGTGTGTATAAAAATCCAATGTCTGAAGAGCTGGGGTGGAGCGGTACAGATGTAGCCCTTTCGTTTACGATTGCTATCTTCTTTCTCGGTCTAACTGCAGCATTTATGGGGAAATTTGTAGAAAATCAAGGTCCGAGAAAAGCAGGATTAATTGCAGCCGCTTTATTTAGCGGAGGGATGCTGCTTACTGGGTTAATGGTACAACTCGGATGGCTGTATGGTTTTTATATTACGTATGGAGTGATTGGCGGAATTGGCTTAGGTATTGGCTATATTGCTCCTGTATCTACTTTAGTGAAGTGGTTCCCAGACCGACGAGGACTTGCTACGGGTATGGCTGTTTTCGGCTTTGGAGCAGGGTCACTAATCGCAGGACCCACAGCTGAATTTTTAAATAATGCGCTTGGGCTTCATTGGTCTTTTTATATTTTAGGAGCCTGTTACCTTGTACTTATGCTTCTTGGTTCTTCATACATTACCACGCCGCCTGAGGGGTGGAAGCCAAAAGGATATGAAGAAGATAATGAAAAGAATAAGAACAAAGGCGACCTTGATCAAATGACGCGTAATGAAGCGGTCAAGACAGCTCGTTTCTGGATGCTGTGGTGGATGATGTTTATCAACATTTCAGCAGGGATTATGCTCATTTCCGTGGCCTCTCCAATGGGGCAAGAAAAAGCAGGTATGTCAGAGGCGGCCGCAGCTACAATGGTTGGCGTTATGGGTCTATTCAATGGCGGTGGACGTTTAATTTGGGCCGCATTATCTGACTATATTTCTCGAGCCTATACGTATATTATTTTCTTTACCGTTCAGGTCGTTTTATTTTTCTCCCTGCAATTCGTTACAAGCGACATTGTGTTCCAAGTGTTCATGTACATCATTGTCTCTATTTATGGAGGTGGATTCTCGAATCTTCCTGCTTTTATAGGCGACTTATTTGGTACAAAACAGCTGAGCGCCATACATGGGTACCTGCTTACTTCATGGGCAGCTGCCGGAGTGGTCGGCCCAATGGTCGTTTCTTATATCAGAGAAACCACAAATAGTTACGAAGCAACGTTTTTAATTTTTGGTGTATTAATTGCTACAGCTCTTCTCACGGCGATTGCTATGAAAATCCTCATTGTTCGTTATCGTAAAAAACAAGCGGAGCCGGAGTTAAGTCCTGCTTAGGCAATTGTATAGATCTACCAAATAAGGCCACACTTATGGTAAAGAATTTCATTAGGCAGGTGAACGAAATGGCAGAAAATAAGATAACGATTAATGGACAATCGTATTCATTCAAAGATGGAGAAACGATATTAGAAACCGTTAGGAATTTAGAAGTTTATGTACCTGGAATTTGTTCAACTCAGCCAGATCTTGGAATCGGTGTGATTCAAACTTGTGATACATGTTACGTAGAAGTGAACGGAGAAATGAAACGTGCGTGTTCCACAAAGTCAGAGCCCGGGATGACGGTAGTCACTCAATCGGAAATAGTAAAAGAAGCCCAGCATGAAGCCATGTCCCGAATACTGGAAAATCATGAGCTGTATTGTACGGTTTGTGATAATAATAATGGCAATTGCGAAGTGCATAACGCGGCAGAGTATTTAGAGATTGAGCATCAGGAGTATGATTTCCGGCCAAAGCCTTATCCTCAGGATAATTCTCATCCTTTCTACCGGTATGAACCGGATCAATGTATTCTTTGTGGTATGTGCGTAGAGGCCTGTCAAGACTTACAAGTAAGTGAGGTTTTAACAATAGATTGGGAGCGGAAAATTCCTAGAGTCATTTGGGATAACGATGTTCCGATCGATGAATCCTCTTGTGTGTCTTGCGGGCACTGTGTTTCGGTGTGCCCTTGTAACGCATTAATGGAAAAATCAATGATTGGAGAAGCGGGGTATATGACGGGCATCCCTAATGATGTTCTCGAGCCTATGATTAACCTGACGAAAGAAGTAGAACCTGGATACCGTGAGATTCTGACGATTTCAAATATAGAGGCTACGATGCGAGAAGATCGGATCAAACGAACGAAAACGGTTTGTACGTACTGCGGGGTAGGATGCAGCTTTGAAGTATGGACGAAAGGCCGACATATTTTAAAGGTACAGCCAGATGAAAAAGCTCCAGCGAATGGGATTTCTACCTGTGTAAAAGGTAAATTCGGCTGGGATTTTGTGAATAGTGAGGATCGTTTGACAACTCCATTAATACGTAAAGGTGAGAAATTTGTAGAAGCGTCGTGGGATGAAGCATTATCCTTAATGGCTTCAAAAATGACGGAGATCAAATGGAATTATGGGAATGACTCTATCGGGTTTATTGCTTCCTCCAAATGCTCTAATGAAGAAAATTACTTGTTTCAAAAATTAGCACGAAGCGTATTTGGCACGAACAATATTGATAACTGCTCTCGCTATTGTCAGACGCCGGCCTCTACAGGATTAATGAGAACAGTAGGCATCGGAGGGGACTCAGGCACGATTGAGGACATAGAGAACGCTGAATTAATTTTAGTTGTCGGGGCAAATCCGGCAGAATCTCATCCTGTCTTAGCGACGCGAGTAAAGCGGGCAAATAAATTGTTTAATCAAAAATTGCTCGTATTCGATTTAAGAGAAAATGAATTGGCGCAGAGAGCTGACTTGTATGTGAGTCCGAAACCTGGTACTGATCTAGTTTGGTTAAATGCGATTGCAAAATATATCATCGATCAAAATTGGCATGATGCCGATTTTATAGAGCAGCGAGTGAATCACTTTTCAGAGTTTGTGGATTCATTAGCTAAGTATACGTTGGACTATGCGGAAGAAAAGACGGGCTTAAGTAAAGAGTTATTAATTAAAGTGGCTACGCTGATTCATGAAGCGAAGAGTATGTGCGCGTTATGGGCGATGGGAGTAACACAGCACATTGGTGGGACGGATACAAGTACAGCAATTTCAAATTTACTTCTCGTGACAGGAAACTATGGCAAACCTGGTACAGGCGGATATCCTTTACGTGGTCACAACAATGTCCAGGGGGCGAGTGATTTTGGCACGATGCCAGACTGGCTGCCGGGCTATGAGGCGGTTGAAGATGATGAAATCCGCTCTAAATATGAAAAAGCGTGGGGCACAAAACTTCCAAAAGAGCCTGGTTACAATAACCATGAAGTTGTAGAGGCTATCCAAGAAGGAAAAGTAAAAGCTATGTATTTATTTGGAGAAGAAATGGGTCTCGTTGATTCAAATATTAATTACGTTCATACAGCTTTTGAAAAGTTGGACTTCTTTGTAGTTCAAGATGTCTTCTTCTCAAAAACAGCACAGTTTGCTGATGTTGTCCTGCCGGCTGCTCCAAGCTTAGAGAAGGATGGTACGTTTACCAATACAGAAAGAAGAATTCAGCGATTTTATAAAGTCTTCGAGCCGCTTGGACAGTCTAAACCAGATTGGGAAATTTTTCAGGAATTCGCTAATAAACTCGGAGCGAATTGGAGGTACGAGCACCCCGGAGAAATAATGGAAGAAGCAGCCACCTTGTCTCCTGTTTTTGCCGGGGTTGATTATAGCCGGTTAGAAGGCTGGGAAAGCCAGTTATGGCCAGTTCAAAAAGACGGAACTGATACCCCGCTTCTTTATGAAAAAGAATTTGCATTTGAGGATGGAAAGGCAAAATTGGTACCGGTTGAATGGTCACCTCCTTATCATCCAGGAGAAGAGTATGATCTGCATTTAAATAACGGACGAATTCTAGAGCATTTCCATGAAGGAAACATGACATATCGGTCCGAAGGAATTACTCATAAAGTTCCCGAACCTTGGCTTGAAGTTTCCCCGCAGCTTGCTGAGAAGCGTGGAATAAAAACAGGAGCTCTAGTACGGTTGAAATCTCCATATGGAGAAGCTGAAGTACGCGTCTGGGTAACTGATCAAGTCAAAGGAAATGAGTTGTACTTTCCTATGCATACGATGGTCGAAAAAAGTGCTGTTAACCAGTTAACGAGCAGCTACCATGACAAAGTGACCCATACGCCAAACTATAAAGAGATGCATGTGAAGATGGAGGTTATCGAGCCGAAAGGCCCTAGCCCAATTCCAGAAATAAATCACCGCTTTGGAAATCCGCAGCCGCAGCTTGGTGTCGGTGTTGAGAAGAAATGGGAACGACCTGATTTTACCACCATTTCTGAATTTATTAAGAGAAAGGGGTTTGACCATGGCGAAAGCAATCAAGCAAATTGATCGAACAATCCCTACTGCGAAAGAAAAACAGACAGAGGAATTGAATGAGCTTCTTTCATCCATTGCCAAGCATAAAGAAACCCTTACGCTTCTATTAGACATAGTAGAAGAACTTCATAAAGTTGGTCTTCTTGATATGCTTCAAGGCATGCTGAAGACAAGACACAAGTTAGGGCTGTTGGCAATGGAAGAGCTTGATAAACCGGTTGTTCATGATTTAGTGAAAAGCGGCATTGGGGCTTTCAATTTTTTAACTAAAGTGGATCCTGAACAGATAAGCAGAATATTAAACGGAATGAGTGAAGGTCTTAAGCACTCTTCTGAGCAATTGGAGAATGACAAAACACTAGGGCTATGGGGCATGATGAAAGCAACGAAAGACCCTGAAGTGAATCAATCCCTTACTACATTCATCCACTTTTTAGAAGGAATGGGGAGAGGATTGAAAACCAAGTAGTAAAAGAGGTGAAAAAAGTGAAAGAAATGACCTTGAAAGTAAAAGGGATCACTAGCTCCTCTGATAAAGATATAATATCTAAGAACTTAGCTTCTGTTTGGGGAGTAAGAAGCACAGAGGTGAATGCTCCACTAGGGGAAGTTATCGTCTCCTATAATGAAAATGCCGCTTCACGTGTAGATATAGAACAAGCTATTAAAGATGGCGGTTTTACTTTAATTTGATTAAAAATAGAAAGGGAACGTCCGGGGAGGGGACGTTCTTTTTTGTCGAGAAATCTATCTATTAACTAATTAGTATAGACATCCCCCCTTTTTTTGCGTAACAAGGCTTTAAGCCATACACCTTAATCCGTTATGCATATTGTATTTAAGAGACGTCTCCTAAAAAAAGATAGAGGGGGGAAATCAATGTTTTTAAATAATCTAGCTGCTCTAGTTATTTTAGTGCTGCTTTTGCTCGCTCTAGTGGTAGCTATTCTTTTAGGTTCCGATGACCAAAGACAAATTATTATTGATGCCATTAATGCGATGCTTGGAACGATTATGTAGTAGGTAACAACTTTTTTCAAAGAGCCCTCAATAGTGCTGTTTAAAGGATTATTGGGGGCCTATTTTAAATTTTTAATATAAAGGGAGAGAATTAGTATGGGCAAGAAAAATAAAAATGTCGATAATTTACAATTAGATAGTATTATGGAAATGGCGTCAACTCTTATGGATAATCTACAAAATTCAAAAGGCGCGGAGGCAGTAAATCAAGAGGAGCTGCTCGATTCTGAAGCTGTGCAAAAAGTGGAAAAGACATTAGGGAATCTATTGGATAATAATTCCGAAAAAAATGTTCGAAATAAGTTTTCTGGGGAATTACTTAGTGAAATGAATAAATTCAATCAACAAGTTCAAGATTTAAAGAAACAAATGAGTGAAGTTCGAGCTCAATATACGAAAGTCACTAAGCTTTTAAAAAAGAAATAAATTTCCTGCCTAAGAAAAGCATAAATAGTCGCAATTTATGCTTTTCTTAATATATATTCTTAGGTTATTTTCCTCGTAAACTATCGAAAAACCAGACTTTTAGTTGACAGCGCTTACATAATAGGTTAAATTAATGACAACAAGTTAACTATGTGATGGAGATTAGGAGACTCACACGAGATTTAGTACTGCATATCTGCAGCGTACTTTAATTTTGTGTGGGTCTTTTTTCTATACCTACACATCGTTAACAGTTAAAAAGGAGGAAAAAAGCATGTCGGAGTTTGCAGCTGAAGTAATTGGTACCATGATCCTCATCATATTTGGAGGGGGAGTGGTTGGCGGTGTGGTGCTGAAGGACTCTAAAGCTGAAGGTGCTGGCTGGGTTGTAATCACTATCGGGTGGGGACTTGCCGTAACGATGGCTGTGTATGCAGTTGGTAATTTCTCGGGTGCTCACATTAACCCTGCCGTAACATTAGGATTTGCAGCTGTTGGTGAATTTGAGTGGGCTAAAGTTCCTCTTTACATTACAGCTCAAATGATAGGGGCCTTTATCGGCGGAGCCATCGTATTTTTTAATTACTTAGCTCATTGGGATAAAACGACTGATCCAGGATTGAAACTGGCGGTGTTTTCGACGGATCCTGCTGTTCGAAGTCCTTTTTCAAACTTAGTTAGTGAGATGGTAGGCACGTTTGTTTTACTTATGGGGCTGTTATTTATTGGAGCAAATGAATTTACTGATGGATTGAACCCTTTAATTGTGGGGGCGCTCATCGTAGCTATTGGTATGTCACTTGGTGGTGCCACGGGTTATGCCATTAACCCTGCTCGTGACTTAGGACCTCGTATTGCTCATGCCTTGCTTCCTATACCAGGAAAGGGAGGGTCTGATTGGGGTTATGCTTGGATTCCGATCGTTGGACCTATTCTTGGAGGTATATACGGAGCAGTCTTTTATCGAGCTTTGTTTATTGGTGAATATACGGTGCTATTTTGGGTGTTAAGTGTTCTTATGGCAGTTATTTTGGTTGGAGCGGCTTCATCTGAATTGAAAAAAGGCGAAACAAAAGCAGATCAAATCGAAGAAAAAGTAGTGTAATTATAATAATGGAGGCGATTAAACATGAGTGAAAAATTTATTCTATCATTAGACCAAGGGACGACAAGTTCAAGAGCCATTTTATTTAACGAAGCGGGAGAGATTGTAGAAACAGGCCAAAAAGAGTTTGAACAATTCTTCCCTAAGCCAGGCTGGGTAGAGCATGATGCTAATGAAATTTGGACTTCTGTACTTGCTTGTATAGCAGACGTTTTAAGAAAAGCAGATGTAGATCCTCAACAAATTGCCGGTATTGGTATTACAAATCAGCGAGAAACTGCTGTAGTGTGGGACAAAAACACAGGCAAACCAGTCTATAAAGCGATTGTTTGGCAGTCACGTCAAACGGAGGATATATGTAAAGAATTGCGGGCTCAAGGCCATAATGATCTATTTAATGCAAAAACAGGATTACTTCTTGATCCTTATTTTTCAGGGACAAAGGTAAAATGGATTTTAGATCATGTAGATGGTGCTCGTGAGAAAGCTGATAATGGAGACTTGTTATTTGGAACCATCGATACATGGATTGTTTATAAGTTATCAGGCGGCAAGGCTCATATCACGGATTATTCAAACGCCTCCCGAACTCTTATGTTTAACATTTATGACCTGAAATGGGATGAGGAATTGCTAGATATCTTAACGGTTCCTAAGAGCATGCTTCCGGAAGTGAAGCAGTCTTCTGAAGTTTATGCGAATACCGTTGACTATCATTTCTTCGGTCATGAAGTTCCGATTGCTGGAATTGCAGGTGACCAACAGGCCGCATTATTTGGACAAGCCTGTTTTGAAAAAGGCATGGCTAAAAACACGTATGGAACGGGCTGCTTTATGTTAATGAACACTGGGGAAGAGGGGGTTAAATCCGAACATGGATTATTAACGACCCTTGCCTGGGGAGTTGGCGGCAAAGTTGAATATGCTTTAGAAGGAAGTATTTTTGTGGCGGGTTCTGCCATTCAATGGCTGCGTGACGGATTAAAGCTCATCGAAAGTGCCCCTGAGAGTGAACAGCATGCACGTAAAGTCGAGTCCACGGATGGTGTATATTTAGTTCCTGCCTTTGTGGGATTAGGAACGCCTTATTGGGATAGTGACGCACGAGGGGCTATGTTTGGGTTAACTCGAGGGACTTCGAAAGATCATGTCATCCGTGCTACACTAGAGTCTCTAGCTTACCAAACGAAGGATGTACTTGATGCAATGATTGCAGATTCTAAAATTGATTTAAAAACCTTACGCGTAGATGGTGGAGCTGTGAAAAACAATTTTCTCATGCAATTCCAAAGCGATATTTTAGGTGTACCTGTTGAACGTCCAGTAGTACAAGAAACAACCGCATTAGGAGCAGCTTATTTAGCTGGACTAGCTGTGGGGTACTGGAAAGATAAAAATGAGATTGCTAAGCAATGGAATAATGAAAAAACATTTACAAATGAGATGGGAGAAGAAGAGCAGGAGAAACTTTATAATGGCTGGAAGAAAGCAGTAGCCGCCACACGCGAGTTTAAATAATAAAAAGGGAGCCTTCTTTGGCTCCCTTTTTTAGTATGTTTACATTCTTAAGTTTTTCAATATTTCTAAAAGCTCCATTCCGTCGGTCAGAAAATTTGAATTGCTAATGATTTCATTTACATCACTGATTTCTACATTCATTAATACAAGGATAACGATCAAGAATAATAAAAAGTTATCTCCTTCAACATCGGTTGATGTCGTATTATTTTTTAGTTTCTCTTCTAATTCCTTTACTTGGGCTTCTAATTCGTAAATACGCTGGTACGTTTCATAAGCGGACATAGGAGAACCCCCTTTTCCTTTTTCTCTATCTTATGAAGAGGGCTTGCTTAAAGAGAGGGTATGTGTCTTGAGTTTTTAATTAAACAAACGGACCATTCACTTTGAATGGTCCGTTTGTTTAATCTTCGCCTATTATTCGAACTTCTCTCTCTAGATCTACTCCAAATTTCTCTTTTACGGTCTTTTGCACATGTTCAATAAGGGAAATGTAGTCTGTAGTCGTTGCATTATTTTTATTAACTATAAATCCAGCATGTTTTGTAGAGACTTCGGCTCCTCCGATATTTGTTCCTTGTAATTGACTGTCTTGAATAAGCTTGCCAGCGAAATATCCCGGCGGCCTTTTAAATACACTGCCACAAGAAGGATACTCTAAGGGCTGTTTCGATTCTCTTTTATACGTTAGATCATCCATAACTTCCTTAATATCCTCGTATTTGCCAGGTTTAAGACTAAACGTTGCTTCAATTACAATATCTTTATTTTTCTCGATGTTACTTGTGCGGTAGTCCAGGTCTAAGTCAGAGGCTAAGCGTTTAACCAAATCCCCATTTCGATCGATAACATAAGCGTAATCAAGAACATCTTTTATCTCTCCACCGTAGGCTCCTGCGTTCATATAGAGTGCACCGCCGACCGTACCTGGAATTCCGCAAGCGAATTCTAATCCTGATAAGTTTTCTTTAAGCGCATGGCGAGAAGCATCAATAATTCGAGCACCACATTGAGCAACGATCGTGTTTCCATCGGTTGAGATGTCATCAAGGTTCTTAAGACTAATAACAATCCCGCGAATGCCTCCATCTTTAATAATTAAGTTGGATCCGTTACCTAAAAGCATGAACGGGATGTTTTCCTCATTAGAAAACTTTACGACATTTTGAATCTCTTGATAGTTAGTAGGGGTGATGAAAAAATCTGCTTTTCCACCTAGCTTCGTATATAAGTGTTTTTTAAGTAACTCATCAACCTTGACGTTTTCTTTCTTTACAAGTTCTAATAGTTTATTATAAATTTGCTGCTGTTTATCCATACATATCAGTCCTATTAAATAGTTATTCTCCCTTATGAAGTTTATAACAAAATCAGCTTAATTCAAAGCATTTTAACAAAAATGTATTATAGTAAACGGCAATTGGAACGCTACAGTAAAACATAGAGGCGATTCCCTCAACTTTCATATAGTATATGGATATTATGTAAAAAGTTACACACCTTAAGTATATGTATGCGCTTTATTTCAAAGAAAGTTTCTTATATTCAGAAAATTGATTGCGAACTGAAGCCTAAATCTGTATCATCATTGTAAGTAGCTTTAATTTAACTCTACATGCGTTTATATAAGGAAGGATGAACAGAATGGACGAGAAAAAAGATTTGCGAATCAGAAGTAAAGTCATCAGTGAAGGAGTTAATCGTGTTCCAAACCGTTCCATGCTTCGTGCGGTAGGCTTTAAAGACGAAGATTTCAAAAAGCCTATGATCGGAATTGCAAGTACATGGAGTGAAGTCACACCGTGTAACGTACATATTGATGATTTAGCGAAGGAAGCAAAATCAGGTGCTTCAAACAATGGCGGTGCACCAATGATATTTAATACAATTACGGTATCTGATGGTATCGCAATGGGACATGAAGGTATGCATTACTCTTTACCAAGCCGTGAAATTATTGCGGATTCCATAGAGACCGTATCAAATGCTGAACGTCTTGATGGAGTAGTAGCGATTGGTGGATGTGATAAGACCACACCTGGATGTCTAATGGCCATAGGACGTATGAACATTCCATCGGTATATGTTTATGGCGGTACGATTCAACCTGGAAAATTAAACGGAAAAGACATCGATATTGTTTCTTCTTTTGAAGCAGTAGGGCAATACCATGAAGGAAATATAAATGATGAAGAACTGCATCAGGTGGAATGTCACGCTTGTCCAGGGGCAGGCGCTTGTGGCGGAATGTACACTGCCAATACGATGGCGTCCGCTGTGGAAGCATTAGGAATGAGTATTCCAGGATCATCTTCTACTCCTGCTGTAAATGATTACAAAGAGCAAGAATGTAAGCAAGCAGGAGAAATGGTGATCGAACTTCTTGAAAAAGGAATTTATCCACGGGACATCATGACGAAACAAGCATTTGAAAATGCCATCACTGTCGTTATGGCATTAGGCGGTTCTACGAATGCGTTTTTACACTTAACAGCTATGGCTCATTCTGCTGGGGTGGATTTATCACTTGATGATTTTGAACGTGTACGTCAAAACGTTCCGCATTTAGCTGATATGAAGCCAAGTGGAAAATACGTGATGCAAGACCTTTATGAAGTAGGTGGTGTACCAGCTGTTATGAAGGTGTTGCTTGATGAAGGTCTTCTACATGGAGACTGTCTTACTGTAACTGGTAAAACATTGGCAGAAAATCTGGCTGAAGCTGATCCATTGAAAGAAGGTCAACAAGTCATTGTACCTTTTGATGAGCCCATCAAACCAAATGGTCCACTTGTCCTATTAAAAGGAAACCTTGCCCCTGAAGGTGCAGTTGCTAAGATGTCTGGTCAAAAAGCCAGCCGCTTTGAAGGACCGGCCCGTGTATTTGATAGTGAAGCGGAAGCCACAACAGCGATTGTTGATAACAAAGTAAAAGAAGGCGACGTAGTCGTAATTCGCAATGTGGGACCAAAAGGCGGACCGGGGATGCCGGAAATGCTGTCCATTACAGCAATGATTGTAGGTAAAGGCCTTGGTGGTAAAGTGGCTCTTCTTACAGACGGTCGTTTCTCTGGCGGTTCACATGGTTTTGTCATTGGCCACGTAGCTCCTGAAGCAGTTGTAGGGGGACCTATCGGATTACTGCAAGAAGGAGATACCATTACCATTGATAGTGAGACGCAGCAAATTAATTTTGACGTAACAGAGGATGAATTAGAACAAAGACGGCAAGATTGGGTTCGTCCAGAACCGAAGTATAAAACGGGTATGCTGGCAAAGTATGCGCGTCTAGTTTCTTCCTCCGCTAAAGGTGCAGTTACTGACCTGGATTTAGATTAAAAAAAGCCCTCAGGGGCTTTTTTTTATTGAACGAAAATAGTGATAAAGACCCCGGGAAGGTAAGAGTCTTAAATCAACCAACCTTATTCAGAAAAGAGGCGCTATGTCTAGCGTCTCTTTTTTTGTTGCAAAAAAACAATAGGTAAGATTTGTAAATAGAAAGAGCAGAATGTTCCTAATTATTGTTTGGCAGTGAAATTTTATGAAAAACAGAGTGATGCATAAGTATCATTGACAATGAAAATCATTATCAATTAATCTGTAAGAGCAATACGATTGATAATGATTTTCATTTAGGAGGATTTTTATGTCTATAGATGCAGCAACGAACAATGATTCATTACTGAACACGCAATCAAAGCGAGAATCTAACGCAAGGTCTTATCCTCGCAGAATTCCAATTGCCATTGATAGAGCAGAAGGAATCAATGTGACAGATATGAATGGCAACACATACTACGATTGTTTAGCAGGAGCAGGAACACTTGCTCTTGGTCACAATCATCCAGTAGTTGTTGAAGCGATGAAAAGAGTATTAGACGAACAAACCCCTTTGCATACGTTGGATATTACGACTCCTACAAAAGAACACTTTGTGAGTGAGTTGTTTTCAAATTTACCAGAACGCTTTGCTTCTAAAGCGAAAGTGCAATTTTGTGGTCCTACTGGTGGAGATGCAATAGAAGCAGCATTGAAATTAGTAAAAACTGCGACAGGGAAAAGAAGTATATTGACTTTCCATGGTGGTTATCACGGATCTACCCATGCAACGATGTCTATAAGCGGGACGAGAGGACCAAAAGAAAAGGTTAACAGCCTCATGCCGGATGCTTACTTTATGCCTTATCCATATAAATATCGCTGTCCATTCGGGTTAAGAGGAGAACAAACCCATCAAATAAGCAGTCAGTTTATCGAAAATATGCTGGATGATCCTGAAAGTGGAATTTTACCCCCTGCTGCAATGATTCTCGAAATTGTTCAAGGGGAAGGTGGATCCATCCCTGCTGACATCGAATGGGTGAAAGAAATGAGAAGAATTACAAAAGAGCGGGGTATTCCTCTAATAATTGATGAGATTCAAACAGGCATAGGAAGAACAGGAAAATTCTTTGCATTCGAGCACGCAGACATTGTGCCTGATGTCATTGTTTTATCGAAAGCAATAGGAGGCAGCCTGCCGTTATCAGTGGTGGTTTATGATGAGTCCCTTGATCAGTGGGAGCCAGGAGCGCATATAGGAACATTCAGAGGGAATCAACTGGCTATGGCAGCAGGAACAGCCACTATGAAATATATAAAGGAACATAATCTAACTCTTCACGCTGCAGAAATGGGAGAACGGTTAATGCGTTCACTTTCAAAAGTACAAGAGTATACACCAGAAATAGGTGAGGTTAGAGGACGCGGGTTAATGATAGGTGTAGAAATGGTTCAGCCTGATTTAAACCGTTCAAAAAATGGGAGTCACCCCGCTAACCCAAAACTGGCGGGTAAAATTCAAGCAGAATGTCTAAAGCGCGGACTGATTGTTGAAGTAGGGGGCAGACATGGTTGTGTCATACGGATCCTTCCCCCACTCATCATAACGAAAGAACAAATTGATGAAGTAACAAGCATTTTAAAGAATTCCATTAAAAAAGCGAAACTAGCGGAGGTGAGTGAATGAGACGATTTGAGGTGAATGATGATCCAGAGGCTTACAAGCAGTCGTTTGATCATTTATTTCTTCATAGTGGCCAAGAAGGTATTAAAGCATTTGAAGAAATGATGGAGAGTCTTACTAACGAATTAATAGATTTTCATATGCAGCAAACTCAGCCTTACAGCGGTAAGTCACCTGCTGAAATAGAAAGAGAATTGAAAAGGTTAAAGCCCGTAAGTGAACAGGGAGAGTCGTTTTCCCTTTATTTAAAAGAGTTAGAGGAGACTGTATTAAGTAACAGTCTTCACGTAACTCACACAAATGCAATCGGGCATTTACACTGTCCGCCGCTGCTTCCGACATTAGCGGCAGAGCTTATTATTGCAATGTTTAACCAATCGATGGACTCATGGGATCAAAGCCCGTCGGCAAGTTTTGTAGAAGAAAAGATGATTCAGTGGCTCACTCAACAATTTAATTTAAAAGCTGGATCAAGCGGCACTTTTTCAAGTGGAGGCACCCAATCGAATTATATCGGTCTTCTATTAGCTAGAGATTCTTATTGTGAAAAGAAATTCAACCATAACGTTCAGAAAAAAGGGCTGCCTCCGCAATCGAATAAGCTTAAGATCTTATGCTCAAAAGAGGCTCATTTTACCGTTATAAAGTCAGCTTCCCAATTAGGGCTCGGCGAAGAGGCTGTAGTTAAAGTTGAAACAGATGAAGATCATAGGTTATCTCTTCAGGATTTAGAAGAAAAATTTAATCAGCTGCGGCAAAATGGTGAGTTTCCTTTTGCCTTAGTAGCTACTTGCGGCACAACAGATTTTGGGAGCATTGATCCGTTAGAAGATCTAGCTGTTTTTTCAAAAGAAAACGAACTATGGTATCACGTCGATGCTGCTTTTGGCGGAGCTCTCATTTTAAGTGACTCACATTGCGACAAACTAACCGGAATTGAAAGGGCTGACTCCATAGCCGTAGATTTTCACAAATTATTTTATCAGCCTATTAGCTGCGGCGCGTTTTTGCTAAAGGATGAAAACAACTTTAAATACCTTAATCATCATGCTGATTATTTAAATCCTAAAGAAGATAAGGAAGAAGGAATCCCTCATTTAGTAAATAAAACAATAGCTACTTCTAGAAGATTTGATGCGTTAAAGCTCTGGACTTCTTTAAGGGTCGTAGGAACAAAAAAGTTTCAGGAAATGATTGATCACACGTTTGTCATTGCCAAGCAATCAGCGGATCTTATTGACGAAATGGAAGATATCGAAGGAGCCAACCGATATCCAGAGCTGAATACGGTGCTTTTTCGATTTAATTCTAAAGAAGGTCCGATCAAAGAATTAGATGAGATTAATAAGCAGATTCAGCAGCGCCTGTTATATAAGGGAACTGCTTTCGTAGCTAAAACTAAGGTGAATAAGGAAGTCTATTTAAAATTAACGATCCTAAACCCAAGAACGAGTTTGTCTGACGTAACGGGTATCTTACAAGAGATCCGCCGATTAGGGACGGAAGAGATTGAGTACAGGAGGGTAACCATATGAAAAATTACAAAGTACTGGCTGAAGAAGCGACGATGCAAAGCTTTTTTAATTGTTACTTAAGAGAAACAAACAATTTTCAGTTAACGAATCAAAGTGTTTCTAATGAAGAAGGCTTAATACTCGAAACTGAACTGCCAGGTCAAAAAGTAACGATTGCTGCTCCTGTGAAGTATTGGTCACAAACAGGAAGGCATAGGTTTGATTTTCCGCTTTTCTTAAAAAATCACCAATCTACGGTAAAGCTTGATTACATTACTTTGGTTTCTACGATTTTGAAGGAATTATCACTGGAGAATGGGAGAGAAGGTGCAGAGGATGAACTTATGCTGCGTGTCATTTTAAGCTGCCAAAAAATTCGTGATTACTTAGGGAGACGTGAGTCTGATGCAGACCATCTCTTAGAAGCGGATTTTGAGTACATTGATGCTGAACAATCCTTGCTGCTCGGTCACCTCATGCACCCGACACCGAAAAGCAGGCAAGGTCTAACTGAAAGAGAAGACCATTTATATTCTCCAGAATATAAAGGCGAATTCCAGCTTCACTATTTTAAAGCGAAGAATGAAGTCATTGTACAAGATTCTTCGTTAGAACGGTCAGCATCACAGGAAGTAATCAATCAATTAATGGCAGAGCCTGCAGTAGATAACGATTGGCTGCGGAAAACTCTGGAACATGGCTATTCTCTTCTTCCGGTTCATCCGCTGCAAGCAAAAGATATGCTGGAAAATAAGGAAGTTAAAGAGCTAATGGAAAAAGGCGACTTGTTTTACTTGGGACCTATAGGTTCGCCTTATAAAGCAACTTCATCTTTTAGAACGGTATACAATAAGCATTCAGATTATATGTTTAAATTTTCGCTCCCGATAAAGATCACCAACTCACTAAGAGGGAACCTTCAAAAAGAACTCGACAGAGGCGTAGAAATTTCACGGTTACTCAACACAGAATTTGGAGAAATCGTGAGTAGGAATTTCCCGAGCTTTCATATAATCGAAGATCCTGCTTATATCAAATTAAACGTCAAAAATTCAAAAGCAGCCTATGATGCTGTGTTACGGCAAAACCCTTATAAAGATAAGAACTCGAACGATGTTTCCTTGATTGCCGGCCTTTGTCAGGATCACGTGTACGAACGAAGCTCAAGGTTGTTCTCTATCATTACTCACCTCAGCCAACAGGAAGGACGCAGCACGGATGAGGTAAGTAAAGATTGGTTTGAGAAGTACTTATCTCTATCCTTCAAGCCAATACTTTGGTTATTTGAGAATTATGGATTAGCACTCGAAGCTCATCAGCAAAACTCTTTAGTAAAACTTTCAAAGGGTTATCCAGAAGCTTTTTATTATCGTGACAACCAAGGCTATTACTTTAGTGAAGATAAAGCTTATAAGCTTAAGCAACATTTGTCTGCTCTAAATAAATCCAGTGACACGATTTGCACAAGCGATGTAGCAGTAGAAAGGCTGATATATTACTTTTTCTTCAACCATATTTTTGGATTGATCAACAGTTTTGGCAGCAACGGTTTAGTAAGCGAAGAAGTATTACTTGATGTACTGAGGAAAAGTTTACAACAGCACAATGAGTCGAACCCTCTCATTCATAGTCTCTTACACGAGGACAAGCTGCCGTGTAAAGCTAACTTATTAACTCGATTTCATGATATGGATGAATTACAAGGATCCTTAGAAACGCAATCAGTCTATACGCTAGTAAGTAATCCAATAGTCAGCAGGGTTGGTTCCTATGAAGCATAATGTTATGGACAGAGAATTAAAAAGTGAAATTGCGTTTAGAGATTTTGATATGGAAAAAGATTTTTCTCGAATCTATAAATGGATGCATCAGCCTTATGTCATTCCATTTTGGCAGTTAAACCTATCAAAGGAAAATTTGAAGAGTCAC
Source organism: Halobacillus andaensis (assembly GCF_014636475.1). Classification (GTDB taxonomy): domain Bacteria; phylum Bacillota; class Bacilli; order Bacillales; family Halobacillaceae; genus Halobacillus_A; species Halobacillus_A andaensis. The sequence continues at coordinate 488,972 of NZ_BMEL01000004.1, forward strand.
ATGAGTGAAGCTAGAATTGATCCCCACCAATCTCTCTATATAGGATCGATTAATGGTGATCCAATGAGTTACTGGGAAGCTTATTGGGTGCAGGGTGATGTTGTGGAAAAATATTATGAAGCAGATCCTTTTGACCAAGGGATTCACTTGTTAATAGGAGAAGCAGATTACTTAGGAAGAGGGTTGGCTTTACCGCTGCTTCGCGCTATGGTTGATTTCCAATTTAAGTGGAAGCAAACGAAAAAAGTAATTGCAGAACCTGATCATAGAAATGAAAAAATGATTCATGTATTTGAAAAATGTGGCTTTAAGAAAATTAAAAAAATAGAGCTGCCTGATAAGACAGCTTTACTTATGTTCTGTGAGCGAGAAGAATTCGAAAAGAGGTGGAAAAATGACGCAACACATTTATGATGTTATTGGTGTGGGTTTAGGACCATTTAACCTCGGGCTGGCCGCATTAACGGAAGAAACAGATGAAATTGATGGCATCTTTTTCGAAAAACAGCAGGAATTTAATTGGCATCCAGGGATGATGATACAAGGCACTACACTGCAAGTCCCTTTCTTTGCTGATCTCGTTAGCTTGGCTGACGTGAAAAGTGATTATAGCTTTCTCAACTATTTACAACAGAACGGCCGTATGTACCACTTTTATTTTTTAGAGAAATTTCATATTTCAAGAAAGGAATACAATGACTATTGCCGCTGGGTTTCTGAACGGTTAAGCAGTTGTCAATTTGGCTTTGAAGTTACGCAAGTACGCCCAATAGAAAGTCAAGGGACACAAATTTACGAAGTCGTAGTCCGCCATCTTTCCAATCTTAGAGAAGATATTTATTATGCAAAAAATATTGCCATGGGAATAGGGTCAGTTCCATCAATCCCTGACCACTTAAAGGGACTTGGTGATTCAGTCTTCCATTCTTCAGAATATATGTATAAAAAAGAAATAGTGGAGCGGGCAGAGTCAATTACAGTCGTTGGTTCAGGTCAGAGTGCGGCTGAAATCGTACTTGATTTAATAAATCAGCGAGGCACATCAGCGGATATCCATTGGTACACTCGATCTCACGGATTCTTTCCAATGGAATACTCCAAGCTAGGTCTAGAGCATTTTTCACCGGACTATACGAACTTTTTTTATAAACTTCCTCAAGAAAAAAAAGATGAGCTGCTAAGGAAACAAGACTTGCTGTATAAAGGAATTAGTGCTGAAACCATTGGGGAAATTTATGATGCTCTTTACGAAGGTACTGTTGGTGAAGCAGTAATGAATGTTCATCTTCAAGCTATGTCCGAAATTAAGACGATTGAAGCAGCGGAGGAGACATGGAAAATAAGCGGACAACAGCTCGTTAGCACGGACAAGTTTGAACGTGAAAGTGATATTGTCATTCTAGGGACTGGATATGAACAGGCTGTTCCACACTTTCTTTCACCACTAAGCCATGAGATCTATTGGGATGAACAGGGAAGATATGAGGTGGATGAAAACTATGCTTTGAAGTGCGATCTGCATCCTTCTATTTATGTGCAAAATGGAGAAATGCACACCCATGGGGTAGGAGCACCAGATCTTGGGCTAGGGGCTTACCGGAATAGTGTAATTATAAACAGCATAGCAGGCAAAGAGCTTTACCCTATGCAGCAAGATTATGTTTTTCAAACTTTTGGTGTAGAAAAAACGAATAGAAAGAAGGGTACTCATGTTATACGCTGAACAAATTAAATCTGTACTTGACCATAATGATTGGCTAAAAGTGAACCAAAAGCTACTAGCCAAAATGATAGCAGAATACATGTATGAGGATATGATCCAGCCTCAACTGAAGAAAGACGGGGAATGGGCAGTTTATCAATTAACCATTCATCAAGAAAAGCATTATACTTTTCAGGCAAAGGCTCGATACTTTAATAGCTATCAAGTCGAGGAAAACTCCATCGAGATTGTAGAAGGAGATGAACATCGAAAAGCATCAAGTGCAATAGAGTTTTTATTAGATATTCAACCTCTAATTGGGATGTCTGCAGAAACAGCGGGTCATTTAGTTAAGGAACTTAATCACACGTTATTAGCAGATGCTCATTTACAAAAAGAAGCATCGACCCCTTCTGATCAATTAATTAAGGAAGACTATTCACAAATTGAAGGTGAAATGTCTGGTCATCCATGGATAACGTATAATAAGGGGCGGATCGGTTTTGGGTACGATGATTATTTGAATTATGCTCCAGAACGGCGGAAGCCGGTTCAGCTGCTTTGGATTGCGGTGTATAAAAAGCGGGCATCCTTTCAATCTGTACAGGGATTTTCCTACAACCATTTAATAAAGAATGAGCTTAGTGAGAATGAAAGGGAAAGACTCTATTCTCAATTAGAACACTATGGAGCTTCAAAAGAGGATTACTACATTATGCCGATTCACGAGTGGCAATGGAAAAATGTTATTATACAACAGTTTTCTGAGGACTTGGCTCATCAATTGATTATTCCTTTGGATAAAGGAGAAGATCATTATCTGCCTCAGCAATCCATTAGGACATTTGTTAATCAGGACCATCCTTTAAAAAAACACGTGAAAGTACCAATGGGGATATTAAATACGCTCGTCTATAGAGGACTGCCGGCTGAACGTACCTTAATAGCTCCTCAGATAACTGAGTTTATTAAGGGGATCTATGAAGAAGATTCATTTTTGAAAGAGGATTGTCGTGTTATTCTTCCGGGAGAGGTCGCAAGTATAAATGTTTCCCACAAATATTATGAACAACTGAAAAAAGCTCCTTATCAATATCTTGAGATGCTCGGTGTGATATGGAGAGAGAGCATTTATAGTTATCTTGAGGAGGGCGAACAAGCGATCACTTTAGCGGCATTGTTGCATGAAGATCGAGACGGCAAGCCCTATGTTCAAAGTTTAATTGAATCATCTGGCTTATCTCCGGAAAAATGGATAGAAAAGTTATTCGAAGTTCTGATGGAGCCACTGTTACATTTCATCTATCAATATGGAACCGTGTTTTCCCCACATGGACAGAATACGATTATTGTTTTAAAAGATCACCAGCCTCACCGTCTTGCTGTAAAGGACTTTGTTGATGATGTAAACATTAGCGATCAGCCTTTTCATGAACTAAAAGGGTTACCTCATGAAATAAAAGAAGTACTGCGCAGTGAGCCGCCTGAAGGTTTAACACAGTTTATTTTTACAGGTTTATTTATTTGCCATTTACGCTATTTAGCAAGTATTTTAGATAGCCGTCAGTTAATGAATGAGGGAGATGTATGGAAATGTCTCGCTGCATCGATTTATAATTATCAAGGAAAATTCCCGCAACTCAAAAAGCGCTTCGAGATTTTCGATTTCTTCAAAGAGGAGTTTACAAAGCTGTGTTTAAATCGAAATCGAATGGTGGATTATGGATATGGTGATGGAGACGATCGTCCTCATGCTTCTGAATATGGGAAAGTAACCAATGCTCTTTCCCTGTGGAAAAGGTGAAGTCCTTGCTCTGGCAAGGGCTTTACTTTTCCTGTGATAAAATATAAGAATTAAGGGAGGGATCAACATGAGAATAGGATTGATTAGACATGGAAGCACAGCTTGGAATAAGGCAGGAAGAGCACAAGGACATTCAGATATTCCATTAGATGATCAAGGACATGCCGACGCTCTAGCATTAGGGGAAAAGTTACGCGAAGATAAATGGTCATGTGTATACAGCAGCGATTTAACAAGAGCTCACGAAACCGCTCAAAAGATCATCGATGGTGGATTAACGGGAGAATTAATAACCGACCGGCGATTACGCGAGGTGGGAGGCGGACTAATAGAAGGAACGACGGAAGAAGAACGTATTGCTAAATGGGGAGAGGAATGGCGGCAGTTAGAACTAGGTATAGAGAAAAGGGAAACGGCTCTTGAGCGTGCCTTGGACTTTCTGGAAGAAGTGACCAACAAACACAAGAATAAAAGTATACTAATAGTCAGCCACGGATCTATTCTAAAACACTTAATTGGTGAACTGCTAGGTGAACGAATTGAACGATCTCTAGAAAATACGTCGTTAACCATTTTAGAACTAAATGACGGCGCCTGGCAAAAGAAAGTGATAAATGATATGAGTCACTTACATAATTAAACGTTAGGTTTAAAAGAGGATGCCATCAATAAAATAGATCGAATCTATAGAACCCGCCCTTAACGGCGGGCTTTTTTATTAAAAATTCAAAAAATTATAAATTAGGGGTTGCAAAATTTAATTTGTCAGCGTACACTGTTTTATAACAGTTAGTAATAAATTATTTCTGTTATATAAAAAGGAGGAGTTATTAATGAAAACAAATCAAACAAGAAGAAACGTTGGAGTACCTTGTCCCCAGTGTGGAAGTGAAGTAGAAGGTGGTAATTACACGTATTTGATGGAATGTAACCACTGTCTCTCTAAAAAAGATGAATAATTTTTTGTTGTGACTGTTATATAACATCATTTGTATATGTTTTATTAATATATAACAACAGGCGGTTTTTGAATGAGAACAGAAAGATCTGGTATCACATTATTAGGGGAAATGAAGGAACTTTTCAGTGAAATTTTAACTGAAGATGCTCTAAATTTTCTAGAGCATCTTCATCGTAAATTTGAACTAGAAAGAAATTAATTGCTGCAAAAAAGAGAAGAAGTAGAAACTTACTTGAATCAAGGAGTAAGAAGAAACGTTCATGCTATAGGCGAAATGGAAGCACAAATCCCCGTTAATGGTGACTCGGCTAAAAATGAATGAGCTTTTGAAAAAGTAACCACCGATAAATACCGGGCGGTTAATGATGGTCTTGACGGGACATGGGTCGCCCACCCGGGCAATGTTGTTAACGCGTTGGAGGTATTTAATCAAGGGATGCCTAACGCTAATCAAATTGAAAAGAAACAGCTTAAAGCTTATCCATACATTTAAGGAGGAATAAAAATGAAAAATGAAAGAATTGAAGCGCTGCGTCAAGAATGGGAAAACAAGGAACGGTGGGAAGGGGTTACCCGCCCTTATGAGCCGGAAGACGTGATTCGTCTAAGAGGGTCAATTGATATTCAATATACTTTGGCTGAACTTGGGTCAGAAAAACTATGGAACCTTCTACATAAGGAGGATTATGTACATGCATTAGGCGCACTGACGGGAAACCAGGCGATGCAGCAAGTAAAAGCCGGACTTAAAGCAATTTATTTAAGTGGATGGCAAGTAGCAGCTGATGCTAACCTTTCCGGTCATATGTACCCCGATCAAAGCTTATACCCGGCTAATAGTGTTCCCCAAGTGGTAAAACGAATCAATCAAGCATTACAGAGAGCTGATCAAATTCACCATATGGAGGGGAATGAGGAAATCGATTGGTTTGCGCCAATTGTTGCTGATGCAGAAGCTGGGTTTGGGGGCCAGCTGAACGTTTTTGAATTAATGAAAGGTATGATTGAAGCAGGGGCTGCAGCTGTCCACTTTGAAGATCAGCTATCTTCGGAGAAAAAATGTGGTCACTTGGGAGGAAAAGTGCTTCTTCCAACTCAAACAGCAGTAGGTAACTTAATCTCAGCCCGCTTTGCAGCTGATACGATGGGCGTACCTACAATTATTATTGCTCGTACAGACGCGAATGCCGCTAACTTAATTACGAGCGACGTAGACCCTGTTGATCATGAGTTTATAACTGGCGAAAGAACAGCCGAAGGTTTCTATAAAACAAATGCGGGCATTGATCAAGCCATTGCTCGAGGTCTAGCATATGCTCCATATGCCGATCTCATTTGGTGTGAAACCTCTGAACCAAATATTGAAGAGGCTCAAAAATTTGCAGACGCGATTCATGCAGAATTTCCCGGAAAATTGCTGGCATACAATTGTTCACCTTCATTCAACTGGAAGAGTAAGCTAGATGATCAAACAATCGCAGAGTTCCAGCAACGGCTATCTGAAATGGGATATAAGTTCCAGTTTGTTACTCTAGCAGGATTCCATTCGTTGAATCATGGCATGTTTGAACTTGCAAGACAATATAAAGACCGAGGAATGGAAGCTTACTCTGAACTGCAGCAAAATGAATTTGCTAGTGAGCAGTACGGCTATACTGCTACAAGACACCAACGTGAAGTTGGTACAGGATATTTTGATGAGGTAGCCCAAGTTGTATCAGGGGGAACATCTTCCACTACGGCTCTAAAAGGGTCAACTGAAACAGATCAATTTAAAAGTGAAACAATAAAATCATGAAAGGAATGACTCGTCATACGTGGCGGGTCATTTTCTGTGTTGACACCTTTCCATTATTGAACCATAAACTATACTACTGAATTTATTTAATGGGAGCAGGGGTGTTGTGATGACCATTATGACAGGTGCGGAGTACTTAGAGAGGATTAACAAGCTGGGTTCAGAAGTTTGGATAGCAGGAGAAAAAGTGACAGGAGACATTTCTGAGCACCCTGCTTTTAAAGGAGTAATGAAAAGTCAAGCTGAGTTATATGATATGCAGCATAAAAAAAGTTTTATAGAACGCCTGACTTTTGCTGATGATAAAAATAACCAAAAAGTCGGGATCTCATATTTAATCCCAAAAACAAGAGCTGATCTAGAAAAAAGGCGGAACATGATACAGACGTGGGCTCGCTACACGGCCGGTTTAATGGGAAGAAGTCCTGATTATATGAACACAGCACTTGCTGCATTTGCCAGTTCAGTCCATCTATTAAGAAATCAGCCGAATTGTTTCCCGGAACATCTTACAAAGTTTTACGAATACGCCATTTCAAATGATCTTTCTTTTACCCACACGTTTATTAACCCTCAAAACAATCGGTCTCTCATGAGCTTTGCAGACGAAGATACGACAAATGCTCGTGTAGTAAAGCGAATAGAAGAGGGGCTTGTTATAAAAGGAGCAAAGCTATTAGCTACTCAGGGCGGAATTACGGATGAAATCATTGTTTTTTCTGCACCAGGTATTCAGGATCAGTCGCACGCGTTTGCTTTTTCGATACCAAGTAATACAGAGGGCGTGAAATTTGTTTGTCGAAAGTCATTAATAGCCGATCATTCACGATATAATTCCCCACTTAGTTCACGGTTTGAAGAAATGGATACAGTCGTTATTTTTGATAATGTGCTGGTACCTTGGGATCGTGTGTTTTTTTATGACAACATTAAAATCGCTAATGAATTTTACAAGAATGGAAATTTTGTCCCGTTTGCCCTTCATCAGATTGTATCGAGACAGGTCATTAAGACAGAGTTTATATTGGGTGTAGCTAAATTGATCGTAGACACTATTAATATTAATGAATACCAACACGTTCAAAGCAAAGTCTCAGAGATCATTATAGGGCTAGAAAGTGGGAAAGCATTACTATTAGCGTCAGAGCTTCAAGCTGAAAAAGATGACCGAGGGATAATGATTCCAAATCGAACACCTTTATATGTCGCAGTGAACCAGTTTCAAGAAACCTATCCTAGGTTCATAGAAATTGTCCAACTGTTAGGAGCGAGTGGAATGATTAACCTGCCCGATGAAAAACAGTTTGCCTCACCTATAGGAGACGTTTTAGATCATTATTTACAGGGGTTTGAAATTAAAGGGAAAGAAAGAGTACAGCTTTTTCAACTGGCATTTGACCTCTGCATGAGCAGTTTCGGGTCTCGACAAACGTTATATGAACGTTTTTTCTTCGGGGATCCTGTACGGCTTTCGCAAATGATTTATCAAACCTATGATATGGAGCCATCTATTTCTTTTGTAAAAGAAATGCTAAATAAAAAGCTGACTTAACAAAGTCAGCTTTTTTAAATTTTTTTATTGTGATGTTTTGCCTCTTGCTCTAACTGAGAATCGGGCTGCTGGTTAGCCACATCTTCTGAAAGTCCTTGACGATTAACAGTTTTTGGATTTTTGCTTTTATTGGCGTTGCTTTTCTTACTCATACGTGCACCTCCTGATCGTAGTATGGAGTTTTAGTAGTGTAAATTATGCAAACAAGTTCAGTACTTTTATATTACCATTCATTAGAAAGAGGTTTTCAATCGTTTAAAAAACTGAGAAAATTACTGGCGGCCTATGGCGATCGAGATCATTGAATCTGTATACTCAAATCCTTCAACTAGGGTCTCTCCTTATAAATCACAATGTACGTATTTTTTACCTTCTTGCCCATGTTTATTCAGCCGTAATTTGCAAATAAATAATATAAAGAGGAGGTTATATAATATGGAAAAAGAAGAGAGAAAATCGATTGGCGATCGTAAGTATGAAGCTTCTGACTATCAGCGCGATGATGAAATATCTAAAGGGTTGGCCACGACTCATGAACAAGTTTCAGACACTTTAACGGAAGGCACTTATGACGCTAAGGTTGATCAATTGGACAAGGATGGTCACTTAGTAACTCATAAAGGAAAAGAAATAAATAAACGTAAATAATAAAAACCCCGCTGCTTATTGAGCAACGGGGTTTCTGTTTTCTTTGTAATGAGTAAGAAGCTGGTCTACATCTTTTAATTGTTCTGTATAATGAGTGAAATCCTCTTTAGCGTGAAGGTCTAATGAGCGATTGATCTTATACTCAATATAATTTTTTTGTAAGACTAAGTCGTCATATGTTGTTACATAGCCAGAGAGATAATATTCTTCTAATTTGTCTGATGCCATATGGAACGTATTTGTGCTACTGGCCAAAGGAATGTACCAACCGACTGGATCTAAATAATGAGGCGATCCGTTTAACATAATCGTGTCGTATTTTTTAAATGTAAGTGTTTGTTTTAATTTAGAGTAGGCTGCATGTTGTATATGATCAAATGGTTGCGTAACGATAAGGGGCTGAGTCATAAAAATTTTCACCTCTTTAGCAGGATTTATCTCATTTTAATTGATAATGATTATCAGTGTCAAGAGGTTTGAGAACGAGTCGGTTTATAGAAATGTACTAAACTATGCATAAGCAGCGGTAGAAGGGAGACATTCTATTGACAAAACCTGAAGTTTTAATTGTAGAGGATGAAGAAAGAATTGCGCGGGTTTTACAGCTTCACGTTAAATTTCTTCTCGTCGTTTTTCCCTTCTGAAGTGATGGAAGTGAATGCACCGTTTTGTACCTTTAATAGCAACATCTTTGATCTCTTCCTCACTTAATGATTCTTCTTTATTTTCCTTAATGGAGGAAACCTGTTCTAAGTGGATGACAACGGCAGTCTGTCTATTGAAGGAGATAGGAAGTTCATAAATACGAATGGGGTCATAAAAGTCCTGCTAATAATAGTGATGATGGTTTATTATCCTCTCTTTGACGTAACTTTGAGGATAGTTTTCACCTCTTCTTCAAATGATAATGAAGAAGAAGGAGGAAGAATGAATGACTAAAAGAAGAAAAGGTCCAAAACAAAAAGATCAACCCAATTTACCTCAGAGTCCTAAACAAGGTTATGGAGAGAAATTAGATGGATCACATCAAGTAAAGCAAGATAATCATAGCCGTCAAAATCAACATTCCTCACATGACTTATAGAAAGACAAAACCGTCAGCGTCCCACGTTGGCGGTTTTATCTTTCTCATCAACTTGAACGTGATGATGGTCATTACGAAATTGAGTTTGAAGACGGAGATATTGAATATGAAGTGAAAGTTCATGAAAAAAATTGGAAAAACTATTGAATTTGAGAAAGACGAAGACGATGATTAAAGAGGGCTGCCTCTGTGCAGTCTTTTTTTACTTTAAATATTAGTTAATGGTAGGAAAATTTTGATATAATAAAAATAAACACGAACTCTATAGAGGGGATGACCATGAAAACAAAGAGCATTGCTGAACTGACTCAGGGTGTTTGGCTTGTGGATCAAAAAGTGAAAGAATTTCCTGAAGAGTTTTCATTAATCGGGCAGGGCAGAAGTGCAGCAGTCTTTAAACTGGAGGGTGCACGCACATTAGCAGTGAAGGTGTTTTATCCAGCTTATAAAGAACTTGCACATAAAGAAGCGGATATATATTCTAAGCTAGAAAATCATGTGTATTACCCTGAGCTCATTGAAGTGGGGGAAGGGTACTTAGTTCTTGAGTACTTAAATGGAATTACTTTTTATGACTGTCTTGTGAACGGAGTGCCGATTACACCAAGTATGGTGGCGATGGTCGATGAGGCTTTAAATTATGCACGAGAGTGTGGATTGAATCCCTCTGATACTCATTTGAAAAATATTATTTTAACCAAAGATCATAAAATAAAAGTGATTGATGTTGTTCGATTTACCCAGTCCGAAGAATGCCCGCATTGGTCGGATTTGAAAAAAGCGTATTATAGTTATTATTTAAAGCGTTACTTTCCTAAACGCTTTGCTCCTTTATTTATTGAATTAATTATACGCCTATATCGAAAACGTTTGTTACCTATTTAAACCTATTCCTACGTTTTACCATTTCTCATCCTGGGAATCGGTAAGAAAAGGAAAGGTGGGAAATCAGATGTCACAATATCGTCTAAGTAATGTGGAAGTAGGGAAAAATTATACGGCGAAGGAACTCGATAGTTTTGTGAGTACAACGGATGTCGTATTGCTCGCTAATAATGAATCTCAACTTTTTACAGACCCAGAACGTGAATATAAAGTAACCGATGTATTTGAAGGGTTCTTTGAGCACTCTTCTGACAATGGTGAGAAATACTTTCGTGAAAAGAAAGCATTCGTCGTTGAAAAAGTTTAATCTTTAAAAAAACTGTCGAGAAAGTTCTCGACAGTTTTTTTATCTTTTTATCTCGGACCCCTATAAAATGTAAGACGTGTACTCTTTAACCGCTGTGCACCCCAAAAAACAAAAGCATTAAAAAACAGTGACCCGCCATGGGAAAGGGACAAAGAACAGGTTCGTTTGTACCAGCTTTCCATTGAAGGTAAGTGGATTTATCGAATTAGAAAAAAACGTTGTGCGTAGCTTCGGAGGTTCTAAAGAACTGCATGGCTGCATTATTGTCGTTTGCGCGGGAAAACGGGCGATCCGAGACCCCGGAGCGCGGGTTTTCGCCCGAACGTCCATTCAAAAACTCCCGGAGATAACGGGAGTTTTTTTGTTTTAATACCTTAATTTCATTAAAATCTCCTTAATCTCTTCGTCTTCCATCAAGGTCTTTTCATATTTTTTCGTGATTTCAGTTAAAGCTACATCGTGCTGGAAGAATTCAGTGAAAAATTTTACAAGCGGCTTGGACTTTGTCGTAATACCTTGCCAAAGCTCTTGTTCCACCCCTGCAAAAATGATTTCCTCCTCATCGATGATGACAAGCTGATATTGTTCTAATGCTTCATGACCTTCGTCTGGGTATAGAATATGAATATGTTTTAAATCTGTATGGATGGAACCTACGGATAACATTTCTACCTTAATTCCATTTTTACTTTTAAGTTCCAGTATAGGAATAAGAGACTGTATATCTTCATTCCAGCCCGATAAAAAAATGGAACGAGTGGCTTGCTGGACTTTTTGATGTAACAGCGAGTGGATACTTTGTTTATTTTGTAGGGACCATACTTGTTCATCCGAAGGCGGAAGGGTGTATTTTCTTTCTTTTAATTCGTTAATGTGAGTTTCAAACTCTAAGGTCAATTTTTCGATCGTCGTATCTAAAGGAAGCGCATTATAGAATTTCTTTTTTTGCTGATGTGAAGTGAGAAGCAATCCTTTTTCTACGAGTCTGCTCAACACTTCATACACTTTAGACTTTGGAACGCCTGAATACTTTACAATTGTAGTGGCATCCAATGGCTCTTGACTCCCTGTCAACGCCTCAAAAACCTGACTTTCATATTGGGTAAACCCAAATTTTTGCAACATGTTGTCTTCTTCCTTCCCTCAGCTGATAACTCTAGAATACAATGAGAATTTCCTAACGTAAAATGGTTGTTTTTCTTTTGTTATAAGGTTACCATTGTAGTGGTAACTTTTAAAAGGGAGAAAAGATAAATGAATAAAAAAGTTTATATGTTAGCGATTGTTTCGTTTGTAGTAGGGACAGTCGAGTTAATCATTGGAGGAACACTTGATTTAATAGCAGGGGATTTAAACGTTTCATTGGGGCAGGCAGGTCTTCTTATTACAATCTTCTCACTTGTGTTTGCGATAGCCTCACCTATTTTATTAACCGTGACGGCTAAATACGAAAGAAAAAAATTGACGCTTGTATCTTTGTTTGTGTTTTTCTTAGGAAATTTATTAGCTTTTTGGAGTCCAACGTATTTCGTCATTTTATTAGCAAGGATCATATCTGCAGCCAGTGGTTCGTTATTAGTTGTTTTGGGAATCACCATAGCGTCTTCAATTGTAAAAAAAGAGTTTCAAGCACGTGCTATTGGAATCATTTACATGGGGATTAGCGGGTCACTAGTATTAGGAGTGCCGATCGGATTAACGTTAAGCAATGCTTTTGGATGGCGATCACCATTTTTGCTCGTTGCTATCTTAACTCTTGCTTCTATGGTAGTAGTAGCTTTCTCATTAGAAAAAATTGAGCCCAAACCAGCATTACCTATTAAAGAGCAGATTCGTACATTGAAAGACAGCAAAATATTTTCTGCCCAACTTACTTCCTTTCTATTCCTAACTGGCCATTTAACACTTTATGCGTATTTAACACCTTTTCTAAAAACGATGTTAGGTTTAAATGGTACCTGGGTAAGTATTGTTTATTTTATATTTGGTGTAGCCGCAGTGCTAGGTGGTGGTATCGGAGGTCTTATATCTGATAGATGGGGATCGGAACGCAGTATTATAGCCATAATTGGCTCTTTTGCTATTGCGATATTCCTTATCCCATTTGTAACATTTTCCTTTCCCCTATTCTTAATTATTATGGTTGTTTGGAGTATGTTAAGTTGGGCGATAACTCCTGCTCAGCAAAGTTATCTGATCACATCAGCACCAGAAACGTCTGATATTCAACAAAGTCTAAATAATTCTGCACTTCATTTTGGTATTGCCATGGGATCTACAGTAGGGGCCGTCGTCATTGAACAAGCCTCTGTTATCCACAATGCTTCCGTAGGCGGATTGTTTGTGTTAGTTGCGTTAATTACCGCCTTTTTCTCTATTACAAGAAACCGCACGATTACAGCATCAGAAAGCTCAGTTTAAGTTCAAGATCACACCTCTTTACCCAATTATTGGAAGGGTGTGGTCTTATTCATTAAATTTTATGAAAGGGGTTGCAATTGTTAGAAAATTGGTTTAATGTTGTTTACAAGTTGATCCGAAACGTTTTGGAGGCGTGCTATGACTACAATCAAACATATAGCCAAACAGGCTGGAGTATCAGTTACAACAGTCTCTCGCGCTTTAAATGGCTATTCAGACGTGAATGCAAAAACACGTAAGAAGATAGAAGATGTAGCGAAAGAGTTAAATTACAGCCCGAACTCTCTAGCTAGAAGCTTAGTTAAAAATCAATCCGAAACGATCGGTTTGCTCGTATCTGGTTTTACGAAAGAAAGTGTGAAAGATGGATTTACAGTAGAAGTCATGTCAGGCATTAATAATTTTGTTGCTGAAACAAAATATGACTTAGTGTTATTTAACACAGATTCTTCGAAGCAGCGAAAGAAGACCTATACTCAGCTTTGTAAAGAGAGGCGGGTAGATGGGGTTATACTTCAAGGGATAAAAACCGACGACCCATATTTGGAAGAAGTAATGGAATCAGATATTCCATGTGTTTTTATTGATATTCCTGTAAGTTCTGACCATGTAGGTTATGTATCGACGGATAACAAAGAAGGAGCAAGAGTGGCGGTTAATCATTTAATCGAACTCGGTCATCGTAAAATAGCCATGGTTAATGGACATGAACAAGCTTTTGTAAGTAAAGAAAGATTAGAGGGATATAAGCTAGCCCTACAACAAAATAACATTCAATTTATAGCTGAGTATGTAAAGAACGGTTCGTTCATAGAAGAAGAAGCCTATAAGCAAACGTTAGCTTTGCTAAAAGAACAACCAGATATCACAAGTATATTTTGTGCAAGTGATTTAATGGCTATAGGGTCCATAGAAGCTGCTAAAGAATTGAATTATAAGATTCCTGAAGATTTATCCATTATTGGCTATGATGATATTCCATTATCAAGCTACATTTCACCAGCCTTAACTACAGTTTCGCAAAATAAATACGATTTAGGCTATAATGCTGCTCGGATGCTTACGAATATGCTTAAGCATCACCAGCCGCCTGAAAGATGCATTTTAGAAACTGAACTTAAAATCAGGCAATCAACATCTATTCGCTTATAAAATTTTTTTAACCAAACCCGAAACGTTTCGGGTGAATTTTAAAATACTTTCCGAAACGTTTTGGTTCATACATGGAGGAGGGGTTTTATGAATTATAGAGCAATTAAAGAAAATAATATGTTCTTACTAACTAATCCAAGTGGGAACATATTCTCCGAGGACGCTTATGGTTTAGGTCTTTACATAAAAGATACGAGATTTTTAAGCCATTTTGAAACTTTCATAAATGGAGAATCACCGATTTTATTGGATTCTGATGGATCTAGTAATTATGTTTCTCGTATGACGTTAACCAACCCCCATCAAGAAGAAAACGGGGAAATTAAACTTTGGAGAGAATCCTTAGAGGTGGCTAGAGAACAATTCATTGTAGAGAACGTTCTCTATGAAAAGATTTCTTTTAAGAATTACAGTCCACAATCCATCGAATTTACTTTCAGTGTAAAAGCGCAAGCAGATTTTAAAGATATGTTTTTAATTCGTGGATTTCAATCAGGCAATATTGGACGTCTTACTGAAACTCTTTCTGATCATGATCAGCTATCCTTTCACTACGAAGGAGCAGATGACCTAGATCGTTCAACCACTTTAAGCTGGAATCAACAAGGGAAAGCCGACAAAGATGATCGGACTCTGATACATTTCCCTTTCAGCCTTAAGCCTCAAGAAGAGAAAGAACTTATACTAAACGTTTCTGCAGCTATTAAAGATCAATTTGCAGGCGTTCCTTTAAATTATGAAGAGGCACTGGAAAAGCTTGAATCCTCACATGAACAGTGGAACGCTGAGCTGCCGTCGGTATCTTCAGATTCTGAAGTTCTTAATGGATCAGTAAAGCAAGGGTTAAATGACTTAAGAGTATTACTGACGAACTTAGGTCATGGTCCTTTTCCAGTTGCGGGTTTGCCTTGGTTCGGCGTTCCGTTTGGAAGAGACAGCTTAATTGCTGCGTGGCAAATGCTTCCTTTCTATCCTGAAGCAGCGAAAGGCACCTTGTTTACAATGGCTTCTCTGCAAGGAACGAAAGAAAACGAGTGGAGAGATGAACAGCCAGGGAAAATTATGCATGAAATTCGCTACGGAGAACTGGCAAACACAAATCAGGTTCCATTCACTCCTTACTATGGAACGATCGATGCGACGCCGTTGTTTCTTGTACTATTAAGCGAGTATGTGAAATGGACAGGAGATCTTAAAACATTTGAATTGCTACAAGATAACGTAGACCAGGCGCTCGAGTGGATTAACAAATATGGAGATCGTGATCAGGATGGATTTGTAGAGTATTTCCAAGAATCTGCAAAGGGGATTGCAAATCAAGGGTGGAAAGATTCAGCGGATTCAGTAGTCCACCGCTCGGGTAAATATGCCGAAGCTCCGATAGCATTATCAGAAGTGCAAGGGTATGTCTATCATGCAAAAACAGGGCTTGCAGATGTTTACGAAGCTGTCCGTCAAGGCGAAAAAGCCACCCTTCTCAGACAAGAAGCAGAAAAGTTAAGCGACCTTTATGAAAACGCTTTCTGGTTAGAGGAAGAAAGATTTTACGCAATAGCTTTAGATAAAGAGAAAAAACAAGTCGGTTCAATTACTTCAAATCCTGGTCACACACTAATTTCAGGTATTGCTTCAGAAAACAGAAGTCGTGCTGTAGCGGAAAAGCTGGTTTCTCCTTCTATGTTCTCAGGTTACGGCATACGTACGATGGCCACTTCTGAAAAAGCTTATAATCCAATGAGTTACCACGATGGCAGTGTATGGCCGCATGATAACAGTCTTGCTCTTTTAGGCATGAGTAAACGGGGTTATACAAAAGAGTTGAAAACTACAGTGGAAGGATTGTTGCAAGCAGCTTCTGAATTTGACTACTATCGACTTCCTGAATTGTTTTGCGGTTATGAGAAGGAAAAAGGAAGACTTATTCGTTACCCAGTAGCTTGCTCTCCTCAGGCATGGGCAGCTGGAACTTCATTAACATTTATCCAGTCACTCTTAGGGCTATTTCCAAATGTTTTAACAGAAAAAATTATACTTAACCCAACTCTTTTAGATGATATGAATCACTTAGAAGTTGAGAAATTGCCAGTAGGAAGAGGATATTTAAGTCTTAAACTGAAAAGAGAAGATGGTTTTATTCGAGTAAACGTATTAGAAAATACTACAGGTTTAAAAGTGGTTTCCTCACAACCTGTAGAATCTAAATAAATTGAAGGAGGAGAAAGTTATGAAAACAAAATCGTGGATGATTTTAAGTTCTCTATTAACATTATTACTGATCGCAGCAGGTTGTTCAGGAAACGATGGAACTTCTGGTGACGGAGGAAGCGAAACCGAAGATGGTAAAACAGAAATTTCTTTAGCAGGATGGTCTTCTTCCCCTGAAGAAGAGAAACTTTTAAAACAGCAGCTCGAAGATTTTGAAGAAGAGAATCCGGATATTACAGTGAAACATGAAGTGATTGCCGATCAGTATATGGATGTCCTTAAAACTCGTTTAGTAGGTGGGGAAGGACCTGACGTATTCTACTTAGATGCTGTTGAAGCACCTGCTCTTATTGAAACGGGCGTTCTCGAACCTCTTAATAGTTACGTAGACGAAGATTTTGATGCAGGTGATTTTGAAGAAAATTTAATCGATCCTTTTAAAGATGAGGAAGGTGAAGTGTATGGTTTTCCGAAAGGATACTCTACTTTAGGCTTGTTCTATAACAAAGAAATGCTTGATGAAGCAGGCGTAGATGTTCCGACCAACTGGGAGGAGCTAGAAGAAGCTGCCAAAGAATTGACGACAGAGGATACGGTTGGTCTAGGGATTTCTCCAGAAATGGCACGCAACCAATTTATTGGGGAGTCTGGAGAAGGAGACATGGTTGTAGATGGTAAAGCAGCATTTGGAAGTGAGGAAGTAGTCAATGCATTACAACCGATTGTTGATTTGCGAAACGAACATGAAGCAGCAGCTGCTCCATCAGAGATGGGTGCGGAATCCACAGGAGAAATGTTTGGTCAAGGGCGTGCTGCTATGGTTATGGAGGGGAATTGGAACGTTCCATACTTAAACGAAACCTTCCCAGATATGGAGTATGGTGTTTCAGAAATTCCTACTTTCAATGATTCACAAGGTACCATGGCGTTTACAGTATCTTACGTAATGAACCAAGCTTCAGAAAAGAAAGAAGCTTCCTGGAAACTAATCTCTTACTTAACTGGTCAAGAAGGAATGAAAACGTGGACAGAAACAGGGCTGGAACTGCCTGCCAGGGCATCAGTTGCAGAAGAACTAGGATATGAAGACGATGAAATTCGAGGTCCTTTAGTAGCTGGCGCTGAGTATGCTACAGCTTGGTCAGACGGGCCGAATTTACCAACTATTTATAATAACTTTGATAACGAATTCTTGTCTGCTTTCCTTGGGGAAAAATCACTTGAAGAAGCATTAGAAACTGGTGAAGACGTGGCAAATAGTGAAATAGGTGAATAAAAACATCAATAGCGATTATGCACCACCCATGATCGCTATTGAAAAATTCGAATAAAAGGGAGGGCCTCATATGGAACGGGCTGAGGCAGGAAGTTATTCAAAAGTGAAAAGCAAAAAGAAAAGAAATTATACTCGGTTGTTAAGGAGTATCATTCAAGGTTACGGTTTTATGCTGCCAACGATCCTGGTGTTGTTAGTGTTTATATTAGGACCTGTTCTTTATGCGGTTTTCCTTTCATTCTTTGATGTAACTCTATTAGGCGGTACTGTGCTCGATTATACAGGTGTTGATAACTACTTAAGAATTATGGAGGATTCACGGGCAAAAAGAGCGCTGGTGAATACCGCTTTGTATGTGGGAATTGTAGTTCCAGCTCAGACTTTCTTAGCGTTATTTCTAGCATCAACACTAAATGCCGGCTTAAAAGGTGAGAAGATCTTTAGAATCATTTATTTTCTGCCAACATTAACATCTTCTGCAGTTCTTACACTTATTTTTATGTGGATGTACAACCAGAATGGACTAATTAATAACCTACTAGACAAAGTGAATTTGCCTACATACAACTGGATAGGAGACCCGAATATTGCTTTGTATTCCATAATGATTATGAATATTTGGGCTACAGCTCCATTATTTATGGTCATATATTTGGCGGCATTGCAAGGGGTGCCGAAGAATTTGTATGAAGCAGCCGAACTTGACGGTGCAAACGTCATTCAACGTTTCTGGCATATTACAGTGCCTCAGCTTCGTCCTATTACTTCTTTTGTTGTCATTATGGGATTAATCGGAACCTTTCAATTGTTTGACCAGTCGTACATTTTCTCAGGAGGGTCTGGTGGACCTTCAAATTCCACACTAACTGTTGTGCTTTTAATTTATCAATATGCCTTTAAATCGTTGGGAACGATGGGGTATGCGACGGCAATTGCATTTATCCTGGCGTTAATTATCTTGATTGCGAGTATTTTACAGAGAGTTTTATCGAAGGAAGAACAATTCAATTAATGGAGGGGATCAATAATGCAAAAGAAAAAGTCGTGGGCTAAGAAACTGTTGTATGTTGTTTTGATCACCTATGCATTAATTACGTTAGTTCCCTTCGTGTGGGCATTATCGTCGTCTTTTAAAACTTTTGCGGAAATTTCAAGCGGAGTTATGAACTTTATTCCAAAAGAGTTTACGTTCGAAAACTATAAGCAGATTTTTATTGAAGAAGATTTATTTTTTCGCTGGTTATTAAACTCTGTTGCTATTGCAGGGGGTGGAACAGCTCTGAATTTGTTATTTAATTCCATGGCTGGGTATGCTTTAGCTAGAATTAGTTTCCCTGGAAAACGGATGTGGTTCATGCTTATTCTAGCTGTCATTATGATTCCTGTTCAAGTAACGATGATTCCTAACTACTTAATTCTTAAAGAGCTAGGATGGCTTAATAGTTATCAAGGTATGATCGTACCGGCAATGATTAATGCAACCTTTATCTTTATGATGAGACAATTCTTTATTAATTTCCCTAAAGAGTTAGAGGAAGCGGCTTCACTAGATGGGTTAGGAAGGTTCGGTATGTTCCTTAAAGTCGTACTTCCTTTAGCAAAACCTGCTTTGGCAGCCCAAGCGATTTTCGTGTTCATGGGCTTTTGGAATGATTTTATGAGACCTCTTATTATTATGACGGATGCTGAAATGTATACGCTGACAGTCGGCCTTAATTCATTTAAAGGTCAATATGTTACCTATTGGAACTATATTATGGCGGCCTCTATGGTATTTACGCTTCCCGTGCTCGTTATTTATATGTTCTTTAACAAGTTCTTCATGAAGGGACTTTCCTTCACGGCAGATAAGTAAAAGCACTCCTTTGTGATAAAATGAATGAAGAGTACATTCATTAGGAGGGCTGATATGTTCAAAAAGATGGCGACAGATGCTTTAGGGTTAAGTGACATAGGCAGTGTAATCTCCCCGGAGGACTATGACAAAGTAGACGCTGATGATTATGTCATGCATGAAGATGGAGAGAAAATATATTTTTTAATTAAATCGAAGGCCGATGAATATTGCTTTACGAATAAAGCGCTGATTCATGTAGATGGAACAAGTGCTACAAGTAAAAAGCGTACGCTTAGACGTTACCCATATTACACCCATACGTTTTCAAATATTGAACTGGAAACAGCAGGCACGATAGATTTAGATGTCGAAATTAAGTTCAACCTTGGGAATGAGGAATTCGATATTGATGTGCATAAGAAGTTTATTGAAGAGGTGAAGGATTTGTACAAATCTCTGTTAAAAATTTCAGAGACTACAGAAGAGAATAAAACCTTTACTGACTATGCACATCAAAGCCTAAACACTGCGTCGGCTACGTTACAAAATAGTCGAACGCATGAAACACGCTTATCACATGAATTTAGAGATATCAATGAAACCACCTTTAATTGGCTTTTAGAAACTAAAAACCAATATCATATTAAAGACTTTGGCCATGTATTTGAGCTTTTTATCAAAAATTAATAGGAAGCATCCCTTTTCTAAGGAAGTTATGGCTGGCTGTAGAAAAAACTTGAATGATGTTGATTTGGTAGCCCATGCTTCCTCTATTATAGAGGCCCGGAAACTCTTATAGTCCAGTTGGATAAGCCTCGTACGTCATTTTAACTAGTGGCTTTCTATCGTAAGGAATATTTATCCTCATTTAAAAAAGAAAAAAGCATGCAGAGAAAAGCCTTTCTCTACATGCTGGCATCACTTCTTAAGGAAGTGATGCTTTTTTATTCAGAAAGTTTTATGCCTGCTACAGCAGCGATAATGATAGAAATACAAAGGATTCGCCGCCAATCTTTTGATTCATTATAAAAAATCATTCCTAGTATAGCTCCGCCTGCAGCTCCAAGTCCTGTCCATACAGCATAGGCGGTCCCCATAGGGAGACTGTCCATGGCAACAGATAAGCAAATAAAACTTAATAAAAAAGAAGCAACTAAACCTAGTAAAGAAGAAACGTTTTTATGATATTGATAAACATTAATCATTAGTACTCCACTCATCTCAAATAACCCGGCTGCAATTAAGAAAATCCAACTCATAATGTAGACTCCTCAGCTTGTTTAGGAGGATCTATAATTTTTAATGCGATAATTCCACTTACTAATAAGGCGATAAATAATAACTTTATTATATTGATTTCTTCGTTAAATAACACAATTTCAGCGACTACTGTGCCCGTTGCACCTAAACCTGTAAACACAGCATAGGCTGTACCGACAGGGAGGAGTCGCCCAGAAGCAATAAGCAAATAAAAACTAATGAAAATAGCCAGACAAGTGAGTATCCATTCTATAACGGTAGAAGCGTGTTTTAAACCGATCACCCAGCCTACTTCAAATCCTGCAGCAATTACTAATTTTCTCCACTCCTTAGCGACCATTAATGTCTCTCCCTTCGTAATAAAAAAAGGAGATATCTTTTTTATAAGATATCTCCCGGGCTTTTGTCCCTCCGTGTCACAGTGTATCCTGTGCGCTTTCTCTTGGACCAGTCCAATTACTTGATTCATTGCGGAACCCTAGAAAACATTTGGATGAAATTAGTATCAGTATAGAATAAGAATACTTTAATGGCAAACCCTAAAAATAACAAATGTAAAAGGAGGGTGAAAAATGGGAAGAGATGAACACAAAAATTCAAATGCTAGAAAGAAACAGAAACTATCTCAAACACCTAACCATGAAAAACATGATGGAGTGGATGTAGAGTTTTCTCAAGATATGGCCGATCACGAAGATATGGAAGCGATGAGAAGAAGTGAAGCAGCCGATCGTCGTGCAAACCATGAATCAAAGAGAAAACACTAATTAGCTATTTGCACTCACACTTCAGGCTTTAAAAGCTATGAAGCTGAGTGCTTTTTTAAGATTATCCTGTTTTATTTTTTTGTACAGTTTAAATTGTTTCAACTTTCGACATTTTATGATATACTTCGTAACTGTATTGAAAAATTCGTGTAATGTTTTGAAAAATAGGAGGAGGAATTATTATGAAAAGTTTACGTAAATGGCTTCCGGCTGTATTACTTGGTTCTTCATTAGTATTAGCAGCATGCGGGGGCGACTCAGAGTCTGATTCTGGAGATGAAGGTGGAGAAGAATCTTCAGGAGATAAAGAAGTAAGCATTGGTATGAATAACTGGGCAGAAAACATTGCTGTCTCTAACATGTGGAAGATTGTACTTGAAGAAGAAGGATACGATGTTGAACTTGAGCAAGTAGAAAAAGGAGTATTATATGAAGCACTTGCAGCAGGTGACTTAGATATTGGTATGGAAATCTGGCTGCCAAATACTGACGCTTCTTTTTACGAACAATATGAAGAAGATATCGACTGGCGTGAAACTTGGTATGAAGGAACTGAGCTTGGCCTTGTCGTTCCGTCTTATATGGAAGATGTTAATTCCATTGAAGATTTAAACGACAACGTTGATGAGCTTGACGGTCAAATAGTTGGTATCGATTCCGGTGCAAGTATTATGTCTTTAACAGATGATGCTATTGAAGAATATGACCTTGATTATTCTCTAGCAGCATCCTCTGAAGGTTCTATGATGACTGAACTTACAAATGCAATTGAAAATGAAGAGCCGATCGTTGTTACTCATTGGACTCCACACTGGGCATTCTCTGAAATGGATCTTAAATTCTTAGAAGACCCTGAAAACGTATATGGGGATTCTGAGGATATCTCTTACGCTGCTCGTTTAGACCTAGAAGAAGACAACCCTGAACTTGTTGAGTGGTTTGATAACTTTATGTTAGATGACCAGCAACTAGGTGAACTAATGGCATCTATTAACGAAGCGGACTCCGAAGAAGAGGGCGCTCAAGCGTGGATCGATGAAAACCAAGATGTTATTGATGAGTGGATGGAGTAAATTTAGTTAATAAGCACCCTGCTATATATAGCAGGGTGCTTATTTTGTTTGTGCCTCTGTAGCTTATAAAAGAGAAGACCTGATTTTATGTACCATAGATTCACTTAGAGGGGTCGCCTATTTAATGAAAGAATTTAATATTTTGCAAAAGAAGATAAAATTAAAATACTCAAAAGTTAAGAAAGGAAAAGGTAAGGAGAAAAATTTAAAAAATAATCAAGTTTAACAAGGCTTCTTACAGGAAACATACTAACTAGAACGCAGATAACGAAGAAAAAGGAGTCGATTTAGTTTATGGATTTAAATAAAGAAATTAAGAAACTAGAAAACATACACTTAGAAAAGCCCCAGCAAGTTTTTACAATGTATTTAAATACTGATCCTTCTGATCCTGATCAACAGGGTGGAGAATGGAAAATTCATTTGAAAAATGGATTGAATAATTTTGAATCCTATTTGAAAGAAGACGGAGATTCTGATGAAAAGAGAAACTTCTGGGCTGTCAAAGAGAAAGTTCAAAACTTTATTGAAGAAAATGAACAGCAGTTTGCTAAAAGTGCTGTAGTCATCGCTACAGGTGATGATACAGTTTGGTTTGCTGAACGTTTTCAAATGCCAGTAGAGAGCGAATTTTATTGGGAATCAGAGCCAGTGTTAGATCAATTAAAACAAATGAGAGAAAAATTTCCTAAAACAGGAATTATCTTGACTCAAAAAAATCAAATTAAGTGTATTGATGCGAATCTAGGTATGGTAAATGATACTCAACTATTTGAACTAGATTTAGATACTGAAGATTGGCGCCAGCATCAAGGACCTCACCGAGCAAATGCTTCTATGGGGAGCGGTGGAGCTAAAAATTCGAAACAAGATCAATTCGAAGAACGGTTTGAGGCTAATCGCTACCGTTGGTATAAGAGTGTAGCTCCAAAGCTTGATAAGCTAGCCAAAGAATACGACTGGGAACGTATTTATATGGTAGGAGATAAAGAAGAATTGAAAGATTTAGATGATAATATGAATAAGCCAGTGAATGAATTTGTAAATAAGAACTTGTTAGACCATGAAGAATCGAAGGTCGTAAATGAAGTTATTACTCAATAGGGAAATTATATTGAAATAATAAAAAGAGCTGAACTTAGGTTCAGCTCTTTTTTTGTCTAAAAATGAATGATTTTGTCTAAGGTCCAAGCGTAACAGTTATACATAAGTGTTAACAATATGATAAAATAGTATTCAATGAAAATAAGAGAAGAGGAGCTTTCAAGTATGTACGTTGTCGATTCAACCGTAGTTGTCCCCAATCATAAAGCGGATGAATTAATTTCCATTTATCAAAATCGCTCCCGTCTAGTCGATGAAGCTGAAGGTTTCTTAACGTTTCAATTACTGCAAAACGAACGAAAACCTGGGGAGTTAACCGTTCACATGGAATGGAAAGATAAACAGTCTTATTTAAATTGGGCACGTAGCGAACAATTTAAAAAAATCCATGAGCTTGAAAAGAACTATCCAGACCAGGAATTACAGGGCATTGTACCTCAAGTGAAAAAATATGAGGTAGTCGCTCAATGAATAATCGTGAAAAAGATCAACTAGTCGGTCGAGTTGTTGAAGAAATTTACAAGGCTCACCCTACATTATGGGATCGTTTTGGACAAAATGGACGTGACCGAACGGAAGAAGATAATTATCATCATATTGATCATTTATATGCATCTTATGAAATGAAAAGTGCCGAATTCTTCTTAGATTATACGTCGTGGTTGGAAAATGTTCTAACTTCTCGAGGAGTGGGTACCGAATTAATTATTGATAATTACGAAAGGTTAATTCGCCATTTAGTAGTGATGGACTGGGAAGATGAACGAGAAAAAGATTCATTTATAAATCATTTGAAGCTTGCGTTGGAAAATTTGCGTGAGTGATTGCAATAAGAGGTGAGACTTTGAAACAACATCATGAAACATTAGCCCACTATTTTCTGGATGGTGACGAAGATCAGGCGCTGATATTTATAGAACAATTGTTAGTTGAGCACCCGAGACTTTATTTATATGAGGACATCATTACACCAGCGATGTATCATGTAGGAGAACTATGGGAAAGAAACGAAATTTCTGTGGCGGATGAACACCTTGCTACAGCTATTTGTGATTTTGTATTATCTAAGATAGAAGCTGAAGCATTAAATATTCGTGGAGATCGACAAAAGAGTTTTAAAGCTTTGCTCTTCGGTGTGGAAGAGGAACAGCATTATATAGGCTTGAAAATGGTAGCTGATACTTTTAAAGAGCAAGGGTGGCGAGTTCGATATCTAGGCCCTAATTTAGGGGGGGAACATTCTCTGACTCAGATTCACCGTTATAAGCCGCATGTAATAGGCTTATCAGCTGCTCTTTCTTATCGTTTACCTGCGTTAAAGAAATTAGTCAATGAATTTCGCAGGTTAGAGTGGAAACCTTTAATTATGATTGGCGGAAGAATGGCCAAGAAATTTGAGCTAGAGGAATTAGAGTCTGATCAAGTGGTGATTATGAAAGACTTAAACCACTTGAATCAATGGTTTAAAGAAGGAAGGGCAGGCGTCGTGAATGAAACAAGCTGAACGTTCCTTCCCGTTACCTTATTTTAAAATTAATAAAAACTTCATTGTGCAATCTTTTTCGAAGGAAGCGAGTATACTGTGTGGCACCCCGGAGAACCTTCTTGATATTGTTGATGAAGAAAGTGTAGATAAAGTGAAAAAGTGGGTGTCTCCAGACCTTCATAATTCTGCACTAGAGATTCATTTAAAGCCTTTAAATGGGGAAGTAGAACCATTAACTGCTGATATGTATGTTACTTGGAATAACGACTTGTATGCAGAAGTCATTGTCATGGTTAAAGATGAGAAGTTGACTAAAGTAACAAATACGTTACATCAACTAAGATCAAGATTGAATGAAACCAATTTTGAATTACTTGAAGAAAAAGAAAAGCTGGAAGAAGCCATCGAACAGAACAATAAGCTTTCGGCTCCTTTTATAGAACTAACGAACGATACAGCACTGATTCCTTTATTTGGAGATTTAACCTCTGAGAAAATGCAAACGGTAGAAGATTACTTGCTCCAATCTTCGCAAAAAGAGGATATCGATCGACTGTTATTTGACTTTACAGCGGTTGGCGAGATGAACAGGGAGGGTGTCCATGTACTGGCAAACATGATGACCTCTCTCTTTTATATGGGTACTGAGATCATCGTTATTGGAGTTAAACCTAAGCAAGCAAAACAGCTTTACGAGCTTGATGTGCCTCTCGAAGTCAAATTTCTTCACTCATTGCAGCAAGCGATTTCTAAATATTGTTTATAAAAAGTGACTCGATCCTCGGGTCGCTTTTTTTGTCATAAGCAAAAGACTTTCATATAATACCATACAGGGGTATAGTATTAAGTAACAATAACGTTGAGGGGTGTAACGATATGGTGGATCAATTACCAGAAAACAGTGGGAAGAAACCAGTAAAAAAGAGGTCGGAAGATGAAAAAACTCAAGTGATCAATCGGTTAAAACGAATAGAAGGTCAGGTTAGAGGAATACAAAGTATGGTTGAGGACGATCGTTATTGTGTAGATATTCTTGTACAGATTTCGGCCATTGATTCGGCTTTGCAAAAAGTAGGGTATTCACTCATGGAAAGACACGCGAAGCACTGCGTAAGTGATGCTGTACGTTCGGGAAATGGTGAAGAGGCGATGGATGAATTAATTAAAGTAATGAAACAATTTAGTAAATAAGGGGTGATATAGATGGAAAAGCAAATTTCTCTTCCTATTGAGGGAATGACATGTTCAGCTTGCTCCTCACGAATTGAAAAAGTCTTAAACAAAATGAATGGAGTCACGGCTCAGGTTAATTTAGCTATTGAAAGAGCTGAAGTGAAGTATGATGATCAACAAGTAAGTTCAAATGAGGTAGTCAATGAAATTGAAAGGCTAGGATATAATGTGGCTGAAGCAAAAGAAGAGTTTAACGTATCAGGAATGACGTGTGCCGCGTGTTCTTCTCGTATCGAGAAGGTCCTTCAAAAAACTCCTGGTGTAAAATCAGCCTCAGTCAACTTAGCGAATGAAACGGCTAACGTTTCTTTTACTGAAGGCATGGTTACTACCGACTCTATTATTAAAAAGGTTAACCAGCTTGGTTACGAAGCAAAGGTTAGGGAAAATGAAGAACTTTCGAATCAACGAAAAGAAGATGAATTAGTTCGCAAAAAGAAATATTTAGTGGCTTCAACGCTTCTTTCCTTTCCGCTTCTTTTAACCATGCTAGATCACTTATTAGGTATCTCGTTACCTATGATATTTATGAACCCCTGGTTCCAATTTGCATTAGCTACTCCCGTGCAATTTGTAATTGGTTGGCAGTTTTACCGCGGGGCTTACCATACGCTTAAGAACAAAAGCGCGAATATGGATGTATTAATAGCTTTAGGCACAAGCGCAGCCTATTTTTACAGCTTAAGCGAAGCTATTCGGTTCAGTGCGGGGGCCTCCGGGGAAGTACATTTGTATTTTGAAACAAGTGCCATTTTAATTACTTTAGTGTTACTAGGAAAGTATTTTGAAACTAGAGCTAAAGGAAGAACAACACAAGCTTTATCCGCCTTGCTTAATTTACAGGCCAAAGAAGCAACTGTCTTACGAAATGGAGAGGAAATAACGATACCTCTAAAAGAAGTAGAGGTAGAGGATATCGTTATCGTAAAGCCAGGTGAAAAAATTCCAGTAGACGGTGTCGTCGTTAGTGGAGAAACTCATGTTGATGAATCTATGATTACCGGTGAATCCATGCCTGTATCTAAACAAATGGGCGAAGAAGTAATAGGAGCCACCTTGAATAAAAATGGTTCTATACAAATGAAGGCTACGAAAGTAGGGAAGGATACAGCTTTAGCCTCTATTGTAAAGGTTGTAGAGGAGGCTCAAGGATCTAAAGCACCCATACAACGGATGGCTGATGTCATTTCAGGTTATTTTGTACCCATTGTTGTAGCCATTGCCATGCTTACTTTTGTAGTGTGGATTAGTTTTATTGATCCTGGTTCAATGGCTTCAGCGCTTGTGGCTTCTATAGCAGTATTAGTAATTGCTTGTCCATGTGCTCTAGGGTTAGCAACCCCCACTTCAATTATGGTAGGAACAGGTAAAGGGGCAGAAATGGGTATTTTATTTAAAGGTGGAGTATACTTGGAGAAAGCACAAAGTGTGAATACCGTGGTATTTGATAAAACAGGCACAATAACAAATGGTAAACCTGAAGTCACTGACTTTACGGCCGATGGAGAGACATTGGATTTAGTTGTAAGTGCCGAAAAACGATCAGAACATCCGCTCGCTGAAGCAATCACTAAATATGGTCAACTGAAGCAAGCGATCATTTATGATGTAAGTGAATTTACAGCTATAACAGGTCAGGGTTTAAAAGCAGATGTCGATCAAAAATCAATATTAATTGGAAATAGGAAGTTATTTAATGAGCAAAGTGTGGAATACACCCAATATGAAAGCCAAATGACTGATTTAGAGAATGAAGGAAAAACGGTAATGCTTATAGGTGTAAACGGCGAAGTAAAAGGGTTACTAGCTGTTATGGACACCATTAAGGAGTCTGCCAAGCATGCTTTAAATCAACTTAAAGAGCAAGGGAATCAGTTAATATTACTCACAGGCGATAACCGGCGAGCAGCACATCACATTGCCGCTCAAGCTGGAATAGATAAGGTGATTGCTGAAGTGCTGCCTGAACAAAAAGCGGAAGAAATTGAAAACCTTCGTAAAGAAGGTTATGTGGTAGCCATGGTTGGAGACGGAATAAATGATGCTCCTGCTTTAGCTATTAGTGACTTAGGAATAGCAATTGGCACAGGTACAGATGTAGCTATTGAAGCTGCAGATTTAACTATACTAGGTGGAGATTTAGAACTTATTCCTAAAGCCTTTGAACTTAGCAGGAAAACGATGAAGAACATTCGTCAAAACTTGTTTTGGGCACTTGCTTATAATACAGCCGGTATTCCTGTAGCAGCTTTAGGATTGCTGGCTCCGTGGATTGCAGGGGCAGCGATGGCTTTCAGTTCAGTTAGTGTAGTTTCTAATTCATTAAGGTTGAAAAAACTAAAATTGTAATAGAAAGGTGATGTTTTGAATGCAATTGACACTAGAAGTAAACGGTATGAGTTGTGGGCACTGCGAGAAATCAGTAAAAGATGCTTTAAACACTTTAGAAGGTGTACATGGAGTGAATGTAGATCTTACAAGTGGAAAAGTGGATGTTACTTTTGATGAAGCTTATGTTACTAAAAGTATGATGAAAGAAGCTATTGAAGCCCAAGGTTATGAACCTGTGGGTTAAGAAGAAAGAAAAGGCCCAATTCGAACGTTCGAATTGGGCCTTTAATCTTATTGAACAGCGTAAGGAAGCTGATTTTTATAACCAGAAAACTGTTGATAAGAATTCTGAACCTTTGTTTGTTCTGCTTGTTCAAGAGCATACCATCCGTTTTTAAACATGAGATTGTAAAGGTTTCGCTGACAATCTTGTGTTTCTTTAAATATCGTAGCTAGGTCTTGATACAAAGTCTGATTACTCGCTTCATTAAGTGCGATATTGTAGGCGCCTGTCATGTATTTTTCAGTGGTTAATAAATCATTGACGAAATCTCGCTCGTTCATCTGAGGCGTTTTAGGAATTTGGGTTTCTGGATTTTGAATTTTATTTTGCTGATTTTGCTGCATAACGAACACTCCTTAATTCATTTTTTGTGGGCTTGTATTTAAATGCTCTAAAATTTTGTTGTAATGACGCTGATGCATTTGACCTGCGTCTTCTAATGCTTGTTGCAATTCAGGGGTCTGACACTGTTCAGCAAAGAAGTGAGCTTTTTTACAAGCGTTCAAGTTCCAAGAAAGCATATCAGTAATGTAAAGCTGATCCTTAGTACTAACGATTTCAGGCACTTGTTCCATTGGTTGAGATCCCTGCACATTAGGGTTTACGTTCTGCTGTTGCATATATTCGTCCTCCTTTTTTAAAATCACTTTTAATATGCCCGAATATCTGTCGAATATGATAGAAATTACAGGGTGGGAAAAGGTTAATTCATGCGAAATTGTACCCAATTTTGTAAACTGGTGATAAAATATAAATATGTTATCGTTTACAATACAAAATATTTTTATAATTTCAGTGCCAAAGGTATAGAGAATTTAATATTTTCTTGGGGGTAGGGGTTTGATGGAACAAATTTTAAGGAACTTCTTCTTATTTTTATCTAAAAATAAATTTTTTACGAAACTGGCTAGACGATACGGATTACGTTTCGGTGCGGGACGTTTTGTAGCCGGGGAAACGATACCTAATGCTGTGAATACGATACAAAAGTTAAATGGCCAGGGGATGAGCGTCACCATCGATCATTTGGGTGAATTTATTGATACAGAAAAAGAAGCTAGAGAAGCTGCGGATGAATGCATTGAAGCTGTTAAAGCTATTGCTGAGCATAAACTGGATTCACAGCTGTCTCTAAAGTTAACATCTATGGGGTTAGACATTTCTTATGAGCTAGCTTTAGAAAACATGAAGAGAATTTTACAAGTGGCTGAAGAAAAAGATGTCTTTATAACGATCGACATGGAAGACTTTGAAAGATGCCAAAAGACCATAAAATTATTTAAAGAACTGCGAACTGAATATAACAATATAGGTACTGTTATTCAATCTTATTTATATCGAGCTGTAGAAGATATTGAAGATTTAAATCAGTACAACCCTAATTTAAGACTTGTAAAAGGGGCATATAAAGAGTCACCTAAAGTAGCTTTTCCAGATAAAAAAGATGTTGATGAGAACTATAAAAAGATTATAAAAATGCACTTGCTTAACGGGAATTATACAGCTGTAGCCACTCATGACGATGCAATGATTGAGTACACTTTAAAGGTTGTTCAGGAGCATAATATTCCGTTAGATCAATTTGAATTTCAAATGTTATATGGTATTCGAGTGGAGCGGCAGGAAGAATTAGTTAAAGAAGGATATAAAATGAGAGTTTATGTGCCTTATGGTACGGATTGGTATGGTTATTTTATGAGGCGTTTAGCGGAACGGCCGGCGAATGTAGCGTTTGTATTAAAAGGAGTTGTTGGAAAATAATCAAGTATGTCGGACGAGGGTCTGACATACTTGATTTCTTTTTATTTTTGAAAACGATTGCGAAATATCAGAATATAATTTATAGTAGAAATAGATACCAATATTTGCACCAAAATATTTTTTTACCTGTAAAATGAATGAGTGTTCATTCAAAAAGTGATAGGGGGATAAAACATGAACCAGAAAATCAAGCGTGCTGCAGTGTTAGGCTCTGGAGTTATGGGGGCTGGTATTGCTGCTCACTTGGCGAATGTCGGAATACCAACTTTGATGTTAGACATTGTACCTCGTGAACTTACGAATGCTGAAAAGGATAAAGGATTGACTCTCGAAGATCCTTTAGTTAGAAATCGAATAGCTGCTCAAAATAAAGAAGCTTTAAAAAAACATAAACCTTCACCTTTAACTAGTCAAAAGAACTTGGATTTAATTCAAGTGGGGAACTTCTCAGACGATATGGAAAAATTGAGTGAAGTGGATTGGGTGATCGAAGTTGTCGTTGAGAATTTGGAAGTGAAGAAAAAGGTTCTGGCTCAAGTAGATCAGCATCGAAAGCAGGGAAGTATTATTAGCTCAAATACTTCTGGAATATCTATAGAAGCGATGTCAGAAGATTGCAGTGAAGATTTACGTAAACACTTTTTAGGCACCCACTTTTTTAATCCGCCACGTTACCTGAAATTATTAGAAATCATTCCAACGAAAGATACGGACCAAGACGTACTTAAGTTTATGAAGAAATTTGGTGAAGATACGCTTGGTAAAGGGGTAGTGGAAGCTAAAGATACCCCTAACTTTATTGCGAATCGCATAGGTACTTATGGACTTCTAATTACCGTTCAACAAATGCTTAAGGGCGGTTACAGTGTGGGGGAAGTCGATTCCGTGACAGGTCCTTTGATAGGACGCCCGAAAAGTGCAACGTTTCGCACCCTTGATGTGGTTGGATTAGACACGTTTATTCATGTGGCAAATAACGTTTATGACCAAGTAGAAGGAGAAGAGAAGAAAGCATTTGAAGTTCCTGATTTTATGAAAGCGATGCAGGAAAATGGTTGGTTAGGAGCTAAGAGCGGCCAAGGATTTTTCTTAAAGAAAAAAGGGGAAAGCGGAAGCCAGATCTTACAGTTAAACCCTGAAACCTTAGATTATGAACCGAGTGAAAAGTTAAAATCAAAAGCCGTAGAACTTGCAAAACAAGAAAAAGGATCAAAACGGAAGCTGAAAGCTCTGGTAACTGCAAAAGGAGATCGGGCGGGAGACTTCATCTGGTCTGTTGTTAAACCTGTTCTTATCTATTCTGCAGAATTGTCTAGTGAAATAGCTGATGATCTTCCTTCTATTGATGAAGCAATGAGGTGGGGATTTGGATGGGAATTAGGTCCTTTTGAAATGTGGGATGCAATAGGTGTGAGAGCATCTGTAGAACGCATGAAAGAAGAAGGTGAAACCATTCCTGATTGGGTCAAAAACATGCTCGAAAACGGCATGGAAACCTTTTATAAACAAGAAAATGGAACCGTTTACTATTTTGACAACGGCAGTTATGAACCTCAACAATTTAATCCTAAAAACATAAATATTAAACGATTGAAAGAAACAAAAGAAGTACTAAAGAAAAACTCAGGTGCTAGCTTAATTGATTTAGGGGATGGGGTAGCAGGACTTGAATTCCACTCCCAAAGTAATGCAATAGGGTTAGATATTATACAGATGATAAATCACGCGATTGATGAAGTAGATAACAATTTTGAAGGATTGGTTATTGGAAACCAAGGAAAGAACTTCTGTGTTGGTGCAAACCTTGGAATGATCTTAATGGAAGCACAAGATTTTAATTTCTTTGAAATTGAAATGGTTGTTAAACACTTTCAAGATGCGATGATGCGTTTGAAATACTCTGATAAGCCAGTAGTAACTGCTCCATTTGCAATGACGCTTGGAGGAGGAGCAGAAGTTTGTTTACCTTCTTCAGCCATTCAAGCCTCATCAGAAACTTATATGGGACTCGTCGAAGCTGGAGTTGGCCTAATACCTGGCGGTGGAGGTAATAAAGAATTATACATTAAACATTTAAGAAACATTCCTAAGGGAGTAGATTTTGACCTTCAGAAAGTAGCAAATAGCGTTTTTGAGAAGATAGCTATGGCTAAAGTTTCTACTTCCGCAGAAGAAGCTAAAGAAAATGGATTCTTGGATCGTCAGGATGCCATAAGTATGAATCAGGATCACTTACTGCATGATGCAAAACAAAAAGTGCTTGGTTTAGCTAGGTCAGGATATCAAGCACCAAAACGTACAAAGGTACCTGTGGTCGGAGAGCAAGGCTATGCTACGATGCTGCTTGGTGCTAAGTCGTTAGCCCTCAGTGGTTATGCAAGTGAACATGATTTAAAGATTGCTGAAAAACTAGCTTTTGTGCTAGCAGGCGGACGTGTGAAAGAGGGAACGTTTGTTGATGAACAATATTTGTTAGATCTAGAAAGAGAAGCTTTTTTAAGTCTTGTTGGAGAAGGAAAATCACAGCAGAGGATGCAGCACATGTTAATGAAAGGGAAACCACTACGTAACTAATACCAAAAAGGGGGAAAAATCGTGAAAGAAGCAGTCATTGTTGCAGGAGCTAGAACACCTGTAGGCAGAGCCAAAAAGGGATCTCTTGCGAGTGCGCGGCCAGACGATCTAGCTGCCTTAACGATAAAAGAAACATTGAAACGTGCCGGTAATTACGAAGGGAATATAGATGATGTCATTATTGGATGTGCGATGCCTGAAGCGGAACAAGGAATGAACATGGCTCGTAATATAGCTGGATTAGCTGGACTCCATCATAAAGTTCCTGCGATTACGATAAACCGTTACTGTTCATCTGGGTTACAAAGTATTGCTTACGCAGCAGAAAAAATTATGTTAGGTCACATTGATACTGCCATCGCAGGAGGCGCAGAATCTATGAGCCTTATCCCTATGGGAGGTCATGTGATTAAACCGAATGTTCAATTGGTTGAGAATGCCCCTGAGTACTACATGTCTATGGGGCATACAGCAGAAGAAGTCGCAAATCGATTTAACATCTCAAGGCAGGATCAAGACGAATTTGCTGCACAAAGCCACAAAAGGGCAGAAGCGGCTTTAAAAGAAGGTAAATTCGAGGATGAGATTGTACCCGTTGAAGTTACAAATCGAGTTGTAGGAAATGACAACAAGGTGAAAGAGGGAACAAAGGTTTTATCTATGGATGAGGGAGTCCGACCTGGAACGACCGTTGATGTATTAGCTAAATTAAAACCAGCCTTTTCAGTCAAAGGGTCAGTGACGGCAGGTAACTCTTCTCAA
Organism: Halobacillus andaensis; assembly: GCF_014636475.1. Classification (GTDB taxonomy): domain Bacteria; phylum Bacillota; class Bacilli; order Bacillales; family Halobacillaceae; genus Halobacillus_A; species Halobacillus_A andaensis. The sequence goes on from NZ_BMEL01000004.1 coordinate 523,238, forward strand.
ATGAGTGACGGGGCTGCATCTGTTCTTGTAATGGACCGTCAAAAAGCTGAAGCTAATGGTTTAACACCCTTAGTAAAATTTCGATCATTTGCTGTAGCTGGGGTAGAACCAGAAGTTATGGGGGTAGGCCCCATAGAAGCTGTACCGAAGGCATTAAAGATGGCGGGGTTAACAATTGAAGATATAGGTTTATTTGAATTAAATGAAGCCTTTGCTTCTCAGTCCCTTCAAGTCATTCGTGAACTAGGTTTAGACATGAACAAAGTCAACGTCAATGGTGGGGCAATTGCTTTAGGTCATCCACTTGGCTGCACGGGTACAAAATTGACGCTAAGCTTAATACACGAAATGAAACGAAGAAACGAGCAGTTTGGAGTAGTGACAATGTGTATTGGCGGCGGTATGGGCGCTGCTGGAGTATTTGAATTAATTTAAATGAGGAGGAACTGAAAAATGAGTGAATTAAAAGAGATGATTAAAGGTGGAGGATTTCTTGTTGAAGATCTAGCAGCGGGTGATGTCATTACTCCAGAGGACTTTACAGATGAGCATCAGATGATTGCTAAAACTACGGAAGACTTTGTATTAGGTGAGGTCGTTCCTAAGATTGATAATCTTGAGAACCATGAGTTCGAACACTCTGTAGAATTACTAAAAAAAGCAGGGGAGCTAGGTCTTCTTGGAGCAGATGTACCTGAAGAATATGGCGGCCTTCAGCTTGATAAAATCAGTTCTTCTTTGATCACAGAGAAATTTTCACGAGCAGGCGGTTTTTCTGTCACTCACGGCGCCCATGTTGGTATCGGTTCTCTTCCTATTGTCTTTTTCGGGAATGAGGAGCAAAAACAAAAATATTTACCATTATTAGCTACGGGAGAAAAAATCGCAGCTTATGCATTAACAGAACCAGGGTCAGGTTCCGATGCATTAGGAGCAAAAACGACAGCCAAACTTAATGATGCAGGTACCCATTATATATTAAACGGAGAAAAACAATGGATTACAAATTCAGCATTTGCTGATGTCTTCGTAGTTTACGCTAAAATTGACGGCGATAAATTTACCGCATTTATCGTTGAGAGAGAATTCAATGGGGTATCCACTGGCCCTGAAGAGAAGAAAATGGGAATTAAGAGTTCTTCTACTCGAACACTTGTATTAGAAGATGCTGAAGTACCAGTGGAAAATGTTTTAGGTGAGATTGGAAGAGGGCATGTTATTGCATTTAATATATTAAACGTTGGACGTTATAAGCTTGCGATAGGCGGTGTTGGCGGCTCCAAACGAGCATTAGAACTAGCTGTGAAGTATGCTAATGAACGAAAACAATTTAAAACATCTATTTCTAGCTTTCCGCTCATCCAAGAGAAATTAGCCTCTGTAGCTGCGAATACGTATGCTAATGAGAGCTCAGTCTATCGTACAGTTGGTCTATTTGAGCAAAGCATGGGTAAACTCACCCAAGAACAATTGAATGATGGGAAAGAGGTAGCTAAGGTAATAGCTGAATACGCGATTGAATGCTCTTTAAATAAAGTATTTGGAACCGAGTTATTAGATTTTGCTGCAGACGAAGCTGTCCAAATTCATGGTGGATATGGATTTATGCAGGAATATGAAGTCGAAAGAATTTATCGAGATTCTAGAATTAATCGGATCTTTGAAGGTACAAATGAAATCAATCGAATGATTGTTCCAGGTACATTGCTTAAAAAAGCAATGAAAGGAGAATTGCCATTACTACAGAAAGCTCAAGCTCTTCAGGAAGAGATTATGACGCTTATGCCAGAAGAACCTGGTGATGAGGCCCTCGAGCAAGAGAAATATTTGCTTAAAAATGCGAAGAAGATTGCTCTACTAGCAGCTGGTCTTGCTGCTCAAAAGTATGGTGAAAAATTAGAAGGCGAGCAAGAGCTATTAGTGAATATCGCAGATATTACTGGAGAAATTTATAATATGGAATCTGCTATATTAAGAACAGAAAAAGCGATACTAAAAAACGGAGAAGATAAGAATATGCAAAAGCTTCTTTACACGCAAATTTATGTGCAAGAAGCGTTCAACCGCATTGAAGCTCATGCGAAAGAAACCTTAATTGCAGCGGAATCTGGTGACTCATTGCGTATGATGCTAGGAGCTTTAAGAAAGCTTACACGTCATACTCCAACAAACGTAATTGCCAAAAAACGAGAAGCTGCTCAAACGTTAATAAGCGCTCAAAAATACGTCGTTTAAGCTTTAAAAACCAGCTGTTTCTAAGAAACAGCTGGTTTTTAATTTGACTAAGTTTACATATATCCAATGAATTGATGGACATGAGTATGGTAAAATAAGAATCAACAAGAAACGAGGAGGGTATGATAAGCATGTCATTAACCTTTTACTGGTATCCAAATTGCGGTACGTGCAAGAAAGCAAAAAAGTGGTTGGACGAACACGAAGTCTCTTATACGACGGTACATATTGTAGAAGAAACTCCAAGTGAAGAGGAATTGTCAACCATAATAGAGAAGAGTGGCTTATCGGCCCGTAAGTTCTTTAATACGAGTGGTAAGAAGTATAGAGAATTGAATATGAAAGAAAAACTTAACGATGCTAGTGAAGAAGAAATGATTAAGTGGCTTGCTTCTGAGGGTATGTTAATCAAAAGACCCATTGTTACGGACAGTAATACTGTAACAGTAGGATTTAAAGAGGAACAATTTGAAAATCAGTGGAAGCAGTGAGCAGAACATTGGAAATAAAAGCGTAAAGCTTTTATGTTTATAATTGTTGTTTATATTAATTTTAATCTGGAGGGGTTATCATGAGTTTACCAAAAGAATTGCTTTATTCTGAAGAACACGAATGGGTTAAAAAAGAAGGCGAAAAGGTTCGCGTAGGAATTACTGATTTTGCACAATCAGAATTAGGGGATATTGTTTTTGTTGAGTTACCAGAAGAAGGTGACGAAGTAGAAGCGGATGAACCATTCGGTAGTGTTGAATCTGTGAAAACAGTATCTGAGCTTTATGCACCTGTAAGTGGAAAAGTTGTAGAAGTTAATGAAGAATTGGAAGATAGTCCTGAATTCGTAAACGAATCACCATACGAAAAAGCATGGATGATCGTTGTGGAGCCAAGTGATGCTTCTGAAATAGATGACTTGATGTCTGCTGATGAATACAAAGAAATGATCGATGAAGACTAAATACTAATGAAGTCATGTACGTATAAGATTACATAGGTGCATGACTTGTATGCTCTTATCACAAGGTGCAGGCCGTGCTTACTAGCATGGTCTGTTTCTATATAGTAGGTGACTGCGATGATGGATGAAAGAATATTAATCGTTGAGGGAATTACGGATAAAAAGCAAATAAACAAGGTGTTGAATACCCCTGTAGAAATTTTATGTACGCATGGCACGTTAGGTATCGAGCGAATGGAAGAACTTATTATGGACTATAACCTCGATCATCGTCCTGTTTTTATTTTGGTGGATGAAGATGATTCTGGCAATAAACTACGAAAACAACTGACTGCAGAATTACCACATGCAGAACATATCTATATAGATAAAATGTTCAGAGAGGTGGCTGCTACACCTGAATCTGAACTCGCTCGTGCATTATTGAGCCATCATTTTAAGGTGAAACCTATCTATCTCACCTAGGGCTTAGGAGGACTATTTTGCAAGTTATTGAAAATCAAGAATCATTTAATATTAACGATCATGAATTAGCACTCATTTATATTTATACTCCCTTTTGTGGTACCTGCCGTCTGGCAAGAACATTTTTGGAAGCTGTAGAACATACAATCGGGCGTTCGGTTTTTTATGAATTGAACGCTTCTCTACACCCTGAGTTTATGCAAGAGTATCAAATTAAAAGTGTTCCTTGTTTATTAATTACTAAATATGGTCAAACACTAGAAAAAACCTATGCCTTTCATTCCGTTTCTCATATGTACGAAAAAACAAAAGAATATGTTTGAAAATAGCGTCATTTCCCGGGAAATGACGAACGAATCTTATCTAGTTAGAAAGGTGAACCCTCCTCTGATGCCGAAATAGTTAGTACAGCAGAGGAGGGTTTTGTATGGAAACTATTTTAGAATGGATGAATAGTGTTAACGATAGACAGGATCTACTTCCCCTTTGGAAGGAAAGACCTATCGTTATATTTATTCAAGAAGAAGAGAAAATGGTTCCCTTAACAGTCAACTCAAATGAAATTAAAATTGATCACGATTATGAATTTCATCGTCAGGTTCACATTGAAGGAAATCCTCAAAACATAAAAAAAATGCTGGAAGGAAAAGTAAAGCTTACTGATCTTCATCCCCACGTTGTTCATGTAAAAGGGAAACTTCGGGACTTATTATACGTCGAATCGCTATTTTTCCTGGCTAAATAGCTTTCCCTATAGATTCAACGATTTCCAGAAAATCAGCCTGGTCATTAAATTGATCAATTATGAAACCATCTTGATCAATAATTACAGTGGTGGGTACACCTTCTGCATTATATTTTAAATAAGTGTCTACATCTTCATCTACTAATGTAGGCTGAGTGATGTGCTTGTTAAAATAGTTAATAGCTTCCTCAAAATTACGTTCCCTTCCTTTAACATTAATAGTAATCATAGAAACTTTATCCTTGTTCATCGTTTGATAAAGGTGTTCTTTTTTAGGTAAATCTCTTTGGCAGTCGGGGCACCATGAGGTCCAAAAAGTTAAGACCACGACTTTTCCTAAGTCATCTTTAAGTTGATATGATTTGTCAGCTTGAATGGTAGCTAGATTGAAATCTGGTGCTTTTTTCATCTTTGATCACCTCTCTATATTGATTGACGTGTATAATGAACCATGCTAACATATTAGATAATTTCATAGCCACATCTTCACTTATCCAGAGAGGCGGAGGGGACTGGCCCTATGAAGCCCAGCAACCGGTTGATAAACACGGTGCTCCTTCCAGCAAAGCATTCATTGCTTTGAAAGATGAGAAGAGGAACCATTAGAAGCTCTTCTATATAGTGAAGAGTTTTTTTGTGGGCATTTTTATTAGTTGACAGGGTTATTAGTGGGTGCTACAATCCATTTTGGTACTTAAGTAATTTAGTGCATTAATCAACTAAAATTAAATGAAACCTCTTATCGAGAGAGGCGGAGGGACTGGCCCGTTGATGCCCGGCAACCGTCAAGTAAGCGAACTTGAGAAGGTGCCAAATCCTGCAAAGAATAATCTTTGACAGATGAGAGAACAGATACGAAAGTGGACACGCTTTTCTGTTCTTATACAGAAAAGCGTTTTTTAGTTAGGAGTGGAGTACATGATTTCCATCAAAGATTTAACAAAAGTGTTTCAAACAAAAGATCAAGAAGTTCGTGCCGTAGACGAGTTAAATCTTTCCATAGACAAAGGTGAAATCTTTGGGGTGATTGGTTATAGTGGTGCGGGTAAAAGTACCTTTATTCGTTTATTAAATCGATTAGAAGAGCCTACAAGTGGAGAGATTGAGCTAAACAATGAAAATTTGACAGGGTTAAAGAAAAACGAGTTGAGATTAGCCCGCCAAGAAATTGGGATGATCTTTCAACACTTTAATTTACTTTGGTCTCGAACGGTTTTTGATAATATTGCCTTCCCTCTAGAGATAGCTGGTGTGTCTAGGAAGAAAAGGGAAGAACGTGTAAACGAGTTAATTGAACTCGTGGGCTTAAGTGGACGCGGAGGCTCTTATCCGTCCCAATTAAGCGGGGGACAAAAGCAGCGTGTAGGTATTGCAAGAGCTTTAGCTAATAATCCCAAAGTTCTTCTTTGTGATGAAGCGACTTCTGCATTAGATCCAGAAACAACGGATTCGATTTTAGATTTACTCGTAGGGATAAATGAGAAGCTGGGGCTGACTATAGTTCTTATCACTCACGAGATGCATGTAATAAGGAAAATATGTCATCGCGTAGCCGTAATGGAGCAAGGTAAAGTAGTGGAATCTGGAGATGTCCTTGATGTATTCTTGCACCCTAAGGAGAAAGTAACGAAACGTTTTGTGGATCAAGTCATGGGTGATCCTGATCGAGAAGATTCTTTAAACCTGATTCAAGAAAATTATCGCTCTGGGGAAGTCATACAACTTCATTTCGTTGGAGAAAATACGAATCAGGCCCTAATCAGTGATTTATCACGCAAGTTTGAAGTTGATGTTAATATTCTCCATGGTAAAATCACCCAAACACAAAAAGGGGCATATGGAACTATGCTTGTCCAGCTAGTTGGAGACGAAGAAGTTGTGAATCAATCCATTGAATACATTCGCACGACTTCCGTTGAAGTGGAGGTGAGTCCAAATGCTTGAAGAGCTTTTTCCTAATGTGAAAATGGAGGATATGATAGAAGCAACAAATGAAACTCTCTATATGACAACAGTATCTGTAGCTGGAACGTTTATTTTGGGCTTGCTTCTAGGACTGCTATTATATTTATCTGGTCCCGGAGGATTATGGGATAATAAATTATTAAATTGGATTACGGCCACAGTAGTCAATGTGTTCCGTGCCATTCCCTTTATTATTTTAATTTTGCTATTGTTTCCGTTTACTGATTTTCTTATGGGGACGATTAGAGGACCGGGAGCTGCCCTGCCTGCGCTTATCATAGGGGGAGCACCTTTCTATGCGAGATTGGTTGAAATTGCTCTTAAAGAAGTGGACAAAGGTGTTATTGAAGCAGCTAAGTCTATGGGAGCAAAGTACAGAACGATTATCTTTAAAGTCTTACTTCCTGAATCAATGCCGGCTTTGGTTTCAGGTATTACAGTTACGGCGATTGCTTTAATAAGTTATACGGCAGTAGCTGGTGTAATCGGGGCTGGAGGTCTTGGAGACTTTGCTTATTTTTATGGCTTTCAACGTAGGGATTTTGACGTGGTAGCTGTATGTACGATCTTAATCGTTATTATTGTATTTATTTTCCAATTTATCGGGGATTATGTTTCTCGTAGATTGGATAAAAGATAAAAATATTGATTGAAAAGGAGATATAAACATGAAAAAAATATGGTCCATTTTAATTTTTACAGCTTTAGCACTTGTTTTAGCCGCATGCGGATCTTCAGACGAAGAAGGTTCATCAGAAGATGGAGAAGATCAGTCTGAAATTACAGTTGGAGCTTCAAGCACTCCTCACGCAGAAATCCTTCAGGAAGCACAACCACTTCTTGAAGAAGAAGGGATTACGTTAAATGTTGAAGAGTATCAGGATTACGTATTACCTAACCGTGATTTAGAAGAAGGTGAAATTGATGCGAACTACTTCCAACACATCCCTTACTTAGAGGATCAGCAGGAGCAAAACGGTTATGATTTTGCAAACCTTGGTGGTGTTCACATTGAACCAATGGGGATTTATTCCAAAGACTTTGAAAGTCTTGATGATGTACAAGAGGGAACAACTGTATTGATGAGTAATTCAACAGCTGATCATGGTCGTATTCTCTCCCTTATGGAAGAAGAAGGCTTAATTACTCTTGATGAAGATGTAGAAAAGGTTGAAGCCACAGTAGATGATATTGCGGAAAACCCTAAAAACTTAGAGTTTGATGCTGGAATTGACGCAGCATTGCTGCCGGAAAACTATGAGCGTGAAGATAATGTACTAGTAGCGATCAATACAAACTATGCTATTGAAGCAGACTTGAATCCTAGTGAGGATGCTTTGATTCTTGAAGGTTCTGACTCTCCGTACGTAAATGTGATTGCTGCCAATAGCGAGGACGAAGATAACGAAGCCTTAAATACGTTAGTGGAAGTTCTTCGCTCTGAAGAAATTCAATCATTTATTGAAGAAGAGTACGAAGGAGCAGTTGTCCCTGTAGACGAGTAAAGATGTATGAAATCCGTAATGCGGTTGATACTAACCGCATTACGGATTTTTTTATTTTGGAAGGAGATGAGTGGAAGATGGAAAATCAGGAAATGAATCTTGCTGAAGCTTACCTACAGGAATATAAGCATGGGATGGGAGTATTTTCAGAAAAAATGCCTCATATAGCTCATGCTTTTAGTGAATTTTCGGATACATGTTTTAGAGAAGGAGAACTTTCTAAAAAAGAAAAACAACTTATCGCGTTAAGTATTAGCGTAGTAGCACAAGATGAGTATTGTATTGTTTATCATACTAAAGGTTGCATAGATCAAGGGGCCAGTGAACAAGAAGTGATGGAAGCTTGTGGAGTAGCTGCTGCCTTTGGTGGAGGGGCAGCTCTTAGTCAAGCGGTTACTCTCGTTCAAGAATCAATGACCGATTTAAACCACCATTGATTGAAAAGTTAGAAAATTAAAGGAAATCGAATTAATGAGATCTATGTTTTAGATACAAGCGCTTACATTAATAAATATAAGCAAATTAAGCAATAAAACAAGTGTATAGCAAGTTTGGAGCAAATACCAATCTATGGTAACCTGAATTGTGTAAAAAATCTGAAAGGATTGATTTATTATTACTGACAATTTAGGTTTGAATTATACTCCGGACATGGAAAAAGCCATGCACCAAACGCATAATGTGAGTTATGCTGAGTACGCTAGTAGCTTAGACCAAATGATGAAGGTTGAAAAGAAGCGCGAAAAAGAATTCGAACGCAGTCAGAAATTTGTTTCAGAAGTCGGTCGTCAAATTCATAAATAATAAGTTAGAATAGAAATCGGATAGCTATTTTAGTTATCCGATTTTTTATTTGCTATAAGTTTGTTATTATAATAAGGAAGAAAATAGGTGAGGATTTCTTACAGGTCAAATCATTCCCGATTGATGTCGAAACAAAGGAAATCAGTTGATATCAGTTTCTAAATGATATAAGATTGTAATGAGAATAAATTGAGAATGGTTTTTGATCCAATTCAACTAGAGCAAGTAATAAAAATAGATACTGGAGGTATTATTTATGGCAGGATCAACTCTAGAAATTAAAGATCTTCATGTAGAAATCGAAGGTCAACAAATCTTAAAAGGTGTTAACCTTACAATAAAAGGTGGAGAATTCCACGCGGTAATGGGACCTAACGGAACTGGTAAGTCAACGCTAGCGTCCGCAATTATGGGTCACCCTAAATTCGAAATTACTCAGGGACAAGTCTTGCTTGATGGCGAGGATGTACTTGAAATGGAAGTGGATGAGCGAGCCCAAGCGGGTCTTTTCCTTGCGATGCAATACCCAAGTGAAATTAGCGGCGTAACGAACTCCGATTTCTTACGTTCTGCTATTAATGCTCATAGAGAAGAAGGCGATGAAATTTCTTTAATGAAATTCATTAAAGAAATGGACGATGCAATGGATACGCTGGATATGGATAAAAACATGGCGCAACGTTATTTAAATGAAGGATTCTCTGGCGGTGAGAAAAAGCGTAACGAAATTCTTCAACTTATGATGATACAGCCAGCGATTGCAATTCTAGATGAAATTGACTCTGGACTTGATATAGATGCTCTTAAAGTAGTTGCTAAAGGAATTAATGAAATGCGTGGCGAAAACTTTGGCTGCTTAACGATTACTCACTATCAACGACTTCTAAATTATATTACACCTGATAAAGTACACGTAATGATGCAAGGCCGTGTTGTGAAATCCGGCGGACCTGAACTAGCTGAACGTCTTGAAGCTGAAGGCTATGACTGGATTAAACAAGAACTAGGCATCGAAGACGAAACGATCGGTCAAAAAGCGTAACAGAGATAGGAGGGATACAATGACTGTAAAAGTCTCACTACCATACGACAAAGATTATGTTTCAAATTTCTCTCAAGGCTTAAATGAACCAGAATGGATGAAGACCCTTCGTCTAAACGCTCTGGATAAAGCAGAATCTTTAGAATTGCCTAAGCCTGATAAAACCAATATTAAAGACTGGAATTTCACTGATTTCAAACATTTTGTTGAAGGAGAAGAAATCCAGTCCATTCAAGAGCTTCCTAGCGAAATGCTCAGTCTCATCGATCAAGAAAAAGAGCAGCAAAATTTAATTTTGCAACGAAACCATTCGGTGGCATATGCAAATCTTGAGCCGGGATTAAAAGAAAAAGGTGTTATTTTCACTGATATTCAATCGGCACTTCGTGACCATAGTGATTTAGTAGAAAAATACTATATGACAGATGCTGTGCATGTCGACGAGCATAGGTTAACAGCTTTGCATGCAGCCCTAATGAATGGCGGAATCTTCTTATATGTACCAAAGAACGTAACGATTGAAGAGCCCCTTCAAGCTATTTTCTGGCAAGAAGATCCAGAAGCTGCTTTAGTGAATCATGTTCTAGTCGTTGCAGAAGAAAATAGTTCTGTTACGTATGTAGAGAACTATACTTCCAACAATAAGGATGAAAAGACATCAGCTAATAATGTCACAGAAGTTTTTGCTAAAGCTGGAGCGAAGATTTCATTTGGCGCAGTAGACAACTTTGAAGCAGGTACAACTGTTTACGCTAACCGCCGTGGTCTTACTGATCGTGACGCAACGATTGAATGGGCACTGGGTCAAATGAATGAAGGAGATACAGTCTCTGAAAACATTACTCATCTTATTGGTGACAATTCACATTCTAATGCCAAAACAGTGGCTATCGGTAAAGGTGCTCAAAAGCAGAATTTTACAGCAAACATTACTCACTTTGGAAAAGGATCCGATGGATATATCCTTCAACACGGTGTTATGAAAGATAAGTCCACTGGTATCTTTAACGGAATTGGGAAAATTGAACATGGAGCATCAAAATCAAATGCAGAACAAGAGTCACGTGTATTGATGTTAAGTAAGGATGCTCGTGGGGATGCCAATCCAATATTACTGATTGATGAAGATGATGTAACGGCTGGTCACGCTGCTTCCGTTGGACGAGTTGATCCAATGCAGCTTTTTTATCTAATGAGCCGTGGAATCTCTCAATTTGAAGCTGAGCGCTTAATTATTCATGGATTCTTAGCACCTGTCGTAAACCAATTGCCAATTGAAGCTGTAAAACAACAGCTCAGACAATTGATTGAAAGGAAAGTATATTAATGGATGTGAAAGCCGTTCGTGATGCTTTCCCTATTCTGCACCAGGAAGTTAATGGACATCCTCTCGTTTATTTAGATTCTTCTGCAACTTCTCAAAAACCTAATCAGGTTATTGAGAAGTTGGAAGAATATTACCGGGGGTACAACTCGAATGTGCACCGTGGTGTCCATACACTTGGAACAAGAGCGACAGATGAATATGAAGGTGCTCGTGAGAAAGTTAGACGATTTATTAATGCCGAAAGTACTCAGGAAGTAATTTTTACAAGAGGTACGACAACTGCTATTAATACAGTGGCTGCAAGCTATGGACGTGAAAACTTACAGGAGGGTGATGAGATTGTCATCACTCCAATGGAGCACCATAGTAATATTATCCCTTGGCAGCAAATTGCTAAAGAAACAGGAGCGTCCTTGAAATATATGCCGTTACAAGCTGACGGCACCATTTCGTTAGATGATGCTGAAAATACAATTACAGATCAAACGAAAATTGTAGCCGTCATGCAAGTTTCAAATGTTTTAGGAACAATTAATCCTATTAAAGAACTTGGAAAAATTGCTCATAAACATGGGGCAGTTATCCTCGTAGATGGTGCCCAAAGTGCCCCTCACATGAAAATTGACGTTCAAGATATGGATTGTGATTTTTATGCCTTTTCAGGTCACAAGATGTGTGGTCCTACAGGAATAGGGGTACTCTATGGGAAACGTTCACTTCTTAAAGAAATGGAACCGGTAGAGTTTGGTGGAGAAATGATTGATTTCGTAAACCTTTATGATTCTACTTGGAAAGAGTTACCTTGGAAATTTGAAGGCGGCACGCCAATTATCGCTGGCGCTGTCGGATTAGGGGCAGCGATTGATTTCTTGACGGAAGTTGGACTTGAAGAAATAGAAGCCCATGAACACAAGCTTGCTCAGTACGCTCAACAAAAAATGAGTGAAATTGAAGGCCTGACGATTTATGGTCCTAAAGAAAGAGCTGGGTTAGTTACTTTTAATATATCCGATGTTCATCCTCATGATGTCGCTACTGTTTTAGATGCTGAAGGTATTGCAGTGCGAGCTGGACACCATTGTGCACAGCCACTCATGAGATGGTTAGATGTTACAGCGACGGCTAGAGCGAGCTTCTACTTGTATAACACAGAAGATGATATTGATCGCCTCGTCCAAGGATTACAAACAACAAAGGAGTATTTTGGCGATGTCTTTTAATAACTTAGATACGCTATACCGCCAAGTTATCATGGATCACTATAAGAACCCCCGTAACCGTGGAGCTGTGGAGGGCGATCATCTGACGGTTGATATGAATAACCCTACATGCGGAGACCGAATCCAATTGCAGCTTCAAGTCGAAGACAACGTGGTTCAGGATGCTAAATTCGATGGTGAAGGATGTTCTATCAGCATGTCGTCCGCATCCATGATGACGCAGGCAATAAAAGGTAAGTCAGTTGATGAAGCGCTTAAAATGTCACGTATTTTTTCTGATATGATGTTGGGTAATGAAGTAGAAGATGGTAACCTTGATTTAGGGGACATCGAAGCCCTGCAAGGAGTTGCTAAGTTTCCTGCTAGAATAAAGTGTGCCACATTAGCATGGAAGGCAATGGAAAAGGGTGTTGACGAAGAGGAAGCGTAATTGCTTGATATACCAAAAGGAGGTATTTAACAATGGCTAAAAAAGCGCCAGAAGTTGGAGAGTACCAATACGGGTTTCATGAAAAAGATGTCTCTATTTTCCGTACTCAAAAAGGTTTAACTAAAGAAGTTGTTAAACAAATTTCTGATTATAAAGAAGAACCAAAGTGGATGCTTGATTTCCGCTTAAAAGCATTGGAACAATTCTATAAAATGCCTATGCCTCAATGGGGCGGCGATCTTTCAGAACTGAACTTTGACGATATTACGTATTACGTAAAACCTTCAGAGCGTTCTGAACGTTCTTGGGATGAAGTTCCTGAAGAGATTAAGAATACGTTTGATCGCCTGGGTATTCCGGAAGCTGAGCAGAAATATCTAGCAGGTGTCTCTGCCCAATACGAATCTGAAGTTGTTTATCACAACATGGAGAAAGATCTAGAAGATCTAGGGGTCGTGTTTAAGGATACGGATACCGCCCTTAAAGAAGACGAAGAGCTCTTCAAAGAATACTTCGCAAAAGTAATTCCAGCTTCAGATAATAAGTTCTCAGCGCTAAACTCTGCTGTATGGTCTGGCGGTTCATTTATTTATGTACCAAAAGATACAAAAGTGGAAACACCGTTGCAGGCTTATTTCCGAATTAATTCTGAAAATATGGGACAGTTTGAGCGTACGCTTATAATTGTAGATGAAGGCGCATCTGTTCACTATGTAGAAGGTTGTACAGCGCCAACGTATTCTTCAAGCTCACTACACAGTGCAGTTGTTGAAATCTTCGTTAAGAAGAATGCCTACTGTCGTTATACAACGATCCAAAACTGGGCCAATAACGTTTATAACCTTGTTACGAAGCGTGCTGTAGCTGATGAAAATGCAACAATGGAATGGGTTGATGGTAACTTAGGTTCTAAACTTACCATGAAATATCCAGCTGTTATCCTTAAGGGTGAAGGAGCACGAGGAATGACGCTTTCCATCGCTCTTGCTGGTAAGGGACAGCACCAGGACGCAGGAGCTAAAATGCACCACTTAGCACCTAACACGTCTTCTACGATCGTTTCTAAATCCATCTCAAAACATGGTGGTAAAGTTACGTATCGTGGAATTGTGCAATTTGGTCGTAAAGCAGAAGGAGCACGTTCGAACATCGAATGTGATACACTCATTATGGATAACAAGTCTACCTCCGATACCATTCCTTATAATGAAATTATGAACGAGAATATTTCATTAGAACACGAAGCCAAAGTATCAAAAGTGTCTGAAGAGCAGTTATTCTACCTGATGAGTAGAGGTCTTTCTGAGGAAGAAGCTACAGAAATGATCGTTATGGGCTTTATTGAACCATTTACGAAAGAGCTTCCAATGGAATATGCTGTAGAAATGAACCGTCTGATTAAATTCGAGATGGAAGGTTCTATTGGTTAAGAAACAAAAAGGTGAAACGTACAGGCGCATGCCGCCTGTACGTTTTTTTATTTATGAAAAAGGCAAGATGAATTTCGCATAGTAAACATGATACTATAATATTATCTTATATATAGTTAGAAGGCTGAATATGTTAATTGTATTATCTTTATTAATTGGTTTTATTACTGCATTTATTGGCAGCATAGCTGGACTAGGAGGCGGGGTTATTCTCGTTCCAGTTCTATTATTTTTAGGTGATCAGCTTGATTCATTCCAATGGGTTTCACCTCAAACGATTGTGGGAATTTCACTAGTCGTAATGATTTTTACTGGTCTTTCTTCTGCTCTTTCATACTTAAAGCATAAACGAGTCGATTTAAAAGTAGGTTTTATCTTAATGGCGGGAAGTATTCCGGGAGGTATATTCGGTTCATGGCTTAATCAGTTTTTTCAAACGGATGGTTTTGCATTATTGTTCGGAATCGTCATGATTGCCGTATCGCTAGTTTTTTTCCTGCCAAGAGATAGTTCAAAAGAAAATCCTTTTCATAGAGGCATTTCTCGAGAAAAAGAAATAAATGGACAAACTTTCTTTTATCGTGTACCCATTATGGTGAGTGTGCTTTTTGCATTCGGCGTTGGAGTTCTATCGGGCCTGCTTGGGATCGGCGGTGGCTCATTAATCGTTCCAGCTTTGATTTTACTATTTAAGATTCCACCGCACATTGCAACGGCTACTTCTATGTTTATGATCTTTTTTGCAAGTATTACTAGCTCAGCTACTCATGTCTACTTAGGACATGTAGAATGGGCCCATACCTTATTATTCATTCCAGGTGCTTATTTAGGGGGCACAGTCGGAGCGATCGTTAATCGTCAACTAAACAGTCAAACCGTAGAATGGTTCTTAAGAATATTGCTTATATTAATTGGAATACGACTAATTTGGCAAGGCATCGGATAAGGAGAATGAAAATGAAGGAAAAGATTTTTCTTTATTATACGAGCGACCTACATAGTCACTTTGAGAATTGGCCTCAAATTGTAGGTTATTTCAACCAGAGAATAAAAAAACATAAACAAAAAGAAGAAACGTACTGGCTTCTTGATAACGGGGACCATGCAGATCGTTTTCATCCTATAACAGAAGGTCTTATGGGAAAAGGTAATGTGGAGCTTCTCAATGAGGCAGGTTACAGTTTTGCGACGCTAGGTAATAATGAAGGAATTACGCTTTCCTATAATGACCTTTATCACCTTTATGATGATGCAGAGTTTCAAGTATTGTGTGCTAATTTACGTTCAATCGAAGGTCGCCAGCCCAAATGGCTGTGTCCTTATACGATTAAAACCACACCATTTGGGACAAAGGTGGCGGTGATTGGGGTAACGGCTCCTTTTGAAACCTTCTACCGACTGTTGGGGTGGGAGATTCAGCCTCCGTTTGAAACATTAAGTCGCTATTACGATGAAATAAGAGAGCAAGCCGATATCTTTATACTGCTCTCTCACTTAGGGATTCATGATGATGAAGAGATGGCTAGAAAGTATCCTGAAATTGATGTCATAATTGGCGGGCATACTCATCATTTGTTTCAAAACGGAGAACTGTACGGAGAGACTATTTTAACGGCAGTAGGTAAACATGGAACTCATCTTGGTGAAGTCTTTTTAGAGTGGGACCATGAATCAAATCGCTTATCCAAGAGAGAAGCTTATGCAGTTTCAACAGAAAATCTAATGAAAGATCAGGAGGTCACTGAAGATGTGGAGACTATGAGAACTAGAGCTCTGCAGCATTTACAAACCAGTGTGACTACTCTAGAAAAATCTCTGCCAGTCGCCTGGTTTAAGGAAACGCTTCTTATGAGGCGTCTGACAGAAGAACTGCAAGCTTGGACACAATCCGATGTTGGAATGCTTAATGCCGGCGTGTTACTTGATCATTTAAATCAAGGGAAGATTACGTATGAAGATATCCATCGCATCTGTCCACATCCAATGAACCCTTGTAAAGTAGAAGTAACAGGGGATGAATTGCTTGAAATCATTCGGGTAGGTCATACTAAAAAGCTTACCGAGATCCGCTTAAAAGGGCTGGGATTTCGGGGTGAAGTCATAGGGAAAATGGTTTTTACAGGCGTTGATATTCAAACCGTTATGAGTAAAGATGGTGAAGAAAGAGTCCGAAAAGTAAAGATAAATGGAGCTCCGATAGAGCGCAGCCAAGTGTATACATTAGGTACAGCGGATACGTTTACTTTCGGTCGCCTTTTCCCTGAAATTGCTTATGCCAAAAGTAAAAAATATTTTATGCCGGAGCTTTTGAGAGATGTCCTGGCGAAAGCTATTCAAAAAATCTAGTGCACCAACTGCAGTCGGATTTTTATATTGATATCATGAAGAATACTAGCTGCCCTTTGGCAGCTTTTTTTATTAGGTTAACTATATTGAAGATATGAACTGTCCAGGTGTAACTCCTGTACAAAGTTTAAGATAGAGATTGTGATAGTTTTTAAAAAAAGATTTTAAGTGATCATCCGATTGTTAGCGTTAATTCAGTGGTTGATTTTTTAAGGGAACTGCAGGCTGTCTCATAACTTCATTAAGTTAGTTTTAAACCTCTTTAATTGATCATATAGATAGGTCAGGAGGGGTTGTTTAATGGGGAAAATCAGGGCGAATCCACCCTCATTTGGTAAACGAATATTATGGACGATCATCTTCTTTATTTTATTTACAGGCATATGTTTAGTAGTTATTGACCGGGGGATTACACCTACTCTAGAGGAAATTGCAGAAACGAAAGCACAGCAGCTGGCAAGAGATGCGATCAACGAAGCAGTGAGTAAGCAGATATCAGAGGAATTACAATTTGATGATTTAATTAGAATGGAAAAGGACAACGACGGAAATATTGTGTACATGGGCTGGAATTCAGTAGTAGTTAACAGAACGTTACGAAACACTACATTGCGAGTACAGAATTTTTTGAAAAGAATGGAGTTGAATGAACTTCCCCTTGAAGATACTTCATTAGAAGCCGACATCTTTCCAAATGAAGAGACTACCGAAGAATTAGGAGAAGAACCGGCTACTCTTATTGAAATTCCAGTTGGTTTAGCTACAAATAATTCAATTCTCTCCAACCTTGGACCGAAAATACCAGTACAGCTAAGGGTAATTGGTGATGTCCAGTCTGAGTTTAAGAATGAAATAACGGAATATGGTATAAATTCTGCTCACTTTCAATTGTCCATTAATTTTACAGTTAGTTTGCGAGTTGTTATCCCTTTCTCTACTGAAACTACAACAGTGGTTAATGATATTCCAATTGATTCAAGTACGATCATGGGAGAAGTTCCACAGTTTTTTAATGAAACTGGAGATACAGGAAAATCACCAACATTTTCCTATCCTATGGACCCCTTGCAATAACAATGACCACCTGTTAAAATGTGAAGGAATTAAATATGCGTGACCTTATCAGATCGGTGAGGTAGAGGCGCAGGTTTCATTAGTATTCAGTGGGAGCGGGACAGCTAAGATCACATGAAGAAAGGGGAGACCTGCCGAAGTTTATTTGAGTCGTCAGCTCTTATAAGCTGGTATATGTCTAAATAAGAGATATACTGTCATGCAAGCTTTTTAGGTGCATGGTGCGCTACTGATCGAAATGGAGGATAATCAAATTGCTATAAGGCAATGGTAGGTTATTTTCTATCATTGCTTTTTTGTATGCCGGAAAAAAACATCCTTTTTCGGCATAAAGCTCTCCAGAATCCCTCATTTGCCCCAGTAGACTTCCATACCGCCTATTCTTATCAAAAGATTTACGGAAGGGGAACCACACATGGAAGGAACAATTTATTCTTTAATTCCTGCCGTTTTAATGCTGATTCTTGTAATTGCCACGAGGAAGGTCATACTTTCACTTGGAATCGGTATTATTGTAGGCGCATTTATGCTTACGCAATTTAATATTCTTGAAGGAATTCAACTAATCTGGACGAATTTTTATTCCATATTCGTCAGTGACGGCGCCTTAAATACAGGGAATTTATATTTATTATCATTCTTAGTTTTGCTGGGTATTACAACTGCATTCTTAACAGCCTCAGGAGGAAGCCAGGCTTTTGGACGCTGGGCAGTACAAAGAATAAAAACCCGCAAAGGGGCAAAGCTGGTCCCTGCGCTACTCGGAATTATTATTTTTATTGATGATTATTTTAACGCGTTAGCTGTAGGCCAGGTTGCGAGACCTGTGACAGACCGTCATCGTATTTCCCGAGCGAACCTGGCTTATTATATCGACTCCACATCCGCACCAATTACAGTCATCTCACCTATTTCCAGTTGGGGTGCTTACATTATCGGAACAATCGGGAGCATTTTAGCAGCTAACGAGATAACACAATATCAGCCGCTTGAAGCCTTTGTCCGAATGATTCCGGCTAACTTCTATGTTTTTGCAGCCTTACTTCTTGTATTCTTAACGATCTTCTTAAAGCTTGATGTTTTTTCGATGAAAAAGCATGAGCAGAAAGCGATCAAAACAGGTGTGCTAAAAGATGAAGAAAAAGGAGATATTCCTGGAGACTTAAATGATGAATTTAAGGATCACAGCCAAGGGAAGATATCTTATTTGATCTGGCCGATCATTGCTTTGATAGCCGGAACGGTTGGTACAATGATTGTTACGGGTATTCAAAACACAGAAGGGGCTGTAACAGCTCTGAGTATTTTTGAGAATACGGATGTTAATATTTCTTTATTTACCGGTGGTATGATCGCCGTATTGCTGGCTGCCATAATGTATATGATTCAGCCTGGAGAAAAATCTGGAATGGGTCATGTGCTGATTGAAGGTGTAAAAGCCATGCTGCCTGCCATTTATATTCTTATTTTTGCTTGGATGATTGGGGATGTAATCAGTCAGATGCAGACAGGGGAATATTTAGCAGGTTTAGTAAATCAGTCTAATATTAGTACAGGATTTCTGCCATTGTTATTATTTATAGTTTCCGGTTTTATGGCGCTGGCAACAGGTACTTCATGGGGAACTTTCGGTATTATGCTCCCAATCGCCGGGGAGATTGCAGCAGTTTCCGATGTTACAATGATTCTTCCGGCATTATCTGCTGTGCTGGCGGGTTCTGTATTTGGAGATCATTGTTCACCAATTTCGGATACGACCATTCTTTCGTCAACAGGAGCCGGCTCAGACCATATTGACCACGTAGTAACACAGATTCCTTACGCGTTTATAGCTGCTACCGGTGCAATTATTGGTTACGTACTGCTTGCCGTTACAGGCGGTATAGTTATCCCACTGGTTGTCACATTGGTAGCAGTAGTGGTAATAGGTATATTGATTCATATAAAAAATCGATCCCACTATATTCCGGAATAGAACAAAGGACAAAGAAGTGCATCAAATGTACTTCTTTGTCCTTTTTTTAGTAATATTTGGATAATAATTAATTTTATAATATTACTTTGACATCGAACTAGCGTATCGGTATAATAAGCTTGAATAATCAGAAAAAAATAAAAATTGGAAACATTCTCTTCTGTACATGCTCATAATATAAAAGGAAGAGAAATGTATCTAAGGGAGGTCTTACACATGGAAAATCGTGCACAATGGGGGACGAGAGCCGGGTTTATCCTAGCAGCTGTCGGGTCTGCAATCGGTCTGGGTAATATATGGCGTTTCCCTTCAGTAGCCTACGAAAATGGTGGAGGGGCATTCTTCATACCGTATTTATTCGCTCTTTTAACCGCAGGTATCCCGCTACTGGTTATGGAATTTACAATCGGTCATAAGTACCGTGGATCAGCACCGCTATCATTTTTCCGTATGAATAAAAAAACAGAATGGCTTGGATGGTGGGCCGTACTCGTTTCATTTGTAATTTCAACGTATTACGCCGTCATTATTGCCTGGGCAATTTCGTACAGTATTTTTGCCTTCAACCTCTCTTGGGGACAAGACACGGAAAGCTTCTTGTTTAGTGATTATTTGAATTTATCCGTAGATCCTGGTCAAGCAGGAAGCTTAGTCCCTGGTGTCTTAATCCCGCTTATTGCTGTTTGGGTAATCACCTTAGGAGTTCTATTCAAAGGTGTCAAGAAGGGGATCGAGGCGGCAAACAAGATATTCATTCCGACGCTGGTTGTATTGTTCTTGATCATTGTGATCCGAGCAATCACGCTGCCTGGTGCTGCAGAAGGTCTGCAAACCTTTTTTGCGCCGAATTTTGAAACCATTACCTCAGGTAGTGTATGGGTCGCAGCTTATGGACAGATTTTCTTTAGTCTTTCCATTGCATTTGCGATTATGATTACTTATTCCAGTTACCTGCCAAAGAAATCAGATATCACAAATAACGCTTTTATTACTGGTTTTAGTAACTCTAGTTTTGAGTTGTTAGCTGGTATCGGTGTATTCGGGGCATTAGGTTTTATGGCATCCCAAATTAACGTCCCTGTGGAAGAAGTCGTTAGTGGAGGAGTAGGTCTTGCCTTTGTCGTTTTCCCGCAAATTATTAATGAATTCCCTGCTTTAAATGGACTATTCGGCTTCTTGTTCTTTGCATCTTTAGTTTTGGCAGGATTGTCTTCCTTGATCTCTATTTCCGAGACCTACGTGGCGGCACTGAGTGAGAAGTTTGGATTGTCGAGAACGGCCGCTGTGGGATTAGGCGGCGGAGTTGCTGCAGTTATTTCTCTTACATTTGCAACTCAAGGCGGTCTATATTTCTTGGATGCTGCCGATTACTTTATTAACCAGTTCGGCGTAGCCTTTGTCGGGTTAGTTGAAGTTATCGTTATTGCATGGTTTGTACGTAATCTTAATGATTTCCAAACCCATGCGAATGGCATTTCTGATTTGCACCTGGGCGGATGGTGGAAGATTTGTCTTGGAGTTATTACACCAATCGTGCTTGGATATATGATGTTCGACCTTTTCAAAACGAACCTGCTTGGACAGTTTGAAACTGAGACCGGAAACTACGAAGGGTATGGAGATACCTTCATCTTATTTGGTGGCTGGGCTGTCGCAGCATTTGCAATAGTAGTTGGTTTCCTAATGACTATGAAGCGTTGGGACTCCAAAGCTCTTGAAGAAACACACAAGGAGGTAGAATGATATGACAGCAAGTGCAATTTTTATGATGATCATCGGGATAGTCGTAATTTGGGGAGGACTTGCTGCGAGTATCATGAACGCAGTCAAGAAATCAAAACAATCATAAATACGAAATAAGCGTCGCACACGTGCGACGCTTATTTATTTCTAACCATACGCTCCCATCTTTTCAGATAAGGATAGGGATCAAACGACCATTCATTTTTTCCATTATCCTGGTACATCCCATAATGTAGATGTGGGGGAAACTTACCTGAAGTTCCGGGAGGTCCATACCCTGTAGAACCAACTGAGCCAATAACGTCCCCTGGCTGCACCACATCTCCTACTTTTTTGCTTTCTTCAAAACCGCTTAAATGGGCATAGTAGTGATAAATATTGTAAATATCCCGTATACCTACTCTCCACCCGCCAAACTCGTTCCAGCCCTTCATCTCAATAACACCGTAAGTAGTAGAATGCACAGGTACACCGTAATCAGCAAAAATATCTGTGCCTTCATGTATTCTTCTACCGCCAAACCCTCTAGCATCTCCCCAGGTATTATGGTACGTATAGTTGGATGTAATAGGAACTGGAAAATCGCGATCTGTTAATGATACCGTTTGAAATTTTTCAAAAACTTTTGCGGTGTTCATAATGGTTTGCACCGTTAAATCTCGTTTGTAATAGTTCCATAAGGCAATACGAATATCTTGCTCTGTCGTGCCGTAAGATTGAAGATATTTTCCAAGGCTCCATAAAATATCTTCATCATTTGTCATATCGACTTTATTATTACCATCTCCGTTATCTCCCCAGCCTTTTGGGAAAAAGGAAGGCTCAGTGTCAATTCCGTTCCAAAATAGAGGATCGGGACGAAACGCTGTTACCCTGCCCTCTGGAATCTCATCATGAATTTGCCTTTCATACTGATCGATGGCAGCATAATAAGTCCATGGAATTCCGCTAACTGTAGCTGTCTTTTTATATAAAGACATTCTTTCTATATCTTCTTCTTCAGTTGCTGCGAAAGCGGTAAGGGAAGGTATAGAACAAATTAATAATAAACTAAAAGTGATACGTAAAGCTGTCTTCATTTTTATGAACACCTCCCTATTATTTACTGTTTAGTTTTCTTTTACATTTTCACTGTTTGTTTCTCCTTGAGGAGACTTTTTCATTCTTTCTACCATACGCTCGATAACTTCACTATATTGGTCATCATATACGGTGGAGTTACTTAGACTTTGTATATCTCCGAATGCGGTGGGGTTATCTGAAACATAAACATGATAGAAGCTAGGTACTAGAGAGTAAGCTGTCTTTTTAATCATGTCCGCTGCTTCGTTGCGATCTTTACCTTCAGGAGCCGTGTAGGCCACAAGAATTTCATCGTCGGCAACTAGTGTGGCTACATCATCAAAATCCTCATATCTAAGAATCATACGAGTGATCATATCTGCCATTTGTTCACGGTTCACTTTGATTTTATGGTTTTTTTCTGCTTCTTGATCTAATTGGTCTTTTTGGAAGCGAACATAACCAACCTGGCCATCAGCTGATGGTTCATTGTAGTTATCCATGGCATTTCCTTCAATAGAGTGATCCTTATCTTGTTCTTTTTTCATTCCTTCCTCTTCATCCGTGTTACATCCAGAAATGATCGTAAAAGGAATGGCCATTATTAATATCATTTGATATAGCTTCATTAATCTCATCCTTTGTTCGTTCTTTGCTTTTAGCTTGGACGTAAATTTAATTATGATACAATTTTTTCGGTTCTATTTCCTTGAACAAATGGAAATATGGTACACTAAGGACAAGTTAGAGGTGATGGTAATGATCGAATTATTTGGGAAGAATTACGAATTAATGGAAGATTATAGAGAAGGTTTTAAAGAGGAAGATGTTGAAGCTCGTTTTAGTGATATTCTAAGTAAGTATGACTTTATTGTCGGGGACTGGGGCTACGGACAACTTCGTTTAAAAGGGTTTTATGATGACCAAAACTCAAAAGCTTCCTTTGATACAAAAATAAGCACATTAGATGATTATCTATACGAGTATTGCAATTTTGGCTGCGCCTATTTTGTATTAAAGCGAGTGGACTAATAAACCGACGTGCAGCCTATACGCACGTCGGTTTATTTTTAGTGATCCTCTTCGGAAGGCTTGATATCTTCGTGTTTTTCGTCATGAGTGGGATGAGCACCTGGCATTCGTCTTTGTAAGTCCTGATGCAGAGCTTTATACTCATAGTTAAATGCACTGTAGTATCGTTGCTCGTCTGTCCAAGGAGCACTTTTATCATTTGAAACAGGTGTGTTTTTATTGCGTGGAGATCCATAAGGACCTTCGGGAAGTTGTTCTGGTACTAAATAGTTGCGTTGAGCTTCTACGTTCGCAAAGTCGGAATAATTTTTTTTATCTTTTTTACTCATAACAATAGACCTTCCTTCTTAGATCAAGGCAGTAAACTAATTTTGTGATAAAGTTTACTTTAGTTTGACCATAGAAAAAAGTTTTATGCGTTAGTATAAGAATTCATCAAGACAGTCCCTTAGTTGATCGGCCTGCATTTCGTTAATATGAAATACGTGCTCAAGATGTCCTTTTTTATGAAGAGTTTCATGATTCAACAAGAAGTTGTGATTGCCTAATAAGTCGATAACTAATGTATCTCCTTTAAAATAGTCAGCTTTAAGAAAAGCAAATTCGAAACGCCTTCCACTAGTTGAAAAATTAATAAAACGGGTGGGTGCTTTTTCTTCTTGATCTTTTATTACTTTAATGTCACTCATCTAAATAACTCCTTTATTATTTTTATTCGTGATAATTCCAGTTACAATTTATCATAGCAGAAAGATGATTTATTAGTAAAATTTGCTATTGTTTAGGAGGAACATATTATGTATTTTGTCAATCGCCAGCAATTAGAAAATATATTACAATACATGGAGCGGCTTCTAGAGGAGCAGTCAAAACATGAGTATCGCTCTTTTTCGGAGTTTTTATTGTTAGAGAGACTTACCCATTTAACTGTAGAAGCTATAATTGATGTAGGGAATCAAATGATCGATGGATTTATTATGAGAGACCCAGGCAGTTATGAAGATATTATTGATATATTAACCGATGAGAAAGTGCTGCCACTTGAACAAATGGATGATTATAAAGAAGTTATTCGTCTGCGCAAAATGGTGGTTCAGAATTATACGGATATTAAACATGAGGCCATACTCTCAGTATGGAAACGGCAAATTGGAACATTAACTCAATTCCCGAATCGTGTGCGAAAATATTTAGACCAAGAGCTTGGGCCTGTATCTGCTTTTGCAAATGATGGAGTGGATGAAAAAGACAATGATGAATTATAAAGCTTACCTAATCGATCTAGATGGAACGATGTATAGAGGAACTGAACCTATTCCTGGAGCAGCAGATTTCGTGAAACGTTTAAACGAATGGTCAATTCCATTTATGTTCATTACAAATAACTCATCGTCAAAGCCTGAAGATGTCGCAGCAAAATTAAGAAACATGGGTATAAAAGCTAAAGATGAACAAATCTTTACTTCAAGTATGGCTACTGCTAGCTATATTCATACCATTAATCCCGATTCAAAAGTATACGTTATTGGTGAAAAAGGTCTTTATGACGCGTTAGCTAAGCATCATATTGAGGTCGTAAAAGAATCAGCTGATTATGTTGTCATTGGGATTGATCGTTCAATTAATTACGAGAAGCTTGCCGAGGCTTGTTTACTGGTCAGAAATGGAGCCAAACTGATTAGCACGAATAAAGATATAGCTATTCCAACGGAGAGGGGGCTGCTTCCAGGTAACGGGGCATTAACCTCAGTAGTTTCTGTAAGCACAGGCGTAGATCCTCTCTTTATAGGCAAGCCTGAAGCTATTATCATGGAGCAAGCAATTGAAAAATTGGGCCTCCCTAAAGAAGAGATTTTGATGGTAGGGGATAACTATCAAACAGATATATTAGCGGGAATTCGTTCCAGAGTGGATACGCTAATGGTAGAAACTGGGGTAAGTTCAATGGAAAGTATTAAGCATTTGAGTGAGCAGCCAACATATTGTGTTGGAAATTTATCAGAATGGAACCCTAAGGCTCCGTAATTAGCGTCTTAGGGTTTATTTTTATAGGCTGGATTACAAGATGCTGTTGATATCTTCAGAACAAGGGAACACTGTTCGATTACTTTCATGTGGAGAAAAGGGGCGGGAAAAAGAATCGATTTCGCAAGGCATGACGGAAAGCCTCCTGGCCTACGACTTGCTTCCCCGTTTTCCCAACCTTATTCGCCTTACAAGTAACAGAACCCTTCTTTTTCACAAAAACCTCATAGTAAATAGGGGCCGAAAAATACAGTAATAAATAATAAATGAACACCGATAAAATAACTAAGTTTGACGGATACGGACCAGTCAATACTTTTCTTATTTACAGCTAAAATGATGTAAGCAAGTAAGGCAAACAGTAAGATGTAAATAAACGGACTTGCTAAGAAACTTAAGTATTCCGGTGCACGAGCCATTAAATCAGGAGTGAACACTCTGTCTTTAAAGAAGAAAGCGGCAAGCAAATAAATACTTGCACCCGAAAAAAACACCCAGCCTCGGTCTTGATCGAGAGCTGAACTCCGTCCGAACATAATAAACAGCATAAACACCATTGGCCAAATGAACCAAACAAGTGCAACAATTAGCGTTAAAAAGCTATAGGAGAGCATTCCTAACGTTTTACCTAATGCATCCATGAAGTAATGACCAGAAACTTCGCTTGCTTTGCCAATGATGGTTTCATCAGTAGAAGCAAAAAGGAGTTGGTTTTCATCGCCCTTTATATCTAGCCAGGCAATGGCATTGTCATTTACCCACTGAGGATAAGCAGAAGACTCAGGCGTATTACTTAACCTTGTTACGTTAACAGGTGACGTTTCTATTAACTCGGCTTCATAAATATTAAATTGACGCCCAGACTTGTACTGGGTGTCAGTCTCCCCATAACCTTTGAATAACATTTTCATCGTATTGTTTGAAAAATTGAGCCTTATATCCGAAATTTCCGATAAATTTTTAGAACCATGAGGATCATTAAAATCCAACTCGTTAAATTCGGGATTTTCATTTAGAGGCTGATTCGAATAATAGTAATAATTTGTTGGTGAACCAGACATGTTTCGTTTTTGATATGTAGTAAGAAGAAGCGCATAGTTACCATCTTGAATAGTAAATTGAAGATCATTTACAACTTCAGAATTTTTTGCTGTAAATTCACTAGAACCGATTTTATCAATTTCATTTGAACTAATATCGTAAAAGGTAAGTTCCGTGTTGCCATTTCCATTATATTCTGTAAGGAGGTAAGTATTTTCCTGAGTCTCAAATGTGTGAAGTTTCATTTGTTCGTTTTCAAGGGTGAGGAGATGGGCTGATTCTGAAGTGGCGGGATCGTAAAGGTTAACATCTAAATTTTCTTGAAAAATGATAGAATCTTCTAAAGGAATGAATTGATTGATGTCTGCTATCTTATCATTCGTTTTCCCGTTATACATTGCATAATAATCAGAATAAATGAGATGTTCCCTATCAATATAGAACTTTGTCCATTTATTATAAGGGATTGAGAACGAGGACTCTTTTTCCCTCGTCAGATTTTCGTTATACGATATTTTATGTACCCCATGGTTTGTCAGGTAAGCAGCATCTATGCCACTTTCTGTTTCTTTCACTACAGGGTCATTGGTAGAAGGAGTTAGTCCCAGTTCCAGCTCTCTGCTCCATTCTTCACTAGGGGGTTCGGTAACCTTTTGATAATTTTCATAATATAGAAGAGTGATTCCTAAAAAAATAATCAATGAAGGCCAAATCCAGACATATTTTCTTTTCAGCGATTTCATTATTTTCCTTTCCTTTCCACAAATATCATTTATTTACCATGCCATTATATACGAGGGAACAGGAAAGAAGTTTCAAATAAATAAAAAACCACGCAAATTTGCGTGGCTGATTAGTACTCTTCTCCAACAGCACTATGAGCTAGCCTGCTTGAGGCAGCAGCGGCAATAGCGCCTACAATATCATCTAAAAAAGTATGACATTCTCCAGAGGATTTATCATTTAACTTTTTAAGAATTCCTGGTTTTTGTTTATCGATATATCCATAATTCGTAAAACCTATCGATCCATAAACATTTACGATAGAGAAAGCGATGACTTCATCTACGCCGTATAGGCCTTCATCCGCTTCAATGGTCGATTGAAGTGGTTCCTCAAGGCTGTTTTTTTCAGCCAATATATCAAGCTGAATACCTGTAATTACAGCATTCTGAACTTCTCTTTTTTTAAGAACTTGATGAACATTATAACGGCAGTCCTCCATTGTTAAGTTAGGATGATATTTGGACTGCAAGAAATGAACAAGCTCTGCCATATCATCAATTGTTACGCCTCTTTCAACAAGCCAATCTCTGGCCTTCTTTTCAAGTGTGCTGATTTTTCGATTTTCGTCTGTCACTCTGATGACCTCCCTGTACATTGGTTCTCTCTATTTTAAAAAATAAAAACGATACCTGTATTATACCAGAGTTGCATTATAGTTATCTAAAATTGTGTCTGCGCTTGCATTTCCTTTATAATGAAAGGAAGAGGTGATGGCAATGACGAAACCATATATCTTTATTACAAGAAAAATTAGCGAAGAGCTGATCGCTCCACTACGAGAACATTTTGACGTTCAGATGTGGGAAAGTGAAACTACACCTGTGAGTAAAAAGGTGCTTGAAGAAGAAGCTTTAAAGGCTGATGGCTTATTAACTATGTTAACAGACCAAGTAGATGAAGAACTGCTTCAACGTGCTTCTCAACTAAAAATTGTCGCTAACATGGCAGTAGGGTATGACAATATTGATGTGAAGTCGGCAAATAAACAGAACATTATCGTTACAAACACGCCTGACGTGTTAACAGATACAACGGCTGACCTGGCTTTTAGTTTATTACTTACGACAGCACGCCGAATGATAGAAGCCGCTGAGTATGTGAAAAAGGGAGAGTGGGAGAACTGGTCGCCATTTCTTTTAGCCGGCACAGATGTTCATCACAAGAAGCTAGGCATTGTAGGGATGGGCAGGATTGGTGAGGCTGTAGCTAAGCGTGCCAAAGGTTTTGATATGGAGGTCGCTTATCACAACCGGTCAAGAAAAAAAGATATAGAGAAGAAACTCTCTGTTCATTATGAAGAGTGGGAAGAATTGATTGAAACCTCTGACTATGTGATGTGTCTTGTACCTTTAACAAGTGAGACTAAGCATTTATTTAATACACAGGTGTTTCAAAAGATGAAAAATAGTGCGATTTTTATTAATGCATCTAGAGGAGCGACGATGAACGAAGAGCATTTGTATCATGCGCTAGCAGCCGGAGAAATTAAAGGAGCAGGGTTAGATGTGTTTGAGCAAGAACCTATTTCCTCATCCCATCCACTCCTTTCTTTACGTCAGGTTGTTTGTTTACCTCATATTGGTTCGGCAAGTGTGGAAACGAGGGAAGCCATGCTCCAGCTTAGCTTAAGAAACTTGAAAAATGTGCTGCTTGGGGAAGAACCTATAACTCCAGTCTCTTCATAAAAAAAACCGTACACATTACATGTGTACGGTTTTGGAGTTGTCCTTATTTAGAAAACTTGCTCTACTTCGTAAACTCCAGGAACTTCTTGAGCAAGGGCACGTTCGATACCTGCTTTAAGTGTGATTGTAGAACTAGGGCAGTTACCACATGCTCCCATAAGGCGCAGGCGTACAATACCATCTTCTACATCTACAAG
Organism: Halobacillus andaensis; assembly: GCF_014636475.1. GTDB lineage: Bacteria > Bacillota > Bacilli > Bacillales > Halobacillaceae > Halobacillus_A > Halobacillus_A andaensis. The sequence goes on from NZ_BMEL01000004.1 coordinate 552,327, forward strand.
CTCCACGTCCCCGCCGTCACGAAGTAAAAATGGGCGAAGTTTATTAAGTACTTCTTGAACTTGAGCTTCCATGTTCAATCTTCCCCTTTCGTTAATTCTATTATAAAACGGATTCACTAAAAAATCTATTCATGTCTCATTAGAAAAATAAATTGAGAACCATTTTCATTTTATCTTTTTTATGAAGTTTTGTAAAATTGAAGTGCAAATACATCGGTCGACAGGAGGAAACAACAGTGAGTGGTGATGTACGGATTATTGTATACGGGGCAAACGAGCGTTGTGCAAGTTGTGTTAATGCTCCAGGCTCTAAAGAAACTTATGAATGGCTACAAGCAGCTATTGGAAGGAAATATCATACAGATCATCTTTTCTATCGTTATGTAGATCTATATGAAGACGAACATACGGCTGACGATCAAAAATATATTGAAAAGATCAAAGATGATGAATTGTTTTACCCATTAGTCGTTATAAATGATGAGGTAGCTGGGGAAGGAAATCCAAAATTGAAGGAAGTTTATGCTGTATTGGAAAAAAACGGGGTAGAACCTTTGTGAGAATGGTCTAAGAACATACTCAATTACAAAAACTTATGATATTATGGAAATGGACTGGGGGTTCATCCAGGTTAAAGAGGTGATACGGATGAATCCAATTATTGAGTTTTGTGTTAATAATCTAGTTAGTGGTTCTGATGAAGCCATGGAGGTGCTCGAGAAGGATCCTGACTTAGATGTTGTAGAATATGGTTGTCTTAGCCATTGTGGCATATGTTCACAAGGTTTGTTTGCTTTAGTAAATGGAGAACGAGTGATGGCTGACACTGCTGAAGAGCTTGTTTCAAATATATATAAGCACCTGGAAGAAAACCCCCTGTTTTAAACGCAGGTCAGCTAAGCTTTTGCAGTGCTTACTGCAAAGGCTTTTTATTATTAAATCAATTCCATTTATTTGATTAAAATAATGACAGTTAGTATACTGACTGTAACGAATGGAAAGGAGAGTCTTAGATGATTCTTAATATTACAGATGCGGCAAATCATCAGATTCAGCAAATGTTGAAAGAAGAAGAGTCGACTGAGGTCAGCCTTCGTTTTGGAGTAAAAGGCGGAGGATGCAGTGGATTGTCTTATGCCATGGGATTTGAAGATGATATTAATGAAGAATTAGATACGATAGAAGAGCACAACGGAATTCCAGTGGTTATTCGAACGCAGGATATTCCAATCATTGAAGGAACAAAAATTGATTTCAAGCAAAATATGATGGGCGGCGGGTTTACCATCGATAATCCGAATGCCATTGTATCTTGTGGATGTGGCTCTTCATTTAAAACGGCTACAAATGAAGGAACGCCGGATCCGAACTGTTAAAACTACAAAAAGCATCTTTCCTATTAGGAAAGATGCTTTTTTTTTAGGAGAACATGCTTGTGGAGTGCTTGGGTTGAACCCTTGCGTCTGGGTCCATGTAAGCTTTTGCATTATTTACAGCCGTTGGTCCCTCTCCGAATCCGGAAGCAATTAGTTTTACTTTTCCTGGATACGTGCAAATATCGCCAGCCGCATAAATTCCCTTAATGTTGGTTTCCATTTTTGAATTAACGACAATACTGTTTTTTTCAATTTCTAATTCCCACTCTTTAATGGGACCTAAGGAAGAGATGAATCCATAATTGACAATAACTTCATCAACGTCAATCGTCTTCACGTTATCTCCTTTAACTTCGTGAAGTTCCACTTGTTTGATTCGATGATCACCAATCATTTTTTCAGGAGTATAAGGAGTTAGGATGTTGACTTTAGAGTTATTTAGTTGTTCTACACTGTGCTCATGAGCTCTAAATTTATCTCGACGGTGAACAAGGTGAACTTGTTTTGCAATCGGCTCAAGCATAAGTGCCCAGTCAACTGCTGAGTCCCCGCCTCCGCAAATGACTACGTTTTTGTCGGCAAATTTATTCATATCGTCAACGTAGTAATGAAGGTTTGTGTCCTCAAATTTCTCAGTATCAGCAATTTTTAAGCGTCTCGGTTGAAACGCTCCGTTGCCAGCCGTAACAATGATCGTCTTTGTATAATGGACTTCTTTATTTGTCGTTAGTTTAAAAGAATCGTCTTCAAGGCGTTCAATCGTCTGAACTTCCTGTTCTAAAGAGATTGTAGGATCGAAAGCTAATGCTTGCTCTTTTAAATTGTCTACTAATTCTTGTGCGCCTACTCTTGGAAACCCAGCTACATCAAAAATATATTTTTCAGGGTAGAGAGCTGACAGCTGACCACCCAAGTGAGGTAAGCTTTCAATAATTTTAACGCTTGCTTGGCGCATCCCACCATAGAATGCCGTGAATAATCCGGTGGGGCCGCCGCCAATAACAGTTATATCATAAACTTTATCGCTCATCTTCATTGTCCCCCTATATAAATTGAAATTACACTTTTTCTATTCTATCATAAAACAAGTCGTGTGAGCACAGAAGATCTAAGGAAAGCGCTTCCTAATTATTTAAATATTTAAACTTTTCGGATAAAACAGCAAGGGGTTGAAAATGTAAATAAAAACGTCTAATATTGACACTAGAAAACATTTAACGATTTTGTGACAGAAATATATACGAAACGACAGGCTTTTTTTTATGCAGCATTGTGTGAAACGAGTCACAAGTAAACAAAACATATGAGATGGAAGTGATAAGGATGAATAACCCTAATATCGTCATTCTCGGTGCCGGTTACGGTGGGATTATGACAGCAGTTAAATTGCAAAAGAGCCTTGGACCTAACGATGCAAACATCACGTTAGTTAATAAGCACAGCTATCATTATCAAACAACATGGCTTCACGAAAATGCAGCTGGTACTCTTCACCATGATCGCACTCGTATTAACATTAAAGATGTTGTTAACACAAGCCAGGTGAATTTTGTTCAAGATACGGTAACAAGCATTCTCCCTGAAGAGAAAAAAGTAGTTCTTGAGAATGGTGAGCTTTCTTATGATTATTTAGTAATCGGACTAGGTTTTGAAGCAGCTACATTTGGTATCCCTGGTCTTAAAGAGAATGCCTTCACAATTAATAGCATCAATAGTGCTCGTTTAATTCGTCAGCACATCGAGTATAACTTTGCTAAATACAATAACGAAGCTAACCCTAAAGAAGAACGTTTGAACATCGTTGTCGGCGGTGCTGGTTTTACAGGAATTGAGTTTGTAGGAGAGTTAGCAAACCGTATTCCTGAACTTTGCAAAGAGTACGATATTCCACGTGAAAAAGTACGCATCATTAATGTTGAGGCTGCTCCAACAGCTCTTCCTGGCTTTGACCCGGAACTAGTTGAATACGCCATGAATTCTCTTGAAGCTAGAGGAGTAGAATTTAAAATTGGTGCTATGATTAAAGAAGTGACTGAAAACAAACTGGTTTTCGAAAAAGATGAACAGCGTGAAGAAATTGCTACAAACACAGTTGTGTGGGCAGCAGGTGTACGCGGGAACTCTTTAGTAGAAGAATCAGGATTTGAAGCCAACCGTGGACGTATTCCTGTAGAGGCTGATTTAAGAAGTAAGCAATATTCAGATGTATTTATTGTAGGAGACTGTGCTCTAATCTTTAACGAAGAAACAGAGCGTCCTTACCCGCCAACTGCACAGATTGCCATTCAAATGGCTGAAAATACAGCAGAAAACATTGCGAAGCTGATTAAAGGTGACGATCACATCGAACCATTTAAGCCAGATCTTAAAGGGACAGTTGCTTCATTAGGCCATAACGACGCCATTGGTGTTGTATTCGACGATAAGAAATTATTTGGTTGGTCTGCTACTGCGATGAAGAAAGTCATTGATAATAGATATCTTCTTAAACTAGGCGGCCCAAGCTTACTGTTGAAAAAAGGAAAGCTGAATTTCTTTAAATAAAGGAAGATGAGAAAAGCAAAGACAGCGATTCTGTCTTTGCTTTTTTACAAGTAGGGGGATCTTCTGTTGAATATTGTACAATTTGCAGTATCTATGCTTTTATTTTTTGTGTTATTTTTTGGTATTGGTTTCTTGTTAAATATGATTTTGCGATCATCCTGGATTATGGCATTTTTCTATCCAGTCATCGTTTTGTTAATTGTTGATAATTTTAAGTTCAGCTTATATTTTACTAATCCATCGGAAGCTTTCTCTACCGTATTTAGTTTGCTAGCGAATTTAAAAGTCGTAGATATTGTTATCTTAACAAGTGGATTTTTTGGAACAATTTTAGCTGGCTTAGTCATTAAATGGCTTAGAAAAAATGGCTATCAAATGTTTTAATCTTATCCAATCTACTGCCTCAAAGTGCCATCACAGCCAGAATAAAAAGCTTGAATATTGGACATGATGAACACCGAGAGGTGATTCATCATGTCTTTATTATTAAAACAACTGGTACTTTTTCTGTTATTTATAGGCGCTGTTTATAGTACATGGTACAATATTTCGAACCTATCGATTAAAGACTTAAATGATTGGTTATCGAGTAAAGAAAGTGATGGAAATCAGCAAGTGACATCCCCTATTAGCCAGCAGGCTGCAGCGACATCCCCAATTGGAACATCTGATTTAAAGGATTTCTTAGATCTAGCTCAATACCCTTCTCATACAGTGGTTGCTACTGGATATACCGCTGGTTATGAGTCTACGGGGAAACATGAGGATCATCCTGCCTACGGAATTACTTATTCTGGCGTCGGTGTAACTAGAGACTTGTACTCTACGATCGCAGCTGACCCTGATGTTTTCCCAATTGGCACTATCTTATTTGTACCAGGATATGGTTATGGAGTAGTTGCGGATACTGGCTCGGCTATTAAAGGGGACAAGTTAGACTTATATTACCCTACTGTCGAGGCAGTTTATGAAAACTGGGGAAAACAAGAGGTAGAAGTGTATGTGATTGAAGAAGGAGACGGTACTTTAAAAGAAGAAGACTTACTTCATTACAACAATAATGAAACCTTGAAAGTATATAGAGAAGCTATATTAAATGAGTAAAAAATCCGGTCCGTTTTAAGAAAACGAACCGGATTTTTCTAGTTAATAAGAGTATGAAGTAAAGTAGTAAGCAATATGCCGGTAAGACCTCCAAAGAAAACTTCAATTGGCTTGTGACCTAACAACTCTTTTAACTCTTCCCGCTTTTGGAATTGCTCTTTACTTGACCATTCCCGTGCTTCATTAACAAATCGGTGAAAATCATTGAGTAAAATATTTAACATAATAGCTTGTTCACCCGTTTGACGTCTTACTCCTGTTGAATCAAACATTACAATTATAGTAAATACTGCTGCAATAGCAAATATAGACGAATTAAATCCGTGCTCTATACCAACTGCTGTAGATAATGCTGTAACAGCTGCAGAGTGACTGCTGGGCATGCCGCCAGTGCTGAAAGCTAAACCAGCATCTAGCTTTCGGGATGCGATATACTGAATGGGGATTTTAACTATTTGAGCGAATAAAATGGCGGTAATAGAGGCCCATAAAGGGAAATTTTGGAGTAAATCCATCTCTGTTTTTGACATCCTCTCTCATTATGTACTAAATAAAAATTGGTAGTATTATGATTGTAGCACACAACTAAAATAATTGTCCTCCACGTTCATAGGAAGAAATGAAATATTTTAGTATACTGAATGTGGGAGGGGATATAGATGTTTACGATCCATACATCGTTAATGGAGGAAAAAGAAACCTTAGTCGTAGGTTTATTTCATAATGATACACCGTCTGAAAACTACAAAAAACTAAATGAGCGTTTGGATGGGGCGTTAGATCACTACATAGAGAATGGCGATCTTACAGGAGAATATAAAAGAGTAGAAAAGGTGTTACCCCCAAAGGATAGTGGAGTGAAAAGGATCTATTTTTTAGGGTTAGGGAAGGCCTCTGCTTTAAATAGGGATAGGTATCGGAAAGCCTTTGGAACGTTATTTAAAAAAATTCAACAGGATAAGATTAGTGAGGTATCTATATTATTAGATAGTGTAAGTCACCCTTCTTTAAGGGAGGAGGAATGTGCCTCTCTTATTGCTGAAACCATGGGCATGGCTACTTACCAATTATCCCATTTTAAAACAACCCAGCAAAAAGAGTTACCTTTTTTAAGTCGTTTATCACTGATCACAGATACATCCTCTAATTCATTGCTTTACTCACTGGCTACTGGCTATGCATTAAGTAAAGGAGTAAACACAGCTAGGCATCTTATTCATTCACCAGCTAATTTGTTAACTTCTACAGCTATGGCAGAATTTGCCCGAGAATTAGCATTAATGCACGATTTCTCAGTGGATATTCTTGAAAAAGAAGATATTGAACGGTTAGGTATGGGGGCTCTTCTAGCTGTAAATCAAGGCTCCTCAGAACCGCCTGCCTTGATTGTTATTAAGTATCAAGGATTAGAAGAGTGGAAAAACGTGACGGCTTTTATTGGAAAAGGGATTACCTATGATACGGGTGGTTATTCCATTAAATCAAAAACGGGTATGCCTGGAATGAAAGGTGACATGGGTGGAGCAGCTGCTGTTTTAGGGGCCATGGAAACCATCGGACGAATAAAGCCGAAATGTAATATTCTCGCTGTTATTCCTTCTACAGACAACATGATTTCAGGGGAGGCTTTCAAGCCTGATGATGTAATTACCTCTATGAGCGGTAGAACGATCGAAGTGTTAAATACGGACGCTGAAGGACGCCTTGCGTTAGCTGATGGTATTACGTATGCCAAGCAGCAAAAGGTCGATCGTATCATTGATGTAGCTACACTCACAGGAGGTGTGGTTACAGCACTAGGATCATGGATGACGGGAGCGATGACCAACGATCAAATGTTATATGAAAAGGTTCGTAAAATGGCAGAGCTAATGGGCGAACCTGTCTGGCAGTTGCCCTATAATGAAGATTATCGGACTCAAGTTAAGAAAAGCGATGTAGCCGACCTTAACAATTCACCTACGAGAAAAGCGCACCCTATTATGGCAGGGGCCTTCATTGGTGAATTTGCGGAGGATACGCCATGGGTTCATTTAGATATTGCGGGCACTTCAATCGCTGAATCTGCTTACGAACTGGGGCCTAAAGGTCCTACTGGTGTGATGGTGAGGACTCTAGCTGGCTTTGCCATGGAATCATAAAAGAATGGGGCTGTCCCAAAAGCCTTTTTAAATCACCTTCTGAGGATGGTGATAGATGGAATTGCTACAATAAAAGCAGGCTGAAGAGTTACTCATAAAAAATAGCTCCTCTTTCATTTTATGATGGTTTAGTTGCTTACATTATAACGAGTGGAGCGATTTTTTTGTACATGAAAAGAGGGCTGCCCCAAAAAGTCTATTTTTTTAGACTTTTGGGACAGCCCTGTATTTTAATCTTGAATCGCAGCTTCTAAAGCAACTTCAATCATTTCGTTAAAAGTCGTTTGACGCTCTTCAGAAGAAGTTTCTTCTCCTGTAAGGATGTGGTCGCTTACCGTTAGAACGGATAGTGCTTCACGGCCATATTTGGCAGCTAAAGTGTAAAGTGCAGTGGTTTCCATCTCAACCGCCAGGACATTGTATTTAGCTAACAAATTGAAGAGGTCCATGGCATTGTCTCTGTAAAAGCTGTCGCTTGTAAAAACGTTACCTACGCGAAGCTTTAATCCTTTTTGAACACCAGCCTCATAAGCGTTTTTCAATAAATTAAAGTCAGCTGTAGGGGCAAAATCAATTCCATCAAATACCATGCGGTTCATTTGGGAGTCCGTCGTTGATGTAGAGGCAAGAATAACGTCACGAACTTTAACGTCTTTTTGGAGTGCTCCACATGTTCCAACGCGAATCAGTTTTTTAACATCGTAACTTTCCATCAATTCGTTTATATAAATGGAAATAGAAGGTACACCCATTCCTGTGCCTTGCACGGAAATACGTTCCCCTTTATAAGTACCAGTGTATCCATACATTCCGCGGACTTCATTATAGCAAGTTGCGTCTTCTAAGAAATTTTCAGCGATATATTTCGCTCGCAGCGGGTCTCCGGGTAATAAAATTTTATCAGCAATATCTCCAGGTTTTGCACCAATATGTACACTCATTGGTCAGACCTCCTTCTCGTTCTTTAACACTTTTAAAATTACCATAATCAATTAGATAAAACAAATAAAGAAGTGGAATGGCAAATAGTCAACTGGTAGAATAAACTTAATTAAATGAAAACGATGTCAGAATTACGAGTACTGAAAATAAAACGAATGATCAAAAAATGACTGCTTCTATGAGAAAGTTACCTTCACGATGGTAAGTAGTCAGCAGATTGGTTTGAAAGGATGACGACATGAATATTTCTATTTCTCAACTTCCCGGAATTGGACAAAAAATATCTCTAAAAACAGCAGAGGATAGTATGCTTGTTTTGATCGTACATCATACTGGAAAGCGGGAATTGTACTTCTTTGATGATTCAGAAAGTGAAGAAGCTGATTTCGCTATGGATTTAACCTCAGATGAAACACGAGAACTTGGGGCTCAATTATTAGGGGCAACTTATCAGCCGGTGAATGCTGATCAATTGAAAATGTTTAAAAATCAAATTGTGATTGATTGGATTGAATTAAAACCGAATTCACCGATTGTTTATAAAACAATTGAAGAATCTGAAGTGCGTAACTTAACAGGTGTCACTATTATTGGAATAGTAAAAGGCGACGAGACGATTGCTATTCCAGAAGCTGATACTAAATTACAGCCTGGTGACGTTATTATGTCCATAGGGAAACAAGATCAGATTGACAGCATGACAGCCTTATGCAATGGAGGGGAATGATCGAACTTGCATACAGATTTTCCAGAGTTACTAGGTGCGGGGCTCATTTTGCTATTTATTTTTTATCTAGGGTTTTTGAGCCTGAAAATAAAAATACCGAATGTTATTCTTTATATTTTGTTAGGTATAATACTTGCAGATGCATTAGCTGATAATGAAATTTTGCACTTTGCCAGCGAAGTAGGCATTGTACTGTTATTCTTTTTGCTCGGTTTAGAATTTAACGTAAAACGGCTTGGAGGAATTGCGAAGAAAGTTTGGCCTTCAGGTTTATTGGACGTTTTTTTAAGCTTAGGTGTCACGACAGTAATCGCTTTGTTATTTAATTTAGATTTGTTTTCCAGCTTTCTTGTCGGAGGGATTGCTTATGCGACGAGTTCTTCGATAACGGCTAAGCTTTTGGATGATCGAGGGCGCATGGCGAATACGGAAACTGAATTTATTCTTGCTATTTTAATATTTGAAGATCTCGTCGCTCCTATTGTTGTAGCTATCCTTTTTGGCATAAGTTCTGGAGAAAGTTTCACTAGCATTACTTTTTTTGCTTTAGTCGGTAAAATCTTCGGGCTGACTTTACTAGCCATTATTTTAGGTAAAACTGTATTTAAGAAATTTGAGCGATTCCTTGACCGCATTTCTGATGAGGATTTCAAAATTTCACTGCTTATAGGCATTGCATTAGCTTATGGAGGTCTTGCTCTTTTCCTCGGACTCTCAGAAGTATTAGGTGCTTTTTTAGCTGGGATGATGCTTGCTGAAATAGGAAAAATTGAAAAAGTCGAACAAACGGTGTTCCCTGTGAGAGACTTAATGCTCCCTACTTTTTTTGTTTATTTTGGGACAACTATAGAACTGGGCGATGGCGTTCCTATGGCTATGTTGTTAGTTTCAGTTATTATTTGGTCGATTCTAGCGAAGTTAATCTTAGGAGTAGTCGGAGGTCCGCTTTACGGCTTATCTAAGCGTTCTTCATTACGCGCAGGTTTATCCTTATGTGCTAGAGGGGAATTCTCAGTGGTCATAGCAAGTGTAGCTACAGGAACCTTGAAAGCCTTTAGTGGACTTTATATTCTCATTGCAGCTTTTATTGGAATGGTATTGTTTGAGAAAGCCCCCAAAATAACAACGAAAATTTATGGGAAGCCTGTGAAGAAAAAAAAGAGTCTCCGGGTACCTGGAGATTAACAAGAAAAATACCCCTAAAAAAAGAAGAGAAGGGTTGGGGAGACTTTGCCGTCATGCCTCTTGGAATGCGACTCTTTTTCCTGCCCCTTTCTCCACACAAAAGTAATAAAACCATGGATCACAACCTTTATTTGAAATATTGTTTCTCTAAACTTTCTACTTGATCTAACGCCAGTTTATTAAATTCTGTTTCACGACGATTTAACTTTTCTTTTAATTGGTCTACTGCTTTCTTTAAGGACTCGGTATACTCTGGAACAGGCTGACCGCCAAGCGGTTCCACTGCTTTTTTATGAATGTTCGCTTTTTCTAAATAACTTAACGCTTTTCTTTGATGAAAAAAGACCTCATCTGTCTGTCCTGGATTGTGCAGGTCTCCTTGCATAGGATGCTTATCAACTGCTAAGATTTTGACTAAATAAGCATGAGGGCGTTCTTCTATATACTCTCCTATATAGATGCCGGTTTTATAATGTGCTTTTACTGTATCACCTGGTTGTAAATGAGTCATAAGATATTTCCTCCTTTTCGCTATTGTAACAGAGAGCGGTATTTGTGATAAAATAGTGAAATCCATTCTCTCTTATAGTAAATCTGTTATAATAATGATCGAAAGGTAGTGGTTGTTATGATGGAATTTTTATATTTTCCAACTGATAAATCAGAGTACATACCAGCTGTCCTTATGTTAGCAGTTTTTATTCTCTTGGCAGGCATAACGATGTACTTTATTATTAAAGCTTCACGTAAAGAAGAGAAGAAGACGGAAAATTTCTCTGCTTCTCAGACAGAACATCCTACAAAGCATCATCATTAAACAAGACCAGGATAAGATTTGTCCAAGTCTTGTTTTTTTTGTTATAAAGTTTATCGGTTATGGAAAAACTAACCACTATATTGTCTGTTGAAAGGACGTTTTATCATGAAACAGTGGTTAGGAATGGTAAGCTTACTTTTATTAATTGCATGTAATGATAATAGCCGTTCTCCCCTTGAAACACCAATTTATAATCAAGAGGGTGATCGAATTGGGAGTGCTACATTTAGAGAGCAGGCTGAGGGAGTAGAGGTAAAAGTAACAGTAGAGGGTCTTGAACCCGGAGTACATGGTATTCATGTCCATGAACGACCAGAATGTAAAGGTCCTGATTTTAAAAGTGCAGGAAATCACTTTAACCCGAAAAATGCGGATCATGGTTTAATGAATGAAAATGGAGCTCATATAGGAGATCTCCCTAATATAGAAGCTGGGGGAGATGGAACCGTGGATGTTGAACTCATGCTGCCAGAGGCTACACTTAAGGATGGTCAAACCTCTTTGTTAAGAGATGAAGGAACTTCATTAGTGATTCATAGTGAAGCAGATGATGGAATGAGTCAGCCTGCGGGTGATTCTGGAGAGAGAGTTGCATGTGCTGAGATTACTGTGGATGCGGATGATGATGAATCAAGTGATCCTACTGAATTAAACGAAAACCAGGAATAAAAACAACACCCTAGTTTAACTACTAGGATGTTGTTTTTTGATGCACAGCAGTTATTATCCGGTTGACTCCTTCTTCAACAATTTCACGTGGAGCAGCTAAATTCATTCTCATGAATCCTTCACCTTCTTCACCAAAGGACACACCATCATTTAAGCCCACTTTAGCTTGCTTCTGCATAAATGATTTTAGTTCAGCTTGAGACAAGTTCATTAAACGGCAATCCATCCAAAGCAAGTAGGTTCCTTCCAGTGGTACGATTTGGATTTGATCAGAAATCCTTTGAAATTGTTCAATGGCAAAATCTCGATTTGTTTGTATCGTTTCAACCAGTTCTTCAAGCCATTCTTCGCCATTTAAATAAGCGCTTTCCATAGCGGTAAGGCCTAGAGTGTTCAGCATAAACATACCTTGCTGATCAAATTGTTTTTTAACTTTCTTTCTCTTATCTTCACATGGCGTAACTATATAAGAAGCTTGTAAGCCAGCTAAGTTAAATGTTTTCGTTGGAGAAAAACAGGTAAGGGTTTGATTGCTTAACTCATTATTCATGGATGCCATTGGAATGTGTTTATGGTTGTCCAATATAAGGTCTGCATGAATTTCATCTGAAACAATTAAAACATTATGTTTTAAGCAGATTTCTCCCATTTTAGATAACTCATCTTTCGTCCATACTCGACCAATTGGATTGTGAGGATTACATAAGATAAACATTTTCACATCGCCCTCAACAATTTGATGTTCAAAGTCCTCAAAGTCAATCGAATACGTCCCCTCATTATACAGGAGAGAATTAGTTACGACTTTACGCTCGTGATCCTTTATTACACTAAAAAAGGGAGGGTAGACAGGTGTTTGGATAAGAATCCCGTCATGTGTGTTTGTTAATGATTGGACGATCATGTGAAGACTTGGAATGACACCAGGACTGTAAGTAACCCAATCCTTTTGTATCTTCCATTGATGTCTCTTTTCAATCCAATTTGTAATGGAATGTTTAATCTCTTCGTCAGGCATGGTGTAACCAAATACGCCGTGATCTACTCTTTCTTTTAGTGAATCAATAACCGCTTGTGGAGCTTGAAAGTCCATATCAGCCACCCACATCGGTAAAATATCTTTATCTTGATAAAGCTCTTCAGCATAGTCCCATTTTACTGAACGTGTACCCTTTCGTGGGATTACAGTAGTAAATCGGCTCATTTCGCTATCCCTCCATTTGTTCATTCACACTTTTCATCATAACCAAAAAAGAAAGAGGAAAACAGTAATGTGATTCTTAATTTAGACAAAAAAAAGCAAAGCGATAAATCGCTTTGCTACACAGGGGGAATACGAGAAAGTCTTACGTTACTCAATATAGCCATTTTTTCATATCTTTAAACCTATTTTTTTATTTTTTTTCATCTTTTAAATCATAGAGTAGATTCATAGCTTTTAATACTTCATCTTCTGAGAAGTCTTGTGCTTTTCTAAGTAAAAGTTTAGTGCGTTTGATTCCTACTTGTTGTATTAAACGATGCAATTCCTCATCAACCTTATGTTCTTCTTCATCCTCCATCAGCTCGGAAGCTGGAATATCAAGGACAGTAGAAATCTTTAATAACGTATCAAGTTCAGGAACCCTTTGGTTTGATTCATAGGCTTCTAACGTGTGGACGCCAATTCTAGCTTTCAAAGCAAGTTCTTCTTTCGTCATTTCTTTGAGGTTGCGATACCTTTGGATATTTTCTCCTACAGCCATGTTTATCCCTCCTCATCTATACCCTAAGTATAGCATGAACGCTTCTTTTAAGTTGTGGAACTTTCATGAACTCTTTGCTTAAACACGAAAGATATGATAAAATCAATAATTGCGTGAAAAGAAACGAATAATTTATATCAGGAGTTGTATAGCATGTCAGATAAGTTTCAAGAAGGTCAAGTTTTAGAAGGTAAAGTTACAGGAATTCAGCCATATGGAGCATTTGTTGCTTTAGATGAGCAAGTTCAAGGTCTAGTTCACATTTCAGAAGTGACACACGGTTATGTAAAGGACATTAATGAGCATCTTACTGAAGGTGACGAAGTTCAAGTTAAAATCTTAAACATCGATGAAGAAAAGAATAAATATTCTCTTTCTATTCGTGCTACTCAGGAAGCGCCTAAACAAGAACAGCGTCGTCCTCGTAAGCCGGTAGCTGCTAAACAGCAGCAAGAAGATGCTTCTGCAGGTTTTAACACTCTTAAAGACAAACTGGAAGACTGGATCAAGCAGTCCGACGATCGCGAAAAATTCCGTAAATAACAAGAAAACCCGGCTGAATCGCCGGGTTCTTTTTATTTCTCAGTAGCATCAACTGTAGCATCATGGTATTCAGCGGCACGTGAGAAATAGATCGAAATGGCTATAAGTCCGCTAATTCCTACAAGTGTATAGATGACACGTGCAAAGGCTCCACTCTGCTCACCGCCGCCAAATAAACCAGCAACCAAGTCATATTGGAACAGTCCAATTAACCCCCAGTTAATCGCGCCAACGATAATTAAAAATAATGCAGTACGTTGTACCCAACTCATCATCATCCCTCCTTATTTTTTATTACATGCATAGCTTGAGCATTGCTTGAAAAATTATACATGACGCATTTCTTTTGAGTATCAGTTTGAGATAAGGGATAATGTGATAATGTAAGAATGATGCAGATAACAGGAAGGAGAATATGAAATGGATTCATTTACATTCCATAATCCGACGAAATTGATTTTTGGTAAGGATCAAGTACAGCAATTATCTGAACAACTACCTAAAAATACAAGCAAAGTGTTGCTTGTCTACGGTGGGGGAAGTATAAAGAAAAATGGTGTGTACGACCAGGTGATCGAGCAGCTGAATCAAGTTAACGCACAAGTATTTGAATTGGCAGGCGTAGAGCCGAATCCTCGTCTAACCACAGTAAGAAAAGGTGTCGACATATGTAAGAAGGAAGGCATTGACTTTCTTCTAGCCGTAGGTGGCGGAAGTGTTATTGATTGTACAAAAACAATTGCAGCCGGGGCTAAATATGAAGGGGATGCTTGGGAACTAGTTACTCGTCAATCCACTCCAGATGGTGCACTGCCATTTGGTACAGTATTGACACTTGCGGCTACAGGGTCAGAGATGAATGGCGGAGCTGTTATCACAAACTGGGAGACCAACGAAAAGTATGGTTGGGGTTACGCACCTTACACGTATCCATCCTTCTCTATTTTAGACCCGCAGAACACGATTTCTGTACCGCGTAATCAGACGATTTATGGGATAGTGGATATGATGAGTCATTTACTTGAACAATATTTCCATAATAACACTCAATCCCCTATACAAGACGAGATGATTGAAGGAGTCTTGCGCACAGTTATCGATACAGCACCTAAACTTCTAGATAATCTAGAGTCTTATGAACACCGTGAAACCATCCTTTATGCAGGAACCATTGCGTTAAACGGTATGCTGCAAATGGGCTATCGAGGAGACTGGGCCACTCATAACATTGAACATGCGGTTTCAGCGGTTTATGATATTCCCCACGCCGGCGGATTAGCAATTTTATTCCCGAATTGGATGAAGCATAACCTTGATGTTAATGTAGATCGCTTTGCTCGTCTTGCTGTTAAGGTTTTCCGTGTTAGTGAAGAAGGAAAGAGTGATCGCGAAGTTGCAGAACAAGGTATAGAAGAACTCCAAAACTTCTGGGCTTCTTTAGGAGCTCCTCAAACTTTAGCGGATTATGATATTGGAGACGATCAATTTGATGTTATCGTAAACCGAGCGATGAAACGAGGAGCATTTGGAAACTTCAATAAGCTCGAAGACCAAGACGTAGAAAAAATATTGGAACTTTCCAAGTAAGGAAAAGGGCACAATTTTGTGCCCTTTTTTTAAATGAATGCGGTTACAGTGATAACCTTACTTGATTTGAGGGTGAGGTTTCGATAAAGTAAAGTTGATTTAGTAAAAAAAGAAGTTGGAGGAATCATTAATGACACATGTGCGATTTGATTATGAAAAAGCATTGCCATTCTTTGGAGAACATGAACTTGAATATATGCAAGATGCAGTAACTTTAGCTCATAATGCCTTACATGAAAAAACAGGAGCAGGTAATGATTTTCTTGGTTGGTTAGACCTTCCGAAAAATTATGATCGTGAAGAATTTGGAAGGATCCAAAAATCTGCTGAAAAAATTAAAGCAGACTCTGATGTACTGCTTGTCATTGGAATAGGCGGTTCATACTTAGGTGCTCGTGCAGCTATTGAAATGTTAAATCATAGTTTCTACAATGAACTTTCTTCAGAGCAACGCAAAACTCCTCAAGTATTCTTTGTGGGCAATAGCATTAGTGCTCCTTATTTAAATGACTTATTCGACTTGCTAGATGGAAAAGACGTTTCTGTTAATGTCATTTCAAAAAGTGGTACGACAACAGAGCCAGCTATTGCATTCCGCGCCTTCCGTAAGTTTCTTGAAGAAAAGTACGGCCAAGAGGAAGCACAAAAGCGCATTTATGCAACGACTGATAAAGAAAAAGGTGCTCTAAAGACGTTAGCAGATGAGCAAGGGTATGAATCCTTTGTTGTGCCTGATGATGTAGGAGGACGTTATTCTGTTTTAACAGCTGTAGGGCTACTGCCTATTGCTGTAAGTGGGGTGAACATCGAAGAGATGATGGCAGGAGCACAAAAAGCTCGTCAAGAGTTAAGCTCTGCCAAACTATCTGAAAACCCAGCTTATCAGTATGCAGCTGTCCGCAATGTCTTATACAGTAAAGGTAATACCATTGAAATGATGATTAATTATGAACCTTCCTTGCAGTACTTCTCTGAATGGTGGAAGCAGCTGTTTGGTGAAAGCGAAGGAAAAGATCAAAAAGGAATTTACCCTTCTTCAGCGAACTTCTCAACGGATCTACATTCGTTGGGTCAGTATGTACAAGACGGCCGTCGTGATTTATTTGAAACTGTGTTGCATGTGGAAACCCCTAAATCTGACTATACGATTGAAGAAGATGAGCAGAATTTAGACGGTTTAAATTACTTGGCTGGTCAAACAGTTGATTACGTGAATGAAAAAGCGTACCAAGGTACCATGTTAGCTCATACAGATGGACAGGTTCCTAACTTGATCGTTCATCTACCTAAATTAGATGCTTACACATTTGGGTATCTTGTCTACTTCTTTGAGAAAGCCTGCGCAGTAAGCGGCTATCTTCTTGGAGTTAATCCATTTGATCAACCAGGAGTTGAAGCTTACAAAAAGAACATGTTTGCTCTCTTGGGAAAACCAGGATTTGAAAAAGAAAAAGAAGAACTAGAAAAGCGTTTATAATTATAGTGAAAACCACCTCCATTTATTGGTTAATCGGAGGTGGTTTTTTTGGGTAAACTAAGCTCTAAAGGAGGGATAGTAATGATTACTTTAGAGTCAGATTTAACTAATAAGTTTTTTGTGTATCACGAAATGGAACAAGCACTTGGTCCAATTGGATTTAAGCTTGCGGACAACTGGGATTACGATCATGGTTATTTTGATTATATGATTGGTGACCAAGATGGATACCTTTTCTTACGACTTCCGGTAGAAGTGATGGGAGGATTCATGGATTCTCCAGATGAGTCAACAATGGTGAAAGTGAAAAATCCATTCTTACTTTATCATCAATATCAAGATGGTCTTGATGATCACGTAAGAGAAGGAAACTTCAGAGCTTCATTTGATCAGTTCCAAGAACCTAAGAATAAAGATGCCGAGTTCCCGCAAGAATATGTCGAGGCAGGTAAACAAGCGCTGAAAGAAGCTGAGCAAGCCTTACGTACGCAGCGGAATAAGTAAAATTAACGTATGGATGTCAGCTAAAGGCAGTGACGGCTCCAATATAAAATGTGGGGTTTGATTATATCGATACCCAATAACAACAGAACCTTTTTCTAAATAAAAGGTAACAGCATCTTCAACAAGCTGATCCTGCAATTCTGTTGGCACGGTTTCCTCATGAAACTGTCTAGAAGTTAAAAGATCTAACAATAGTTGAAAAGGCTCTCCTGGATCCGTATGGAAGAGTTCATGATAAAATAAACTGCTCATAAAATCGTTTGAGCGAACGACACGGTCGGCACCTGCTCGCTCAGCATTTATTTTCTGTTTATCGGTTAAAACCTCAGCAATAATAAACAATTGAGAGTTGTGCCCTTTTAAAGAGACGACTTGGTGAATGACAGATTGATCAGCCGCATGCTCTGCTTTAGAAGGGTCAGCTGTCACTATTGCCGTTTTAGCCTCTTTAACATTAGCTTTATCAAGTGTTTCTTCCATTGTGGCGTCTCCATGAATAAAATGAACATTTGAATGGTTCTCGTAAAGCTGTTTCATCGTACGATCAATAAGAACGATGTATTCATGGCATTTGTTTTCTGTCATCATTTCAATTAATTGGCGGGTACGTTCATTCCAGCCTATAAGGATAATGTGTTCTTTTCCTTTAAAATCTACTTTTCCCCTTGATAAGTTACGTTCGTGCTGAACAGTGGCCGCTGAAAGAGTGGCCATATAAAAGGTCACCAATCCTCCGCCTGTAAGTATAAGAAAAATGGCTGTGATTTTTCCTGCTGTGCTTAAAGGCACATAGTCTCCGTACCCTACGGTCGCCCCTGTAACAAATGCCCACCATATCCCATCAAAAAGAGTAGGGAAATTATTAGGCTCAATCGTATGAATGATAATTCCAAAAAATATCATGAAAACAATTACTGTACTAAAAAGTCTTATAAACAAAGGGAGTTGAAAATATAAACGCATCCAGTGCTGCATAGAATAGCTCCTCTTTTTTTAGTTAGTATGGCTTTTCGTGTAAATCTTCAAACATAAAAAAGCCCCCCCTAGAAGGGAGAGGCTCTTTTAGTGAGTTCGACTTGTTAATGCATTTTTTAGATCTTGATACACATAATACCTAAAGTCTTCATTGTCTCTAAATGCTTTCGTTATAAATTGATACATTTCTTTTTGTTTATCTGCAAATTGGGACTCTTCTTTGCTTGGAAGTGAAGATGTGGCATTTTCGATAAATTGCTGAATTTCTGGAGCTCGAGGCCCCCAATTTAATACTTCCTCTCCCTCTTGATCGATGATAATAATTTTAGGAATGGCTCTTGACTGCTCATTTGTTAAATATTGATCCATGAGGTCCAGGTTTTCGTCTCTCGCTAAAAATTGAGTATTAATCCTGCCAACTTCAGCAATTCTTAAGAAGATGGGTATATTCAGCATGGCATCTCCACACCAGTCTTCTGTTAATATAATCGCTCGCCATTTTTTTCCTCTTAAGTTTGCAAAAAGCGGCTCATCTTCCGTTGGAATTTTGAAATGTTCGTAAATATAAATAAAGCCCTCTTGGTGCTGTTTCATTGAATCAACATATTCTTGGGCACTTAAACCTTTTGAATACCAATCGTTTAAAACCATTACAATTCCTCCTCATAAACTACATCCTTTTACCCGTTCCCCAAATATAGAATGCTTAAGCACCTTTTGTGATTTACTGGGTACCCATACTGCACAGGGATAAACAGGTCAGGGTAACCTCCTCGCTTTCCGCCGGGAAGGTACACCAATAGAAATAGCACCAACAGAGCCGTATTTTTAAAGAGAGAGTGTTATAATTTATAATAAATGAATGGAGGAATTACATATGGATCACAAAGAACAAGATTTTTTATTAGAGCTATTAGATACCCCATCTCCCTCAAGTATGGAGATGACTATACAGAAGCGATGGATTAAAGAGATGAAGCCTTACGCAGATGAGGTTCGCACCGATCACGCAGGGAATGCCATTGCTATTCTAAACCCAGAAGCTGAATTCAAAGTTTTACTTGCGGGTCATTGTGATGAAATAGCATTAGTCATTAACCGAATAGATGATCAGGGATTTTTATACTTTGATAAGATGGGTGGCATTAATCCTAAAGCGGCCGTAGGGATGAAAGTAAAGGTTTTAGGAGAGAAGAAACAATTCAGTGGCGTCATCGGGGTAAATGCCCAGCATCATGGGGGTCTTAAAGGCGACTTCGGATTAGATGATCTGTTTATTGATTGTGGTGCCAAAACAAAAGAAGAAATAGAAAACGATATACAAATTGGTGATTTAGCAGTTTATAAACGGGAACCCGAAGTGATGATGGATCGATTCATTACTGGGAGAGGGCTAGATAACAGAACTGGGCAATTTATTGTTGGAGAGGTGGTTCGTAAGCTTTCCAACAAAAATATAAAGGTTGGTTTATATGCAGCCAGTACTGTGAATGAGGAAACGAACATGGGAGGAGCTTATTTCGCAGCTGCCGGGGTAGAACCCACTATGGCATTAGCGTGCGATGTTACATTTGCTACTGATTATCCAGGCGTTAATAAAAATAAACACGGAGATGTAAGGCTGGAAGGTGGTCCAGTGTTAGCGAAGGGGGCGCCTATTAATCGCAAGATCAACCAAATGCTCGAAGCCAGTGCTAAAGCGTTAAGTATAAATGTGCAGTATGAGTTAACTTCTCGTGCAACAGGAACAGATGCTGATCGCATGCGGTTGACAGGAAAAGGGGTTCCCGTCAGTTTAGTTTCCCTTCCTTTACGTTACATGCATTCTCCTGTGGAAACAGCCAGCATAAAAGATATTGACCAAGAAATTGAATTGCTTGTTCACATGATTGAGAATATGACAGGAAATGAAAGTTTAAACCCGTTAGATGATTAAAATTAAACAAAAATGGAGCCCTATTTAGGGCTCCTCAGCTTGTAGAGAATTTTAAAAGAGTGTAAAATTCCTTGCGTTAGAGAGTGTGAAGGGTTTGAGGAAACGACTCCTTTTCCGCGGGCGAATGGTGTGCCTCCTCGGGCTTTATCAGCCCTCCGGGGTCACACCTTATTCACATTTCCCGCAGGAGTCTCGCCGTTTCCTCAAACCCTTTTTCGAAATAGATCACTGGCAAAATCATTTACTCAAGCTGTGCCCTTATGAAAACAGCGTTTGCAAAAGGGCATTCACATTACGAGGGTTTCAAGATTCCATTCGGGTCAAAGGAATGGAAAAAGTGCCGACTCCTGCGGGACGAGCAGACAGGAGAAGCCCCGCAGGTCGCAGACCGAGGAGATTTTCCGTCTTGCCCCGCGGAAAGCGGCGCTTTTTCCTGTTCCTTTCTCCATACTTATATGAAGTACATCTTAGCTTTTTCGACAGACTGAGGAGCCCTAAATAGGGCTCCTTTTAAAATGCAGTCATGCTTGGGTTAAGCATATAAAAGGTGAAAGCTAAAAATGTGGCAAATGTACTCCATGCTATATAAGGGATAAATAGTAAGCTGCTTAATCGACTGATTTTATTCAATAAAAGACCGACCCAGATAGCAGTTATCGCTACAAGTACACAATCAATGGAAGCTAATAATAGGTCTTTTTGAGTGAATTGGAAGTAACTAAATAATTGATTACATACATAATTTAATATAAAAGCTAACCATAAAGATTTAGGGAGATTTTTGAACCCTTTTTTATAAATTACATAAGAGACGGCTAGCGATATGAAAGCAAATAAAATCGCCCATACGATTCCTATCGTGCCACCCGTTGGTGTCCAAGAGGGTTTCTTGAGTTGATCGTACCAACTCTGGTCAATTGGAAATAAGAAACCTGCTAACGAAAAACTAATATAAATGATGATGAAACTAAGAATGGCGGGTGCGAATTTTTTAACCATAGTAATAAGAAGAGCGGATTAGCGCCGCTCTTCTTCTACCTCTTCTACTTTTAATCGTGCTGTTGGCATAGCTTCTAAGCGTTCAACAGGGATAGGTTCACCTGATTTTTCACTCTGTCCAAACGTACCGTCTTCAATACGTTGAAGAGCATCATTGATCTCCATTAATTTTTCTTTGGATTGTTCATATAAAGTTTGGTCTTTCTCTCGTTCATGCTGTACCGTTCCAAGGTCTCCGGGGTGATCGGAGACGCTTGATAACTCTCCCTCATAATCACTAGAAGAAGTATCTTGTTCTTCAACATATTGATCAATGTCTTTCTCTGTTTCTTTTTTCATTTCTTCCAGCTGTTTCTTAAACTTTGATAATTGTTGCTCTGTAAGCATTTGTTCGCTCTCCTTTCATTACGTTAGGAGTTTTTTAAAGGAACTACCCCCACAGTACAACGAGAAATAGAAATTAAATCGTTTTTTTCATCTGCGATTTTTATTTCCCACACCATCGTACGCTTTCCAATGTGAAAAGGCTCAGCTGTACCATAAACATATCCCGTTTGAATGCTCTTTATATGGTTAGCGTTAATTTCGATTCCAAAAACCTGGTGGGTCTTAGGATTAATATTTAAAAAACCCGCTATACTTGCAGCGGATTCTGCCAGAGCCACAGTGGCTCCGCCGTGTAAATATCCCATTGGCTGGTGTGTTCGCTCGTCCACCGGCATTTTAAGAATCACTTTGTCGGGGGCAGCTTCTACAACTTCTATACCTAACGTTTCCATTAATGTATTTTTCATTGATACATCCATTTTTAATCATTCCTTTTTATTATTCCCTTGATGAACAGTGTCAAACCTAATGAAAAAGGATGGTTTGACAACCATCCTATGTTAGAGTGAAACCGGCAAATACAAATGAAGGAGCAACGATAACCCTAGTAAGATGCCAAAAATCGTATTTGTTTGAGCGGTGGCCTTCATGGCTGGCATCATTTCGATAGGCTGCTTTTTGTGAAGAAATCCTTTTACAGAAGCAATGGCCTTTTTTAAGCTTAAGAACGTAATGATGGACCAGATAGGTAAAATTCCTAAAAATATTAGAATAAGTGTTAATCCATAAGCAATAGCATACAACGTAGTTAAAAAGCGAATGGAACCTTCGTGACCAAAAAGAATGGCTAAGGTGTGGCGCCCGTTCTCGGCATCTCCTACACGGTCTCTTATATTATTTGCCAACAAGATGGCACCGATTAAAATGGCAACCGGGACAGAAATGATAAGGACCTTCGGATGAAGAGCCAGGGTTTGGATGTAGTAACTGATTCCAATAATAACGGTTCCCATAAATATCCCTGCCGTTAGTTCGCCAAAAGGGGTATAAGCTATAGGGTATGGTCCCCCAGTATAGAGGTATCCGAATATCATACAAATAACACCAATAAATGCAATCCACCAACTGGAAGAAGCGCAAATATAAACACCTAATAAAGTGGCCGCTCCAAGGAAACTATAAGCTAGGGACTTTACCTTTTTTGGGCTTATCCCATCCCGTACAATAGCACCTCCTATTCCAACAGATTGATCATTATCAAGTCCTCGAACATAGTCAAAGTATTCATTGAACATGTTTGTTGCGGCTTGAATTAAAATTGAGGCAAGCAGCATAGCTGCAAATAAACCTATATGCATAGACCCTTCTAAAGCGGCAAGCATTGAACCTATAAAAACAGGAACAAATGCTGCGGTAAGTGTGTGTGGGCGTAATAGACGCCACCAAACTTGAAACCCATCCCGCTCGTTTAAGGAAGTTTTTACGTCTTGATTAGGTACCGTGCTCATGGAGTTCCTCTCCCTTATTAAATAATATCAACTTAAGTTTAGGGAAACGGTCCCCAAGTGTCAATCGTTGTAAGAATATGCTAGAAAAAGTGAGGATTCCTTGAGTCCTGGAGAGAAAGAGAATAAAATAGAAGAGGGTCTGTTTAATCTTAGACAAAGACCGATTAAATGTAGCGTCCCTATTTGGGATGGGAGGAATTTTCATGCTTCATACAAAAATACCTCAGATCGAAGAGATCGTAGAGGAAGCAATAAATCAGGCTTCACTAAGTGGGGAGCCCCAATTTATAAGTATCGTAAATCAAATTGATTATACAGATAGTATTGCTTTTTTAGATCGAGCCAGCCAAATCGACCAACACCGCTTATTCTGGCGAAGCGCGGATGAAGAGTTCACCTTAGTAGGGGTTGGTTCTACGAAAAAAATACTGTCCTCAAACGCGCATCGTTTTAACGAGATAGAGGCAGTTTGGAACGAGATACAGCAAAAAGCTAATGTATACGATATACTCCA
Organism: Halobacillus andaensis; assembly: GCF_014636475.1. Taxonomy (GTDB): domain Bacteria; phylum Bacillota; class Bacilli; order Bacillales; family Halobacillaceae; genus Halobacillus_A; species Halobacillus_A andaensis. The sequence continues at coordinate 575,947 of NZ_BMEL01000004.1, forward strand.
TGAAAAAGGGACAGGACTTGTTTCCATTGGAGGTTTTAGTTTTGATACTGAACAGGAGAATGGTAAACCTTGGGAAGGGTTTCCTGATAGTCAAATGACGATCCCTATGTATTTATTAACTAATAAAAGTGATCAGTCATTTTTAACGACTAACATTCTTATTTTAAAGGAAGATCACAAACAACAGATCGTACATCAAATACGTCGTGATCATGAACAACTGTTGTTTGGAGAAAGGCAGGAATTAAAATTACCGACTTGTATCGGTAGAAGCGATGTAGAGCCGGACGAGTGGAAAGCAATCGTGGAACAGGCGACGTCTGATATAAAAGATAAAGAACTTGAAAAGGTAGTTCTAGCTAGGGAAGTAAGGATAACGTTCAGTGAAGATGTCGAGCTTGCTGCTGTGATCGAAAGACTTTGTGAAACACAAATGAACAGTTATATTTTTACATTTGAAAGTGGTGGTGACTACTTTGTTGGTGCTACTCCAGAAAGGTTAGCAAAAGTGGACAATCAAGAACTTGTATCTACTTGTTTAGCTGGTACCATTCCGCGTGGGCAGGATGTAGACGAGGATAGGGAGCTTGGAGAACAGTTATTAAATGATCCAAAAAATCGTCAAGAGCATGAATTTGTTGTTCAAATGATTCGAGAAGCAGTAGAGGCGTGTTGTTATAATGTCACTATCCCAGAAGAACCAATTGTTTATCCCCTGAGAAATTTACAGCACTTATATACACCTGTTACAGCTACGTTAGAAAAAGGATATACGTTGTTAGATGTTGTGGCCCGCCTACACCCTACGCCGGCTTTAGGCGGTTTGCCTCAACAAACATCTGTTGACTATATTCGAAAACGTGAAGTATTAAACCGAGGATGGTATGCTGGCCCTATTGGCTGGTTCGATGGAAAGAACAATGGTGAATTTGCTGTTGCGATTCGTTCTGCCTTATTACAGAAAAAAGCAGCTTCACTTTTTGCCGGCTGTGGCGTTGTAGAAGATTCTGATCCTGATGCAGAATTCGCAGAGACGGGGGTCAAGTTAAAACCGATGTTATCAGCTTTAGGAGGATACTAATGGAACACACCGCAACCCTTACCAGATATATCACACAGTTTGTAGATCAACTCAGTTACTCCGGTGTAGAAGATGTAGTGATATCCCCGGGATCACGCTCTACTCCTTTGGCGATGACTTTTCGTGAACATGGAACAATCAAACACTGGATGAACCTGGATGAACGATCTGCTGCTTTTTTTGCTTTAGGAATTGCTAAAGATAAACAAAAACCAGTTGCTTTAGTCTGTACCTCTGGAACGGCTGCTGCTAATTATTACCCTGCTATAGTTGAGGCATACTATAGCAGGGTTCCTTTGCTTGTGTTTACAGCCGATCGACCTCATGAACTGAGGGATGTAGGTGCTCCTCAATCCATAGAACAGTCTCACATGTACGGAAACTATGTAAAATGGTTTCATGATTTAGCTTTACCAGAGGATCGGCTGCTTCCGTATGTAAGAAAGCAAGCGTCACGTGCTGTTCATGAAAGCACATCAGGGCACGCAGGTCCGGTTCACTTGAATATTCCTTTGAGAGAACCTCTCGTCCCTGACTTTTCCACTCCCGGCTGTTGGAGAGGAGAGATCCCTCCTGTGCCTGTTATGATCAATGGAAGCGCAACTTTAAATGATGAGCAAATCCGTTTGTTTAAAGAGAGGCTATTGAGCGGTCAAAAGGGGTTAATTGTATGCGGACCTCAATCAAACGGGCAGTTACCGTATTATATTGCACAGTTGGCATCTAAAGCAGGGTTACCTATTTTAGCTGACCCTTTATCACAATTACGTGCAGGCGAACATGATAAAAGAAACGTAATTGAAAGCTATGATGCTCTGTTAAGGTCAGAAGCGTTTAAAGATCATCATATACCCGACTATATTATTAGGTTTGGGGCTATGCCTATATCAAAAGCATATTTAAAGTGGATTCAGAAACATAGTCAAGACGTTGAACATTTTGTCGTTGATGAATATGCCAGTCACCGGGAGCCTTCAGGCGTTCCAACCACGTTTGTGTTCTCTCATCCAGCAGAGTTTTGCGAGCAGATCGGAAAAGAAATTGGAGAAGATGGAAAAGAAACTGAGTGGTTATCAGAATGGAAAAGTTTAAATGTCGAAGCCAAGAAAATTATGCTTGCCAGTCCTGAACCAGCTTTAAATGAAGGGCACGCTGTCGTTTATTTATCAGAAGCTATTCCAGAAGAGTCTAATCTCTTTGTAGGAAACAGCATGCCTGTTCGGGAAGTAGACAACTTCTTTGCAGCATCTCCGAAAAAAATTAATATTATGGCCAATCGCGGGGCAAATGGAATTGATGGAGTAGTGTCTACAGCTTTAGGTGCAGCGGCTCATGGGAAAAATACAACCTTATTGTTGGGGGATTTATCCTTCTTTCATGACTTAAACGGCTTATTAATAGCGAAACAGAAAAAAATAAACATAACCATTGTGGTGATCAACAACGACGGCGGCGGGATATTTTCTTACTTACCGCAGGCTTCAAATAGTGAGCATTTTGAAGAACTATTTGGTACTCCGATTGGTGTTGATTTTGAAAAAGTCGTTTCTATGTACGAAGGTAGTCATCGCAGGGCGATAAATTGGGAGAGCTATAAAGAAGCTCTCAGACTTAGTTATAAAGAAGAAGGACTTTCTGTTGTAGAAGTCATGACTGATCGAGACAGCCACGTAGCTTTTCACCAATCAAGGTGGAGTGAAGTAGCTGACTTAATAGAAGGGTGGAAGTGTTAAGTCATGTATGTGTCGACTGGCCCGCGCAAGTATTGGATAGAAGAAAAAGGTGCTGGACCACCTCTCTTTTTGTTACATGGGTTTACAGGAAGTTCTTTTACCTTTAAAAAAATTAAAGCTGCACTTTCCTCTTCTTTTCGAATGATTTCAATGGATATGCCTGGGCATGGAAAAACTGGAGAGACAGGTCCTATTTCTATGGAGGAGTTCTCAGCCGACTTAAAAGCGTTGATTACGCAATTTGGTTATTCAAAGGTTCATCTGCTTGGCTACTCCATGGGAGGACGTGCTGCCCTCTCCTTTGCTATGCTCCATCCTCAACATGTGGAGACATTAATGCTTGAAAGCTCGTCCCCTGGATTAGTAACGGTAGAAGAGCAGGTGGCTCGCCAATCTAAAGATCAACATCATATTGAACAGCTGCTACAGAAAGGGATACCCTCTTTTGTTGATTACTGGGAAGCCCTCCCTTTATTTAAAACACAAAACCGTTTACCTGAAAAAGAACGGATTGAAATCAGAGAAGAACGATTAAGTCACACCGCTCAGGGACTAGCCGAATCTCTAGAAGGAATGGGTACAGGAAAACAGCCTTCATGGTGGAAGCAGCTTCCTAATTTAAATAAAAAAGTATTGTTAATTACTGGAGAAAAAGACGAGAAGTTTGTTAAACTCAACCAAAAGATGCATGATCTTCTGCCTGTGAGCGAGTTAGTTAAAGTGAAAGGCGCAGGACATGCCGTGCATGTAGAAGATCCAAGAACTTTCGCTAAAATTGTAGAAGAATTCATGCTATAATTAATGTGGATTATAACGGGTAAGACCCGGATAGAGTGAATAAGGAGGCTTTTATTATGAAGTACGATTGGGTTTCAGAACGAGAATATGAAGACATTCTTTATCAAACGTTTGAAGGGATCGCAAGAATAACAATAAATCGTCCAGAGGTGCGGAACGCATTTCGTCCAAAGACAGTCCAAGAGCTAATTGATGCATTTGCATATGCACGCGACGATTCAAATATTGGTGTCATTGTATTAGCAGGTGCTGGGGATGACGCATTTTGCTCAGGAGGAGATCAAAGTGTGAGAGGACACGGTGGTTATGTAGGTGATGATCACATTCCTCGTTTGAATGTATTAGACTTACAGCGCTTAATTCGTGTAATTCCTAAGCCGGTTGTTGCTGAAGTATCAGGATATGCTATTGGTGGTGGACACGTACTACATATCGTGTGCGATTTAACCATTGCAGCGGATAATGCAATCTTCGGACAAACAGGACCTAAAGTGGGTAGTTTCGATGCTGGATATGGCGCAGGGTTACTAGCTCGTATTGTTGGTCATAAGAAGGCGCGCGAAATTTGGTATTTATGCCGTCAATACAGTGCTAAAGAAGCATTAGATATGGGTCTCGTCAATACGGTCGTACCATTAGATCAATTAGAAGACGAAATCGTACAATGGGGAAGAGAGATGTTGGAGAAATCGCCAACAGCGCTACGTTTCCTTAAAGCTTCCTTTAATGCGGATACAGATGGTTTAGCTGGCCTGCAGCAAATGGGCGGGGATGCGACCTTACTGTATTATACAACTGAAGAAGCGAAGGAAGGCCGCGACTCGTTTAAGGAAAAACGTAAGCCCGACTTTAAACAGTTTCCTCGTTTCCCATAATATATAATCGTTATAAGGTTCAAAAGGGCTTTCCCGGTGAGGGAGAGCCCTTTGTTTAGGTCAATCATTAATTGCAAGGAAAGAAGGAAATCGCATGATCGAAATCCCGCATTGGTTAGAAAAACAATATGATTTACAGCCTGATTCTATTGCGATAGAAATGGAAGGGGACCGATCGATAACATTTAAAGAATTAAGGGACTATAGTCGAAAGCTTGCGAGTGGTTTACTAAACCGCGGCATAAAATCCGGTGATCATGTGGCTTTTTTATCAGCAAATCACCTTGACTATGTCTTGTTTATACATGCTATAAGCTATGTCGGAGCTGTAGCGGTATGCTTAAATATAAGGTTATCGGCAAGTGAGTTAGCTTTTCAAATTGAAGATTCAAATTCCTGTAGTCTTGTGGTCGATGAACAAAATAAAATGTTAGGCGAACAATCAATGGATGAAAGTCAAGCAGACATTGATCTATTAATGGTAGAACAGCTAACCACTAGCGAAGAAAAGATAGAGGTTAGAGAAACGCTGCGGTTAGATGAATATTTTACCATGATGTATACCTCGGGAACGACTGGAAAACCTAAAGCCGTTATGCACACTTATGGAAACCATTGGTTTAGTGCGATCGCTTCTGCATTAAATCTTGGTTTAACAGATAAAGATAAATGGTTGGTATGCTTACCTTTATTTCACGTGGGTGGTTTTTCCTTATTAATGAAAAATGTTATATACGGTATGCCAATTATATTATTGGATAAATTTGATGCTGAAGTCGTCAATCGCAAGATCACTCATCATCAAGTTTCTTTAGTATCTGTCGTGACAGTGATGCTGCAAAGGCTGTTAAAAGATAAAAAACAAGCGTATCCCAGCACGTTTAGAGGTGCGTTGTTAGGTGGAGGTCCTGTTCCCGCGCCATTATTAAGAGAAGCCTTTGAATCGAATATCTCGGTTTTTCAAACGTATGGAATGACAGAAACGAGCTCTCAAATATCAACCCTGCGTCCAAGTGACGCTTTTCAAAAGTTAGGATCGGCAGGAAAAGCTCTCACACCTGCAAGCTTAAAAATACGATCTGGAGGAAAACCTTGCGCTCCTAATGAAATAGGTGAAATTCATGTAAAAGGTCCGATGGTTTCAAGTGGTTACTATCGTCATTCCTCTCATGAGAATGAATATTTGGCTACAGGTGACTTAGGGTATGTGGATGAAGACGGGTTTTTGTATGTCATTGATCGAGTGAAAGATATGTTGATTTCAGGCGGTGAGAATGTTTATCCCGCTGAGATTGAGAGTGTTCTTTTAGAGGTTGACGGGGTGCAAGAAGCTGCTGTAACCGGTATCGAACATCCAGAATGGGGGGAAGTGCCCATTGCATTTGTAGTAACCCGTAACGGTTATTCGGTAACGGAAGGACAGATCCAGAAATATTGTAAGAAGCGATTAGCTGGATTTAAAGTACCGGTTTCTATTAAATTCATAGAAGAAATTCCGAGAAATGCCTCCAACAAAATTGTAAGAAGAAAATTGCATTCACTCATAGAAAAGGGAGAGAACCGTGAACATAAGTAAATTAACTTTAAATGAAATCACAATCCCTTTAAAAGCTCCCTTTCAAACACATAGTGGAAAGTTATCGGATCGGTCAGTCATTATAATTTCGATTGAGGACACAAATGGAATCATAGGCTATGGAGAGGTTACTGCGTTTTCCATCCCTTTTTATACTTCTGAAACCATTCATACAGCTTGGCACATTCTTAAAGATATTTGTATTCCTTCTCTTAACTTTGAGAAGATGACGCACCCGAGTGAGTTTTCTAAGGATATTTCTTTTATAAAAGGAAATCAAATGGCTAAGGCGGGAGTAGAGGGAGCTTTATGGGATTTATATGCAAAGCAGTTAAATTTAAGCCTTTCTAAGATGATTGGAGGGGTGCAGAAGAACGTAAAAGCGGGGGCAGTACTAAGTTTAACAAGTCATTTGTCAACAGATGTTGCCCAATTGCAAGAATCAGGGTATGAGCGTTTTAAGTTGAAGGTTGAAAAGGGGAAAGAAGAAGAAACTATTTCCTATGTTAGGGATCGTTATCCAGATTTACCCCTAATGATTGACGCGAATGGTATGTACAATGCAGAGGATATCCCACGGTTAAAACGCCTGGAGCAATATGACTTAGAAATGATTGAGCAGCCATTTAGAACGGGCGATTTTTATTTGCATCAACAGCTGCAGCAGGAAGTCACTACACCGATTTGTTTAGATGAATCAATCCAAAGCTATCAAGATGCTGTGCAAGCCATTGCTATGGATTGTTGTCGCTCGATTAATATAAAAATAAGCCGGGTAGGCGGCTTAACGGAAGCTATTCGAATTCATGATTATTGTAAGGAACATCAGATTCCGGTGTGGTGTGGGGGGATGGTGGAGACAGGCGTTTCCAAAGCTCACAATGTTGCGTTAGCCTCCTTAAGCAATTTTACAATACCCGGAGACTTATCTCACTCTACGCGTTATTTAGAGGAGGATATTATCCAGCCTTATATTAAAGTAAAACAAGGCAGAATTGAAGTGCCTAAAGAGGCGGGCATTGGATACGAGGTTAATAGGGCAGCTGTGGCTCGATTAACTAATAGACAATGGAACTTTTATGTGAATTAAACGAATAAAATGAGGTGGCGTTTTGGGATCATTACGAAAACATGAAGAACAATTTCTTCATGAGCATTTTAGATATTTTCTAGAGGTTGAAGACGAAGTGTTTGAATCGATAAATGGCGAACGTCTAAAGACGAAAACTGGTGTCCAGCAGACGATTGATTACATCCACGCTTATATGAAATCAGAATTTCTGCTGACTTCAGCTTCCATTCTTTCAAAAAGGTACAGCTATTACATTGCAACTGTTCCTATAGCTATGATGACTCTTTTTAATAAAAGTCCTAACATGAAATTGGAAAATATAAAGCTTGTTCGAACGAATGAAGAGCAAAAATGGTTTCCGAAACTGGATCTTATCTCTAAAGAAGTGAGTGAACCAGGAGAACTTAACCGGAACAAATGGCTGCGTAATGAGCTAACGAACCTTTTCACCCAGCACGTACGACCTTTATTCCTGCATATTAATCAGTTAACTCGACTTTCAATGGACGTAATGTGGGAAAATATAGCGATATATATGTTTCGTTTTTATGAAAGAGAATTGGTCCAATGGTATGATCGTGAGACAGTAAGAAAACTTCAGGAAGATTTTTATCTTATTGTGGAGCAGCTCCCAGGAGAGGCTTTTGGAGAAAAAACAAATCCTTTCACTTATTTTATAAAACAGCCTGTGCTGGAAACAGGAGCTCGGCAAAGAAAGTGCTGTTGCCTCTCTTATAAGCTTTATGAAGACAGTAATTATTGTAAAGTTTGTCCGCATTTACACAATCAGTAATTTTACGTTATAAAAGTCTCATTTTTGCTAAACCTACAGTAAAGGAGGCTTATGATAATGGATAAAAAACCGTATTATGTAAATATTGGGACTCGGGAGATATCGATTAATCATGATGCTAATAATGATGTTTTCGTTATTTATGCAGATGAAGAGGACTTATTATTATTAAGAGAAGTATTTGATGAAATGTACAATTCTGACACAAGATCTTTTTTTAGAGCTCACGTTCCTTTTGACCCTTACCATAGAGATCAATCCAATGATGAATTCGATGAAGGGATGAAGTCAGCTTTTCGTATGATCTATGATCTCGGAGATGAAAAAACGAAACAACATATCTCATCGATGGGTGTGTTGGAGGATTTGAATAATAATGAAACGCCGCTTCAAGATTGAAGCGGCTTAGATTTTTTATTGAGGGGTGTTTCCGGAGTCTGGTAAATCTTCTGCTTGTTCAATGACCTCACTTGGAATCTCAATTTCACCCACTTCATTAAAATTGCTATAACTTCCGCTCATTGTTTGATGGATAGAGGTTTCTTCACCTTCCATATTCATGGTAAAGTTCATTTCCGCATCCAATTGTTTAGGATAATAACTCTCTTTATCTACTTCAAACGTGTAATTTACTTGTTCAACTGTTAATCCCTCTAAAGCATCTTCCGGCATGGTACCTTCCGGGAACATCTCCTCGACCGATTCTTCAATTAAGGCCTGGACGTTTTCCCCTTCTGAGCTAAAAGAAAGGAGGTACGAATTTTCTTTTTCTTCTAAGTTGAATTCATCTACGTATTCTTCGAGGTTTTCTAGCTGATTTCCAGGGGACTGTTCTTCTGAACTAATCTGATTCAGTTGATCAACGAGCTCTTCAGGGGCTTTATACCAGTTTTCTTCTCCAGGAACTGTCATATACATGCCATCTTCCGTATAATACTGTTCCATGGATTGGCCCATGAATTCAACGGTTTGATAAAAAGCGACTGGATCCATTTGCATATCGGAATTCATAGTTGTCTGTAAAGGAATTCCATCAGGTATTCCTTCCTCGGAGTCTTCAGATTCTACGTTCATCTTTTGAGTCATTTCCATTTCCATAGAGAAGCTGTCTAACTCTTCAGAAGCTGCGGCCGATTTCTTAAAAACTTCTTTTGCTTTCTCTCCTTCTGCACTCGAACAAGCAGAAACAATAAGGAGAAGGCTGAATGCAGCCAATGTAATCATACTATTTTTCATCAGGATCCTCCTTTAAATGATGCTATGAATAAATACGATTGACCAGCGGAAAGGTTTCAAATATGTGAAATTTTGTGTAACATAAGTGTAATATTCACTATTGTTTTTAATCAGTAGTGCTTATGATACGATTTAATGCAGAAGTACATAACTAGATATTAAAGGCAGATGATCTAACGTGAAAACTTTTTATGATTATTACAGGAATCAAGTGAAACTCTCTTTTGAGGATCACCCATTCTCAACTGCGCCTAAGCATGTTTGGGTTATTTGCCGATTTAAGAACCAGTGGCTTCTTACAAAGCATAAAGATAGAGGTCTAGAATTTCCTGGCGGCAAAGTCGAAAAAGGAGAAGGAGCTAAAGATGCAGCTGTGCGCGAAGTAAAAGAAGAAACGGGGGCCGAGGTGGAGAACCTGTACTATATTGGGCAGTATTATGTAGCAGGTAAAGGCGGCACCATTGTTAAAAATGTCTACTACGCGACGATTTCAGAACTTATTGAGCAGCCTCATTACTACGAAACAGAGGGCCCTATATTGCTTGATCATTTACCAGAAAGCATAAAAAGCAACGCTCTTTATAGCTTCATGATGAAGGATGAAGTTTTAACTGAGTGCTTAAAAGTCATCAAAAATAAATATAAGGACTCTCATTAAAAAAACCGTGCAACTAATGCACGGTTTTTTCTATATATTGAGGAAATGAGGAAACAATAATTATTCTTTGCCGTAATTCGGCCCTGCATTAGCAATCTCAGAACTTGCATGCTTAAACTTCTTAAAATTCTCATGGAATTGATTGGCTAGTTCATGAGCTTTTTCATCGTATGCTTTAGGATCATCCCACGTTTTCCTTGGAATTAATACTTCATCAGGTACTCCTGGACAATGAACAGGAATGTTTAAACCGAATACAGGATCCGTATACGTGTCAGCGGAATTTAATTCACCTTCGAGTGCAGCGTGAATCATCGCTCGTGTGTAGGTAAGTTTCATTCGCTGACCTTCTCCGTAAGGACCACCCGTCCATCCAGTATTTACTAAATACACGTCAGAATTAAACTGGTCTATTTTTTCTCCGAGCATTTCTGCGTAAACAGAAGGAGCTAATGGAAGAAAAGGGGATCCGAAACAAGCGGAGAACGTTGCCTGTGGGGAAGTTACCCCCCGTTCTGTACCTGCCAACTTGCTAGTATAGCCACTCAGAAAATGGTACATCGCTTGTTCTTTCGTTAACTTACTTATAGGGGGCAGCACGCCTGTTGCATCAGCCGTAAGGAAAACGATCGCATTTGGATGACCCGCCACACTTGGAACAACGGTGTTTTTAATATGGTGGAGCGGATAGGCGGCTCTCGTATTTTCGGTTAACGTTGTGTTGTCATAATCAGGCTGGTGTGATCCTTCTTGTAAAATAACATTCTCCAATACAGCGCCAAAATGAATAGCATCAAAAATTTGAGGTTCTTTCTCATAAGAAAGGTTGATGCATTTTGCATAGCAGCCACCTTCTATATTAGAGATCCCGTAATTCGACCAGGCATGTTCGTCATCTCCAATTAGTTTACGATCTGGATCTGCCGATAAAGTTGTTTTTCCCGTTCCTGAAAGCCCAAAGAAAAGAGCGACATCTCCTTCTTTACCGACATTAGCTGAACAGTGCATAGAGAGAACGTTTTGTTTAGGTAATACATAGTTCATAACAGAAAAAATAGATTTTTTGATTTCACCGGCATATTCCGTTCCTCCGATGAGCACGACTCGGTGCTTAAAGGAAATCATGATGAAAGCTTCTGAGTTTGTACCATCTACCTCCGGATCAGCTTTGAAAGTTGGTGCAGAGATGACAGTAAATTCAGCATCATGGTGATCTAAATCGTTTTGGTCAGGACGAATAAACATTTGGTGAGCAAATAAGTTATGCCAGGCGAATTCATTTATCACTCGTAAAGGTAGGCGGTATCTTTCGTCTGCACCGGCAAAACCGTTAAATACAAAAAGTTCATCACGTTTTTTTAAATAGTCCAACACCTTATGATAAAGCTTTATAAAGGTGAGTTCGTCAATGGACTGATTGACTTTTCCCCAATTTACATTTTCGGCAGATTCTTCATCCTTAACAATAAATTTATCGTGTGGAGACCGACCGGTATATTCACCAGTAGTCGCTTGAACCGCTCCACTATTAGTCAGTGTGCCTTCATTACGTGAAAGTATTTTTTCTACTAGTTGTGGGACTGATAACTGGTGATGAACATTGGGTTCATTTAATAGTTGAGATAAATCAGACATCTGATTAATTGCGCTCATATGTGTCTACCCGCCTTTACTTTAAAGATTTAGTGCTACTTTGAGATAAAGTATAACACATTCAATTTATTAGTCCATACTATTAATTGAAATTGCTTTCTTTTTATTTTATTACTCATAGAGCTATAATGTTATTGAAGGGACGTGAAGTAATGAGCAAAGTGAAAACCGTTTATGTTGAAAACTGCTATTTGTGTCAACAGAGCAAAAGGGCATTTGAACTGTTGGATTGGTTTCACGTCTTACGATGGGAATCGCTGCAAAATTTTGAGGACATTTCTGAGTTTGAATCTTTTACCAGGGAGAGTTTAACGAAAGAAATTCATTTAGTGACTTCAGGAGGGAATACTCTTAAAGGCTATCAAGCAATAAGGTATTTATTTCTAAGAATGCCTCTAACTTTATACATAGGTCTCATGATCTCTATACCCGGAATATAAATAGGAAATCAAATTTATCAATGGCTCACTAAGAATCGTTATAAACTATTTAAAAAACGCTGCAAAAACGGATCCAGTTCCCTTTTATAAGGGGAAAACTAATTGACATGGTTACGGGATTTCGATACTATTAGTCCGAACGGATACTCTCTTATCCAGAGTGGTGGAGGGACAGGCCCAATGAAACCCGGCAACCCGTCAGTAATCTGACATGGTGCCAACCTGCAGCAAGGTCCCTATTTAAAGGAGATCTTGGACGATAAGAGCGAAAGGAATAAGCACCTTTCCTCTTTTAGAAGGAAGGGTTTTTCTTATGTGTACAGCGTACATCCTTTCATATAATAATTTATTTAACTATAAGAACAAAACGAGAAGTATTACTTTAAGTTAAACTTCTATAAACATACTGGAAAGAGTTCCGTCCAAACTTTGTATTTACAGAAGGAGGAGTTTTAAAGAATGCCTGCTAATCGCCGGTTATTCACATCAGAATCAGTAACAGAGGGGCACCCAGATAAAATCTGCGACCAAATTTCTGATGCGATATTAGATGAAATTTTAAAAAACGACCCAAATGCCAGGGTGGCATGTGAAACGACTGTAACAACAGGACTCGTTTTAGTGTCTGGAGAAATTAGTACGAATACTTACGTGGATATTCCCGCGATCGTTCGAAGAACAATAAAAGAAATTGGCTATACGAGAGCTAAGTATGGTTTTGATGCCGATACTTGCGCCGTACTAACGGCTATAGATGAGCAGTCACCAGATATTGCTGGTGGTGTGGATGTAGCATTGGAATCTAGAGAAGGACAAATGAGTGATGATGAAATTGAAGCTATAGGTGCAGGAGATCAAGGTTTAATGTTTGGTTTTGCGAATAACGAAACCAAAGAACTGATGCCTCTTCCTATTTCATTAGCTCACAAAATTGCAAAACGCCTTTCTGACGTAAGAAATGACGGAACCTTAAGTTACTTACGCCCTGATGGCAAAACTCAAGTTACCATCGAGTATGATGAAAATGATCAGCCTGTAAGAGTAGATACAATTGTTATTTCAACTCAGCACGCAGAAGAAATTACCTTAGAGCAAATTCAGCACGATTTAAAGAAACATGTTATTAACCCTGTTGTTCCTAGTCAACTGATTGACGAAGAAACCAAGTATTTCATTAATCCTACTGGACGATTTGTGATCGGTGGACCTCAAGGAGATGCAGGATTAACCGGAAGAAAGATTATTGTAGACACGTACGGAGGATATGCTCGCCACGGCGGAGGGGCTTTTAGTGGGAAAGATGCAACTAAGGTAGACCGTTCAGCAGCCTACGCCGCCCGTTACGTAGCAAAAAACATTGTAGCTGCGAAACTAGCTGAATCCTGTGAAGTACAGCTTGCTTACGCTATTGGAGTAGCTCAGCCAGTATCTATTTCGATCAACACCTTCGGGACAGGTAAAGTATCTGAAGAGTCGCTTGTTTCAGCTGTTAGAGAATTGTTTGACTTACGACCGGCAGGTATTATAAAAATGCTTGACCTTAGACGCCCCATTTATCGTCAAACAGCAGCGTACGGTCATTTTGGTCGTACAGATGTTGCATTCCCTTGGGAACAAACGGATAAAGCAGCCTTTTTAAAAGAAATGTTAACCAAATAAAATGAGCGCCGTTTATAAACGGCGCTCATTTTATTTAGATTACATGTTTTTGTAAATTTGGCCTTTTTCAACATAGCTGGCTCTTATCCGATCCAGTTCTTTGTAATCGTCTTCAGTTAAATTACGTACGACTTTTGCTGGTCGTCCTAAAGCCAAGGTGCGTGGAGGGATAACCTTTCCGGGTGGGACAAGACTCCCGGCACCTACAAAAGCTTGTTCACCAATTTCAGCTCCATCTAAAATTATTGATCCCATACCAATGAGTGCATTCTTTTTTATGTGGGCAGAATGTAAAGTAACTTGATGTCCTACCGTTACTCCATCTTCTATTTTCAGGGGTATATTAGGGCTTTGGTGGAGCATGCTTAGGTCTTGGATATTTACTTCTTTTCCAATATAAACAGGAGCGACATCTCCCCTAATGACTGTTTTAAACCAAACGCTCGATGAGGATCCGATCGTAACATCCCCTGTAATCACTGCATCTTCAGCAATAAATGCACTTTTATCTATCGTTGGCCTCTTTCCTTTATATTCGCAAATCATAGCGAACCCCCTTATAATTATGATAAATTCAGTATAACAAATAGAGGATGGGGAGAACGATGGAATGACAGGTGAAAAAAGAGCTACGATCATCATTGTGCATGGAGCCTTTGAACACGCAGGCCGCTATTCTCATTTAGTAAAAAAGCTAGAACAGGACGGATTTGAAGTTAAGATTAATGATCTTCCGGGTCAAGGCAGGTCAGAAGGCAAGAAAGGTCATATTCGATCCTTTAATGATTACATACAAAAAGTAAGCGAATGGGTCGAAGAGGCTGATGAAGACTTACCTGTTTTTTTGTTAGGGCATAGTATGGGGGGACTTATTGTAACAAGGACGCTTCAACAATTAAAAATACATGTAGATGGCGTTATATTATCCTCTCCAGCCTTTAGTATAAAAAATGGAGCGAGCAAACCAATGGAAGTTTTATCGAGAGGATTGAATATCGTTTGGCCTTCCTTTAGAGTTTCTTCGTCTTTAGCACCAGAAACGGTTACCACCAATCAAGAAATGATTGATAGTGATCGAAGTGATCCCTTAATCATTGATAAAGTGTCGATCAGATGGTACATCGAATTTCAACGCTCGATTAAGAAAGCTTTTAAAGAAGTAAAGAGTTTCCCTGATCTTCCATTACTTATTATGCAGGCGGGAGATGACCTGATCGTAGATCGCCAACAAACATATCAATGGTTCAATTTAGTGTGTACTTCGGAGAAATCTTATAAAGAGTGGCCCGGCTTCTATCATGAAATATTTAATGAAGTAAAGTGGCAGCAATCATACCTTTATTTGTATAATTTTATACAACAGCAACTGATCAAGCAGTAAGTAAAAGGAGGGGTTGATGTGGGTGAGAGAGTTCCTACACATGCATTCCCATTAATGGTTCGCGTCTATAAGCAAGTTTTTCCTTATGTTCACAAACAATTAAATCTGTGGAGAAAAAAAGCTGAAGCCATCCCAAACCAAGAATTAAAAGCCCAGGCAGTAGCTAGCATTAAATTAAAAACATTTCATTGTGAGGGCGGAGGGATCTATTCTCTTCTTGCTAAAGAAAATTGGAGGGAAGCTGTTCAGTTTATTGTGGCTTATCAAACCATCAGTGACTATTTAGATAACCTGTGTGACCGAAGTACTTCAATGGATCCTCAGGATTTTCGCATGCTGCACCATTCAATGACTGATGCTCTTAATCCATCTAATGAGCTTAAAGATTACTATTATTATAGAGATGATAAAGACGATGGGGGTTATTTAAATTCCTTAGTGCTGACGTGTCAAAAGGTACTGAGGAATGCTCAGGATTACCATAAGGCTCAATCATATACCACTCAATTAGGCTGTTTATACAACGACCTGCAAGTACATAAACATGTACGAGAAGAAGAAAGAATTCCAAGGCTCAAAAATTGGTTTGAACATTATCAGAAGGAATGTCCGCATTTAGAATGGTATGAATTCTCTGCCTGTACGGGGTCCACATTGGGTATATTTTGTTTAGTCTCCTATACACTTAGCGGTGATATGACGGACCAATTAGCTGAGAGAATTACATGCAGTTACTTTCCTTATATGCAAGGTCTCCATATCTTGCTTGATTACTATATCGATCAAGAAGAAGATGCGAAAGAAGGAGATTTAAACTTTTGTGCGTACTATGAACATGAAGAATTAATGAGAGAGCGATTCGTTTATTTCGTCGAACAAACCAATCGCTCAATTAAAAGCTTGCCGCACCCTTCATTTCACGAAATGATCCATGAGGGACTAGTAGGCTTATATTTAGCAGATCATAAAGTAAAAACAATAAACCAAGCAAAGGGATTTGTGAAATCACTCCTGCGTGCTAGTGGAAAGAAAGCCACTTTCTTTTACTTCAATACTAAAATGTATAACAAACTAAGAGCCATTCAGTCCTGAATTATTTCTTTTCAATGGCAATAATAAATGGAGGTGAATTTTTCTGATTGATAAATCCATATTGCAGTACGCTGTAATCTTTTTGGTCTAGGCATTGAACATACTGAAGGAGGGCATCCTTTTCTTCTTCGCCTCCTGGATGGCCGTGATAAACCACTAATACAATGAGACCTCCGGGATGTAAGTGCTCCAAAATTAATTTCACCGACGAAATAGTTCGGTCAGGTTTAGTTACAACTGATTTGTCACTGCCCGGGAGGTAACCTAAGTTGAAGATGGCTGCTTTTAGACGAGAGAGACCTTCTTTAGGAATGGTCGATTCAATTTGGTCATGACTGACTTGAAAGAGTGTAGATCGATCAGCTAAATGGTTGCTCTGCAGTCTCTCTAGTGTATGGTCAATCGCCTGCTTCTGAATGTCGTATCCGTATACGTGTCCTGTTTGACCTACAAGCTTACATAATTGCACCGTATCATGTCCATTCCCACAAGTACCGTCAATAGCTACATCCCCTTCCACTAGCGCTTCTTTTATTAATTCATGAGCATATGGTAGAACTCGTTTTAATTTCATAAATGCGGGCTCCTTTAAGTTGTACTAAATACTGAATTATTTTAGCATGAACCGTTACGTTTATAAAAGAAAGGGAGAGGATTAATGATTATACAATCTATAAAGGCTCATTCTTCGCATGTCAATCAATTAAAATATCATCCTGAAGAACGATTTCTTCTTTCAGCAGGGTTTAATGGAGAGTTGTTTTTATGGGATGTGGATACACAAGAAAAAATTCAGGAATACAACGGTCATCTGAAAACGGTTAATTGTATTCAATGGATAGAGAATGGACGGAAGCTGATTTCAGCCTCAGGGGATGGAAAGATACTCATGCATGAAGTCTCTGCCTCCTCCCCTTTTAAAAGCTGGCAGGATTTAAAGTCAGGAGTCAGCCATCTGCGGTTTACATATGATGGACGCTATTTATTAACAAGTGACAAATCATCAATGTTAAGAGTTAGAGAATGGCCTGAAGAGGATGTAGTGCAAAAGTTGAAAAGTGACCAGCAAAATAGTGGGGTTTTAGCCACTGCCAGCCAAGAACATCATGCCATTATCGGTGGGGTTGGTCCAAAGCTGAGACGTTTTTTAATACCTTCGGGAGAAGTGTTAGAAGAATTTGAAGGGCACGAGCAGGCTACTATGAAGGTTGAATTTTTTGATGGGGATCGTCATGGTGTGTCTGCAGGGTATGATGGGAGGTTAATTCTGTGGGACATGCAGGCGCACCAAAAGCTAGAGTCTTACTCTATAGGTAATGAAGGCTATTATACAATTGCGATTTCCCCAGATGAAAAAGAGGTAGCTATAGCCATGCCTTATCGATTAACCAGAGTTCAATTAGACAATTTAAAAATGCAACACTATGATCTCCCTGCAAAAGGAAATTACTGTGTTGACTACCTACCTGGAGGGAAGCAATTGGCTATAGCATCTGCGGATAAAACGATAAAACTCGTTCAATTATAAAGCTCTATTTATCTCGATACTTATTTTCGGATTGTACGACTCGTTTTGGTGTGTTTATTGTACGTTTTAAACCATTTTTTGGAGGGCTGTCCGTCTTACGAATAGGTTTCTTCATATAATACCTCCTTTGTCGCATATGTTCCCAGATTTAATCTCTTTATAAACGTGAGAACTTGACAAAGACTTTTGCATTCAATAATATACAGAATAGATATGTAACGACGTTGAAAAGGAATAGTAATAAAGATCTCAAGTTATAGAGAGGCAGCGGATGGTGGAAGTTGTTCTTGGGCCTTTATGAACTCACCTTGGATGTCGAAGAAGTGAAACTGTAAGCTTCTTCCGGTTTAATCACCGATATCGATTACAAGTGAACGTGAAAACGTTAATTTGGGTGGTACCGCGGGAGAAGTCTCTCGTCCCTTATTTAGGGATGAGTGGCTTTTTTTATTTATCATTGTAGATTTTAAAAGATACTTACTGAGTTTATTAATGAGGAGGAAGGCAAATGGCATTTGATCATAAATCGATTGAAAAGAAATGGCAAACCTACTGGTTAGAAAATAAAACGTTTAAAACGGATGCGGAATCAAGTAAGAAGAAATTTTACGCTTTAGATATGTTTCCTTACCCATCAGGGGCTGGGCTTCATGTAGGACACCCAGAGGGTTATACGGCTACTGATATTCTATCCCGAATGAAAAGGATGCAAGGGTACGAAGTTTTGCATCCCATCGGATGGGACGCGTTTGGACTGCCTGCAGAGCAGTATGCTCTTGATACAGGCAATGATCCTGAAGAATTTACTAAACAAAACATTCAAACGTTTAAGAGGCAAATCCAAGAATTGGGTTTTTCTTACGACTGGGATCGTGAAATTAGTACGACAGACCCTCATTATTACAAGTGGACTCAATGGATATTCCTTAAGCTTTATGAAAAAGGATTGGCTTATATAGATGAAGTAGCTGTGAACTGGTGCCCAGCACTGGGTACAGTGCTTGCTAATGAAGAAGTGATCGATGGAAAGAGTGAACGAGGCGGACACCCTGTGGAACGTCGCCCAATGAAACAATGGATGTTGAAAATTACAGAGTATGCGGATCGCTTATTAGAAGATCTTGAAGATTTGGATTGGCCAGAGAGCATAAAAGATATGCAGCGAAACTGGATTGGAAAATCTGAAGGGGCTGAAGTTGTTTTTGAAATTGCTCATCATAATGCTACATTCGACGTGTTTACAACTCGTCCGGATACACTCTATGGAGCGACCTATGCTGTACTAGCACCGGAGCACCCTTTAGTTGATCAAATTGTAACGTCTGAACAAAAAGAACAAGTTAATCAATATATCCATGACGCTCAAAACAAAAGTGAATTAGAAAGAACAGATCTAGCAAAGGATAAAACTGGTGTATTCACTGGGGCGTATGCCATTAATCCAATTGATGGAAATAAATTACCGATATGGGTTGCGGATTACGTTTTAATGAGTTATGGAAGCGGCGCAATAATGGCTGTACCCGCTCATGACGAACGTGACTATGAATTCGCTAGTAAGTATGATTTGCCGATCATAGCTGTTGTTGAAGGCGGAGATATTGAAGAAGAAGCATATACTGGGGATGGGAAGCACATCAACTCAGGTATGTTAAATGGATTAGATAAAGAAGATGCCATTGAAAAGTCTATACATTGGCTTGAAGAAAACAATAAAGGAAAAAGAAAAACAACTTACCGACTAAGAGATTGGTTATTTAGCCGTCAGCGTTATTGGGGAGAGCCGATTCCAGTGATCCACTGGGAAGATGGCTCCATTACAGCTGTCCCTGAGCAAGAACTGCCTATTCGCTTACCAAAAACTTCAAAAATTAAACCATCAGGAACCGGAGAATCCCCATTGGCCAATATTGATGAATGGGTAAACGTCGTTGATCCTGAAACAGGGATGAAAGGACGACGTGAAACAAACACAATGCCACAGTGGGCAGGAAGCTGCTGGTACTTCCTTCGTTATATAGACCCGCTAAACGATGAGGCTTTTGCAGACTATGAGAAACTGAAAAAATGGCTGCCTATCGATGTATATATAGGCGGGGCAGAGCATGCTGTATTACATCTGCTTTATGCCCGTTTTTGGCACAAAGTTTTGTATGACGTTGGAGTTGTACCTACTAAGGAACCGTTCCAAAAACTATTTAACCAAGGAATGATATTAGGCGAAGGAAACGAGAAGATGAGTAAGTCTAAAGGAAACGTTGTAAACCCTGATGACATCGTGTACACACACGGAGCAGATACCCTGCGGTTGTATGAGATGTTTATGGGACCTTTAGAAGCATCAATTGCTTGGTCTACAAATGGTTTGGACGGTGCTAGAAGATTCTTAGATCGTGTATGGAGACTATTTACTGAAGAAAGGGAGCTTGCTAGTGTAGTTAAGGAAACTAGCAATGACTCATCAATGGAAAGAACTTATCACGAGACTGTTCAGAAGGTGACCGAAAACTTTGAGGAACTTCGTTTTAATACTGGGATATCCCAAATGATGGTGTTTATTAATGAAGGGTATAAAGCAGAAGAAATTCCTAAAGAATATGTAGAAGGTTTCGTAAAGCTTCTATCTCCCGTAGCCCCTCATTTAGCTGAAGAGCTCTGGGATTTACTGGGTCATACGGAAAGTATAAGTTACGAACAATGGCCGACGTATGACGAGTCTAAACTGGTGGAAGACGAAGTAGAAGTGGTTATTCAAGTTATGGGTAAAGTTCGAGCCAAAATGATGGTTAGTGCAGACGCGTCAAAAGAAGATCTTGAAAAAGCTGCTTTAGAGCATTCAAATATCCAAGAATGGCTAGAAGGAAAAACAGTACGTAAAGTAATTGCTGTACCAGGAAAACTAGTTAATATTGTAGCTAACTAACCTTTAAAGACTATCCTCTTTGTTAGGGGATAGTCTTTAATGTACGGGTTTAATTTCTTGACTAGTTTCATTAATTTAATAAAATAAAAATGGAAGTACCTTATTGAAGGAGGATTTTTAATGAGTGAAGTTAACGTTATGACACCTGAAGAATTGCAAAAAGCTTTAGATGAAAATAAAGATCTTAATATAATAGATGTTCGTGAAAATGAAGAAGTAGCTCAAGGGATGATCCCCACCGCACAGCATATTCCATTAGGAAATGTACCGGAGGAAGTTAATAAGCTAGATCCAAATAAAGAATATGTTATGGTCTGCAGGTCAGGAAGAAGAAGTATGAATGCATCCGAATTTCTTAACGAAAAAGGCTTCCAAAAAGTTCATAACCTTGAAGGCGGAATGTTAAATTGGAAAGGCGAACTAGTATTCTAAGGTAAGGAAGGGCTTATATAATGCTGGAATTTAGTGTCGTGGTAATCGGGTTCTTGTTTTTTATAATGTTCAGAGGTCTTTATCAAACTTTTGTTTTAAAACCATTCACAAATCAATCGGCTTCTCGCGATAATTTTTGTGTAATTGACATACGTGACTATATATCTGCCCATCGTTCTCCTTATCCAGGTGCAGAAAATATTCCATTAAGTTATTTGCAACGGGCATTAAAGGACCGTTTTCAGTGTACGAAAGATATACTCTTAGTTACTGACGATAAACGAGGCGCAAAACTTGCAGCTCGAATGATTCGCAGAAAAAGAGGGAAAACGATTTATTATGTAAAAGCAGTGTAATAGTATGAAAAATCCAAAGCTGGATTTTGCTTTGGATTTTTTGTTTTTATTGTTGACTTCTCGCTTAGTTTTAGTTATGATAGTTAACGTTGCTCATTTGAGCGGCTAGGTTCTATCAATCAATCATTTTGAGAGAAAATCTTTCAATAGTATTGACATATTTTGATGAACTATGATAGAATTTATTTACTGTCGCAAGGCAGTGATTGATCTTTGAAAACTGAACGAACCAACCAGTACGTCAAGATTTCTTTCTATAGTATAGAAG
>NZ_BMEL01000005.1 GCF_014636475.1 Halobacillus andaensis
TTCTATACTATAGAAAGAAATCTTGACGTACTGGTTGGTTCGTTCAGTTTTCAAAGATCAAATAGTCTTAATGGTGGGCCTGAGTGGACTCGAACCACCGACCTCACGCTTATCAGGCGTGCGCTCTAACCAGCTGAGCTACAGGCCCCAATGGTAGTAAAGATTTAATGGAGCGGGTGAAGGGAATCGAACCCTCATCATCAGCTTGGAAGGCTGAGGTTTTACCACTAAACTACACCCGCATATATAAAGTTTCATAGTTTTAAATTAATGAGCATCCATGGTCGGGAAGACAGGATTCGAACCTGCGACCCCTTGGTCCCAAACCAAGTGCTCTACCAAGCTGAGCTACTTCCCGTAAGTAAATGGCGCGCCCGAGAGGAGTCGAACCCCTAACCTTCTGATCCGTAGTCAGACGCTCTATCCAATTGAGCTACGGGCGCCTTTTGAAGCGACAATATCTAATATATCACGTTTCAGCTTGTAATGCAATAGTATTTTTGAAAACCTTAGTGCGGCCGAGAGGACTTGAACCTCCACGGGGTTGCCCCCACTAGGCCCTCAACCTAGCGCGTCTGCCGATTCCGCCACGACCGCTAATTGAAAAAAGTTGGGTAAGCAGCTGAGCTAACTTACTAAGTGCGGGTGGAGGGACTTGAACCCCCACGCCGTGAAGCACTAGATCCTAAATCTAGCGTGTCTGCCAATTCCACCACACCCGCAAAATAAATGGTGAGCCATGGAGGGCTCGAACCTCCGACCCTCTGATTAAAAGTCAGATGCTCTACCAGCTGAGCTAATGGCTCTTAATAAATAAGATGTTCTCGTAAGTTTGGTTGTGATGCTCGTCGTGTTGCAAGCATATTCAGTGAAGTCTCACTCCTCGCAAGCCTGCGAAGAAGATTATTCATTGAGGTTGGCTTGCTCTACCAACTGAGCTAATGGCTCTTAATGTAAAGATTGTTCTTAATGTTTGTCTGCGCTGTAAGCTGTTCTGCTTTTGAGCACAAGAAACATCATATAATTTTCAAAAAGAAAAGTCAAGCTTTTTTTCATAAGAAAATGGCTGGGCTAGCTGGATTCGAACCAGCGCATGACGGTACCAAAAACCGTTGCCTTACCGCTTGGCTATAGCCCAACTAAATGGCGGTCCGGACGGGACTCGAACCCGCGACCTCCTGCGTGACAGGCAGGCATTCTAACCAACTGAACTACCGGACCCCAAATATGTAAGTAGGAAGTGACCCGTACGGGATTCGAACCCGTGATACCGCCGTGAAAGGGCGGTGTCTTAACCACTTGACCAACGGGCCATTTTAGACAATAAAAAATGGCGGAGAAGGAGGGATTTGAACCCTCGCGCCGCTTGCGCGACCTACACCCTTAGCAGGGGCGCCTCTTCAGCCACTTGAGTACTTCTCCGTAATGGCTCCACAGGTAGGATTCGAACCTACGACCGATCGGTTAACAGCCGATTGCTCTACCACTGAGCTACTGTGGAATAATGTCGGATAAATTCCTTAAAAGAATTTATGTAAGTAATGTCAGCGACGTTTTATATATTATAACAATCGCTGTCGATTGTCAATAATATTCTCTATTATTTTTGAAAACCAAATGACTTGTCTCAAAAACCAAATGCCCTTTCCTTCAGGGCTTATTTAATTTAACACGGACGCAAATTTTCGTCAATGGGTTTGTTAAAGTTTTCTTAACTTCCCTTTACATTTGCCGCAAACGTAGCGAGAGACGTTCATCCTTTTCTTTCGCCTGTAGGATTGGTTACACTTCGTGCACACATACCGGTGAAACTTTTCGGTCTCTGACGGGAGTGGTTTGCAATGTCTCGGGGACCCTGTTTTTACAAGCAGGTCTTTAAATGTGCGGTCTCCATGCTTGTAGCCTTTACCTTCAATATGTAAGTGGTAGTGACAGAGCTCATGCTTAATAATTCCCTCTACCTCTTCTTTTCCTAACTCTTTTAAATACTTCGGGTTTAGTTCAATAACTCGCTTAGAAGGGATATACCGCCCCCCTGTCGTTCGAAGTCTTGTATTAAAGATGACTTGATCAGTGAATGGCTTTCCAAAGTATTCTTTGGACAGCTGGTCTGTCCATTGTTGTAAATCGACTTCCGTTTCATTCAAAATGGCACACCCTCTCCCTCTTTTGCATAGTTTATTATAAATGGGTTCCATCCTAATTTCAAAGGGAGGAGATTTCTGTGCCCCGTTGGTTACAGAAACAAATATCGGACGCCTTTTTCAATAAGGATAAATACCAAATCAAAATGCTTAATCAATGCTGGTATTTTTATCGGCACAAATATGAAAAATAACCCGGAAGATATGAATCCCCCAGGTTACTTGTGTTTTACTTCTTCAACATCGTTAATGCAATTCGCTGCTTTTTCGTGTCTACACTGTCTACCCATACGGTGACAACATCCCCCACGGATACCACGTCCATCGGATGCTTTACAAATTTATTGGATAGCTTTGAGATGTGTACTAGTCCATCTTGTTTAACTCCAATATCAACAAATACCCCAAAATCGACTACGTTTCGAACCGTGCCTTCAAGCTCCATTCCCTGTTCTAAATCTTCCATTGATAAAACGTTTGTTTTCAGCAATGGTTTAGGCAGGTCGTCCCTCGGATCTCTTCCGGGTTCTCTTAACGCTTTAATAATATCTTTAAGTGTTGGTTCGCCAATATCGAGCTGTTCAGCTGTAGAAGCCACATCAATTTGTGCTAATTGTTCTCCTACTTCTTTTTCACCAATGTTTGCAGGTTCTGCATTTACCGTGTTTAATAATGCTCTTGCTGCTCGATAGCTTTCCGGGTGAACTGACGTTTTATCTAATGGTTCTTCTCCTTCAAGGACTCTTAAAAACCCGATACTTTGTTCAAATGTTTTAGCTCCTAAACGCGGAATGTCTTTTAGCTGCTTGCGATTCGTAAACTTCCCGATCTCATCTCTCTTTTTCACCACATTGTTGGCGACTGATTTACTAAGACCTGACACATATTGCAGCAGTGAGGGAGAAGCGGTGTTCACGTTAACTCCTACTTGGTTAACGGTCGTTTCTACTACGAAGGTCAGTGAGTTGTTTAATTTTTTTTGACCGACATCGTGCTGATACTGACCGACCCCTATGGATTTCGGATCAATTTTTACTAGTTCGGCGAGAGGATCCTGGACACGCCTCGCAATAGAAACGGCACTTCGCTCTTCTACTTGCAGGTCAGGAAACTCTTCTCTTGCTAGTTTTGAGGCAGAATAAACACTGGCGCCAGCTTCATTGACAATCATATAAGCAGCCTCTAATGACTGATTTTGTATCATATTCGCAATAAATTGTTCTGTTTCTCGTGAAGCGGTTCCGTTGCCTATAGCAATCAGTTCAATTGGGTACTGGTTAAAATACTCCATGATTTTCTTTTCCGACCCTTTGACGTCACTCTTCGGCGGAGTTGGGTAAATAACAGATATGTCTAGCACCTTACCCGTTTCATCAATCACCGCCAGTTTACAGCCTGTACGATAAGCCGGGTCTACCCCAAGCACAACTTTCCCTTTAAGAGGCGGTTGAAGCAGCAAGCTTTTTAAGTTGCTTGAGAACACTTCGATCGCTTTTTCCTCAGCTGTTTCCGATAATGAATTACGGATTTCTCGTTCGACTGAAGGCTGGATTAAGCGCTTGTAGCTATCCTCGATGGCCTCTTGTAAGATTTCACGAAGATGCTGAGATGTAGAGTGCTGAATCACATGATCCTCTAGGTATTTTACAATTTTCTCTTCTGGAGGGTGCACCGCTACTTTCAGCACACCTTCCTTCTCCCCGCGATTTAATGCTAACACTCGGTGCGATGCGATCGCACGGACAGGCTCCTGGTATTCATAATACATTTCAAAAATACCCTTTTCGTCCTGCTCGGTTTTTTTGCCTTTTGATTCAATCGTACCTGAGCGGAAGGTTTGCTGACGAATGTTCTCCCTATAACTTGGGTCATCTGAAATCCACTCAGCTACAATATCACTTACTCCTGCTTTTACGTCCTCTACCGTATGTAGATCATGTTCTTCCGAGAAAAACTCCTCGGCTTTTTCGTTAAAATTAAATTCAGCTTGTTTCCATAACAGTTGAGCTAAAGGTTCAAGCCCCTTCTCTTTCGCTACCGTCGCGCGAGTACGACGTTTTTGTTTATATGGACGATATAGGTCTTCTACTTTTTGCAGTTGTGTGGCTTGTTCAATTTCTTTTTTCAACTCATCCGTTAACTTGTCCTGCTCTTCAATCAAGCGAATGACTTCTTCTTTACGCTGAGCAAGGTTCTGTGCGTAATTCCACTGATCTTCAATGGCTTTAATTTGAACTTCATCTAGTCCACCCGTTAATTCTTTTCGATAACGGGCGATAAAAGGAACCGTATTCCCTTCTCCTAATAATTGAATGACTTGTTCAATTGGCTTAGCCGCAATTCCCGTTTGCTCGGCTACGATTTTCGTTAAATTCTGTTTCTCACTCACTAAAAAAGCCTCCTCACGATACTTCACCTATCTATTGTACCAAATTCTTATTCCATTTAATAAGGGACCCTATTTCTGATTTTCAGAATAAGGTCCCTTCTATTTATACTTTAAAGCAATCAACGTCGTATCGTCGTCGCGTGAGTGCCCATAAAATTCTTTATATTGTTCTGTAATTAACTTCACATTACGAGTAGACGTATGCTTAGCCGATAACTTTCTGTCTTGCACTCCGTCGGAGAACATCAGAAAGACCATTCCTTCTTCAGCTTTTCCGCGGCTGACTCTCAGTTTCCTGGGATAGCCGGCTAGATAACCTGCTAAAGGAATATTTCGACTTCTGTGACCTTCACGATCAATCGTAATAACACCGATATTTCCAATTGAAGAGTAAGAATATGTGTTTTGGTGAAAATCGATCTTAAGTATGCCTAGCACTACCCCGCGTTTACCGAGTAAAGCATCATTGCATTTTTTAATTATCGATTCAATAGACAGGTCCGGATACTTTTCAATCACATCCATGACAGCCTGGGAAGAATCCCTGGCCAGTTCACCGCTGCCCAAACCATCTGCTAATGCACACACGAATTCCTTGTCCGTCTCTTTATAATAGTAACTATCTCCACAATAGTAATTTCCTTTTTTCGCCTTCTGGTAGATGGAGACAGCAACCTTTGATAAATCAGCTTCCACTAGAACGCCTCAATTGATTCAGCTTGTAAAGCTTCTTTCAGTTTTCTCAACGCTCGACGTTGAAGGCGAGAAACGTGCATTTGGGAAATTCCTAAGCGTTCACCAGTATCCTTTTGACTTAAATTCTCAAAGTAAGTGCACTGCAGAATTTCTTGTTCACGTTCACTTAAAATAGGCAAGACCTTTTGAAGGAGCATTTTCTGATCAATTTGATCGTAGCCTCCTTCTGAATTCCCTATTAAATCTAAAATGGTTACTGTACTGCCGTCCGAATCAGCTTCAATTTTGCGATCAACAGAGAGAGCTTTGTAGCTTTTGCCCATCTCCATTGTCTCTAAAACGTCTTCTTCGGAAACTCCCAGATAGTCTGCAATCTCAATAACAGAAGGGGAGCGCTGAAGGTCGCTGGTCAGCTCTTCAGCAGCTTTTTTAATTTTAGGTCCAAGCTCTTTAATTCTTCTCGGCACGTGGACGCTCCATGTTTTATCACGAATGAAGCGCTTGATCTCACCAATGATGGTTGGAATAGCAAACGACTCGAATGATTTTCCAAATGAAGGATCGTATCTTCGAATAGCTGCTAATAAGCCTAGCATTCCTACTTGTACTAGATCTTCATGAATCGTACTATTTTTAGAATATTTTCTGGCAATGGATTCTACTAAATCATTATAAACGAGTACAATCTTTTCTTGAACTTCTTCATCTCGCGGATTTTCTTGTAAAAATGCGATCCACTCATAAACCTCATCATTATGATGTTGAGATCTGGTCGCCATCTTGACCCACCTCATTTTCATGAAGGTATTTTGTCATTAGGACAATAACTCCATATTTACTATTAATTTCGACTTTATCCATTAATGCATCAATCAAGAATAGACCAAAACCACCTTCCCGCAGTTCGCCAATATCATCTTTGTGCTGGTAAGGTCCAATGTCTTCTTTGATTTCACCTAAATTAAAACTTCCGCCATGATCAGCAACCATCACTTCTAATCGGTCTTCATATACACCAAAACCAATTGTGATTTCACCTTCACCTGAATCGTTATAGGCGTGCTTTACAGCATTCGTAATTGCTTCGGAAATTGCGACCTTAAGATCTTCAATTTCTTCGTAAGCAAACCCCATTCGATTAGCTATGCCAGAAGTGCTTAATCGTACAACACCCACGTATTCCGCTTTTGCAGGGACTTTAACCTCGACAAAGTCAAATGGTTCCATGATTACATTCCACCTCGTACAGTATTGTCAATATCCATAATCTCGGTTAAGCCAGTAATCTTGAACAAACGGTGCACACGATCTTGCATTTGCACGAGTTTCAAATTAGTATCGTGCTCTTTCGTTGATTTCAAAGCACTTATAAATACACCCAACCCAGTTGAGTCCATATAGTTTACTTCTTGAAGATCGACTTCGATCGTCTGTCCATCTTCTTTTGTTAAAGGTAACAAAGTATCTTTTAATTTAGGGGCTGTAAACGCATCTACTTCACCAGCTAAAGATACCGTTGTGACTTTATCTTTATTTGTAACATCTATCGTTAAATTCATTTATTTCGCCTCCCGTTATTCCTTAAAATAGCCCAGTAGAGGGAGTATTCCCTCCCCTAAACATCATTAAACCCTTCTTTTTAAAATGATAAGGGTAAAATCATCCCTTAAGTGAAAATCTTGTAATCGTTCAAAGTGTTTATATACCTGTTCCACAGTCTCTTGAGCAGGCAGGTGGGCATACTGTTCAATAATTTCGAGGACCTCATCTTCCTCAATAAAACGATCCCCCTGACGGCATTCTGTTACACCATCAGTGAGCATAATAATCATGTCACCGACATTCACTTTCTTTGTGCACTGTTCATACGTAGCTTCCGGAGATACACCGAGGACAAGACCTGAAGCATCGATCTCTTCAAATTCTTTTTGATTGCTATCATAATAATAACCGGGTTCATGTCCTGCGGACGCAAAACGAAACGTATGATTATGAATGTTATACAACCCATAAAACATGGTAATAAACATACTAGAATCAACGTTTCGTTCCACCACCCGGTTCAAGCTGGCTAATATGACATCCGGATCCATTCTGTTTTCAGGAAAACTGTCCATTGAATACTTAATCATGGACATACACAAAGCGGCAGGTACGCCTTTCCCCACCACATCCGCCACAGCAACACCAAGAGAACCACTCTCATCTTTTACAAAGTGATAGTAGTCCCCGTTCATTTGCTTAGCAGGTATACTGATGGCTCCGATTTCTAAACCATCGATCTCAGGTTTTTCTGTAGCTAAAAGGGTTTTTTGCATATTAGCTGCAACAGAAATTTCAGATTTTAACTCCAGCTGCTTTTCCCTTAAAGACTGGTATTCTTGATAGGCCAGTCCATAAGAAATCATGGTT
The DNA here is from genome assembly GCF_014636475.1 of Halobacillus andaensis. GTDB lineage: Bacteria > Bacillota > Bacilli > Bacillales > Halobacillaceae > Halobacillus_A > Halobacillus_A andaensis. The sequence continues at coordinate 7,642 of NZ_BMEL01000005.1, forward strand.
TCTAATAAAAAATCGAGCGAAGATTGAATATAGTCGGGCATATCGGGGTATATATCCTGTAACGATTCTATATGCACGTTAATAATTTCTTCGGGCGAAATATTTTGCTGCATGGAATACTTACTGAATTGCTCTGCCTGATAGAGAGCTTGTTCATCTTTAGTTTCTATATATTGTCGCATTAACTCTTTATAATTTTCGAGATCGAGTTTTAATGTACTCATGTTAAACCTCCTTTAACGGAGCCATTTGACCACCTTAATTTCAGTACCTTGACCTACATTTGACTGAATGTCAAACTCGTCCATCAGCCTTTGAACACCTGGCAAACCTGCTCCAAGCCCCCCAGACGTTGAGAAACCGTCTTCCATCACCTGACTAAGCTCTTCAATTCCTGGACCATCATCCATCGCTACAATACTAAGACCTTTATGGTTGATGTCATCTATGGCTTCAAAGCAAATCTTACCTGTCCCAGCATACAAATAAATGTTTCGAGCTAATTCGGAGATCGCAGTAGCTATACGAGCCTGGTCCACTGTTCCGAAGCCGATTTTTCTAGCTACATCACGGCCAAGCTGACGAGCTCCCACAATATCCCATTCTTTTTTTATATTGACACAGGATTGGAATTCCATAATCACTCCTCCAATTCCTGGCGAAGTTTAATCAATCCTTGTTCTAAATCTAGCGCAGTCGGAACTTCCTGCATATGAATGCCTAAGTCGATAAGTGTCATAGCTACTGCTGGCTGAATACCTGTTAGGACAACCTTTGCCCCCATGAGATCAGACATTGTCACTACGTCTCCTAGTACTTTTGCAATAAAAGAATCGATGATGTCGACAGACGTAAGGTCAATTACCACACCTGTCGCTCCACTTTCATGAATTTTACTTAATAGATCTTCTTGAAATTGAATCGCTGTTTGATCATCTAAATCAATTTGGATCGAGATCAGCAAATAGTTATGAAGCTTTAAAATAGGTATTCTCATTACGATCACTCCCTGTTTAGAGAATCAATTAGTTTTTCTATATCTTCATCTTTTGATTGTACATCTTCTATTGTGCGATTTGTTAGTTCTAATGCTGATTGGAAACCTTTTCTAAGTGAGCTCTTCGTAGGGAATTTACTTAAGTCAATTCCCAGGTTCACGATCGTTTGAGCGATTTCTGGACGAATTCCCACTAAAATGCAGCGGGATCCAATGAGACGCACAGCTTCGGCTGCCTGGATAATATGGTGAGCCACCATCGTATCAACGACCGGTACCCCCGTAATATCAATTAAAACGACCTCCGCATTATGCTTGATCACTCCGTCTAGAAGGTTTTCCATGATCAGCTTGGCTCTTTCCGTATCAATGGTTCCGATGAGCGGCATAATCGTAATGTTATCCATAACAGGGATCAAAGGAGCAGATAACTCTTGAAGAGCGACTCTCTGCAGAGAAACGATGTGCTCCCAGCTGCCAGAGTACTCGTTAACAAGCTGGTTGATTACGGGGTCAACCCATCCATCCACTTTTCTAAGTACCTCTGCAAAATAATCCGAGTCAATTTTGTCTGATTGTCTAAGGATGTATTCAGAAGTAACACGACGGAAGACTTGCATGCCGTCCGTTAAATAACTTAGCGGCCACCCTAAGTTAATTAGTCGTTCAGAGAAATCATTGATATCATTAGCCAACCCTGATTTCTCAATACTCGTGAAAATAACATTTACGAATTCGCGGTTTGTGCTGTCAAAAAGCTCGTCCGATATCGCTGCCGTATAGTCACTTGATTTCTTTTTATTCACTTCCTCTAACCACATCTTTACAATGTCGTCGCTATGCTCAATTACTATATCTTTTAACTTCTGATCCATTACAAAACCTCCGAATTAAACTATCATCATTTTCAAAAGCCGCTCGCACGCTCTATTCGTTATATAAAAATAATGTTAACAAAAAAGTCGACCTAAATATACTAATTAACATTATTTTATACTTTTTTTAGTGAAGACGCCATCGTTATTCGTTTTTTTTACGTTTTGACACAAAAAAATAAAGTTGCCTGTAACAGACAACTTTATTTTAAAAATCAATGAGACCTAAACTAATTTGCAACGCTTCGTTCACTTGCTTCATCATCGGGTCATCTAGTTGAGTGATTTTGTCGGTCAAACGCTGTTTATCAATCGTTCTGATTTGTTCCAACAGAATAACAGAATTTCGTTCGAAACCATATTTTTCAGCATCAATTTCAACATGAGTAGGAAGTTTGGCTTTTTGTATTTGCGCGGTAATCGCGGCGATAATTACTGTGGGGCTGAAACGATTCCCTATATCGTTTTGCAGAATGAGCACAGGGCGCACTCCACCTTGCTCTGATCCTACAACTGGGGACAAATCAGCGAAATAAACATCTCCTCGTTTGACTATCACCGACTTCACACCCCGCTCACTAGTTGCTCCAGGGTGTGATCTGCCTCCTCTTCGGCCTGAAACGCTTCTGAAGCGATATTTAAATTAATTTTTGCCATTTCCATATAGCCACGACGCATTGATTCTCTAACAAGCCGTTGCTTTTCTTCACGCAAATACATTTTCGTAGCTTTACACATAAAATCGCTCCGATCACTGTTTTCGAGTTGAACCTGTCCATCTACTTCAACTAGTAGGTTATCCGGAATCCGAATGACAATCTCTCGCATGCTGTCGGACACATCCATACACCTCCACCATCTTTTACCCAAAAGAAACCAGTCGTATAAATTCCAATTTAATCTTATCATTCGCTCGTGTCTATTGCAAAGGAGTCTTCGGTTTTTTTCGTGAAAGATGTAGCATGACGTACGATTTCAGAAGGAATTCTTATTTCAAGAAAAATTATAAAGAATTCTCTACTTCTACGATATGCCCGTGTTTTATATACATGCGTGGAACTCGATAACTTATTGTACACGGAATTTCATAATTGATAGTCTCTAAATGCTCAGCTACATCGTCCATGTGCACTTCTTCTTGGTTCTGCTTGCCAATTAATGTAACCTTACTTCCTAAAGAATATTCCTGATCTAACCGAATCATGAATTGGTCCATGCAAATTCGTCCGACAATCGGATGTCTTTTTCCATCGACGAGTACTTCGAACCCTTGAAGTTTCCGGATCCACCCGTCAGCATAACCGACAGGGACGGTTCCGATCCATTCCGTTTCACTTGTCGTGTAAGTCGCCCCATAACTGAGCGATTCACCTGGCCCTACTTTCTTCACATGTATAAGTCGACTGTTTAAGGAAAAAGCAGGCTGTAATTCAATGGGCCTTTCTTTTTTCACGTCTCCCGAAGGATAAAGCCCATACATACTGATCCCAAAACGAATGAACTGCTTCATGCGATCAGGAAATCGCATACTCGCTGCACTGTTACCAGAGTGGATGTCGACATCCTCAGGCCACACCTTTTGTAAGTGATTCACCAATTCTTCAAGCCGTCGTTCCTGTTCTTCATAGTAAGAAGTATCTTCTTCATCCGCGGTAGCGAAATGAGTAAAGATGGCATCCAGCTTAAAGAAAGGGTGTTTCTTGATTTCATTTAAAATCGCATCCATTTCTTCAGTCGTACGAATACCGATGCGCCCCATTCCTGTATCCCACTTCATATGAATATTGAGCGGGTTCTTTAACTTCTCTGTTTCCACTTGCTCAAACCATTCTTTTTGAAAAACCGTAATCGCCACATCATACTCTGAAGCAACAACAGCATCTTCCGGCCGAATCCACCCCATGACTAGAATCGGACAAGTCATTCCCGCTCTTCTCAATTTAATCGCTTCATCCAATAGACTTACCGCCAGACGATCCGCCCCTGATTCCAGCGCTTGTTCCGCAACTTGAATATCCCCATGACCATATCCATTTGCTTTCACAACGGCATAAATTCCTGTTTCTTCCTTTAAGTGCTTTCTTAATTGTTTTATATTAAAGTCGATGTTCGACAAATTGATTTCTGCCCACGTATCTCGATAATACGGTTCCTGCGACACTACGAGCACTCCTTCCGATTCAATATCTTTCTATTATTGAACGAGGGATGAAGTGTGTCAAATGGCTACAGAAAAGTTTATCTATGCTGCTCGATTTTTATTGGGGCTGATCGTGGAATCGCTGATAAAAAGAGAAAAACGCCAATATTCTTCTGAAATACTGAAATTGAGGATCGTTCCCGTACAGCTTCCCAGACTAAAATAAAAGCAGACCGTTAAGCCTGCCCGAGTTGATACTTATTTCTCAGAGTAACCGTGAATCGAATTGGCTACGGCGACCATTTCATCTTGCGTTAACTCATTACTCGCTAAATGATAAGTCGTAGCGTCATCATTCCATTCTAGTTTTTGCTCAGAGAGTGCGCCGACTAATCCACCTGAAAGCTGGACAGGTTCACCGTTTACTTCTACAGACTGTCGTGCACTTGCAGGCTGAGTCGCTGCTGTTTCTTGAATAATGGTAAAATCTTTTTCACCTTTATACGTCATAATCACGCGCTTGCCATTCTCTGTTTCGACTTCTTGCTTGTCCCATAAACTGGCTCCAAGTGTTTCTTCAGGGTACAGCACCTCTGCCTCTGTCTGCTCTTCGGAAGCCGTGACTGGAACGTCTGAAGAACTCATTGCCATGTTTTGATCGACATCAAAGTCTGTTTCTTTAAATGAATCGTCTTTAGAGAAATTAGAGAATTGCACTTCTACCAGCGCTGTCATGTCTTGGTCGAAGACTTTGACCATTACAGGAGTGTAGGACTTTTTATCAAAATAGATTTCTTGATAAGGCAGTGATTGATTGTTTTGATAGTTGGTTTTTGTTTTAAAGACGTAATGATTATCCGTTGCGTTAAACTCGGTCTCTGCATCAGCTTTTATGTCTTTAATAAGCGAATTAAACAGATAAGGCTGACTCGTATTTTCCGGCCAGTCGCTTTGAAACTTAAAGCTCTTGTTTAAGGCTGGGGTCAAAACATACACACCACTGTCATTCTTTAAGATGATTTGGCTTCCCTTCTCATCTTGATCATTCTCAAGTTCCACTTTATAAAAATCTTTTTTCTTGTGTGAAATTTGAATATGGTACTTTTGTTCTTCTTTCCCTGTCTTCATCGTCATGCTGGCGTCTGTTTTATACCCTTTCATTTCGCTTTCCTGCTCTTCAAGCTTCTTCACGACATCTTCTTTTGACTGCTCTCCACAGGCCGTAAGAACAAGGGTAAGTGCCATAGCCATAAAGAAAAGGATTGGAAAACGTTTCATTTAGTTTCAACTCCTTTGTCTCTTCCTGAAGGACAAAGGGAACGTGAATTACGTGGAAGAAGAAAATGTACGAAAGGTTTCTGATAAACCGTCTATGAGATCCGTGGCTAATAAATCAAACGTTGAGTGAGTCGTCTTTGTCAAACGTTCTGCTGTCTTGCCATGAACCAAACAGCCATTGGCCAGTGCATCGAACACGGAGCTCGATTGTAAGGTCAGCGCGAGCAGGATGCCAGATAGCACATCACCACTTCCGCCTTTAGCTAGTCCCTCATTTCCCGAGGTTTCCACTCGCTGCTGACCTTCAGGCGTCGTAATAATGGTAGAAGGTCCCTTTAGGACAACATACACCCCGTTTGCTTTTGCAAAATTACGGGTCATTGAAAATGGAAACTGCATCACTTCAGCAATTGAACAATCCGTTAAATAAGCGAACTCTCCTGGGTGGGGCGTTAGAATAACGGGGTGCGGATAGCCCGCACACTTGTCTAATTTTTCTTTTATATGATAGATCCCGTCTGCATCAATGATCATTGGACCGTTCGCATGGGTAAAAAGCTCATCCATTTGAGCAGTTAATGAAGTACTTCTCCTGATCCCCATCCCGATAGCCACTCCATCAAAAGCGGACCAGTCCACATTTTTCAGATTCCGGATCCATCCATCCTCTTCTTGTAAAGACTGAAAGGTCGCCTCTTGAAGGTATGGTGCAATCATAGGTATGGAGCTTTTTGAAGTGGCGATTGCCAATAACCCTATCCCGCTTCGCAAGGCCGCTTTTGCCGTCATAGCAATGGAACCCGGCATGTGATAAGAGCCGCCGATGACGACCCCCTTCCCATGACTTCCTTTATGGGAATGAGGGGCGCGCACTGGAAAGGAACGCAGCGCCTCTTGCACATTCCACACTTCTCGATTCGCCTGATCCATAAGGTGGTTCGGCAGGCCGATTTCCACCACATTCCACTCCCCATAATAAGGGCTTGTCGATTGAAGAAAAGCACTCATTTTCGGAGCTTCAATGATGCACGTATAATCCGCTTGTACTCTCTCAAAATCTTCAGCACCTTCATCAGCCGGAACACCACTTGGGATGTCCACAGAAATGGTGTAAGCGGGAAGATCATTAAGGATAGAAACCACTTGATCTAATGGAGGCCGTAACGGTCCGCGCACCCCAATTCCGAGAATCGCATCGATGATGACGTCAGCTTGCTGCAAAGCTTTTTGAAAAGAGGTAAGGTCCTCCATATGATGCAAATAAAATCCTGAATTCATATACATTTCTTTGTGCGCGTGTGCATCCCCTGTAATCTTTTCATCTGAGACAACTTGCCACGCCTCTACTTGAAACCCCCTGGTTCGTAAAGTACGTGCAATGACGAATCCGTCTCCCCCGTTATTCCCACCTCCAATCAGCACGGCGATCCGCTGGTCGGTCGTTATCTTCTTTGCCACATCATCACAAATCGCTCGTCCAGCATTCTCCATAAGCATGACGCCGCTTACTCCAACCGTTTGAATAGCCACTTGATCTCTTTCATACATTTCTTGTGCGGTAACTATCTCCAATTCGTTCCCTCCTACCCGCATTACCATGGTATGACTAAATCTATGTAAATATGTCCACTTACCGTTCTTCTAAAATGACTTGAGCCACTGCATACTGTTCACTATGGGTAATAGCCACCCAAATCGACAAGGAAGCATAAGACTCCACTGTAATTTCTGGCGCTCCATATTCATTAGGTAAAACTTCGATATCCTGAAAACTTAAGGTACCTATACCCGTTCCCGCCGCTTTAGCAAACGCCTCTTTCGCAGCAAATCTCCCTGCTAGAAATTCAATTTTCCTACGGTTGTTCATACGGTCGTAACAATTCTGTTCTCCTCTAGTTAATATTCGTTGAACAAAACGAGGATTACGCTTTATACTTTGTTTAATACGATCCAGTTCGATTAGATCAATTCCAATCCCTTTTATCATCTTTATCTTCCTTTGCCATTGTTTATGTGTAGTATACCCGATCCTATCTTGGATCAAAAAGAATACCAGACTTCATCTTTGCTTATATTGATTTATAACCCTTTATATAAAGGAGCACACGCTATGTTTGTCCGAACGGAAAGCTTCCAAGAATTTTTGAAATTTTATCCGATTGTTTCAGGTCTTGTTGCCATTCATTTTCTTCTATGGCTCTTTATTGATATTATCCAGCTCCCTATCGCCATGCAAATCCTTCGCGAAGGAATCGGCAATAACTATTTAGTCGGCCAAGGGGAATACTGGCGCCTTGTTACCCCCATCTTTTTGCACGGCGGCTTCGCTCATGCCTTATTCAACTCCTTCTCTCTTGTGCTTTTCGGCCCTGCACTTGAGCAAATGCTTGGAAAAACGAAATTTATTTTAATGTACATTGCCGCTGGAATCGCCGGTAATGTGGGAACTTACTTAATGGCTCCAAACGCGTTTTACCAACACCTTGGTGCTTCTGGAGCGATCTTTGGAATTTTCGGTGTGTATCTGTTTATAGTCCTTAACCGTAAATCACTCATTGGTTCAGCGAACACTCAAATCGTTATGGTTATCTTCGTACTCGGTTTATTCATGACCTTTTCACGTCCCGGCATTAACGTTTGGGCCCATCTCTTTGGTCTGATCGGAGGATTCGCCGTTGCGCCTCCACTATTGAGAAATGTTCGTCCGTTTTCGGTTTGGCAAAATCGCGCGAAATTTGCCAATCGGGAAAGCAAAGACATTGCATTTAATCCAAACCGATGGAGTAAAGGACCCAGTCCTTTAAAAAAATATGGGAAATACGTCTTTTGGGGGATTATTATCTTCTTAATCGCGCTCGCCTTTGTTCGATAATGGATAGTACATTAGATAGAAACCCGTCTAATAACCCACCAAAAAAAGTCCGATCCCTTGAGGGATCGGACTTTTTTAATTATTTGGAGTTGTTACGTCCTTTGTTCTGGAAACTGCGATTGCCTTTTCCTTTATAATTGCGTGATTTGTTTCCGTGCTTGTTGTAAGGGCGTTTGCCGTCTTTACGGTATGGCTTTTTACCGCCGCCACCTTTCCCTTTGTTACGCTGAGCACCTTTCACGCTAATTGGCTGCACAGATGATAGACGTACAGGCACTTCGTTGCGTTCCTTCGTCATCATTTTTAATGCAGCTGCGATTAAATCAGAAGCATCATACTGCTCTAACAATTCGCTGGCTGATTGCTGATATTTCTCCAGTCCTTGATGACCAGTTGTCTCGATTAGCTTCTCTACAGCAATTTGCTGTTGTCCGCGGCGAGCTTCATCAGAAGATGGGACGCTTAGGCGCTCTACTTCTTTCTTCGTCAGCTTTTCAATTAAGTTCAGCTGTGCTTTTTCACGTGGCGTTACAAAGGAAATGGACTTCCCTTTACGTCCCGCACGTCCTGTACGTCCAATACGGTGAACGTAGCTTTCAGGGTCTTGTGGAATATCGAAGTTATACACGTGTGATACTTCAGAAATATCCAGACCACGGGCAGCAACGTCAGTCGCTACTAAGATTTCGATGCGGCCTTTTTTGAACTTATTAAGAACAGACATACGTTTACCTTGCGTTAAGTCACCGTGAATGCCTTCCGCACGGAAACCGCGAGCCTGCAGACCGTCAGATACTTCATCAACACGGCGCTTCGTACGACCGAAAACAATCGCTAACGCTGGTGCATCAATATCCATCAGTCGAGTTAATGTGTCAAATTTATGCTTCTCAGGAATCTCGATGTAATATTGTTCAATGTTCTCTACAGTCATTTCCTTCGCTTTTACTTTAACCTCTTCAGGCTGTTTCATAAGCTTTGTCGCAATATCGCGAATTTCTTTAGGCATAGTAGCCGAGAAAAGCAATGTCTGGCGCTCTTCAGGAAGTGATTTAAGGATGTCACGAATATCATCGATGAATCCCATATTCAGCATTTCATCTGCTTCATCTAAAACGGCTGTGTGCACGTTCTGAAGCTTAATCGTTTTACGACGAATGTGGTCAAGAAGACGACCAGGTGTAGCTACTACAATATGGTTATCTTTTAACGCACGGATTTGGCGGTCCATGTTCGATCCACCGTAGATCGGCAGCGCACGAACGCCTTTATTTTTACCAAGGCGGTTGACTTCTTCTGCCACCTGAATAGCTAATTCACGAGTAGGGGCAATGACTAGGCCTTGAACAGAACGAACATTTTTATCAATTTTTTCGATCATCGGGATACCAAACGCTGCAGTTTTACCTGTTCCGGTTTGTGCCTGCCCAATAACGTCTTTACCTTCTAATCCTAATGGAATGGTTTGCTCTTGAATCGGTGTAGTTTCTTCAAAACCCATAAAATCTAATGCTTTTAGTACTGGTTCTGATAAACCTAATGAATTAAATGTTGTCACTAACTTTCATACTCCTTCTTTTATATAAAGTGAAACCTCCATCCGCTTTACGGAATGGTCAGTTGAGATTTACGCGTCTAACCGTTTGAGGCTCGCTTTCCACTCTACTTGATTGCACTAATAGAAGTATGATAAGCCTCTATGCTGTTAGACCCGAAATAAATATACATGTTTTAACAAGTAAAAAAAGCCTCTTATCCTGAAAGTACGGAGAGGCTGTGAGGTACCTGCCTGAACGATTCATCCATCATAACACACATAACTGTATTAATTCTACACATTTTTATTATGCTTTTCAAACGTAACAGTGATAAAATTAAGGAAAACTGCTTTATATAAGGAGGGCTCCTATGGATAAGCCTCCATTTCATCCATTACTCTTATTAATCGTTGGGGTCATCTCTATCTCAACATCGGCCATATTTGTAAAACTGGCCGGAGATGCTCCTTCTTCTATTATTGCTTTTTATCGATTAGCGTTGGCGGTCATTATTATGGCACCTTATGTTTTTCTCAAACATGCTCCAGACCTTAAGCACATTTCCAGCAAGGATTGGGTGTGGGCTTCCGTATCTGGGATCTTCTTAGCTCTACACTTTATCTTGTGGTTTGAATCTTTAAATTATACCTCGGTAGCTAGTTCTGTTGTGCTCGTTTCCATGCAGCCGATCTTCGCTTTTATTGGAACGTTTCTTTTCTTTAAAGAACGTTTCTCAGCGGGAGCTGTCTTAAGTATGATTATCGCCATAACCGGAAGCGTCATTATTAGCTGGGGCGATTTCCAAGTAAGTGGCGTGGCCTTATACGGCGATCTTCTTGCGATAGGCGGAGCGATTATGGTGACAGGTTATTTTCTCGTTGGTCAGAGCTTGCGCAAGCGGTTATCGATGACGTCGTATACCTTTATTGTCTATCTTGTTGCTTCAGTTACCTTGCTTGGATACAACCTGGTTTTGCAAGTACCGTTCGGTGGTTACTCAGGAAATCAATGGCTGATTTATGTGGCGCTTGCAATTATTCCAACTTTCTTCGGCCATTCGTTATTCAATTGGTCGCTGCGATGGGTCAGCGCATCTAAAATCTCAATGAGCATATTATTAGAACCCATTGGTGCAGCTATTTTAGCCTTTATCATTTTAGGAGAAGGCGTATCCTGGGCCCAGTGGCTAGGCGGATCCATTGTCATATTTGGACTTATGCTTTTTATTATCAGTACGAAGAAAATGATGAAACCGAAACTCACTCATCATCCCACGGACTCGTAATGAAAAGATGTCTGTTATACTAAGAAAAAAGATAGAGAAAATCATCACTAACGGAGAGCAGGTGAAGAGATGACCATTCAAATGATTATTGATGGAGGGGCCGACCTTCCACAAACGATGATCGAAGAACACAATCTCAAAGTCGTACCATTAAACATTCACTTCGGCGAGGAACAGTATAAAACGGGCGAAACGATCGACTTGGCCACGTTTTATACTAAATTAAAAGAAGCTGAAGAGTTACCAACCTCTTCTTCCCCAAGTCCCTATGACTTTTATGAAAAATACAAACAAGTAGATCCTCATACCCCTATCCTTGTATTAGCGCTGACTCAAGGGTTGAGCAGCACGTACGATAGTGCCGTTATGGGTAAGGACATGTTGTTAGAAGAAGAACCCGGTCGAAAAATTGCTGTACTTAATACGAAAACAGCTTCTTGCGGAATTGCCCTTCTCGTTCACGAAGCTGCTCAAAAAATCGAAGAAAATCTACCATTTGAAGAAGTCGTCCAGCATATGGAAAAGAAAATTGAGCAGACGACTACATTGTTCATTTTAAAAACGTTAGAAAACGTCATCAAAGGTGGACGATTAGATAAAGTTAAAGGCACGATTGCCAAAACGCTTAACATTAAACTTCTCATGAAAGCCACAGAAGATGAAGGCTCGATCGATGTGACAGAAAAAGTACGAGGAGATAAGAAGTCGCTTCGCCGCTTCGTTGAACAAATCGGAGAATATGCTCATCATTTTGAAGACAAAGTGATCGCCATGTCTCATAGTAATGATGAGGAACGCGGACGCTCGGTCCTAGAGAGCATAAAGGATAAGTACCGCTTCAAAGATTCCATCTTTACCGAAACAGGTCCGCTCATCTCTACGTACGCTGGAGAAGGCGGTCTCGTTATCGCTTTTTTTAAAGATTAGTCATAACGAGGTACCAGGTACCGGAATAACAATTTTGCTTTTTTGATGCACATTTAGTTTTCCGGTACCTGGTACCACTATTGATATGAGCAAGCGACGATGTCGCTTGCTTTTTTAGGTTCCGTGATAATCTTCATAGCGTGGTTTTGGAGATAACAATGCTAAGATTCCCGCTGTAATTGGAAAAAGCAGAGAAAGTAAGATGATCTCTTGATATCCTCCTAACCAGTCGTAAAAGATACCAAAAGGAAGCGGACCTAAAGCCGACCCTGTAACCATTACGGTCTGCGCTAATCCTTTAATGCTTCCTAAGTATTCTCTTCCAAAATAATTCGGCCACACGATATTCATTACGATTCGTTCAAACCCATTGACAGCTCCCCAAACTACTCCGAAGCTAATAGCCATCCACCACGTGTTCGTAAAGTACAACACTATAAGAGGAAGCTTATCGCCAATACGAGCCTTGCCCCAGTAGACGAATGAGTAAAAAGCCAATGAACATCATGACCGCTCCGACCATCAAAGCATTCCAAAACAAGGCAAGAGCAAGCAGGGTTCCAACAACCACCATCATCGTGCGCTGTCCAAATCGATCGACCACTCGTCCCATAAGAAATAACGTAAAGCCTGCACATAAGGGAGCTGTAGAATATAAGCCAGAAACGGCAGACCTCGAATAGCCAAAGTCTTCTATGTAATAATCAATAAATATAGAGATTGAGTAGGTTTGTCCCGGACCTGAGAAAAACACACCCAACCCCGCTACAAAAACAATAATCCACCCTTAATAAAACGGAGGATTTACAGGTGGACTTCCTTTACTATTTTTCTTACCTTACCTTCTTTCATAAGAAACTTCCCGTAAAAAATGTAATACTTTCTCGCAAAGTGTATCGCGATCTTGGTCGTGACACACTAAATGCTTTGATTTAGGGAGGAAAACGACTTCTTTATGAGGGGCTGATAATTCTTGTTCTAAAAAGTTAGCCGCTTTACTCGGCACCAACCCATCGAGCTTGCCTTGCATGATGAGCGTGGGACAGCGGACATGCTGCAGATAAGGCTTTGTGAATTCGACACACCTCATAAATTCCAAACTCGAAAGAAAGTGAGTCTGCGTCACCTTCGTTTGATATCGGATAAAAAGCGGATTTTCAAAGAGTGAACCTTTCCATGCATCGGTAACAATTTCAAACGTGTCCTTTATCATTTGAGGGAAACTGATGTATTTTAAAGCAGCTGACAATAAAACTAGCCGATCCACTTCATGCTTCGCAGCTAAGTAGGAAGCAATCATACCACCCATTGAAAACCCTATAATTAAAATCGTATCATGACGCTTCTTGAGATCTAGTAACGCGAGCTCCGCTGCGGCAATCCATTCCTGGTAATAATGGCCTCGTAAATTAAGCTCAACCCCATGCCCAGGCAATGTCGGTACGCTAAACTCCCAATTCGTTCGTGATTGCAAATAGTCCACAAGTGGCTGCACCTCTTCAGGACTACCTGTATAGCCATGGATACATAAACAACCTGTACTCACTTCTCTCACCATCCACTCTTTCTATTATGTAGACGAGGTCATTTCCTCCCTTTTTCGCGCACCCCACTCAACGTGCCGCACTTAATCGAACATCCGACATACGGACAAGCACTCGCTGTGAGATCTTGCCCATCCGTTTTCCGCGGGTGTGGTGCAAATGACCTACGATTCTATATCCTTTTATGTAAAAAGAGACTGCGGAATTAGCGCAGCCCTTTTACAAATGAGCCGATCCCTTTAACCATAGGCGATACTTGCTGGATCGTCTGAACGACTTGGCCCGTCGTATTAAACATTTTATCCAGATCTAATTGGCCTTGCTCATCTTGAAAATACGCCATCATTTTTTTCTTCTGTAGGCCGAATGCTCCGTTTTCATATCCATTCTCATAATAACCTGGATACCCATATCCTTGCATGAAAGGTGCTTGACCTTGGACGTGAGCCTGCGCTTGATACATGGACGGATCCCATCCATACGGCACTTGTTGATTGTATAATTCATTATAGCTTCGGTCGATGTCCGCATTTCCATAAGGTGAATAAGGTGGCTGCCAATAGTATGGATTGTATGGTGGATACATAGAAGGACCCCCTTTACGTTTAATACTATAGGCTATGAGTGCCCCACTAAAAAAGTGTAAAAAAAAAACAAGTGATGGCACATCACTTGAAGCTGTTATGAGAAATGAATCGTATCTGCATTTTGGAAGCGTCCGGCATCTTGAATTCCTAATGCGCGCTTTAAACTTCTCTCTTGATAGCCTAACACTTTATCATCATCAATAAACGTAGCAGGTGTGCCATACACCTTCTGTTTTTGAAGTTCTTTAAAATAGGATTTATCTTGTGTAATATTTTTCTCTTTATAATCAATTTCCCACTCCGTTAATTTGGAGAGAACTTTTTTACAATGGGTGCAATGATCGCTTGTATAAACAACTACTCTTTGTTGACTCATTGGGGCCCTCCTCTTTCTAACCTTCACCTAGTTCTAATGGATCATTACTTACTTAATACCCGGTGTCCAGGATCGTAAACCTAAAATTTACTAGAAAGAAACCCTACCTTATACAAGCAATTCTCTAATAGGCTGATCTCCACTGATTAAGTCATAGCTTTTATTTTCTGCTTTAGGAACTGACAACAAATAAACGAGCGTTTCTGCTACGTCTTCTCTTGGAATTTCACCAAAATTATTCATGTGCTCCTGCAGTTTCACCCGGCCTGTCCCTTCATTATTCGTCAGACCGCCTGGTCGCACAATTGTATAATTTAATCCAGATTGCTTTAAGTATTCATCAGCTCGGTGCTTCGCATAAAGATAGTGCTTCATTCCGCTGGGGCCAGATTCTGGACGATCCGCTGCCATCGAGCTTAACATAACAAACCGCTGAACCCCAAAATGCTTTGCACGTTCAACCGATTTAATAGCCCCCTCCTGATCAATAAGAATCGTCTTATCTGCTCCCGTATCAGGACCAGATCCAGCCGCGAAAATAACCGCATCAACATTATAAAAAGCAGATTCAAAATCCTTCTCTAAATTTCCTAGTACCGTTGCAACCCCTTCTTCTTCAAACTGTGGAATTTGCTCTGTGGACCTAACCATGGCCACGGGCTCATGATCGAATTTTTTTAGCTTAAATACAATGTGTTTTCCTACTTTACCGTTGGCTCCGATGACTAAAACGCGCACGTGCCAGCCTCCCTTTTAAATGTAATGATCTCTTCCTGTAAAGTTCCCTTTTCCTTCAAAAAATAAACAGCCTGTCTCTCTTACATGCAGGAAATATTTCCAAAGACAGCGAATTTACTATTTATAGAGAGAAAGGAGAGTTTACCATGTCCATTTACATGTTTACAGGGTTTCCTGGCTACCTTGCCACTCATTTAATTCAAGAGATCTCAAATCAAAAGCATCCCATTGAGCGACTTTATCTCCTGCATCATTCATCGGTAAAAAAAACGGCCGAAGCTGACCTTCGCCGGTTAATAGAGGAAGGCAAAGTAAACGCTCACGACATCCAGCTTATTGAAGGGGATATTACGCTGCCGCATATGGGACTGGTCTCCTCTGTATCCGCCTCCCTTTTAAATGAAGTGACGCATTTCTTCCATTTAGCTGCTTTATATGATTTAGCTGCCCCGCTCCTGCCATCTTGGAAAATTAACGTAGACGGTACACGAAATGTACTTGATTGGCTTCAAGCATCGACCACGCTGCAACACTTTATTTACTTTAGCAGTGCATTTGTGTCAGGAAAGCGAGAAGGAAACATCTATGAACATGAGCTTACTCATAACGCCGGCTTTAAAAATCACTATGAATATACAAAATATGAAGCAGAACGCCTCGTTCAACAGCAACTCTCCTCCCTCCCTGCCACAGTGATCCGCCCTGGAATTGTTGTCGGACACTCACAAACTGGAGAGACAATGAAGTTTGACGGTCCTTATTTCATATTAAATCTTTTGCATCAATTGAAGCACCTGCCTCTCCTTCCTTCGTTTGGAAACGGAAAGGCCTATATTAATATAGTTCCTCAAGATTATGTGACAAGCGCCGTAACTTCCTTAGCTCATCAGCCGCAAAGCATTGGAAAAACGTATCATCTGACAGATCCAAATCCTCATACGGCGTCAGACATCTACCGCTTATTTACGAAGCACTACCTCGGTCGTGCACCAAACTTTACCTTGCCTATGCCGATAGCTAAAACCGCTCTATCTTTTAAAACAACACGACGCTTAACTGGTATTCAAAAACAAGCATTGGCCTATTTTACTTGTGAAAGCAGATATCACCAGGACCATGCTCTCGCTGATTTAAGAGAAGCTCAGATTACTTGTCCCAATTTAACGAGCTATCTCCCGAAGTTAATTGATTATTACCGGGCCCATCGAAAAAACGAAGAAAAGCACCTCGCGCTTCTATAAAAAGGATGAAGAACATAAGGGTACCAGGTACCGAAAATCTATAAAAGAGCGAAGTGCCAAGTGTGAATTTAGGCACCTGGTACCCGGCACCCTATTCGTCCATCCACTTTGTATATAAATCATCGATTTGCTCTTGCAGCTCAGCTTTGCCTGCTGGATCGTTTGTCTTGAAGACCTGCGCTTCCAATCGCTCAATTTGTTTTTCATAACTTAGAGAAGAACTGGTCTTCTCTTTCGGCGTTTTCACGTTTTCTTTCGAATGAGACGCTTCAAGCTCTAACAAACTGCGCCAATGACTACGTGTGTCTTCATAATTTCCAATAAAACGATGGAGCTGCCCATCCACTAAATAAGCCGTTTCAAGAAAACAAGCATTAAGAAAGTGGCGGTCGTGAGAGACACCAATGACCGTGCCCTCAAACCGCTGGAGAGCTTCCTCTAACACTTCTTGTGACTCAATGTCTAAGTGATTCGTCGGTTCATCAAGTACTAGCAGGTTCACTCCTTGGTGCATAAAAATGGCCAGTTTCAACCTCATTCGTTCCCCGCCGCTAAGCTGAGAGATTTTTTGAAACACATCATATCCGTAAAACATAAAGGCCGCCAGCATATGTCTCGCTTGCCCTTCTGTTACGATAATATGGTCTCGAAAATGATCAATCATGCGCTGCTGTTCATCTACACCTTGAAGTGGATTCTGCGGCAAATAACCTACCTTCACCGACTCTCCTAAGGTCACTTTTCCTTCATCCGCCTCTTCCTTGTTTAAGATAATTTTAAGCAGCGTCGATTTCCCACTCCCATTCGTTCCTACAATGGCCAACCTTTCCTGATAACGCAAGTGAAGGTTGATGTCTTTTAACACTTGACGCTCTTTATAAGCTTTACTAATTTTCTCAAGAACGATGACATCCTTGCCGCTTCTCCCTTCAGCCTTTAAAGAAAGAGCCATTTTCTTAGCATCTATTACCGGCCGGTTAAGTTTCTCCATCCGTTCTAACGCTCGTTCCATACTTTTTGCTTTTTTAAAAAGCTTTGGATTCGGCGGGTTCGCTTCATTTGCCCATTGTCTTAGTCGGCGTATCGCTTCTTTCATCTTTTTAATCTTCTTCTGCTGCTCCTGATATTGATGGAATTCAATGAGCAGTTTTTCTTCCTTTTGCTTTTCAAACGAACTGTAATTCCCTTTATAAAAATGGGTGTCCCCATCTTCTAAATCAACAATCGATGTTACGACATGATCAAGAAAGGCCCGGTCATGAGATATGATACAGACAGCCCCTTCATAGCGCTGCAAATATTGTTCCAGCCATTCAATGGCATGAAGATCAAGGTGGTTCGTCGGTTCATCCAATAAGAGAACATCAGGGTCTTCAAGTAAGATCTTAGCTAAAGACAGCTTTGTTATTTCTCCACCGCTTAAATGACTGAAGGGCTGGTCAAGCAGGGAAGCCACCTGAAGTCCGTTAGCCACTTGATTGATAGAAGCTTCTACTTCATACCCTCCACGTTCTGTAAAGCGCTCTTGCAGCTCTCCATATTGCACCAGGGCCTTCTCCATCTTTTCTGGATCCTGCATCTCGCTTTCCAATTGCTTCATGGTGAGTAACATTTGATTAAGATCTTCAAATGCTGCCCTCAAGTAATCCCGTCCAGTGCCATCATAGTTCTCAGGAATTTGCTTCAAATAGCCGATGGATAACCCTTTTTTAATAAAAAGGTCGCCTCCATCCAGGCCTTCTTCTTTTGTAATCAAACGAAAAAGCGTTGATTTACCGCTTCCATTCCGGCCCACAAGCCCTGCTTTTTCCCCTTCATTTAATTCGAAGGTAAGGGCTTCGAATAACACTTTACCGCCAATGATTTTATACGCATCTTTTAATGTAATATTCATTTTTCATTTCCTCCTAAAGACAAAAAAAGCCAGAGGTCTCGTGACCTCTGACTTTTCAATAATGATCGATCAGGTATGAGACGCTATCTTTTTCCATTATTTAACTTCACATTTAGACACACTTGTCCCTTGGTCAGTTAAATCATGAAAAAGCGCACGGTTGATATATAGCAATTCGCGATCAATCACGTGCTTCGATAACATCTTCATCCCTCCTTTGTCCTTAGTTACTTCCATTATACCTTAAAATAAGCGTGCGTCTAGTCGATTTGCTGATCGGCATAAGTGCCAAGCTTTTTCAACAATTCAATCGCCTGCTTCTTCTCATCTTCAGATAGTCCACCTGTAATTTTCTCAATCTGTTTCCAGTGGTCAGGGAAAATACCATGTAATAGTTCTTTTCCTTGATCATTAATAGACGCATACGTGATTCTGCGATCACTTGGACAAGGAACACGTTCGATAAACCCTTTCTGCTCGAGCTTATCAACCACGTACGTAATACTTCCGCTGGCTAATAAAATCTTTTCTCCAATTTTTTGCAGCGGCTGTTCTCCTTCATGATAAAGCAGCTCTAGTACGCCAAACTCAGTTGGATTCAAACCATATCTTTGAATATCATCTTTCACTAAATCAGCAATGGAACGCTGGGCTTTCGCTAATACAACAAAAAGCTTAAGCGATGGATCTTGTTTTTTTCTTTTATAAGATTCGTCCATAGTCCTCTTCCTCTCATCCTACCCTCTCGTTACGTTTAATATATCAAAGAATAGGGCCTTTCTAAAGAAAAACTAAAGACTTTTTTATTCAACCAAGAAAGACCCGGACCATTCATTCGAATTTGCTCGGGTCTTTCTGTATTTAGCAGTCACCGCTTCGTCAACATCCTTTGCTTTCCTGCGGGGTCTTCGGGCTCTTGCTGTACCCGCAGGAGTCTTCGCATGTTGACTACGCTACATAGTGTTAATCTTTGAATGAGCGTTAATTATCCGTCTGACAATTATCGTTTTAACCTAGCCCATTATTCTACAACTAACGTGGACTGCATATCTTCATGTCCTTCACCGCAAGGAACACTACATTCAATCGTATACTCACCTGGTTCTTCAGGAGTAAAAGTAGTAGAGCCTTCTGAATCCATACTGACATCGAGATCTTCTATCGCAATCCCGTGTGCGCCTTCTTCATTCGAAAGGTTAACCGTCACTTCTTCCCCAGACTGTACTGTATATTCTTCCTGATCAAATTCAAAGTTAGTGGCTGATATATCAAGCGTATTTCCAGAAGCCTCTTCACCGCTTCCATCTTCCATTTCTTCTGACCCTTCATCTGACCCCGTATCCTCTTCTTCTGAGCCGCCACAAGCTGCTAAAACTACAATAAGACTAAACATTAACGCCATAAGTATTTTTTTCGACATCCTACATCCTCCTTACTTTATTTAGATATAGTTACCTTTTACCGATCATTTCCATTAGCAAACCTTTGGATATTCTTAACAACTGCGGGATCAGGGGCCAGGAATGTAAAATGATTCGAAAGTACTTGTATATGGGTTGGTGTTTCACCTTTGATCTCACCGTCCATGTCAATTTTTTGGGCGGTCTCTACGTTGATTTTAATATCTTCTCCTTGAAGATAAGTCAACTCTTGAAAATTTTCCGGATCAGACCAGGGCTTGTTCATAGAGAGTAATTCTCTAAATAACGTCAAATTTGAATTTTTAATGATGAGGACGTCGAGCTTCCCATCTTCCGGACGCGTATCAGGAATGGGCACTTCTCTCGTCCCTACAAATCGTCCGTTCATGACTAATACCATAACGGCTTCATCCCGGATTTTCTCTCCATCTACTTCAGCTGTAAAGTGAAAAGAGTCGGCTTGATTCATCGTTTTAAAAGCACTAATAAAATAACTGAGCACGCCAAAACGATCTTTTTGTCCTTTATCAATATTCGTTGAAGTTTCGGTAATTAAACCAATCCCCCAAAAATTTATGAAAAAGTCATCGTTAGATTTTCCAATGTCTACACTTACTTCCTCTCCCTTAATGGCAGCTTCAGCAGCTTGTCGAAGAGCCTGCGGGGTGCCAAGTACGCGACTAAAATCGTTGCACGTCCCGCCAGGAAGGATGCTGATGACCGGTTTAGGAGTTAGCTCAGCCATACAATTGATGCATTCGTGTAACGTCCCGTCTCCGCCTAAAATAAAGAGCACGTCTACATAAGGTCCGTAGCTGCAGCACGTCTCTTTAAAATCCTCCAGGCTTTCGGTTTGAATGACTTGCAGCTCTTTCACCTGCTGGGTAATAACGGGGATCGTTTCTGATAAATTCTGTTCCAATTCTCCATTGCCTGCATTTCCATTATATATAAATAATCCACGTTCATAACGAGGCATCGTTCTCCTCCTTTACCCTATCCGTGTTACTATAATTGCCTGTTTTAAGAGCCATCAAACGTCTGTCTGCTTATAAACAAAGAGGTTTACCTATTCATTTAAAACTTATATACTATTAAATGTTTAGGAGGCTAACTAAAGCATGAATCGACAAATTGAACCTTTATTAGGCTATAACATTAATGTGATTTCTCATTTTCTAAAAAATATGTATAACGAAAAGTTAAGTGAATATGGTTTGACGAATGCTCAAGCCAAGGTCATTTACTTTTTAGCCAAACATGGAGAGCAGAGCCAGTCAGATTTGCAAAATCGATTGTATATTAAAGCTTCTTCCATGAATGGCATTATTGAATCTCTATTAAAAAATGAGTGCATTACGAAAGATTCAAGTAGAAAGGATAAACGCACAAAGGTGATTCAGCTGACAGAAAAAGGGGAAGAGCTGGATCAGACGATTTGGACGATTATCCAGGAGATTGAAGCAGAGATTACAAAGGACTTTTCCGAAGAAGAGCAGCGCGTCATTGTTTCCTGGCTGAATAAAATCCAGCGTAACTTAACAGAAGGTTCTGATCAGACGGATCACTAACCAAATACTTCTTAGCAAACGCCGCTTTTGTATGAAGCGGCGTTTTCCAATAATTGATAAAAATCGATAGAAAGATTAAGAATTTTCAGTTACACTTATGAATAGATGATTCAGGAAGGTGACGTCCGATGACTTACTCAACTAATTTCGTTCGACTATTTTTCCAGCCTCATGATCAATTAATCGTGCTTCGTAAATCAGAACGCATTCGAAACTTTTGGAAAGCTTTTTTTCTATTGTTCTTTCTAACGATCCTTACATACTCAGCTGCTACGTGGTCAGGGTTAGGAACGGACCCGCTCTCCTATAAAATCACCACTCTCAGCCGAATTGACTTTGAATTTCAGAAAATTTGGTTCTTGTTTGGCCGTTTATCTATAGCCGTTCTCTTATTTCTCGGTGTTATTCTATTTACACCCTTTATATACTGGCTGCTTTTTGACGTTTCTTATAAAAAAGCCGTTAACATTCAATTAACCGTTTGGGCTGTCATGCTTTTCGAACGCCTCACTTGGATTCCTTTTATGATTTATTTAGGGCTTGATTGGTATGTATCCCCTTTATCGTTCGGTATCATTGCTTCCTATTTTACATACTTGGAATGGGTCGTCTATTTCTTTGGATCGATTTCTTTATTTCAGCTTTTTGTTGTATGGTTTCAAATCAAATCCCTCTCTACACTTTCAAATTCAAGGAAGTGGTGGGTCATCACAGGTGTTCTTCTATGGAACCTTATCTTATGGGCCGCTACAGCAGCGCTTTTATTTTTTGATGAAACTATCGTTCAACTACTACTCTCTTGAAGGATGATCCTAATGAAAACCTCTCGTAAAAAGAAAGGAATCACCATTGGTGTCTTCCTTTTTATTCTTTGCAATAGTCTATTACTCTACTTTGATAAAAACCATTTAATCGAGCGCAAATCATTTGTTCGAGAGTGGTCTGGAACATTCACTGCCGATGTGGTGGAATCCCTGGATGTACGTGGTGTGTTCACTTCGGAGGAGGACACTCCTGTTTATTTTGATGAGAACACGGGTGCTTTTCAGGAATTCTTTGTCGAAATTGGAGATGAAGTAAGTGAAGGCGATGAGTTATATGCCTATGAAGTCCTTCATTATGAAGATCAAGTAAATGACCTGGAGTTAGAATCTGCAAAAATAGAAGAAGAAATAGCGGCTATCGATACATATATAACCACGTTAGAAAGCTACACTATTGATGACGGATCAGAGGATTCGTTTGGCGGGTTTGACTCCCCTTTCTCAAATAATGAAGACGAAGATGAAGACCTTGAAGATACGGGCGAAGAGTCTACAGCTGAAGCCGAGCTCATTCAAGAGGAAGCCATTAACGATAAAGAAAAAGAACGTGCTCAAAAAGAAGCGGAACTAGCCATGGTTAATGACCAGCTTGATCAGTTGACAACTACTGGGCAGACCATTACCGTTCGAAGCACATTTGAAGGTGTCGTGCGTGATCGTTCAGCTGACCTTTCATCTCCCCTTCTTACGATCGCTTCTACTCAGCTTATTGTAGAGGGAGAAGTGAATGAAGAAGACAGAAAGCAGCTTGAAGAAGGGATGCGAACAGAGTTATCCGTAACAGATATAGAAGACGAAGAAGTCACGCTTGAGGGAACAATGGAGAAGCTCGATACCTTTTCAAAAGAGACCGACGTCCATAAAGCGAGTAAGTATCCTTTTGAGATTTCACTTTCAGAAGAAAACGAAGCCCTGCGGCCAGGGTATCATACAGATATTAAAGTGATTACAGATGAAGCCTCTGAGACAGTAGCCGCTTTTGATGAAGTTCTTATTACTGAGGAACATTTGTATGCCTGGGAAATGAATGATCAAGGCCTGCTTGAAAAAAAGGAAATTGAAACAGGGTTAGAAAAGGATGGTGTAGTTGAAGTACAGAACGGCCTCGAAGATCAAGTCAAACTGGCTCATGAGCCCAAAGACCGCTTCCGGAACCTTACTCCAATTGTCACGCCGATCGACTATCATCACGTGAAAGAAGACGAACTTTTTCAAGGGTCAAAAGCAGTGATGAAAGAAAACTTCCTGCTCGGTGTATTTAATCGGTAAGAGAAAGGTTTTGCAAAAATACTAGTCTCATGACACGATATATAGTAGTTTTTGTAGAACATCGTGAGAAAAGGGGCTAGTCCTATGAAGATAAGTGTACTTGATCAATCTCCCATTCTATCAGGAATGACGCCGGCAGATGCCTTTCAACAAACGACCGAGCTTGCCAAGGTGGCAGACCAGCTGGGCTTTCACCGTTTTTGGGTAGCTGAACACCATAGCACGAAAAGTTTAGCGGGGTCTTCTCCTGAGATCTTAGCTACTCACCTGGCCAGCCAGACGGAGCAAATACGTATTGGAACTGGAGGCATCCTTCTTCCTCATTACAGCCCTTATAAAATTGCAGAAGTGTTTCGTGTACTGGAAACCTTGTATCCCGGCAGGATTGACTTAGGAGTCGGCCGAGCTCCTGGCGGCGTACCTAACGTTAATTTAGCTTTAAATCGCGGTCAACTCCCTTCTATCGAGGATTATCCCGCTCAATTGAGTGAGCTTCTCTCTTACCTTTACGGAGAGGACCCGCATGAGATGGGGATTTACGCCTCGCCTAAGGGGGAACATAGTCCGCCGATCTGGATGTTAGGGTCCAGTGGAACGAGTGCCCGCGTCGCGTCTGAACTAGGCGTTTCTTATTCCTTTGCCCATTTCATCAATGGACATGGAGGAGCTAGAGCCATGCGCCGTTATCACGACTATTTTCAACCTTCTGTCCAGCAAGAGGCACCTTGCGGCAATGTTTCTATTTTTGCTGTTTGTGCTGAAACGGATGAACATGCTGAGTTTTTGGCCTCGAGTCTGGACTTAGCTATATTAAAAATTGAACAAGGCGGCTTACAGCAAAACTTTCCGACCCCAGAAGATGCGCTGCACTATTCGTATACGATGTTTGAGGAACAGCAAATCCAAGATAACCGAAACCGAATGGTCGTCGGCTCACCAGAGAAAGTAAAACAAGAGATTGAAGATCTTGCTCACTATTACAATGTGGACGAAGTCATTATTAACACCATTGTCTCTCCTTTTGAGGACCGAGTGAAATCGTATCAATTAATCGCTGAAGCTTTTCAGTTAAAAGGAGCGAAACGCCATGTTAGCTTTTGATCACCTTGTCATTGCCTCGAAACAGCCAAAGCAAGACCAAGAGGAGTTTACCAGCACCCACGGATTAAAGGGAGTGCCTGGCGGCCATCATAAAATTTGGGGCACCTTTAATGAACTTTGTTACTTCACCAATGATAATTATATTGAATGGCTCGGTTTAAGCGATCATGAAACGGCATCTAACTCAGACAATCCGCTCATTCAGCAGTTTAAACAAACGTTTGACCAAGGTGAATTCGGTCCGTTTCAGTTCGCCCTTCGTACGACCTCTATGGATGAGTACATCACCTATTATGAGGAAAAAGGCATCTCTTATCATGGTCCTTTTCCAGGAGAACGCAGACGCCCTGATGGCTCCTTATTAAAGTGGAGAATGCTATTTCCAGAAGCTCTTGATCACGTGAAGGCTCCCCTCCCCTTCCTAATTGAATGGACAGGTAAAAATGAGCCCTCCAGTAAAGCAGACATCAATTCGTCTCGCTTTCTTCACCTTTCTTTAGGAATATCCGACTTTGAAGCCACCAAAAGACTGTTTGAAACCATTTATAGGCTTCCTAAAACAACGACCGAAGCGACAACAGCCAGCTATCCCCTGGAAAATGGTCAGCTGATTTTAGAAAATGGAGATCACCTCCTCACCCAATTCGATCACTTCTCGATTACGAAATAATGACGTTGCAGTCAAAGCAGCTTGTAGGGAAAACCTCGTTTTCTCTACAAGTTTTTTTATCTTAAAAATGAAATGTTCCATTGCGTTGACACTACAGTCAACGTTCTTTTTTTGTCCGAGCTATTAAAAATTTACAAATATAACCGATATTACATGTTGTTAGACATCTTACAAGAGGAGTGAGTGTATGAGTGCATGTCGATGGTTCGGATTACTTTTCCTATGTTTCGTCGTCGCTGGATGCAGCAGCGAGGAAGCTGATTCTGCCAGCGCGGAGAAAGGAATTAGCGCCGGCCTGCTTGTTACGGAGAGTGGGCTTGGTGACGATTCGTTTAGCGACTCTGCGTTTCAAGGACTGGAGCAAGCTAGGGACGAACTCGGTATAACGTTCGATTATCGTGAACCTTTTAATGGAGACTTTGAGGGGCATATGGAGGATTTAATTGAGCAGGGACACGATGTGATTATGGGGCTTGGATATGATTCTCAAGCATCGATTGATGCTCTTGCTGAGAAGTATCCTGATCAGCAGTTTGTGTTAATTGATGCGGTTTCTGAGTTCGATAATGTAACGTCAATTACGTTTCGTGAGGATGAAGGAAGTTACTTAATTGGTTTGCTGGCTGGGATGAAAACGGAATCTGATGTCGTTGGATTTATCGGCGGTGAACAGATCGAGGTGGTGGAACGGTTTGAGAACGGATTTCGTGATGGTGTTCAAGAAGTGAATGATAATGCTGAAGTGCTTGTTGAATATGCAGGTACGTTTGATGATGATGCGAAAGGTGCGGACCTGACGCGCGAGTTAACTGAGGATAAAGCCGATTATGTGTTTCACGCAGCAGGTTTTACTGGGGTAGGCGTGATGAAAGAAGCGGAAAATCTAGGAATCTATGCATTTGGTGCCGACAGTGATCAGTATTATGTGGCTGAAGATGCTGTCGTCTCATCCATGATGAAAAATGTAAATGTGGCTCTTTATGATGTAATGGCTCAGCTTACCGAAGGCGAACCTTTAAAGGGCGGCTTACAAGAGCTTGGCATTGAAGAAGAAGGCGTAGGACTTGCACCGATCCGTTTGATTCAATTGTCTGATGAAGAACAGGACCGCATAGACGAGGAGGTTAACTAATGACGATAGGCAAACGTTTATACACGATGACCCTGATCCCTTTATTGTTAAGTCTATTGCTGATTTCCTACATTGTCTTTCAGATGATCAGCTTTGAAAGCTCCTCAAATGAAGATGTTGCCTTTTTATTAGAGGGGAAAGAAGTAAACAGCCAGCTTATTTCCGTCGAACAGGCATTAGATACATATGGCTACAGCCCATCTGAAGCTACACGCCAAGAGGCGCTGACGCAGATTGAAACCACTGGTGAATCGTTTGAGAATTTAGCACCTATGATGGAGACAGAAGCTCAACAGCAATGGTATGAGCAGGCTCAGACGAAATACGAAGACTGGCAGCAGACAGCAGTTGAGGCGTTACAGGAGGAAGACAATAACGAAGTGCAGCGGCAGGCTTCCCGTACGGCTGGTATTTTAAATGATATATTTATGCTGCAAGAGGAGGCTCAAGCGTGGTATGACGAAAAAGCAGCCGCTCAGGCTGATGCGATTCGCAACCTAATTATTTTCGCTCTTGCCTCAGCAGCCGTGCTCATTGCTTTATCTGTTTTTGCCACTTCTCGTCTGACCTCCCGTATTGCCAAACCAATAAGAGAGCTGGCTAAGCAGGCTTCACAAGTTGCAGACGGAGATTTAACGACTCGGATCGAGACATCTGATAAGGAAAAAGATGAAGTTGGGCAGTTAAAACGAGCTTTTCAGATGATGGTGGAGAATTTAACGAATACACTGCAATCCGTCCATCGAATTGGCGGTAACGTCGAAGAATTCAGCTCGAAATTAAACAAAGAAATGTCGGGGCTCTCTGAAGTCACCGATCAAGTATCGAGTTCAACAGAAGAGTTGGCTCAAGGAAGCCAATCAATCTCTAATGATATTCAAGATATCGCTTCATTAATGGAGCAGATGAACCGAAATTTTGAACAAAATACAGAAGAAAGTCAATTAGCTTCTGAAAAAAGCACACAAGCGTTACAATCAGCTCAAGAAGGACAAGAAGCTATTCACGATCAACGTCAAGTGATGGAAAGAAATAACCATGCCATTTCGAATGTGGAAGGGTCCGTCACCGAGTTTATTCGCTATACGGATCAAATTGAAGTTACGGTTAAACTCGTCAATGAAATTGCAGAGCAAACGAATTTACTCGCTTTAAACGCCGCCATTGAAGCGGCTCGAGCAGGCGAGCATGGCAAAGGATTTGCTGTCGTTGCGGAGGAAGTGCGAAAACTGGCTGATCAATCCACGAAAGCAACAGGTGAGATCTCCAGCATGGTGCAGCAAATTAAGTCCGGTGTGACGACCATTGAAAAAGAAATGCAGGAAACAATGGAGCTTACCGAGCAGCAGCACCAATCCTTAAATGCTTCAGAGGGTGCGTTTAGCGTCATTCACACGCAAGTTGACTCCATTTATCAACAGTTAAATGATCTAGTAGATGGAATGGTTCAGTCGAAGGAACAAAGTTCTCAAGTGACGTCCTCTGTAGAAAATGTCAGTGCGGTAACAGAAGAAACAGCAGCAGGGACAGAAGAAATTTCTGCTTCTACAGAAGAACAGCAATATGCCTTTAACCAGCTGCAAAAGGAGGCTAATCATTTGGAGGAGATGGTTTCTGATTTAAACGATCAATTGTCTCATTTCCAATGGGAGCAGGATGCTTCAACAGAAGATTTTCTAAAAACTGTACATTCTCCAAACGATGATGAAGACCTTCCATATGCGGCAAGTTAATAGTCCTTTTCTAGAACCTATTATTCTATCGACCGAATGAACATGCAAGTAGAGAAACCGAGGACGGGACAAAACCGAATAATACATAAAATCACCCCATCGCTTTGTGAAATCCTTCACTTTCCTGCGGGATTTTCAGCTCGCGCTGTTTCAACAGGAGTTTGCGTATGTTGACTATGAGCTGCGTTTATTCAAAGGGTTGTTTTATGACCTCATTGCTTTACTTGTGTCCAGACTTCAGAATGTCAAAAAAGCTTAGAAGAATTTAATATGAGTTTTTAGGGTGGCTAATTCCTATGTGTATGGAAGGAACAAGAAAAAGCGCTGCTTTCATAAGGTCAAGCTTGAGGAAATGGTTTTCCAGTGATCTATTTTAAATAAGGGTTGTAGGAAACGGCGAGACTTCTAGGGGAGATAAGAATAAGGTGTGACCCCGGCAGGCTGCCAAAGCCTGAGGAGGCACACCATTCGCCCCTGGAAAGGGAGTCGTTTCCTACAACCCTTTCCTCTCCCTTATGCAAGAAGCTCAGGAACTTTAGGAGGCTCCTTTCATTTTTTGTTAATTCCGTTGCGGACGACCCGCCGGACGTTCAAGTGACAATAAATCTTCATCTAAGTTTAACACTTTCTGCTCTACCATTTGTCTTGCATCATAGATGCCTTTATTGTACATAAAAGGACCTAATTCTTTCACCATAAATTCGAGCAGTTGATCGGCAGCCAAATCACCGAGCTGCTCATCCCTCTCGAGTTCAAAATATGCTTGCACACGATCAATCATATACTCTCTTTGTTCTTTCGTTAATGATGCACGCACGAGACGTCCCTCCTTTTTTCTTTCATTATCGTAGCACATTCCTAACTCAAAAGGAGGACACCACGTAAGAGGCGCACGAAACGGTTGTACTAACGCATCGCAACTGCGCATACCGTGTTATTAGGCTTCGTCGGTTTAATAAACACTTCGATTTGCGAGAAGCCTGAGTCCGTCAATAACGAGGTCAGCTGTCCCCCTAATACCTCCGTCGTATCGTCTGTAGCTCCCTCTTCGTGAGGACATAAAGTTAACGCAATTTTTCCTCCTTTATTCATGTACTCATGAATATGCCTTAACGTGCCCACGGGATCTTCCCAAAATGTAATGTTATTAATCGCATATACCTTATCAAACGTCAGGTTAAAGTTTTTAATAACTTGGGCCGGTCCATGAGTAAGCAGGACTTGCTGGTGCTGACGTATTTTTTGCAGTTTGCTCACCGCCATCTCTACCATAGCTTCTGATGGATCGACTCCTATTAATTCTGCCGAAGGATACGCTTTAGCCAGGCTGGCTAATCCTCCTCCTGCTCCAAAACCGATCTCAAGGATCGTATCGTTCTCGTTTATTTGTAAAAAGGACTGTGTCCAATCAGCCAGATCGTCATTCTCAAATTCCATAAACCTTCCGACTGCCTTACCCATCCATCCTTTCGGTTTTGCAAATTGATCTTCTAACATACCGCCACCTCCCTCTACTAATCTACCCTTTTCATAACCGATTCACGCGGTTTTATCGTTTCCATTCCGAACAAATTGTTTGTAAGATAGATAACAGCACCGTTTCCTACAATGAGCTATGATGAATGAAACGAAAGGAGGTCAGGTGAATGATGAAAAAGTTATATTCGATGCTCCTTTTCTTTTGCTTTGCTTTATTAACCGCCTGTAATCAAACCGGCTCCTCTACTAATTTACAGGAATTAAAAGACCGCGATTGGTCCACGATCGTAGAAGAAGCCAATGGATCAGAAGTACGATTATATATGTGGGGCGGAGATGAGGGAATTAACGAGTACATAGACGATTGGCTTCAGCCTCGTTTACAGGAAGAATTCAACATGACCCTTGAACGCGTTCCTATGAACACCGAAGAAATTTTGCAAAAGCTTCAGACTGAAAAACAAGCCGACAAACAAACAGGCACGATTGACATCATTTGGCTAAATGGTGAAAATTTTAAAAATGCCAAGGATCACGAACTATTAGCTGGTTCGTTTACCGATCAACTTCCAAATTTTAATAAATATTACGATAATGAAGACCCCGCCATTACGACTGATTTTGGAACAGAGGTAGAAGGAATGGAAGCGCCCTGGGGTAAGGTGCAATTTGTCTTTCATTATGACCGAGCGAAAATTGACCATCCTCCACAGTCATTTGATGAGCTGCAGCAATGGATAGAAAATAACCCGCAAGAGTTTACTTATCCAGCAGCCAATGACTTTACAGGAAATGCATTTTTAAGACATTTGCTTTATGCGAAAGCCGAGAAGCCTTCTGCTATCTATGCACAGCCTTTCGACCAAAAGCAAGTCAGTGAAGCGGGAGATCCGATGTGGACGTATTTACAGTCGATTCAGTCGGATTTATGGCGTTCAGGGGAGCACTATCCTAATCGTTTAGAAGAGCTGGATCAGCTTTATGGTGAAGGGGAAGTATCGATGAC
This sequence comes from Halobacillus andaensis, assembly GCF_014636475.1. GTDB lineage: Bacteria > Bacillota > Bacilli > Bacillales > Halobacillaceae > Halobacillus_A > Halobacillus_A andaensis. Next base: position 38,140 of record NZ_BMEL01000005.1, read on the forward strand.
AATGGGCTACAACGAAGCTCGTGCGGAGTCTCTAATCGAAGAAGGTGTGTTTCCAGAGACGACAGAATCGTTCGTCATGGAACCCGGTTCCATCGGGAATACTCATTTCCTTTCCATTCCTTATAACAGCCCTAACAAAGCGGGAGCTCTCGTCGCTATTAACGACATGCTTTCTCCTGAAGCTCAATTAGAAAAGCTTAAACCGGAGGTGTGGGGCGAGAGTTCACCCATCAACTTTGATGAGTTAAGCAAATCACAGAAAGAGCAATTTGAAAGCGTGGATCGCGGAAATAGTGTCTTAGATCAGCAGGAACTTGAAGAAACGTTCCTGCCTGAAGCGGAAGCCGAATATGTGGATTGGATTGAGGAAGAATGGATGAATGAACTTGTACAAAATTAAACCTTGGCTCTTGATTTTGCCCGCTCTGCTCTTTCTTATTTTACCTGCTTATGGGCTATGGGCCGCTTTCTCAGAAAGTATAAAAGATGGCAGTGACGTGACTTTAACGTATTATCATCAGCTTTTTACATCTGAACGCTTTCTCAGCTCCCTGTGGTTCAGCCTGTATACTTCATTAACGGCTACGCTAGCGTCGATGATCATAGGAATTTTTATCACCCGCAGTTTTGCTCATTTTTTAACGGACAGCCTTCCGCGTCTTTCGGTGTGGCTTCCCATGCTATTCCCACACCTGGTTTTTGCTTATGTAATCATTTTAATTTTTTCAGAAACTGGATGGCTTGCCCAAATGTTAACGATGATCGGAGTACTGGAAAGTCCAGGAGAGTTTCCTATACTTACGAGAGACAATTATGGCATTGGCATTATTCTCGCTTATATCGCGAAAGAGGTTCCGTTCGTCATCCTTATGCTGTTTCCTGTTTATAACGCCATCCCTCCCGCTTATTATGATGTGGTCAAGACACTTGGAGGGAGTCGTATGGAACAATTTAAAACGGTCGAATGGCCGCAAATCTCCACCGTAGTCATGGAAATCTTTTTTATCCTATTCGCTTTTACACTTACGGCCTATGAAGTGCCTGCTATTCTAGGGACGAACTTTCCTGAAATGGTATCTGTCTTAAGCTATGATTGGTTTTATAGTGGAAGCTGGGAAGACCGTCCTTTAGCATTTGCTGCAATGGTGACGATCAGTCTCCTTATTACCTTGATGGCCTTCATTGGTTATATGTACGTCAACCGTAAAAGAATGCGGGCTTTGAGAGGACGATTGTAATGAAGTACAAAATTCTCTTCTATATCATTGCCGGACTTTTGTTCGTCTCCCCTGTCTTTGTGCTTCTCCTGCAAAGTATTACTACCCCGTGGCGTTTCCAAACGGCTCAGGAGATGAACGTTCAACTCAAAAGTTTCGCCGTTCTTTGGTCAGACCCAAACCTTTGGACGGCTACGATAGGGTCGATCGTCATCGGCGCATTTGTTCTATTATTCAATTTCCTTATCGGAATTACTGCCGGGAAAGCGTTAGCCTTATATTCATTTAAAGGAAGAACACTGATGGAAGCTTTGCTGCTAGCCCCGCTGCTTATTCCCGTTCTAGCTGTAGCAATGGGGTTACACCTCTTGATGATCAGAATAGGGTTAGCTGATACTTGGATAGGCGTTACACTCGTCCACTTAGTTCCCACGGTACCTTACAGCATAAAAATCTTCCACCACGCTTACAGTCAACTGGGAAAACCTATGATTGAGCAGGCTCAGATTCTCGGCGCATCCGAACGGAAACAATTTCTCACCGTCGAACTGCCATTATTAAAAAACGCGATACGAAGCGTGACGTTCTTAACGATTGTCATCAGCTTAAGCCAATATGCGATCACGGCTATCATTGGAGGCGGAAGCGTCGTTACACTTCCTATGGTTTTCTTTCCATTTTTAGATACAGCTAATCCATCAATTATGGCTGCGTTTTCCGTTTGGTTCGCTGCCCCCCCTCTTCTTATGTATATCCTGATCGAGGGGCTGTTATCTTTACTTCCCTATTCACAGACACCTTGGAGGAATCGAGCATGAGTAAAGCAATCGAAGTAAATAACATCTCTAAAGCATTTGGATCGAATGTGATCTTAGATCAATTGAACTTCCAGCTGAATCCAGGAGATAAGTTAAGCATAGTCGGTCCTTCGGGAAGCGGCAAAACAACGCTGCTCCGCATTCTGGCAGGACTCGATCACCCATCGAGCGGCACCATTAAACTAGGTGAAAAAGATGTAACTCATCTCGATGCTCGCACACGGAAAGTCGGACTTGTGTTTCAACAACCATTGCTGTTTCCTCACATGACTGTGGAAGAAAATATCGATTATGGAGCAAGATTAACAGGCACCTTTTCCAGGGAAAAAACAAGCGACTTGCTAACCGCTATTAATCTCACAGAAACCCGGACTCAGTTTCCTTCTGAACTCTCAGGCGGACAGCAGCAGCGCGTGGCATTAGCCAGGGCGTTAGCGACTGAACCAGAAATTTTATTACTCGATGAACCTTTCAGCAGTCTCGATCCCGGGATGCGTCAAGAGTTAAGGTACTGGGTAAGAGACTTATTAGATGAACGAGGGATCACCTCTATCTTTGTTACACACGATCGCGAAGAAGCGATGCTCATGGGGGACACGATCGGCGTATTTTATAACGGGGGCTTTCAGCAATTAGCCAGTGCAGAAACCATTTTACAATCCCCTGCTAATCCTTTTGTCGTTCAATTCTTTGACAATCATTTGCTCATCGATCAGGACCATTACGTACCTTTAAACAAAATCTCGTTCAGTTCACAAGCGACAGGGGCTCGCGTTATGAAGGCCGTGCTTTTACAGACTTCTGTTGCTAACGGGGAGAGAGTGGCTCATGTCTACGTGGAAGAACTAGATAAACGCTTATCCCTGCGTCTTCCATTCCCCCATGATGGCGGAAGCTTAGACATCTTTATACCAGCTAACCATATTTATTCATTTGATTCCTCAAGAGGGGCTGGCCGCTATGAATAAAAAAGCGATCCTTCGAACGGCGCTTTTTCTAGTAGGATTTATTATGATTGCTTGGTTTGTAAGAAACCAGGTAAATACGTCCCCTCAAGAGATAAGGACTTATATTCTCTCGTTTGGGATCCTTGGTCCTTTACTGTTTATGGGACTTTATACGATTGGACCGATCGTCACTTTCCCCACGTCGGTTTTATCGTTAGCGGCAGCTTTTGCTTATGGCGTTTGGCCCGGTATGTTGTACATCGTTATTGGCGCCACAGGAGCATCCCTTGTCGGCTATGTGATGGGACGTTTTTTTGGAGATTCTATCATTCGCCTGCAGCACATCAAATGGGCTGATGCTTTATACACCCGAATGAGCGAAAACGGATTTTTATATGTTCTTATTTTAAGGCTGATCCCTCTCATAGGGTTCGATCTTTTAAGCTATGCGGCAGGCATGACGAGAGTTAAAATTCGTTCTTTCGTGCCGGCGACAGTCATTGGCATGCTTCCCGGAACTTTTGTATACAGCCTTGTTGGCTCAAGTCTGGCAAGCGGTGACCGCACCTTACTCATCCTTGCCTTCAGCATTACATTTTCACTTCTTCTCATTACTTTTCTACTAAGAAAAAGAGTGCGAGCGTGGCTCACACGCTAAAAAGGCGTTCCTTTAGACCATTGCCCAGGAACGCCTTACTTATATTTTTCCATAAAATCCGTGTCAATTTTGTGTTTCAACTTCCAGGCTTGACGCCCATATAAAGAAAAACTTCCATATAGCAGAAACCCTTTCTTATCTCCAACAGATAAAATGTAAAGCACGTTTTTTTGCGGCTCATACTTTTGAAGCGCCTCTCCTTCGAAGTAAGCCTTGAGGTTATTGTATAGGATAGGTCCCTGCTTCACAGCATGAACACCGCTTTTATCTATATGAGGGTTGGAGCGCAGCGTCACACAATCGCCAGCCCCAAAGATGAAATTATAATCTTCAAACTGGAGCGTGGGCCGAACATAAGCAAATCCTTTATCATCAAGTTTAATCGAGGTTGCCTCAAATACCGGATCACCGATCGGTCCTCCAAGCCACAATACTCCTGTATGCCGAACACGATTGTTTGCACTCGTTATAATATAATCATCATGGATATGGATGACTTCTTCCTTTTCCCACAATTGAACGCCCGTTTCTTCTAATAACGACTTTACCTTGCGCGACGAGCGTCTGGGAAATGCAGATAAGACCTCACTAGATGAAACGAGCTTTACGTGGCCATCAATGTTGTTCTTATTCTTATACATTTGAATGGATATGGCAAGCTCGCACCCAGCGGCCCCTCCTCCCACAACAATTGGTGTTGTCGTTTCTCTAAGCTCATTTATTCGATCGATAAATTGATAATTTGGCTTCACCGAGCGTGCAATAGAAGTGGTGAAATCAGGTGGAAGGCTTCTCGAACCAATATCAAAGCTGATGACATCGAAAGGGTAAACCGCGCCTCCCTCACAAAAGAGCTTTTTACGCTCAGGAATAATGTGCGTTGCTTGTTTTCGCACGAAATTCACTCCATATTTTTTGGTAAGTTCACGAAGATTCACGCGGATTTGCTCCTCTGTGTAAAGTCCTTCGGTATAGCCAGAAAACATACCCGAATAATATTGATATTCAGAGGGAGAAATTAAGCATATTTCTAAATTTTCAATGGGGTCATCGTCATACTGACGGATCACTTCCAAATGGGCATGCCCCGCTCCCACTAACAATAAGCGTTTTTTCATTTAACGATCCCCTCCGCTGCCTTCCCGTTCATTATGGTAAAAACACCCACATGGTTGTAACCATGCGGGTGCTTCTTTACTTACAAATGCCCTTGTAAGAACTCTTCCACTTCTTCTGGAGTCTTAGCATAGGCACTGTGCAAATGCCCGATCTTTTCTCCGTTTTGGAAAATTAAAATACTTGGAATGCCCATAACTTCGTACTCCTCTGCAATAGCAGGAACTTCATCTCTATTCACGTCGTACCAGTTGTAGTTCTTATATTCCTCTAAAATATCACCGATAAACATATCCATCCGGCGACAATCCGGGCACCAATCCGCCTGAAATTTAACCATCACAGGCTGGCTGCTTTGAATAACGTTTTGAAACTCATCTTGCGTATGAATGGATTTCATCTTACCAAATTCTCCTTTGCCAACTTAATCTATTCCTATCATAAATGAAAATGAGGCAGGTGTCTTATGATTGGCTCACTTATACTCTACTCTTCCCAATAACCATGCTGCTGATAATCCACTAACAAAGGTCACAATACTTACTCCCCACATTAACCCGCTTTCAGGAACTCCAGGAAAAATTACAAAGACCGAGCCGACGACTAGTCCAATGATTAAACCAAAGGTTGCTGAAGTATAGTTTTCAAGGAAGAACTTAATGATTTTACTCATCACCATAATTCCGATTAAAATTCCAAGCCCTACGACAAGAATAATGTCCAGTCGAAGGTTAGAAATACCTGAAATGATCGTGCTGTACATCCCAATAATAAGCAATAGGAAGGACCCGCTTATCCCCGGCAGAATCATTGCGCTGCTCGCTAACCAACCAGAAAAGAACAATCCAATATACGAAGCCAAAGAAAGATTCGTCATTGGGTCTCCTTCGGATGTTTGAAAAATGGCCATTGATGCGACAAGCAAAGCACCGATTAATAAAATGCCATAGTGCTTTCCTTCAAACTGATGCTTCATATCCGCTTTGTGCGTTAAGTATGGAATGACTCCAATAATTAACCCTAAGAAAAAGAATTGAGTCGGACCTGGATAGTGTTCAAACAACCACTCAATTAGGTTGGCCAATAACAAAATGGACGTTCCTATACCGATCCCTAACGGAAGAAGAAATTTAAGGTGTTTCTTCCACTCCCTGCTGAAAAAGCCATTTACCGACTCAATTAGTTGATCATAAATGCCTAACACTACTGCAATTGTGCCGCCGCTTACACCAGGAACTACATCACTAGCACCCATAAGCATTCCACGATAAATATTCTTCCACTTCATAACTTTGTTCTCCTTCTCCTGCGTAATCGTCACTTTATTTATTTTATCAAAGTTTTACCAGATTCATAGCTTAACTCCACAAAATAAGACTGCAGACGGATCATCTACAGTCTTATTTTGTACACTTGATTATATGTTGTCTTTTTCTAAACTAGCACGGTCTGCTCGTAAAGCTTTATACAACGATACAACCATTAAAATCATAATAAACGAAAAAGGAAAAGCGGCTGAAATAAGAGCGTTTTGTAAAGCTTGCAATCCACCTGTATAAAGAAGGACAGCTGCCATAGAGGATTGGGCAAGCCCCCAAACGAATTTAACCATCGTTGGCGGCGTAAGCGATCCATTGGTCGTCTGCATCCCTAAAACAAATGTAGCCGAATCAGCTGACGTAATGAAAAATGTACCGATGAGCGTCATGGCGATAATTGACATAATAAGTCCCAATGGATATTGATCAAAAACACCAAACAAGGCTTGCTCAGTAGCCAGTCCAGCAATATCAGCTACTTCATTTTGCTGAAGATCAATGGCTGACGATCCAAATGCAGAGAACCAAAGGAAACCTACAATGGATGGGACAAGTAAGACGCCGGATAAAAACTCTCGAATCGTTCTTCCTTTTGAAACACGAGCAATAAATATCCCTACAAATGGTGACCAGGCGATCCACCAAGCCCAATAGAAGACGGTCCAATCATTAATCCATGTTCTTGCGTCCTCACTTTCCGGGGCTAAACGGAAACTCATCGATGGCAAGTTTTTCAAATAAGCCCCAATGGTATCCGTAAAGATATTCATAATCATTAAAGTAGGACCAATGATCAGCATAAGTACTAAAAGAGTAAGGGCGAGCACCATGTTCGTATTACTTAAATATTTAATCCCCTTACTTAGTCCTGTATATGCGGAAATCATAAATAATACGGTAACAACTCCAATAATAATCAATTGGAGAGTAAACGATTCTTCCATACCCGTTAAATAAGTAAGTCCTCCATTTATTTGTGCAGCTCCAAATCCAAGGGTCGTGGCTACCCCGACGATTGTTGCAAAAACAGCAATGACATCTACTACTTTTCCCCATGGTCCCTTCATACTTTGACCAAAGAGCGGCTCTAAAGTAGCACTGATTAAGGCAGGTGCTCCTCGTCTAAACTTAAAGTAAGCTAAGACAAGCGCTACAATGGCATAGATTCCCCAGGCATGAACCCCCCAGTGAAAATATACAAACTGCATCGCTTCTCCCATAGCTTCAGGAGTCCCGGCCTCTTCCGTCGGAGGGTCGGTGCCAAAGAAATAAACAGGTTCTGCCGCACCCCAGAACACAAGGCCAATTCCCATCCCAGCACTGAAGAGCATCGCAAACCAAGTAGGATAGCTATAGTCAGGGGTGTCTGATTTCTTACCAAGCTTGATCTTTCCATAGGGACTAATAATCATATACAAACAAAAGACGACAAATCCCGTAACAATTAATAAATAATACCAGCCGAAATGAACGGAAAGATAGGCCTGGATCGAACCCGTAATGCTTTCTAAATTTGACGGTGCTATAGCGCCCCATACTACCGCAAATACAGCAATAGATAAAGTAGCCCAAAATACAGAAGTGATTTTGTTCATTGATTTCTCCTTTCACGCTTCATTTAATTGTTGTTTGCAGAAATAAGTAGAGGATTGTCGAACAGAGGGGTATGACTACAAATTACCCCATTGCTAGAAAAATAAACAAGCAACGGTGCTTTGTACTAATACAAAAGACTTTCCAGCCAATGGTGCTTGGGCTGGTGAATAATTAGCGCCTGCTTCAACCATTCCTTCTGCTGCTCATTTAAATAAGGGAACACAGACTGAAAATCCTGCTCGTCTTTATCCTGTGTATTTTTAGCTTTATATAAAAGTACAATTTCTGGATTTAGATAAGGGATGCCATGCTCTGACTGTAAATTCATTCGATTCAGCGGAAACGTGATTTGAGGGTCTCTGCGGAATTTCCATTTTTCCTTAGATTTCAGATTCAGGAGAATTTCCAGCTTCGCCTCTTCGCGATGAGCGTGAATCTCGTGAATATGTTCTTCCAATGATTCATCTACATTCTCTTCTATCATTCGAGAGCGATCGACGACAAAGGTTCTCCAATTCTGGAGCCATTCTGATAAGGGCAATAAGTCTTCTCGAAAAACAGCGGCTTCAATATCCTCATGCTCTCTCGTTTCTTCTCCAATATGTAAATCAATCGCCCAGCCGCCAGCTATCAGCCACTTCCCTTCAAAATCTTCCATGAATTCTTTTACTTGTAAACAAGGCTCAAACATACATATCGCTCCTTTCTTTGTAATCTACCTTTCCCTAAAAAAAGAATTCTACAACACCCTTTCGTTTTCTGACTAATCTGATAAAATGTTTCAACAAGAGGTTTTACCATGTGAAAGGGTCAATGGATTAAGGATTGGCCTGCAGCACGTCAAGTTTACCCCCGTTCCTTCAGGGTATAGGAAATACAATACTACCCACCATCCCCTTCACAAAGCCCCCTCATTCCAAAATTCTCGATAGGAAGGTCCTATATGAAAATACACGTGAGAAATCCTGTCTTTTTAATCTCAGCGCTCATCATTTCCATACTTGTCATCATAGGTGCAACAGACTCTGAACGTTTTGGAAACGTATCAGAGATGTTATTTGAATTTACCACCACCAACTTCGGGTGGTTCTATTTACTTTCTGTATTTATGTTTGTCGTATTCTTAACCACCTTAGCTCTCAGTAAGTATGGAAAAATAAAATTAGGACCCCCAAACTCAAAGCCTGAGTATTCCTTTTTCACTTGGATCGGTATGCTGTTTTCAGCTGGATTTGGGGCTGGCCTTGTCTTTTGGGGAGTAGCTGAGCCAATGAGCCACTTGCTGGAAACTCCTTTTCATAATGTGGATGGTAATACGGAAGAGGCTGCTCGAATCGCTATGGGTTATTCATTCTTTCACTGGGGCGTAAGTCAATGGTCTGTCTTCGCCATAGTAGGATTGCTTATAGGCTTTCTGCAATTTCGCAAAAACAAGCAGGGTCTCATTTCTACAGCTACTGAGACGGTATTAGGTAAAAACAAAACCGTCGCTTATACGATCGACTCGCTAGCCGTAATTGCTACCGTAATGGGGATTGCCACTTCTCTGGGTCTAGGTATTTTACAAATGAATGGTGGATTACAGGCCGTCTTTAATGTGCCAAATTCCCTCTGGATTCAGCTTGTTATTACAGGGGTGCTTTTAATCATTTACCTTTTCTCATCGAGTACAGGGATAAATAAAGGAATCAAATGGCTGAGCAACGTGAATCTAGGCCTGTGCCTTGTTTTGCTCGTGTTTGTATTTATTACAGGCCCTACGGTCTTTATTTTAAACAGCTTCACCTTAGGGATCGGCGATTACCTCACGAACTTTATTTCGTATAGCTTACGGATTTCTCCTTACGGGGAAGAAGGAGAATCCGCATGGCTTCAAGAATGGACGATTTTTTACTGGGCCTGGGTGATTGCCTGGTCACCTTTTGTCGGATCTTTTGTAGCTCGAGTATCTAGAGGAAGAACGATTCGGGAGTTTATTGGAGGTGTGCTGATTGTCCCTCCGCTTATTGCTTGTTTCTGGATTGCAGCATTTGGCGGAACTGGACTTCACAGTGATTTGATGAATGGAACTCAAATTGCTGAAGTGGTCATTGAAGATGAAACGTTAGCGTTGTTTGAAATGTACAATCATCTCCCTCTGTCTTCGCTTTTATCCGTCCTTTCCCTATTGCTCATCGCTACTTTCTTAATTACGTCGGCTGACTCAGCAACTTATATTTTAGGGAGTATGACCACAAACGGCAGTTTAACTCCTCCACTTGCGATAAAGATGGTATGGGGCGTTTTAATGGCTGCGATTGCCGGCGTTCTTCTCGCAGCTGGAGGGTTGAACGCTCTTCAAACTGCTTCACTAGTGGCTGCCCTTCCCTTTACGATTATTATTTTCATTTTCGCCTACGCCTTCTTTATTATGATCCGGCGTGAGCCTTTACCTGAACGCAAACCCATCCCTAAAAAAAGGGTATAAAACAAGGGGTTCCTATACTAGCAAATCGTTCTCATAATGAGGAGAAAAAAGAATAGCAAAAGTAGAACCAAAAAGACTCTTTCCAAGGGTCCAGTTATGATAGTCATGATTTTAAGCCTGTATCACCTTTTGTTCTCACATCTATTTAAACCTCAAAAAAAAGAATCTCAGAGCCATAAACTCTGAGATTCTTTTTTAAACTATTTTGCTTTTATAGAAAAGCAATTCGATAATCCCTGACAAATTCTTTCATACCTATCGGTTCTCGTTGAAGAATTTTTTCCGCGTCTAAACTGATTCGCTTTGAAACCCCATTCTTTGCTGTTATATAATAATTGGCCAGCTTTTCTACGTAACTTTTAGAATAACCGCAAAGGTGGGCTTCATTGATAAAATCATGCTTAGAAGGGTTCATATATTGAATGTCCACTCCTAATTCTTTTGACAGAATATCAGCAACCTTATAAAACGTAAGGGCTTCTTTTCCCGTGATCTTATAGGCATCTTTGGAATAGGATTTTCCTAATAACATTGAAAAGGCAGCCTGGCCCACGTCTCGGCTATCCACAAAACTTATTTGAGCTTCCCCCGCTGGAAGGCTTAACTGCCGGTATTCTTTTATCTTTTTTAAAGGAGTCTTTAATAATTCCTGCATATAGGAGCTGGCTCGTAAAAAAGTATAATTAAACCCCATTTGAACGATCAACTTTTCAAGTTCACGATGAGGAAGAAAAGGCATCTTCTCACAACCTAAAACCGATAAAAACACAATTCGACTGACTCCACAGCGTTTGGCTGTCTTTAGAGCCTGCTCGACCGGCTTATATTCGTTCACGCTAGAAGGGCAGGTTAGAAACATGCTCTTTACTCCTTTAAAAGCAGGAGCATGGGTAGAAGGATCATGAAAATCAAAATGGACGCATTCTATTTTTGGATCATTAAAAATTTTCTCTGCTGCTAAAGGATTTCGAGAAGCTCCACGAAACGATACTTCCTTATCGAGCAGCCAGCTGGCGAGTTCTCTCCCAACATAACCTGTTACCCCTGTAATTAGCATGATGTCTACGCCCCTTTCAGTAACAGATAATATCCTTATATGTACCACACAAAACCATGACTAATCCTTAATTAGCCTATTATAGTTAAAAAACTTGCGTAACAAGAAACCAAATGTTCCAAACCGAGAGAAACCAAACGAGTCCTTTCTCTATAGATGACCCAGTTTTAAACGTAAATAAAAACCGAAAGTGCTTTCTATAAATAGGATAAAATAATGGAATGCCTCTTTTCGTCATATAATCACCAAGTAAGTGCGAAACCACTCCAGTTATGAAACCGAAGAAATAAAAAGAAGGCACGTCGAAAAAATGAGTAATGATTACGTGATAAATGGTGAGAATTCCAATAAATAAGACGGAATGTGTCATTTTCCGATGACTTTTCACCATAACAAGTAAAGGAGCCATCAGCATGACAAAAACCTTCAATTCTTCTCGATATTGGTCGAGATATTCAGGTGCAAACAAGTAGAATCCAAAAGCGAGTAATAAGATGAAGATAAGGATTCGCCAAAAATGATACCCAAGCTTAGATCGCGGCGTATCAATATCAGGTAAAAGCGAACCAAATAATACAAATATCATAAATAATACAGCTTCAAATGGGGTGTCAGGAACTAGACCCATTTGAGGCAGGATGGTCATAACGATAAGACCACTGCTTAAGCCTAGAGCTTGATGTCCGGGTGCTAACATGATGGCGGTTTTCTCCTCCAGATAATTTACGCCCTAAACGTAATAATGAGGGCTTCTTCTATATTATCTGAATCCATTTCTGGCGTAAACCAAATAGAGAACATCCATTCGCTTCGACACTCCAAAATAAAAAGAGCTGCCAACAAAGAGCAGCTCTTTCTTTTAACAATCTTTTTCAGGCAGACCAAGCATTTGAAACTTGGGTCCTTCCATCGTTTGCTTGCCATCAACCGTTAGTTCCTCCGTTAAGTGAAGAATTCTTCGGTCGATCGCAACGGGAATAGAGTTAATACGCTCCAATTCATCATCCGCTTCCGGGTCTGCTATCGTCAAGCCTATATCCGGCTCACCACAGCCATAACCAGCGAAATATAAGCGCAATACCCCTTCTCCGACGTCCTCTAAAATCTGGTTCAATAAGTCACGGGCTTCATCTGTAATTTTCATTTGAAGAATCCTCCCCTTACCCCTGCTGTATACTTTTATTATGAGGGTTTATGTGCATTTCTAGTAAAAATATGCTCACTACGCTCGAGGAGGAAAATCCGCTAAAAGAAACAAGCCCCCTAAAATGGAGGCTTGTCGTTTATTTAAGAAGGATTATACGGCTTTCGCATTTAGCTCCACGTCAATGTTTCCTCTTGTTGCTTTAGAATAAGGGCAGAAATCGTGTGCGTCTTTCACAAGTTTTTCTGCTTCATCTTGAGAAACACCTTTTACACTTACATTTAAGATGACACCAATTTTAAACCCATCGTCAGATTCATCTTTAATAAGGCTGACATCCGCCTTCGTTTCGGATTCAATATCTTTGTCCTGTTTACTGGCAATAAGATTTAATGCGCCATCAAAGCAAGCGGAATAACCGGCCGCAAATAGCTGCTCAGGGTTTGAGCCTTCCTCGTTGCCGCTTCCCGGCATAACAAGATTTACATCAATGATGCCGTCATCTGATTTTACATGACCTTCGCGACCTCCACTAGCTGTTGCGTGTGAAGTAAACATTACATTACTCACTATAATCACTCCTTGAGTTTGTTAAATCGTTTCACAACTAGTATGTACCTCAAATTGGGTTCCACTAAACCTCATCGCTTTTCATCCAATTGAAATTCTTCCTTTAATGACGGTGGAGCCATTTTTACGATCTGCTGCAATATAAAGGCAAGGACGGCGGCATCATCCACGAGCCCAATAAATATAAAGAAATCAGGGATTAGATCCCATGGAAAAACAATATACCCCGCCATCAGAGCTACCGATATTACTTTTTTATCTGTACCCACTTCTTCCGATCGAAAGAATCGAATTAAAAAGGGAATCGACTTCTTCAAATTAGCTAAAAACTTAATTCTTCGCCACATTCTCAACATAGGCACTTGCACCTCCTCTTAGTCACAATTGCTAATTTTGCACGTATGATTTAACATAATGAATGATATGAAACGTTAGAAATTCCATTGATACTTGAACCTGCTAAAGGGGAGTCCACTGATGAAAATTCTTCTTCTAAACGGAACCATTGTTGGTACTAAAACCAAAACCTTATTAATTGAAATTGAAAAATATATCAAAAAGCTTCAAGAGAATTATGATACGAAACTCATCAATCTTGAAGATTACGAACTTCAATTTGTCGATGGCCGTCCTTTCGACCAGTACAACGAAGACATGAAGTATTTGATTGAAGAAATGGAACAAGCTGATGCTTACGTCATTTCCACTCCTATTTTTCAAGGTTCAATTCCCGGTACATTAAAAAATTTATTCGATGCTGTTTCCCCTCTGGCCATGCGTCACAAACCAGTTTCTATTGTTGCCAATGGAGGAACCTTGCAGCACCACCTCGTGATCGAAAACCAGCTAAAGCCTATTTTAAATTATTTCCGTTGTCTTGTGACACCAAACTATGTCTATACTCACACGAATCACTTTTCCACACAAGGCGAATTAATTGATGAAGATGTTCATAATCGCCTCAATGAAATGACACGCGTTTTCCACCAATACATCCAAATGAGCAAAGATATATAAAAAATCCTCATGGTCGTTCAGTCCATGAGGATTTTTTATCCTAAAATTTTACCTATATAATTCTGAGTTTCTTTAAAAGGAGGCACTCCTCCGTATTTATCAACGTTCCCCGGGCCTGCATTATAGGCAGCCAAAGCAAGCTTTGCATCCCCGTCATAACGGTCCAACATCTGCTTTAAATACTTGGTGCCACCCATGACGTTCTCCTTTGGATCAAACGCATTCGTTACCCCTAACCCTTTAGCTGTGGCTGGCATCAACTGCATGAGACCCTGGGCTCCAACTGGACTCACCACATTAGGATCAAAATTCGATTCAGCTTTTACAACCGCACGGACCAGCGATTCATCTATCTCATTTACTGATGAAGCTTCTTTAATTAATTGATCCACATCCTGATTTTCCACATTAACCTCTCTGGTACTCGGGCTTGGGCTCGAAGCTGCTTCAGAAGAGGAACGATTAGACATATGTATAGCAGGAGGTGGCTGAAAAGCATTAAAACTAGTTAAATTCGGCTTGCTCGAGTGAGAGCTGTAAGACTCTGCAGACGGAGCTAAAAAAATGTCCAGCATGTCCTGAAAAGAAGCATCTCCATTGCTTGAGGATGAAGATTGAGATTTATGATCTCCACTCACTAAAGACATCGCTTGCATATGCATAAAATGACGAATTGCATGAAAGTCCATCGGTTCACCTCAATCGTTATGATTAACTTAATTTTACAGTAAAACCTAAAAGGACACAATCTTTGTTTGTAAGATAACAACTCCCATAATCACCCAAAACTTGAGAAAGTTTTTATACTATACAGTCGTTAATCGACTCTTTTCGAAAGATTTTTCCCAAAACAAAAAAGCTTCTATCGATGATATAATGACAATTAGCAAAAGAGATACCTCTTATCTTGAATAGTTGTATTCAAGGCGTCTGGTCATATGTTCTCAAACATAGCAAGACTCTCTTTTGTCTCTAATGTCGTATCACCCTTTCTATTCTTTGTCGGAAGAATAGACCTGTAGATTTCATGGCAGGCTTACTCTAACATTGAGAAGGCTTTCTGCCATCCCCCTTCCGTGAGCGATTCAAAGAAGGGGGCTTTTTTTGTATAAAAACCTCGTTTTATCAGCGAGCTCAGGCTGTTGAAAAAGGTTAGAAGAATATAATTTAGGGATTATATGGTAGTTCCTTCATTTTTGTCTGGAGAAAAAGGAACAGGAAAGAAGTGCCGCTTTCCGCGGGGCATGACGGAAAGTCTCCTCGGTCTGCGACCTGCGGGACCTCTCCTGTCTGCTCGTCCCGCAGGAGTCGTCACTTTTTCCGTTCCTTTATCAAAATAAGCTTTTGGAACTATCGATAGATGCCCTCCTGCAAACGCTGTTTCCATAAGGGCACAGCTTAGGCAAGTGATTTTTTATTGACTATTATCAAAGGGTTTAGGAAACGACATTAGGCACGTCCTCAATCTCTTTCTGCGATGTAAAACCAACGAAGTAGTTCAGGTGTGCCAACATACGAAACTTTCTCATGCATTAAAAAATGTAGAGAAAACTAAGGTTTCTCTACAAACTAAGCTCGCTTAATCAGCGAGCTTTTAATCAATAATCACTTCTATATGCTGGGGCTTCACTTCCATCGTTACAGGTAAAAGGTCTCCTTCTTCCCCATCAACATTGGTGTGGAGTTTTTCTGAAGAAGTAACGTGCAGCTTCTTAGCTTTAAAATATTCAACATCTTTATCTTCTTTAAGAGTTCCTCTTAAAACCGATGTCACGATAGAAGCCATTCTGATCATGTTCACATTCTTTACGACATAGCAGTGCAATACTCCATCATTTACTTTTGCTTCAGGAGAAAGCTTTTCAAAACCGGCCGTTGATTTCGTAAGTGCCGCAAGGAATAAGAAGGATTCTCCTTCCCATACTTTATCGTCATATTCGATACGTAAAGGATAAGCATTGGTTGAAGCTAATGTTTTCGCCCCTTCCATTAAATAAGCCAGGGGACCGAATTTTGTCTTTTGCTCTGGTGAAACTTCTGATGTTGCTTCAGCAATTGATCCTACAGCTACAATATTCACGAAGTACCTCTCATTAAAACTACCTATATCCACCTTTTTTGTAAGGTCAGATTTTAATGTTTCTATCGCCTCTTTGGGGTCTAACGATATGTTTAATGCTCGAGCAAAATCATTCACTGTACCTAGTGGCACAATGCCAAGCTTAGGACGGTGCTTTTGATCGACCATTCCATTAATTGTTTCGTTAAGGGTTCCATCTCCTCCCAGTGAGACAACTAGATCGTATTCATCTTTACATGCATCTGAACAATACTGAGTTGCATCTAATTCCTTTTCTGTTTGAACCGTATTTACCTTATATTCTTTCGCTTCCAGAATCTCTTCAATTTGTTCCACGTAATCTACAGCTTCTTCTTTACCTGAAGAAGGATTTACGATAATCATTGCCTGCTTCACGAGACCCTCTCCTTCCTCTTCAAAAGCCACACAGCTTATCTGTTTTTCTTATCTATTTTTCCATCTGGTGAAAAAATCCCATCCGGTGAAAAACCTATAGAGTTGATAAATCCCTGCGTCATCGTATCTTCTGATGAATGTCCTATTTCTATTCGGTCGACTTGTCTATCTCTCAACCATTTTAATAAGGACTGAACTAATTCTGAGCCTATCCCCTCTCGACGATAAAATTCATCGACGAATACTTCTTCTATTTTCCCTATGGTATCTTCATTATCTTGAGAAGCTTCCCCAAAGCCATACCCAACTACATTTCCGTTTTCTTCTGCTACAAGAAGCCGGCAATTAGGGTTTTCGTTAAATAAATGGTCCGCCGCCCAGTCTTTTTTATTCTTCAGTCTCTTGGCACTTTGAGTATCATCTTTATTTAGTTTGGTCCACGTATAATCCACTGCATACTTAGTTACATGCATTAAATCTTTTTCGACTGGTTTCCTAACAATAGCCATACCTAAACCATCCTTTCAAAGATTATCCTTTTAATACATCTTGATATTTTTGTTCATCACTAAGCACTTTTTCTGCAAAGGAACACACAGGCTTAATTTTTTTATCGTTTTCCCTCGCATAGTGAACTGCATGTTCCACAAGCTCTGTAGCCAGGCCTTCACCTTGCTCCTGCGGATTAACATGGGTGTGAGTAATAATAATGAGTGACCCTTCTTCCTCAAAAGCTAATTCTGCTATCGTTTGATTTTCTTCATTTATATAAAAACGTCCTTTATCTTCTTGAATATGTGACATTGCTATCATCCTTTCCCTCCCTTATATACCCTTAACTTTAGAAAGCTATGCCATGATTTAACTAATTTCTTTTGTTAAAATAAAAGGTAAAGAGGTGAAACGATGACAACTACTATAGCTATTATTCAAATGCATATCGAACTTGGGAAGCCTGAAACGAATCGCCAACAAGCTCTCCCGCGAATCAAGGACGCCGTCTTAGAAGGAGCGGAAGTAATCGTCCTTCCTGAATTATGGACGACAGGCTATGACCTGAGCCGTTTTGACGAGATTGCAGAACCCCTTGACGGCCCTACCCACCAAATGATGATCGAACTCGCCAAACAGCACAGTGTCACGATTACCGGTTCAGTTGCAGAAAAAGATAACGGTCATTTTTATAATACACTAGTCGCTTATGACCCTGACGGTAATCGTATTTTAAATTATCGTAAAGCTCATTTATTCCGTTTAATGGATGAAGAGAAATATTTGAATTCCGGTAACCAAAAAGGAAATTTCACGTTGAACGACACCCTTGTTGCAGGCGTCATTTGTTATGATATCCGTTTCCCTGAATGGATTAGGACGCACATGCTCAATGGCGCCAGAGCGCTGTTTGTTGTCGCAGAGTGGCCAAAACCAAGAGTCGAACATTGGAGAAACATTCTGATCAGCCGTGCCATTGAAAATCAAAGCTTCGTCATCGCTTGTAACCGAGTAGGCGCTGATGAAAACAATGAATTTGGCGGTCATTCAATTGTGATCGACCCGTGGGGAAATGTTGTGGCTGAAGCTGGAGAACAAGAAGAAATCTTACTGTGCGAGGTAGATTTTTCAAGAGTAGAAGCTATTCGTGAACAAATCCCTATTTTTCAAGACAGACGTCCTGACTTATACGAATAAAAAAAGCCCTGCTTTAGGCTTTTCAGGCTGTCGAGAAAGTTTTCGACAGCTTTTTTTTATCCTCTCCTTTATCCTAGAGATCGAACAGGTTCGGTTAAACTGCCTCCACCATGAAGGCAAATGGAAGAATCGACTTCGGGGCAAGAATAAAAAACTTGTAGAAAAACCTTGAGTTTATCTACAAGCTGAAAATCCCTTTTTAATTAATAAACTTTATCCTGATAGAAATAATTAGGTGTATCCATACGGTCTTCAAACGATTGGTGAAAAATTTTTGTGGAAGCCGGGGAGAGTGGCGGTATGAGCCACGTCCAATCCCCTTTAGCTTCACGCCCGCATTTCTGCTCTTTTGATAAGAATAATTGGAATTGCTGAGCAGCACTATGATGATCTACAATACTTACCTTATCCGTTTTATAAGAGTGAAGGACGGCTTGATTCAATTCAATTAACGCCCGATCCTTCCACAACGTAGTATTTCTGCGTGTATTCAATCCCATTCCTTCGGCTACAACAGGAAGTAAATTGTAACGAAAGTCGTCAGCTAAATTTCTGGCCCCGATTTCCGTTTCCATGTACCAGCCATTAAACGGAGCGGCGGTATAGTGAATCCCGCCAATTTCTAAACACATATCGGATATAATAGGAACTGCGTACCACTTCAACTGCAGGTCTTTAAACCATTCAAACTCCGGATGTCGAAGCGGTACTTCAAGTACTTTTTCTGAAGGTATGTCATACCATTTTGGTGCACTGTCGCCTATTTGTATAACGAGTGGGAGAACGTCAAAAGCACTTCCGTCCCCTCCCCACCCTAAGCGTCGACATGCGTTCGTAAACTCAATTGATGCAGGATCCCCAACAACCCCTGTCGCTCCCTCATATCCTGCATACCGAATAAGCTGATGATTCCAAATACGCAGAGGTTTTCCATCTATAGCAGGAGGCATAATCGATATGGTGGAACGAATTCTGCCTTTATTCGTAGCATAATCAATATGATCAAACAACGCGTCTCTTACTTCCCCTTCCGTCTTTAGACTCCGATGATCAAATACCTGCAAAGTATCCCAAAAAAGCCGGCCAATACAACGGTTGCTGTTGCGCCAAGCCACCTTTGCACCATACTCCAGCTCTTCATATGTATGCTGGTACGTCCCCGTCTGATCAATAGAATCTTTCACCTCCGCCAATCGTTCCTCTATCAAAGAAGATTGATCCAACTCTGTATAACATTGACGTATAAAGGATTCTGCCTTTTGCCACATGACCTCTTCAATCCCCTCATCCCTAACGTTATCCCTATATATTATCACACTGAATGAAGACACATAAAAAAGGAGACAGCCCGTTGAAGGCTGTCAATCTCGCTAACCACCAAAGAAAAAGTCAAATATGTTACTCGCCTGAGATGCCTGCTTATTATAGAATTCCGAATAGCCGCAGTTCTTACAAAAGACGACTGTAAATTGATTGTTCTGTACATCAAACATTTTGGATAGTCCCGTTCCAGTCATCGCGACATCTTTCGAATCCGCATCCGTACTTCCACATTTGATACATCCTTGTTCACTCATCAATGACCCTCCTTATTTCTTCTTAACTAATTCATACGAATAAGATGGGCTTTGGTTTCACTTTGCTTTCCTTGCCGCCTGTTGAATCGGGTCCCATACGCTATTATATGGAGGTGCATAGGCTAGATCCAGTTCGATTAATTGATCCACAGACATTTGATGATAGAGCGCTGTGGCTAATACATCGATCCGTTTATCTACGCCTTCTTTTCCAATAATCTGACCACCTAATAACGTTCGCGTTTTTTCATGATAGATCAGCTTAACGTTCATCGTTCCTTCTTTTGAATAATAACCAGCAGCATGGGTGGATTTAATAGCAACTGTCTTATATGGAATGCCTTCTTGTTCCGCTTCACGAGACGAAATGCCTGTACGACCTAACGTTAAATCAAAAAACTTCAAAATGGAAGTTCCTACTATGCCCTGAAAACTTTTATGCTCATTGACGATATTTAACCCCGCAATCTGTCCTTGTTTATTCGCGTGGGTGCCAAGCGGTATGTAATCGTGCCGCTCTTTAATTCGGTGATATTGGGTAGCACAGTCGCCAGCAGCATATATATCCATAATACTTGTTTCCATAAATCCGTTGACTTGAATCGCGTCGTTATAACTCTTATATATACCTGTATCTTCTAGAAATGATGTGTTTGGCGTCACGCCAACGGCTACTAACACCTGGTCCGCCGGATAACGTCCTTTATCCGTCACTACACATTCCACTCGACCTTCTCCCTCGAATCCTTCTACAGAGTCGCCAAGGGACAGCTCCATTCCATTTCTTTTTGCTTCTTGGTGAACGAGTTCCCCCATTTCTTCATCAAAAATCTTCGCAAGCTGAGCTCCGCGGTCTATGATGCGGACATTCTTCCCAATATTTACAAGGTTCTCAGCCATCTCTAGCCCAATATAACCTCCGCCAATTATAGCAACATCTTGTACATCCTTATTTAGATCCTCTATGATCGTTTCTGCATCAGGGATCGTCTTTAATGGAAAGATACCATCGAGATGCTTTCCTTCCCACGGTGGCATAATTGGATCGGCACCTGTGGCTACAAGCAATCGGTCATATCGCTCTTCGAATTCCTCTCCACTGGCATGATCAATGCCATGAACGATTTTATGATCACAATCGACACGTGTTACTTCATGAAGGACTCGGGCATCAATTCCGTACTTTTCGCGAAAGGTTTCAGGAGTTCTTGCAATTAAATCGTCTGTAGAATCGACTTCTCCTCCGATAACGTACGGCAGTCCACACTGCCCGTAAGAATAAATTTCGCCACGTTCTAAAGTAACCACTTCATTCCCCTCACTATTTCTCACCATTTGCATCGCTGCACTCATTCCTGCAGCATCGCCTCCAATAATAACAATCTTCAAATTCATCACACCTTTCTCTTTAGTTATACCCCAAAATCCCATGCGGCAAAAACGTCCTCTTTACAAATAACATTGAGCACGTTAGTATAAATTATTAAACTTTTCAAAAAATGAATAAAGGGAGGATCTTATGAAAGAATTCCAGCAATCTGATGCTTTAGCTCGCTTGCCTGAACAGTTTTTTGCCAAGCTCGTCAAAAAACTTTATACATATCAGCAACAGGGGCATGATTTAATCAACCTAGGTCAAGGAAACCCAGACCAGCCTACCCCTGACCATATTGTGAAATCCTTACAGAAAGCAGCTGAAAACCCGGTTAATCACAAATATTCTCCTTTTCAAGGGTTTGATCATTTAAAAGAAGCTGTAGCTACTTATTATAAAAGGGAATACGACGTTGACGTGGATCCTTCCAACGAAGTTGCCGTCTTATTCGGCAGCAAAGCCGGATTAGTCGAATTGAGTCAATGCTTTTTAAACGAGGGAGACGTGGCCCTCGTGCCAGACCCTGGATACCCAGATTACTGGTCAGGTGTGGCCCTCGCCAATGGTGTTATGGAGCCGCTCCCTTTACTTGAGGAAAATGGGTTTCTTCCTAATTACGATAAGATTGATCAAGAGACCTTACAAAAAGCGAAACTTATGTTTTTAAATTACCCGAACAACCCAACGTCAGCCGTTGCCAATGAAGCATTTTTTGAAGAAACGATTGCCTTGGCTGATCAGCAGGACATTTGCGTCGTCCACGACTTTGCTTATGGAGCCATCGGTTTTGATGGGGATAAACCATTAAGCTTTCTGCAAGTCCCTGGAGCTAAAAACGTTGGAGTTGAAATTTACACCATGTCTAAAACCTATAACATGGCAGGCTGGCGTATCGCTTTTGCGGTTGGTAATCCGAGTGTCGTACAAGCCTTAGAACTCATTCAAGACCATTACTATGTCAGTTTGTTTGGGGCGGTACAAGATGCAGCTGCTACCGCATTGCTCGATTCTCAACAATGCGTGGAAGACCTTAAAGAGACGTACGAAAAAAGAAGAAACTTATTAGTCACTGGTTTACAAGAAGCTGGATACGAAATTACACCGTGCAAAGGGTCTTTCTTTATGTGGCTTAAGGTTCCTGAAGGGTACACGTCCGAATCTTTTGCAGATGAACTTCTAGATAAAGTCGGATTGTTTGTCGCTCCTGGCGTTGGCTTTGGAGAATACGGCGAATTCTATGTCCGCATTGGTCTTAACAACTCTGAAGAACACCTTCGAGAAGCTGTGCATCGCTTTAAAAAATTTAAAGAAGAGCAGTAAAAAACCGGAGCCGTCTCAGCTCCGGTTTTCTGTTATTAAAATGGAAATTCTCGATATCCATTCATGACGCCTATCCATTTTACGGTTGTAAATTTATCAAGCGCCCATTCTCCGCCGAATCTTCCAATACCAGATTCCTTTTCACCGCCAAAAGCAACATGTGCTTCATCGTTAACGGATTGATCATTCACGTGAATCATACCCGTCTCTACTCTTTTAGCTACTTCCACGCCACGGTGAATGTCTTCTGTAAATACAGCGCCGCTTAATCCATAAAGAGAATGATTCGCTACAGCAATTGCTTCTTCTTCACTGCTTACTTTAATAATGGACGCCACGGGACCAAACATTTCATGCTCCGCTACCGGCATTTCATTCGTTACGCCAGTAAGGACCGTGGGCTGCATAATATTACCTTCTGCGTCTCCACCCGTAAGAATGGATGCTCCCTGCTCTACACTTGAAGCTATCTCATCTTGAATACGTTCTACAGCCTCATGATTAATTAAAGGTCCAACAACGGTATCTTTTTCAGATGGATCCCCAGCTTTTAACCTTTCTACTTTCTCTTTAAAGACTTCAACAAATTCGTCATGAATCGTTTCATGAACAATGATTCGGTTAAGTGACATACAAATTTGACCCTGGTGCAAGTACTTACCAAAAGCTGCAGCCTGAACGGCTTTTTCGATATTGGCATCGTCAAGCACAATCATAGCATTGTTTCCACCGAGCTCTAAAGCTGTATCTTTAATGTGTTTGCCAGCTAGTTCACCAATATGACTGCCTACTTCAGTTGAGCCTGTAAATGATAGCAGTTTAACGGTGGGGTGAGTCACAAAGGCATCTCCAATTTCAGAACCTCTCCCAACTACTACGTTACAAACACCTTTAGGAAATCCAGCTTCTTCAAATAATTCGGCAATAAACAAACCAGAAGTTACTGGTGTATCGGAAGCTGGCTTAACCACTACGGTATTGCCAGTTGCTACAGCTGGCGCAATGGAACGCAGTGCTAAATGAAACGGAAAGTTCCATGGTCCAATTACTCCTACGACACCTTTAGGTGACCGATAGACACGGTTCTCCTTCCCTTTGGTGTTTGAAGGCAAAATTTGACCCGTCATTCGCGTTGGAAACGAAGAAGATTCTTTAATAATGCCAAGCGCTGCTTGGTATTCCACTTCTGCTTTTACGAGTGTGCTTCCTGCCTCTTTCACAAGCCAGTCAACAATCTCATCTTTACGCTTCTCTACCACTTTAATCAGTGCTTCAAAATAGGATTGAACTTCATCAGGTGTGTAGGTCATCCATTCCTTTTGGGCCTCTTCTGCCGCACGATACGCTTCATTCAAGTCATCTTCATTAGCAGATGGAATAGTTGATAACGTCTGACTCGTATAAGGATTAACATTTTCTACCGTTTTATCGCTGGAGCCTGGACGCCATTCTCCATTTATATATTGTTTCGTAAACGTTTGTGGACTCATTCATGTACCCTCCATGTGTAAAGTAGTCACAGGGTTATCTTCCACACACATCTTTAATTCAAACCTTTAGGGACTCTATTTATCATCAGCATATCGACGTGAGGAATATCATCTTCAAGATAGACTTCCGATACTTCTTGAAATCCAAATGACCCATAAAAATTACGTAAGTATTCTTGACCATGCAGCCAAATCGAAGGTACTTCCCATTCATTTCTTAAAAGAGAGATTGCACGATCCATAAGCTCTCTCCCAGCTCCTGTACCTCTCGCTTCTTTTGTAACAAGCACTCTTCCGATTGAATAATGATCATGCTCATGATCAGGAGGCACAATGCGGCAATAAGCTTGAATGGCTCCATCCTCCTCTTTCCATATATGCAGGCATTCCTCGTCTCTTCCATCAACTTCTTGGTAAGGACACTCTTGCTCTACGACAAATATACGCACGCGCAATTCTAAAATTGAATACAGTTCTTGTTTCGTCATTTCTTCAAATGTTTTCTTCACCCACATCGTGTACCATCCTCTTCTCTAAAGACATCGATAATCTAACTATACAAAATTTTATTAAAAAACCAACTATTTTTGTTTTACAGGCTGTTGAAAAAGCTAGGACAGATGAAACATAAGATGACAAGGCTCCTTCATTTTTGTCTATAGAAAAGGCACTGGAAAAAGCGTCTCTTTACGCGGGGCATGCCTGAAAGTCTTCTCGGACTGCACCTTGCGGGGTGTTAAGTGGCGGGTAGTTCAATTTTCTGTTTAAAAAGGTATAGGCAGGGAATATTACGTCTAGCAAAATTATTATATTAGAATAGGAGGTCGCCCCATATGTTTTTAAATTTGCTCCCGGTTGAAGTCCGAAAATACTTTCGAATGTCTAGAAGGCAGCGAAAACATGAGATGCAAATGACCTTATGGTATATGCCAGCCATTTACATTTTTATATCTGCTTTCTTAGTTGCAATAACTTTAGTACTAGACCTCCAAATTGGTTTAGAAGGAGTAGCACCTCAAATGCTGCAAATTGAAGCCTCCGTTACAAGAACTTTAGTTAGTACACTCATTGGCGGTATTTTAACGCTGAGCGCATTCACGTTAAACTCCTTACTCGTTGTACTTACTACTTTTAGCGGACAGTTTTCCCCTCGTATGCTGTTAAACTTTGTATCAGATCGACAGACTCAGCATGCTCTCGGTATTTTTAATGGTAGCTTTGTTTATGTATTGCTCACCTTTCTATTTATCGGAAATGCTTCAAACGATACTTTCGTAGCTACACCTGTTATGACTGTTACCTTAGCGTTCGTAACGGCTGTTGTATTTATCTATTTTATTAACCATGCCACCACTTGGATGCAAGTTCACAATATTACGTACACCATGAAAAATGTCTCTAAAGATATTATTTACCATTCGCTTCGTAAAGACCTTGATGATCACCGAATAGAAGAACCAGGTGATCTTAAAGAAAAGGATCGAGACAAACAGCACACCGTATTAGCTAGAGGTTCAGGCTATTTACAAGTAGTAGATTATAACAAAATGATTACTGAAGCTAGAAATGACAATATTATTATTGAATTGCATTTCCAAGTCGGCGACTATGTGTTAGCCGGAAATGAATTCTTTAGTTTTTGGGGGCCCGGAGCTAACGAGATCGAGGACTCAAAATACTATGAGATGTTTGAAATGGGGCATAAAGAAACAGAGATTCAAGACTTACAAATGGGGATGCATAAGTTAGCTGAAATCGCGATTAAAGCGATTGGAAACAACGATCCAAAAACCGCTTCAAATACGATTCATCAAATGTCCGAACTTATGTTAAGTGTAGACAGCTACATTACCTTCAGCCCTTATTTAGCCGATGACCAAAAACAAGTACGCGTCATTCTTAAGGAAGAAACATTTGATTATTACTTGTACCGTGGTTTCGGATTTATCCGTCATTATGCAAAAAATAACCATTTAATCATTACAGACATTATCTCCTCCTTAGCTAAGGTAGCCGAATCCATTGACATCAGCAAGCACGATAAATTATGGGAGTTTGCTTGCAATACGATGGATCATATTGAGCATGAAGTTATCTATGAACTCGATAAATCATTCTTATTACGTGAAGTTCATAACCTTGCCCAAGTTACGGATCACTTGAATGAATATCCAGAGATAGAAGAAAAGTTTTATCCAAATGCTAATAAAAACACGTAAAAAGTCAGGTTAACCCCTGACTGCTTGTAGAGAAACTTTAGTTTTCTCTTTTACCTTGAAAGTGTAATCATTCCTTGCATCGGGAAGAGGAAAGGGTTTTAGGAAACGACTCCCTTTCCTAGGGCGAATGGTGTGCCTCCTCGGGCTTTATCAGCCCTCCGGGGTCACACCTTATTCGTATTTCCCATAGGAGGGTCGCCATTTCCTAAAACCCTTTTTCGATAAAAGAGCACTAGAACTAATGGCGGAGAGGCTTTCCTCTTATAGAGACAAAGATGTCAACAAGACTCCATACTTCAAGTGTTCCGAAAGCTTATTTTGATCAACCGGAACGGAAAAAGTGACGACTCCTGCGGGACGAGCAGACAGGAGAGGCCCCACAAGTCGCAGACCGAGAAGACTTTTCGTCTTGCGCCGCGGAAAGCGGCGCTTTTTCCTGTTTCTTTTCTCTAGACCCTAATGGAGGAATCACCATATAATCCCATATTTCATCTGTCTAAGCTTTTTCGACAGCCTGAGTCAGGTTAACCCCTGACTTTTTATATTTCGTTGACACTTTTTTTTCTTCCTATTAATATTATATGTACATATACACATATATTGAAATAAGGGGGTGCTTTTTAATGGGGCATCATCACCACCATCACGATCATACGACGGGTAACATTAAGATTGCCTTCTTTTTAAACTTTGGATTTACGATTATTGAATTAATCGGCGGAATACTTACCAATAGTATGGCGATTATTTCCGATGCGCTTCATGATTTAGGTGATTCTTTATCCTTAGGTCTCGCTTGGTTCTTGCAAAAGTTCTCAAAGAAAGAAAAAACGGAGCAGTTCTCATTCGGCTTTAAACGATTCTCGCTGCTTGCCGCTTTAATTAATAGTATTGTTTTAGTCGTAGGGTCCATTTTTATTTTATCCGAAGCGATTCCGAGACTGATGAATCCTGAACAGCCTCATACATTAGGTATGATGGGTCTTGCTGTTCTCGGTATCGTCGTAAATGGAGCAGCTGTCTTTAGACTTCGAGGCGGCGAATCCATGAACCAAAAAGTCATGACATGGCATTTACTAGAAGACGTTTTAGGATGGGTCGCTGTGTTCATCGTTAGTGTTATTATGACCTTTGCGGATTTGCCTATTCTAGACCCTCTTGCATCAATTGGTATTACGTTATACATTCTCTACAACGTAATCATTAACTTAATTAAGACCATGCGTTTATTCCTGGAGGCTGTTCCAGAAAATATTGATCTCGACCGAATTATACAAAAAATGAATCAGCTGCCAAACGTTCAATCCACCCATCATACACATTTGTGGTCATTGGATGGCGAGCATCATGCCTTCTCCACACACGTCGTCGTTCCCTCCGCTTCATCAAAAGAAGATGTATGTATGATTAAAGAGCGCGTGAAAGAAGTTCTTGATTCCATTCATCTGGATCATATTACAATTGAAATCGAGTATGAGGACGAATATTGTGCAATGCTAGAACAAGATAAGGGAGGCACCGAGCATGGATGATTCTTTTTACACAAAGGACCTTGATGAAGAAACGTTGTTCGTCGTGACACAAACCTTTAAGGCGCTTTCCGATCCTACTCGCGTCAGGATCCTCAATCTACTTTTTGAAAAAGAATACAGTGTCAATGAAATTGCGGAAAGCTTAAAGCTCCGTCAATCGACGGTCTCTCACCAGCTCCGTTTCTTAAAAAACTTACGCCTCGTTAAATATCGCAGAGAAGGAACGACGATGTATTATTCCCATGATGACGAACACGTGATCAACGTCCTTCAGCAAATGATTCAACACGCGCTTCACCATTAAAAAAGCTGCCTCCACTTTTGAGGCAGCCATCAGCTTGTATCTCACGAATCGCTTGTCGGTGGATGCTTGCCGCGGGCACGGCCTCAGCTAACTTGGTCAAGAAGTTCACTTGACCAAGTGGATCTTCGGCTCGCGCTGTTTCCGCAGGCGTCACCACCGAACGCTCATCGTGGCATCAACAGAGATCAATCGAAAAACCCTTCCGTATGTTACAAGGTACGATGTCTATTTTTACAACTAAGTACGAATCGTTAAACTTATGAAGGAAGAGGAGGCGCAAATCTCCTTAAAGTTAGAAGAAAAGCGGTCTGTGTAGAAATTAATTATTGCACAGACCGCTTTTTAAAATTCTACCTTTCATGGACCTCAGTTTTTCAGCGGCCTCCTTTATCTTAATCATGCTGTGTCCGCATGAAAACAGAGTTTGCACTTAGGTGTTCATTTAGGTTGGTTCCACGATTCCACTTTTTCCGTTAGCGCAGATCATTAGCGCAGTCAAAACACGCAGACTCCTGTGGGAACAGCGCGAGTCGAAGATCCCGCAGGAAAGCGCTCTTTGCTTTCTGAGGAAGCTGAGGCCGTGCCCACGGAAAGCGAAGTGTTTTGACGCAGCGAGGGTAAAATCCTTTCTTGGCACATAATAATCCGAACTGATTTCAATGAAATCGTTCGGATTATATTATGCCTTATTCAGTTATCTCCCAACGTCTTTTTGCTTATAGTTCTAATATTTCAGGAGTTTTTTCTCCTGCATTCATTAAACGTATGCTTTCTGGATAAATTTCAAGAACAATATAATCTGGATCACCTTTGCTAGTAAACCAGCGCTCCATTTCTTCACTCCAAAGCCAGTCTTTTATCTTTTGATCATCCCGAATTTTAGCCTGACCTTCTACTTCTAAATAAGCATCTCCAAATCCTTCACCTTCATATCCAATTAAGATATGAACATTAGGGTTTTCTTCAATCTCTTCCGCTTTGTGTGTTTCTTTATTCGTAGGGGTGTAAAAGGTAAACTCATCATCGTTTGAAAATGTCATGTAACGAGAATGAGGCTTCCCTTGCTTCACAGTAGCCAGTGTTCCAATTTTATGTTGATCCATAATATTATAAATCTTCTTCTTTAGTTCTTGTTGGTCCAATGCTATTCTCCTTTCAATATGAAAACTTGTTCTTAGTTTTCCTGTTGAAAGGAAAATATAAACATCATAATGCGTAGGATTTGTTTTACATTTTCTCCATCAGCATTCTGGCAATTCTTTGGTAATCATCTGGATCTATACCTGGAGCGAATTCTTCAGGAAGATCATCTAAGTCAGGAATCGGCGCTCCTTTTGGCGTTCCATCAATTACTCGTAACTTTTGGCCGGTTTCTGGGTTTTCCCCTTTCCAAATTTGACGAATATCACGATAATCATGGTCGCTCCACGTATAAAGAATATTATTTAACCCCTGCTCTTCATATTTACGGGCATAATCAAATTTTGCATTACTGAGATCAGGGACCGGAAGCATTCTCTTTAAATCGACTCCTGTAATCATTTCAATCGCTTTCGCATAGGCCAATACATGAACACCGCCGCGAACGAGAAGATACCCAATCATTTCTCGGGCCGTTGGATGATCCGTCATTTCGTACACCCGCATTTTATGAGTTCTTGCCCCTAACTCGAGGAAAAAGTTATGCAGAAGATCAAGAACTAAATTTCCGCTGTTAAAGACGTTATCCCCTGTCCACGCTCGCCCCATCGAATCACCAGCTAATGCCGTCTGTGCAGTGGCAATAAACTGATATGTATTGCGTGCGTCCTTTCCAGCCTGCAATGGGGTAATATCGGGAGGGCCAGGAAACGTAATATTTCTAGATAATAAGTTTATAGAAGTCGAAACAAGCTCAACATGTCCAAATTCTTCTGCTGTTATGCTCGCTACCAAATCATAGAAGGGTTTTAGCTTCCTTTTTCCACGAAAATTAAAAGACTGGTACATATAATTATTCAGCGTCGACATTTCGCCAAATTTTCCGCCTAGCAATTCCTGTACAGCAGCTGCCGCATTTTTATCTCCATACTCAGGAATGGGCAATTCAATTTGTAATTTATTGATTCTTTTAAACATAAATGAACCTCCTCCTTTCTTTTAGTGTGACGGAAAGACCCAAACGATTTGCTGCGTGCGAACGAAGAACGGAACTCCGCTGTTTTCAATAACAATATGATCGGGCATAACATTTCTAAGAATCCCTCTTATCGAGCCTTGTGTTGTTTGGACTGTGACTGGATGACCACAAACCGATTGTAAAGTTTGTACCACATAGGGATCATATAAACTTAAAAACATAGGTGAATTCATTTCTCTCCCACTCCTTTTCTATTCCTTCCATATATATGATATTTTGTAGGGCATTCATTCATAAAAATAGCTGTTAGTATGAAGAAAGAGTTTTAATGCGTTACACTTCGGAGAAGGACTTAGAAAAGAAAAAGTTTAAAATAAAGAGTTGATTGGAGAGGAGTAGAAAACGATGAGAACTGGAAATCCTGTACTAAAGAATGAAGTATTCAGCCGCTCTCGCAACTCAAGCAGTACGATGACGCTTGGAGGCACTGTTTTCAAGACAAGTATCTTGTTATTGTTCTTACTAGGAACAGCTGTTTACACATGGTATCAGTACTATCAAGGTGTGGACATAACGATGATGATGATCATCGGAGCAGTGGGAAGTTTTATTGTTGCTTTAATTACGGTATTTATAAAAAAAGCAGCGCCTGTTACAGCACCTATTTATGCGGCACTTGAAGGCTTTTTCCTTGGAGGCCTTTCATCATACATTGAAGCAAGCTACCCAGGTATTGTGATTCAGGCGGCCGCCTTGACGTTTGCAGTGATGGGAGGACTTCTCTTCCTTTATTCAACACGCATCATTAAAGTTACGAAAAAGTTTCGATTAATGGTCATTTCGGCAACGATCGGCATCTTTATCGTTTATGCAGTGAACATTTTATTACGTATTTTCTTACAAGCGGAAGTCCCTTACCTGCATTCAAGCGGAGCTATTGGGATTGGAGTCAGTATATTTATCGTGGCGATCGCAGCTCTAAATCTTGTTTTGGATTTTGACTTTATTGAACGAGGCGCGAAACGCGGGGCTCCTAAATACATGGAGTGGTACGGTGCTTTTGGCCTTATCATTACTCTTGCCTGGTTATATATTGAAATTCTCAGGCTGTTAAGAAAAATTCGGCGTTAACTGCTATAAAAACTCAGGGATTTCCCCTTAACATATTTCCGTAACATTTGTAACATAATTGAAATATAAGCTTTAAAAATGTTGGGATTTGTATTAAAATGGGGGAAGATGCTGGGAGGACCATTATGCTCGACAAACTGATTCATCACAAAAAAAAGTTCATACTCATCACGATCTTATCATTCGTCTTGGGCGGTTCGCTCTTTTTTATAAATTCTACACCCACTCGTTCTGAGAAGCCGACGGAAATTACACCGACGATTTTTGTGCATGGCTTTAAAGGAGGACCTGGTTCCTTTAATACAATGCTCAAACGTTTCGAAGATAATAATTGGGGAACGAAGCGAATGATGATTTACGTTAAATCTTCAGGAGATATACGTGTTCGCGGGGGCATTCCTCACACGATGAATCCATTCATCCAGGTTATTTTTGAGAATAACCGCGCGAGTGTAGCTGACCAGACAAATTGGATGCAGCACATTATGACCAAGCTTAAGCATGACTATGCGATCGATCAAGTAAATTTAGTTGGTCACTCTATGGGTGGCTTAGCTTCTACAAACTTTTTATTAAACAACCAGGAAGGCGACTACCCTGACGTTAACAAACTGGTAGCCATTGGAAGTCCTTTCCTGGGTATTGGGCAAAGCGACTATTTCTCGTTGAATACAGGAGAAGCAGTTGTGGATTTACAAGTGGAATCGAATGCTTTAACGACGATGATTAATAATAAGCAGAATTTTGATGAAGATGTGCCAGCTTTATCTATAGCCGGAGTCGTCAATGAAGAAGATCCAGAGGAAGATCACTGGGATGGACTCGTCACAGAGCAAAGTGCCCACGGTTTGCAAAATATTGTTCCAAGAAGAAACTTTCATCAGGAAACGTTTATCGATGAATTTTCCACTCATTCCGGGCTACACGAACATCCTGGTGTCGATGAATCGGTAGCTGAGTTCTTATGGAGTATCCATTAAATACGAAAAAAGCCGCAGAATCAGTATTGATCTGCGGTTTTCTTTTAAAAATTTTTATATGTAGTCATGACCACTTCTCCAATAGCAGCAATGGTTTGATCTTTAAAAGATAAAGGCACACCTTTACCATCAGGATTGCGATAGTAATAACCATTTTCTATTGGTGTATAACCTAAGCCTTCCAACTTAAAAGTTAACTCTTCAGGAAGCTGGCTTGTCCCCATTTTTTCAATAAAGTAAGGGGCAGGGTAAATGTTCACATCGACATCTCCAGCACCTGTGTAAACGACAAACAAGTCACTTGGTTTTTGTGCAATCCATTGCCCTTTTGAAAATAGGGAGATTCTAAGTTTTTCAAGAGCAGAAATGCCTTCTAAATGAATCCCGAAGATGTCTAAAATCATTCTTCTTATTTCACTAGCAGAGATCTGCTCTCCGTAGTCTTGAAGATAGAGATCCATGACCTCCACCTTAGATAAAGACTTTATAACATGCTCAGCTGCCTCCTGATCATTGGAACGTAAAGCTTGTTGAACCCGTTTCGTCACTTCTTCCGAATACACCTCTTACCAACTCCTCAGAATGATACTCCCCATTTATTATACTAGAAAATACACACAGAAGGCCGCCTATAGGTTAAAAGTACGTTTAATGAGCTTTGCTGTCTCAACTGCGCTCTTGTTCGTATTATTAATCCTTACATATTGTTCAGCCTTAATTTCTCCTTCACCAGAGTTGAGTCGATGGTTCTTAAACGTTTCCCTCAGGTTTTGTTCTGACTGCACTTCATTTCTTTTTAGCGGCTTGTGTTCAAGTCTGTGGGGAGTAATGTTTCGTTTCAGTCTCTCTTGGTTTATCAAATGGATAACCTCTTTGTTACAGCGAAAAAGGAGGTTCACCGGCGAATTTCCTCTTCTCCCTCTTTCACTTTTTCTACAACAAATCGATCAGGTGAACACATTTGAGCAGGAAGATTCTCTAAAGGCCAAAACTGTATAGCTAACGTTTCTTCAGAATCGCTGTTCCACCCGCTTCCATCATACTCACACGTGTAGGCAGCAATGACATTGTAAACCTCATCTCCATTAGGATAAATATAATGGAGCTCTTTTCCCGAGTATATTTGCTGAAAGGTGAGATTCTGAGCTTGCAATCCCGTCTCTTCAAAGAGTTCTCGGACAGCCGTCTCCTCCAACTTTTCCCCTAACTCAAGTGATCCGCCGGGCAGTCCCCATTGATGATTATCACTACGCTTCATGAACAGCAATTCTCCTTTATTGTTAAAGCACAGAACACTAGATCCAGGAACGATTAAAGGTTTGGTTCCTATATGCTTTCGAAGACCTAAGACATATCCCACAAATAACTACTCCTTTTCAAAAATAAATACCCACATGAACGTTAACGCTTGTTGTAATTCTCTAGGAAGCGCAGAGATGTCCATCCCTTCTGCTTCTCTTTTAAATACACCATGTCCATCATTAAGTTTCCAGCCGTTTTCTAACCCCAGCTGTTCTAACTCCCATGGCATCATCGTGTTACAAATGACCTCTTCCCCATAAACACGAGGGTAACTGTTAACTCTAGGTTTAGCTGTTGGACCAAGTACTCCTATACATAATTTTCCGCCCGGCTTAAGCACCCGCTTCATCTCTTCTAACCCTTGATAAGGAACCTCTACCCACTCTAGGCAATTAATCGCCATAATTGCATCGAAGCTTTCACCCTCAAATGGGAGCTGAACTAAGTCTCCCTGTACAAAATGTAGTGTTTCGTGCGCAAGCCTTGATTTAGCTAATTCAATCATTTCTTCTGACAGATCTAAACCTGTTACTTGATAGCCGGCTTGCGCTAATTTATAAGAACCGTAACCGTCCCCGCACCCGAGATCGGCTATAGAATGTCCTTTTTTCACATGTTGCTTTACTAAAGGAATGATCGTTTTCCTGCTTCCGCTATCCCACATATTTTGACTATTCGCGTTCCAAAATGTGGATCGTTCATTCCACTGTTTTTCTGCTTCTTTATGCCAATTAAATGACATTGGTCTACCTCCTGTTTATCAATCTCAAAAAATTCTCACCCCTCATTTATTCGATAAAACTAAGTGTTTCTCCTTTATTTTTGTCCTTCCACAATCCGTCATCGATCAAAAATGGTTGCACATTCCATTAATCTCCGTTATGCTTAGAACACAATATAAGCTAACATTAATTAAAACAAACACCATATATAGTATCCGCGAACAAAAGATGCCACTAGGCTTAATAGGGAATCTGGTGAAATTCCAGAGCTGCCCCCGCAACTGTAATCGCTCTCAAAACGGCAATCACCCACTGTGTTTTTCACGGGAAGGGGCCGGAGTAGAATCGAGCGTAAGTCAGGAGACCTGTCTTCATTCGCAGAAGTTTCAACTTCTTCGGGGATTGAGAAGATGAGACGATGGAATGAAGGCAGCCTCAATCTATATGAGTCCTCTTTCATCCCATGGTTTCATCCGCTCATTCATAGGAGCGGATTTTTTTATGGCTGAAATTTCTATTTTTCATAGAGGAGTGAAGGTATTGAGTACAGTTGTGACATCGTACTGGCAAGAATGGTTAAAAGCACAGGAGGAGAATTTTCCTGCTTTGCCAATGAAGCGCATCATCGAAAAATCAAAAGAGATTAAAGGAAACCAAAGTGAACAGGCTAATGCTTTAATTTTGGAATGTTTAGCTGAGATTAGTGAAACAGCTCCTAACTGGACGTACTTAGCCAGCAGAATTCATTTACAGCAAATGTATGAAGCTTCGATCTCTAATCGCGGTACAACAAAGTCATACGAAGGCTTCCATCGTTTAATTGAAACGTTAGTTAACGAGGATATATATGACCCAAATTTACTTAATCTTTATACAAAAGAAGAAATGGACGAGCTCGAAAAAGCAATCGTTCCCGAGCGTGATGGATTATTTACTTATATCGGGCTTAAGACACTTGGTGATCGTTACTTAGCTCGCTCGAAATCCGGACTTGTTTATGAACTTCCTCAAGAACGTTTCATGGTCATCGCAATGGTTTTAATGGCACACGAAAATACTGCCCGTCGGTTAGAGCTGGTCAAAGAATCATATTGGGCTTTAAGTCATCTATACATGACAGTAGCCACTCCTACACTTGCTAATGCCGGAAAGCGTTACGGTCAATTGAGCTCATGCTTTATCGATACAGTAGACGATAGTCTGCAATCCATTTATGACAGCAATACGGATATTGCGAATTTAAGTAAGCACGGAGGCGGCATAGGCGTTTACTTAGGAAAAATCCGCAGTCGAGGCAGTGATATTCGAGGATTTAAAGGCGTTTCCTCAGGTGTACTTCCCTGGATGAAACAACTGAATAATACAGCTGTAAGCGTAGACCAGCTAGGCCAGCGTCAAGGAGCTGTGGCCGTCTATTTAGACATTTGGCACAAAGATATCTTCCCTTTTCTTGATAGTCGATTAAATAACGGAGATGAACGCCAGCGTACGCATGATTTGTTTACGGGTGTATCCATTCCTGATCTCTTTATGGAAGCTGTTGAACGTCGCGAGGACTGGTACTTGTTTGATCCTCACGAAGTACGAGACGTTATGGGCTTTTCGTTAGAAGATTACTATGATGAAACGCGTGGAAACGGATCCTTTAGAGGACGTTACCAAGCCTGCATTGAAAACGAACGTCTTTCTAAAGAAAAGGTCCCAGCTATTGAGATCATGAAGCGAATCATGATTGGACAGCTAGAAACGGGAACCCCTTATATGTTCTATCGTGATGAAGTCAACCGTATGAACCCGAACAGCCATAAAGGAATGATTTACTGCAGTAACCTTTGTACGGAAATCACTCAAAACCAAAGTCCGACTACTCAGGAAGAACAACGGGTTGAAGATGGAAAGATTATAACCGTTCAAACACCTGGCGATTTTGTTGTCTGCAACTTATCGAGCATTAACTTAGGCCGTGCCGTTCCTAACGATGTCCTTCCACGGTTGATCCCTATTCAAGTGAGAATGCTGGATAATGTCATTGACCAAAATACGATTCCGGTCCTGCAAGCGCAATTAACGAACCAAGCGTATAGAGGAATCGGATTAGGTACGTTCGGCTGGGCCCACCTGCTCGCTCAGAAAAAAATCGCTTGGGAATCCGATCAAGCGGTCGATTATGCTGATGAAGTGTACGAGGAAATCTCCTACTATACGATTAAGGCAAGCAGTGAACTCGCAAAAGAAAAAGGGAGTTACCCTCTTTTTGAAGGATCTGACTGGGAAACCGGGGAATTCTTTGTTAAACGATCGTTTGACCAAGACGATGCTCATGACTGGAAAGGGCTTCAGCAGGAGGTACATCGCAATGGCATGAGAAACGGATATTTAATGGCGGTAGCACCAAATTCCAGTACATCCTTAATTGCCGGAAGTACGGCAAGTATTGATCCGATCTTTAAGAAGTTCTATTCCGAAGAGAAAAAAGACTTTAAAATTCCAGTGACTGCCCCTGACTTGAGTCCGGATACTTACTGGTACTATAAATCGGCTTATGATGTGGACCAGCATTCTAGTATTAAACAAAATGCCGTACGCCAAAAGTACATTGATCAATCCATCTCGTTTAATCTATACGTCAAGAACACAATTCAAGCGAAAGAATTGCTCGCTTTACACATCGACGCTTGGAAGTCAGGATTGAAAACTACTTATTATACCCGTTCCACTTCAAGCCAAGGAGAATTTGATGAGTGCGAAAGCTGCTCATCTTAAGGAGGAATAATAATGGATCATACACTGCAAAAACGAAAGCTCGTGGATCATCATGCCCCTAACGCTTCAACAGGCATAGTCAATGGCAGAAGTTCAAACGTTCTTAACTGGGATGATACTCGCTACTCTTGGGCCTATCCGATGTATAAGACGATGCTGGCAAACTTTTGGATTCCCAGTGAAATAAATATGAGCAATGATTTAAAACAGTGGCCTGAGCTATCTGCACAAGAGCAAGCCTCTTTTAAAAAAATTATAGGTTTGCTCGCGTTCTTAGATTCGATCCAAACCGATTACTCCGGAAAAGTAGCTGACTATTTAACCGACTCAAGCGTTTCAGCTCTCATGCAAGTGCTCGCTTTTCAGGAAGTCGTCCATAATCAATCTTATTCTTATGTTCTATCTACTCTTGTAGATCAAAGTGAACAAGAGCGAATCTTCGAATATTGGAAACACGATGAAATCCTCATGGAAAGAAATCAATTTATAACCGATGGATATGAAGAGTTTGCAAATGAGCCGAGTATAGATAAATTCTTAAAATCTGTGGTTTATGACGTTGTATTAGAAGGGTTATTCTTCTACGCCGGCTTTGCATTCTTCTATAATTTAGCTCGAAACCAGAAGATGGTCTCTACAAGTACGATGATCAACTATATTAATCGAGATGAGCAAATTCATGTAAACTTATTTGCCCATATCTTTAAAGAAACATTAAATGAAAATCCTCAACTCGACCGTGAATGGTATGAGGATTTTGTTACCACCACCTTTAAAGAAGCTGTTGATCTTGAAATTAAATGGGCCCATCACATTATCGGAAACGAATTCCCTGGAATTCCGATTGATGATTTAGAAGACTACATTCGTTTTATAGCTAATAAACGCTGCAAATTAATGGGCGCTGACAAACCTTATCCAGAGTATGCAGAAAATCCGTTAAAGTGGATCCGCGCTTATCAAGAAGTCGATGAAGGGAAGTCAGACTTCTTCGAACAAAAATCCAGACAATATACGAAGGTATCTGAAGATAATGGATTTGATGACCTTTAAAGCCTTGTTCCTCCTCCCGGACCGTTATTTAAAACGGTCCGGTTTTTTTATGTCAACTTTCCTTACATTAAATTTAAAATAGGTGTTGATTTTTCTGAAAATTTGATTTATAGTAAGGTTTATCATCACTTAATGTGTTAGGAAAGTTAACACAAACAAAAAGAGGAGGACGTCATCCATGAAAAAAGTGGAGGCCATTATACGCCCTGAAGCTTTTCAATCGCTTCGTGAAAACCTTGATATTATGGGCGTCAAGGGATTAACCGTTTCGGAAGTAGCTGGCTGCGGTCAGCAAAAGGGACAGGAAGGAATCTTCCGCGGCAACCGATATGAAGTCAAATTATACCCTAAGGTTAAGGTAGAAATGGTTGTCGATGAAACAGAGATTGAAGATATTATCGAAGTCATTACAAACACATGCGCAACAGACCAAGTGGGAGACGGTAAAATTTTCGTTTCTACGATTGAGGAAGTCTATCGAATTCGTACCGGTGAAAAAGGAAAAGCTGCACTTATTTAATTTTTATTCGGAAGGATGTCATGAACTAATGAAAAAAGTAATTCCATTATTATTGCTAACATCTCTAAGTTTTCCTGTAGTGGCAAGCGCTCAGACGTCCACTACACCAGAAGCCGTATTAGAATCTGTCGATATGGTTTGGATTATGATCGCTGCTTTTCTTGTCTTTTTCATGCACGCAGGATTTGCCATGGTCGAGGCAGGATTCACTCGATCTAAAAACGCATTAAACATCTTAATGAAAAACTTTATGACGATGTCAATCGCTGCTATTCTCTATTTTATAGTTGGATACGGCATTATGTTTGGTACCTCTGGGGGAGGTTTTATAGGTCTAGATGGATTTATGCTTAGCGGTCACGAAGACCAAGTTGGTTTCTTTGTCTTCCAGGCTGTTTTCGCTGCTACATGTGCTACGATCATCTCAGGTGCTGTAGCTGAACGAATTAAATTAAGCTCTTACTTAATGATTACTGTTGCCATGACGGCTTTTATCTACCCAGTCGTTGGTCACTGGGTATGGGGAGGCGGATGGTTGGCTGAGTTAGGTTTCGTAGACTTTGCTGGTTCAACCGTTGTTCACTTAACAGGTGCTCTAGGCGCCATTGTAGCTGTCATGTTCTTAGGACCGCGTTTAGGGAAATACAGTGGTGGTAAGGTCAATGTTATTCAAGGTCACAACATTCCGATCGGTGCGCTAGGTGTATTCATTCTTTGGTTTGGCTGGTTCGGATTTAACGGCGGTAGTACGCTGGCTGCTGACCCTTCAGCAATTCCGGGCGTAGTAGCAACTACCCTTTTATCTGCCTCAGCAGGGGTTGTGGGTTCCGGAATGTATTCCCAATTAAAGTACAAGCGTATTGATGCTTCACTTACATTGAATGGGGCTTTAGCTGGTCTTGTTGGTATTACAGCCGGTACAGGAGACTTATCACCAATTGGAGCCATCATTACTGGTTTAATTGCAGGGGTAATTCTTGTAGAAGGTGTTCAATTGCTAGACCGTAAGCTTCATATCGATGATCCAGTCGGAGCAATAGCTGTACACGGAATTTGTGGTGTATGGGGTACACTAGCAGTAGGTTTCTTCGCCCTAGAAGGTGGTTTATTCTACGGGGGAGGGTTTGAACTTCTTTCTATTCAAGCGATTGGAATTCTGGCTGTTATGGCATGGACCATGGGAACTTCTGCGCTTGTCATCTTTGTTCTTAAATCCGCTTTCGGTATCCGCGTTTCTCGTGAAGAAGAAATCTCTGGATTGGATTTTGCTGAGCATGGTTCAAGTGCTTACGAGTCTTCTAAGAGTATCTTCAATGAGAATCCAAATGTTACGGACGTAGGAAAAGATTTTGGTGTCGGCTTGCTAAATAGACTCGATAGTTTAGAAAATAAAAAAGTAAAAACTAAAGAACGTACAGCTCAATAAATCGCCATTAAAAAACCACCTCAAGCTGAGGTGGTTTTTCTTTTCTCTTCAATCATGTATTTTATTTTAAGAAAAGTAATCGAAAATACCTTCATTTCATGAGAAGCTTTAAGCTTCCCTTTTGAAACCTCTTTTACGTAAAAATGTTCACGCAATGGCAGCCGAATTGTCCAGTTTCCGAGCGTTAGATAAATGCCTTCATCGCCTTTACCACCTTTTCTTCTTTCGCTCGTTAAAATTAATCCATGTTCTCTATCATGTAGAAAACGCAGCACACCCGTCATTAATCCTAACGGCAACGGTAAAGCTATATTCATGTAACGTTCTCCCTCTTTATTATGAGAAGAGTAAAGAGCCGTGAAAATGGGATCTCCTGTCAGTTCATTTTTTCTTATCCAGGCCCGTACATCTTCCCTTCCATCTTGATCATCATGAATCGAGACAATTTCTCCAGCCATGGATACTTCACCTGATGGAGGAACATTAATTTGCCCCATTCTCATCGTCCAATGATTGATGAGAGAGGATAACCTCCGAAAACCCTTTTGCCAATGCACGTGAGCGCTTAAAGAAAATTGATCCGTGCGTTCATAAAAACGCTTTATCGTTGAGCTTACCTCTGCTGGATCAAAGTTCTCGGAACGATAAGCATGAAGGTGATCTAACAGTCCACCTTCATAAAGATGACGAGCAGCCCACCCTTTTTTGTAAATGGCAGCATTGCCAACGTGACCCTTTGTTCGAAGTTTAGATATAGGAAAGCTTGTATAAATATAGCCTCTCTCCGGTTTAATATCCCTCCATGCTAGGACAGAGAATAACGAGAATCCAAAAGCATTCATAATTCCGTGCCAGCGAACCATATCACCTATTCCTAGCCAGTAAGCCTCCACCATCATTCCAAAGCTATATAACATGGATAAACTCATCGTTATGATGAGTAATAACGCAGATAAGCGTATCGCAATCTTAGCCAACATGTTAAATTCTGCTGAGCACCATAACCACCATACAGCTAACCACATTAGAAAACTAACGTAAATTATAACCATTAGCGTTTCTATGGGAGGCCCTTGATTAAGACCAAAGGCAACGAGCACGGGGCCAGCGGCTATTCCGCATGCAAGTACAGTATAAGGTATACCTGCAGGCTTCCTCTTATAGGAAACAAGCCAGCGGCCAAACAGTCCAGTAACAATAGGCAGCACAAAAGCAGCATAATGAAAGTGCACAGCTGTAAGTTGAACAATCGTTTCAGAATAAGGCAAGTAACGACTCATTCCACCGCTAGAGAGAACAAGCCATCCTCCACCGACTGAAATATAAATTAACCCAAGGTCAATAACTGTTTCCTGAACAGGGTTCCAACCTCTTCCCAGCAAACGCATGAACCCACCGATAGCTATTAATATGGTGAAAAATAACCATAAAATTGCCCACGCTCCTGCCTCTTGTCCAACAGGCAACGCGACAGACAGCATCCCCGCTCCAGCAAAAGGCAGCGACGTAACCATGACATTATTAATCCAGTGTTCAGCACGATTGTTCTCATTCCCCCGCACCACTTCTTCTAACAATAAAGGAACGAGAATTAGAAAAGAAAAAGATAAAGCTATATCTATTAAACTCATATCGAATAGAACAACCCAAGCAATCAATACAATTGTGCCGGCTAACGATAATAGTGTTCCAGATTTTTTCATGAAGCATTTCTCCTAACTGTCACTTCTTGAGAGGAAATCATATGTTATGCTAGAAATATTATACACACTGTAGATCCTATTTTTAAATAAAACCTCAATGTAAGGAGTGTCGTCTATTCTATGAGGTGGGACAAATTGATCGGAAAAGATCGCGCAGAGAAAAATGTGGAAGAATCGAATCGTTCCCTGTCTGTAAATGAGAAGGTAGAGGAATGGATCCACTTATACAGCCATGATTTAAAATGGCTTGCCTATTCTTATGTAAAAGACCATGCGATGGCTGAAGATATAACTCAAGAAG
The DNA here is from genome assembly GCF_014636475.1 of Halobacillus andaensis. GTDB lineage: Bacteria > Bacillota > Bacilli > Bacillales > Halobacillaceae > Halobacillus_A > Halobacillus_A andaensis. Next base: position 80,068 of record NZ_BMEL01000005.1, read on the forward strand.
CATTTATTAAAGCCTATCAAAAATATATAACCTTCAAACAACAATCCAGCGAAAAGACTTGGCTCTATAAAATTACCATTAATTTATGTAAGGATCACTTAAAAAGCTCTTACATAAAGAGAGTATTGAAAAAAGGGGCGGAAGCCTTCCAGAGCATCCCATCCCAAACCGAGACTCCAGAGCAACACACGCTGAATAAAAGCGAAGACGAGGAACTCTTAGAACACATCTTAACGCTGGAAGATAAATATAGAGAAGTCATTGTTCTCTATTATTTCGAAGAATTTGATGTGAAGGAACTTGCTGAAGTGTTAAATGTCAGCCCTAACACTGTAAAGACAAGACTACGAAGAGGCCGTCAGCTTTTACAGGAGCAACTCGCTTCAGAAGGGAGCACTATAAATGAATGAACTCATGGATCGTCGTTTGAAAAAGATGAACCATAAAGTCAAATATAATAAAGTGCCTATGGATCAACACGATGCAAGCGCACTCATCGTTAAAGTTAGAAACCATACTCATCAACCATCTCGAAAGTGGATAAAATACATTTTCCCTGTCCCTGCTGTCGCAGTGGTGGCTTTTATGTTTTTACAAATCAACTATCAGCCATCCAATTCTTCAGAACAGGAAATTTCATTTTTGACACAACGTTCTTTGAATACGGAGATGAAGTCACAACAATTCATAATCAACGACGAAGCTCAGCAGAACATCGAACAAGCGAGTAACACTGAGAACAGCCAGAGTTCCACTATGGTTCGTCACACCTATATTATTTACAATGACAATATGTATGTGCAAACAGATGAGCAAGTTGATGAATCGGCTCTTGAAGAACCGATTGGCCATGTTAAACCTGAAACGCCCGCTGAACAGCAGCGAGGGGCATCGGTTACATCAGAAGAAAAAATCTTTAGCGTTAAAGGCACAGACCCCAATGACCTGATCGCCATCAAAAGCCGGCGGAACAAAGGGATTGGTTCAACCGCGGTCAGCCAGCACGGTTACTTTATCTTTGAAAAAGAAGAAGCACTGCCAATGGCCCAATAACGTGTAAACCCGCATTCTTAAATGAATGCGGGTTTTTAATCCAAGTGATTCATATACTCTTTTAAGCGATCCAATGATTGATAAATGTCATCTTTAATACGAGGATTATAAAATACAGCTGCAGGATGGTAGAGCGGAAAGATCGCATAGCGCTTCTCCGACCATCCGTAATCCTCCCCTTGCACTTCTAAAATTGGGCTTTCAATAACTTTTCCCAATACATCGGTAATCTTATACCCTTTTCCCAGCAGTCTCTCTAAAGCTACACCACCTAACGCAATAATTAACTTCGGTGCGATTTCATTCAATTGATAATCTAATATCGGGGCGTGCGCCCAAATTTCTTTTTTATTAGGTTTACGATTCGCTTTTCTACTACCGCCCGACCCCTTCTTAGTTGTTTTGACCCATTTATAAGGGCGGCTTCTTACAGCACTCGTAATATAAACCTCTTCTCTTTTAATCCCAATATATTCGAATTGCTTGTCTAATTCATCACCCGCTCGCCCAATAAAAGGAACACCCTTCACCGCTTCGTGTTCTCCAGGAGCTTCTCCCACAATCACAATTTCAGCGTCTGAGCTGCCCCCTCCGAGCACAAAACCTTCCACATCACAATCTTTTATATTCTTATTCGCTTTTTCGATTATCTGTTCAGGTATTCGCATAACTTATACCTCCAAACCTTTTCATAGAAGTGGTTTACCCTTTCCTCCTCTTGTTCACACCCTGTTTAAAGAGAGCAATAATGTTTTCAACCCAATCGATTAGAGGTATGATTTGGTAATAATAAAAGAAAAAGGAGATTCATCGGTCCATGAAAAAATTAGCTTCTTCTCTTGTACGATCTTATAAGGTAATCCTTGTGTTCTGGATAATCGCCATTCTTAGCCTAGGATACTTTGCTTTACAGCTCCCTTCTTTATTAGAAGGTGATGGGTTTCGAACAGACGGCGAATACGAAAAAGTTCAGGATATCCTAGAAGAAGATTTTGGTTTTCCAGACTCTACATTGCTGCTTTTATTTGAAAAAGACCAACAAACGCAGGCAGAGTTTGAAGAGACGATTGAATCTACCCTTCAGGAGGTTGAAGTTTTAGACTTAAATGCCACCATTCAGCATCCATTAGAGGATAACTCCTTCATAAATGAAACGTATGCCTATGCCTCGCTTCATTTTGAAGAACCGTTTGATACGAGCAAAGTAACTCGTTCGATTGAATCCGTTATTGAGGGAAACAACATTATACTCACTGGCGAACCTGTCATATCGGATGACATTAATAAAGCAAGCCAAAACGATTTAAAACGGGCAGAACTGATCGGAGTTCCAGTTGCACTTGTCATTCTAATTTTAGCTTTTGGAACCGTGATCGCCTCTTTATTACCTTTGGTAATTGGCGGTATTACCATTATTATAGGGTTTGGAATTTTAGCTATAATTGGCCAGCAAATGGATCTGTCTATTTTCATCCTAAATATTGCACCTATGATCGGTCTAGCTCTTAGTATCGATTTTGCTCTGCTGTTTATCAATCGCTATCGTGAAGAAATGGATAAAAGCAGCAAATCAGAAGCCTTGATCACAACGATTACAACCGCAGGACGCTCTATTTTGTTTTCAGCAATATGCGTATTCATCGGGTTGGGTGCTATGAGTGTCATTCGTGTAGACATCTTTACTAATATCGCAGTGGGAGGAACCGTTGTCATTGTCATAGCTGTGCTCAGTTCACTCACGCTGCTTCCTGCGCTTTTATATGTAGCAGGTGATTCATTAAACAGATGGAGAATAGTTCCAAATCCAAAAGATGTGAGAGGTCGATGGAGGGCATTTGCCAAGAGCGTTATGAAGCGGCCCATTCTAATTGCCTTAACCGCGCTCGTGCTGTTATCGATAGGAATTTTGCCTATCTCTAATATGAATCTCACCATTCCAACCATCAGCTCGTTACCTGAGAGCTATGAATCACGAGCCGCTTATGAAACGATTGACGAGGAGTTTATGGGGGATAGCGAAAGCACATTATACGCTGTAGCGGAACGTGAAAACGGTTGGGAAGATGAAGAGGGATTAGAAGAGTTGAAAACGCTGGAAAATGAATTAAGCCAGCCTGACATTGTGAGTTCGGTCGATACGATTTACACAACAACGGACGTGGATAACTCAAGTGATTTTTCTGCTGCTTTAGATAATGACCAAATGAGTGAACAGCTCCAACCCGCCTTGGAACAGTTTATTAAAGACGAGCAGCTCTTGATCCCCATTCAATTATCAGTAGCCGCCAACTCTTCTGAAGCCCAAGAGCTTCTATCTAACTGGGCGGAACGCAATTGGGAACAGCACCTCCAATTCGGAGGGCAGCCAAAGTTTAACGAGGAAATTTATACTGAAATCTATGAAAAAATCGGTCTCACATTGCTGATCATCTTACTATCAACTTTTATTATTTTAACGATCGCCTTCCGGTCCATTATTATCCCTCTTAAGGCCATCATCATGAATGTACTTGGTTTAGCTTCCACATTCGGTGTGATTGTTTGGTTGTTCCAAGGTGGACATTTCGGGTTAGAAGCTGCCGATGTAGCTCTCATTTTGCCTGTGATCGTATTTAGCTTAGTATTTGGCCTGAGCATGGACTATGAAGTTTTTCTCATTTCAAGAATTCACGAATTTTACTTACAAACCGGCGATAATACGAAAGCCACCATCGAAGGACTTGCTAGTACGAGTAAAATCATTACTTCTGCTGCGTTAATTATGATTGTAATCACCGGAGCCTTCGCCTTTACTGGAGTTGTCCCCGTCAAACAAATCGGCATCGGAATTGCTATTGCTATCTTAATTGATGCGACCATCATCCGCCTATTATTAGTTCCTAGTTTAATGAAACTGTTAGGAGATTGGAATTGGTGGCTTCCATTTTCAAAACGCCGTTCATGATAAATACATGCTGGGACAAAACTGAATAAAGCATAAAATAATCCGAACGATTTTAAAGAAATCGTTCGGATTATTTATGTTATAGCGAATTCCCCCTCGCTCCGTCAAAATACTTCGCTTTACTTGGGCGCGACCTCAGCTTATAGCGTGTAAAGTTTTTTCGATAAAAGAGATCATTGAAAAAAAAGCAGGGACAAGCCATTCCCTAATGAAATCAGCGATGTCAGCAGGGCATCTATTATACGATGTCTGTCCAAGCTTTTTCGACAGCCTGAAGCGTTTGCCTTAGTAGCAGACGCTTTTTGTTACCTCATTTGAAAAACAAAGTACGTCGTTACAAAATATCCGACTATAATAAGAACCGACGGAAGAATATAACTCCATGCAGGCTGGCTCTTTCTTCTAGAAATACTGTAAATGATGAGAAGAATAAAAAGTATAGACACCCCACCAGTGATTAAATTCGAGGGGCTTGACTCTGAAAGTAAGCCGCCACGAAGATAGATTAAATCTGTAATCGCAAGCACCATAATATTAAACGCATTACTTCCTAATAATGAACTGATCCCTAAGTTAAATCGTCTAAGCTTTAAAGCTGTCCCTACACTTACCGCATCAGGAAGCGACGTACTGATGGCAACTAAGAATGCCCCTACAAACGACGTACCTAACCCTGTGATCGTGGCAATCCGCTCAGCTGTTATAGTCAGGACACTACCGATAATCATAATCCCTACTGCTGCCATGACAAAGTAGGTCATCACTTGCTTGTAAGTGTACTCTTTATAACGCTTAACTTCTCTTTTAATTTTTCTTCCTTTGTATTCTGTTCTGTCATTGATCCACTTAGACCCTATAAAATATAGCATGATAACTGCAATCGTAGAATAACTAATATGAAAAATATGAGTCGGAAGGGTTAATGATAATCCGACAAGAATAATTAACGTCATGAAAATAACTAACCAACCATACAATTTACTTTCCACGGTAGCATGCGTCATAATTTGATGACGTCGATACACGATATCAAATATAGCCAGACCCATTATATTAAATAAATTACTGCCGATTAAATTACCGACCGCTAAATCAGGAGCGTCAATAACCACGGCGGTTACACTGGAGGTTAACTCAGGCAGCGAAATCGCTATTCCAATAAGAATTCCCATAAACGATGAAGAGGCTCGCGTTTTTTCTTTAACTGCATCCCCAAACATCGTTAAGCGTGAAGCTACAAAAAAAGTAGCCACAGCTGCAGATATGAATAATACAAAAACTAAAACATCTCCCATGACATAATCTCCTCAAATCTAGTCTTCCTATCTTGGATATCGTAATGTTTCCCCAAATCACCACCAACAAAACTAAATAAAAAAAGCTGACCGAATGGCCAGCTTTTTTATCATGTTACTTTTTCAGTCGTATGTTCCTTAATTAAATCAGCGGTTAACTGGCCTGATAAAGTTACCATTGGAACGCCTCCGCCTGGGTGAGTAGAGCCGCCGACAAAGTAAAGGTTTTCGAAGACCTGACTCTTTGAAGGAATCTTAAAGCCTCCATTTGTCTTTTTATCAGCCGCAATTCCATAAATGGAACCCCCGTTTGGTCCATATAAACTCTCTAGATCTTCAGGGGTGAAACGATATTCGAACTCAATCGAATCTCTAACCCCTTCCATCCCCATACGCTCCAGCTTACTAAGGACGGTTTCACGATATTGATCCCAATCGATTGGCTTTCGCTTTCCGTTTTTGAGAGGAGGCACATGAGTCAGTACAAAGAGGTTATCTTTGCCTGCAGGAGCCTGAGTCTCATCGGAACGAGCTGAAATTCCAATATAAATGGTCGGGTCTTCTGCAGGAACACCCTTATCGAAAATTTCTTTGAATTCTTTTTCAGGATCATCAGAGAAAAAGAAATTGTGGTGTTGAAGCTGTTCAAATTTCTTATCGGTTCCAAGTAAAAGCACGAGACCGGATACGGTAGGCTGAAATTTCTTCTCTAGTGACTTCGTTTCCTTTTTCACTTTTGAAGACTTAGGTGCCAGACGACGATACGAAGGAATTGCTTCTAAGTTGGATACGACTACGTCAGCCGTATGAATTTCTCCATCTTCTGTTTCTACTCCGACCACTTCTTCATTCTCTACAATCAATTGCTGAACAGGAGTATTAAGATGAACATCCACACGTAATTCTTCCATCAGCTTGCGCATACCTTCAGCTATTTGGTACATCCCGCCTTTTACATAGTAAATCCCTAACCCAAGCTGAACGTAAGCCAGTTGATTCAGGATCGCTGGGGCAGAGTACGGGTTAGAACCTACATACATCACAAAGTAATTGAACAGTTGCTCTAAATATTTATTATCAAAATGTTTATGAGTAGATTTCGCAATCGTACTCATCGGATCCATTTTGAATAAATCACTTAGCTTGTGGTGACTCTTTAAGTCTTGCAAATCTTGAATACTATATTTATAGAAGCTCTTCATGCAAAGCTCATACATGTCTTGACTGTAAGATAGAAAATCGGTTAATTTTCGGTTCGGTCGTTCAGTAACCTTGGCCATCTCATCAAGCATCGTAGGTAAGTCACTCGTAACGTCCAGCTGTGTTCCATCTTCAAAAAAGGTACGCCATTGCGGCTCTACCCGTTCTACTGTTACGTAATCATCTAAACGGCGGTGCACACTTTCAAATAGCTGTTCCAGTACCCAGGGCATCGTTAAGATTGAAGGACCCGTATCGAAGGTGAACCCTTTTCCTTCTCTGCGATTTAACTTTCCTCCAAGGTTACTATTTTTCTCAAGAACCTTTACGTCATATCCATCAGCTGTCAGCCTAATCGCAGCTGACATCCCACCTAAACCTGCTCCTACTACAATTGCTTGACGTTTCCCCAAACCTTCCACCTCCAAAATTAATAAACAAACGGAATTAAACGATATCGACCTTCACACCATTCTCGATACTGCTTCCCATGTGCATCTATTAACATAGCTTCTTCAATCCGGATTCTATGTAGCAATGTAAGTGCTACCCATCCTCCCCCAACTACGGCGGTCCAAACATTTCCTACACCTAAGCAAAAACCAACCACTATAAATAACAATCCAGTGTACAAAGGATGTCTTAATCTTTGATACGGGCCTGAACTTACAAGCCGGTCGCCTTCTCTAACGGAGACGTCCCTTGTAAACTGTTCACGTAAATGAAGAATTCCATAATACCGAAGAAAAACCCCGTATCCATACAAGACAAGACCTGCCCACCATAGAATTTGTTGATGGATCACACCGATTTCAGTTTCTCTCATCATCAACGTGCCAACTATCGTCACACCGACGGCAAGTAAAATATAGGGGAATGATTTTCGCTCTAGCTTTCCTTCGTCAGTGGAAGACATTCGGTTGCGGAACAGTGCAAATTCCACAAGCCAAATCATCGTTATACCTAAAAACACAATTTCAAATACCGTCATCCGTCCACCCCGATCTGAAATCTACTAAAGCCATCCCCCCCCATTCTACCTATAGCTGCTACACTTAAATATTCCCCTATGTTTCCAGCCCTAAACGGCGCTCAGCACACTTATAGGTTGTAAGAGATTTTTCATTTGCGTATCATGAGTAGAAAAGTAGTTTGATGAGGAGAACCTATGAACACAATTTATTGGATATTTATCATTAGCGTCGTTTTAAGCACATTTTGGATTATTTTCAGAAAGCTAACAAAAACAAGCTATGTTGTCATCGTTATTATAGGTGTACTTTATGCGATTCTTCTCGCTTTTTCCCTTCTCGATGGGGTATGAAAAGAGACCACTAACCAATTTTCTTATAGACCGTCTCTTTTATTTTGTTTATTTACTGCTTCTCGAATATGATAGAGTTCTGCATACATAGCTGTAGCAAATACAGTGAGAATGCTAAGAAACATAGACAGAATGAATACAACTCCGCCTTGATCAAAGCCATAAACGGCACTAAATCCGATGATCGCTCCTATCGTGACTCCTATCCCAAGAAAAATTAAAATCTTTTGTAATGTTACAGAATAAGCCATCCAAATCACCTCTCTACAATTAACGTCTATTACAGGTATACCCAATTAAAAGAGAAAGCACACATAGGATTTTCACGTAAAACGGGATCAACGAATGGACACGGTTGGATCTGTACGGAACAGAATAGCTGCGTTTTTTTGAAATGCCAGCGAAAATCAAAAAACAGGCGCAAAAACCCAAAAAAGCAGGGAGCCCTATGGCTATCCTGCTTTTTCAGTATCTCGCTTCTTAAATTCTTTTTTCAGTACCTTACCTGTGAGTTGCTTCATTAGCAGCTCTTCAAGTCAGTGAGGAAAAGCCAGTGTACTATCCCAGACAGATCCATTAGAGGGTTCACCCTAAGGATTAAATTTCACACGCGTATGTGTCAATGCTCCCTCTTAAACGTTGGGCTTCTTTGTAAGTGCAGCGGTTATGGATCACTTGCAAACCTGCGTCGCTGGCAATCTTTGCTGCTTCTGGGGCAATAACGCCTTCCTGCAGCCAGAAGACCTCAGGTTTTACCTTAGCAGCTTCTTTAGCAATTTCAACTGCTGCTTCTGGACTTCTGAAAATTTGAGCGACATCCACCTTAAACGGGATTGAGCTCAAGTCAGGATACGCTTTTTCGCCTAGGACTTCATCTTCACGCGGGTTAACAGGGATGATTTGATAGCCCAGCCGCTGCATTTTGCGAGCCAGACGGTGACTAGGTCTTGAAGGTTTCCCGCTTAACCCTACAACCGCAAGGCGCTTCGGACGGGTGACTTCTTTGCCGTCTTCTTCTTCTTTCACTTGCGGGGAACTTAGTGCCCACTTAATAACTCCTTCGTCATTTTCTGTAATCGTTGAAGCGACCTCACGTCCTGTCGCTTTACCGATCGCACGATTTAAATCATTAATTAAATCTTTTGCTGATTCTAAACCAACAGATAAACGAATTAACTCCTCCGTAACACCACTCGCCGCTAAATCTTCTACAGATAGCTGCTGGTGTGTCGTGGAAGCAGGGTGGATAATTAGGGATTTCGCATCTCCTACGTTCGCAACGTGTGACCATAGAGAAATGTTATTAATAACTTGACGTCCAGCTTCTCGACCGCCTTTAATACCAAAGTTGACGATGGAGCCGTAACCTACTTCCAGATATTTTTTAGCTAAGTCATGGGCAGGGTGGTCGCTTAGTCCAGGATAGGAAACCCATTCCACGTCAGGATGGCCTTTTAAATATTGAGCTAGTTCAAGCGCATTATCATTATGACGTTCAACTCTTAAATGCAGCGTTTCAAGGCCTTGGAGAAGCTGGAAAGCGTTTTGTGGACTTAGGCATGCTCCTAAATCTCTAAGTAACTGAACGCGCAGCTTTGTGCTAAATGCAAGCGTTCCGAAGTCTGCTGCATAGCGGATGCCATTATAGCTTTCATCAGGCTCTGTAAATACCGGGAACTTCCCGTTACTCCAATCAAAGCGCCCTCCGTCTACGACAACACCGCCGATCGTCGTCCCATGTCCGCCGATCCATTTTGTTGCTGAGTGAACAACAATGTCTGCTCCCCAATCAATAGGCTTGCAAGAATATGGTGTAGCAAACGTGTTATCTACGATTAACGGCACATCATTTTCATGAGCAACTTCAGCTACTTTTTCAAAATCCAGCACGTGAAGGCTTGGGTTTCCGACCGTTTCCGCAAATACAGCTTTCGTTTTATCGGTAATCGCTTTACGGAAATTCTCTGGATCTTCTGGATCAACAAATACCACTTTAATGCCGTATCTTGGCAAAGTATTAGCAAATAAATTATAAGTGCCACCGTACAAGTTTGCTGCTGCCACAATTTCGTCCCCTGAACCCGCAAGGTTTAAAATCGCTAAGGAAATTGCAGACATTCCGGAAGCTGTAGCTACAGAAGCCACTCCATTTTCAAGTAGAGCCATTCTCTTTTCAAAAACATCTACCGTCGGATTCATAATTCGTGAATAGATGTTACCTGGCTCATCTAATGCAAATAAACTTTGAGCATGGTCGGTATCGTGGAACACGTAAGATGTCGTTTGATAAATAGGAACAGCTCTTGAACCTGTGGTGGGATCTGGTGATTGACCTCCGTGCAGAGCTACTGTATCTAAATCATAGCTTTCAAATGAGTTTGTCATTGTTACTTCCTCCTTGAAATTTTCTTTTTAGAAATTGCAAAAACCCCTCTTCGATAAGAAGAGGGGTTATAAATTCAGGTCCTCCTCTTATCTCTCAGATCCATGATCTGTAGGAATTGGCACCTTTTCAAACCGATGTTTGAAGGTTGCCGGGCTTCGCAGGGCCTAGTCCCTCTGCCGCTCTTGATAAGAGTGTGTATTTAGTTAACTTGGTTATGTTAATGAATTATAAGCACTACACAAAGGAAAGTCAATAATTTTTCGAATATTTATTTAATTGACTCGCGAATAGCTTGTTGAAATTGAGCAGCAATATCTTCTGCTTCTTCAATTCCAATTGACAATCGGATTGTATAATCAGAAATTCCTAATCTTTCTTGCTCTTCCCCCGTCAACGCCCGGTGAGATGTGCGGATTGGATAAGAAACTGTGGTTTCTACTCCTGCCAATGTAGGGGCTAGTTTGATCCAGCCCAGCGATTTAAAAAAGGCTTCAAAATCGACTTGCTCAGCTAATTCAATCGTAATAATCGCTCCATTGCCTCGCTCAGATACATACTCAGGATAATAAACACGTGCCACCCCTTGATCTTCTTTCAACACATGAGCGACGTGCTTCGCATTTTGAGACTGCTGCTTCATACGCAAAGCAAGTGTTTTGGACCCACGCTGAGTCAGCCAAGCTTCAAATGGACTCAGACTCGTTCCTAATCCAATAATTCTTTGCTTAGCTTTTGCAATTAGATCTCTGTGCCCTACCACTATGCCTGACGTTACATCACTGTGCCCGCCTATATATTTCGTAGCACTGTGAGCTACTAAATCTACACCTTGCGTGTAAGGCTGTAGTAAATATGGTGTAGCGAATGTATTGTCCACCATCGTTTTTAAATCATGCTCTTTGGCGATTTCTACGAGGAGCTCGATATCTTCCACGCGTAAGAAAGGATTCGTAATAGATTCCGTATAAAGCAGTTTCGTATTCGGCTTAATGGCTGATCGTATAGCCTCGGGATCTGCAAAAGAAACCATCGTAAATTCAATGCCAAAACTTGCCAGCTGCTTCGTAATCAATTGATGTGTACCACCGTAGATGTCTTCAGCTGTCACAATATGATCACCAGCTTCAGCTATGGAAAGGATTCCAGCCATGATTGCCGAAATTCCAGAAGAAGCGGCAGCTCCTGCCTCTGCTTCTTCGAGGTTGGCCACAGCTTGTCCTAATTCATCGGTGTTCGGATTATTTTCTCTTGTATATAAATAAGGGGTGTCCCCAGAATAGTAGCTTTCTAAGTGCTCCAAATCACGAAATGTAAAAGCTGACGTCTGATAAATCGGTGTCGCTTTACTGTTCAATGCGGTGTTTTGATTCAATTTATTATGTACAACACGTGTACTAAATAATTGATTCGCCATATGATCCATCTCCTTCACTGGGTTCTTCACAACAGTATATCTTATTCCTATCACCTATTGTCAAAAAATTATATCTTTCGCGTCTGTAAAATTTCTTGAATAACATGCTGATAATAATTAAAGTCATGAGGACAAAAATGGTGAGGCAGCAACGTTTTATTTTCACCATTCATAACCGATTTTGCTAACAAAAATGGTCGATTTTTCGAAATCATACTTAAGAAGTCTTCAAGATCGATCTTCACTACATCGGTTACTTCTTCATTCATCAAGAGGGGTAATGCTTCATCAAAAGGAAATAAGTAAATGTGACAAATTTCTCGATCATTGAACTTCTTCATCTTAAGTTCTTCTTTATAAAAACCGGTGTAGCTGATTTTTTCTTCTTCTAATTGCAAACCTAACTCTTCGTGGATTTCCCTTAGCCCACCTTCTATACGAGTTTCATCAATCCCAATATGGCCTGCGGCTGTAATGTCATACAAATTGGGGAAATCCTTCTTTACACTCGATCGCTTTTGAAAATAGATCATCGTCTGATTCTTTTCATGGCTATAAAACCAGCAGTGGAAGCTTTCATGCCAATCTCCGTCGCGGTGAACTTCATCTCTATCTTTTTCACCTATGGGCGTTAACCAATCGCTGAAAATTTTTAAAATTTCTCCCATACGTTCACTATTTCTCCTCGCCATTTTATATATATTAATTAGTCTACCATAGAACGACAAAATGCGAGGAAAATCGTTTAAATTTCTACCCTTTAGGAAAACTAAAAAAAAGAGGAGGTCTTATGAAAATGAACAAGAAAAATAATCGTGTAAATAAAGAAGACACTTCGAACGAAGCAGCTGAACTCTTTGCCCATCCCTCCAAACTTAGTCAAGCTTTCACCCATCCATATAAAGAAGACAACGAAGAATCAGAATCAGATGCTTTACTTGACCACTATCTCGATCAAGAGAAAAAGTAAACGCGCAGCATTTAGGCTGGGCGTTTTTTTATTGCTTCTTAATCCTTCAAAATCTGCTATCATATATGGAAGAGAAACCCATTTACTTAGAAAGGACGTTGATAAATGAATCACAAAGCGAAATGGATCACTTTTGCTATGCTCCTAGTTGGTTTTGCTATAGCCGTTCAATGGAGCATGAGTGATGAGGACAATGCCACAGAAAAGCTAAAAGTATTTCAAAATCCCAGTCCGGATGAACTCGATCTTCCAAATGCCATTGAAGAAGTAGAGAACCGCGAGGACATTGATCAATTTTATGAGGATCAGATACAGGGATACAAAAAAGCAAAAGATCTTAATATCATTCAATTTCCTGACCAATCTTTTGATATTCCCGAACACGAAGGCACTCTCACAATCGATGAGCTATGGTACACCCAGCATCAAGTTTTTATGTACTACAGCGTTGATTTGAAGGTTTTTGAAGATAAAGAGTATACGCCTTCAGGCCCCTTCTTTGACATCTCTAGAGTTAACATAGCAAAAGAAGGAGACCTGCCCACTCAAACACGACCCATTTTTAACAACAACTCAAATTATTCGCACTATAAGATTTATGAGGGCAAATTGTATGGTTTAGCTCATTTAGATCGTTTAGAACAAGAAGGTTTAGAACATTACTCTATTCAAAATGACCAAGATGCTTCCTTAAATGAAGCCGCCCCTACAACGTTTCGATTAGAAATGGAAGATGGCTTTCATAAAACGGAAGAACAGCCGATCAGCTATACATATGAACCAGGACAAGAAATTTTACATACAGAAGAATTCCACCAAACGTATAAAAAAGATGGTTTAACCGTTACGCCAAAGAAAATCGAGTTTGGTATTATGGGCAACAAAATAACGTTTGATATTAAGCATAAAGACTATCCAATTACAAACTTAGGCGGCACCTTACATATGGATGATCAAAGTTTTTCATTAAGTCATATTTGGAAGCCCGACGAAAATTCTCAAACCTTTGAATCCCGGGTTCCCCCTGCATCAGATATTCCAGAATCCTTAGAGCTTGATTTAGACACAGTGACAATGGTTCATGACGAGGAGTACTCTCTAGAAATTGATGTAAGTGATTATGACAAAACCGTCGAAGAAGATGATCGCGCAACAATTCTAATAGAAGAAAAAATAGATGAACATCTAAATACTGACATCATTTTAGAGGAGAAAATTTATGATACCTCAATGACCTCGCAATTTCGATTTTCATTTGAGCCGAAAGAAACCAATGAGCCTTTTTATTTAAGTTCGCAACCTGCCCATTTTGGCTCATCTATTAATCATGAAGATGATTTTATCGTAACGATAGACGGAGAAAAGCTTAACCCCCAGCCAGGGATGGGATATGACGGCCAGAACTCAGTCTTAGACGTGAATAGTCACTATCTCAAAGGATCCGAAAAGTTACGATTACATTTTAAGAAATCACCCATTTCTCAAAAGATCGATTTCTCAGAAGAAATCAAGATAGACTAAGCGACTCAAATCACAAAGTTAAAAGGAGGAAGGGATCAGGGAAACGGCTCGTTCTCCACAGATGTCTTACACCTTTTCTCTCCCCTTGCTTAGTTTTTGTGTACATAGGATCGCTTAAAGAAGTCTAAGACAGCTTGATTAACAACTTCGCTATGAGTCGCTGGCAGCTGATGATAAGCTTTATCTACCACCACTAAATTAGCTTTAGGACATGATCTGTAAAACGGGGCTTGGTGATTGATCCATTCTGCTCGTGTTCCGTACAATAATAATAAAGGCATAGTAAGTTTGTATAGATGACGAGTGCAGTCGTACGTTAAAGAACAGCGATAAAATGAATGCCATACGTCAACATCAGACTTTAGAATATGATAAAATTGCTCAACTTTAGTTTCATGATTTTTAAAATGAGATCGACTCAATAGTTTAGCCAGCGATACCGGATTACGCTTCAGCCATTTCATTCCAGCTAAAAACTCAAGTTTTAAAAGACTCGTATTCACTTTCGGAAAAGCCCCGGACAAAATTAATCCTTTCACCCTCTCAGGAAACTGAATCGCAAATTCCTGTGCGACAGACCCCCCTGCGGAGTACCCAAACAAAAACACTTGGTCTAATTTCAAATGATTCACTAATCCCAATAATTCTTTCGCATAATCCTCAATCCCAGGGTCTCTAATGAATGTATCTGACTCCCCGTGCCCGCTTAAATCAGGCAAAATCAAACGAAAATGCATACTGAGCTCTTGTTGATACGCAAACACTTTCCTTCCCATTCCCGGTGGATGAATACATATAATGGCATGGCCAACCCCTTGATCTTCATAGAAAATACGCTGTCCGTCTTCATTGATGTAATATCCCATAGACATCCCCTACTTTTTCGTAATTACATGATGTCTAGTGTTTCCTTTTCTCCTTAAGGCATTCACCGTATGTGAAAACTAAATGAACATTTACTCGACCCCTTTCTCTTCTCGATTAGTCAATTGACACCTTGATTCAAGCAGTCGTAAACTATAAGAAGGTACATAGAAGTGAGAGGAGTTTCCTATGAAGTATCAACGTTTTCTTATCCCTTTGTTTTTTATAACCCTGGCCATTCTGCTGTCTGCATGTGGTGAAAAAGAACTCGAGGACCCTTTAGAGTGGGAAATTGATAACATAAGTGGAACGACGCAATCTGGTGAAGATTTTTCTATCGATGATATGGAAGGTGACGTATGGCTCGCGAACTTCATTTTTACATCGTGTGATACCGTTTGCCCTCCCATGACTCGTAATATGTCGAAGGTTCAAGATCAGCTAGAAGAAGAAGGAATTGATGCAGAAATTGTTTCGTTTAGCGTGGACCCTGAAATCGACACCCCTGAAATGCTTGAGGAATTTGCCTCTGCACAAGATGCTGACTTCTCTAACTGGTCCTTTATTACCGGTTACTCTCAGGAAGAAATTGAAGAATTTGCCCAAGAAAGCTTTCGTACAATTGCCCAAAAACCAGAAGGAGCCGAGCAAGTATCACATGGGTCTTCCTTTTTCCTGGTCGATCAAAACAACCAAGTGATGAAGCATTATAAAGGGGATACAGATGTCCCTTATGAAGACATTATTGAAGATACTGAAATCTTAGCTGAATAATAAAAAAACGAGCAACTTATGCTCGTTTCAGTTTGTAGAGAAACCTTGGTTTTCTCTACATTTTTTTATGCATGAAAAATTTCTATCGTTCGATAGAATAAAGGGTTCTAGGAAACGAATCGCTTGTCGGTGGCTGCTTGCCGCGGGCACGGCCTCAGCTAACTTGGTCAAGAAGATCACTTGACCAAGTGGATCTTCGGCTCGCGCTGTTCCCGCAGGCGTCACCCCCGAACGCTCATCGTGGCGGGACGAGCAGACGGGAGAGGCCCTGAAGTCGCAGGCCGAGGAGACTTTCTGTCTTGCCCCGCGGAAAGCGGCACTTTTTCTTGTTCCTTTTCTTCAGGCTAAATGGAATGATCGCACCCTATTATATGTCTGAGCTTTTTCAACAGCCTGAAACGAGCAGCTTTTAATACCAATTTAGCTATGGGCAGCTGCCAATTCTTTTATCTCTCCACCTAAGTGGTCTCTTGCCCGTTTCATTCGCGTTTTTAAAGTGTTCTCATTTAAGTGGAGAACATGGGACATTTGTTTTACAGATAAATCGCCAAAATAATACAAGTAAACAGCTTTATGATAATCCGGCTTCAAATGGTCAATAGCTTCGTGAATTTGGTGGTACTCTTCCCTTTCAACGATTATATCTAAAGGGTTACTCTCCTCAGCTTCTTTACAATACAGCCATTGATCTTCCCACGGAGTTACGTTGCGTTTTGTGTAGCTTCTCAGATAGTCTTTGCAATGATTGATCATAATTCGGAACACCCAAGCTTTTAGATTATTGCCTTTCTTAAACAGATCAAATCTTTCGTAAGCCTTTAGTAATGCTTCCTGAACCATGTCTTCAGCTGCCATCTGTTCTTTTACATAGCATCTTGCTGTTCGCAGCAAGGCCCCATAATGATTTTCGACGATTTCATTGAGATGCTGCTCTGGATTCATGCCCATCACCTTGTCCACTCCAATAATATTTCAATATTTCCTTTTTTTATCGTACAATATTCCTATCAAATAGAAATCTTGTTTTTGTACTATTATCCTTAAACAATTTAGCAATTTTTCCATAAATGTTGCTTAAACCGTTACATTCTTTCTTTATTTTTACAGGAAATCGATATTACTAGCTCTTTATACCTAATAAAAAAGCGACAGAATCTTTCTCCTATTTTACAATGAAATAGGAATCAGATAAGAGAGGAGTGCAGACTGATGAATATTGGACGACGGATAAACATCTATCGCAAATTAAACCAAATGACATTACATGATTTATCTGGGGAAACGATTTCCACAGCGCACCTTAGTAAGATTGAAAATGGATATCGACGCCCTGGAGAATCAACGTTACAAAAAATATCAAATTCCTTAAACCTCCCCTTTGCCTTCTTTGAAAACTTTGAGGAGGAAGATCCTGAAGTCCATCATGTTCTCACTCAACTGGAGCAATTTATTATTACTCAATTTGAAAAAGCTACGCCTCTTGTAGAAACAATCGTTGAAAACTATTACGACTACCTATCGAATGTTCATCAAGAAATCTACTTCTTGCTGCTAAAATGTGCTTTTTACTGTAAAACGAAAGATTATACGAAGGCTAAAGAAGTATATGTTACATATGTCCAACCTTTTATTGACGAAGACATTATTGATAAAGCGCCTATATACGTGCAAAATGCTTATCATTATTGTGAAGGCATTCGTCACTACCAGAAGTCCGATTTTCAATCAAGCCTTGCTCATTACAAGAACTTTCGACTTGAGAAACAGCCACTAAGTGTAAAAGCAGCTCTTACTTATAACATAGCCGTCTTATCAAATGCTGTAGGGGATTATCGTCAAGCGATCACTTTTAGTTATGAAGCTTTGCGTTATTACGAAAACTTGGAGCAGCGCCAACAAGTGGCTATGGTATATAACTTAATTGGAGTCATCTACTTAAATAAAGAAGAATTTAATAAGTCCATGGAGTATCTATCTCAAGCTCAACAACTCGCTCAGGATTTCAAAAATTTACGGTTGTTAACCCAAGTGCTTCATAATAAAGGGGTAGTTATGAGAAAAGATGGGGCTAATCATGAGGCGTGTGAATTTCTAGAGGAAGCTTTAGCATTAAAAGAAGCTGAAGGGCTGAAAGCTAATAAACAAATTTCTTATCATTCATTGTGTAAAGCCTATCTTAATTTAGATCGATTAGAAGACGCTTATGAGATTTTTGAAAAAGCTAAATCTGAAGTGAGTAAGACATCGGACTACTATTACCTTCTGGAAGCTTTTCTCGAATATTATAAAAAAACAAAACAAGGTGAAATGTACCAAAAGAGTTTAGAAGAGTGCATTGACTTCTTTGAAGAGGATGCGGATCATGAACCTTTAGAAACCTTGTATTTAAAGCTTGGTGATCATTTATATGAATCAGGCAAATACAAACGAGCGGCCGACTGCTACCTTTCACATATTAAACGGACACAGTCTTGTTAGAAAGTTCAGCAGCCATACCTTACTAAATTATTTGCATGCTGTAAAAAAACACCTCAGTCCCTGTTTCACTCTACAGGTACTGAGGCGGTTCTTTTAATTAAGCTCTGTTTACACGATATTGTTGACGGAAAGGGAGATTAGGTCGTGTTAAACGTTAGTGTTGATATTTTGCGAACCAAGGGCACACGGTTCCGTTACTTTTGTGTATTGTGGTTTATGAACTCTGCCGTCACTGTATTTCTAAAGGCGCACCGGATGCCCGTACTTTATCAAAGCTTCAGATATGCTTAATCACTTCTGTTCATCCTTAATTAAAAACAGACCGAAAAAAGTCAGTGAGTGCTTCAAAAAACTCTTGAATCGCATTTGATAAGTTATCCCAAAACCCTTCATCATTAATGATATCTTGGAGGCCGCCTGTTAATTCATCGAGCTGATTTCTCACATCATCAAAGTTAATATTTAAGTTGCGCATTTGATCGAATAAATCAATTAAGCGCTGACGATCTTCTTCACTGAGTTCGATATTTAAATTACTAAGCTGTTCTTCTACGATTTGTTCAATTTCTTCCTTCGTGGCTGGGTTTTGTTCAGCTATAGCTTTTTTAATTTCTGTTAATAACTCACTAACCTCAGCTTCATCAACACCCTCTTCGTCCGCAAGAGAAGTGGCTACGTCGAGTTCTTCATTCGCCACTTTCATTCGATCTTCATCTAAAGACACTCCCTTAGCATCATAAGCTTTATAGATGCCTGTAAGAGCAGAGTGACCACTTACTTGAACGGAAGAGGCTACGAGCACATCAGCATTTTCGACTCCCGCCGTTAACAGAGCATTGTGATACATTTCTTTCGTTACTTCGGTAATGTTATCTGGCGTAGCGATCTCAATATCGATTCCTTCTCCATTATCTTGATGGATAATTTTTACCGAAGAATACATATTGGAATTCGGATTACCTCCGATGTAATTTGCAATATCTTGACCTGTGACAGTGAATTCATCTACTTCGTCATGCTGATCCACTTCCAGTAAATCAGTGACTTCGCTTTTTTGTGCATCGGATAAAGCTTCTCCATAAACAACGATAGGCAGTCCTAACTTCTCATTAATCCCTTCATTGCCTGTGGAAGCTTGTACGCCTTGCGGAAGAAAAGAAGTAAACATCAATATGAACGACAACAAAAACAAGCCGATATGATTTTTCATTATGTTCGTCCCCTTAGTTTATAGATTCAAACTTATTTACGATTATGCTAAACTTAACTTTTATTATACTTATTTTCTTGTATTTGGCACCTACTTTTTTGGATTATTTTCCCGCTTCTATTTTTACGTTTTGACCGTGTATAAGGTTTCAAAAGGAGTGACATGATGACTATATTTAAGACATTGTCCCTATATATATTCGCTATTGGTTTGTTCTTAGCGGGGGTCACCCATTTTGTATATGATGAAGGCTTTGCTGTTATGATTCCAGACTTTGTCCCATATAAACTTGAACTGGTGTACGTAACAGGAATCATGGAATGGATGCTCTCTCTTTTTCTCATCTTTCCTCAGACAAGACGAGCAGCCGGTATTGCTACAGCTATCTTTCTAATAGCTGTCTTACCTGCCAATATCTATGCAGCCATTATTGGTGCCCCGGCTCCGTGGTCTGAAGATACCAATCTTATTGTGTTATGGCTGCGTCCCCTTTTTCAACCTTTATTGATCTGGTGGGTGCTTGCTGCTTCGAAATAGTATCCTGGATCACCCTTTATTTGATACACTACAAATAGATTGAAAATGAAGGAGGCTTATTCGTGAGGTTAGAAAACAAGAAAGTCATTGCACTCGTAAGTAAAGACTTTGAAGATTTAGAGTTATGGTATCCGGTTCTTCGCTTGCAAGAAGAAGGAGCAACCGTTCACCTTGTAGGTGAAAATGCAGGGGCTGAATATCCTGGTAAATATGGCGTTCCTGCTACCGCTGATTATGCCTTTGAGGATATCAATCCTGCTGATTATGATGGCATTCTCGTCCCAGGCGGCTGGTCTCCGGACAAGCTTCGCCGCTATGACCATGTGCTTGAAATGGTTCGTCATATGGATGAAAACAAAAAACCAATTGGCCAAATTTGCCATGCAGGCTGGGTACTGATCTCCGCCAATATTTTAGAAGGTCGAAAAGTAACCAGCACGCCTGGTATTAAAGATGATATGAAAAATGCGGGTGCTGAATGGTTTGATGAAGCAGTAGTAGTCGATGAACACATTGTTTCAGCTCGTCGTCCACCTGACCTTCCGCCTTACGCCAAAGCTTTTGCTGATTTATTAGCCAAATAAAAAAATCACGTCTTCAAAAAGAAGACGTGATTTTCAGTCTGTTGAAAAAGCTAAGATGTACTTCATATAAGTATGGAGAAAGGAACAGGAAAAAGCGCCGCTTTCCGCGGGGCAAGACGGAAAATCTCCTCGGTCTGCGACCTGCGGGGCTTCTCCTGTCTGCTCGTCCCGCAGGAGTCGGCACTTTTTCCGTTCCTTTAACCAAAATGGGATCTTGAAACCTTCGTAATGTGAATGCCCTTTTGCAAACGCTGTTTTCATAAGGGCACAGCTTGAGTAAATGATTTTGCCAGTGATCTATTTCGAAAAAGGGTTTGAGGAAACGGCGAGACTCCTGTGGGAAATGTGAATAAGGTGTGACCCCGGAGGGCTGATAAAGCCCGAGGAGGCACACCATTCGCCCGCGGAAAGGGAGTCGTTTCCTCAAACCCTTTACACTCTCTAACGCAAGGAATTTTACACTCTTTAAGGTTTCTCTACAAGCTGAAAATCACGCCTTCTTTTTGAAGGCGTGATTTTTTAAACTTGTTTATTCGTTTAATGCTTTACCTGCCAGCATTCGAAGGACGGCATCATCCATAGGCGGGTTATGCAAGCCGGCTCTTACGTCACGATAATATTTTTCAAAAGGCTGATCTTTCGATAATCCTCTCCCCCCTGCAATGCGCATCGCAAGGTCAACAACTTCCACTGCCGCATTCGTAACAGCCAATTTTACTGCTGCCAACTCCGGCCCCATGTGTTCACGCTGTTCAGGCTCTTCGTCCCACTTTCTAGCTGTCGAATACATAAAACTGTGGGCCTGCATAAGCTTCCATTCCATCTCACCAATCTTATCCTGAATATGACTGACGTCAGAGATCGGGGTATCGAGACTATTAGGCTGAAAATTTTTTGCAAAAGTAATCGCATCATTACGAGCAGCAACGGCAATCCCTAAATAACATGCAGGAATATGAAGCAGCCAGCCTTTGGGAGATGGCTTCCCCTTACTTTTCACTTCCACCAAATGGTCAACGTTTAGTTCTACATTCTCCAAGACTAAATCATCACTTGCTGTCCCTCGCATCCCTAACGTATCCCACGTCTTCTCCACCTTAACCCCAGGCTGATGACGATCAATGATAAACCAGCCGATATCTTTCAAATCTTCTACGTAGGCAGACACAATGTAATAATCAAGATGATCAGCCATTGAAGTAAACGTCTTACGTCCATTTAAAATGTAATGATCAGCTTGTTTCACAGCCTTTGTCTCAGGGATCCCTCCTCTAGTCGGACTCCCCGTCGCTGGCTCTGTGGCTGCTCGATTAACAACCGCTTGATTTTCAATCACTTGCCGGGCTAGTTCCATAAAGTGATCCTTCGACCAATTTCTGTCTTCGCTTAACTCCATCAGCACGCCGACGTGCCACCCTATAGATAGAGCAACCGATCCATCACCTTCAGCAATTTTTTCTTGTAAAAATAAGAATTCATATAACGATATCCCCTCTCCTCCCAGGCGAAGAGGTAAACTTAAGGAAGGATAACCTTCTTGTTTAATTACTTTTAACGTTTGATGAGAAAACTTCGCCTCTAGATCCGTTTCCTCTAAGTGGGAACGAGCTTCTTCAGCAATATTCGCTGCTTTTTCATAAAGACGCTCGTGCCTCTCGTTTCTTAACCACGAACGTATAAGATCACTCATCTTCTCACTCCCTTTCGAACACTTTATCCAAATCATACAAAAGCGATCGTAATAATGCGAATCATCCGTCTTTCGTATATGCTTTCCCCTTTCATTCTTATTATGGTCGTTAGAATTATCATTTACATAAAAGCGCGGCTTTTATCCTTATTCTATTGGCTTTGTTAAATTTCAATTTTGATAAAAGGGTTCCGTTGTCTTGGATAGAGATATGGGTAGGGAAAACTTCTCGCTTTCTGTGGGTATATGTTGAGCCTCCTCGTTTCCCTAACCCTTTCATAATTAGAAGAAGAACGGAACTGTGTGACCCTCAATACTAAAAGCCATTTTATTAAAGGAATTCTCTTTCCGAAGTAGAACTAGTAAGGTGATGAACTCATAAAAGGAGGAACGCTTTATGAGCCACCCGATCCAACCGAAGATGAACACGGTTTTTGTTCATGTGACAGATTTGTCCCGCTCCGTTCGATGGTACAGTCAATTGCTTGATCGCAGCGTGAAAGATGAAGACGTAAGGAGCCCCGTCTATACCTTCTCTTTATCTCAACACACAAGCTTAACCCTGGATGCCGGACCTTCTGACACTGAACCAAAAACTGTCGAACCGCTCCCTTACCCTCTCTTTAACATTTACACGAGAGACGTTAAAAGAGCTTATTCATTTGCACGTGAAAAGGGGTTACGCATAGCAGCCCCCGTCACTGAGTTTGAAGATTTATCTTTTTTCAATTTATATGATCCCGATCGAAACATCATCATGATCTGCAACGGATAACAAAAAAAGTGCAGTACTGAACTTTTTTGTCTGGAGAAAAAGAGTCGCTTTGTGTGGAGGATGAAGGAAAGCCTGCTCTTTTTCCGTTCCTTTTTATAAAGCTAGTCTCTCGTAACCGGTGTATTTTTAGATACTTTGCTAAAATCCCTAAATTTTATAAGTGAAGATTTTTCCTTGCTTTTTTAGTGATCTTTATCGAAAAAGGTTTTTTTGGAAACGGCGAGACTCCTGTGGGAGATACGAATAAGGTGTGACCCCAGAGGGCGACAGCCCGAGGAGGCACACCATTCGCCCACGGAAAGGGAGTCGTTTCCAAAAAACCTTTACTATTCCTAAAGGAATGGAATTTATTTTTACAAACTTTAATCATGTTTGTAGAAAAAGTTTCTCTACAAGCTGAAAAGGTGCATCACTGCACCTTTTCAGCTACCTAATATCCTCTAATGCCTGTTTAACGGAAGCATAGCTTTTTAAAGACATTTCTTTAAAGTCAGCATAAGGAGCACTTTGCATAGCAAAATTCGGTTTCACCCCTGTAAGTAAAAGGGTGGTCCCCATTAAGTCAAGAAGCTGATTTAATTGATAGATGCCTAAATGTATATCTTCATTGAACGTAAATACAGCCGACAGATCTAAAATCAAATAGTCTTCCTTCATTTCTTGCACATGATGACTCACTGTTTCAAGCATTTGTTGTAAACGCTCTTCATCCACTGTACCTATTAACGGCAGTATAGAAATACTGTCTTCTATAGGAACAATAGGAGTCGATAATCGTTTCACTTCTGATAAATAGTGATCAACGAGATTTTCGGCCTCACGCCTTTGGGTAACATCCTGTTGAACCCCAACAAAAAATATTTGATCCACTTGTTTAATATGTACTGGGTAAATTTGTAGCTCATTCCAAAAAGGAGTACCGTCTTTTTTATAGTTTAAAATCTCGACTTGTACAAATTGCGAATTTGCTAAGCCTTCACGAATCTTGTCTATAGACTTAGGGTCAGTATCTTTTCCTTGCAAGAATCGACAGTTATGCCCTAATATTTCTTCACTCTTGTACCCCGCAAGCTCTTCAAACCCTCTATTCACATAAATGATAGGGTTATCTTCCTGCTCTGGATCAGAAATAACGACCCCCGCGCCCACATGATCAATGGCCGCTTTTATAAATTCATTTTGTTGAATGTCTTCTAATTTATCTAGCGAATGATAAAGCATATGTCCAACCCCCTCTATAGAAATATAATTACTATCATAATAAAATGAACAAACGAAAATTTCCAATCAAACGTATAAATCACTTTACCAAGTGACGATCGTAAGCATCGGCCAGCGCTGCCTCCACTTCAGAGCTTTACTCTCGTAGACTTGTCTAGTAATCAGTTTTTTATTAGGCTGTACCACCATATCAAATAGATCTTGTAATCCATAAGGAGCGTATATGGTATACTGCCCGCTGATCCTTTTCACCCCTACAGCTGATGCCGTAGTAGGCCACGTATCAATGGCATGCTCTACCGTTTGATAAGGTTTTATTTCTTTTCCAAACTTCTCCTCATACCACAAGTGGACACGTGCTTCATTCGTGACATCTATAGAAAAAGGAAGGTCGTGTAAAGCTTCTCTCAACTTTAACTCACAAGCCTTCTCTTTTTCCCCACTAAGATCGGAAGAGTCATGATAGACAATATCAATATCGCCAATTCCATATCCTTGAGGACTCCCGCTTAATTCATTCCATACCGTTTGCGTAATACAACCGGCGCCTATGTAATAGTGGCTAAACTCTTCCTCAGCTTTCTGAAAAACCTCTTGTAGAAAGTCAGTACGTCTCACTATGTTTGCTAATCTTGAGTTAAGCATCATTGCCTCCTCTCCACGAATCACTCGTAAGTAAATGAATAAAAGCTTTTACTTGTGGAAGATCGCTCGTTTCTTCATAAAAACATACCCATGTTTTTCGATTCATTGGCTGACCATTTATGTATAAGGGCAGATGGGGCAGATCCCATAGCTCGTCTGCTACGATACTCTTTGGCAATACAGTCATGCCAAGGCCTGTCACCATTAACTGTTTAGCCGTTTCAAACTGATCAACCTTCATCGTACGTCGGTATTTAATCTTATTTTGCTGCAGCATCCACTCTTCTACAAGCTTTTGATAATCGGCATCTGTTTTAAATTCTATAAAGGGACGCTCAGATCTTCCATCTAATTTTACGGTATCAAATAGATATAAAGGATCATCAAACAACCCATGGCATTTGTATCCTTTCAAAGGTTCCCCTCTAACGATGGTGACGTGATAGTCCCTTGCTGTATATTTAATCTCCGCACTTGCTCCTGTGACAAGATCAATTTTAACGTCTGGATAAGTGGTCGTGTACCTTTGTAAGATGTGTGGCAAATAGTGCTGACTAACGAGTGAGGATACACCTAAAGACAGCGTACCACTCACCGTCTCTTTCTTGCGCAGCAATTGATTATATAACTGTGTTTCAGAAGCGAGCAAAGCGCAGGCATGCTCCAGCACAACCTCCCCCTCTGGCGTGAGGACCAATCCTTTGGAGGTACGGATAAAAACTTCCGCTCCTAAATATTCTTCTATATATTTTAAACGCTGCGTGACGGCCGGCTGAGAAATTAAGACATTTCTCGCCGTCGCCCGAATGGTTTTATAATGGTGCAAGTGAACGAGCAGCTGGTAGTCTTCTAGTTTCATACCTTACCTCCGATTAGATTTACTTATCAATTCTAATTATAAACCAATATTATTTTTATCACAGGATGAAGAGTATGATAAAGATAACGTGAGATTGAGGTGAGCCTATGAATCACAGCAACACTCGTAAATTATTAGTGGGGTACTTTGCTTATGAATGTGGGAGGGCCATGTATTTTGTCCTCGTGACATGGTTTCTATTTCAATGGACAGAAAACGCCCTGTATACGGGGCTGTTTGTCAGCTTTGGTTTTATCCCCGGTTTATTTTCAAATGTCATTTTCGGTGTACTAGTTGATCGTTATAACCGTAAAACATTAGCTAGTCTCGCAGGGGTCCTCAGTATCATCGTTCTTATTATGTTGTGGGCAGCCTTTTTAATGGATTGGATAAACCCGTGGGGTGTAATCGTTACTCATATGGTCCTGCAGACTGCGGGTTCACTTTTCCGGCCATCATTACAAGCGTTCGTGGGGGAAGTATTCAAACCAGACGACCTTCCAAGAATCTTTTCACTTTCGGGATCAGCGACTATCTCTGGCAGTTTAGCAGGAGCGGGGCTGGGTGGGGTTTTTTCAAGCTTTCTCCCTATTTCTCTCGCCCTGTTCATCGTTATCATTTTCTATCAAGGAGCATCTCTAATGATTTATCTCCTAAATTATGAGCCTCTTTTTGAACGGAAGGATACGAAGCATTCGGACTTTTTCAAAGAAATTCAGTCAGGCTTTAAATATTTACATGCGCACCGCATGCTCTACGGTTTGTTCGTCATGATGATGCTCGGGCAGTTAACCTTTCATACTACTCTTGGATTTCTATCCGTTTATACGCGTGATTATTTACAGAAATCTGCTTTAGTCTATGGTTCATTAGACGTCACTTTTTCTATTGGAGGAATAGCAGCAGGCATTCTTGGCGCCTGGTGGTGGAGAAGAATGCAAAATCATATCGCTATTTATGCCTTGCTCACAATGGCAGTGGGGTTAGGGATGTTGGGTTTTTTTCAAAACATAGGAGTGGCGTTTACTGGCATTCTTTTAATCGGTGCCGGGACGTCCATTGTTCGAGCTCTATTACAATCGGTTCAGCAAATAGCTACGGACCGTGAGTTTCATGGAAGAATGGCAAGCTTTCGAATGTTATGTAATCAGACTTCCGTGGTTATTACTGGACCTCTATTTGGATGGATAGCCAATGAAAATGGTGCTAACTTCGTTTTTCTGCTCCTGCTGATTCCCGTAGCGTTCGGACTGATATGGTCCTGGTTTCAATCTAAACACCCGCGGTTCATTGAAATAACTTCAAAAACCGCATGACAACAAGGTATGTTTGTAACATACCTTGTTGTTTTCATGTATAAAGATACCGCTAAGCCTCGTTTTCCTATCTTATCTCGCTTCTTCCTTAGGTGTCTTATAAACCTTTTCAACCTCAACTCCCAGTGTCTTCAGATAATCGACGATCTGGTCTAGGCTTTTCATAATTTCACCTCAATGTAATGTTAGGATGACTTAAAAACTCGCTATGGCTTATCTACGAATGACTTACTTACTTTGTTTCATTTTCTCTAATCTAACCATACCCCAGATTTCATTTTTGTATTCAATTTCAAGCATATTTACACAGTTTTTTTACATTTTATCGTTAAAAGGGTATCGTTCCTTTACTAGCTCAATGAATACAGAAACATTTTTGGAGATTTCTTTCTCATCACTAGGAATGACATACGAAAAGAAGCGGGTTGCTGACTTAATAAATGGCAGAGGATAGATAAGCTCTTTAGCATCAGAATGCTCAGCGACTGTCTTTGAAATAATAGATAGCCCCAGTCCTTGCTTCACTCCTTGAATCACCCCGTGATTGCTTCCAATCGTAATTAATTTACCCGGGCGGATATTGTAGCTATCCCATAAAGACTCCATGACATCCCTCGTACCCGATCCATGCTCTCTACATATCCACGTTTGATCTTGAAGCTCCTTAAAGTTCCCATCTTTTCTATGACGTAACGGATGGTCTGCAGGTACAACAACCACCATCTCATCTTCCATAAAAGGATGGGAGGATAAATCATTTTGCTTCACTTGTCCCTCTACTAATCCAATATCTAATTCATGCAGCTGAACTTCCTGATTGATGTGTTCCGTGTTTTTAATCGCTACACGTAGTTCTACATCCGGGTATAAATCATCAAAGGTTTTCAGCAATGAAGGTAAAACATATTCTCCTACTGTATAGCTCGCCCCTATACGAATTTCCCCTCTCAGCTGATGGTGAAATTCATAAACTTCGGTGCGCGCTTTATCCAGCAGACCAAGGATTTGTTTGGCTCTCTGATAAACAATATCTCCTGTATACGTAATTTGAAATCGTTTCGGTGTGCGATCAATTAAGGTCGTTTGAAAGTGCTCTTCCAAACTTTTAATATGAAAGCTTACTGTAGGCTGAGACAGGTTCAGCTGTCGTGAAGCCTTAGTAAAACTCTCTAGTTCAATAACCTTTACGAAAGTTTGCAAAGACTCTATATCCATCGTTTCAGTCCATTCATTAAAATTATTAATGATTACCATTATAAAGTTTTATTTTACTAATCACCACACCGCTCGTATAGTGGTTTTTATACAAGAACGAAAAGGTAGGATGTTATGTCTTTTATAAATAAATCACACCAATCCTTATTATTTGGGATCGCCTTTACTTTCTCAATTGCAGGGATTGGTTTTTTACTGGCTTTTCTACCCGTATTCCGGCAAATCGGACCCTTATCCGTGGCCATTTTACTCGCAGTGATCTATCGTCACTTTTTCGGTTTTCCCCTTTCTTTAAAGAAAGGGATTCAATTTTCTGCAAAACAATTATTAAGGTTGGCGATCATACTATTTGGTTTAAAGTTAAATATACATGTCATTATCGAAGAAGGCATTCCTTTACTTCTTCGCGATTCGTTAGTGATCCTGTTTAGCATCGGATTTATGATGCTTCTCGCGAAAATGATAAAAGCAGATCATTCTCTCTCTTTGCTGCTCGGAATAGGAACTGGAGTTTGTGGAGCATCTGCCATCGCTGCTGTTTCTCCTATATTAAAAGCGAAGGAAGAAGATACGGCACTCAGTGCTGGCATTATTTCTTTAATCGGCACCGTGTTTGCTATTAGTTATGTCATTCTTCGTCCATTTCTACCTATAGATGCTGAAAGTTATGGGATGTGGGCTGGACTTAGTTTGCACGAAGTCGCTCACGTTGTCTTAGCAGGGGCACCGGCAGGAGAAGAAGGATTAGCGATGGCCCTTCTCGGTAAACTTGGACGTGTATTTCTACTTGTACCGCTCTGCCTTATATTAATGGCGGCTATGAAGCGAAAATATCAAACTAGCTCTAATCAATCCCTGCCATTCCCTTGGTTTTTAGTTGGCTTTCTAGTCACGAGTGTGATCGGAAGCTTCGTTTTAGGTTCTTATATCCAAGTATCCACACAATTCTTAGACGGCGTTTCTACTGCCACCTCATTCATCCTTACGATGGCTATGGTTGGTCTGGGCTTGAATGTAAGTCTGCGTGATGTAAGAGATCGTGCCTTAAAACCAATTGCAGCAGTGATCGTTACGTCGATCTTGTTAAGTATCGTAACATTTTTCATGATTTGAAAATGACATACTTCTAAAGAGGTGGTCCCTTGATTGTGATACTTAACCATCAAGACGCACGTAGAGCACAAGTTATTCTTTCTGTTCAGAGACCTGCTTATGAAATCGAAGCTGAAATCATTCATTCCAAAGAGATTCCAAGGCTTTACGATACGATTAAAGATATACAGCTGTCTGAGCTAGCTTTTTAGGCTTGGTCAGTTTTTTTAATAAACCCCGTCATTCAAAGTTACAATAATAAATGAGCTGATCTGTCCATTTTTCGTTTTCATAAATAAATTCTTTTCTTGTACACTCATACTTTAATCCAACCTTTTCCGCTAAACGAGTAGAAGAAATATTATCAACATTAATGTGCGCCTCAATTCGATGAAAATGTAGTTCGTTAAAAGCTATCGTTAATGAGGCTTGCACAGCTTCTTTCCCGTACCCTCTTTGCCAGTATTGATTATGTATCGTATAACCGACCCTTCCCCACTGGAAGGTGTTTCTTGCCAGCGTCGAAAAATCTACCATGCCTAAGTGTGTGCCGTCTATTTTTCTAAAGACACCGAACACATGAGCTTCATCGTTAAAAGCTAATTCTTGATGCTTGTCAACGAGTTGGCAGAACCATTCGTTCGTGCATTCACTCATATCTATTTTCCCTTTATCGTATTTGTGCCGGGAAGGATTGCGTCTATTAAATTCTTTTAACCAATTTGAGTAATCTGACTTTTGTAAAGGCCTTATGATTAACCTTTCTGTTTCTATATGACAATCAAAAGTTTCCAATCAGCCACCTCTATTCATGTAACCGTGCTTTTTGGGTTCCAATAATAAGCGAAACGAAAGCAAATCCTAGAAGAAAAAAAGCTAATAGCGCATATGCGCCTCCTTCAAAACCTCTTATTTGAACGAATCCTATGTAAAACAAAATCAAAGCTGCAACCGCAGTTAATAGACTAGGGATCAAACGTACGATAAAAGGAAATGCTGATTTTCTTAGCCACCACGTTAAAATTATTACAAGCACTCCAGGGACCATTGCCACAAGAAGCGGTCCTCCAACCATCATGTATTTACCTCCCTCCTTTAAGTAAAGTTATAAATTTTCAATCTATTCTCTTTATTTATTTTAACATAAATTTCCTTATACTCTCTTTTTGTCTTAAGTCATTTACCATGAAAAAAGAGTATGACTCTCCTCGATTCATACTCTTGATCTGTTGCTGTCTAAAGCTTCTATTTAGAAATTCCATATTGATTATCTGAATCTGCATATTTATTGAATCTGCGTTGGAACCAATAAAATAGATGCGTCACAATGACTTTAATGATCGCATAGCCTGGAATGGCGACAATAACACCGATAACCCCAAACAAATGCCCCGCTGTTAACAGGACGAAGATAATTGTCACTGGATGAACATGAAGTCTTTTCCCCATAATTTGCGGTGAAATAAACTTTCCTTCTAATAACTGAACCACTGTCCATACCAAAGCTAGTTTAAGCAGCATAAAGGGTGAAGTTACAATTGCAATGATAAGCGCTGGAATAATGGCAATCATAGGGCCAAGATAAGGAACGACACTTGTTACACTCGCAATGGCTGCAAGCAGCAGGGCATAATCTAATCCGATAATTAAAAAGCCAATGTACATCATGACCCCTATGCAGAAGCTGACTAGGAGCTGTCCCTGAATATAAGCACTCAGCTGGTGATCAATTCCTTTAAATACACTAGATAGCTCAGGTCTTACTTTAGGAGGAAATACCTTTAAAATCATATTCGGAAATTTCTCTCCATCCTTTAATAAATAGAAAAGAATAAAAGGCAAAGTAACAATGGCAATGATCACATTCGTTATTGTAGAAATAAAGCTGGTAATGCCTTCTACTGTATTTCCTGCATACGATGAAAAGTTATCTGACACTTGGCCAAGAGTTCCTTCTAAGTCTTCAAATAAGTTATTATAGTAATTGGCAAACATCGAGTTTCTTAACCAGTCATCGATCGCTCCCGCCATTTCCATTAAGTATTCAGGCAGTTCCTTGGCAAGACTCATAAACTGACGTTCTAAGAAAGGAATAATTAGAAATACAAGCAATGTAATTAAACCAGCTACAATAGCTATGGTGATTAATATGCCCCATACCCTTTTTATACCAATCCGTTCTAATAATCCAATAAATGGCCGTAATAAATAATAGACGACCACGGTGAACAGGACGGGCAAAGCAATCGTTTCAAGGAAAATAACAATGGGATGAAATATAAATGAAACTTGGGTATAAACAAGAAAATTCAATCCAATAAATAAAAGAATTGCTAATATGTAAAGTAAATTTCGTCCTCCAAAAAAACGAATCAAAGGTGAAGATTCCCATTTATCCATAGCTTTCCCTCCCTACTTATTTCTCCATTTTACCACAGCGTAAAAAAAACGTGCCCGATTTAAGGCACGTTTCGTTTAATATCTTTTAGACTTGCGACTTCTCATGAACTTCCTAATCACCGGATAGATCATAGGTCCATATTTAATCGCACGTTTGATTAATCTTCCCATTGTAGTTACCTCCTACCCGAAATGGTTTGTTAAAGGTAGGTTTCCCTTCTCCCCCATTTCTAAAACACTCCTGCCATTACCCGATAATTTTGTGGTACAAGTTCCTGGCTTCTGTTACATCTTTGGTGCCATGAATCAGCACTCGTCCGTCTTTAAAGAAAATCATTCGATGGTCTCCTTTTTTATAAGATAATAAAAACGGGTTTTGTTCGACCTCGCCGTCTACTAAAGACATCCTTACCTCATCTAAATCTCTCACCATTTTAGACGGCGGGCGAATCTGAACGGTGTCTCGTCCACATAATACTGCCGTTTTCGTTTGGTATTCCGGTGATAAATAAGGATAGGTAGCATGTACTCCACATGAAGGGCAGGTCTCACGTTTAGCACGATCCACCTTCATCGTAGTATAGTGGTGGTTCCATAAATCAAACATGACGAACTTGCCGATTAAAGCTTCTTTGTCATCGACAAGGATTTTTAGAGCTTCTGCTACTTGGTGAGCGGTTACCATTTGTACAGCCGGGCTGATGACGCCTACTGTATCGCAGGTGGCTCCACCCATTGGAACGGATTCAAGCAAGCATTGAAGACAAGGGGTTTCTCCAGGTAGAATTGTAAAGCTCATGCCGTGACTCCCCACGCATCCTCCATAAATCCATGGGATGCGATGCTTCTGACACACATCGTTGACCAACATACGTGTATCAAAGTTGTCCGTTGCATCAAGGACGACATCTACCCCATCAATTAACCTTTCTAACTCTTCGCGCTGGACATCCATAATGTGTCCTTTTATTTGTACTTCAGAATTAATTTCCTTCAGCTTACTTTCAGCTGCTTTTGCTTTTGGAATTCTTTGTTTGGCATCTTTTTCAGTGAAAAGCTGCTGACGCTGCAGGTTGCTCCACTCCACGTAATCACGGTCGACAATGGTTAATTTTCCGACCCCTCCCCGCACAAGCTGTTCGGCACTGCTCGTCCCTAGCGCACCTGCACCAATTACAAGCACATGTTTACTGATTAATTTTTCTTGACCTTGAACTCCAATTGGCTTAAAGCGTTCTTGACGAGAATAACGATCGAAAGACATGCTGTACCCCCATTTTGACTGACTCCTCTTTTTTTAGTTTATCATGAAGCTACCTCATTACGCTTCCTCCGGAAATCTTAAGGGATTCACCGATAATGTTAGAG
Source organism: Halobacillus andaensis (assembly GCF_014636475.1). Lineage (GTDB taxonomy): Bacteria > Bacillota > Bacilli > Bacillales > Halobacillaceae > Halobacillus_A > Halobacillus_A andaensis. The sequence goes on from NZ_BMEL01000005.1 coordinate 113,203, forward strand.
GAGGCATCTGATAGTAAAAAGATAATTGTACGCGCTACTTCTTCAGGGGTGCTCAATTGACCAGAAGGAATCCCAGCCTTTGCTCGTTCTACCTGTTCTTCATAGCTGCGGCCTTCTCGCTCTCCTTTATTCTTAATCGCCTGCTGCCCCATTTGCGTATCGACATAACCCGGACAGACAGCATTCACACGTATATTGTGCTCTACAGCCTCTACCGCAAAGGATTGAGTAAATCCTGTAATGGCAAATTTAGATCCGCTATAAGCGGTGTTACTGTGTGTCCCTCGTAATCCAGAAAGGGAGGACAGGTTGACGACTGACCCACGTTTCAATTCTTTCATATGTTCATAAACCTCTTGAGTAAGGAGTACCGTAGAGAAGTAATTTAACTCCATCACGGAACGCAGATCATCTTCAGTGAGTTGGTCTAATGCGTTTCCTCCAATAACCCCAGCCGAATTTACTAAACCTGAAATGGTTCCAAACGTATATTGAGCTTCTTGCACAAGACGACTTCGTGCCTCTGCTTTGTTTAAATCAGTTGGACAAACAAATACTTTAGCTGAAGGTGTTTCTTGTTCACATGCTTGCTTCAATTCGCTCAGCTTCTCTTCATTTCGTCCTGTAATGGTAACACTCGCTCCTGCTTTTACTGCTTCTTTTGCTGTTTCGTAGCCTATGCCCCCGGTCGCCCCGGTAATTAAAATATGTTGCTCTGTTAATGCTTCGTTTGAAAAGATGTTCATTATGAAGCCTCCTTTTACGAGTAAAATAGCACTGTTTGGCGAGCTTCAAACTTTTTTCCATTAAAAAATCAACGTCTTTAGACTTCCTTAGTCTTCAGACGTTGATCCACGGAACGGCCATCGGCACGTTCATCGTTATTTGTTTGTCGTATATTCTCATAGCTACCGTCACCACTTCTTAAAGTCTTTATTTCCGCTTGTTTTTACGGAAAGGCATTAGAAGTTTACCGCTTCTTGTACGCTTCACTTTAGTGGAAGCCGCCTGTTGAGATTCCTTAGCTTCCTCACTATTCTTGTAATCTTGATCGAATAGCTCGCGAGCCTTGGAATAAAGCATAGTCATTTTTAGTCCCTCCTTTTTAAATAGTATATTAAAATAATTCCCAAATTTATTAGCATTAAAACTAAGGAATTTAAGAAAATTTTACTCTCTATAAAGGGGGTAACGCAATAGTTTTTTTTACAATTTTTTTGACAAAATTCGGTGATTTTCTTACTATGATCGCGGATCTAATAAGCAGAAGAGTAGAATCTTGATTTGGCGGTCTTTATAATGAATACAATCAAATATTTTAGAGGAGGATTTGTATGATAAAAGTTGCGGCTCTTGTGGGAAGTATTCGCAAGAACTCTTTTAATAGGAAATTAACACATTTTATGAAGGATCGATATAGTGATCGTTTAGATATTCAAATTGTACCCATTAACGATTTAGCTTTTTACGATCAGGATATTGAAGATGAGGCACCTGCTTCTGTCCAGCGTTTTAAAGCTGAGTTAGCTGATGTCGATGCTTTTCTAATTGTCACACCTGAATTCAATCATTCCATTCCAGGTGTACTAAAAAATGCATTGGACTGGCTTTCTCGAGGTGATCGTGAAATGGCAAATAAAGCGACCTTTATTGCAGGGGCCACAATGGGCGCTCTTGGCACGGTGCGCGCCCAGATGCAGCTTCGCCAGATTTTAAACTCACCAGGTATGGGAGCGAATGTATTACCTGGAAATGAAATTTTAGTGGGGGCTGTGCAACATAAGATGGATGAGAATGGCCGACTCACTGATCAACAAACGATTGATTTTATCGATAGTGTTGTTGATCAATTCATTCCTTTTGTAGAAGACCAAAAAGAAAAAGTGCGTTCGTAAAGTAAAGAACTGCTGACTTGAGTCGGCAGTTCTTTGTTTATATTGTCGAAAACATGGGAATTGTAGAGCAATTAAGTTGTGTTGCGTTAGCAGCCTAAAGAATCAAGTTTAAAGGATGGTTTGATGAAAAAAAATGACTTAAACTTATTGCTCGGCTCAGAAGTGATTGGTCCTTCTCCTCCACCAATTTCTTCTGTCGTTTACGACTCTCGTGAAGCTGAATCAGGCAGTGCTTTTGTTTGTCTTACTGGGGAAAATCAAGATGGCCATGCATTTATAGAACAAGCCATTCACAAGGGGGCTGTTTTCATAGCTGGTACCAACAAAGAAATCATACATACATATTCCAGCCGTTATCCATCTACAAGTTTTATGATCGTTCAGGATAGTCGGTTAGCTTTAGCTAAGCTTTCCTCTCATGTATACAGCATGTATGATCACCCCCTCTATAAAGTTGGAGTAACCGGAACAAACGGGAAGACCACCGTCACCTCATTTATTTACTCTCTATTAAACGCTCTTCAATTTCAAACAGGGTCGATCGGGACAGCAGGCATTTGGGATGACCAAGAGAAGACCGATTTTAAACAAACGGTACCTACTACACCTGAAGCTCCCGAGCTCCATAAAGTCATGCAGCATTTCCGCAAGAAAGAAATGAAGGCGGTTGTCATTGAATCTACTTCCATTGCCATTGAACAAAAACGTTTAGCATCGATCAACTTCGATGTAGCAGTTCACACCAACTTAACGCCTGAACATTTAGAATTTCATGGGAGCATGGAGGCTTATAAGCAAGCGAAGCTAAAACTGTTTGACCAATCCGATCGTGCTGTTGTCAATATTGACGATCCTTTAATGGCTTGTGATATTATTAAGAATTTTAAGGGGCATTTGGTAACGTACGGTTCCCATGAGATGGCTGATTTTCAAGTGACAGATGTTCAATCCTCCATTGATGGGACTTCATTTGTTTTACACACTTCAAGAGGCACATTTTCTATAAAAGCCCCCGTGTATGGAGAATATAACGTTCATAATTTACTTGCTGCTATTGCTGCTTGCCACCAATTAGGCTTTTCCATTCAAACGATTTTATCAGTTCTATCGGCCATTAAGAGCCCTGAAGGCCGATTTCAAAGAATCGAAAATTTAGCTCCGTATCAAATTGTATTAGACTATGCGCATACTCCAGATGCTTTAGGAAACGTGTTGCAGGCCGTGAAAAAAATACCCCATCAACGTCTAATTGTGATGATTACTGGGATTGGTCTTAGAGATCCTAACAAACGTCCTCTCATGGCTGAGGTCGTTGAAGGAGAAGCTGATGAAGTCGTCGTGAGTGTTGATCAGCCAGGGTTTGCTAATCGGCAAGAAGTGATCGATGATGTACTCCAAGGGTTTGAAGATCCCCTCGCCCCTTGTATTCACTCCAAGCTGCATCGTGAAGAAGCGATCCATCACGCGCTCAGTTTAGCTCAACCCGATGACATTGTACTTTTAACGGGAATTGGATTCGGGGGTTATCAAATTATTGAAGATCAAAAGGTGCCTTATTCTGAGTTAAATGTTATTGACCATTACTTTGAAACGAAAAAGACGTACAAACAAACTGTCTAACAAAAACGATCACCCTTTAACGTGGTCGTTTTTATTATGTGCTATTTCGCTGCTGGTTCTGCTTCCATCAATAGATCGACTAAATGCATCGCTTCCATTTCTCCTTCTAGCCCGTGTCGTTCGACTCCGAGTTTCATTTGTAGTAAGCAACCTGGATTTGTCGTGATAATGGCATTTGGTTTCCTTTCTATAACATCTATCATTTTCAAATCTAATATTTCCATGGATTCATCGTAATTTACAAGGTTGTAAATCCCAGCTGATCCACAGCAAAAGTCAGGACGATTTAATTCTTTTACCTTTAAGCCAGGGATATTATTTAACAGCATTCTTGGCGGTTCACTTACTCGCTGCACATTCGTCATATGACAAGAAGGCTGATACGTTACTGTACGAGGAACCGGCGTTGTAAAAGTAAGACCGTCTAATTCTACAAGAACTTCAGAAATGTCCCTTACTTTAGCTGCAAACTCTTTAGCGCGTTCGTGCCATTCAGTCCCTTGCTCGAATAAGTGAGGATACTCCGTCATTTTAGCCCCGCAGCCCCCTGCATTATTTACGATATAATCAACATCTTCTAAATCAAAAGCTTCTATATTTGTCATCGCCAGCTCTTTTGCTGACAGACCTTTGCCCGAATGGGAATGAAGGGCTCCGCAGCACGTTTGTTCCTTAGGCAAAAGTACTTCAGCTCCAGCTAAACGCAATAGCTCGACCGTATGTTGATTCGTTTTAAAAAATATTCCATCCATTACGCATCCTGTGAAAAAAGCTACTGTTGTTCGTAATTTATAATCTGGAAGTACGCGTCGTTTCCTAAAAGCTCGTTCAAAAGGGCTTGGCAAATCAGGAAGAACACGTTCAAAGCGTCCCAGCCTCATTGGCGCCAGGGCTGTAAGATACGTCGTTTGCACAAACTTTTGGATCCCGGACTTTTGATACAACCAAGTGGCGTTCCCCAGCGTGCCCATCCAGTTCGAAGAAGGAAAGAAAGATTCAAATAAAAAGGCTTCGACTTTTTTCTGAGCCATGGATTTTACATCATGCTCTTCAATCACTTCTTTTGCCCCTTCTAGAATTTGACCATACTGGACATTGGTAGGACAGACGGTGGTACAGGCCATACATCCTAAGCACTTCTCAATCGGATCACGCAAATCCTCAACCGAAGCTTTTCCTTCAGCTACCATTTTAACAAGGTTGATTCTCCCCCTAGGAGAATGGGTTTCTCGTTCCATTGTTTCATAGGTTGGACAAGCTGGTAAGCAGTACCCGCACTGAACACAATCAAAGATCTTATCGTAATTCACTTTCTCTTGAAGGTGCTCCAGGCTATTCATTACGTAACACCAACTTTTGGCCTTTTTCTGGGAAGATCTTTCCCGGATTAAGGATGTTATTAGGATCCCAGCTATCTTTAATCCTTTTCATCATATCAAGCCCTGCTTCCCCCAGTTCACTTTCCATGAAAGGGGCCTTCATAGTTCCAATTCCATGCTCTCCGGAAAGCGTGCCGCCAAGATCAATCGCTGCTTGAAATAACTCTTCTACAGCTAATTCTACTCGTTCCATTTCTTCTTGGTCTCTCTTATCACACAAAACGTTTGGATGTAAGTTCCCGTCGCCGGCATGTCCAAACACGACCACTTCCACATCATACTTTTCTTTAATTTCATTTAAGCGATCCAGCATATCTGGAATTTTGCTTCGCGGCACGGTGGCATCTTCAGACACTTTTGTTGGTTTAATTTTTGCGATGGCGGGTGAAACTTGTTTTCTCGCATGCCAGATCCGCTCAGCTTCTTCTCCCGTTTCAGGCACAGTGGTCCGGGTTGCACCTATCTCTTTCATGATGTTTTCCACGAGCTCTTTTTCCACATTAATCGCTTCAGGCCGGCCATCGAGTTCGATGATAACCACTGCTGCGGCTTCAACAGGAAGCCCTGCCGGCCGAAAATTTTCGACGGCTTGTATGCAAGGTTGATCCATAAATTCCATCTTTGATGGTAAAATTCCTGAAGTTAATGTTTTAGAAATGGCCTGGCCAGCAACCCTTACATCATCAAAAGAAACCATTAACGTTTGTACTGCTGGAGGCTTTGGCATTAGTTTAAGGGTCGCCTCTGTAATGACTCCAAGGGTCCCTTCACATCCGACGATTAATTTAGTTAAATCAAATCCCGTTACATTCTTAATTGTCTGGCCGCCCGTTTTTATTATTTCGCCTTCTGGCGTAACAACTTCTAATCCAATCACAAAATCTTTTGTGACTCCATATTTCAATCCTCGCGGTCCTCCAGAGTTCTCCGCTAAGTTGCCTCCTATCGTCGCGACATGGGCGCTGCTTGGATCAGGGGCATACATAAGTCCGTATGCTTCAGCCGCTTGATTAATATCTCCTGTTCGAACGCTCGGAGAGACATAAACAATAAGATCATCCGCATGAACATCTATTTCCTCCGGCCACTGAGACATATCTAACACAATTCCTCCATGTACCGGGAGCGGTCCCCCACTCAGACAAGTGCCAGACCCTCTCGGATAAACAGGTACTTTATATTCATTTGCTAGTTTTAATACAGATGCGACTTCGTGTTTATTCTTCACTTGTACGACGGCTTCTGGCATATACTCCCCAAATGAAGCGTCGAAACTATAACTGTGCCTGTCCGCTAATTCTGTCATCACTTGTTTCTCCGGCAATACCTCTGTAAGGTGGTCCATCCACTTCCCCATAACCATCCCTTCTTTCCCACAAGTTATATGTTGTACTTCTGTATACTAAAAAAATTCTCCTGCGTTAAAAGTAAAAGTCTTACACATTCCAATTGTTGTAAGCGTCATCATGTAAATATATACTAAAATAAACTGACAGGTGGTGATGATTTTGTTAACCCAAGAAAGAGTAAAAGATGTAAAAAATCACCCTTATTCCAATCAGCATATCGGAGAAACAGCTAAATTGCCATCCTTCCGCATGGATTTAAGGAAATATTCAGAAAAAGAATACAATAAGTTTGTTACCTTAAATACTGTAAGAGATTGGTCTCAATTAAACTGGAAAGATGTTGGCCGTCCATATGAAGTAAAGTCTAAATCAAAAGAGAAGAAAAACTGGGAGCACGTTCATAATCAGCCAATGGATCCTCATACTTCGTGGACTTTCTTCAATAAAGCTTTTCACGAATGGTTTGTAAAAGATGTTCCTGAAGAAACCCAGGAAACTAAGCAACAGTTCTTTCGAAGTCTGCGCTCCTTTAAAATAGGAGAGGTCAAACAAGCTCTAGGGAGCGTGGTACAACTGCAGCTATGGAATTATGTTCATCGAATTCAAGATGGGATTTGGGACCCTCGCGGAAAGAGAGCACTTTTTGAGGGACTTGATGTAAACAAGCCAAAGGTTCTTTTTCTAGGTGCTGCTGAAGGCTATGAAGCGATGCAGCTTGGAGCCATGTACCCTGGTGCTGAAATTGTCATGGTAGACTACGGTGAATATTGCAAGACGACACGATTTGCTGAGTTCCCTGAAAGTTATCCGTTTTTAGGATCCAATCCCAGCACAGGTCAATCTAAAGTTCACTATAAAGATGATTTTTCAATCGAGTATGTCGTTGATGATATCCGGAACCTTAAATATGGACGAGAGTTTGACATCGTATTATCAGTTGGTTTGTTAGAGCACTTCCCCGATGAATACAAGCATGAAGTTGCTGACTGGCACCGGCGTTTTTTAAAGCCTGGAGGTTATGCTCTTTTAACCACACCCCGAAATCAGATTCGTTCGAGAGTGTATTATCGGATCATGGCGGATGTGATGAACCATACGTACCGTGAACTTATGACAGTCGAACAGATGGGGCTTTATATGTATGAAAGCGGCTTTGATATTTCCCGTCACGGTTATATAAAGGTGCATAACGGATTAGTGTGTCAGCCAAGGTAATAGAAACATATTTCACCCCCATCCGGCGTCACTCCATATTCGTGTCTCCCATAGGAGTCGCGCACAGCCTGAAAAACAGCCCTCCCCCAGGGAGTGGCTGTTTCTTTTTACTGATGGTGATCACAATAAATATGCATAGCTTTATTTAGAAAATCTGCATACCCTTGCTTCTTCTTATTCATATTTTTTGTAAAGCGCGGATCGTTAATATACATATCTGCTAAACCTCGAAAAATTTCTATATTGCATTCATAAAAGTGGTCGGTAATATGCTGGCGCTTCGCTTCGATCCATTTTTGCACCTCTGCATCAGCAGGAGAGCGATCCATCAGGTTAACCAACTGACCATCAATTTCTTCACTCTCCTCATGAATCTTCTTCCAATCCTCTTCCGTATAGGATGAAGTTCTTCTAGCCGATTCTTGATAAGCATCTGTATCGCCCCAACGCTGTTCAGCTTCAATAGCGTATTTCTTTTGGTGTTCTTTAATGTTCTTCATATCAAATGGTTCAAAACGATCTTTATGAGCCATTTCTTTTCCTCCTTCAAATGTTCGAATGGACTGATCAATTGACTGAATGATCTTATCTAACCTCTCTTTTTTCTCTAGCAAAATGGTTTTATGCTGCTTAAGAGCTTGTTTTTCATCAAATGCTGGATCCTGCAATATTTCCTTTATTCTCTGAAGCGAAAAATCCAGCTCTTTAAAGAAAAGGATCTGCTGCAGCCGAATAAAATCATTGTCACTATAATAGCGATACCCATTGTCTGCTTTCTTTGGTGAGAGCAGTCCAATTTGGTCATAATGGTGAAGTGTGCGCACACTTATACCAGCCAGATCAGCTACTTCTTTTACTTTATACACGGTGATCACCTCACTGTTAAATATAGTCTATGACGTAACGTTAGAGTCAATGATATTTCCCGGGGAATATTGTCGTTTTTTAAGAGATTTTTAAACATAGAGAGGTATTCTTAATATTTTGCAGAATACCTTTTGTAACACAACTTTTAAATGAGGTCATAATTATGAACATGTATTGCCAAAGCGCCTTTCACCAATTAGAAATCGTTATTGCTTCACTCTCAGAAATTCTCGGACAATTAAAAGATGAAGATTTATCCTTCCGCCCCTCAGACGGAAAATATTCCGTTGGAGAACTATTAGAACATTTAGCTATGATTCCTGCGGCCGACGCCAGAATTGCTGAAGGTGCAACGGAAGAGGAAATGAAACTGCTTTATGACTCGGTATCTCTCCAAACAAAGGAAGAAATTTCACATGCTCTTTTTGAGCATTTTGCCCAGCTTAAGTTTCAGTATGAACATTATACAGAGGATCACTTATTTACAGAGATCACTTCTTGGTGGGATGTAACGTATACTCGTTTTGAATGGCTGCTTGAAATTGTAGCTCATATGTATCACCACAGAGGGCAGCTCCACGCGATCCTTGTCCATACTTTTAAGCTTGATCCTGAGATTATGTTGTTTGAGTAACTCCATAGTTGAACGTAAGAAAACACGGTGAGATTCACCGTGTTTTCTTTTCACTTAATCCCCGCCTCCAGCCTCCCAGCATCATGATTTCGTGATCAAAAGGTAAAAGAAAAGGTCTCCTGCCTAAAGCAGGAGACCTTTGTCCTAATATTTTTTCTTTTTACCTAAGGATGTTTGAATATCGTCCTTGTACGCGTAAGAGAATAATAACGAGACAAGTATGCCTCCGCCAATCAAGTTCCCAATACTCGCTGGAATTAAATTAAAAAGGATGTACTCGTACCATGAGTATTTATCAGAAGCTAATACACCCATACTAAAGTAACCCATATTAGCTGCGCTGTGCTGGAAGTTACCAGCTACAAATAAGATAACAGGCAAGGTCGTTCCTAAGATTTTCCCTGTAATGTCTCGGGCAGCTGTAGTAAGAAATGCAGCCATACCGATTAACCAGTTGGCTAATATACCTGATACTACAACTTCAAACCATCCTTTTACTCCATGGTCCATGAACTTCATTTTTTTATCGAGATAGGAGGAGAGTTCGGTATAAAACTCAGCGTTCAGTGAACTTGAAACCTCTATAAGAACAGCCACCATAACGGCACCTAAAATATTGCCTATATAAGTGGACGCCCAAAACTTATAAATATTGACTTTCATAAGGTTGGCTTTATTAAATAAATACGATGGAAGCAGCACGTTAATTTCCGTAAATAAAACGGCGCCTGATATAAATACCATCGCATAACCAGCTGCGAAACCTAGTCCCGACAATAAATAAAAGATGCCTTGCGTCTCGACACCTTCAGCAAGCAGGATGGAAAAAATCGCACCAAATGTCATAAAAGAGCCGGCAGTCAAAGCCAATAAAAACTGGCTGCCAAATGGCTGCCTTAAGTGATCTCTTCCTTTTTCCCCAAATTCATCTACAATCTGCGAGGGGATATAAAATTGGCGCCCTGGCCGATCAATCTCAGAAGAATTTTGATTCGTCTCTCGATTCTCGTTGTCTTCACGCTCTTCTTCTTTCTCTTTCTCGCTCATTTCCATCCCTCCTGTGGAGTTCCTATTCCCTGCATCAATCACAAGTAATCTAAAATCACCTGCTCACGCATATTTCTCTTAAAACAGGTAAAATTACATAGTAAATCGAACTCATTCAGGAGGGGACTCATGGGAAGCCGAGACCAAGTATGTTTAGCGTGTGATGGACGTGGATTGTTAATGGACGATGAAGAATGGCAATACACGTGTAAAATATGCAATGGGGATGGATTCATGCCTCAACACACAAATGTAGCCAACCGCCAGCTAGCAGACACAGATGAAATGAATCGTATTTTAGACTAAAAAAGCGTGAGCTCCTATTTTGAGCTCACGCTTTTTTAGTTGTTTAATAAGTTTCCGTAGGTTCGTCATTCACTATAGGTGATTTAGGTTTACGAACAAGAGCTGTAATACCTGCAACCAGGTAGGCAATCCCGCCAAATAACCCTAATCCAAAGGTACCAAATGTCAATAACACAGCTGCAACAATTAAAATAATCCCTGCCGCCTTTGGTTTTTTATTTCCTTTTAAGAATATAATACATAGTATGCCAAGCGCCACGGCGATCACTGCAGCAACGACTACCGTCCAAGCCCCAGTGGACATGGCATTCATAAGCTGGTCCACAGAAATCTGGTCAGGATCTACATTGGGGTCCTGACTTAAAATACTTTCCAATTCAGCGCGAGCTTGAGGGTTATCCCCCATGTTTGCAAACAAAGCCCCAATTGCTAAAGCTACCCCAAAAAAAACGGCTCCAATGACTGTAAAAACAATTTCCACGGTTCTTTTCAAATGCTTCACTTCCTTTCAATTTAAGCGTTCGTCACATCTCTTTTTGTAAAAAAGACCCATGCCAATCCAAGAAAAATAATTAAGTAGGCAATCAAAACAGTGATTGAAAACCCTAGAGTTAAACCAGAAATCATCGGGGTTCCGGTGAAAAACTGATTTAAATCTGTATTTGCAAATAAGATATACTTTGCCCACTCTTGATTTGCAAAAAAGCCAACTATGGTATTCCCGGACATCATGAGAAAAATAGCTACCCCAATGGCTAATGCACTATTTCTAAATACAGTCGAAATCATAAAGGCAAATGTGGCCATCATTACTAAATTAACAGAACTTAACAAGTACTGTGAAGCTGTATGCTGAAAAATAGGCGCCTCTTGAACTTCACCATCCTTCATAAACAAGTAAGGTTCATTTATACTGGCAAAGCCAAATAAAAGCGAACCCGTAATGAAGGATAACACATAGAGAAATAAGAGCATCGTTATGGCATAGACAAGAACCGAAACATATTTCGCAGCTAATATTTTCGTACGAGATATAGGACGGATCAATAATAATTTAATTGTACCCCATTTGAACTCGTTTGCAATAATACTTGCTGCAACAATAATCGTTAATAAACTTATGAGTGATATATTGCTTCGATTTTCTTGGACAAAATTCCATGCATCATAGTCATCTGGTGGAATTTCATGATCTAGACGGTATTGGTTCATAGCTATGGTCTCTTCATTCATACCGGAAAATCCAGGTTCTTTATCGATTTCTTGTTGAAGCTGTTCATTTTCTGCTTGTAACTGTTCTTCCCAATTTTCACTGGGCTCGCCGGAGTCCTCCATTAACATTCCATCTACTTTAAAAAACACACCGATGCCTACCACTAAAACAGCTAAGATGATCAACATGACCCAAGTAGCGGTTTGGGAATACATTTTCATTTGCTCATTTTTAATAAGCTGAATAAAGTTATTCAATAGCTCCCTCTCCAATCAAATTTAAGAATTTATCCTCTAAAGTAGATCGAGAGACTGTCACGCCGTAAATGTTAATATTGTGCTCTACTAACTTCTGGACAATTGACGGCAGTTCTTCACGTTTTGCTGTAAATATAAGTTGTCCCCCTTGAGTCGTTACCTTTCCATTCACAGCTTCTTTTAGCACGCCTTGCGCTTCGTTAATAGGTTCAGCTTCAAGGAAAACTTCTTTTTTATCCGTCTCTTCAAGGGCATCGTTCACGGATTGCATCGAAATCAGTTCGCCATTTTTAATAATGCCAATTCGATCACACATGAGTTCCATCTCAGATAAAATATGACTCGAAACGATGACAGCCACTCCTTCTTCAGAAGCCAGCCGTCTTATGTAAGCACGAATTTCACGAATGCCCGAAGGGTCTAACCCGTTTGTGGGTTCATCTAAAATGAGGATGGACGGTTTATGTAAAAGGGCTTGTGCGATCCCCAGCCTTTGCCTCATTCCTAAAGAATACTTCGACACTTTTTCGTTTATCCTATTTTCTAAGCCAACTAATTGAACGACCTCATCGATCCGTTCCTTTGTGATACCAGGAACCATACGAGCATAGTGGACCAAGTTTTTACGGCCGCTCATGAAAGGATACATTTCTGGATTTTCAACAATGGCTCCTACGTGCTGAATCGCTTCTTTAAAATTCTTTTTAACACTATGGCCTTGTATGTATACATCACCTTCACTCATTCGCATCAGCCCTGCCATCATACGGATCGTCGTCGTTTTACCCGCCCCATTAGGTCCGAGAAAGCCGAATACTTCTCCGCTTTGAATCGAAAAATTAAGTCCCTTAATAATCGGCTTGCCTTTAATCGTTTTCTTTAGATTCTTTAACTCCATGATCGATTCCGACATCACCTAATAACCTCCCTCTCGCAATCACTACCTATTCTACGAATGAAAACCTCAAGCGTTTCAAACAAGGACACTATTTTTACAATACATACCAGTTCCACCTCTCATAATGGATTAAGCTCGTTTTATTTGATAAAATTTAAGCAAAGTGAAAAAGGGAGGGACTATGAATGAAAATCGTGTCTATTGAACCGACGCCGAGTCCTCACTCAATGAAAGTGAACGTGAACGAAGAACTTCCTTTTGGGGAAAGTTTAAATTATAAACAAGGGGATTCACTTGAAGATGCTCCTGCCTATGTTTCCGCGCTTTTTGAGATTAATGGGGTGAAAGGTCTTTATCGCGTAGCTGATTTCATCGCTTTAGAACGCAGCGCAAAAACCCCTTGGGAGGATATCCTGCCAGAGGTGCGCAGCATATTTGGATCAGAACAGCCTGTAGAACACACACCTTCAAACTCAAAGCCTGATGATTCTTTTGGTGAAGTAAAAGTGTTCGTGCAAATGTTCCGCGGGATCCCGATGCAAGTGAAACTAGAAGAAAATGATGAAGAAAAAAGGGTCGGACTTCCTGATCGATTTATGGCAGCTTCCATGAAGGCTGCCCCAGCATCTCCGAATATGATTATGGAACGTAAATGGATAGAACAAAACCCTCGCTACGGAGCGCCCGATGAAATAGGCGAACAAGTGAAGGAAGAGTTATCAGCCAGTTACGACGATCAACGGTTAGAAGCTCTTGTTAAACAAGCGTTTGACCAAGATACACCAGAGCCCGTGGAGTCAAGCGCTCCAAAGGTTTCATTAGAAACGTTAGATGATCCAGATTGGAAGGTGCGATATGCTGCTCTCGACCGTATGGATCCAACCATCGAAGATTTACCGGTGTTAGAAAAAGCACTAAGCGATGATAAAGCTTCTATCCGCCGACTAGCCACCGCTTATCTGGGTATGATTGAAGAACCCGAAGTTTTACCATACTTGTATAAAGCGTTGGAAGACAAAACGGTGACTGTACGCCGAACAGCAGGTGATTGTTTATCTGATTTAGGGTTTAAAGAAGCGATGCCGCACGTCATTGAAACGCTACAAGACTCTAACCGTCTCGTTCGCTGGAGAGCCGCCATGTTTCTTTATGAGCTGGGTGATGAAACGGCTTTACCTGCCTTGAAAAAAGCAAGCGACGACCCCGAGTTCGAAGTGCGCTTGCAAATTAACATGGCCATTGAACGAATTGAAGGCGGCGAAGAAGCTAAAGGTTCCGTTTGGCATCAGATGACCCAAGCTACGAAACAAAAATAATGAGGAGGTTGTATCAATGAATCCATATGAAGCTTATATGAAAGAAATTTCCCAGCCGATGCGTGATGAACTAACAAACGCTGGTTTTACCGAACTTACAACACCAGAAGAAGTAGACGAATTTATCGGCGGTACTGAAGGTACGGCTTTAGTCGTTATTAATTCTGTATGTGGATGTGCTGCAGGGTTGGCGCGTCCCTCTGCACGTGAATCTCTTGCTGCTGAGAAAAAACCAGATCAACTTGTTACCGTTTTTGCCGGTCAGGATCGCGAGGCGACAAGCCGCATGAGAGATTACTTTGAAGGATATGAACCTTCTTCTCCTTCCATGGCACTGCTTAAAAATGGACAAGTGGTCCATTTTATCCCTCGCGAAGAAATCGAGGATCATGACGTTGAAGAAATCGTAGAGAATTTGACTAACGCTTACAAGCAGCACTGTTAATAAGTTAAAAGAGGCCGGGACATAAATAAAACAATTGTGTCAAAAACGAACGATAAAAAATTGAACCGTATAAACGCAGATCATTAGCGTAGTCAAAATGCGAAGATTCCTGGGACAGCGCGAGTCGAAGATCCCGCAGGAAAGCGCTCTTTGCTTTCTGAGGAAGCTGAGACCGAGCCCACGGAAAGCGAAGTATTTTGACGGAGCGATGGTGAAAATCCTTTCTTGAATTTAAATAATCCGAACTGATTTCAATAGAATCGTTCGGATTATTTTATATTTTATTCAGTTTTGTCCCAATCTCTTTTTTTCTGTGCAAATTACCTGAAGGATATGCACTAATTTTTTACGGATTTCCGTTCCACAAGTTCAGTTGATAAACTGTAGTGCCGCTCTGCTTTTTCCCCAGCCAACAGCTGAAAAATGAGATGAACAGAGAGGGCACCTGCTTCATATTTAGGCTGGCGAATTGTCGTCAGCGGAGGTGCCACATACTCTGATAGTTGAATATCATCAAATCCAACCACTGAAATATCTTCAGGAATACGAATGTTACGCTCAGAAAAAGCTTGAAGTCCACCAATAGCCATCTCATCATTCGCATAAAAAACAGCATCCGGCAAGTTTTGCTGGGCGATTAACATCTTCGTGGCCCTGTACCCGCTCTCACGCGTGAAATCTCCCGAAATTTTCAAACGAGATTGGTAGCTGACTCCATGATCTAACATCGCAGACTTGTACCCATGGAAACGTTTCTCATTATCATGAGAGTTGTAAGGACCACTCACATAGGCAATATTACGATGACCTTTATTAATTAAATGCTCAGTGGCCACATAGCCACCTTGTATATTGTCCACTTGCACCTCTAACACGAATTCACTATCGATTTCCCGATCGAGTACGACAATAGGAAAATCCTTTCGTGCGGACTTTTTAATGAGATCATCACTAATATTATGAGCCAGAATAATAGCACCATCTACACGCTTTTCTTTTAAGAACTTCGTTGCTGTTGAGAGTTCGCCGCCAATTGAACTACAGGCAATTAAGTCATAACCATTCGCTGACGTGACTTCCTGGACACCTTTAATTAACTCAGAATAGTAAGGCCCAGATAAATCACTTAATATCAGTGCGATCGTATTCGTTTTTGTTCGTTTTAAATCCGAGGCAAATCCGTTCTTTTGATAATTGAGCTCGATCGCAGCCTTTTGAACTTTTTCAACTGTAGCTGGGCTGACTTTCTGAATTCCATTCAAAGCATAGGAAGCCGTAGATACGGCAACACCAGCCCGCTTTGCTACATCTTTAATCGTTGCCATCCTCAAAATCTCCCGTCTATTCGAATAAGAATGTAAGTCTTTATAAC
The DNA here is from genome assembly GCF_014636475.1 of Halobacillus andaensis. Taxonomy (GTDB): domain Bacteria; phylum Bacillota; class Bacilli; order Bacillales; family Halobacillaceae; genus Halobacillus_A; species Halobacillus_A andaensis. The sequence continues at coordinate 129,016 of NZ_BMEL01000005.1, forward strand.
CACAACGCTCTCTACTTATAGAATATCGTTTGTCCAGTTATAATTCCAACGACTCACATTCACAAGAATTCTAAAACTTGTTTAATTTGCTGATCCCAGTATTCCCATTCGTGTCCTCCAGTACCCTCTTCAAATACTATGTTTAAACCTGATTGCTTTCCATATTGATAAAACTCTCGATTCGCTTGATAGTTATGATCTTCCGTTCCGCAAGCCTGGTATAGTTTCGGAAGACTTACACCTTCTTCAGTTAACTGATCAATTAAAGAATAAAGATCATCTTTCGTTCCTTGAATAGGCCGGTTTCCAAATATATAGGCAAAATCTTTAGGAAAAGAATCGATCCGGCTTATGATATCCAGAGACCCGGACAAACTGGCAGCTGCACTAAAACGCTCAGGATAGGTCAACGCGACTTTAAAAGCGCCATATCCTCCCATTGATAGACCCGCTACGTATTGATCTTCCCTTTCTTGCGATAGAGGAAAAAAAGACCGGGCCACCTTAGGCACCTCTTCACTTATATACGAAAAGTAATCAGGGCCGTGCTCCATATTTGTATAAAAGCTGCGATTTGCAGCCGGCATAACGATGGCAAGTTCCCGCCCTTCTACATATCGTTCAAGCGAAGTGTTGCGCAGCCATTTACTATCATCATCAGATAACCCATGAAGCAAATATAAAGTGGGAAATCCTTTTTGTGGGACCGTAGTATGTTCTGGTAAAATCACTTTCATAGAAACATCTAAATCTAAAATTTGTGAATGGAATCGACAATCTATTCTAGCGATCACTTCCGCCTCCTTTATATGACCTAACGGAAAGTAGATGGGTAGATTTCTACCTTAAAATAGCTTTCAGACTTCCCATGAGCTTACTTAATTCCAGACATCGTAAATCCTTCCACAATATATTTCTGAAAAAATGAAAAGATTATAATAATCGGAACGACCATAAAGGCTGCACCCGCCATTTGAAGAGCAAAGTTATTAGCATACTGACCTTGAAGCAAGGATAAACCTACCGACAAAGTGTAAAGCCCTTCGTCGTTCGCGATGATAAGCGGCCACAAGAAACTATTCCACGCTGCGATAAAAGTTAAAATCCCCTGCACCGCAAATATTGGCTTAGCGACAGGCATGATCAATCGGAAAAAGATATAAAATTCTCCAGCTCCATCGAGGCGTGCCGCTTCAATCAAGTCGGTTGGAATGGTGGTCATAAACTGGCGGAATAAAAAGATACTAAAAGCAACCGCAAGTCCAGGCAATACAATACCTGCCATCGTATTCGTGAGACCCATTTCATTTAGCAGTAAGTAAACCGGAATCATTGTGACTTGTCCAGGGATCATCATGGTAGCAAGGACAAAGTAAAAAACCTTCTCTTTTCCACGGAAATCAAACTTTGCGAACCCATACCCTGCCATTGCATTAAACAGGAGACCGACAAATGAAAACACCACAATGATTAACGTATTTCTTAAGTACACGGCAAAGTTTAAGCTCTCAAATAAGTTCACGTAGTTTTCAAGAGTGAAGTTTTCCGGAATAATAGTCGGTGGAATGTTTAACACTTCACTCTCAGGTTTAAATGAGCTCGAAATCATCCATAAAAACGGAATCGAGACGATGATTCCTCCTATAATGAGGAGTATTGTAACTAAAGTCTTTTCAAACCTACTTTTTTTTGTAACAGTTGCCATACTTCATCAACTCCGTTACTTCTTTAAATTTCTTATCCATTTAGTATTGAGTCTCAGATTTCTTAAACTTAAATTGGATCAGCGTCATGATAATAATTAATATGAATAACACAAATGAACCTGCCGCTGCATATCCAAATTGACTGTACTGGAAACCTTCTTTATAGATAAATAGAGCAATGGAAATCGTTCCATCAAGAGGGCCTCCATCCGTCATGACAAATGGTTCTTCGAAGAATTGCATCCAGCCAATTAAAGTAGTTACGGTAACGAAAAACGTAGCGTAACTTAACAGAGGCAGTGTGACTTTAAAGAGCACTTGAAAACGGTTGGCCCCGTCAATTTCAGCAGCTTCATAGTAAGCACGCGGAATTCCTTGCAAGGCAGCAAGAAAGATAATCATGTTGATTCCAATCCCTTTCCAAACGGCTAAAATAATTAATGAGATTTTAGCAATCGTCCGCTCCTCAAGCCAAGGAATGTTGTCCACATTAATGATAGATAAGAGATAATTAAATAACCCGTATTCCGTGTTATAAAGATAGCCCCAAATAACAGCAACGGCGATAATATTAGTAATGGATGGCATATAGTAGACAGAACGAAACACTCTAAATAGCATATTACTTCCATAGTTCAGTAATAAGGCAATGGTGAGTGAAGAAATAATAACTAAAGGAACACCGATTACTACGTAGAAAGCTGTATTAATTAAAGAGGTAGTAAAGGTTTCGTCGCTTACTAATTCTCTATAATTTTCTATTCCAATAAAATTAATGTTCGACCAATCCGCTAGTCCTTTCAGGTCTAAATCTGTAAAACTTATAAAAAAGGCGATAAGAATAGGGATGATACTGAACACGGTTAATAAAATGACTGCGGGCGCTATAAAAAAATAAGGATGCCGTTCTCTATACGCCTGTTTGAATATTTTCGACATGTTATCCCACCTTACGAAATCTGCGCTCATTTAAAAAATAAAGATGAATACGGGGGACCGTTCATGAATACGAACCATACCCATAACCTGATCCTCTCCATATCCATCTCTCGTTCTGAGCGTTCGTGAATAGACTTGTTCTTATGTCTTATTCAGCTAATAACCCCTCAGCTTTTTCATTAAAGTTTGCCATTTCTTCTTCCACATCTGCACCACCAACATTAATTCTTTCAATACTGTCTAATAACTCTTGAGTTAACTGATCCCACTCTTCAATTTGCGGACCTGGCTGAGCATCTTCCAGCTGACGGCCGAACGTAGCGTACATTGGATCATCCTGCAATAGTGGATCCTCCCATGCTTCGGTACGGGATGGTAAAGTGTTAGACATCTCTAACCACTCCAACTGTGTTTCTGTCTCATTAATGTAAGACAGGAACTCTAAAGATTCATCTACCTTTTCGGTGTTATGGAAGATTGAGAAGTTAGCTCCCCCAATACTGGATGTACCTTTTTCTTGTTCAGGCATTACAGCCGTTCCCCACTGCCCTTCAATATCAGGAGCTTGATCATTTAACACACTAATCATCCATGGACCGCTGAAGAACATCGGCTTGGTTCCTTTTTCAAAAGCTTTGGTGATATCTTCACCTTCTGAAGTTTGACTGATTCCTTCATCAAAGAAACTGTGATAGTATTCAATCGCTCCTACAAATTCCTCGCCGTCAAAGTTAAAATCGCCGTTTTCTGCTTCTTCCTCACTTACTTCATAACCATTCTGCCAGGCAAAAATAAATGGAGTGATTTGATCATTCTGGTCAATATCTAACCCATAATCGTCTTCACTACGGTCAGCCAGCTGGCTTGAAGCATCTTTTAACTCATCCCAAGTAGCAGGGGCCTCATCGTAGCCAACTTCTTCGAGAAGATCCTCACGGTAGTAAAGAACACGGCTTTCTACGTACCATGGGATACCAATTTGTTGACCGTCGTATTGCATCGTTTCTCTTGCACCTTCAAAATAGTTATCAGGTTCAAACTCAGGATAGTCATCCGTGTGCTCTGATAGATCCAACATCGCTCCCGCTTCAGCAAACTCAGGCACCCATGTGGTTCCTAATTGGAATACATCTGGTCCATCTTGTGAAGCTACAGCCGTTAGGAGTTTATCGTGAGCACTTTCCCAAGGGATGGCTTGTACCTCTACTTTAATGTCATCTTCGTTTTCTTCTTCAAACTTCTCAGCTAACTCTTTTAGCTGCTTACCTTCTTCTCCCATCGCCCATACGGAAATGGTTTTATCATCATCTCCAGAAGCGTCATCGCTCCCACCACAAGCACCAAGGAACATAGACATTGTCATAACAGAAGCCAATGCAATTTTCTTCGTTTTTTTCATTACACCTTACCCCTTTTCAATTATATTTACAAAGTTAATTGAAACGTTTCGATAACTTGATTGTAATCAATTCTGTATCCGCTTTCAATACTTTTTTCTAAATTTTTTTACATTTTATCGATTTTTTATCGATTTAGTAATGAATTTTATTCTATTCACAATAAAAAACCCTATAGTAAAAAGGTTTTTGTCTCTATTTTCACAATGTAACCACGTTCTTTGGCACAGTAAAATTATGTTTGACTCACCAGAGGAAAGCACTTATACTCCAACTATATCAAATTCGAAACGTTTCACTATTCATGATGCAGGAGGTCTCTATATGAACCAAAACCAATTAACATCTCTACTCGAACAAATGACAACTGAAGAGAAAGTGGGTCAGCTTATTCAATTAGCTACTCCTTTCTTAAAAGGTGCGTCTGATGGCGGGCAAATTACCGGACCCATGGTAGGCATGGGCATTACAGAAGAAGTTGTGCAAAATACAGGTTCCGTGCTTGGTGCTTCAGGTGCTAAAGAAATTAAAAACATTCAAGAAACACATTTAAAAGATAACCGATTAGGTATTCCCCTTCTCTTTATGTCTGATATCGTGCATGGCTATAAAACGATTTTTCCTGTTCCATTAGCAGTTGGATGCTCTTGGGATTTAGATTTAGCAGAAAGAAGTGCAGAAATTGCCGCGATTGAAGCTGCCGTCTCGGGTATACATGTTACATTTGCTCCTATGGTGGATTTGGTACGCGATCCTCGTTGGGGAAGAGTGATGGAGTCCACAGGAGAGGATCCCTACTTAAACAGTGAGTTTGCCCGTGCTTTTGTTCGTGGATTCCAGGGTGACTTTGAAAATGACAACCAGCGAGTAGCTTCGTGTGTTAAACACTTCGCAGCTTATGGGGCTGCTGAGGGGGGACGTGATTACAACACAGTAGATATGTCCGAGTGGCAGCTTCGCGAAAACTACTTACCTGCTTATAAAGCAGCTTTAGATGAAGGCTGTGAAATGGTGATGACGGCCTTTAACATTCTGAATGGTGTTCCTTCGACTGGAAATAAAACGTTAATGCGTGATTTACTGAGAAAAGAATGGGATTTTGACGGAGTGTTAATCTCAGATTGGGGTGCCGTTAAAGAGCTAATCCCTCACGGGGTCGCTGAAGGAGAAAAAGAAGCAGCACGCAAAGCTTTAGAAGCCGGCGTAGATATTGAAATGATGACGGAGTGCTATGTAAATCACGTTCAACAACTCATTGAGGAAGGATCCCTTGATGAATCTCTTGTAGATGAAGCAGTTTTAAGAATTTTAAAGTTAAAACAAAAGCTAGGGTTATTTGAAAATCCTTTTCGAGGAGCCGACGAACAATTAGAAAATGAACTAATTTTAAGTAAGGAACACCGTGAGTCTGCTAGAGAATTAGCTGCCAAGTCCGCTGTATTATTAAAAAATGAACAAGTATTACCTCTCGATCCTTCCCAGAAAATCGCTTTAATTGGGCCTTTTGCAGACAATCACGACATTCTCGGACCGTGGTCGTGGCTTGGATCGAAGGATGATACAATTACACTGGATAAGGGTATCCAATCGTATGCTAGTGAAGTGAAAATTGCAGAAGGTTCTGGTGTTGAAACAAGTTCAAATATACAGCTTGATCTAGCTTTAAAGGCTGCCGAAGAATCCGATGTCATTGTTCTAGCCTTAGGTGAAAGTTCTGATATGAGTGGTGAAGCTGGATGCCGAGCAGATATCCGTTTACCACAAGTTCAGCTAGAGCTCATTCAAGAGTTGAAAGAACTCAATAAACCAATCGTAACCGTGCTATTTAACGGGCGCCCTCTTGATCTTCACGGAGTCATTCACGAAACGGACGCTCTTCTAGAAGCTTGGTACCCTGGTACAGAGGGCGGCCAAGCAGTGGCCGATTTATTGTATGGTACAAGCAACCCATCCGGACGATTAGCGATGTCATTTCCGCACTCGGTCGGCCAAGTACCTGTTTACTATAATCATTACAATACAGGACGGCCGAAGAATGCACCTGATGCCCAAGAAAGGTTTGTCTCCCAATATTTAGATAGTCCGAACGGGCCTCTTTTCCCGTTTGGATACGGACTAAGCTATACAACCTTTACTTATGATGAAGTAACAATTTCCAGCCAAGAATTAAAAGAAGGAGAAACATTAACGATTACGACACGAATTACTAATTCTGGCGAAAAAGCAGGGGAAGAAGTTGTACAGCTTTATGTGAGAGATACAACAGGAGAAGTGGTTCGTCCAATGAAAGAGTTAAAGAATTTTGAACGGATCTCTCTTCAGCCTGGCGAAGAAAAAGAAGTAACTTTTGACCTAAAAGAAGAAGACCTGCGTTACTACCATTCCAATTTAGAATACAAGAGTGATCGTGGGCAATTCGAAGTTTTCGTCGGGCCTCACAGCAAGCAGAAATCTAGTGTTTCATTTCAATTAATTAAATAACCACTGAAACCCGTTCTCTTTTTTCTAGGAGAGACGGGTTTTATTTAATCTATTCATCCTTGAATGGAACTACTACTTTATTACTGGTTTTTGAAATATTCTGATTTTTTCTTTTAAAATGTTTACGCTTACATTTATTTTATGTATACTTCTAATCGAAACGTTTCACTAAACCAAAAGGAGTGTTACTTTGAAAAAAACTTTGTATATCTTAGCCGTTTTGACTTTTTTGATAACCACAGCATTGCCTTCTACCTCCGGAGCGATCCCCGGTGAAAAAGGAAAAGAAGCAGCTCTCTCCAAGCAGTTAGAATCGATTTCGAAGCAAACCTATCGGTATTTTGAAGATTTCACAGATGAAGATACTGGCTTAACTTATGATGCTGTACGAACAGATAAGGAGGAATTAGATCCTCAAAAGCACACCTCCCCTACTAACATCGGAATGTACTTTATGAGTACAATTGCAGCTGAAGAATCAGGTACTCTCTCTGAAGATGAGGCCATTTCTAAAATTCAAACCACTTTAGATACCTTAGAAGAAATGGAAACATGGAACGGCCTATACTATAACTGGTACTATACAGATGACGGCTCACTTATGACCGATTGGGGACAGTTTATTTCCACGGTAGATAACGGCTGGTTATCCGCAGGTCTTATGGTTGCAGGCCAAGCATATCCAGAGCTTAACGAGCAAACGAGTGAACTTGTCGAGGCCATGGATTACTCTACCCTATACGACCCTGAAGTCGGACAAATGCATGGTGGATATGACGTGGCAATCGAAAGCTTGACCGACCACCACTACGGCGCGCTCTACACGGAGCCGCGTGTCGCTAGCTACTTGTCAATTGGTAAAGGCGATGTACCTAAAACTCACTGGTGGGAAATGGAGCGCACGATGCCAGCTGAGTGGGATTGGCAATCACAAACTCCAGAAGGTTACACGGAAACATATGATGGCATCGAAGTATTTGAAGGACACTACACGTACAACGATCAAAAGTATGTACCAAGCTGGGGCGGCAGTATGTTTGAAGCTCTTATGCCACAGCTCGTTATGAAAGAAAAGGAACTCGGTCAAGATGCTCTTGGTTTAAATAACCAGCGTCATGTTGATATTCAGATCGAATATGCGGAAGAACAAGGATATGAAGCATGGGGAATGTCTCCGGCCGCTACACCTGATGATTACAAAGAATTTGGAGCTGCTCCACTAGGACATGAAGGCTATGAAGATGACGGCACTGTCACACCTCATGCGACATTTTTAGCACTTGAATATGCACCCATGGAAGCCTTTGAAAACATTCAAACGTTGAAGAGCTTTGACACTTACGGAAAATACGGATTTAAAGATTCTGTAAACGTTGAAACGGGTGAAGTTACTGAAGCCTATCTTGCTTTAGACCAGGGAATGTCTATTGTTGCAATTGCTAATTACCTTCACGATGGAGTCATTAGAGATTATTTCCACCAGGATGAAATTGGAGAAAATCCAGAAGATCTATTAGAGCGTGAAGAGTTTTCCATTAAATAAAAATCAAGGTTGGGACAAAACGATATTAATTCAAGAAAGACCTGAACCATTCATTCGAATTGGATCAGGTCTTTCTGTATTTATCAGTTACCGCTTCGTCAACATACTTCGCTTTCCGCTTTTTCTCTCACTATCCCACCCCTATGATAATAAATAGTTATCACTTTTGATATGAAACCACTACTCCCCTTATCAAGGGTACCATCGTATAATAAAAGTAACCTTTGAAAACGAAAGAGGCGATCCTATGTCTGATTCCATTAAACGTCAGGTTCAACAGACATTTTCGAAAAGTAAAGAAGCTTATGTAACAAGTAAGACTCACAACAATCAAAGTGACTTAGAAGCCATAACAGCATGGCTTAACCCTCAACCCAGCTGGACTGTACTCGATATCGCTACGGGAGGAGGGCATGTGGCTAAAGAGCTGTGTACGAATGTTAACCTCGTATTTGCAACAGACCTGACGAAAGATATGCTGGCCAACACCGCCCATCACCTTAAACCTTTTACTAATATTCATTACGTGGTAGCCGATGCCGAAGAATTGCCTTTTATTGAAGAAACTTTTGATGCTGTCACGTGTCGTATTGCTCCTCATCATTTTCCGAATCCTTCTCAATTTATAAAAGAAGCAGAACGCGTATTGAAAAAAGGCGGTCTATTTCTAATGATTGATAATATCGCTGCTGAGGATGATGAGCTCGATCACTTTTACAACACGTTCGAAAAAATGCGCGACCCCAGCCATCATAGAGCTTTGAAAATCTCGGAGTGGAAAGAAATCCTTCGAGCAAATCACTTTTCTATACAAAAAGAAACTGCTCGTAAGAAGACTCTTCCTTTTACTGATTGGGCTCAGCGCACATTAGAAGATGATGAGGTTCAAAAAGTAGAAGACTACTTCTTAAACAGTGAGCCTAAATTACAATCTTATTTTAATATAATCAGACAAGAGGAGCACATCGTTTCATTCTCTATTGACGAATGGATGGTTCTCTACCAGAAATAGCATATCCATATAAATCTTAGTTATAGGTTCAGGCTGTCGAAAAAGCTTAGACGGATATAATAGAATATGGCTCCTTCATATTTTTTGGTGAAAAGGAACAGGAAAAATCGCCGCTTTCCGCGGGGCAAGATGGAAAATTTCCTCGGTCTGCGACCTCCGGGGCTTCTCCTGTCTGCTCCCCCCCGCAGGAGTCGGCGCTTTTCCTTTCCTTTGATCAAAGTGGGGTTTTGGAACCATCCTAAAGTCAATGCCCTGTTGCAAACTCTGTTTTCATAAAGCTGAAAATGGGCTTGGGCCAAAACGATAACTGTCTTCTGAAAAGACGTAATTAACGATCATTCAAAAATTAACACCATGCAGCGTAGTTAACATACGAAGACTCCTGCGGGAACAGCACGAGTCCGAAGACCCCACAGGAAAGCGGTCTTTGCTTTCCGAGGAGGCTGAGGCCATGCCCGCTTAAAAGCGAAGTATGTTGACGAAGCGGAAAGACCCCACGTCGTGTAGGGTCATGGAAAGGGATTCGTTTCCTTCCTTATGCAAGAAATGTTTACAATGTAACGAAAAATAGAGAACTAAGGTTTCTCTACAAGCTGCCCCTATAACTCTTCAGTTATAGGTTTTTTATGTTTATTTTTATCCTTTAACGGACAGGCTGAAGCTAGATTAATTTGTAGAACTGTCGCGGATAAAAAGTATGAGGTGACGTTATGGATATTGTAGTAATGGCTCGAGTGTTGTTTGGTTCTTCGATGGGCTTTCATATTATATACGCAACGATCGGTGTTGGCCTTCCCATCATGATCATTCTTGCAGAAGTCATGTACTGGATTAAAAAGGACGAACATTACGCGTTAATGGCGAAACGCTGGACGAAGGGGTTTGCCATATTACTAGCCGTTTCCATCGCTTCGGGAACGATTGTAGCTGTACTTCTGTCGCTGCTTTTCCCGAACTTTATGGAAATTGTCGGTCAGGTTATTTCTCTTCCCTTTCAGTTAGAGATTTTTGCTTTTCTGATTGAAGCGGTTTTCATGTCGATCTACTTATATGCTGCTGATCGTTTACCTCAAGGGTTGCGTGTATTAAGTATTACGTTAGTGGCTATGGGAGCAACAGCCTCAGCCATCCTTATTACGGATGTCCACGCCTGGATGAATACACCGGCTGGGTTTGATATATCGGAAGATGGGACGATTACGAATGTTAATGTTTGGAATGCTTTCTTTAATCCGAGCTTCGGAGTCACCGCCATTCACGTGACTCTCTCAGCTTATATGACTGTCGCCTTTCTTATTGCGTCAATCGCAGCAATTCGCTTAATGAAGCGTCACTTGTCTAGCGAGGAGAGAAGTTATCATAAAAAAGCGTTGATGATTGCTTTGTATTTTGGTGCGGCTATGTCTCTTGCTACCGCAATTAATGGACATGAAACAGCTCAAATGCTCCATGAAGAAAATCCAAGAAAACTTGCAGCTGCTGAAGGTTTATTTGAAACGACACGCTATGCTGGCTTATCCATTGGGGGATACACCTCTTTAGAGGATCAAGAAGTCAAATATGCCATAGAGATTCCCAACGCTCTCAGTTTTTTAGCGGGGGACCGTTTCGATACAGAAGTCATCGGATTAAATGAATATCCTGAAGAGCTTTGGCCTCCCCTTTACGTGCACATCTTATTTAATATCATGGTAGGGATTGGAACGTTATTAATTGTTCTATCACTTGCTGCACTTTTCTGGAAGCACGTATTAAAAAGAGAATTTCCAGGATGGATGCTTGCCCTTCTAGTTGTAAGCGGTCCGTTAGCGGTCATTGCGATTGAAGCTGGGTGGTGCTTCAGTTGTATCGGTCGTCAGCCTTGGACCATAACTGATGTCCTGCCAACGGCAGAAGCAGCTACAGGATCAAGCAGTGTCGGAATTCTGCTTATTTCGTTTCTGACGTTGTATGTCGTGTTGTTGTTTGTTACTGGCTTTGTGATGCGATACTACTTCAAACGAAACCCTATGGAGCAAGAGTTAACAGCTGGAAATGGGTAATATCGATATCCGCATTTTTTAGAAATATCAGCGTTAGCTCATCCGTGAATATAAGGTTTTATCGATGAAAAATCACATATATTAGCGAAACTACTTTTTTTAGAAAGGAGTGAGTTCTAGTGGAACCTTCAATTTTAGCGGTTACGATCTTATGGACTCTTCTATTTATCTACGCAATGCTCGGCTCACTAGATTTCGGCGCCGGTTTCTGGGGTATGATTTATGGAAAAAATGATCAGACAAGTGCTTCTCAAATCGCCAACCGTTTTCTTTCGCCTACTTGGGAAGTGACGAACGTATTTTTCGTTATTTTTGTCGTAGCGCTCGTTAGCTTTTTCCCATTTGCTACTACGATGCTCGGAAGTTTATTGTTACTTCCTGTTGGTATGGGACTTCTTTTATTAACCATTCGAACGACTTTTATGGTTTTCGCAAATCATGCAAATAAATATAGAGACCTGCTCATTATCACTTCCGGACTTACCGGGCTGATTATTCCTGCCTTACTTGTTAGTATGCTTCCGATTACTCTCGGAGGCTTTGTCGAGATCGTGGACGACTATCCTCAACTGCTTTATGGAGAGTTACTTACTCACCCAACGTTATATATGCACATTGCCTTCGGACTGACCACTGAATTGTTCATATCTGCTGTTTTCCTTATGGATTATTCAAAAGAGGCTGAGGATTGGTCAGCTTATCAAACATACCGAAAGCATGCTTTATGGTTAGGTCCCGTCTCAATTATTATCGCGATCCTGACCATTGAAACCATGCCGGCTGATGCTGCCTGGTTTGTTGATAGTGTTAAAGGAAATCCCATCTGGTTTGGACTGTCGTTACTCTTCTTCCTTCTCGGCTATGCTTTCCTATTTATAAAAGGGAAGAACGGGAGAAAAGGACTGGCACGCTTAGCCGTATTGTCCATTATCATTCAGTACGGCATCGCGATTTACGCTTATGGCTCAGCCCACCTTCCTTATTTAATTTATCCAGATTTAACCGTAGGAGGCAGCTTTACAAATCCCACCGTATTTTATAAACTGCTCATCGTTTATGCCGGAGGGTTTGCAATTCTTATTCCTGCCTTTATCTTGTTCTGGAGATTATTTCTTAAGGATCAGCGCTACTTAAAACAGCCATAACCAAGGACCTTATCCAACAGGTCCTTATTTTCATTTTATCAAGGTCATTGTCCTATTGGCTCGGTATGCTTAAGGAAGGTTTATTGTTCCTTCTTTAAAGGGTACATAATTTGAAACCTCCATCCATATGGAATACTGATCGAACGAAACGTTTAGCGTCCAATCGTTTAATTTAAACTGAAGGAGCCTGTGATATGCCAGAACTCAGTACGCAATACTTAAATGAAGCAATTGAGGATAGTAAACCTTTCGCTTCACAAGGGAGTGTCAATGCGGCCATCCCGACTTTTGACGACACAATGAAGGACCTTTTAGGCGTAACGATTATTACGAAAGACTTCGAAATCTATTCTGCTGGTGACTACAAGCAAAACGTCCCCATGCAGAGCACATCAAAAATTATTGGACTTATGCTCGCGTTGCAGGATTTCGGAAAAGATCGCGTCTTCCAAACGGTAGGCATGGAGCCGATGGGTGATTTCTTCAACTCCATTTCTTCCCTTGAATCTCCTGATACAAATAAACCTTTTAATCCAATGATTAATGCCGGCGCCATTTCCGTCGCTTCTCTTATTAAAGGCCAGAGTGTTGATAAACGATTTGAACGCTACCTTACCTTCTTAAAAGATATTACTGAAAACGATGACCTTGAAATGGATGAATCCGTCTATCAATCGGAAATAGCCAATGGGGCACGGAACCGCTCACTCGCTTATTTCATGCAAAGCACAGGAACGTTAGTAACGGATGTAGAAGAAGCTCTCGACCTTTACTTTCGAATGAATTCTATTATGATGTGCTGTAATGATTTTGCTAGAGTTGGTCTTTTTCTTGCTAGAGGCGGAATTGATCCTGATGGCAATAAGTTAATTCCTGATCATCATTTACGTACAGTAAAAGCCATAATGCTCACTTCTGGCATGTACAATGCATCCGGTCATTTTGCTGTTGAGGTAGGCTTTCCATGTAAAAGCGGAGTATCAGGAAGCGTCATAGGTTCTGTTCCTGGAAAAATGGGAATTGGAGTAGTTGGTCCGGCCATCGATAGTAAAGGGAATAGTACAGCCGGAGGAGCTCTCATTAAAAAGCTCTCGAAAGACTTAGAATTAAACATGTTTGGCATTGAAAACACTGCAGGGGAGTAAATCTATGGCTTTTGATTATTCGATTGACTTTGATAACACCGATTTTCGAGCACATCCGGAAAAGTATCGTGCGGGTCGTGGAGAGCAAGGTGTTTTAATGGTGGAACCGTACAAAAGTGAAATTCTGCCGCATTGGCGGTTTAAAACACCAGACATCGCAAAAAATTCATCTCATAAAATTTATCAAATGTTTCTTGATTATAAAGAGCAGGATGACTTTGTTGGTATGGATATGTCGAGGAAATTTCTGCAAATGGGTTATACAAGGGCACGAAGGTATGCCAATTATAAAGGCGGCAAAAAATATAATAAAGATGGAGAAGTCAATGAACGACAGATCGATAAAGAAAAAGCTGAGTCTGCTGCTATATTCGAAGGGAAGTGGATAAAAGCACGTGAAGACGAGGATTATTTAAAGTTAAAAAAAGAACATCAAAAAAAGTATGGATAGTAAAAATCTATCTATGTAAGCTCAGCTTGTAGTGAAAAGTTCCCTGGTGAAATTAAACAATGGGCCAGCTTTTTCTCAATTCAAGGCCGCTATCGGTCACGGCACAGGCATAATGTGAAGATCCTCCTTGAGTTTATGATCGTGTTTAATCAGCTGCATCATAACGGAGGATCTTTTTTTGTGCAAACACCCATTCCTTTTTCACAGGAATGGCTCCTGCGGAACAGGCTGACAGGGAAGCCCCCGCAGGTCACATACCGAGGAGACTTTACCTTCATACTCCGGGGAAAGCAACTCTTTTTCGACCCCTTTTCTAAAAACAAAATGACGGATACTAGTACCCATGTATTTCTGGGCACTAGGAATGCTTGTAAATCACTGTGCTATAGACTTGAGATTTTGCTTTAGGATCAATCGCCTGCTTAGCACTGTTTACCGCTGTCATCGCTTCTGAAAATCCTGAAGCAATCAACATCGTCTTATGAGGATAGATCGCAGCATCTCCCGCTGCAAAAATTCCATCAATATTCGTGCTCATATCTTCCCCTACGGGTATGCGGCCTTTCTCAGTCGTTATCCCCCACTTCTCGTATTTACCCTTCTCGATTTTCAACCCTTGGTACACCAGCAGGTCGTTTACCTCCAGCCGCTTTCCTGAATCTAAGACTAGCTCCGACAATTTATTATCCGATCCTTTCATTTCAACTGCGTTCGTTTCTCTATAAACATTTACAGTCGAAGCTTCTAATTTATCGATATCATGTTCATATACGGCTTTAAATTCAGTTCCATGGTTAATTAAGTAGACTTCTGCAGCCACCCCTTCGAGGGCTAAGGCCCAGTCCACTCCTACTCGGCTATCTGATAAAACAGCTGCTTTTTTGCCTTCATACTGCTTGATTTTTTGAATGGTGCAATGAATGTTACTTTGGTACAAATTGCTTCCTGGAAGTTGTATTGGCTCCATATCAAATGTTCCCAAGCCAGAAGCTATAATGATGGTCTTCGAATAGTGTCGCCCTCCACACCCAGAAGTTAATAAAAAACTTCCATCATCTAATTTTTCGATCGAGGAGATTTTTTCTCTCGTAACAATAGTTGGTTCGACACTAAGAGCTTGCTTTTCTACATTCGAAACCAATTCTTCCCCACTAACCCCCGGAAAGCCGCCTACGTCATAAATCTTTTTCTCTGGATAAAAGAAGGAAACTTTTCCTCCCAGACCAGGTTGATATTCAATTACTTTCGTCTTCATATCACGCATACCAGCATAAAAAGCGGTATATAACCCTGTGGTTCCGCCCCCTATAATCGTGAGGTCAAATTGTTCATCATTCATTGTTTCCTCTCCTTACCTCGTTTTCATTAACAAGTAAATGAAATATGGTGTACTGACAATAGTTACAACAATCCCAACCGGAATTTCTGAGGGGGCAATTAAATTGCTTCCCATTATATCAGCCGCTTGCAAAATCGCCGCCCCGAGTAAAGCTGAGACCGGAAGCATTCGTTCATGTCTCGGTCCAACTATTCTTCTAGCCATATGAGGCGCGACCAATCCTAAAAAGGCAATTCCTCCTGCAGCTGCTACAGACAGTCCTGCTAAGCTGACAGCTAGCAGGAGTAAAATAATACGCTCCTTTTCAACAGGAGCCCCGAGCCCCTTAGCCAAGTCATCACCTAATGTTAATACATTTAAAGGTGACGCTTTATACAAGCTATATACGATTAAAAGAAAAATCCAAGGAGCTGTGGCCCCGACAAAGTTCCAATTTGCACTCCAAATATCTCCCGACAACCAAACCATAGCCTGCATAAAATCCTGCGGGTTCATTTGGACTTGAAAGAGAATGAGAGCAGCACTAAATCCAGCGTTCACACCAATGCCTACTAATATTAAACGAATCGGTTCAATGCCTCGTTCCCATGCCAATGCGTAGACAATCAGTGCAGCTAAAAAAGCCCCAACTAATGCAAATAAGGGAAGAATGTAAATGCTCCACCCGCTAAGAGAACCCATAGATGACTGGAAAAAGAAAATATATAATACGACAACAAAGCCAGCCCCTGTGTTAATCCCCAAAATCCCTGGCTCGGCTAAATCATTTTGAGTTACTCCTTGTAAAATGGCCCCCGAAACACTGAGCGCCATTCCAACTAATAAAGCAATAACAATTCCAGGAAGGCGAAACTGAAACAAGACAAGTTCTTGGCGTGAGTCACCTTCGCCTAGAAAAGTACGAAATACTTCAGAAGGACTTATTTGTATAGCTCCTAAATTTAAGCTCAAAAGAAAGAGAGACACATTTAAAATCAACAGCCCAATCATCCATAATGCAAAGTGAGTGCGTCCTTGTTCCATTACATGCTCCCCCTTTGTCCGCGCGCTAAATAAAGAAAGAAGGGAACACCAATAAAGGCTGTAATTGCACCAACAGGAGTCTCGTAAGGCGCATTCACAAGCCGCGCTCCAGTATCAGCGACCACAAGAAGCCATCCACCAAGAATAGCCGATACCGGTATGATTAACCGGTAATCTGAACCAATTAGAAAACGAGTAATGTGAGGAATAACTAATCCAATAAACCCTACGGTCCCCGCAACAGAAACAGCCGCTCCTGATAGTAAAAAAACAACAATAACTCCTAGAGATTTAATCAACATCGTATTTTGGCCTAACCCTTTAGATATGTCTTCACCGAGGCTAAGGACGGTCATCGATTTAGAAATCGCAACAGCGAGTATCATCCCCACAACTCCAGCTATTACAAGCACTTTCACAGAGGTCCAGCTCGTATTTGCCAATCCGCCTGCGTACCAAAAGCTCATTTGCTTTGCTACTTGAAAGTGGAGAGAAATCGCAGTGGATAATGAGCTAAGCATTCCTCCTATGGCAACTCCAGCAAGGGCCAATTTTACCGGGGTTAATCCCCCACTTGAAAAAGAACCGACCGCAATGACTAATAGCACTGCCATTCCTGCTCCAATAAAGGAAGCAATCATCATCCCAACATTGGATATTTCTGGGAAAAACACAAGGGCCACAATAAGAGAAAAAGCAGCTCCGTGAGTTACACCCATTACAGAAGGAGAAGCAAGTGGATTTCTCGTCAACCCCTGCATTACCGCACCTGATACCGCTAAAAACCCTCCAACTAATGCTGCACCTACTGCTCTTGGAAGTCTCAGCTCTTGAATTACCTGGTGATTTGTATTTAATGGATCAAAAGCTACAACAGCATTCCATACAGTTGAAATATCAATATCTGCTGCACCAAGGGCAACTGACCACCCCAACGAAACGATCAAACCGACAATCGCTAAAAAAAGGACGATAGCGGCTCGTCCCATCCGTTTCGGCTGACCCTCTTTATATTCTTCATTTACGTCACCCAATGTCACTCAACCCTTCTTGCACCCTCTTGCGATTAAACGTGTATATTTTAAATTGAGAATGATTATCACTCACAAGTATATGGGAGTTTAAATAAATGTTCAAGCAAACTTTATAAAATATAAATTGACTATTCATATGAAAATGATTATCATTATCGATAGAAGAATGATTACTTTATCATAGGAGGAAAATCATAATGAGAAACAGCTTTCTTTTTATAACTAGTTTGTTACTTATACTTAGCTTGGTTGCTTGCAGCAATGACGAGGAAGAATCTAGTGATTCAAATGAAGAGGAAAACGAACGTACCCTCGAGCATGCTTCTGGCGAAGTTACAATTCCTGAAAACCCGGATCATATTCTTGCTCCTTACTTAGAGGACTCACTCCTTGCCCTTGGAGAAAAACCCGCAGCCCAATGGTCTATTGGAGAGGATGTCATTGACTACCTTCAACCTCAGCTGGAAGATGTTCCAACCATTGAGTGGGACTTACCTCTAGAAGAAACATTAAATCAAGATCCAGATTTAATCATCTTCAGTTCCCCTTCATCTATTCAAAACGGATCGTATGAGGATTATGAAAGTATTGCTCCCACTTATGTGTATGAAGACGAAGTCAGCATGGACTGGCGTAAACAGCTGACACAAATGGGAGAAATTTTAAATAAACAGGATGAAGCTCAAGATGTCCTTGCAGATTTTGATGACAAAGTCGAAGAAACAAAAGCAACGATTGATGAGTCTATTGGGGACGAATCAGTAGCTTTTCTGTGGACGATGGGAGAAGAATTCTACATCTTTGAATCTACTCGCTACGGCGCAGAAGTTTTATATAACGAAGTGGGGCTGACTCAGCCTGAATTTGTAGAAGAGCTAGAGCAGGAGGAGCAGTGGAATCCGATTTCCATGGAAAAGCTAGGCGAGCTTGACGCCGATCATGTTTTCGTTATTGCAGAGGAAAATGAACCAGGTTTGGAAATTTTAGATGAAAGTTCCGTATGGCAAAGCATTCCTGCTGTAGAAAACGACCAAGTCTATACGATGAACGATCCAAGCCATTGGACGATCGATGGTGTACTCGCCCATGAAATGACTCTTGATGCCGTAAAAGATGCCTTAGCCGAGTAAAATTATTAAATGTAAAGATTGCGTAAACTTTGTTAAGTTTACGCATTTTTTATTGAATTTTATCTCTTACTATCGTATCTTGATATCGAAACACGATATCAGGAAGGAGGAGTTTTAGTGTTAAGAGATTTTTTCCTGGGGTCTATTAAGATCCACATCTTATACCACGCAGATGTTGAACCCATTTATGGAGCTTTTCTCATGGAAGAATTGGCCTCACATGGATACAACATCAGCCCCGGCACCTTGTACCCTACTTTAAAAAGCTTGCACGAGAACGGCCTCCTTCACAAATACGAAGAAACCGTGAACGGCAAAGTACGCAAGTATTACACAATTACCAAGGAAGGCAAACGTGTTCTTGAAGAAGGGAAGCAACAAGTGCGTGAACTCGCACAAGAAGTATTGCACGATGATTGGAATAGGAGGAATGACACGTGAGCAAACCGAAAGGCTCTTTAAAGGAAATCCTATTGGCTTCCACGAAGTTAGGATTTACTTCTTTCGGTGGGCCAGTAGCCCACCTAGCTTATTTTAAAGACGAATACATCGACCGCCGAAAGTGGCTGGATGATAAAACGTACGCTGACATTATTGCATTATGTCAATTTTTACCTGGACCTGCCAGCAGTCAAGTAGGAATTGCCATTGGTATGCTCCGCGGAGGTTTATTAGGAGGAATTGTATCATGGATCGGTTTTACCGTCCCTTCGATATTGGTGCTCATCTTCTTCGCCCTTATGTACCAGTCTTACGACCTTAGTGACGCTGGGTTTATCCAAAGCTTAAAAGTAGTAGCTGCTGCCGTGGTTCTTCATGCGCTTATTGGGTTAGGGAAAAAGTTAACACCTGATCGAACAAGAGTAGGAATCGCAATGGCGGCTGCGTTTATTATGCTGCTCTTTCCTTCAGCCTGGATGCAAATTGCTGTTATCTTAGCTGCAGGACTTCTAGGATCTAAGCTTTTCGCTAAAATAGCTGATACAAAAGTTGAACCTTTTCCTGTTACATTTTCTAAGAAAGCAGGAGCCGCTTCCTTGGCAATTTTAGTTAGTCTGCTCGCCTTTCTACCTTTGATTGCACGCGCGACAGACCATATGCTTGTTCAACTATTTGATACCTTCTTCCGTGTTGGCTCACTCGTGTTCGGAGGCGGACACGTTGTTTTACCGATGATTGAAAGAGAAGTTGTGCCTACTGGATGGATCGACTCTGGCGAATTTCTTGCTGGATACGGGATGGCTCAGGCTGTACCTGGACCTCTCTTCACGTTTGCCAGCTATTTAGGAACAATGATTGAAGGAGTCACGGGGGCAGTTGTTGCTACAATCGGAATTTTCCTCCCTTCATTCTTATTTCTAATTGCGGCTTTGCCTTTCCTAAATGAACTGAGAAAACGTTCGAAGTTCCAAGGGGTACTAATGGGTGTGAATGCGAGCGTAGTCGGAATTCTTTTAGCTGCATTCTATGATCCTGTCATCACAAGTTCCATTACAAGTAATGCAGACTTTGCGTTAGCCGCTATTCTATTTGCCTGCTTGCATTTCTTTAAAGTACCCGCTTGGGCGATTGTTCTGATCGGTGTGGGTGCAGGCTTCCTTATAAATTTGATATGATAGAACTAATTGTGAGCATGAAATCTAACGTTTCATGCTCAATTTTTGTTTTCCTTGTCGATAATAGAGGTAAATACTTATCAAATAGATGAAGCATGAAAGGAGTTCGTTGCGATATAAATCTACAGTTTTTGGGGGAATGGTTATGACGAACGAACAAACTCGTTATTCTCGATTAGCTCAGATTACTAAGTTAATCAACACAAATTTAGAATTAAGAGAGGCTTTAAAGCATGTGGTGACCGCAATCTCTGAAGAAATTGTCAGCTGTGATTCTGTGGGTATTTACCTCCCCCAGGAAGATGGCACGTATCGCGGATTTGTCGGAAAACCAGAGTTAATTAATGGCATGTCACTTGATATGCATGTCGTGGATACAACACATGACCATTTAGCCAAAGAAGTGATAGATACAAAAGAACCGATCTATATCCCTGACACTTCTAAAGATTCAAGGCCTGATCGAAGAGCTGTGGAAGCGTTTGGTATTAAATCACTACTCGTTCTCCCTATGGCATATGAAGACGAATTATATGGTCTTGTCTTCCTTTTTGATTATGGCATCCCGATGAATTTACAGCCCTCAGAAATTGAATCCATAGAAGCCTATGTCAATATGGCAGCCGTAGCTGTAAGAAATGCCAACAACTTAACGAAAAAGGAATCGTTAATTGCTGACAAACAGCTACTGTTAAACGTCACAAGAGAATTATCGTTGTGTTCTACTCTCCAAGAGGTAATGGATAAATGCTTTGAGTATCTTGGAGAGGTGCTAGGCAATTCAAATATTGGAGCCCACCTTTTAGATCCTGTCGCTCATCAGCATATTAACCCTACAAGCCTTAGTAAAGATAGTGATTGGTCTGAAGAAGATTGGATGCAAACTCACCGTCATCTAGATGTCGACTTTAAAAAAGATTTAGTCTTCCAAGAGGTTCTTTCAACGAAGAAATCCATTTTCATACCTGACACAGTAAATGACTCACGCCCCAATCATGAAGCTTGTCATCGCTTTGGTATTAAAGGGATGTACATGATTCCGTTAATCGCTACTGGGAAAGTTCTCGGTACTGTAGCCATCGTTAATCTTAAAGAAAAAAATTATACTTACCCTGACTCGGCCATGCAGCTAGCTGAATCCATTGTGGATGCCACTGCTCCCGTACTCTCCTATTTGTTATACATTGAGAAGCAAGAACTAATCATATCTGAACGCACCTCTGAACTAACCGAAAAAAACAATGAACTTGAGCGATTACTTAAAGAAGTTAAACATATAGGACGTGAGAAAGAGCTTATTCTAAACTCAGCAGGCGATGGAATTTTCGGACTGGATCTTAACGGGATGATCACGTTCTGCAACCCATCTGCTACTAATCTATTAGGCTACCAACACGAACAAGAATTAATTGGCCACTCAAGCCATCATATTTTTCCTAATTGTATGCTGGATGAATCCGGTAAGTTCTCCCCGACCATTTCAAGTGAAAATAATAAAGGGGCTGAGGAAGAATACTTTCATAAAAAAGATGGCCACCATTTCCCTGTCGAATTTGTTATTGCTCCTCAGATTGAAAATAAAGAAACGGTGGGTTACGTCGTGACGTTTAAAGACATTACCAACCGAAAACAAATGGAAGAGAAAATTAAATATCACGCGTATTACGATAGCATCACGAACTTGCCAAACCGCGTTCTCTTTCAAGACCGACTCCATCAAGCCCTTAAATATGCTGAGCTTTACGGACGAAATCTTGGCGTACTTTTTCTTGACCTGGATCGATTTAAGAAAATCAATGATACGTTTGGTCACACCTTTGGAGACAAAGTGTTAAAGAAAATTGCTGATTGTCTTCTTCATGCGCTTCCAAAGGAAACAACAGTATCAAGACAAGGCGGTGATGAATTTATTATTCTGCTTCCCAGCATTCAATCAAAGCAGGAAGCCAAGGACTGCGCCCGGGAAGTATTACAAGTCTTTTCCGATGCGCTGCACATAAACGGTCAAGAGGTCTCAGTAAAAACGAGTATTGGAATTAGCATATTCCCTGATAATGGAATGAACTCTGAACAATTAATCAAACATGCGGATGTGGCCATGTACAAGGCAAAAAAACTATCAGGAAACCAGTTTCAGCTATACGATCCAGAATTAGAAGATCGAACTGTTGAAAGTGTTGAATTTGAAAATGACCTCTATCGAGCTTTAAAAAATGACGAGTTAACCGCTGTTTATCAACCGAAATATGATTCCTTGAAAAATGTCATCGTTGGTGTGGAAGCTTTACTTCGCTGGAATCGACCGAATAAAGGCGTGATTAAACCGAGGGACTTCATCCCTTTGGCAGAAGAAACAGGCTTAATTATTCCAATGGGAGAATGGATTTTGCGTAAAGCATGTGCGCAAACCAAGGAATGGCACAACCAGGGATTTGAGCACATGGCTGTATCTGTAAATTTATCTCCACAACAGTTTAACCAGGAGGAGCTCGTAGCCAATGTTAAACAAATTTTAGAAGATACAGAGCTTCCTCCTTCCTGTTTAGAACTAGAACTGACGGAAAACTTAATTATTCACAATACGAAAAAAACACTCAATGTCATACACCAGCTTAGGGAGCTTGGAGTGAAAATATCAATTGACGATTTTGGCACAGGATACTCTTCTTTAGGCTATTTAAAAGACTTCCCTGTGGACACGCTGAAAATAGACAAAACGTTTATTGATGAGCTACCCGAGAACCCAAACAACGCAGCGATCACAAACACCATCATTACCTTAGCTAACAGTTTACAACTAGATGTGATTGCCGAAGGAGTCGAAAAGAAAGAGCAAGTAGAATATTTAAATGCTCACGGCTGCCATCTCATCCAAGGGTATTATTTCAGTAAGCCTCTAAAGGCAGAAAATGTTATGCAACAAATGTATAGTCAATATCTTTAGAAATGAGGGTCATACATGAAATCTGTGAAAGCTGTAGTTGATTATTTAAAAAGTGGGAATGTGTCTTATATTTTCGGGATACCCGCAGGTTCAGTTAATGCTTTTTTTGACGAGCTATATGAAACACCTGAAATTACGCCTATTGTAACAAAACACGAAGGAGCGGCCTCCTACATGGCTGCTGCTTATGCCAAATACTCAAATGAAATTAGTGTTTGTATAGGAAGCAGTGGTCCAGGCGGGACCAACCTGGTTACAGGGGCAGCTAATGCGATGAGAGAGCATTTACCTATTCTTTTTCTTACGGGTTCTGTACCCGTTCATACAGTGGGGTTAAATGCTTCCCAAGAGCTCGATGCCCATCCAATCTATGAATCTGTCACCAAGTATAGCAAGCGCGTCGATCACGCTGAAGACTTACTGGATGAAATTCATAAAGCGGTAGAGATTGCTGTCTCAGGCGTACCTGGTCCTGTTCATATCGCTATGCCCATTGATGTACAACTTCAACAAGTGGAGAAGCGGGCGCTTCCTCCTTTCCCTAAACGTACTCCCCTTCTGCCAGAGGACGCTGTTATTGAAAAAGCCATTAAACGGATAACCTCCTCTTCTAAAGGCTTTATATTTGCTGGACAAGGCGTACGGGGAGCGGTTCCCCATTTATTAGAATTAGCAGAACTATTAAAATGGCCCATTATTACTTCTCCTCAGGCAAAAGGCTTAATTCCTGACGACCACCCATTACGTAAAGGAATATTTGGTTTTGCAGGTCATGAGTCGGCTTCAGAACTTATTAATGAAGGAGATTATGATACGATTTTAGTGGTCGGGTCAAGTCTTGGAGAGACAGCAACGAACAATTATAATCCAAACATCTCCCAAAACAAAACGATGATTCAAATCGATTATGATGAGGAGGTATTTAATCGCAAATACCCTGTAGATACTGCCATTTTAGGAGATACAGAAGTGGCTCTCTCTTACCTTAATCAAAGTTTGCATCTATTAGGATATGAAAGAACCCTTTCTTCTCCTAAAAGCCGTCGGTTTGAAAATCTAACCGACGAATACAGTACCAAAAACGTAATCCTGCGACTTCAAGACTTATTACCGACAGACACGCGCTATACCATTGATATCGGAGAGTTCATGGCCTACGTGATTCACCACATGAACGTACTTGAGAATGATAGTTTCGATATCAACGTGCATTTTGGTGCCATGGGAAGCGGTATAGGCAGTGCCATTGGTTCAAAGTTAGCTGAGCCTAATCGTCCTACGGTTAGCATTACGGGGGACGGATGCTTCTTTATGCACGGCATGGAACTCCTTACAGCAAAAGAATATCAGATTCCCGTTCTTTTTGTGGTCATGAACAACGCTCGCTTAGGGATGGTTCACCACGGCCATTCTTTACAATATCAGCGCGCCCATGACCGCTTTTCCCAAGAACCCGTTGATATTTCATCCTTAGCTAAAACCCTCGGCATTCCGAGCGTTCGTGTCAACGACATGGAGGACTTAAATCAAGAGTCTATTCACCCTTTGCTGCAGCATAACGGTCCGACTATTTTAGAAATTGCTTTAGTCGATGATCGAGTTCCCCCTATGGGTGATCGTGTTAAGTTCCTATCATCATTTGG
Source organism: Halobacillus andaensis (assembly GCF_014636475.1). Lineage (GTDB taxonomy): Bacteria > Bacillota > Bacilli > Bacillales > Halobacillaceae > Halobacillus_A > Halobacillus_A andaensis. The sequence goes on from NZ_BMEL01000005.1 coordinate 153,606, forward strand.
AAAATAAAAAAGAGCATACTTGAAGTATGTTCTTTTTTTATGCATGTGTAAGTTTCATTCGTTCGATAGAATAAAGGGTTTTAGGAAACGACTCCCTTTCCAAGGGCGAATGGTGTGCCTCCTCGGGCTTTATAGCCCTCCTGGGTCACACCTTATTCGTATCTCCCATAGGAGTGTCGCCGTTTCCTAAAACCCTTTTCCGATAATAGATCACTAGAAAAAAACACATACACAAGCTGTGCCCTTATGGAAACAAAGTTTGTAGCAGGTCATTCTACGAAGGTTTCAAGAGCCTCTTTTGATCAAAGGAACTTAAAAAAGTGACGACTCCTGCGGGATGAGGAGACTTTCTGTCTTTCCCGGCGGAAAGCGGCGCTTTTTCCTGTTCCTTTTCTCCACACAAAAATGCAGGACCCACCATATAACCCAATATTATATCTGTCTTAACTTTTTCAACAGCCTGAGCATAATTGAAGTATGCTGCTTATTTATGTCTAATTTATGAAACCTGACAAACGTGCTTGTACTTGTTTTCGTTTCCTTCTATCATAAATATGATTGAATTAACGGAAGGAATGAGCAAAATGAAAGTAAAGCTTTTCGCTATCAAAAGTTTACTTTTAACTACTTTCTTAATAGGGTGTGCGGGAGACCAAAATGAAGATACAAATCAAAACCATGAAGGGCACAGTCATGAGACTGCTGAAGGAGGAGACATAAGAGAAGAAACCTCCGGTTATGAAGTAATGCCTGCTTTTTTAGAAGAAAAACATGAAGATATCCAAAACATCTATGTCTCCGTTGCCCAAAATAAAGACTTATTAGAGAACATTCCGTGTTATTGTGGCTGTGGAGAAACAGTAGGGCATCGTGATAATTATGATTGCTTCGTTCATGAAAACCGAGAAGATGGATCCTTGGTATGGGATGATCATGGAACAAAATGCGGGGTGTGCTTAGAAATTGCAGCTCAGGCCATTATTGATTACCAGGACGGGAAATCAACTAAAGACATCCGCGATGATATTGATCAGCAATACGAAGATCGAGATATAGAACCTACCCCCACCCCTGAAGTTTAATGCATAATAAAAGCATCCATCCTCCCATAAAGGAGAACGGATGCTTTTGTTTTTGAAAATATAAATTTGCTTTTTAAAATCATTCATTATCCTCCTTTCGCCATTGTGCCTTTTATCATACCTTACCTATATGAGTCCCTCATCCTATCTGATTAACTCTCTGTTTAATATGTGAAATTTAGGGAATATTCAGTGTAATTGACAGATGAGAGGAGATGGCTTTTTGGAAACGTTCGAGAATTTTATCGCAGAAATATCAGACTTTTTATGGAATTACCCCCTTGCTATCATTTTAATTATTGGAGGCATTTTCTTAACAATACGCCTTAAATTTTTTCAATTTCGTTTTTTTGGTCACGTGCTGCACCAGACGATTGGTCAAATCTTTAAAAAGACAAAAAAAACAGGTACGATTACTCCATTTCAGGCTTTCACCTCTGCTTTAGCCTCTACAGCCGGAGCTACAAATATAGTAGGTGTCCCAGTCGCAATTTCCCTTGGAGGACCTGGTGCTTTATTTTGGATGTGGGTCATTGCCCTTATTGGAATGGCGACTAAATACTCCGAAATATTGCTTGGGTTAAAATACCGTGAGAAAAACGAAAAAAATGAATGGGTTGGCGGTCCGCAGTATTACATAAGAAAAGCCCTCGGCTGGCATTGGGTCGCTTCTGCTTTCGCCTTTTTCCTCATGATTGAATTAATCCCAAGTACGATGGTGCAATCGAACTCTATCGCTACCCAAACAGAAGGCGCCTTCGGATGGCCTGTTGAAATTACTGGTTTGATCATGTGTGCCGTCATCGCCATCGTAGTGTTTGGAGGAATTAAGAGAATCGGTAAAGTTACCGATAAAATGGTCCCGTTTATGGTTATTGTCTATGTTTCCGTTTGTCTATACATTTTAATCGTTAATATTGATCAAATTCCAAATGTGTTCGGATTAATCTTTACTCATGCCTTTACTCCGATTTCCGCAACGGGTGGTTTTGCCGGAGCTATGGTAGCTGAAGCTCTAAGATGGGGAATTGCTCGCGGTTTGTATTCTAACGAAGCAGGTCTTGGGACCGCTCCAATTGCTCACGCAGCAGCAAAAACCGACCACCCATCAAGACAGGCATTATGGGGCATTTTCGCTGTATTTGTAGATACCATTATCATTTGTTCGATGTCAGGTCTCGTCGTATTGGTCACTGGAGCCTGGCAGGATGTTGGTCCAGATAATGCATCTAACATGATCAACGTCGCACTGGCTACCGAATTTGGAGACACATTTGGCGGAGTGTTTATATCCGTTTTCCTTATTTTCTTCGTTATCACTACGATCGGTGTTCTCATCTTTTACGGAGAAAAACAAGCGGAATATTTATTTAACTTAAAAGCAGCAAGGCTCATGCGCATTGTCTATATTGTCGCTGTTTTCTTAGGAGCCATCGGTGGATTGCAGTTCGTATGGCAATTCTTAGATTTACTGCTCGCCTTTGTCTTGCTGGCTAATATCATTCCTCTGCTCTTCCTGCACAAAGAAATAGCTTCACTGACCGATGATTACGTTAATCGTGTGTATAAGAAGAAGACTAAAGACAAAAAAGTGAAACTGTTTGTTGAAGATGGTGATTAATTCATCCCCTGCTTCTCTTTTAGAGAGCAGGGGGTTTCATGATAAAAGACTTCTTCATGATATACTGCAACTTGAAAGTTTACTTGATTAAAGTTGGTGATTGAATGTTAGATACTCACGCACGAAAGATGGTTCAACCTCCCATCGAACATACGGCTAAATGGTTTCTTAATAAAGGCTTTTCGGCCAATCAAGTGACGATCCTTGCTTTGTTAGCAGGTGTAGGGACGAGCCTGTTATATGTATTTGGCTTTCCTATATTAGCCGTTCTTTTCTTATGGTTATCAGGATTTCTGGATGCTGTAGACGGCACGATGGCCCGTCATACAAAAACAACACCTTTTGGCACAGTGATGGATATTACTTTTGATCGAGTCGTAGAAGTGAGTATGATTGTAGCGATTGCATACGTTCATCCCGAAGTGTTATGGCCGTTGCTATTACTGACAGTTTCGATCGTTATTTCCATGACGATCTTTTTAGTTGTAGGGACGGTGTCAGAAAAAGCAGGGATAAAATCTTTTTATTATCAAGCTGGCTTAGCAGAACGAACAGAAGGCTTCATATTATTCAGCGTCATGCTGCTGTTCCCTAGTCTATTGTACTGGTCTACCCTTTTGTTTTTTGTAGTCGAATTATTTACCGGCGTCCAACGCTTCATAGAAGCGCGACGCATATTAACATAAGAAGAACCCGTTGGGTTCTCGGCATTTTTAGGACTTCGAATTAAGAAGTCCTTTTTATTTTTAACTAAAATATCTTGACTTCAAACTAATTTATGCATATAATAAGTTACATAAAGTAACTAGATTTTATTTTATAACTTGTTAGGAGGAATTTTATTTATGACTACACTGACTTTAGACAAAGTGCACAGTACATTAGATTTTCAAATTAAACATATGATGGTGTCCAAAGCAAAGGGTGAATTCGAGGATTTTGAAGTTGAATTCAATGGAGACCTGACAAACATCGAGTCCGCTGGTGTAAAAGTCACCATTCCAGTAACATCTATTAATACAGGAAATGAAGATCGTGACGGGCATTTACGTTCTGGAGATTTCTTTGAGGCTGAGCAATACCCTAATATGATTTTTGAAAGCAAGAAGATCAAAAAGATTTCAGATGATGAATACAAAGTAACGGGGGATTTCACAATTAAAGGTGTGACAAACGAAGAAACGTTTACTGTTGAATACAACGGCACATCAAAAAGTCCAATGGATGGCAGCACAGTTGCCGGCTTTGATGTAAGCGGAAAAGTAAATCGTGAGGCGTACGGCATGACTTACAACGCTGCCATGGAAACTGGCGGTGTGCTTCTTGGTAAAGATGTAAAATTTGAAGGCAACTTCGAATTTATTGTAGCTGAATAAAGTAAGATCCCGCCATTTGAGGCGGGATTTTTTATATTTTCACGCTACCTCCACTTATTCTCTTCACACCTCGGATGGATGAGATATCTTCAATTATTTTCAGTACGGCGCGGTCTTTTTGTTTTGCTTCAATCATGAAGTCAACGTCCTGTCCCAGTTTCTTTAATTCCTGTAACAGCGGTTTAATAAATTCAACATCTACAAAATCAGCATGACTTCTATATTCTTTCTGTGATTTCGGTGAAGATATATGAATTTTAGGAGGCATGTGGCTCCACGTTTGAAAGAACCTAGGCAGCAAGTCTTCCAGTCTTTCTTCTTGATCATGATTAGCCATGTAATGATGATAATCAAACATCATCGGAATTCTTTCTCTTTCACAGACTTGAAGGGTTTCTGTAGTTGTATAGGTTTTGTCATCATTCTCCAGCGTCATCTGCTGTTTAATACGGGCTGGAAGCTGCTTTAAGTTCTTATGGAAACGTTCAAGTGACTTTGTTTTATCTCCATAGGCTCCACCTACATGAAGGTTAATATGCCCTTCCCTTTCTAATCCCATCGCTTTAAGTAAACGATAATGATATTCCATATCTTTTACCGCATTTTCCGTAACATGAGGCTTATCACTCGTAAAGAGCGTAAATTGATTTGGGTGAAAACTTGTTCTTAACTTATGCGCTCGTACAAGTGCACCTATCGATTCGTATTCTTTTTGAAAAGGTGTAATGTAGTCGAACTCCACTTTATCGTGTGTGGCCAATGGAACTAAAGATGAAGAAAACCGATACAATAGAATTTCGTGCCCAATATTATAGTGAAGCGCGCGTATGGTGTGCTGAAGATTCGTTCGCGTAATGTGCTCCAGCTGATCTTCGCGCTCGGGTGAGGAGAGTTTTTGATAACGGGCAAATGTCATCGTTTTTGAAGGGGTAGCATCGTATAAGTTCAACGCGTTCGCGACATACCCAAAGCGAATTTTCATAAAAGGACTCCTTTATTATTCATTGCTTAGTATGTTTCCCTGTTCGTTATCTTTTTAAAAGTACACGAGCACGTTAGACGGTTCATATTTTTTAGTTTATGGGGATTACCACCTTTTATGGCGTTAAGTCGTTATTTAAGGGAAGTGATTTATTCCATTAGAAAAGGACGCACGTGGCGTCCTTTTCTTTTTTCCTATAGTGAATTTTATACAGGTTCTCCACTCGTTACGTAATCGACATCAAACCCCAGATCTTTAAGCATCTGATGGTCCTTCGTGCCTTCCTGACCTGCAGTAGTTAAATAATCACCTACAAATATAGAATTGGCTGGATATAGACCAAACGGCTGCAAGCTTCTAAGGTTCACTTCTCGACCTCCTGAAATTCTAATCTCTTTCGTTGGATTAATGAAGCGGAATAAACAGAGTACCTTTAAACAGTAAGTTGGTGTTAATTCATCGGTCCCTTCTAATAACGTTCCGTCAATAGCATGAAGAAAGTTGACAGGAATAGAGTCAGCATCCAGTTCTTTTAACGCACGAGCCATGTCAATAACGTCTTGTTTCGTCTCCTTCATCCCGACGATCACTCCTGAACACGGAGAGATGCCCGCTTCTTTAGCATGATTCACGGTATCAACACGGTCGTCGTAACTATGGCTGGTCGTAATATTGTCATGATGGTTCTCTGACGTATTAATGTTGTTATTATAACGATCCACTCCAGCTTCTTTTAACCGCTTCGCTTGATCAGGCTTCAACAAACCTAGACATGCACATACTTTCATATCATATTTATCCTTAATTTCTTCTACGGCTGACGTCACGATATCGAGTTCACGCTTGGAAGGGCCTCTCCCACTCGCCACAATACAATATGTTCCTGACTTCAGCTTATGGGCTTGTTCAGCCCCTTCAATGATTTGTTCTCGGTCCATCATTCGATATTTTTGAATCGGAGCTTTTGAATCTCTAGATTGTGCACAATATCCGCAGTTCTCCGGACAAAACCCAGACTTTGTGTTAATGATCATATTGAGCTTAACGTTGTTTCCGTAATAATGTTTTCGAACGAGGTACGCGCTATAGAGCAATTCCAAGAGTTCATCCGTATGACACTCGAGCACTTCTAATGCTTCAGAATTGGTAATTTCTTCGCCTTGTATAACTTTTTCAGCTAATAGTTTCCAATCTCGCATATTTCCCCACCTCTACGCAATTTTTTCACGATTACGAAATGAACTTTTCCTTACAACACTTCTTTCTAAGCGATACGCCAGTAAACCAGCAAAGATAGAAAGAACAATATCTTTTGGCAAAGGAACCATCATCCATGACCAGACCAGTGTGTAGGTTAACCCTTCAGGAGCTTCGAACCAGAAAAGGTATGCGGCATACATCCAATTGGTCCCTATAATATAATTGAGCACCATGGCCACTAAAGATGCGGCTACATACATCTTTACACTTCGCTGACGTTCTGCCATTTTTCCAGCTATGTAAGCAATGAGTATATAAGAAACAATAAATCCAAAGGTTGGGGTAAATAACACAGTTAATCCCCCTTTAAATTGAGCAAATACAGGTGCTCCTATTAAACCTAGCAGCATATACACAAACAACGACAGTGCCCCTAACCGGCTCCCTAAGATTAAACCTGCCAGGATCGCAAAAAAGGTTTGCAAGGTAATAGGAACTCCGCCAACTACCATAAAAGGAGCAATTGATGTAATGTTAGCTCCGATTGTCATCATCGCAACAAAAAGACTCCCCATCGTTATTTCCATAGCACTCCAACTTCTCTTCGTTCTCATGTTCTTCCCCCTCCTATTTTATAAATTAAGCATAGAAGAAAATCTATCAATATGTCAACTTTAATTAGTGTAGGTTAACATTAATCCATTAAAAAAGGACGCTCATTGGCGTCCTTTCAGGCTGTCGAAAAAGCTTGGATGGAGGTTGTAGACAAGGTATCAATCGGTTCCTCCTTTATGGTCTGGAGAAAAGGAACAGGAAAAAGCGCCGCTTTCCGAGGAGGCTGAGGCCGTGCCCGCTTATAAGCGAAGAATGTTGACGAAGCGGTGACTGCAAAATACAGAAAGACCCGATCCAATTCGAATGAATGGTTCGGGTCTTTCTCGGATGAATATCGTTTTGTCCCAGCCTATTCCTTAATTATCTCACGTTCATTTCACTTGGCTCAGGCCCTTTTCGTTCTCCACGATCAAGTTCATTGATGTGACTCATATCTTCGTTTGTTAACTCAAAATCAAAGACATCGAAGTTTTCTTCAATACGAGACGGCGTAACGGATTTAGGGATGACGACTGTGTCATTTTGTAAATGCCAGCGAATAATGACTTGAGCTGGCGTTTTACCATGCTTTTCAGCAATTGACTGAATCGTATCATGATTTAACACTTCGCCACCTTGCATAAGAGGGCTCCAAGCTTCTACTAGAATGCCATTCTCACGGCAAAATTCTTTTAGCTCATTTTGTGCAAGGAACGGATGGCATTCTACCTGGTTAATGGCAGGTTTAACATCACACTCATCCAGTAAACGCTGCAAGTGATCAATGTTGAAGTTACAAACACCAATTGCTTTCGTCTTTCCGTCTTTTTGCAGTTGCTCAAGCGCTTTATACGTTTCTACGTAATCATCATATTCAGGAGTCGGCCAGTGGATTAAATACAGATCCACGTAATCAAGACCAAGCTTCTCAAGACTTTCATCCATCGCTTTGATCGTTTGCTCATAGCCTTGGTCCGCATTCCAAACTTTTGTCGTAATAAAAAGCTCTTCACGAGGAACATCGCTTTTCGCAATGGCTTCACCGACTTGACGCTCATTTTTATAAATGGCCGCTGTATCAATTGAACGATAGCCTGTTTCAATCGCTTTTGTTACAGCTGGCACGGCATCCTTTTCTTCTACTTGCCATACCCCAAAACCAAGCTGAGGCATTTCAATTTTGTCGTGTAATTTAACTGTATTCATATGAAAATCTCTTCCTTTCTTGTAAAGGGTTACAGTGGTAGTGTAGCACAGGAATAGGCGTATCATCCTCTTTTCTGCTTGAGGGAAGTATGATGAGTCAGAATTGTAAAACAAACATTTTAAAAAAGAAAAATTTCGACAGTCGTCGAAATTCCATCATGTTTTATGGGTGAAAACCATACATTTATGGGCTTTTTGCCTCGCCCCTCCACCTTTAACTAAATACTTTTCGATATGAATCCGTTTCTTCTACGATATCGATCATTTCTTCTACCATTTCAGTCATTTTCTCAACATCGTCACCTGAATCACAGCTTGACCATTCAAATTTCTTTTCACTTCCATTTACGATTATCTTCAGTGAATACTCAGGCTTTGCTCGGCAGGTGCCTGCTAAGTCTTTTCCTTGCATGTAATTTTCCATCACGAGTAACTTGTAGATTTTATTTCGTTCTTCGTTAGTAAAATAGAAATCTTTTTTCTTCATGCTATTTGATTCAGACTGTACGGATAAAGAATGATCCACTGTGTCTACGGTCACTTGATTCCCTTTATCATAAGAGAATTTCAATTCAAACTGGTCTTGAGTATTAGAATCATGCGAAATAGTCAGCACGTCAATTGGTTTTTCACCTTTGCCACAGGTGAGTTGATAAACGGTTTCTTCTGAACGATCTTTACGTTCTATTCCTTTACACGTCTTCTCTACTCTTTCTCCTGCACTATAACGGTCATTTGAAGTATCGAGCTCATAGTCGATTTCTTCTCCATCATAGGATAAGTAAGTAAAGACGAGATCTCCTTCGGTGGTATAATGAACCACACGAACTTCATCGTCTTCATGTTCTTGAACATTTTTAATAAAGTCATCTAAATACTGTGTATTCGTGACTTTTCCATGGGTTTCAACGACATCTTTATCGCGTTTTCCCAAGTCTTCCGATTGATCGTAGATCCCAGCGATTTGATTTGAACAGCCAGCAACAAAAAACAACCCCACCCACACCAACCACTGGAGTTTCATTGGGTTTTTCACCTCTACCTATTTATGAAATTAACTTGAGATTTCATTCCTATTCTTCTATTTTCCTAAAAATGACAACCCAATTCGAACCCGTTCTTATTCCATACGCTTTAGCGAATGAACCTTGATTAATGGCTACGGCCATATTGTCTAGCGAGTTAATATAGACGAGTGGCTCCCCTTTATGGGTATCAGCAAATGAACGGCCAAATGTCATCATGTTTTTGTAGATGCTGCGTCCATCATGTTTAATTTCTACTTCGATCGTTCCCCCATAGGGAATGGCTAAAGTCTTAAAAAGCCCTCGACTGATGTTTGTCCACAGATTCCCGAACCTGATATCAAGGATGTCGATGATCCCTTCTACCTTGTTTTCCTCAGCAATCGCTTCTTTTACTGGCAGTTGAACAATACTACTAATCGGAAGCTCTGGCCCTACACCTTCAAACGAGATCACACCTGAAGCCAACCTTGCCCCTGTATAGGCATAAATATCCCGCCCGTGAAACGTGTAAGATTCCCCGGATTTCGGCAAACGATTAACCGATTCATCAATTTCCCTTACAGCTACAATACCTTCTGTACGTGAAATGTGCGTCAAACTTCCATTATCAGGAGTAATCACATATTGTCCAGACCCCGTTTCAACGGCTACGCTTCTTCGAGTTGATCCCACACCCGGATCGACAACGGAAACAAATACAGTGCCTTTCGTCCAATAGGTTACGGTTTGCCACAACCGATAAGAAGCATCCCAAATATCATAAGGAGGGATGTCATGCGTCAAATCAAAGATCTTCAACTCATGATCGACTGAATTCGCTACCCCGTGCATTGCACTAACCGCTCCATCACTAATACCAAAGTCTGACTGCAAAACTAATGCGTTCTTCATGCTGTTCCCCTCCCAATCTATCAAACCGACCATTTCTTTAATTATAGCTATGATACAGAATCTTCGGCAAAAAAACAATGAGATTCGTTCGACCTGATTGTATAAATTAATAGCTTTACCTACATTTGCTTTATTATTTAACCAGGTTTAATATTAACTTAATGAGATTTTCAAGGAGAGAAAGAAAGATGAATGACCAAGAAAAAATCGCCCTGATTACGGAACTTGAAGGGACTATGAGACATTTTATTAAAGAGTTCAGACGTCAATTAAATGAGCAATTAGGGGAAGGTTTTACGAGCAGCGAATTCGCCTTTCTTCGCGCCATACACGAAAATAGTGAACAAAATGTGTCATGTTTGGCTTCGACTCTTAATGTATCGAACAGTCATGCCACTTCTATAATGGATCGTCTTGAAGAAAAAGAACTGATCACACGAACTCGATCCAAACAAGATCGAAGAGTTGTTGTTTTTCAACTTACCACACGCGGAGAACACATCTTTGAAGAACTTCATGAAAAAAGAACAGTCTATATGCAAGAGCGATTTAAAAAGCTATCTAAAAAAGACCTCCAAGAATTGATTCGCATTTTTCATATTTTATAAACGAAGGGTGAAATCATATGGAACACCTAGAACATAAACAAAAAGTAACCATAATGATTGCGATTATGGCTGCCATGTTATTTGCTGCCCTTAACCAGACAATTATAGGAACAGCTTTGCCCATTATTGTGGCCGATATCGGTGGAATGAGCTATTTTAATTGGGTTTTCACCATCTATATGTTGGCCTCTAGTATTACAGCTATCCTTGTCGGAAAGCTATCTGATACATATGGAAGGAAACCTTTCATACTTACAGGGATCGGTGTATTTATTATCGCATCCCTTCTTTGCGGCCTATCGGCCAATATCTTTCAGCTTATTATTTTCCGAGCCATCCAAGGACTGGGAGGCGGGATGATCATCTCCACCTCATTTACAGCCATTGGAGACCTTTTTCCCCCTCGTGAACGTGGCCGCTGGCAGGGAATGATGGGGTCAGTATTTGGGTTAGCAAGTGTCTTCGGACCAACGCTTGGTGGCTATATTGTGGATACGTGGCAGTGGAACTGGGTGTTTTGGGTCTTTCTTCCGTTTGGAATTGTCGCTTACGCGATGATTTGGAAGATGTTTCCTAAGGTTTCACAAAACGAAAAGAAAACGGTGGATTTCCTTGGGGCTACTATGTTAACTATAACGATTGTTCCTTTACTATTGGCTTTTTCTTGGGCGGGGCAAAATTATGCTTGGGATTCCATCGTCATTATAGGATTATTCTCATGGTCTACGTTAACCTTAATTTTATTTATTATGATCGAACGAAAAGCTGAGAATCCTGTCATCCCACTCCACCTATTTAAAAATAGCATCTTTTCCATATCCAATATGACCGGCTTGCTAATGGGCATGGGAATGTTTGGGGCCATTATGTATATGCCCTTCTTTATTCAAGGCGTCCTTGGTATTTCAGCCACAAGCACCGGATTTATCATGATGTCTATGATGCTCAGTATGGTTCTCACTAGCACGATTGGCGGCCAATTAATTACTAAAACCGGGCGTTATAAAGTATTCGCTATCCTCGGGCTGCTCATTATGGCGGCAGGCATGTTTTCGATGTCCTTTATGACGATAGAAACAACGGTTGTTGGAGTGGTACGTAACTTAATTCTCGTGGGGTTAGGACTCGGCCTCACCTTTCCTGTTTTAACGTTAACCGTACAAAACGCGGTCGATCACCAATACCTTGGGGTCTCCACTTCAGCTTCACAATTCTTTCGTCAAGCCGGTGGTACAATGGGCGTCTCTATTATGGGGTCCATTATGAATATGATTATGGGAAGAGAAATGGCTAATGTGAACTCGGCCAACACAGCTGAACTACAAGACCCACAAGTCTTAATGGATCCAAACCAGATCAGTGCGTTAAAAGAAACGACCTCTTCTCTTTCCTCTAGTCAGTTTGATGAAGTGATAACCTCTATGCGAGAGGTATTGAGTCATGCCTTAAACGGGTCTTTCTTATTCGGTACCTTCATCTTAATAGGAGCCTGGATATTAATTTTATTCTTAAAAGAAATTCCATTACGATTAACGAATCAATCGTCTGCATCAAATAAAGAAGAAAAATTGAGCTCTTAAAAAAGAAAAGGCCGCTCTTAGGCGGCCTTTGATCTATTACTCAGCGTAAAAAGCTAATTCTTCTTCAATTTTTACACGTATTTTATCAAGAGCTTCTTCTGGAGTATCAGCAAACACTCGCGTGCCGTTCACCATAGCGTATGGTTTGATAGCACATAACCCGCAAAAGGAGAGGCATTCGTTCATCAGTACGGCAACATCTGGATACTCCTCTTCTAAAATGGCCTCAATATCTAGTTCATTTATCAAATTTCCATCACACACTTCAACAACAACTACCCCATGGTGTCATTACTCCTTTATTCCTCGTTGTTGGAAAGTCCTAAAATCTCACGTGCTTCTTCTTCGTCCTTTTGCATCTGTTCGACAAGCTCGTCTAATCCATTAAAATTTTCTTCCCCACGCATATAACGAAGGAATTTTACCGTTATGGTTCTATCATATAAGTCACCGGAGAAGTCCAGCAAATAAGCTTCTACTTTGTAAGACTCTCCATTTACTGTTGGACGATACCCAGCGCTGATTAACGTATAATAATACTCAGCAGCTGGGGCGGCATGTACTTTAACGATTCCTAAATACACCCCAGGTTTAGGTCTTACATACTCTTCGATTTCCCCTACATTAAGAGTTGGAAACCCTAGCTGCCGTCCGAGCGCTTCCCCTTTTTCCACTACTCCTGTCATTTCAAAAGGGCGATTCAGTAAAGACTGGACAACCTCCATCCTTCCTTCTGCCACATTTCGTCGTACCTCCGTACTGCTCACTTTCTTATGTTGAACGTTAATATGAGGTACGATAGAAACGGAAATTGAAAGCTCTTCGCAAAGCTGAGCTAATCCATTGGCATCCGCGTTACCGCCTTTACCGAATCGAAACCCATCACCCACAACAACGCGGCTGACGTTTAACTGAGCGATGTGTTCGTGCACAAACTGTTCTGGTGTAATTTGGGCATATTCTTTAGTAAAATTAATATGATAGTAACGATTTACACCTGCTTGTTCTAGTAAGTGAAGTTTATCCTGGTGGGAGGATAGAGCTCTCTTATAATCAAGGTCCCCTTTTAACACCCATAACGGATGTTCAGAAAAGCCAAAGACTGCTATTTCTTCATTGCGCTGACGCCAAGCACTGGCTTCCTTTAAAAGCTGTTGATGCCCTAGATGAAGACCATCGAATTTACCGATTAATAAAATCGTGTTTTTTTCATTTTTCGGTGGTAAAGCCGTCACCTCAATTGTTTCCATAATTCTATCCTCCCCTATTTACGTTCGCACTACTCTATTGCCATAGTATAACCAACGAAGACGGTACACAACTAATCTGCATTAATCTGCATAATGAAAGGGAGATCTTATGATAGAGAAAGCGAAAGCCTTTGCAACAGAAGCTCATAAAGGACAAAAACGGAAAAGCTCAAATGAAGATTACATCGTTCATCCCATACGTGTAGCCTACACCTTACAACAAGCTGAGTGTTCAAAAGAACTGATTTGTGCAGGCTTTCTTCATGATGTCGTAGAAGACACTCCTTATGAATTAGAGGATATCGAAAAAGAATTCGGACCTGCTGTCACAGAACTCGTGGCCGCACACACCGAAGATAAAACAAAGTCTTGGCATGAACGCAAAGCCCACACCATCGAAGTCGTACGAACTGGAAATTTGGAAGTGAAATCCTTAATTGTGGCAGACAAATGGGACAATCTTCAGTCTATAGAAGAAGGACAGCATAAAATGGGCGAAGCGATTTGGTCTTACTTTAATTCCAGTTACGACCAACAGAAGTGGTATTACCAATCTGTAGCCAATAACATGTGGGTAGGTATTCCCGAAAAAGAGGCGCCTGAGTTCTTCCACTCCTATTCTAAAACCGTTCAGCGTTTCTTTACGTAAACGCTATTGTCGTTGGCGTGGAAAAGAGCAAGTGAAGGAACAGGCGCTGATAACGTCTGCCTTCCAGGACATGAAAAAGATTCTCCCTCATCTAGCAAGGGGGTGCGGGGTGAAGGAGAGTCTTTCTCTGTCTTAAAGAAATTCCAAGGAGCGAAGCCCTTCCACTCCTGCGGAAGAACGAGTGAGCCGAGATCCCCGAGCGTGGGTTTCGCGAGGAAGCTCGGGCGCTCGTCCTTGGAAAGGGAAGGGCTTTAGCTCCTGGCGGCATAAAAAAGCTTGTGGAAGCTGGAAATAACCAGAAGCTGCAAACAACTTCTGGTTATTTTAAGAGGATTGCAAGTAATGTTCTTGAATAATCTCCTCATCCGAATGCGGTACTTCTTTACCTTTTACAATTTGTGAATTATTGATACAACCGCTCGTTAGTAAAATAATATCGTCAGGTTGTCCAAGCATTAATGCTTTCCTCACGCCTTCTTCCCTCGTTAAAGCAGTGTGGATGTTCGGTGAATCAGGATTCGAAAAACCGCTCATTACCTGATCTACAATGAGCTGCGGATCGTGATAACCAGGGTGATCGACGGTTACAATAATTTCATCCGCTTTTCCTTCAATTATAGAAGCCATCTTTGGCATTTTTTTAAAATCACGAATCCCAATCCCTGCAATCATGACAATTAAACGATTGTATTGCAGCTTTTTCACTTCTTCTACAAGTCGAGTCAGCGCCACAGGCGTGTGAGCATAATCTAAAATGACTTTTGAATGATTTGGAGCTTGTATCACTTGGAATCGACCTTCAGGGCTTTGAAGATGAGTTAACGCATTCAAAATTTGATTCATTTGATAACCTAGCAACAAAGCAGTGCCAATAGCTGATAGGACATTTGCTATGTTATACGTACCATAAACAGGGGCATACACAGAGTATTCTTTACCTAAGTATGTTAGATAAAACCGAGATCCGTCTTCTGCGACCGATAACTGTCTGACTGTTAAGTCGGCTCGAGTATCTTCATGTAAACTGTACGTAAGTCTAGGTCCCTCAAAACGGGCGAGAATATCTTCTCCCATCCCTTCATCATCTATATTAATAACGGCGCATTTCGCTTGTTCAAACAATTTAAGCTTACAAGCTTTGTAATGCTCTAATGTATGGTGGTATTCTAAATGCTCTTCAGAAAAGTTCGTATGAATGGCTACATCGAACAGAATGCCTTCTACACGCTTCTGATCCAGGGCAATCGAGGAAACCTCCATAGAAGCAGCTGTGTCACCCGCTTTATCAAATTCATCGAAGATATGATGGAGATCTACTGCCTCGGGGGTAGTCGGCGTGCTTTTTTTGTAGCGCATCTTTTCACGTGAATTCCATATTCCGGTTGTTCCTATTAATCCGGTAGGCATGCCTAGCAAATTTAATAAAGAACGAACGTAAGCAGACACTGTAGTCTTTCCATTTGTCCCCGTTACTCCTATCGTTTTTAGCTTTTCATTTACATCGTTATAATAAAATTTAGCAAGGAAAGCCATAGCCTTTCTTACATCTTTAACTACAATAAATGAACAGAACGGGTAACAAAGACTCAGCTTCTGTAAATGCGCTTGATTATCACCTACTACGGCTACGGCTCCGTTTTGAATAGCTTCTTCTATAAATCGATGGCCATCCTCGTTTTCTCCTCTGATGCTAAAGAAAACAGACCCTTTACTAACGTATTTCGAATGAAATACAAGGCTGGTAACGAACTGTCTCTCTGGTCCAAACACGTTCTCTACTTCAACCTCGTTTAATTGATGAAATGGTATAGTTTTCATATCTCTTCCCCACTCACATTCTTAATTTGTACATCGTCTCTTTACTCATTATTTTTGTTTTTTTACGTTTTGCTATTTATTATAGACAGTAGAAATACTTTTAAGTAATCCACTTTTTACCGGAGGCTGCCATGAATCAATTGAATCATTTTCACTCAAAATTAGCGTGTAGCCTATAAAAGTTTGATAAAATTATTCTGAACTTACTTAACCCTCAAAAAAAGGCGTGAACATAAACTCATGGAACTACAACAACTATTAGATCACTTATTGTTCGAATGCCAACATTCTTTAACTAATATATCCATCAATGGAGTAACCGATTCTTCGTCAGATATTAAACCCGGCTTCATTTTTGTAGCTATTAAAGGTTATCAAACGGATGGGCACGACTATATAGATGATGCACTCTCCAAAGGTGCCGCAGCGATTATAGGAGAAAAAGATGGAATAGTTACATCTATTCCTTATATTAAAGTAGAAAATAGTAAAAAGGCGCTGGGAATCGTTTCCGCTGCTTACTACCAGTATCCTTCCCAAAACAAGATTATGATTGGAATTACAGGAACAAATGGAAAAACGACAACCAGCTACATGGTGAAGCATATTCTCGAAGATATTGGTTATTCTTGTTCCCTCATCGGTACCATTCAAAACATTGTAAACGGGGAACAAACGGCGACTCAGAACACTACACCAAATGCATTAAAAATAAATCAATTACTATCTAAAAGTAACGATGACATTATTATTATGGAAGCATCCTCTCAAGGATTAGCTGAATACCGATTAGAAGGCATAGAATTTGATATTTGCTTGTTTACGAACCTCTCTCATGAACACTTAAACTACCATGGCTCACTTGAACAGTACTTTGAAGCCAAAGCACTGCTCTTTTCTAAGTTAAAGAAAGGGGGAACCGCGGTTATAAACGCGGACGACTATTATGGCGAAAAACTTCTCCACCGCTTGCAAGCTCAAGGAGTCTCTACCCTTACGTTCGGTGAGACTGCGGATGCTAATGTTCAAATGAAAGATTTAAAACTGTCCTATCCATACTCGGTGCGGTTAAAAGATGGCATTCGTTCGTATGAAGTTACGTCCCCTATTCCTGGATATCACAATTTATTTAACGTAACTATCGCCTATGCTTGCGCTAAAGTCCTGCGTGATTCTCCAGTTGAAATTAAAGAAGCTATTGAATGCTTTCCGGGAGTTGAAGGCAGATTTAACATGGTTACATTTCCAAATGGGGCAGTAGTGGTCATTGATCATGCTCATACCCCGGATGCCGTGTTGAACTGCTTACAAACCTCGTTTGAATCTAAAAACGGTAAACTCTATCATGTTTTTGGATTTAAAGGAGATAAAGATACAGAAAAAAGAAAAGAAATGGTGAAAATCAGCGCTGAAATCAGTGACCACTATATCCTTACCTTAGATAATTTAAATAGTGTTCCTAGAGATGAGATGGTCCAAACACTAAAGGAATTGCATAAGGAGTTTGGCAACGAGAAAGGTGAAATCATCCCAGACCGAACACTTGCGATTGAAAAAGCGTTGTCCATGAGTAAAGAGGGGGATTGGATCGTGGTTTCAGGCAAGGGACACCAAGCCTATCAGCACACCTATCACTACCCTTCGCATTCCGATAAAGAGACCGTCCTGTTTTTTAAAGAGAAAACACCTGAAAAATAATACGTTTGATCCTTTGAACTCGAGGGAAATAAATAGAGAGAAATCAAACCTATTCAGGAGGTCTGTTTTTATGTCTAAGAACGTATTAATGGTCGTAACAAATCATGAAAAAATAAATGAAGATACACCAACTGGAATTTGGTTATCCGAATTTGGTGAAGCGTATAATGAATTTAAACAACATGGCTATGAAATTACAGTAGCTAGTCCACAAGGCGGACAAGCTCCTGTAGATCCTAACAGCGTAAGTGAAGATGAACCAGCAGAAATTCTAGGTACGAAAGTATATTTAGAAAACACAGTTCCAATTGACTCAGTTTCAGCAGATTCATTTGACGCTATTTTCCTTCCAGGTGGTCACGGGACGATGTTTGATTTTCCCGATAATGAAAAATTGCAGCAGCTGCTTCGTGAATTTTATGAATCCGATAAAGTGGTTGCAGCGGTCTGTCACGGACCAGCTGGTCTAGTGGGAGCTACTCTTTCAAATGGAGAGCCTCTGGTAAAAGGTAAACGAGTAAACGCTTTTACAGATGCTGAAGAAGCAGACACTACTCTAGATAAGCATATGCCTTTCTTATTAGAAAGCAAACTTAGTGAGCTAGGGGCGACCTTCCATTCAGGTCCAAATTGGTCTGAACACGTAGAAGTAGATGGGCACTTAATCACTGGACAAAATCCGCAATCTACACTGGCTGTTTCTAAAGAATTCGTTAAAAAACTCAATCAATAAACCGTCATCCGGTGCGATTTTCGCACCGGATTTATTTTTGTATCATTCGTCTTCATTTGAAAGACAAGTCACTTCTGTTAATATTATTTTATAAAAGTTTTTAACAAAGAGGAGAACATTATCTTTATCTTTGTAGTTAGGAGAAAAAGGTATCATGATTCAGTTACCGAACGACCCAGAATACTATTCTGTTGAAGAAGCGGCAGACGAACTATTATTGCAAGTCAGCGAATTTATCGGAGTGAATACTGTTTACATTGCAAAAAAAGAAGAGAACTATATGCAAGTCCTCGATTCCTATAATGAAAATGAGCATATCGTTGACTCAGATTTACAAGTTAATTATGCAGATTCATACTGTCAATTTGTGATGGACTCAACCGATTCTCACTTTAAAACCTTCAACTTAACAACCGAAGAAGCTACCACACATATGCAACTAGCTAAAGAGATCGGAGCTAAAGCTTTTATGGGAGTTAAACTGTATGGTAAGGATAATGAAGAGTTTGGGACTTTGTGTGTAATGGACCTTAACGAGAAAAAGTTTACAGAAAGAGAACTTTCTTTTTTGCAGTCAGTCGGCAAAGTTTTTAATTTTATTATTAACCTTGATGAAACTAAACAGCAGATCGATCTTCTTTCCACACCGATTGTCCCTGTAACGGAGGGTGTTGTTGTTTTACCTCTTGTAGGGATAATGAACGAGGAGCGTTCCTCCCGTCTTTTAGAGAATATACTTCACCATGCGCACCAAGAGGATTTGGATTACTTCATTATGGATTTATCTGGCCTTATTACCTTTAATAATTTATTCACCAATCATTTAATTCATATTATTGACGCTCTCGAATTAATGGGAATCACTCCTGTGGTTATAGGTGTACGCCCTGACATGGCAATGGCTCAAGTGAACCAAGGGACTTACTTTAACAAAATAAAGGTGGCTGCCAGTCTCGAGCAGGCATTAAAGCAAATCGGTTTTTCACTCATAAAAAATGAAGCATAGCGTTGAAGCTATGCTTCACAGCTTGTGGAGAAACCCCGTTTTCCGCAAGCTTTTTTCTGCCGCCAGGAGCGATGGCCCCTTCCCTTTCCGCGGACGAGCGCCCGAGCTTCCTCGCGAAATCCACGCTCGGCGATCTCGGCTCACTCGTTCTTCCGCAGGAGTGGAAGGGGCCTCGCTCCTTGGAATTTCTTTAAGACATAAAAAGAGTCTCCTTCACCTCGCTCACCATTGCTAGAGGGAGAAAAATCTTTTTCATGTTTTAGCAGGCAGCCATCATCAGCCCCTGTTCCTTCGCTTGCTCTTTTTCACAAAAACGACAATAGCAAAGGCCGTCCAGTTCTTTTGAAACTGATCTATTTCGAAAAAGGGTTTTAGGAAACGGCGAGACTCCTGCGGGAAATGTGAATAAGGTGTGACCCCGGAGGGCTGATAAAGCCCGAGGAGGCACACCATTCGCCCGCGGAAAGGGAGTTGTTTCCTAAAACACTTTACTCTCTCTAACGCAAGGAATTTTACACTCTTCAAGCTTTCTCTACAAACTGCGAGGCATAGCGTTAAGCTATGCTTCATTTTTTGGCTAATGCTAAATCAATGCGATAGTGCTCTGGTTCTAACTCTGTCGTTTCTCCTAATACCATGCGTGCAAGCTCCGCTCCAATATAAGGGCCTGAGGTTAATCCCGAAGCTCCTAGACCATTTGCTAAATAAAGTCCTTCATAATTTCGCAACGGTCCATACACAGGCAGTGAATTAGGTGTAAAAGGACGGAAGCCCACTCTCGTTTCTACGAAAGTTCCTTTCGCCAGACCCGGAGCTACCCCAAGCACTTTATGAAAAATCTCATGTAAGCCTCCAGCTGTAACACGAGAATCAAACTTTTCCTTCGTTTCATGTGTCGCACCTACGACAACTCGCCCATGATCAAACGTCAGCAAGTATTTGTTAGTGGGTGGCATAACGACCGGCCAATCCGTTGTTTCCGTTTCCGGCAATTCTAAATGTACAATTTGAGCCTTTTGTGGGTGAACAAGAAATTCTTCTCCAAGAGGAAGAACAAGTTCTTTAGCCCATGCTCCCGCAGTAACGATAACTTCATCACCATAGATCGGACCCTTCGCGGTATCTACCCCGACGATGCGGGAGCCTTCCACTTTCAAATCAGCATCTGTTTGAATAAATTGAACGCCTCTGCGTGTGGAGGCACGAATTAGAGCATCGCGAAGTGCACGGCCATCTACTTTGGCCGCTCCACTAATAAAGATCGATCCGTAACTTTCATCTAACGGAGGGAACATGGCTTGCGTTTCTTCTGGAGAAAGCCGCTTAATTTCTCCCATTTCAGGTGCGGCTTCTCTACGTTCTAGCGCTCGCTCCATCATTTCATCTAATTTTTCTGCTTCTGTATGAAGGCGCAGCGCTCCTACACGCTTGTACCCTGTTTCTTTTTCTCCGTCCGATTCCAGCTCGTTAATTAAATCTGGATAATAGCGCGCTCCACCCTTGGCTAGTTCGTACCATGCTTTATTTTTTCTCTGAGATAACCACGGACAAATGATCCCTGCTGCTGCATCCGTTGCCTGGCCTGTATCTTTGCGGTCAACAACAGTAACTTGAGCTCCTGACTTAGTCAAATAGTATGCGGTTGATGCCCCAAGAATTCCTGAGCCTATTACGATATATGATTTCAATCTAGAACACCTTTTCTCTCATAAATTTAAGTCTAGCTCTCATTTTACAAGAAATATGAGGGTTTTTCTAATCGAGGGAGCATTATATGGTCGCTAAGAGGATTTTATGATTCATTTTTTCTATTTTTGGGCTTTTCATTAAAAGGATCATTCCACAGAACAAAGGCGTAAGCGCCCTCGTAGACACGAAACGCATAAGCAAAACGACCGGAGGAAGGTGGTCTTCCCTTCCACAGGGCGGATTGCTTATGACGCGAGTGTCGGGGCGCTGGAGCTGGATGTCTTTCTTTTAAACATATATATCCACAGCTTGGAATTTTATAATTTCCTAGACATAAAAAAGTAACACCGGGGCTCTTCACCTCTCAGTGTTACTCATTCTATCTTCACTAAATCTGCTTCTACAATATAACGATACGGAGCATCTCCTACAAATTGAAAAGGATAACAGGTGGAGATGGTTAAAGTAGGTGTATCTTTTTCTACGACGACACTTGTATCGTCTTCCTTAACGATAAACAGCTCTCGAATTTGATACGCATACTCTTTTCCTTCATAATCCACATACACGAGATCACCTATTTTCAAATCGCCCATTTCAGAGAAAACCGTATCACGGTGCCCTGATAGAAGGGTATGGCCATTTACATCAGGAGTTTCCGTCCATTCACTCTCATGCATTCCCACGCCTTGTGTTAAGGTTTCATCGTCTGTTCCCCAGAAGACGGGATACTTTTGCTCGACGGAAGGAATTTTCAATTCCGCCATTTCTTCACCTTTTTTAAAAATGTGATCGCCATTTTCTTCCGTTACAGTTTCTGTATCTAAAACGGTATCGTCATATTCTAAATAATCGTTCAGTTCACTGGCACTCATGGATTGGATCACTTGACGCTGCTCCCACCAGCCATATCCAAAGTAAGCGACAATTGAAAATCCAATCACCATTATTAGAATTCCGATCTTTCGTCTCATATTTCAAAACCTCCATAGATAGGAAGACAGGCATTACTCCGCCTGCCTTCTCAAGGGATGGGGCATGATGAATTAGTTCAGTGATTTCTTACGAAAAACTAATAATCCGCCAGCACCTACAATAAGAGCCCCCATTAGCATCATGAAAGGTTGATTTGTAGCTGTATCTGGCAATTCACCGCCTTCTTCACTAGAAGCACCCTCATCTCCGTCTCCAGCTGCCGATTCATCTGAGTCTTCATCAGATTCTTCTGATGCATCTTCAGTTTCGTCTGAGCCTTCATCTTCCTCTTCGGAAGACTCTTGACTGTCACTATAGTTGTCCCAGTCTCCTTGAGTTGTTTCACAAGGAAGGTTATCATTGTCTCGATCTAAATCTGAAGGATCGTTGTTCTCATCATAACCGTGGGAATCCCAAAACTCCATTACTTCTTGTTTATTCTCAAAGTCATCACAGTTCTTATCTTCATCCCCATGTTCCGCCAACGCTACACCAGAGCCTAGAAAAATACCTGCTAAGAAACCGACACTGCAAAAGAACATCAACAGCTTCTTCAAGAAAAAACTCCTTTTTTAAGTATTTTTTCCCATCCCTATGTACCGCCATTTTACAACATTTAACAAGTTAAGTATACATAAAAGGCGAAATTTTCTGTTAATTATTCAAATTTATCCTGCCTTCTATTAAAAAACGCTCCCTACGCCACAAAAAAATCCGCAAATGCGATAGCATCTGCGGATTTATATTAAGATAGGCTTTGACTCCAATCCACGGTCGCTTCACCCTCTAAGAAGCGCTCAGCGTCCATCGCAGCCATACATCCTGTGCCTGCTGCTGTAATGGCTTGGCGATACTTTTGATCCTGAACATCCCCGCAGGCAAAAACTCCAGGAACATTCGTATTTGTTGTGCCAGGCTCTACGAGTAAATAGCCTTTCTCGTCCATGTCCAGTTTTCCATTAAGGAATTCTGTATTCGGATTATGACCAATCGCTACAAAAATTCCATCTGCTTCGATCAGCTCTTCTTTTTCTGTATCTGAATCTTTAACCTTTAATCCGGTTATTTTCATGCCATCAGATATCATCTCAACAGGAGTCTTATTAAGTGCCCATGTAATCTTATCGTTAGCTTTCGCGCGGTCCTGCATAATTTTAGAAGCACGCAGTTCATGACGGCGGTGGACCACTTGAACTTCATCGGCAAACTTCGTAAGGAAATTCGCTTCCTCCATGGCAGAATCTCCTCCACCAATGATCAACACTTTCTTCCCTCGGAAAAAGAAACCGTCACAGGTTGCACATGTACTTACGCCTTTTCCGATATTATCTTTCTCTCCTGGAATATCTAACAGTTTTGCGGAAGCTCCAGTAGAAATAATTAGAGATTGTGTTTCAAGCTCACCAAGACCGTCAACAGACAACTTGAAAGGGCGCTGGTCCATATTCACGTCCGTGACCCATCCTCTTTTGAATGTTGCCCCGAAACGCTCGGCTTGCTTTTTCATGTTATCCATTAATTCTGGTCCCATAATTCCATCAGGGAACCCTGGGAAGTTCTCCACCTCTGTCGTCAGCGTAAGCTGGCCGCCTGGTTCCGGCCCTTCAATGACAAGGGGTTCCATGTTTGCTCGTGCTAAGTAGACCGCCGCGGTTAATCCAGCAGGTCCTGTCCCTAAAATAATCGCTTGATGTGGCATAATCGAATTCCTCCTTTATTGCAGAACTTCTTTGAATAGTGTTTGGGTGCTCCAAGGAAGCACAGCTGCTCGCTCTCTGTCTTTTCTTACTCGTTTGATCCATTTACCTTCTGCTTTAGCTTTCGTTTTTAATAAAGCATCTTCTGTTTGTGTCGCTGATAAGCATTGATTCATGATCCACCAGCTCGGATGTAGTCCAGCCCTTCGTAAATCAGTCTCTAACCGCTCGGCTTCGAATACAGGCGTAGCTTCAGGCAGGGTTACAATACATATTTTTGTATACGTATCATCTTGAAGCGTCGGGAGCAGCTTCTTCACAGACTCCGGCACTTCACCCGTCGTCCGCTCTATTTCTTTATGATACGACTGTGCCGCATCTAATAATAATAAAGTATGCCCAGTTGGTGCGGTATCAATTACGATAAAGTCTTCATAAGAATGCTCGACAACGTCAGCAAATGCGCGAAAGACAGCAATTTCCTCTGTGCATGGAGAATCTAAGTCTTCTTTAAGAAAGTTCAACTCTTCTTTATTTAAACGAGTACCCGTTTCACGAAGAACTTGATCCTTATATCGTTCAGTTTCTGTTTTTGGGTCAATGCAGCTTATGCTGATCTGCTCATTTTTATTATCGGCAAACAACCGGCTGACATGATCAGCTGGATCTGTTGTGGTAAGTCGTACTCGAAAACCTTTTTGTATTAGTCCTAAAGCAATAGACGAAGCCGTCGTCGTTTTGCCAACCCCGCCTTTGCCCATAGTAAAAATAAGACCTTTCTCCATTTTTGCAAAATCATTAATAACCTCTTGCAAATCAGGAGCATCAATAACCTCAGTCTCTTGATCATTCTCATCTAATTCTGTCTCACCTGCTATCCATTGACGCAAGGAACTGATTCCATTTAAAGATAGTGGAGCAAAAGGCAGCTCATACGTTTTTAAAGTCTTTAAGTGATCCGAGAGCTGTTGTAAAGCACGATGCTGATTATTACGAAAGCCCTGGGATACTTCATCACCTTTGACTGCAGGGTGTGAGATCAAACCATTCATAATAAGAAACTGGTTATCGATACCTAGCTCAGCCAACTCTTTTGAGGAGCGATCCGCTTCATATAATGACGATTCATCTGGACGACTTACAAGAAACAGTACGGTTTTCTCGTCGTCGTTTAGGCTGGCAACCGCTTGGTCGTACACCTGCTTTTTACCCTTTAACGAAGACATCGGTCCGAGACAGGAAGCTCCATTAGGGTTCTCTTCCATAAATCCTGACCATGCTTGCGGGAGCTGAAGCAAACGTAGCGTATGACCGGTTGGAGCAGTATCAAATACGATATGATCAAACTGTTCCTGAAGCTGCTCATCACTTAAAAACGTTGTGAAGGAATCAAAAGCTGCAATCTCTGTCGTACAGGCTCCAGACATTTGTTCCTCCATCGAAGAAATTACAGATTCAGGAAGCTTGCCTTTATAAGGTGCGATCGAATTCTCGCGGTGCTGCTTGGCTGCTTCTTCTGGGTCAAGGTTCGCTACGGCCAGACTTGGAACCTCGTCCAGGAAGCTCCATTCATTCGTTAATTCTTCTTGAAAAATATCCTGTAAATTAGAAGCAGGATCCGTACTAATAAGAAGAACTCTTTTCCCTTGATCGGCTAAGGAGATAGCTGTAGCACAAGCGGTCGAGGTTTTCCCCACACCACCTTTCCCGGTAAAAAAGAGAAAGCGAGGATAAATTAGCTTCGTTGGATCAAACCATTCATACATAGGAATTCTCCTTACTCAAGAATTGTAAATTGAGATTTAGGTTCTGCAGAGAATTTCTTTTTTTCAATGCCTGACCATTCGGAAAATTCTTCTGCAGTTGGGTAGTCCCCTACTTTAACTGCTTCTCCATCTACTAAAACTAATGGCAAAGCCTGTTCCCCATGTTCATCAAGCTGCTGGCGAACCACTGAATTTTCTACAAATTCCTGAGGTTCAGTTGAAAGATTATAGCGTGCTACCTCAATATTTTCTTTTTCCAGGATACCTAGATTAATGGCTACTTTTGTCAGCTCAGGGTCTACGCTTGGTCCGCAAACACCTGTAGAACAACACATTGCCGGATCAAAGATTGCGATTTTCTTCATACTAGAATCTCTCCTTTTAAGAAAAGCCGAGAGGCTCTCTCGGCTTTTGTTATTTATTCTTTATCTTTAGCAAATGTTTGAATACGATCACTAATTTGATCACGCACTCGTTGGAAAACCGCCCACTTTTCTTCTTCTGTACCTTCTGCTTTAGCAGGATCGTCAAATCCCCAGTGGAAGCGTGTTACATGCGGAGGCGTCATTGGACATTTGTCGTTTGCATCCCCACACAGTGTAATAGCGTAAGCTGCGTTGTTTAAAATATCCGGATCGATAATATCGGATGTTTGATCGCTAATATCAATATCCACTTCGTTCATCGCTCGGACGGCATTAGGATTTAAGCCATGTGCTTCAATACCCGCAGAACGGACATCGAATTCATCTCCTAAATATTTTTTCCCAAACCCTTCAGCCATCTGGCTGCGGCAAGAGTTTCCTGTACATAGAAAGTAAATGACTGGTTTAGACATGATGCATTTCTCCTTTTTGTTAAAAATAATTATATAATTAGCAGCCACAAGTAAAGACCGACTAATGTAATAAACAAGGTTGGTACGGTGAGGATCACCCCTACTTTAAAGTAGTATCCCCAGGAGATCTTAACTCCTTTAGTTGAAAGAACATGCAGCCATAACAATGTGGCCAGCGAGCCAATCGGTGTAATCTTTGGTCCTAAATCTGAACCAATTACATTGGCATATATCAATGCTTCACGCATCGTTCCCGTCGTATTTGTATCGGCAATGGCAAGAGCGTCGATCATAACCGTCGGCATGTTATTCATAACGGATGATAAAATCGCAGCAATGAATCCCATAGAAACCGTAGCTACGAACATTCCTTGGTCGGCTGTGTACTGAATTAATGCCGCCAGCACATCAGTTAACCCAACGTTTCGCAATCCGTAAACGACGACGTACATTCCAACAGAGAAAAATACAATGGCCCATGGTGCTCCTTTGATCACTGTTGCTGTCTCTACCACTGGACTTCTGCGCGCCATAATTAAGAAGAAAATGGCAACGATCCCAGCAATGATTGATACCGGAATTTCCAATGACTCACTCGCAAAATAACCAACGAGTAACACAGCAAGAACAACCCACGAGAGATGGAACATTTTATGATCTAATAGTGCTTCCTTCGGTTCTTTCAGATCACTTAAATTGTAATTGCTCGGAATATCTTTTCTAAAGAATAGATAAAGTACGAGTATACTTGCACCTAGTGAAAAGAAGTTTGGAACAATCATTCTTGAAGCATATTCAACAAACCCTATTCCGAAAAAGTCTGCCGACACAATGTTAACTAAGTTACTAACTACGAGTGGCAAGGAAGTGGTATCAGCTATAAATCCACTTGCCATAATAAACGGAAGAATCATCGTTTCTTTAAAATTCAAGTTCCTTACCATTGCTAAAACAATAGGCGTTAAAATAAGCGCAGCTCCATCGTTCGCAAATAAAGCGGCAACTACAGCTCCAAGGAGTGTAACGTAAACAAACATTTTTGTTCCGTTGCCTTTCGCTATTCTCGCCATATGGAGTGCCGCCCATTCAAAGAACCCAATCTCATCAAGAATTAGTGAAATAATAATAATGGCAATAAAAGCTAGCGTAGCATTCCACACGATATCGGTAACGGCGAGAACATCTTGAAAATCAACGACACCTACGAGTAAAGCAAGTATTGCTCCTCCGCAGGCAGACCAGCCGATTCCTAAATTTTTTGGCTGCCAAATCACTAAAATCAATGTAAGTAAAAATATAACCGTGGCTAAAATTGCTGAACCCAAAAGAATCCCCCTACTAATCGCATTGGATGCGCAAACCTGCTTGCTCCAATGCCTTTAATTTTTCTATCTGATCTGGAATTTGTTCTAA
Organism: Halobacillus andaensis; assembly: GCF_014636475.1. GTDB lineage: Bacteria > Bacillota > Bacilli > Bacillales > Halobacillaceae > Halobacillus_A > Halobacillus_A andaensis. The sequence continues at coordinate 181,306 of NZ_BMEL01000005.1, forward strand.
GATTTGCTGAATGATCGGATAGGTTTCATGGTCTTGATTTAATGAATAGAAAATCCACTGACCTTTCCGGTTCTCTTTGACCAACCCTGCATCACGCAGTTTACGTAAATGCTGGCTGACCGAAGGCTGACTCATTTGCAGCACCTCAACAAATTCACACACACAGCACTCCCCTTCACTAATGAGGCCAATAATCGTCAAACGCGTCTTATCCCCTAATAGCTTAAGCGTCTGTGCGGCTGTTTCAATATCGATGATTGTTTTTTCCATACCCTCACCTCGTTTATCATAATATAAGCATATGCTTATATATGCAAGTCTAATGTTTGGTTTTTCTCGTTAATTTAATACAAACACATAATAATATACTTATACATTCATGTACACCATAAGAATGTAAAGTTTATGTAAATCAAGTTTTTTTGATTTATTAGTTGCAATAATCGAGACCACAGCATACACTATGATTAATCAATAAAATTTGATGAAAGGAGCAATTATTGTGAACAAAGACTTTCAGATGACGGACGTATCATTACAGCACACCTTTAGTAAATACGAGAGAAAGTTTAAAGCGCTGGCCGATGAAAGAAGACTACACATTCTAAATGAAATAACACGGCAGAAAGAAGTATGCGTTTGTGATTTGTCGGATCAGCTGGATCTGCCTCAATCAAAGCTTTCTTATCACCTTAAGATTTTAATGGATGCTGAATTGATTGAAAAAGAAACACGAGGTACCTGGAGTTATTATACTCTGAACCACGCTGAACTTAACCATTTGTTATCAGAAGAGCTTTGTTGTTTATTTCGTCGCGATTAATTTTTTTAATTCATTAATCAAAAAAAATTGATGAAAGGAGGAATGACTATGAATCAAGAACTTCTAAAAGTCCACAGAGAAGAAATAGCCCACTCGATCCGTCAATTCCGTCATGAGCAACCCCTTCGATTCCCGCATTTTTCTCTAAACCAACTCAGTAAGCTTTTTACTAAAAAACAGCCAGATTGCTGTGTCTGTTGTTCATAACATCTAATTAATCAAAATTTTTTTGATGAATGGAGGTGAATTTATGATAGATATTATCCAAACCTTTCTAAAGATCGCCTTTGAACTTACCCTTTTGTTTGTTGGCATTTCATTTGTTCTCAACCTTTTACAAGGATTCATCCCTTATCAAAAAATAGAAGACCTTATGAATAACAGCCACCCAATCCTGCAAGCTGCTGTTGCTGTAGGTTTCGCTTTTGTCACCCCTTTTTGTTCGTGTTCGACGATTCCTATTGTCGTTAACTTGCTTCGCAATAAAGTGAAATTCTCGATCGTCATGATTTTCTTATTCGCTTCACCTGTTCTCGATTTAACCATCCTTACCCTCATGACGTATTTATTAGGGTGGAAAGTCAGTCTGTTTTATAGCCTGATTACGATTACACTTTCCATTATGATTGGTTTTTCATTAAGTGCTTTAGGATTCGAAAGACAATTAAGAAACGTCGTAGTAGAAAACATGCCTTCCCGCCAAGATAAAAACCTTAATTTTCGATTAGCTGGGAAGGAAACATGGGAGTTAATGAAAACCGTTTATCCCTTTCTTATTTTAGGAGCAGCCATTGGCGCTCTCATTTACGGAGCCGTACCGACCACCTGGATCACAAGTTATATGGGAGAAGAGCATTGGTGGCTCGTTCCCATAGCCGCTATTATTGGACTACCTCTTTATATCCGGCTATCTACAATGATACCAATTTCTCAAATTATGGTCGCTAAAGGGATGGCTCTAGGCCCCGTTATGGCGCTTATGATTAGCTCAGCAGGAGCCAGCCTCCCTGAAGTAACCATGCTTCATAGCATTTTTAAAAAGAAACTTGTCATCGCCTTTGTGGGGTCCGTAGTATTTATGTCTTCTGTTTCCGGTTTCTTATTTTACCTTATTTAAAGGAGGAGTTTTCAATGAGCCTTATGAAAAAGATCTTTGGCAAAAGGAAGAGTAAGTCCTGCTGTAAAGTAGAAATTAAAGAAGTGAAAGAGGAACAATGCTGTACTAAAAAATAGCTGAATTCTCTTTGAATGAGCCAGATTTCAGTTAAACAAACGTTTGATTAAATATTAGACCATGAGGCTGGGACATAAGTAAAGCAGTGATGCCAGAAAACGAACACTTGTATAAACGCAGATGATTAGCGTAGTCAAAATACCGTAACAGTGGTGCAACTCTATTGCAGGGAGGGAGCATAAGGGTACCAGGTACAGAAAAGCTGTAAAAGGGCGAAGGGCCAAGTGTGAAATTCGGTACCGGTACCCGGTGCTGAGGCCGTGTCCACGGAAAGCGAAGTGTTTTGACGAAGCGGTGTTGTAAATTCTTTTTAACATAAATCATCCGAACAGAGTTCTACAGAATCGTTCGGATGATTTTATGCTTTATTCAGTTTTGTCGCAGCCTGATTTCTACGCAAAGAACAGAAACTGTACTTCTACAGCCGCTTCAATCTCTAACTGTCCTGGCTCAATCGGCGTTGATGCTGCAAATGTACTTGCTTTAGCCAAAGGAATGGCACCATCTTTTCCACCTTCCATCACTTTTATCGGAGCTGGATCGAGCCGGGCCCTCATCGTTCCAGCCAGTGTATTAGCTTTGAGATAAGCATCTCTCAAGGCTACTGATAACGCCTGCTGATATAGTGCTTCTGGATTCTTTACAGAGAATTGGATCGTAGAAACCCGATTCGCTCCATTTTGCACTGCGGTATCAATAATTTCCCCTGTTTGAGCAATATTTTCATTCGTGACTGTAATCATGTTTGTTACTTCATATCCTCTAAACACTTGGGTCCCGCTATCATAGTCATATTGAGGAAGAATCGTATATTCACTCGTTTGAATGGAAGCCCGGGGAACCCCTAGGTTTACAATCGAGGCGATGACTCGTTCCATCATTCGTGCATTTTCTTGCTGCGCCTGCGTAAGATTCATCGATTCTGTAACCACACCGATCTGAATAGAAGCTACATTTGGCTGAGCCGATGCAATTCCCTCTCCCGTTACTGTCATTACGCGCTTTTGCATGCTTTGATGATTCATTCCATTCCACCTTTCTATTTAGAAATCCGAACACAAAACATATCCACTCATAAACAATCTATTCCTCACATAAAAAAAGCAGAACGACCGAAGTCGTTCTGCCTTAGTCTGTTGAGAAAGCTTTGATGAACACGGTATATCATGGTTCCTCCTTTAGAGTCTTGGGAAAAGGAACAGGCGTTGATGACGGCTGCCTGTCAAAACATGAAAAAGACTGTCCTCCACCTAGCTAGGGTGAGCCAGGTGAAGGAGAGTGTTTTTCTGACTTAGGGACTTCCAAGGAGCTAGGACCCTTCCACTCCTGCGGAAGAACGAGTGAGCCGAGATCGCCGAGCGCGGGGTTTGCGAGGAAGCTCGGGCGCTCGTCCGCGGAAAGGTAAGGGTCTTTGGCTTCTGGCGGCAAGAAAAAAGCTTGAGGAAAACCACATGTTTCCCCACAAGCTGAGAAGAAAGACCTAAGTCTTTTCCCCCTTATAGAAAAACGCTCTTTTCAATCTGCTTCATCTCATAGAAGTAACCTTGCTGAGCCATGAGCTCACGAAACGTCCCGGATTCCACCACTTCTCCTTGTTCCATTACTATAATCTGATCCATTTTCTCAAGGCCGGCCAGACGATGACTGACAAGAAGAACCGTATCCTCTTTCGCTTGAGCAAATAACTCCTCATACAACATTTTCTCCGTTAAGGCGTCCACTGAAGACGTCGGTTCATCTAGCAGCCATAACCTCTCTCCCTTCAGCATAGCACGCGCTATCGCTAAACGCTGCTTCTCTCCCCCAGACAGATTTTCACCGCGTTCCAGTACTTCATCTTCTAGTGAAAAATGATCAAGCTTTACTTTTTGCAGCGCTTCGATGAGCACATGATCGCCGAGCCCTTCTGCAGCGACCTCTAAGTTGTGCCGTATGCTGCCGTAGAAAAAGTGATTTTCCTGTAACACCACGTTCGAGCGAGCCCAAAGCTCCTCGCGTTCCACCTTATTAAGACTCACATCATTTAATTGAATGTCACCTTCCTGATAAGGATGAATGTTGAGCAGCAATTGAAGCAGTGTAGATTTTCCGGATCCGCTCGCTCCTACTATCGCTGTTTTTGATCCTTGTGGGATGCTTACATTCACCTTTTCCAAGGCTTGCCTTTTCTCTCCATTAAACGAAAAGCTCACATCATGAAAGCGAATGGAAGGGGCTTGGTCCACAGAGAGGCGTACAGGTGATTCCGGCTCTTTAGCAGGCTCTTCCCGGACCACAGAGAATAATCGATTAGACGCACGTCTGCTGTCCTCTAAATGAACGGGAAACACGGCCATCGGCGTTGCATTTTCAAATACGGTGAGCGAAACCATCACAAGCATCGCAAGAAAAATCCCATTTAAATCGTCTTCCACCACCAGCCATGCCCCTAGCCCAAGAACAAACCAAGAAATAATAAGCGACACCATCGTGTTCATAGAATGGCTGAACGTGGAGTGTAACCCTTCCCTTTCTTGTTCATTCACATATTTGTGAGAAGCATGAAGAAGCTGCTCTTCTTTTTCTTCAAGTTTTTGATAGATTTTTAGATCACGATAACCGTAGAGCAGTTCTGCTGCCTCAGTAGAGAGAGCCCCTCTGTTTTCCCGCACTTGAGTATTAATCCGCTTTTGTCTAATAGTAAACAAAGCGGGTACAACAAACCCAGTAAGCAATAGACCGAGCAGCAGCACGATAGCTATAGCCAATGAATAAAACGTAGTAAACACAATTGTACTTAAAAAAACAATAACGAGCACAATTGGTGGATAATACACGCGCAGGAAGAAGTTTTGCAAACTTTCTACATCACCGACGATTCGGGATAATAAATCTCCGCTTCTGTACTTTTGAAAAATCTGCGGTGCGAGCGGTTCAATCTTTTTATAAAAAGAAACCCGTAAGTGACTAAGTATGGAAAATGTGGCGCGGTGTGAGAAATACCGCTCTGCATATCGACTCAAAGCTCTCGTAAACCCAAATAATTTGAGGATAGCGATGACCACCGTCAACGCGTACAACGGAGGTACGAATGCCGCGCGCGAGATCAGATAACCGCTCGAAGCAAACAAACCGACAGCAGCAATTCCGGCTAAAAATCCAAAAAAGATGGAAAGCAATATATCCTTTTGCTCAAGCATAACAAGCTTGACTACAATACCTAAATCTTTCAACGTGCTTCCCCTCCTTGCTGGACGGAAACCATATTCCGATAGTACGGAACTGTTTGGAGCAAGTCTTCATGTGTTCCGCTTCCAATTAACCGTCCCTCGTCTAACAACAAAATTTGATCTGCTGCTTGGATCGTGTGCAAGCGATGAGCCACCGTAATTACAGTAGACGATTGAGACAATTCTTCTAGCGAACGTTGGAGGATTTTTTCCGTTTGCAGATCAAGGCCTGTTGTCGGCTCATCAAACAAAATCACAGAAGGACGTTTTAAAAAGGCCCTTGCAATCGCTACCCGTTGTTTCTCTCCTCCAGAAAGGCCTCTCCCCGCTTCTCCAACGGGTGTGTCAAACCCCTGTTCAAGAGATTCGATAAATGAAGCAATTCCAGCTTTTTCAGCCGCTTTTACGATTTGCTCCCGACTAGCCCCACTTGAACCAACAGCAATATTGTCAGCAATCGTTCCTGAGAATAAATAAGGGTGCTGAGATATATAGCTAAGCTGATTAAACCATTCTTGTTCTTCATATTCGAATAGAGGCTGCTCATTCACTCTTACTTGTCCCTCTGTAGGGGCCATTAATCCAGCTATAACATGAAGCAATGTTGTTTTTCCTGAGCCCGTTCGTCCAACAATGGCTACCTGATGATAGGGAGCAATTTGAGCGTCTATAGGTTTTAGAGCAAAGCCCTCATCGTGGTAGCTGAAGCTCACTCCAGCAAGTTCAATAGCAGGAGGGGCTGTACCTGTTATTAACTGTGAACTTCCCCATTCCACATGAGGAGTTGGTTCTTCTAATTCCTCCGTCACTTTTTGAGCAGCTACAATACTCCCTCTTCCGGAGTGAAAAGCACTCCCCGCGTCCTTTAACAATTGATAGAATTCAGGAGCTAAAATCAATATAAAAAAAGCGGAGAAGAAAGATATATTTTCATAAACAACTAAGCGAATGGCAATTTCCATCGCAATTAAACCGATGCTGAGCATCGAAATAAACTCCAGCATTAAGGAGGAAACAAACGCTACTTTCAACACTTCCATGGTTGCGTCCCGGAAGCCGAGGCTGCTTTCTTCGATAAGCTCTCTCTGCTTTCTGGCCCTCCCAAACAGCTTAAGTGTTGTTAACCCTTGCAGCGTATCAAGAAACCTTCCTGAAAAAGCCGCAAGCTTTTCTAACTGTTCTTCTGATTTCTTTTTTGTCATCACTCCAATAAGAGCCATAAAAAAAGGAATAAACGGTGCTGTAATGAGCATAATTAATCCCGAGTAGATGTGCTGCGTGAACACGGCGACCAAGATAATAATAGGCACGATCGCCGTTTGAATCATTTGTGGCACGTAGCTGCTAAAATAGCTGTCTACATCGTCAGTTGCATCCATTAACACACTAATTTTTCTTCCTGACTGGCCCTGCATCGAAGCCTGAACAGGATTTTGGGAAAACTTATTGACTAGTGATTTTCTGAACTCATTTTTCGCTTTAGCTGCTAGCTTTACCCCAGTTCTGCCTGAAAGGTACGTCAACGCCGCCCTTACAACCAGAACAAAGAATAATCCAATCAACAGCGGAATAACAGACTGAAACGCTGCGTTATTTAGAAAGACACCTTCTATGACGGCAACGAAATAGTAGGCTTGAGCAATAATTGCTGCCCCCATAAGCAGTGAGATCAACACGAGCGTATAGATGACCGATCGTTGCGAGAAGGCAATATGTTTTAGGTGCTTCATAAGGAATAGCTCCTATCATTTCAATTAGTGAAATATTTCACATAGTGATTATATTATAGTCATGCTTTATTTGTGAATCGTTTTGTTTGATCTACTTCCATTCTATCAAAAGTGTCACCGTTATATTCGGTTTTCTAGGTAGTCATGCTTTTTCTCTGGTATTCATTTTTTATTTCGACTGATGAATGTAAATCTTCACTGATAAATCTCTCTTACAAACTCATACTAAAACCATATATTAATAAAGGACGTGTTTCGTTTGAATCGATTGATTTGGTTTGGCCTATTCACCCTAGCTGCTTTCGTTAAATTAACAGGCGTCAGTCATTATCTGCTCGACAGTGTGTCGAAAGGAGCTTTGCTTGTCTCATTAAGCTTCTCCCTCCTCGTGTTCAGCGTTATGCTTCTTATGAAAAAGTACTTCCTCTGGTATGGAGCCATTCTCTCATTAATCATTAGCTTTTACTGTTGGTCATCTTATTTATATATGGATTACTTTCATACTCCGTTTTCTTCCTATGTGGCGCTGCAAACGTCAAACCTATCAGGGATGTCAGAGAGCATTTTCAGCCAAATGGCCGGATGGCATATTCTATTTTTCACCGACCTTATTCTGTTGGGAGGATGGATGCTGTATGAGAAGCGGAACACGTCCTACGCATCTGCTCCTGTAAACAGACGATTGAAGCCATTCGCTGCGGTGGTTGTTCTTGCGGTTCTTTTTTTATCTTTAAAGCCGATCTCGATGCAAGTAAACGGCAAAGGTCATCTTTTACTTAAGAAATATACATCAGACTCTCATCTAAGTAATTATGGGGTGATTGGGCATCAAGCCATTGATTGGATCGAGTTTTTAACGTCTCAGCAAGTTCTGGAACTTTCAGCTGATGAAAAAGAAGAAATTAATGAATTGCTGGCAAGTGAAGATCGAGCGGTTCCAAGAGAAGATCCCTTACTCATGCCTGGCTTATTTGAAGGGAAAAACTTATTAATGATTCAGTTTGAATCCCTTCAACAGTTTGTTATTGGACAAGAAGTGAATGGACAAGAAATTACTCCAACCTTAAATCGGCTCGTGGAATCAGGACTTTCTTTTGAAAATTATTACCCTCAAACCGCAGAAGGCAACAGCTCAGATGCAGAGCTTCTCGTTTTTAATAGCCTCTATCCATTAAAAGAGGGAAGTACTTTTTTTCGATACCCAATGGTAGATTACCCATCTTTAGCCAAGGATTTCAAAGAAGAAGGGTATACAACCACCGCTTTTCATGGGGATGAAGGAACCTTCTGGAACCGTGATGCGGTTTATCCTTCAATGGGGTTTGACCGCTATTATGATATTGATGATTACGAAGACGTTGAAGAACATGCTCTAGGCATGGGACTTAGCGATGAAGCCTTTTTTGAACAAACGGTCAATCACTTGCAGGAGCTGCCAAAGCCTTACGTCGCGAGCCTTATTACATTAACCTCTCACACTCCATTTTTAATTCCGGAAGACGAGAAGTTAATAAATACCGGAGAAACAAAGCATACATCCCTCGGAAACTATTTTGAAAGTATACACTACACCGATCATTATTTAGGTGAATTCTTGAAGAAACTTGAAGAGGAGGGGCAGATGGAAGACACGGTGGTCGTCGTTTATGGAGACCATAACGGCGTTTTTAAAGAAACAAAAAGTGAAGTTGAGCAGTGGAACGGCCGGGCCATTACAGAAGAGCAATGGCGTACTGATTTCACGTCCGTCCCTTTTATCGTTTCAAGTACTGACTTAAAAAAACCTCTGCACGTTACTGATGTCGCCGGTCAAATCGATACAGCCCCCACTCTTCGTGATTGGTTCGGCCTTCCAGACGAGACTACCGCTCTCGGGCACAATATTAACCGTTTTATGAACGAAGACGTCTTTCTTTTGCGAGGGGACTATGGCGAACGTATTGTGATCGGACAAGATCGCAAAGTAACCGATTATCAACCTGGCCATTTTGAAACGTTAGAAGTATCCGAGCGATTAATAAAGTCGAATTTCAACCATTTATCTGAATAAAGAATGAGTTTGGACAAAACTGAATAAAGCAGAAAATAATCCGAACGATTCTATTGAAATCTGTTCGGAAAGTATTATACTTGAGGCCCCTGAAATAGTCCTATCTAATCTTAAAGAGCCTCACGAATCGCTTGTCGGTGGATGCTTGCCGCGGGCACGGCCTCAGCTAACTTGGTCAAGAAGTTCACTTGACCAAGTGGATCTTCGGCTCGCGCTGTTCCCGCAGGCGTCACCCCCGAACGCTCATCGTGGCATCAACAGAGATCAATCTAAAACCCATTTGTGTTCAAATATCTGCCCCTAAACACCATCTATACGTTGTCTTGCTAAAGAACGATATAAGATGGAAACGAATCGTTAAACTTATGAAGGAATAGAAGGCGCAAATCTCTTAAAAGTTAGAAGAAAAGCGGCCTGTGTGGAAATTAAATTCCACACAGGCCGCTTTTTAAATTCTATCTTTCATGTACCTTTAGTTTTTCAGTGTCCTCATTATACTTCACCCTCCGTGGGCTCGGCCACATTTTCTTTATTGTTTTAATTGGGTCAAATCGATTCGCTGTCCATATTCTTGTGACTTTACAGCGCCTTGATTAACGAGTGTTAATTTAAGAGCATCCTCTTTCGTTATCGTTGGCTCATGTCCCTCTTGAATTGCTTTAACCCACTGCTTCATAGGCATTGGTAACGGATCCGGTAAATCTTCGGGATACATCCACTGATCACTCTCAAATTGAGCGCTCTTTATCCGAACCGTATTTTGTTCGATAAGAATGGTCCCTTCTGTTCCATAAACCTCCAGCTGAAAAGGGCTTCCAGAGGAGACAAAGCTTGTTTCAAGTACCCCAAGAACTCCCGATTCATATTCCACAAACGCTGCGGCCTGGTCATCGATCCCTGGGTGAAAGACAGACTGCAAACGAGCCATTACTGCATGTGGCGTGCCTGCCAGTCGATTCGCTAAATAAATGGAATGAGCACCAAGGTCAATTAAAGCTCCGCCTCCTGTTTTTTCTTGTTCATAAAAGTGCTGAGGCAGCCAGCCTTCAGGATTCTCATTTGTAGCAACAGCTCCATTGTGAGCCACACGACAACGGATCATCGTTAATTGCCCCAGCCACCCTTGATCGACTGCTTTTTGTGCATATAAATAATAATTCTCTACTAACCTTGGGAGTGAAATCATTAATTCTACCTCTGCCTTTTCCACCTCAGAAAGAATGGCATCACAGTCCTCCACCGTCAAAGCTAGAACTTTCTCAGTGAAGATGTGTTTTCCATGTTTCGCCGCTTCTATCATGATGTACTTATGATCCACAGTAGGGGTAGTTATAATGACGCCATCGATCGATGGGTTCGATAACACGTTCTCTAAGTCAGCTTCAAAGGGCACACCTAACTCTTTCCCCCATTCTTCTCCGCGCTGCGCATTTTCATCCCAAACCAGTTCAATGGATATATCCTCTATTTCCTTAGCTTGGTTGGCGTAGTCTACTGCGTGTACATGCCATTTACTTAATAATGCAACTCTAATCATTAGGACCACCTTTACGCTATGTATTAATCCGCTCTTTAAGAGAGATTCTTAATTCTTTCGTATCCTCATGAGCTAACCACTCTGTGTAAATCTCCTGTTCCTGTCCGTTTTCCATTTTCAATAACATCACATCATTTATTTCTGCTAGTCGTTCCACTCGATCAAAATGAACCGTTTTTCGAGGAAGGAGCGCTCCTTTATCTAACGTGATATGGTCTTTTTCTAAACGAACATAATCCTTTTCCGGCATTCGGAAATACTGAACCATTTGCCAGAGTCCACTAAAAAATATGGCGATGGCAAGATAGACAAAGAAAATAGGAAGACTTCCGTACAAAAAAGCGTCCAACAATATAAAACCTGCACCGGAAAAGATGCCAAGCAATGAATTCCATCCTTTTTTCGTCCACTTTTTGCTAGCCGCATAAGGGAAATTTTTATATACCGGATTGATGGTACACCCTCCTTTAGTTCACAATCAGCATATCACTCTCATCGAACTCCCACATCTCCCCATAGGCCACTTCCCAATAATAGCCATCGGGATCGGTGAAATATCCGCTGTATCCGCCCCAGAACACTTTTTCCGGAGGCTTTACAAGACGAGCACCAGCTGCTTCAGCCTTCTTCATCATGTCGTCGACTTCCTGTTCAGATTTTGCATTATAAGCGAGTGTGATTCCAGAAAACCCGCTCCGCTGGGGTGGCTTTTGTTCATCAATATCCTTCGCGAGCTCATCTAATGGGTATAAAGCAAGTTTAGACCCTGGGTTGTTAAAGAAAATAATTTCAGGGTTATCTTTCGTTTCAGAAGTAGAAAACCCAAGATGATCTCGATAAAACGCAACCGATCGTTTCATATCCTTTACACCAAGAGTAATTAGATTCACTCTGTTCATCGGTTTCTCTCCTTTTTTCTTAAGTAATCAACCAGCCCCATGGCACAAACCTCGATATCCAACTGAATGACCTCGTATACGGGGTGATCATCAGGTATTTGAAGCTCCCGTAAGTATGCATTCACTTTTTCATACAGGCGATTCTTTACACCCTCTATTCCATTTCCATTTACCAGCGCTTCTTCACCCGCTTCGACAAACTTTGGAATCCACTCCACTACCTGATTAAATGCTGCTTCAGGCTCATCTGTTTTTCCAAAATGACCAAAATAGATATGATCAACTTTTAGATCTCTAAAGCGTTGAATAGATTGCTTCATTTCTTCTGGATCAAACTGGTTCGGTGAAGTACTAGGAAGATAAAACGTCACTCCATAATCCAACGTTTGGTGATAGCGAATACCAGCTGTATCCCCTGTAAAAATGCCATTACTAACCGGATCGTAAATACCTAGATGATGATTGGCATGACCAGGTGTGTCAAAGAACTTCAACGTACAATCAGGACTGATTTCGAGAGTATCCCCTTCCTCTTTTACGATAAGCTTTTCTTCCTCAATTGGTAAAATCGGATCAAATAGTTGGTCAAATGAATCCCCATAAACAGCACGCGCTCCCTCTATCAAACGTGAAGGATTTGCTAGATGGCGTTTTCCTTTTTCATGTACAATAACTTCAGCCTCAGGGCACTCCTTTAGAAGAAGACCCGCTCCCCCTGCGTGATCCAGATGGATATGAGTTAAGATCAAATAACGAACATCTTTAGGGTCTAACTCCAAGTCCTTCAATCCTTCTACTATGCGTGGGACAGAAGGGCTGGGTCCTGTTTCAACGAGGGTTAAATTCTCTTCTTCTATCACATAGGTGCCTGTACGTCCAGGAATGCCTAAATCGAAACCATCAATTAAATGAATCCGGTCACTAAATTTAATAGGATCTTTCTTCTTCAAATCAGATCACCCCATTTAAAGTCTTACTTCTAGTTTACTAAATAATGGATAGGAATGTAACGAATAATGTCACACAATTCTGATTTTGATTTTGTCACACTTATGGTCTGGGTGCGTATCATGGTTTTGAGGAGTTGATGACTATGACAGAAAACCGAAATATGCATCCCCAATACCACCATCAAATGAAGCCCACCCATCACCAATGTCAGAAATATAAATATTATCACGTAATGGGCACGATGGAAGATGGTCAGTCATTTGATGGCATCATCTTAGATTCAAATGATGAGAACGTAACCATGCTCATGAGTGAAGATGTAATGGTTGATGAGAATGGGAATGCAGAAGATGAAAGCAGGCAATTTTATGGCGGGGGATACGGGGGATACGGTGGGTACGGTGGATTCGGAAGAAGAAGAGCTCGCCGTTTCAGAAGAACGATCTTACCTCTAGCCGGGCTAACGTCCTTGCTATTATATCCGTACCTTTCACCTTACCCTTACTACCCGTATTATCCTTATTATTAAAAAGAGAGAGGGACAATGCCCTCTCTTTTTTTATCGATATTTAGGTACATAGCATGATTAGATTTCCATTTTAGGGTAATATGACCCGGCACGTTCAAGTTACATAACACGATAATTGTCTTATTTTTCTAATAATTAATGAAGGACTGTTCACACTGTGCTACTATAATAAATGGAAACTATTTCTATTGGAGGGAAAATATGAATAAAAAATTTTTAGTGAATTCCACGCTTGCTGGTATCATGACTTTCTCTTTATTTACACCTACGGCTTTTGCTCACGATATGTTAGATGATGTAGGGATTGAAAAAGGCGCTCATGAAGCGGACCTAAATGAAATCCCTAAAATTGAAGGAAACAAGAGTCTTTCGAATTGGAAAGAAGTTGCAGCGACGCCTCTAAAAGAGTATGACGGGGTCGAAAATAATACAGCAGACGTTTATTCTCACAAGGGCTATGCTTATTTAGGTACGCATACACAGAACGGCGGAGAAGGCGGCGTTCGAATCTTTGATATGAAGGATCCTAAGAACCCTGAAGAAATCGCTAAGTTTGCAGACGACATTCCTGGCACGTGGCAAGAAAAAGTGATTGTTAAATCTGTAAACACACCTGAATTCAAAGGAGAATTAGCTGCTGTCAGTGTCCAGCAGTTAAATAGAAATAACCCCGATTCTAAAGGCGGCTTCCTTTTATATGATGTCTCTGACCCACATAACCCTGAAAAACTTGGCTTCTGGGAAATGGACAAGCGTGTTCCAGGAACCCATGAATTATACTTAACTGTACAAAATGGCAAGCCATTTGTACTGTCAGCTAACCCTTACGCCGACTATTATACTCATGGGGAGAGTAAAGACTTCGCGTTAGTAGACGTTTCAGATCCGAAGCAGCCAGAAACCATTTATGAATTTGATCCTCGTATACTTCCGGAAGTATCCGATGACTTTAACGGCTATCACTGGGATTCACCAGATGGGAAAACAAGACCTGTTTTCAACCATAGTGCCATGTCCGATACCAATGGGGACAAGGCCCTCTTATCCTTCTGGGATTTAGGAACGATCATTCTCGATATTTCTGACCCTTATAACGTAAAATATGAAGGCCGCACAGATTACGCGCCTGATGTACAAGGATCTGCCCACTCTGCAGCTTTAGCGAAGGGTGGAAACGTATTGATTGAAACGAGAGAAGTCTACAACCCTACTAAAGAGGGGTATGAAGAATCGTACGGATACACAAGGATCTTTGATATTAAAGACCCAGCTAATCCAAAAGAACTGAGTACGTTTAAGACGGATTTAGTTGATAACGTTGAAGATGGCATCACATTTGCCAACACGGTTCACGACCCTAAAGTACACGGCAACACCTTATACCTATCCCACTATGCAGGCGGTCTTATTGCCGCTGACATTACAGATCCTGCAAATCCGGTTCAAACAGGTCAATACCAGCCTGAAGGGGCCTACTTCTGGGGCGTTGATGTAGATCGAAACTATATCCTCGCTTCGGATATGGGTAACGGATTAAAGGTTCTACAAAAGAACAACAGCAAATAGTAAAAAAACTGCCTCCGACGAGGCAGTTTTTTTATATATGATCCCCGTGCTCCAATTTTGAAAGGTGCGCCCTCAAATCCTCAAGCTTCACTCTCCAATGACGTCCAATCTTAAAACCAGGTATTTTTCCTTCCTGAACAAGCTTGTATGTCGTCATTTCACTAATCTGCAAATAATCAGCGACTTGAGAAATCGTTAAAATTTCACGCTCTTGCTCCATCTAAACCTTCCTTTAACGTATTAGACCTACTGCTAGTGTAAATGGTAAATAGACGAATCACAACTCACTAGATCAAAAATATTTTCTGCATTATTGTAAGCGTTACCTTTGTTTAGATACCAATACCATCATCAATTAAACACCAGTAAATCTCTTTATAAAGGCATTGCATTCCACTGCATTTTCTTATAATCTATTATAGTCTGTTATAACAGATTATAAATCACTCTATTTCTTAGCGCTTTATTCAATCGGTATTTTAAAGAGACAATAAGGGTGAGAGTAAAGCATTCGGAGGGTTAACATGCAGCGAGAAATTATGACGGTATCACAAGTTGCGGAATACTTACAGTTAAGTGAAATGACAACTTATAAATTAGTACAAAAAGGCACGATCCCAGCGTTTAAGATCGGTAGCCACTGGCGTGTAAAGAAAGACGATTTACACGACTGTATCGATCGATTGAAAAACGGGGAGCGATTATAACGTATATATTTTAAACAAGAGCTTGATTGCTGTGAGAGTCAGCGATCTAAAAATATAAAAAAGAAAGAGGTTTGCAATGTTTACATCATCATTAAAAGAACAATGGTTCGGTAATGTAAAAGGAGATGTATTAGCAGGAATTGTAGTAGCATTAGCATTAATTCCAGAAGCGATCGCCTTTTCCATTATCGCAGGCGTAGACCCCATGGTGGGCTTATACGCTTCCTTCTGTATATCTGTCGTTATTGCTTTTGTCGGGGGACGCCCCGGAATGATTTCTGCAGCAACAGGAGCTATGGCACTTGTTATGATTACGCTTGTTGCAGAGCATGGGTTAGAATACATGCTTGCCGCAACTATATTAACAGGGATATTCCAAATTATATTTGGCGTATTCAAGCTTGCTCGCTTTATGAAGTTTATTCCTAGATCTGTCATGGTTGGATTTGTGAATGCATTAGCCATTTTAATCTTCACATCTCAACTTCAGCACTTTGTGAACGAATCCTGGATTATTTATGTACTAGTCGGACTTACACTAGCTATTATTTATTTATTTCCGTTACTAACAAAATCGGTACCTTCACCTCTTGTCGCCATTGTTGTGGTTTCCTTTATAGCCATTTACATGAATGCAGGGGTACGTAATGTAGGGGACATGGGGAACCTTAGCCAAACCTTGCCTTTATTTGCATTGCCTAATATTCCGTTAAATATGGAAACATTTATGATTATTTTGCCTTACGCCCTCGCCTTAACGATTGTAGGACTGCTGGAATCTCTTCTAACCGCATCGATCGTCGATGACATGACAGACACTGAGAGTAACAAGGATCAGGAAAGTCGTGGACAAGGGATTTCAAACATTGTAGCCGGATTTTTCGGAGGAATGGCGGGTTGTGCCATGATTGGCCAGTCTGTGATCAATGTAAAATCAGGGGGAAGAGGCCGCTTATCTGCATTAGTTGCCGGTGTATTTTTAATGTTCCTCATTATTGCTCTCGGGAATGTTGTCGTACAGATCCCTATGGCCGCTCTAGCAGGAGTAATGATTATGGTGTCCATTGGTACGTTTGACTGGAGCTCGCTGCGCAACATTCACCTTGTTCCTAAAACAGATGCCGCTGTGATGGTAGTTACAGTAGCTACGGTAGTTTATACACATAACTTAGCTTATGGCGTATTAGCTGGAGTAGTATTAAGCATGGTTTTCTTCGCTGTGAAGATTTCCAAAGTACGTGTTTTACCATTATACGTAAACGAAGGAAGCAAGAAAATCTATTATGTGCAAGGACAGTTATTCTTTGCCTCTGTCACCGATTTTGTCTCTTCTATTAACTTTAAAGATAATGTAGATATAGTGGAAATTGACCTGACACAGTCACACCTTTGGGATGATTCAGCGATTGGCGCCCTTGACAGCATTGAAGCTAAGTTTGAACAACGAGGTATCGAGGTTCACTTTAAAGGGTTAAATGGTGAGAGCCATCGATTGCTAAACCGTTTAGGCGGTGTTTCTAAAGGAGCCAGTCACTAAAAAAGATGAAAAAGGAGCTCACGTATGTTTACTACTATTCTACTTGCAACGGACGGTTCAGCACACTCTAAGCGTGCCATCGAACAAGCCATTCAAATGGTCTCACCTTATAAAGAGCAAGTTACCTTAGAGCTTGTGTACGCTGTTGATGGAGACACTTCTAAAGAAGATATTCTTAAGCATGGAGACTCCAGCACGGCAACATTGAAAAGAAAAGAAAAATTCTATGAAGCTATTCAAGAGATTGAAGCTTCAGGAGTAAAATCTGATATCACGATATTACACGGTGAACCAGCTGAAACGATTGTTGAGTATGCGAATAATCGAAGCTACGACTGTGTTGTCGTAGGCAGCCGTGGACGCAATAAGCTGCAGACCTTAATATTAGGCAGCGTTAGTCATAAGTTAATGAAATATATTAAAGCTCCTGTTATGGTTGTTAAATAAAGAACAAATGCGCAAGCGCCCTGGTAGACATGACACGCATAAGCAAAACGGCCGGAGGAAGGTGGTCTCCCCTTCCGCAGGTCGGTTTGCTTATGACGCGAGTGTCTGGGCGCAGGAGCTGGATGTCACTCTTTTTAAAAAGATATCCACAGTTTGGGATTTTATAATTTCCTAGACCATTAAAAAAAGCATCGCCATGTGTTAAACGGCGATGCTTTTTGCTAATAAATTTAGAAACACCTCGTATGGTATAATAGTTTAAATCAATACAAAAAGCGGTGACTTTTTATGCTAGAAGATACAGGAGAACGCGTGATTCCTAAAGAAATGGACCCTATGAATGGGCTGCTGCTCGAGCATGTAGCCCGTTACCACTTCTCTGAACCCTACGTGAAGGGCAGAGTTCTCGACATTGCTTGCGGAGTTGGTTATGGAGCGGCTCACCTTGCTAAAAAGAAAAAAAAGCACATCAGTGAATTTCTCGGCGTAGACATTTGCGAAAAAACGATTCAATACGCCATCCATAATTATTACCACCCACTGCTTTCCCTGCAAGTAGGAGATATAATGGATGAAAAGTGGGTGACAAGCATCGGGCAATTTGATACAATTGTCAGCTTTGAAACGATTGAACACGTACCCAGCGTTCAAACATTTATGAATCATATCTATGAGCTTTTAGCTCCTGGCGGCACGTTGGTCCTCTCTACGCCTTTCGGCCAAGGAATGGATCATCCGAGCGGTTCTCCCTTTCATTATTTTCAAATGACTGAAGAAGAATTTAAAGGATTGTTTGATGATTTTTCTGAAGTAGAACTTTTTTATCAAAACGGTGTCACAATAGAACCTCCTCGTGAAGGTGTTCACTACCCATTAGGTGTGGCAGTTTGCAGGAAGTAAGGCCTCTCTTGTGGTAAAAAAGAATCAACGATGGTATGATAAGAGTAAGAAAAACATAAAATAAAAAGGTCGCAGCTGCCACTGCGACCCACAGATAATGATTCCCCAGGGGATCAGCTATTCGTCGAGAATAGACCTCACCCAATCAACTTACAGGTTAATAGGGAGGTCTATTTTTTATTGATCAATTCAATGATCAAAGCGAGTAAAGCAATGAGCAGCGTACCAAATGAAAACAGCACCATCATAACCTCATACACGCTAATAGGCATCACCCCCTTCTATCGTGGGGTTAGCCGACCACCCTAAAAGAACATTATCTATTGTTAATTGTATCATAGAATAAAGATAGATCCCACCCTAAATAAGAACGTACGTTCCTACCCAATGTAATGATATAGGAAATTTCCAAAAACTCTTGCAATTATTTGTGAAATGTTGCACAATATAATTGTGAAGTAATTCACATTAAACCTTTTTACCTAAAATTAGGAGTGAGTGCTATGAACATGAATAAAAAAGAAAAAGTAAACCGAGTTGTATTGATTGGCGCAGGACTAGTCGGAAGCAGCTATGCTTTTGCCTTAATCAACCAGGCCGTAACGGAAGAATTGGTTATTATTGATTTGGATAAAGAAAAAGCAATCGGTGATGCAATGGACTTAAACCATGGGAAAGCTTTCGCTCCTTCTTCAACGAATACCTGGTATGGAGATTACAGCGATTGCGAAGATGCTGATATTGTTTGTATTTGTGCAGGAGCTAACCAAAAGCCCGGAGAAACACGCCTTGACCTAGTAGAAAAGAACATGAAAATCTTTAAAACAATTGTGGACAATGTAATGGAGAAGAAGTTCGACGGGATTTTCTTAATTGCAACGAACCCTGTTGATATTTTAACACATGCTACTCAAGTATTTAGCGGCCTTCCTAAAGAAAGAGTCATTGGAAGCGGCACGACATTAGATACGGCACGATTCCGCTTCATGTTGAGCGATTACTTTAACGTAGCCACCCAAAACGTTCACGCTTACATCATTGGTGAGCATGGTGATACAGAGCTTCCTGTTTGGAGTCACGCTACCATTGGAGGAGTTCCTGTAGCTAAATATTTAGAGACGAACGAATCTTACACCCCAGAAGATCTTGAACATTTATTTGAAGATGTGCGAGATGCCGCTTATCAAATCATTCAGAAAAAAGGGGCCACCCATTATGGCATCGCAATGAGCCTGGTTCGTATCACAAAAGCTATTCTCGGTAATGAGAACAGCATCCTGACGGTAAGCACCTATCTTGATGGAGAATATGGAGAAAGAGAGGTATACGTTGGTGTTCCTACCATCGTCAATCGCCGAGGTGTAGAGAAAGTTCTTGAAATGGAGCTCTCTGATGTGGAACAACAGCAATTACGTCATAGTGTAAAAACATTAAAAGAGACAATGAATCCAGCTCTTGAAAAAATAACACAATAAGTAGTTATGTGTGCATCTTAAAATAGATGCGCACTTTTTCCTGTACCAGACGTGTGTATGCCTAATGATCACATTGGTCATTATTAAAAAACCCTGGCTTTTAATAAGACCAGGGTTTTAGATGGAATGCTTATATCCACTTTTTCTCTCTCATATAGAATAAGGCTAGAAGCAATAAAACGTTAACGGTGTTTTCTTTGTTTTGCACCTTGAATGACATGGTTGATTTTTCTGTTTTCTTATTGTGTTGGACAGGTCCTCCAGTGTCTTCTTTTAACTGTTCTTCTCTATTTATCTCAGTGAAAGCTGCTAACTGTTCCTCAACTGCTGTTTTATCCATGTCGTCTTCTAGGTCCTCAGCGTCAGGCTCTGTCTCTGGTTCGACTTTTTCCTCATTAGGCACTTCCACAGCTTCTTTGACTAGTTCCTCATGCATTTCTAGTTCAGCAGATGCATGAGTTTCTTCTACGTTTTCTTGTTCGGATTCTTGATTTTCTGCTTCTTCTTGTTGCCATTGTTCATCTTTTACATCATCAACGGCCTCTTCTAAGTTCGCTTCTGAGTGCTCCTCAGCGGCTGTTTCATCCATGTCGTCTTCTAGATCCTCAGCTTCAGACTCTGTCTCTGGTTCGACTTTTTCCTCGTTAGGCACTTCCACAGCTTCTTTGACTAGTTCCTCATGCATTTCTAGTTCAGCAGGTGCATGAGTTTCTTCTACGTTTTCTTGTTTGGATTCTTGATTTTCCACTTCTTCTTGTTGCCATTGTTCCTCTTTTACATCATCAACGGTCTCTTCTAAGTTCGCTTCTGAGTGCTCCTCAGCGGCTGTTTCATCCATGTCGTCTTCTAGATTTTCAGCTTCAGACTCTGTCTCTGGTTCGACTTTTTCCTCGTTAGGCACTTCCACAGCTTCTTTGACTAGTTCCTCATGCATTTCTAGTTCAGGAGATGCATGAGTTTCTTCTACGTTTTCTTGTTCGGATTCTTGATTTTTCACTTCTGCTTGTTGCCATTGTCCCTCTTTTACATCATCAACGGTCTCATTTAAGCTAGTTGCATTGAGCACTTCAGCACGCTCTACTTGCTCCCAAGCCGATAAAATATCAGATACGACCCGATCCCACGTGTAATGCTTTTCTGCTAACGATCGTCCATACCTTCCCATCTCTTCTCGAACACTCGGATTCGATAGAAGATAAGATAAATGCTGGACAAACTCCCCGGAATCAGCCGGGTTCTCAACAATAATTCCATTTTTATAGGGTTCGATTACTTCTTTATTCCCTCCGCGATCGGTTGTAACGATCGGGAGTGCTGCTGCCATTGCTTCATAGTGCACGCGAGCCAGAGGTTCCTGCCACTGGGACGTACAAACAAATAAGTCTGAAGCAGCAAACCATTCTTGAATCTTATCAGGAGCTACAAACCCTGTTTGAATGACGGGGACAGGCAGACGTTCTGCTAAAGCACGCACATAAGCAATATAGTCGGTTACATCGTTATTGCTGAACCATTTACTTCCCATAATGACTAAAGCAATGTCATCGTGCTTTTCAGCTAAATCCGGAATCGCGCGAACAAGAACATCAATGCCCTTATTAGCCGAAAGCCGTCCTGCATAAAGGATGACTTTTTTCCCTTCCAAACCATGTTCCGACCTTAGTCGATTTCTCATTTCTTTAGCTGCCTGTGAATAAGAAGGTACAAAACGCTCCAGGTCCACTCCGGAGTAAATGGTTTGAATCTTAGTTGCAGCTTCAGGATAAAAGCCGCGAATGGTCTGACCAATATACTCACTGATCGTGATTATTCGATCTACATTCTGTACAACCAAATTTCCTTCCTCTGCACGGAGTTTCTCCGGCTTAAACATATCGTTATGCATACTCAAAATAATTTTAGCCTCAGGAGCTAACTCCCGTACCTTGTTTACGAGACGGGGCCGGTTAAAGATATGAATAATGTCATAGCTTTGTTGATCTGATTGCAGAAATTGCACAACATTTTCCCGATAAGCTTCTAAAATACTGCCTCCGACACGGACATAACGAATGCCTTCCCTGACCTCATCCGCTGGCAATGCTTCGTCATCTCTTCCAAGAACCGTGATTTGATGATCTTGCTTTAACACTGGCAGCGCACCATCAATATACGTCTGTATGGCTCCACCTCTAATAGCGGGGACGGGTAATTTCTCTGTACATATAATTAAGACTTTCATTAGTAGGATTTCCCTCCTTTCCGATCTTGTTCCAGCTGTTCTAACACTGGCCATTTTTTTTGATCAAGTTCTATAATTCTTTTAATTTCCTGGTCTAACTCAGGCGTCATAAATGAAGTTGGTGAATATACAATATCTTTTACATTCCGGTAGTACAGACTAGGCAAAGATAAATCAATCATTAATAATTCATAAACTTCATCGGAAATCGGATTGGCAGCCTCATAAGCTTTGATCATTTCTCTTGCCCATTCCAAATCCCATGTCCCCATAGAATCCATACAACCTGCCATCAGTTTTCGCAGATCACGAATAGTAATATCAAAGGACACTCCATCCAAGTCTATAATCCATATGCCATCATCACCCATTTGAGCGTTCGCCCATCCGTAATCCTGGTGCACAAGACCAGTTTCTTCCGTTCCTCTGGCCAAAATTTCAGCATAAGCCGAATTTTCCAGCCGGAGGCGCGCTTGACGAGCCTGCTGCTGGAATTGATCGACAGAAGAAAGAATTGTGCTGCTTGCGGGACACTCGCTATAAGCATTGGCGATATCGCGAAACCATCCTAATTTTTTATCGATACGCTCATAGGCTCTCGGCCAGCGGTGAAGACGAGATACAAACTCAGCGTCTTCCGGCGGCACAAATCCTTTCGTTAATTGATGAAACTCTCCTAATGCATAGCAAAGCTTCTTCGTACCTTCTAAGTCATCAGGCAATTGATAGAGAGATTCATTCCACTCCGCTACAAACCATAGTTTTCCGCCCTTTTCCACATAATTGTTACCTTGTTTCGTTTTATAAATCGCAGGTACTCTTGCTTTTTTTACTTCAACTAGATATTCCTGAGCGGCGAGGCTGAACTTACTTTTTGTCGGCCGTCGATGGAGTAACTTTAAACTAAAAGGACCTTTATCTGTGTTGACTTTCCAAATCGCTCCTCCTTGTTCGTCCTTAATGGCCACCAATATCCTCTCTTGAACAGTTACGTCATACTCTTCAAGAACGATGTCAGCCATTTCTTCAATATAGTCTGGTACATATAAAGCTTGGTTGATATTTTCATGCGCCCATGGCTGGATCAATTGATCACTCATTTTTTCACCTCCGTTGTATCCCCATCTTATTCAACTGCTTCATGAATGGTATGGGGAGGTGACTGTCTTATCTTATTTTTACCCTGCAAATTTTTATGAATGGTACCGGTTAATCGCCGTTACTATCCTCAATCTCCTTAATACAGTACTAATAGAACATCTCAACGATTAACAAGGAGAATAAAACTATGAAAATACTAATAATAGGGATGGGGTATGTAGGAACAACCACAGGAGTCGTGTTTGCTCATCAAGGCCATGAAGTAACAGGTTTGGACATTGACGAGAGTAAAATAACATCATTAAAAAAGGGCAATTTATACTTTCATGAACCTGGATTGCAAGAGATGTTATTCGATCAATTAAAGAATGGCCGTATCCAATTTACTTCAGATCCAAGAGCAGCGGTTGAAAATCACGACGTCCTCTTTCTCACCGTAGGAACTCCCTCCTTAGAAAACGGTAACGCAGACTTAACGTTTATTAAAAAAGCAGCTGAAATGATCGGCCGCTATAAAAATAAAGAAAAGATTGTCGTAGTCAAAAGTACAGTGCCGTTAGGGACAACTGACCAAGTCGAGCAATGGATTAAGCAATCAACAACTGATCCTTCCTCTACTCATGTAGCGATGAACCCAGAATTTTTAAGGGAAGGAAGCGCACTATATGATGCCCTCCATCCAAACCGCATTGTTATTGGCAGCCAGAATTCGAAAGCCCGTAGTACTTTAGAACAATTGTATCGTTCGTTTACCTGTCCTCTACTAATTACTTCTACAAAGGCAGCTGAAATGATTAAATACGCTTCAAATGCGTTTCTGGCCACAAAAATTTCTTTTATTAATGAAGTGGCAAAACTGTGCGATCAAGTCGATGTACAAATTAAAGATGTCGCTAAAGGAATGGGGTTAGATCAGCGAATCGGCCCAGACTTCTTACAGGCGGGTCTGGGCTATGGTGGTTCATGCTTTCCAAAGGACGTCAAAGAGTTTACGGCTTCCGCTAAATCTTTAGGAGTCCCTTTAACGATTCTGGAAGACGTCGAAAAGATTAATAAATCTCAACCTCACTATTTCATCAATAAAATGAAAAATACCTTTCCAACTTTAAAAGGAAAGAAAGTTACCCTTTTAGGTCTTTCATTCAAGCCAGACACAGATGATATTCGAGAATCGGTAGCTTTTCCAATCATGGACCTACTTTTAAAAGAAGGTGCTAAAATAACCGTCCACGACCCTGTTGTAAACTTATCCACTGAATGGCTTACGAAAGGGGTGACCCAATGCTGGGATCCCTATGTAGCTGTAAAGAACAGCGATATGATTCTCATTGCGACCAATTGGTCCCACTATGAAAAGCTCGATTGGGCTAAAGTGCATGAATTGGTGACAACGCCTCACCTTTTTGATGGGCGAAATATGTTAAATGCAGAGAAAATGAAGCTATTAAAATTTCACTATCAAGGCATCGGTTATGCGTAACAGCTAACGATAGAAAGGAGGAAAAAATGAAAGGTTTAATATTAGCCGCAGGAAAAGGAACAAGGTTGCGCCCACTATCTCACACGCGGCCAAAACCATTGCTGCCCGTAGCGAATCAACCAGTCATTCTATACGGGATTAAACAGTTATATGAGTTAGGCGTTCGCGAAATTGGATTAGTGATTCAACCAGGTTCAGAAGAAATATTTGAACAGATGTTACTACTTGAAGATATGGAAGACGTGCAATTTAATTATATTTACCAGCGGGAACAACGAGGAATAGCCCATGCTGTAAAGCAAGCTGAAGCATTTATCGGAGCTGACCCATTTGTACTTCTTCTTGGAGATAATTTAATCAACGAGTCCTTGGAGCCCTTAAAAGAAGCATGTAAAGAGAAAAACACGCATGGGACTGTCATGGTAACAAAAGTGGAAAGGCCCGAAGATTACGGAATCGCTGAAACAATGGAAGGTCGAATTACAAACGTAGAAGAAAAACCACTCCAGCCAAAGTCTAATCTCGCTATTATTGGGGTGTACCTTTTTCAACCGACCATCTTTAAGGCTATCCATGCCATTCCCCCTTCAGCACGAGGAGAGTACGAAATTACGGATGCGATCCAATGGTTAATTGATCATAAGTTTCAAGTAAACTATGTAAAAGCAGAACGGCCGACGTTTGACGTAGGAACGATGGAACGATGGTTAGAAGCCAATCAATGGATGTTAGAACAAAACCCTGACCTGGAGAATCATGATGAAGTCAAAAATTCAATTATTATTCCACCCGTAAAAATCGGAAAACAATGCACAATTAAAAATTCAGTGATCGGACCGCACGTCTCGATTGAACCAGGTACGACCATTCAAAATTGCCGCATTAAGAACAGTATTATTCTAAGGGATTCTATTTTTAAGAACATTCCTTATAAAATCGTAGATAGTGTATTCGGAGAAAAAACAAAGTTCATTACTGAAGACGTGAAAGATCCATCCATTCACGGAATGTTTGGAGATGACTCCTCTTTCATTTTCACCAACTCTTCTTCCAAAAAGAAGAAAGACAACTAATTCAAAAGCTATGAATAACTTGAGGTTTCATAGCTTTTTCCTATGAACTCTATGACTCACATATGCATACAGTACGATGAAGACAATCATGATTGCACGTGAGAGGTGACACGATGATTTTACTAACAGGTGCAGCTGGTTTTATTGGTGCACACGTAGCTAAACGGCTGCTTCAAGAAGGCAATGATGTTCTTGGAATTGATAATTTAAACACGTATTACGACCTTCAATTAAAGAAAGATCGTTTGCTATGGCTTCAGGATCAAAACTTTATATTTAAACAAGTCGATCGATCGAACCACGATGAATTACAAGCTCTTTTTAAAGAACACCAGCCTTCTCTCGTTATTGACCTCGCTGCCCAGGCCGGCGTACGATACAGCCTTGAGAATCCACAGGCATACATTGACTCAAATATAACTGGTTTTTTAAATATACTAGAAGCTTGCCGACACAACCATGTTGAACAACTCATTTACGCTTCTTCCAGTTCTGTTTACGGAGCTAACACAAAAATGCCGTTCTCTGTACAGGATCATGTGGATCATCCTGTCAGCTTGTATGCAGCGACGAAGAAGGCAAACGAACTGATGGCCCATACGTACAGCCATCTATACAATCTGCCTACGACAGGGCTTCGTTTCTTCACCGTATATGGACCATGGGGACGTCCGGACATGGCTCTATTTACGTTTACAAAAGCTATTCTTGAAGGTAAGCCTATTCAAGTTTTCAACCAGGGCAAAATGAAAAGAGATTTTACGTATATCGATGACATCGTCGAAGGAATCATTCGATTAACGCGAAATAAGCCTGTACCTGATCCAAATTGGAGAGGAGATGCTCCTGATCCTAGCACAAGTGCTGCTCCCTACCGCATCTATAATATGGGAAATAGTAAACCTGTGAAGCTTTTAGATTTTATTACAGCCATTGAAAACAAACTTGGGATCAAAGCTCAAAAACAGTTTCTTCCTATGCAAAAAGGGGATGTCATCGCTACCTATGCGAATGTCGATGAACTCGCACGTGATATAGGATATCAGCCGAGTACTTCGATTGAAGAGGGTGTCGGAAAGTTTGTGGATTGGTATAGGGCGTATTATGGAATTTAAAAAATAGAGAGGCCCTCAGGAGGACCTCTCTATTTTTGTTTGATTAAACGCAGGCTATTGAGTATAACGAGTAAAGCCGCTCCTGTATCACTTAATACAGCCATCCATAACGTTAAAACACCAGGGAATATTAATATCAAAGCTGCCAGCTTTGTAATGATTGAAAACCAGATGTTTTGCTTAATAATGGTTAACGCTCGCCGGCTTAAACGTACCGTATGTGGCAGCTTTTCTAAATTATCAGCCATAAGGACAATATCTGCTGTTTCCATCGCTGTATCTGTGCCAGCCCCGCCCATAGCAATGCCTAAATCTGCGGTGGCCAGTGCTGGAGCATCATTAATGCCATCTCCAATCATGGCTACGCGTTTTCCTTCTTGCTGCAGTTTCTCTACAGCTTTCACTTTATCTTCAGGAAGTAGTTCAGCGAAATAACGATCAACACCCGTTTGATCTGCTATTTTCCTCGCTGTCCCATCATTATCTCCCGTTAACATGACGATTTCATTCATCCCCACGCGCTTAAGCTTCTGAATGGATTGCACCGTGATCTCTCGAATGGTATCAGCTACAGCGACCATACCAAGAATGTGAGAACGGGTTCCCACTATAACAAGTGTATGCCCTACCTGCTGCAGGGTCTCTATTTGATCCTCAACATCGTTAAGGGAGACACCCATCTCACGATATAATTTAGGATTCCCAGCAAAATACTCTACTCCATCTATGACAGCTTTAGCTCCTTTACCTGCTATCGCTTCAAAAGAAGCCCCTTCTTTTTGAGAGATATTCCGCTGTTCCGTATACATCGTAATCGCCTGAGCAATCGGATGGGTGGAATGTTCTTCGATGGTTCGCGCAATGCTTAACCATTCTTCTTTCTCGCCATTACTAGTGAAAACTTGAGAGACTTTCGGTTTTCCTTCTGTCAGTGTCCCTGTTTTATCAAAAGCCATAGCACTGATAGAGCCTGCTTTTTCTAAAAAGGTTCCTCCTTTAATGAGCACACCATTTTTAGCGGCATTTCCTATAGCCGAGACAATCGCTAC
This sequence comes from Halobacillus andaensis, assembly GCF_014636475.1. Taxonomy (GTDB): domain Bacteria; phylum Bacillota; class Bacilli; order Bacillales; family Halobacillaceae; genus Halobacillus_A; species Halobacillus_A andaensis. The sequence continues at coordinate 208,939 of NZ_BMEL01000005.1, forward strand.
AGGAGTAGAAATCACTAAAGCACACGGACAAGCAACCACTAATAAAGCAAGACCTTTATACAACCATTCTCCCCATGTTCCCATCCCAACAACTGGGGGCAGGATCATAACGAGAAGCGCTAAACTAAAAACAATAGGGGTATAGACACTTGCAAATCGATCCACAAACGCTTGAGTAGGCGCCTTTTTCTCTTGCGCCTCTTCAACAAGGTGAATAATTTTAGCTATCGTTGTATCTTCTACAAGCTTCGTAACATTTACCTCTAAGGCTCCATGCTCGTTGACCGTTCCAGCATAAACAGTATCTCCTTTTTCTTTATCTACAGGCATCGACTCTCCTGTGATAGGCGCTTGATTTATACTGGAAGACCCTGTCATTATCTTTCCATCTAAAGGTATTTTATCTCCTGGCTTAATTAAAATCGTTTCATTTAATGCGATCTCTTCTACTGGTTTCCTTACCCAATTATCTCCTACTTTTACTGTAGCTTCTTTCGGAGTTAAATTGATTAAATTCCGGATAGAGTTTCTTGTACGTTCAATCGAACGGTTTTGAAGTGTATTCCCTAGAGCAAACAGCCAAACAACCATAGCTCCTTCAAACCATTCTCCAATAAGTGCGGCACCAATAGCAGCGGACACCATTAACACATTCATATCAAGCGAGCGGCTTTTAACCGCATAAAAAGCGCTTTTCGCTGGTTTATAGCCTCCTAGAGCAATTGTGATCGCATACAGTATTGTAATTAGAGAAGGTGGAACACTCATAAAGGAACTAATAAATCCAGCGGCTAGAAAGATTCCAGCCACAGTGGTCGTAAAATTTTTACGAGATGCCCCCTGACTTGAGCTTCTCCCCCTTTGTAAGGAGGCATGAAACCCTGACTTCTCCACTTCTTTTACAATAACTTCTTCAGAGGTATTATGGGTAACGTGCAGTTTACCTGTAGAAAAGTTAACACTGACCTCCCCTACATCAGGGTGTGTAGAAAGATGCTTCTCAATCGTAGCAGCACAGGATCCACAGTCCATGCCCTCAACCAGGTATGTTTCTGTATTCTTTTTCTCATTCAAAGTTTTAGCCTCAAATCCTAATTTTCGGAGATGAAGTGGAATTTGATCGGCAGCAGAATCATCTTCTGCTCCTACCGTCATTTTTCCGGTCCCATAATGAACTTGAACATTGGTAATACCCTTTTGTTTGGTTAGACTTTTTTCAATCGTCGCGGCACAAGAAGGACAATCCATTCCTTCTACTTTATATTCATACGTGGAAGAATGATCTTCCTCTTTTGTTGAACAACAGCTTTTATTAATAGGTTCTTTAAATTGAGTCATTTGTATTCCTCGCTCTATTAAGTGTTTAGGATTCTTTGGAGTGAATCATAGCGATTGAGACAAGCTGATGCACGTGGTCATCAGCTAAAGAATAGAAAACGAGCTTCCCTTCTTTTCGATATTTTGCTAACCCCATATTTCGTAATAAACGTAAATGGTGTGAAGCTGTAGCTGTAGTGGAGCGAATAATGTTAGCGACATCGCAAACACACAATTCAGGTTCTAACGTTAATGCATAAGCAATTTTTAACCGTGTGGAATCAGAAAGAGCTTTAAAGATTAATTCGACGCCCAATACTTCATCCATCCGAGGTTGTATACGATTGACCAATTTTTCGTCATAACAAAATGTATCACATGTATCTTTAGACGTTGTATTCATTACCTTATCACTCATTATTTCACCTTCATTCAAATATTCATTTGATTATTTGTTTATAGTATATGCTTCTACTCATAAAGAATCAACCCATATATTCAAAAAATCATTTGAATGTAAAGAGGAGGAATGCTGTAAGGAAGGATGATTGCCCGAATGGATGAAACATTTAAGTTGTCTTCTTAGCAAAAACAACTATAAAAAAGAGCCAGAAGCGGCATGCCGCTTCTGGCTTAAGTTTTATTTATTCTACCGTTACACTTTTCGCTAAGTTACGAGGCTTATCAACATCACAATCACGATGAAGAGCCGCATAGTAAGATACTAGCTGCAATGGAATCACTGAAACAAGGGGTGTCAGCAAGTCATGAACATGTGGAATAACGAAAGCATCGCCTTCCTTATTCAGACCTTTCATACTGATAATCATACTGTTCGCTCCACGCGCTTCTACTTCTTGCACGTTTCCTCGGATCGAATAGTTCACATTCTCCTGCGTCGCAAGTGCAATAACAGGCGTACCTTCTTCAATTAAAGCAATGGTACCGTGTTTCAACTCTCCTCCAGCAAATCCTTCTGCTTGGATATAAGAGATTTCTTTTAATTTTAATGAGCCTTCAAGGCCTACATAATAGTCAATGCCTCGACCGATAAAGAAGCAGTTACGTGTGGTTGGCAAGTAATCACTTGCCAGCTGTTCAAGGTCTTCTTTTTGATCAGTTAAAGCTTCCATAGCGTTCGCTACAATACCAAGCTCCTGCATTGGATCAAAGTCTAATTCCAGACCTTTAGCACGTGCTGTATCTACAGCTAGAATGGCAAGTACAGCCATTTGTGCTGTATAAGCTTTTGTTGAAGCTACAGCGATTTCAGGCCCTGCGTGCAAGTGCATCGTGTAATCTGCTTCACGGGAAAGGGTGGATCCAGGCACATTCGTAATGGTTAGTGCTGGATGACCAAGTTCTTTTGTTTGAACAAGCACGGAACGACTGTCTGCCGTCTCGCCACTTTGTGAAATATAAACGAATAATGGCTTTTCAGAAAGCAGCGGCATGTTATAAGAGAACTCACTAGCCACGTGGACTTCAACTGGGATGTTCGCCATTTTTTCAATAAATTGTTTCCCTAAAAGTCCGGCATGATAACTCGTGCCCGCTGCAATGATATAAATGCGGTCACAGTTCTTCATCGCTTCACGAATTTCAGGGTCTAATTTGATTTCATCATTTTCATTCTGATACTCTTGGATGATTTTACGAATGACAAACGGTTGTTCATCGATTTCTTTAAGCATGAAGTGAGGGTATGTTCCCTTTTCAATGTCTGTTGAGTCAAGTTCAGCAGTGAATGGCTCACGAGTCACTCTTTCACCGTCTGGAGATTGGATAATGACTTCATCACGGCGTAATAGCACAGTTTCTTTATCCATTAGCTCTAAGAACTGATCTGTCACGTGCAGAGCAGCCATAGAGTCACTAGCTACTGCGTTGAAGTCTTCACCAAGTCCTACTAGTAACGGGCTCTTATTTTTCGCAACATAAATCGTATCTTCGTCCTCAGCGTCAATGAGAGCAATCGCATAAGATCCTGTTAGAAGGTTGACTGCTTTACGGAAAGCAGCGGCAACATCCTGAAGTTCCTCATTTAAAACTTCAATCAGTTGAACGATGATTTCCGTATCTGTTTCACTCTTCATTTCTACATTAGCAAGATACTCATTTTTTACATCCAGGTAATTTTCGATAACTCCATTATGAACGATCGTAAAACGTCCGGATACACTTTGGTGAGGGTGAGCATTTTCTTCACTTGGTGCACCATGAGTCGCCCAGCGCGTGTGCCCGATTCCTAGAGTGGAGTGAACATTTTCATCTACTGCTTCTCGTAAGGTTGCAATACGTCCTTTTACTTTAGAAACCTTTACGCCTCCATTTAGAGTAGCAATACCTGCAGAGTCATACCCTCTGTATTCAAGCTTTTCTAAACCATTTAATAAAATCTCTTTCGTATCTTCTAGTCCTATATATCCTACAATTCCACACATAATTGTTTTCCTCCTAAAAATCAAGAAAGGAGCAAACAACGAACATACTAAACCTAGCAGGGGCCGTTATTTGCCCCTTTCCCGTAAACATTTTTTATTTAGGCACTTTGTTTGTACGATTTGGTCAAAGAGTCGCCTCTTTGGTTTAGCATACAAACATGCGGTTGAAGTGCTGCAACCGGGAGGCATCCGCCGAACGCTCGATGAACCTCCTCCTCGTCAACTGTGCTTGATCCGCTCTGCACAGCCCTGGCGCTTTATAAATGATCTGTCTCGTTCCTCCTTTACTCTCTTTGAATAAAGGCCTCTACTCATTTATCCGAAAAAAAGTGTGTTAAAACTTATTTCGGTAAATTTTTCAAGGCTATGCTTCATTTTACCCGAAGACAAGCTGGTGGGTCAATGAATTTCACAAAAGCATTGCCCTATAAAATATGCGCAGGGGAGCGTGTTGTGCCCGGCCTGCGCATAATATTTATTACTCTTTCATCCCTAATTCTTCATTCACCACTTGCACAACTTTATCAACATATGTTTCACACTGTTCCTCTGTCGGCGCTTCAACCATAATACGTACGAGGGGTTCAGTTCCAGAAGGTCGCACTAATACACGACCGCTGTCCCCCATTTCCTCTTCCACAGCCTGAATGGCTTCTTGAATACGAGGGTGAGTTTGTACGGCCTGTTTATCAATAACACGTACGTTCTTAAGAACTTGAGGGAACTTCTCCATCTCGGCTGCTAATTCAGACAAAGGTTTTCCAGTTTCTTTTAAGACATTGACGAGTTGAAGGGCCGTTAACATGCCATCCCCCGTCGTGTTGTGGTCTAAGAAAATAATGTGACCTGACTGCTCTCCCCCTAGGTTATAGCCGCCACGACGCATTTCTTCCATAACGTATCGATCCCCGACAGCCGTTTTATCACTTTTCATCCCTTGTGCTTCGACCGCTTTGTAGAAGCCTAGATTACTCATTACTGTAGATACAACCGTTGAATGATTCAACGTTCCTTTTTCGTTCATAAATTTAGCGCACACAAACATGATGCGGTCTCCATCTACAATGTTCCCCTTTTCATCAACAGCGATGAGGCGATCTCCATCTCCATCAAAGGCAAGACCAATATCAGCTCTCTTATCCTTCACGAGCTGTTGAAGAGCCTCGGGGTGAGTGGAACCAACTTCCTTATTAATATTTAATCCATCAGGAGATGAGCCGATAGAAGAAATATCGGCTTCTAAATCAGCAAATAAATGAGAAGCCAGGGAAGATGTTGCTCCATTTGCACAATCCAATGCAATATGTAAGCCATCAAAGTCGTAGTCCACTGTTTGTTTTAAATGCTGCATATATTTTTGACCACCTTCAAAGTAGTCGTTAATTTGACCTAGATCAGAACCAGAAGGACGAGGCAGTGTATCCTCTTCTGCATCAATAAGTGCTTCAATTTCTTCTTCCTGAGCGTCTGTTAGTTTAAAGCCATCGGGACCGAAAAACTTGATCCCGTTATCCTCTACTGGATTATGAGAAGCAGATATCATAATGCCTGCTTCAGCTTGAAGAGCTTTCGTCAAATAAGCTACGCCAGGGGTAGAGATCACACCTAGTCTCATCACTTCTGCTCCAATTGAGAGAAGTCCAGCTGCTAACGCTCCTTCAAACATTTCTCCAGAGATACGCGTATCGCGTCCGATTAAAATTTTTGGTCGTTCTACGTTTTTTGTTAGCACATACCCGCCAAATCGACCTAGTTTAAATGCCAGTTCAGGTGTTAATTCTTTATTGGCTACACCACGGACACCGTCTGTTCCAAAATATTTACCCATTGTAAAAGACCTCTCTTTCATCCTATCTTAATACGTACGTCGCTTTTTATTGCAATTCTTCCGTTACTTCTTCTACTTCTACTTCTACTTCTACTTCTACAGTTTCAGGCTCAACGCTCGAAACCTCTTCTGGAAGCGGGATGTCAACTTCCACTGTCTCGTTTTCTGTAACATCCGATACATCCACCGGAATATCTTCAAAATTCTCTATTTCATCTAACACATCATTCGGACCGCTAATGGTTACACTGTCCGTCTCTGAACTAATGGAATCAACTTCCATTCCCTCAGGAGCTTCTCCTTCAGGCTCAAAAGAAATAGGTACATCCTTCTCTGATCTCGTAATCGGCACTGTGACATCGACAGTCGTGGGATCTAAGAGAACATTTAACTCGTTGCCTTGTGCATCATATACTTTTACCGGTGCTTCAATATCTTCTAATGTCGCATCAGCTTCCCCAACGTCAATAATCGCTTTAACTGAAGCCACTCGATCTATGGCAGCGGATGAGCCGGTAATCGTGACCTCATTCGGGTCAATTTCAGCTTCTCCAACAGTGTACTCATTCTCTATTTGACTCTCATTAATTAAATCAATAGTTACCGGGAAGTTTTGACTTTCTTTTTCTTCGATGGTCACTTCCACAACCTGCGGCTCTATACTGACGGATAATTGGTTCGATATGCCGGAATGTTGAACAGTGACCTCATGCGTGCCAGGCCCTAAATCATTTAAGTCGACAAACGCTGTAAAGTTTTGCTGTCTAACGACGGGAGCTACTGCACTGTTAGGACCCTCTACAGAAACGGCTACATTTTGCGGTAATCCGGTGACGACATACTCTTCACTATCAAATTGAACTTCTAACGGAATATCGTTCATCACTTCTGTTACAGAAGAAGTATTGTTGAACCACTGGGAATCACTGTCCATATTATCATCTACATTAATAGAAACCCATAAGAGCACAGCTAGAAGCAAAGAGATAATTCGAATAAACCATTTATTCTTAAATAAATTATCCATTCTTTTTCCCCCTCCTATTCCATGATTTTGCGGCAGGGGTTTTTGAGCCTGAATTAAGCTCGCTTCTTAAAATATCTTCTAATGTTTCTTGCTCCAATTGTCTGTGCAGCTCTCCATTTTTTGTACAAGAAATTGCGCCTGTTTCTTCTGAAACGACAATGGTAACTGCATCCGTAACTTCACTGATTCCCATAGCTGCTCTATGCCTCGTCCCTAACTCTTTCGAAATAAAAGGGCTCTCAGATAAAGGCAAATAACAAGCAGCGGCGATGATCTTATCATCTTTAAGTATGACAGCACCATCGTGCAATGGTGTATTCGGAATAAATATGTTCGTTAACAACTCACTTGATAAATGACCGCCGACTGGTATGCCTGTTTCCACATAATCACCCATACCAGTTTCTCTTTCAATCGTGATCAACGCTCCGATTCGACGCTTCGCCATGTAATTACACGACTTTATAATCGCCTGTATCGATTTCTCCGTATCTTCTTCTTCTGCTGTTGTCCGACTGAAAAAGCTTCCGCGACCTAATTGTTCAAGTGCTCGCCTTAATTCAGGCTGGAATAGTATAATGATAGCGAGGAAACCCCAAGTAATGGCTTGTGACATTAACCACCTAAGTGTGGTCAGCCCGAATAAATTACTCAATAACCATATACCTAATACAACGAAGATCCCTTTCAACAGCTGAACGGCCTTCGTGCCTTGGATCAGCATGATTAATTTATATACAACAAACCAGACAAGGGCTATATCAATTGCAATTAATAGTACATCTAAAACATCTAGTCCCCCACCAAGCATGCTCACACTTCCTTCTGAAGAATTTCTGCTACGTTAAAAATTGCCATAGCCTGTATTATTATATCACACTTCCCTTTTTTGAGTGATTAAAAAAGGATACAAAAAAATTAAACCACTGTTACAACCACAGTGGTTTATGCTTATTCTGAATCAAAAGAAAAGATGTCCGATACAAAATTCTTCGTATGGTACCACATCCACTCAAATACTTGGTTGACTTCATTCACTTCGCCGCTTGCATAGGCTCGGTAATTTTCACCATTCAATTCATTTTGTGGATCATCTGTTACGAAATTTCCGTTAATCAGCGTTATATCTCCATCAATTTTACCTTCTACTTTTAAATCACCATTTCTTACAACCAAATCCCCGTCAACGGTAACATCTTCAGGGACAATCACTGTGTTGTCTTGAATAATCAAATTCTCCTGCTTGGATACAGTTACTTGCTGATCTTGGTTCCACGCAGAAAAGATGCTGCTAAACATAAGGACAAAAAAGATTGCAGCTGCTGTAAGAATAGGATGACGCTGTAATTTTCTTATAAAATTACGTCTCTTTTTCTCTTTCGGAAGATTGGCCATAACGTTAGCTGTAAAATTAGATGGTGCAGAAATAGCACCTGTATCTTTAATTAAAACTATAGAGCGCTTTAACTCATGAAAATGATTCTGGCAGGATGGGCAAGCTTGGAGATGGTCGCGCAGTCGTCTTTCTTCTTCTTTTTGTAATTCTCCATCTAGATACTTATGCATAAGCTCTACAGCTTCTTTTTTACAATTCATTCCCTCTCAACTCCTTTACACATGTCGAAGCCTTTTCCGTAAGGCTTCCCTGCCCCGGTGAATTCGCGTCTTAACGGTACCGATTGGGATATCGAGCACTTCAGCAATTTCTTGAAGCGCCAGCTCATCTAAGTACCTCAATACGATCACACTTCTATATTTAGGGGGAAGGGCCAGAATTTCACGGTGTATAAAGCTCTGCAATTCGAGGCTTTCCACCTCTTCTTCCGGCAACGCTTGATCGACGGCTAACTGGGAGTACATATCTAGTCCATCCGTACCTTTGACTTCGGCATCTAAATAGTAATCCGGTTTCTTTTTACGAATTCGATCGATCGTTAAGTTTGTAGCAATGCGATAAAGCCAAGTAGAAAACTTACGGCGCTCATCAAAGCTAGATATGTTTGTATAGGCCCTAATAAATGCTTCCTGAGCAATGTCCTCAGCTTCATAGGCGTTCCCTACCATCCGATAACAAATATGAAACACTTTGTTTTGGTAGAAGGACACAATATCTTCGAAAGCGGATTGATCCCCTTTTTTGACCTCTTTTATTTTTTTCTTTATCATCGTTTCCATTTCTCTACCTCCGCTATTCGTGCGGTTATCACCTATACGTAATCGTACGTTAAAAGGTTTCAAAAAAAATTATATTTTTTAAATAACGTTTAAACTCTATTAAAAGTGGATATAAACTAAGAACTGAAGTTTCTCGCTCAGGGGGTGTACCATGATGAATGTTGAATTGAAGCTTTTAAAAGAAATAGAAGAGTGTCGGAATGAAATGAACCGATTAGCTAAACGTTACTCTTTAACTTCTAAACATGTTGTGTATGTAAGCTCTAAATTAGACTATTTATTAAACGAATATGAAACGATAAAGCAAAAGGATCAGCAACCTCCCTTTCGTAAGGTTAGCTGCTGATATCCATTTTAAACTTCTATAGTAAACTCTCTCCTAACAATGAACCCATCAAACCAACAGCCATATTAGCCGTTTTATTCTTTTCATCCAAAATAGGATTCACCTCGACAAACTCTGCAGAGGTAATCATTTTCGATTGGGCCAGCATTTCCATGGCTAAATGGCTCTCACGATAACTTAGCCCACCCATTACTGGTGTCCCTACTCCAGGTGCTTCATTCGGATCCAAACCATCTAAGTCTAAACTTAAGTGTACACCATCTGTTCTGCCTTTTAAATAATTAATCGATTCTTCCATAACCGCAGGCATACCCATCTTATCGACTTCATGCATAGTAAATACCTGTATTCCTTTTTCTTTAATTAAAACTCTTTCTCCTTCATCTAGAGAGCGGGCACCAATGATCACAATGTTTTCAGGTTTAATCTTCGGAGCGTAGCCAAGAATATTGGTTAATTTCTCATGCCCAATTCCAAGGCTTACAGCTAACGGCATTCCATGAATGTTACCAGATGGAGAGCTTTCGCCTGTATTTAGGTCCCCGTGAGCGTCATACCAAATAACACCAAGATTTTCATAATGTTTTGCCACTCCAGCGAGAGTTCCCATGGCAATACTATGGTCTCCTCCTAAAACAAGAGGGAACGCTCCACTTTGTACAACTTGATCAACTTTCTCAGCTAAAAGGCTGCTTCCTTCCGAAACTTCTTTTAAATTACGAAGATTATCTACTTTTTCTTGGTTGTTGTGAGCGGGACGGGCAATCTTGATATCCCCTAAATCTTCTATATCTAATTTAAGCTGTTCTAAACGATCAATGATGCCTGCATAGCGAATAGCACTAGGTCCCATGTCTACCCCGCGTCTGTTTTGTCCTAAGTCCATAGGTACCCCAATAATTGAAATCTTTTGATTCATAGATTATTCCTCCTTTTTCAAACTATTCTAATTGTAGACGTTTTCAACCTAATGACTCAACTGGACATAATTATGTATATATATACGTTATAAGGACCGTAACAGCCATTGAATTGCATCATTAATATCTATCGCTACGTAATGAATAAAAACAACCTCTTGATTGCGTTCCAATTCACGTAATGCTTCTTCACCGCCACCTGTTCGGACTAAAATCCTCTTACACCCTGCTCGTTTACCGGCTTCCATATCTTTTAACCGATCTCCAATGACGATACATTCATTAAGTTTTAAGTGATAGTCATAACATGCCTCTTCAATCATTCCTGTAGCTGGTTTTCTACATTCACATTGGTCTGATGGTTTATGAGGACATAAGTAAACGTCATCCATCCCAAACCCCAGCAATTCTTTTCTAAATTGTTCTTTTGAGCATCTCCCTTCTGAAATTCCAGGCTGATTCGTAAACGAAAATAAAAGAAAGCCGCTGTCTTTCAACTTCCTTATATGCTCTTCTACTCCTTTATACAAAGTAAATTCACCTGGATATTCAATTTGATCTGATCCGCCTAAGGTACCATCTCGGTCAATAAATACAGCTCTCATAAGACCTCCCTTTACTAAAAAAAGCTGACATCTATTCGTAGATGTCAGCTTATATAGTGAAATGTGTATTTAACTTTTATGTATGGTGGAGCCTAGCGGGATCGAACCGCTGACCTCCTGCGTGCAAAGCAGGCGCTCTCCCAGCTGAGCTAAGGCCCCGAGTTATGTATGGAGCGGGAGACGGGATTCGAACCCGCGACCCCCACCTTGGCAAGGTGGTGTTCTACCACTGAACTACTCCCGCTTACTCAAAGTAATTCAATTTAAGTGAATAGGACAGCGAATATTAAAGAATATCCGCTGTATAAATGAGCCATGGAGGGCTCGAACCTCCGACCCTCTGATTAAAAGTCAGATGCTCTACCAGCTGAGCTAATGGCTCGCAATTAAAAATTATTCTCGTACGTTTGGTTATGATGCTCGTCGTGTTGCAAGATTTCCGATGAAGCCGCACTCCTCGCAAGCCTTCGAAGAAGTTTATTCGACGTAGTTGGCTTGCTCTACCAGCAGAGCTAATGGCTCACAAAAAGACATTTAAACACACTAAAATAAAATAGCCCGTTCTTTATTTTTAATAAATAAAAAAAGCTATACTATTCAGTAAGTATAAAAATGGCTGGGCTAGCTGGATTCGAACCAGCGCATGACGGTACCAAAAACCGTTGCCTTACCGCTTGGCTATAGCCCAATGTTCATTAAGTATTATTAACTTAAATCCTTGATTTATTCCATCTTTTTTTAAAAAAATGGTGGAGGGAGTAGGACTCGAACCTACGAACCCGATGGGAGCGGATTTACAGTCCGCCGCGTTTGGCCAACTTCGCTATCCCTCCACTATTTAAATGGAAATGGTGCCGGCCAGAGGACTTGAACCCCCAACCTACTGATTACAAGTCAGTTGCTCTACCAGTTGAGCTAGGCCGGCGACATGGTGGAGGATGCAGGGCTCGAACCTGCGACCCCTTGCTTGTAAGGCAAGTGCTCTCCCAGCTGAGCTAATCCTCCATTTGATTGGTGACCCGTACGGGATTCGAACCCGTGATACCGCCGTGAAAGGGCGGTGTCTTAACCACTTGACCAACGGGCCATAATAACAATTTCTTCAGAGCTTCCAGCCGGATTTGAACCGGCGACCCCTTCCTTACCATGGAAGTGCTCTACCACTGAGCTATGGAAGCAAGTGGCTCCACAGGTAGGATTCGAACCTACGACCGATCGGTTAACAGCCGATTGCTCTACCACTGAGCTACTGTGGATCAATACTAGAAGGTGAAAAATAAATCGACGTGGCAGCGTCCTACTCTCACGGGGATCGACCCGACTACCATCGGCGCTGAAGAGCTTA
>NZ_BMEL01000006.1 GCF_014636475.1 Halobacillus andaensis
CTATACTATAGAAAGAAATCTTGACGTACTGGTTGGTTCGTTCAGTTTTCAAAGATCAAAATGACTTGCTGTCGTTTTAGCGACAAGAACTAATTTACCATGGTTATTGATTTAAGTCAATAACTTTTTCGAAAAAAGTTCTAATCATTTATTTGCGTTTGCTTCATTTGGCCAACGCCTTTCCTGACAACGATTAATAATATAGCACACACTCAGAACTAAACGCAATAACTTTTCGCGATTTTTTATTATTTCTTTTTACCCTTTCTATTTTCCCGTAAACCCTTTCCACAAAAATAGACAAAAGCAACATGGCTTTTGTCTATTTTAAAACGGATGAATTAGTTCTGTTTTTTCTTCTTTGGCATATACTGCAAACACTCTTCCCCATTCGCAAATCTTCTGAACAATTGAAAGAGGACGTCGTATCTTTTTTCCATCGCTCCCTTAATAGATGAATCAATCCTATGGTCTCCCAGGTCAAGTGTGATCTCTTCCATTTCTCTTTTCAATAAATACTCTATCTCTTGATGTTCCTGCTTTGTCAGCATAAGTCCATACATCTGTGACCCTCCCTATCAAGCAACTTCTTTTTATTTTTACCCTTTTTTCCGAATTTATAGCATAGGTTGTCCTTTTTTTCATAGGTATAGATTATAGAGGCTAAGAAAGGGTGCAGCGTGATGAGTTTTATGACTAACCGAATAGAACTGATCAAACGATATGGAGTTATTGTTATTATTGCTTTATTTTGCGCCGTCTTGATGTGGGTGGGGCAGCGTGCTCAAATTGCGGTATTTTCTAACGATGGAGAGCCCCGAGCTCTATCACAAGGCAGTGAGGACCATCCTTTTGTATCTTTAACTTTTAATGTGAGTTGGGGAAATAACAAAGTACATGATATTTTGAAAAAGCTTGAGGCTCATGATGCAAAGGCTACCTTTTTCCTTAGCGGAGAATGGGCGGAACGACACCCGGATATCGTAAAAAGCATCCATGAAGGTCAGCATGAAATTGCAATGATGGGTTATGCATATAACAGTTATCCCAAACTAGAACCACAAGAAATTAAACAAGACATCCAAAAAGCTCGAGAGACTTTTGAAAAGCTTGGCTTTGAAGATATTCAATGGATTCGCCCTCCGCACGGGCAATATAATAAAGAAGTATTAGAGGTCATTGATGGGGAAAAACTAGAAGCCATCCAGTGGAGCGTAAACCCTAGAGATTGGGAGAACCCTGGCACCAACCAAATCATTGAACAGATCTTAGATGAAACGGACAAGGGAGATATTGTATTATTACACGCTTCCGATTCTGTTAAACAAACAGATAAAGCATTAGAGGTCGTCCTGCCTGGTCTAAAACAAAAGGATTTAGAATTCGCCACAATCACCGAGTTAGTCAATGGAAGTAAATCTAAAATTACACAAGTAGAATAAAAAAAGAGAGCTACGATCAGCCGTAGCTCTCTTCCCTTTATTTTGCTGTGTTTACTGAGGTTAATCGGTGTAAGAGCAATAATTGGTAGGCATTGCAAACGACTAACGGGATGATCATTAACCATACATAGTCAGCAGAAGCTGCACGTAAAGCCGGCACCCATTCCACTGTAGTCACAACTACCATAAAAAACAAAGCAGGTACAAACGCCTGATGATTTGTTTCTTTTGCCTTCACAAAAGCCACCCCTAAAGAAACGGCTAACAACGCAAAAGCTGTAAATACATACGGCCATATTGACGCATCCTCAGCGGCTTGATAGCGAAAATAAATTAAATCAAAAATGGTAAAGGCTACTAAGAAGAGCTGGATAGACGTCCAACTTCCGCGAAAAATGCCTTTTCCGAACTGGTGAATCGTTAAGTACGCAAAAAACCCCATTTGACTGATAACACTAAAGATAAAACCTAAACCTGAAAAGAACAATAATAAGCCAAGCAGTTCAAACAGCTGGAATGGTTGAAATACTTCAGCATATGAATCACTTTTAATAATAAAACTGGAGAGCAATGTTAAAACGCCGCCAATTAAAAGCGTCGTTAGAAATAACCGCACCCATTTTCGACTATTCACGTTTTTTCCCCCTACTGCTATAAGTTCCCTCTCGTATTTTACCATGAAGGCTGTTCATTTTCCTTAAGCTCGCATATTTTTTTCGTTCACGTACATATTAAAGATAAGGGAAAACAAATGAAAGGGGACATTTCTCATGTCCATTTTACGAATTATTTGTCCCATATTACTTGTCGTTTTCCTGGCAGCTTGTAATGGCAGTTCAGGGGCTGCCGAGCAATCGGATTATGACACCACTAAGAAAATGATGGTCGATATATTAAAAACAGATGAAGGTCAAAAGGCTTTAATGGAAGTCCTCTCCGATGAAAAAATGAAGCAAGAACTGGCGCTGGAGTCCGAAGAAGTATCAAGTGCTGTAAAAGAAACTCTCCTTTCTGAAGAAGGAAAAGAATTTTGGAGCAAATTGTTCTCAGACCCATCGTTCGTTCAAGAATTCAGTAAAGTTGTCCAAGAGGAACAAGAAGATCTCATGAAAGGTCTTATGAAGGATTCTGAATATCAGGCCTCATTAATCCAGCTGTATCAAAATCCAGAAATGATGGAAAAAATGCTGGAAGTGATGCAGGGCCAACAGTTTCGTGGTCATTTAGAAAAAACGATTGAAGAAACACTAAATAACCCTGTATTCCAAGCTAAAATGAGCGAAACCCTTTTAAAAGCCGCTGAAGAAATGCAAAGTGGAGGTGGCGGAAGTCAAGATGAGGGTGGAGATCAGCAGAATCAAGAACAGTCTTCTGATGAAGATAGTCAAGAAGATAAAGGTTCATCATAAAAAAAACACGCAGCCAAAACATGACTGCGTGTTTTTTGTTTAATTGGAGAGTTTATCTACAATTTTAGCTGCCATGTTACGGTACACGACACCCGTTGGATGATCTTCTTGATAAACAGACGGAGCAAATACGTCTTCATCTTCATATGGCTGCTGCAGTGGAATGTGACCTAACACGTCAGTTTTCAATTCATCCGCAAGTTTCACACCGCCGCCGCGTCCAAAGACAAATTCTTTATTGCCCGTTTCTTTACTCTCGAAATAGGCCATATTTTCTACAACACCTAAAATGTCGTGTTCCATCTTAATCGCCATTTGACCAGCACGAGCCGCTACAAACGCTGCTGTAGGGTGAGGTGTGGTAACGATGATTTCTTTTGAAGATGGCAGCAGAGAGTGAACATCCATTGCTACATCGCCAGTTCCCGGCGGCAAATCAAGCAATAGATAGTCTAATTCTCCCCACTCTACTTCTTTAAAGAAGCTGGTCAGCATTTTACCGAGCATAGGGCCGCGCCACACAATCGGAGAATTATCTTCTACAAAGAAGCCCATGGAAACGAGCTTAACACCAAAACGTTCGACAGGAATAATCTTTTCCCCACGAACGACTGGACGTTCTTCGACTCCCATCATATCCGGTACACTGAATCCGTAAATATCAGCATCAATGATGCCGACCTTTTTACCTAAACGAGTTAAAGCTACCGCTAAGTTAACGGTAACCGTAGACTTTCCTACCCCGCCTTTACCACTAGCGATTGAAATAAACTTCGTGCCTGTATTGCCGCCAAGCAGAGAAGCCTCTTGCTCCTGCTCAGCTGCTGGTTGATATTTTTCAATAACTTCATCAGGTAGTTGATCAAACCGAAGGCCGACTGTAGCTGCACCTCCGCTTTTTAGGGCATTAACGATTTTTTGCTGCAGTTCCATTTGTTCAGCTGTATTTGTTTTTGCAATTAAAATTTTCACGCTGACGTGATCTTTTTCTTCTTTTATCTTAATCTCTTCAACTCCACCAGTTTCTTCTAACGTTTTATGTAAAAACGGATCTTCGACAGAGTGAAGAATCTCTAATACTTTTTCTTGAGTAAGCACGTGAGTCACCTTCCTTAGAAATGTTTCAACAGTGCAAGTATAACATACATGAAACGCTTTCTAAGTAATTTGCACAAATCATGGAAATTATTCTTCTGTTGTGTACTTTAGGATGCCTCTGTAGATCGATGCAGCAATCTTTCTTTGGTAATCTTCACTTTCGAGCAGCTTTCGTTCTTGAGGGTTTGATAAGAAGCCTCCCTCCACCAATGCACCAGGTGGCTCAGCATGTTTTAAAATATAAATATTTCTTAAACCTGCCGCTTCCCTATTCGTATTCTCTAAGTTATCCCGAATCTCACCTTGAATTAACTTAGCCA
The DNA here is from genome assembly GCF_014636475.1 of Halobacillus andaensis. GTDB lineage: Bacteria > Bacillota > Bacilli > Bacillales > Halobacillaceae > Halobacillus_A > Halobacillus_A andaensis. The sequence continues at coordinate 4,270 of NZ_BMEL01000006.1, forward strand.
GCCTTTCACTATCTTCTTTGGTTGGGTTAAAAAAAGTTTGGGCTCCCCTCCACGAGGAAGACGTGCTCGCATTTAAATGTAGACTTACATAGAGATCAGCATTCGATTCGTTAATAATCTCAATTCGATTGCGGATATCCTCAGCTTTCCGTGCCGATAAGCTTCCGTACCTCGTTGAGATAGGATCGTCTGATAAGTCCCGATCATCCGCGCGTGTTAAATAAACGATAGCTCCCGCTTCCTGCAAATAGTCCTTTAAATAATTAGAGAGGTTGAGCGTAATTCCTTTTTCCTCTGTCCCATTGGCACCGCTAGCTCCTGCATCCGGTCCCCCGTGCCCTGGATCAATAACAATCACCTTACCAAACAGGGGGGATGACCAAGATTGCCACGTATCTTTCACTTCTTGGACAGGTATCGCAATCATACTTACACAAATTAAGATAGCAATAAACCATGTAATTGTTTTTAAACGTCGCGCCATCATGTCCCACACACTCCCTTACCCTTGTAGCTCACTATATGGGACAAGACTTTAAATTATGTATGCAAGTTCATTCTCAACATTTAAAAATATACCAAAGGGCCTAGACATATGAAGTCGAATTTTGTAATTTTCTAAAAATTTTGCGACTTATGTGGTATAGACATCTATATTATTGTTCATTAACATTAGAACTACAAGGGAGGGGTCTCCTCTCTTTACCTGTCGACTTTTGAAAGGAGGAGTTTATGAACAAGAAAGCTGCATCTATTGTCCTATCCACTGCTTTACTTGCATCTCTGTTTTACCCTATTGAAGAAGAAAGGAGTGTCAAAGCCAACGAGCTGAATAAACCTACTATGGAAGATCGTAATCAAAAGAAATCCCAAGAGAAACCTCACCCAAAATTTTCGTGGAGTGACCCCGGTCCTTCTTCTCCGGTTCTGCATCCCGGGTCTGTGAAAGGATCAGGATTAATGGCTGAACCTCTGCGAGAAATTGATCCAGTCTTAGAGTCTAAAATTTCAGAAGGAGCGATGCCTGGAGCTGTCACTCTAGTGGCTCGAAAAGGTCACATTGCTCAACATGAAGCTTACGGGAACTCATTACTGTATAAAGATGATCAAGGAACTACAGTTGACCAACCATTGGAAATGGAGAAAGACACTATATTTGATGTCGCCTCTATTAGTAAAATTTTCACGTCAACAGCTGCCATGAAACTTTATGAAGACGGGCATTTTAACTTAGATGATCCGGTCGCCAAACATATCCCCGAATTTGCACAAAATGGCAAAGAAAACGTCACAATAGAACAGTTAATGACACATACTTCCGGATTTGTCGCCTGGGTCCCTTTATACGCACATGGTGAAAGCCGAGAAGATCGATTACAATATGTCTTTGAACACCCGCTTAATAACCCACCAGGATCTACATACACCTACAGTGACTTAAACATGATTACACTTGCCTCTCTTATTGAACGTATTTCCGGTCAACGCTTGGACGAATTTGTTAAAGAAACTATCACTGACCCTTTAAAAATGGATGATACCATGTACAATCCACCTGCAGAATTAAAAGATCGTATTGCCGCTACTGAGTACCAGCCTTTAATTGACCGTGGACTCGTGTGGGGGGAAGTACATGATGAAAATGCCTGGTCATTAGACGGAGTCGCTGGACATGCCGGTGTATTCTCAACGGCAGAAGATTTAGCAAAGCTTGGACATATGTACTTAAACGAAGGACGTTATGGAAATCAACAAATTCTTCAACCCGAAACAATTGAACGTTTAACTGAAAACCGAATTCCTGAGTTTCCTGGCAATGAACATGGCTTAGGATGGGAACTTTCTCAAGGGTGGTATATGGATGCCCTAACAGAGGCTTCTTCCATCGGACACACCGGCTTTACAGGAACATCTATGGTAATAAATCCTGATAACCAAACGATGGCGATCCTGTTAACCAATAGAGTCCACCCTTCAAGAAACACCGTGTCCACAAACCCTACTCGTAAACTTTTTGCAAGACAAGTGGCGGATGCCATACCTGTCGACATGCCAACGAAAGACGGCGCCTGGTTCTCTGGATATGGAGATAACCTGGATCGAACATTGACGGCAAAAATTGATACGAACGAAGAAAGTACCCTTTCCTTTGATACATGGTTCCGAATCGAGCAGGACTATGACTTCGGCTATGTTGAAATTTCTGAAGACGGGGAGAACTGGACGCAAGTATCCGAACCGCTCACTGGCAGCAGTGTGGCATGGGATACACAAAGTATCACCCTTCCTGCTGATACCGAATATGTCCGCTTCCGCTATGAAACCGATGGAAGTACGAATGGCAGAGGCTGGTACGTCACAAACTTGACTATAGACGCATCCGCTTCTATCGACATTTTAGAAAATGATTGGGAAAAGAGATCTTATTAAATAGATAGGGAGTTGAAAAGCTTAATGAAGCGATTACGAAATCGACATTCAATGCTCGCCATTATAGCCGCCCTTGTGGTCAGTCCATTAACCCCTCAGACAGCAGCTGCTGATAACCATGAAGGGCCTAGTGATCTCGTATTACTGGAAAATGTTCCCCAGGTAGAGGCTGAATTTACTAAGGGTGAACTTGATTTAACAGCTTTAAACCTTTACGAAGATGGACATTTTACAGAAGCGGATGAAGACCTTAGCTGGTCTTCATCCAACAAAAATGTGGCTACTGTGGATGATGAAGGAACTGTAACTCTTTCTGGTAAAAACGGCCGTACATTTATCTCCGTTACGGATGGAACCCATAAAGACCGTATTGCAGTAGATCACAAACCAGCCAGCAGCCAGGAAGGTAAGCCTGACGTTGAAGGCGAACTCGTGAAGCAAGAAGGCGATCGTTACGAAGTCATTGACCAAGCCATCGATGGCATGACGATACATGAAAAAGTCGGCCAGATGCTCATGCCTGATTTTAGAAACTGGGATGGTGAAAATGTAACTGAGATGCTGCCTGAAATTGAACAAACGGTGAAAGATTATCACCTGGGCGGCGTTATCCTTTTTCGTGAAAATGTTGTAACAACAGAGCAAACAGCAGAATTAGTCGCTGATTATCAGGAAGCGTCTGAAAAATATGGACTGCTTATGACCATTGACCAGGAAGGCGGCATTGTCACACGCCTGCAATCAGGAACGGACATGCCTGGAAATATGGCACTTGGTGCTACACGTTCTCTGGAAATTACTGAGGACGTAGGGCATGCCATTGGCTCAGAGCTTGAGTCACTCGGAATTAACATGAACTTAGCACCCGTACTAGACGTAAACAACAATCCTGATAACCCTGTCATTGGAACACGTTCTTTTGGCGAAGACCCTGACCTTGTCGCAGACCTGGGAATCGCTTATACAAAAGGCTTACAAAGCACCGGGGTAGCCGCTACAGCGAAGCACTTCCCCGGCCATGGAGACACAGCCGTTGACTCTCACCTCGGCTTGCCTGAAGTACCACACGATAAAGAACGTTTAATGGACGTCGAACTGCATCCATTCCAGCAAGCTATGGAAGCGGATATCGACGCCATCATGACGGCACACGTCACGTTCCCTAAGATTGATGATACAAAAGTAACTTCCCAAAAAGATGGAACTGAAATTTCTTTACCAGCTACACTGTCCCCGAAAGTTCTTACGGGCTTAATGCGTGAGGAAATGGGGTATGAAGGGTTGATCATTACTGACGCTCTTAACATGAAAGCCATCTCTGATCATTTTGGATCGGTAGACGCGGTCATTCGATCAGTCAAAGCAGGTACAGATATCGTACTGATGCCGGTCGGGCTTGAAGAAGTAGCTGATGGATTATTAGAGGCTGTAGAGACAGATGAAATCAGCGAAGAACGGATTGAAGAATCAGTCGAACGAATTTTGACTCTTAAATTGAAGCGCGGCATTATAAAAGCGGAATCCGCTCCGGACATGGATGAGATTATTGCTAATGCTGAAGAAACCGTAGGGTCAGAAGAACATCAAGCGGTGGAAGAAGAAGCTTCCAATCAATCCATTACGCTATTAAAAAATGATAACGTGCTTCCTTTGGATGCGGATCGTGACGAAAAAGTAGTCGTTATAGGAAACACATTTATCGACAGGTTGTATGACTCAGTCAGTAAACATAACCAGAACACTGATTTAGTAAAAGCATCAGGTCCTCTAAGTGATGAGCAATTAGCTCAAATGGAGGAAGCTGATCACATTATTATCGGCACCTATACGTTCAATGTTGCCGGTCGTGATGCAAACAGCCTGCAAATGCAGCTCGCTAACCAGCTAATCAATGAAGTAGATACTCCTGTCATCGGTGTAGGCATTCGGAACCCTTATGACGTCATGGCTTACCCAGACGTGGATGGATATTTGGCTCAATATGGGTTTAATGACGTAAGCTTTGACGCCACAGCCTCCACCCTGTTCGGAGAAAATAACCCTTCAGGTACTCTACCTGTAACGATACCTGGAAAAAACGGAAACGCTCTTTATGAATTTGGACACGGATTAAATTATTAATAACGGAGGGGAGGTGTAGATCCCCTTCTCCTAATTTTTGAAAAGGAGTGAAGATGTCTTGAATAAACCATTAATCGGAATTCTCATGCTCGTGCTCATTCTTTCTACGTTTACGGTCGTGTTTGCAGAAAAGGGTGAAACCAATGGTAAGCAAAAAGGCAAAAATAAGAACTTCCAGCTAGGTGTTGAAGTTTTACTCGATGAAGAGAAAGAATTGATTGAAGGGAAAAACGTAGGGTTAATTACAAACCCGACAGGCGTCGATAAAGATTTAAACAGTATCGTTGATATTCTGAATGAAGATCCTGATGTAGACCTGACCGCTCTTTATGGACCGGAGCACGGCGTTCGCGGAAGTGCTCAAGCGGGTGAATATGTGGAATACTATATCGACGAACAAACTGGCCTGCCAGTATACAGCTTGTATGGGGAAACACGCAAGCCTACGCCAGAGATGCTAGAAGGTATTGACGTATTGCTTTTCGACATCCAGGATGTAGGAACTCGGTTCTATACGTATATCTACACAATGGCTTACGCGATGGAAGCCGCTCAAGAAAACGATATTCCTTTTGTCGTATTGGATCGACCAAACCCACTAAGCGGAGATAAAGTAGAAGGTCCCGTATTAGAAGAAGAGTATAAATCTTTTGTAGGAAATTATGAAATTCCGCTTCGCCACGGCATGACAGTCGGTGAACTTGCTCAGCTGTTCAATGAGGAATTTGAAATTGGTGCTGATTTAACAGTGGTCGAAATGGATAAGTGGAAGCGTGACATGTATTATGATGATACACCACTTGATTTTGTGGCTCCATCACCAAACATGCCGACAACAGAAACCGCTCTCGTCTATCCTGGCGCAGCTTTAATTGAAGGAACCAACGTTTCAGAAGGCCGAGGAACAACTCAGCCGTTTGAGCTAATTGGAGCTCCTTTTATTAACAGCACAGAGCTGGCTGCTGAGCTGAACAGCTTGAATTTACCAGGCGTTACCTTCCGCGCTGCCTCCTTTACACCTAGCTTTTCCAAACATCAGGGTGTATTGAGCAATGGCGTAGAGATACACGTGAACCATAAAGAATCGTACCAGCCTGTAGAAACTGGCCTTCACCTTGTGAAGACGATCCACGATATGTATCCTGAAGATTTTGCCTTCCGCGCAGAGAATTCAGCCGGCATTTCTTTCTTCGATAACCTGATCGGAAACGGATGGGTTCGTGAAGCAATTGAGAACGGTGAATCTGTGGAAGAGATTAAAGCGGAATGGGAAGATGAATTGAATGAATTCAAGGAAATACGTGAACAATACTTGCTTTATAAGTAAATAAGAATACCCCGGGCTCTAAGATGAGGTCCGGGGTATTTTTGTGAGAATCGAATACGGAGGGCACCGGTTTGATGAGCGGTTTCTGAGAATTTTGTTCATCAGCGATTTTGAGGGGTTTATGGTCTTCATAATAATAAAAAAGCTCTCTTCCCGATATAAGGAAAAGAGCTTTTTGTGATAAAAGATATTAACGCTTAGAGAACTGTGGAGCACGACGAGCACCTTTAAGACCGTATTTCTTACGCTCTTTCATACGTGCGTCACGCGTTAGAAGTCCTGCGCGCTTAAGTGGTGTACGGTATTCTGGGTCTGCTTGAAGCAGAGCACGAGCGATTCCGTGACGGATCGCACCAGCTTGACCAGTGAAACCTCCACCATCTACGTTTACATATACATCATAGTTTCCTTCAGTTTCTGTAACAGCTAGAGGCTGCTTCAGAATTGTACGAAGTGTTTCATATGGGAAAAAGTCTTCAGCATCACGCTTATTTACTACTACACGACCAGTTCCTGGAACAAGACGTACACGAGCTGTTGACTTTTTACGACGTCCAGTACCGGAGTATTGTACTTGTGCCACTCTCGATTACCTCCCTTTTTTTATTATCCGCGAAGTTCGTAAACTTCTGGTTGTTGTGCTTCATGCTTATGCTCAGATCCAGCGTATACATGAAGTTTCTTGCCCATTTTGCGTCCTAGGCTTCCTTTAGGCAGCATACCTTTAACAGCAAGCTCAAGCATTTGCTCTGGGTATTTGTTACGCATTTCGTTAGCTGTGCGCTGCTTCAAACCACCTGGGTGATTTGAGTGACGGTAATAAATCTTATCGTTGATTTTGTTACCTGTTAGTTCGATTTCTCCAGCGTTGATGATGATGACATGGTCACCTGTGTCAACGTGTGGAGTATACGTAGGTTTATTTTTACCGCGAAGGATCGCAGCAACTTCGCTTGCCAGACGGCCAAGTGTTTGCCCTGCAGCATCCACTACGTACCATTTGCGGTCCACGTTGTTTTCATTTGCCATGAAAGTTGTGCGCATATCGGTTTCCCTCCTGAATGGTTAGTTTCACAAAACTGATTGATTGATTATTTATCTCAAAATACGATTAGTTTCCGGGGCTAACCGTGGTATAGAAATAAAATGCCATAGATTATAATATAACACTCTTGTCCTCGATGTCAAGAGTCTAAACGCAAGGAAACGTTGTTTTTTTATCTTTCTCGGTACCAGGTACCGAAAGGCGATATAAAAATCATGGAACCATATTTTGTTTTTCGGTACCTGGCACCAATTAATAATCTACCTTCCATAAAAACAGACCATGAGGCGGAGCTGTCTTACCCGCAGCTTCCCGATCTAAAGCTTCGATCATTGCTTTTAAATCTTCTGGCTCTCGCTCGCCTCTTCCTACTTCTAGTATTGTCCCTACTAAAATTCGGACCATATTATAGAGAAAGCCGCTCCCCTTAAATATAAACGTCAATTCAGCACCATCTTTCTCAATGAATGCTTGATGAATTGTCCTCACTTTACTTCCTTTTACATCAGTCCGCGATGAACAAAACGAAGTAAAGTCATGCTCTCCCTCAATGATTCGGCATGCCTTTTTCATAGCTTCCAAATTAAGCGGTATTTTTACATGGCAGGAAAAGTGCCGGCGAAAGATATCAGGTTCCCGACTGTTCCATACAAAGTATCGATACTCTTTACCTGTTGCGTCGTAGCGTGCATGAAAGTCATCGGCTGCCTCTTCTGCGTCAGCAATGTGAATATCAGGTGGCAGCATGGAATCAAGGGCACGTTTCCAATTGGATGGCGGAATGGTTAAATTCGTATCAAAGTGAATGACCTGACCTTTTGCATGAACGCCGGAATCTGTTCGGCCGGACGCTGTGATCTTCACCTTTTCCCCTTTGTGCATTTTCGCTAATGCTTTTTCAAGTTCTTCTTGAACCGTGTTTCCATTAGGCTGCACTTGGTACCCCGCATAACGGGTACCGTCATACGCCACTATACATTTTAAACGGGGCATAATGCTCTCCTCCAACTTAGTTCCTTGTAAAAAATAATCCGATCGCAAGCAGTAGAAATAAACCGCTGATCATATAGTCCATTCGCCCAACCTGTAACTCTCTTAATTTTGTTCGCCCTTCGCCACCTTTATAACCACGCGCTTCCATGGCCATAGCCAGCTCCTCAGCCCTTTTAAACGCACTGACAAACAATGGTACTAAAAGTGGGATAATCGCTTTTATACGGTCTTTAAATGAGCCTGTGCGGAAATCTACTCCTCGAGATGCCTGGGCTTTTGAAATCTTCTCGGTTTCTTGCATAAGCGTCGGGATAAAACGCAGTGAAATCGACATCATTAAGGCTAATTCGTGAACAGGAAAGCGCACTTTCTTTAAAGGCCCTAGTAAGTGCTCTATCGCATCGGTAATTTCAATTGGAGTGGTCGTTAACGTGAGTAAGGAGGTTACCATAATCAGCAGGAAAAACCTAAGTGAAATCGTTGCTCCTTGGATGACAGCTTCACGATAGAGATCCCACCCTAATACCGTTGCGATCACTTCCCCTTCTCTAGTAACAAACAGATGAAGCAAGAACGTAAAAGCAATCAAAAACCAGACAGGCTTTAATCCTTTTAAAATATAGCGAACTTTAATTCTCGTAGCAAAAGCACTTCCTACAGCAAATAAAGTCAACAACCCATAACTCATAACGGAATTAGCAAAAAATACGATCACAACAAAGAAAAAGATAATAGCAATTTTTGTTCGAGGGTCTAGTCTGTGGACAACGGAGCTGCCCGGGATGTATTGACCAATCATCATCGTGCTACTCATGATCGTGCCCCCCTTTGACTAGCTGGGCGAGTTCTTTTGCTAATTCAGTTATTGACTGGCCATGGTATGAATGATGAACATCAAATTTATCGCTAACCTTAGTTATAAACTCAATAACCTCTGGAACATCCAGTTGGACAGCTTGAAGCGATTCTTTTTGTTTAAATAATTCAATAGGCGCCCCTTCTTGATACACTTCACCATGATTAAGAATAATGACGTGATCCGCATAGGCAAGTGCATCCTCCATGCTATGAGTAACAAGTACAGTGGTTAATTGCTTCTCTTGATGAAGCCGTGAGAACATATTCATAATTTCCTTTTGTCCTCTAGGGTCTAAACCAGCGGTAGGTTCATCTAATACGAGAACTTCCGGATTCATAGCCAGCACTCCCGCTATAGCAACACGCCGCATTTGGCCTCCACTTAGATCAAACGGAGAACGAGCTAACATGGATTCATCCAAACGAACAGCCTTAATCGCCTCTTTTGTACGGTTATCAATCTCTGTTTCGTTTACTCCAAAATTCGCTGGTCCAAAGGCAATATCCTTTTCAACCGTTTCTTCAAAGAGCTGATGTTCAGGATATTGGAAAACCACTCCTACCTTTTCACGCAACTCACGAAGCTTTTTGTTTTTCTCGTCAGCTAAAAGCTGGTAAGGCCCTATGGTTACTGAACCTTCTGTCGGCTGCACTAAACCATTTAAGTGTTGAATCAACGTCGATTTACCAGATCCTGTATGACCAATGATAGCTACAAAAGATCCGGAGTCGATATGAAAAGAGAGGTCGTGTAATGCTTTGTATTCGAAAGGGCTATTTGGCTGATACGTATAGCTTACATTCTTGAACGTAATGTCCATAATTCCTCCAACAACTCCTGGTGATTAAGTGGCTCACGTGTAAGGGTAAGACCAGCAGACTGAAGCTCCTCTGCTAGCTTTGTTACAAATGGAGTATCTAAGCCAATCTTTTGTAACTGCTCTTTCCTGGAAAATACTTCTCTCGGGCCAGCTTCAAGCCAAACTTCACCCTCGTTCATAACCATCACACGATCTGCTTGCGTTACTTCTAACAAGTCATGAGTAATTGTTACTAATGATAGGTTTCTCTGGTCTTGAACATCAAGTACGGTATTTAATATTTCTTTTCTCCCTTTTGGATCAAGCATGGCGGTTGCTTCATCCAAAATAATGTACTTTGGTGAAACAGCAAGTACGCTGGCAATAGCCACTCGCTGCTTTTGCCCACCCGACAGTCGATGAGGTTCGTGGTATTCATAGTCACTCATTCCTACGGCCGATAAACTTTCAGTGATTCGTTCAATCATTAGCTTTCTTGGCATCCCGTGGTTCTCCATACCAAATGCAACATCGTCTCTGACCGTTGTACCTACGAATTGGTTGTCAGGGTTCTGAAAAACCATCCCCACGTTTTTACGTACGTCCCAAATGGTTTCTTGATTCACCAGCTGACCGTTAACATAGATCTCTCCTTCTTGAGGAAATAACAATCCATTCATAAGTTTTGCAATCGTTGATTTACCAGAGCCATTGTGACCAATGATCGCGACCCATTCATTGGCGTGGATGGTAAAACTAACATTTTTTAATACCCAGGGCATATCATCTTGATAACGGAACGAGACATTTCTAAACTCCATCTTACTATGATCCATTGTGTGATCCTCCGCTCTACTAATTTCCCGGGAAATATTTTTCAACATTTATCTATTATTTCCGACATATTTCCTTATTTCTAAATAAGTGCAATAAAAAAAGGGCTGGAGTAAACCTCTTGTAGAGATTCTCGTCCTGCCCTTTACACCCATTAAAAAATGGAGATATTAAACGAGTTCAATGATCGCCATTTTTGCTCCGTCACCTTGGCGCTCGCCTAGCTTAAGCACGCGAGTGTAACCGCCTTGACGTTCCTCATAGCGTGGTGCAATGTCAGAGAACAGCTTTTGAAGGGCTGTTTGGTCTCCTTCTTCATTCGCATCAGCTTTATAAAGGAATGATTCAGCTTGACGACGAGCGTGTAGATCGCCACGCTTACCTAGTGTAATCATCTTCTCTACAACAGAACGAAGCTCTTTCGCTTTAGCTTCTGTTGTTTCGATACGTTCATGAATGATCAAGTCTGTAGCTAAGTTACGAAGTAGCGCCATACGTTGATCAGTAGTACGTCCTAATTTTCTAGCCATGGATTATCCCTCCCTTTTAGGAATCTCTTAGATGTGACCGATCCATTTAATCTTCTTTTCTTAAACCTAGTCCGAGCTCATCTAGTTTGTGCTTCACTTCTTCAAGAGATTTACGACCGAGATTACGAACTTTCATCATATCGTCCTCTGATTTATTCGCAAGCTCTTGAACTGTATTAATTCCTGCACGTTTCAAGCAGTTATAAGAACGGACAGACAAATCAAGCTCTTCGATTGTCATCTCAAGAACTTTTTCTTTTTGGTCCTCTTCCTTTTCGACCATGATTTCAGCTTTTTGAGCTTCGTCAGTTAGGCCGACAAAGATATTGAGGTGTTCCATATAGATTTTTGCTCCAAGTGAGATCGCTTCTTCAGGACGAATGCTTCCATCAGTCCACACGTCCAAAGTTAGCTTATCAAAGTTTGAAGTTTGACCAATCCGTGTGTTCTCAACTTGATACGTTACACGAGAAACAGGTGTGAAGATAGAATCAACTGGAATTACTCCAATTGGTAAATCATCATGATTGTTTCCTTCAGCTGGACGATATCCTCGGCCACGCTCAGCGGTAATACGCATACGTAGCGGTGTGTTACTGTCCAGTGTAGCAATATGAAGGTCTGGGTTTAGTACTTCTACATCACTATCGTGCGTAATATCTGCTGCAGTTACCTTACCTTCCGTCTGTACATCAATCTCTAAAGTCTTTTCTTCATCAGAATAAATCTTCAAAGCTAGTTTCTTTAAGTTGAGTACAACGGTTGTTACATCTTCCACGACACCTTCAATTGTTGAGAATTCATGGAGAACCCCATCAATTTGTACAGATGTAACAGCTGCACCAGGTAGTGAGGATAATAAAATACGACGTAAGGAGTTACCTAGTGTTGTACCATATCCACGCTCAAGCGGTTCAACGACGAATTTACCGAATGTGGAATCACTGCTGATCTCAACCGGTTCAATTTTTGGCTTTTCAATTTCGATCATTTAAACAAAACCCTCCTTCAAAACGTCGAAACCTCGGTTAGACATCTGGTCTAACCGAAATTCCTCAGGTAGGCAGTCCCAATTTCAAGACTCATTATGACTGTCTGTGGCGGTGCTAATTACAAGCTATCATACCCCATTATAGACAGGGTGACAAATTCTATTCAGAATTATTATACGCGACGACGTTTTGGCGGACGGCAACCGTTGTGTGGTACTGGAGTCACGTCACGAATTGCAGTGATCTCTAGTCCTACGGCTTGTAGTGAACGAATCGCTGCTTCACGACCAGCGCCAGGGCCTTTAACTGTAACTTCAACAGTTTTCATTCCGTTGTCCATAGCGTCTTTCGCAGCGGCTTCAGATGCCATTTGAGCAGCAAATGGAGTAGACTTACGAGAACCTTTGAAACCAAGGGATCCAGAGCTGCTCCAAGTGATTACATTACCTTGAACGTCGGTGATCGATACGATCGTATTGTTAAAAGTAGAGCGAATGTGAGCCACTCCGCTCTCAATATTCTTTTTCACGCGACGTTTACGACTACGAGTGTTTCCTTTACGTGCCATATTCTATAAACCTCCTTTATAACTAATTACTTACGTTTGTTAGCCACTGTACGACGTGGGCCTTTACGAGTACGAGAGTTGTTTTTTGTCTTTTGACCACGCGCTGGAAGTCCGCGACGATGACGAATTCCACGGTAAGAACCGATTTCGATTAAACGTTTAATGTTTAGGGAATTCTCACGACGAAGGTCACCTTCCACGTTGTGGTTGTCTAGAGCTTTACGAATCTTACCTAATTCATCTTCTGTAAGATCACGAACGCGAGTGTTTTCAGAAACGCCAGCTTCTGCTAACACTTCACTAGCTAATGACTTACCTACACCATAGATATAAGTTAAAGATACGACAACTCGTTTTTCACGAGGGATATCAATACCTGCTATACGTGCCATTTAGTACGTGCACCTCCTTGGTTAATTAACCTTGTTTTTGTTTGTGTTTAGGATTTTCACAGATAACCATTACTTTACCTTTACGTCGGATAACTTTGCATTTCTCGCAAATTGGTTTTACAGAAGGCCTTACCTTCATCATCCATACCTCCTTTTATAACGGAGCTCTGTTTTTTTATTTATAACGGTACGTAATACGTCCTCTTGTTAGATCATACGGGGAAAGTTCTACCGTCACTTTATCTCCAGGCAAGATTCGAATAAAGTGCATACGAATTTTACCAGAAACATGAGCTAAGACAGTATGACCGTTATCAAGCTCTACTTTAAATTGTGCATTGGGTAGAGTTTCAACGATTTTACCTTCCACTTCAATTACATCGTCTTTCGCCATCGAGTTGATCTCCCTTCTCTACATCAGTCACTTCTTCATTGACATATTTTGATACGGCAAATCGAAGCTTGCCATTCGTGACGCGACCAGTTTCCAGAAGGCTGTTTTGGACTTCCGGAGAGACGAAATCCTTAAGCTCTACATGTTGCAGATTCTTTTTCTTTGGTCGATCGTACTTTCGTTTCTCTCCGTCGGCAAGCAGTAGGAAGCGGTCTTCTAGAATGTCTATAATGACAGCATACTGACCTGCCTCACGTCCTTGCACAATACGAACAACTTGACCTATTCGTGGACTCGACTCAGATTCATTCAAACACGATCACCTTCACTTAGGTTGTAGTTAATACTTCGTAACCTTCTTCCGTAATCGCAATGGTGTGTTCAAAATGCGCACACATTTTACCATCTTGTGTCACTACCGTCCAATGATCTGCCAGTGTCTTCACATATCGAGACCCTGCATTGACCATTGGCTCTACAGCCAATACCATTCCAGGTTTCAATCGCGGACCTTTGTTTGGAGGACCGTAATGAGGAATTTGTGGTGCCTCATGTAAATCCTGCCCAACTCCATGTCCTACGTATTCACGAACGATCGAAAAACCTTCAGCTTCAGCATAGCTTTGAATGGCATGGGATATATTTGAAAGGCGTACACCAGGCTTAGCTTCATCGAGTCCCTTCCACAACGCAGCTTCTGTTACTCTCAGCAAATCCGCAGTGTTGTCATCAACAGTGCCGACTGGATACGTCCAAGCCGAGTCACCATGATAGCCTTGGTATTTCGCACCAATATCGATACTAATGATATCTCCCTCGTTGAGTACCCGGTTTCCCGGAATACCATGAACGAGCTCTTCATTGACCGACGCGCAAATACTACCACGGAATCCATTATAACCTTTAAAAGAAGGGATTGCATCCATGCTGCGTATGAAGTCATCAGCGATTTGATCCAATTCACCGGTGGTCACACCAGGCCGGATGTTCTTCTTCATTTCTTGGTGCGTTAAGGCGACGATACGGCCGGCTTCCCGCATGATTTCTAATTCCCGTGGTGTTTTGCAAATAATCATTTAACAAGGCCTCCGAGCTTTTTGTCAATATCTTCAAAAACGAGATTAATATCTCGATCACCATCGAATGTGACTAAATAGCCTTTTTCTTGGTAGAAATCAAGAAGTGGTTGAGATTGCTCTACATTTACTTCTAAACGTTTCTTAACGGTTTCGGGTTGATCGTCTTCACGCTGAATAAGCTCTGCTCCATCATGATCACATTTCCCTTCTTCTTTAGGAGGGTTAAATATAACATGATAAGTTGCTCCACAAGTCGGGCAAACTCTTCGTCCGGTTAGGCGTTCGACAAGTTTGTCTTTTGGAACATCAATATGAAGAACATAATCGACTGATTCGTTCATATCTGCTAACAAATTTTCAAGGGCATCTGCTTGAGCAATCGTACGAGGAAAGCCATCTAGCAGAAAGCCTTCTTGACAATCAGGTTTACTCAGACGCTCGCGAACAATTCCAATCGTTACTTCATCTGGAACTAGTTCACCTTTATCCATAAAAGATTTAGCTTCTTGACCAAGGGCTGTTCCTTCTTTGATAGCTAAACGGAACATATCTCCAGTAGAGATATGAGGGATGTTATATTTCTCGACTATCTTTTCTGCCTGAGTACCCTTGCCGGCACCAGGAAGACCCATCAGAATTAAGTTCAACGTGTTCCCTCCGCTCTCTTATTCATTAGCTTCTTTCAAATCTATTTAATAAAGCCTTTATAGTGGCGTTTAACAAGCTGGCTTTCTAACTGCTTCATCATTTCAAGGGCAACACCCACGACGATGAGTAGTCCAGTTCCTCCTACTTGCACACTTGGCGGCAGATCAGCAACTGCTCCAAGAATAATAGGAAGGATAGAGACAGCTGCAAGGAAGATTGAACCTACGAATGTTAAACGGTACATCACTCTTGTTAAATACGTTTCAGTATTTGCACCAGGACGAATCCCAGGGATATATCCGCCTTGCTTCTTCAAGTTCTCTGCCATTTGCTCAGGATTAACTTGAACAAATGTGTAGAAATAAGTGAAAGCAATAATTAACGCAACATAGATAATCATTCCAGGCCAATTCTGATAATCAAAAATATATTGAATAACAGAAGCTACTTCATTACCTTCAAAGAAACCAGCTACCGTACTCGGCGCGATTATAAAGGAGATGGCAAAGATTACGGGAATAACCCCTGCGGCATTTACTTTAATCGGTAGGTGAGTAGAATGGCCACCTACAGGAGAACGATTTACAAGCTTCTTAGCATACTGAATAGGAATCTTACGAAGCGCTTGCTGGATGAAAATAACACCCACAACAACCGCAACAATGACTAATGCAAGAATGGCAATAATCACTAGATTCATAAATAGCTCCTCACCTGCACCAGTAATGTACTGGTCATACAGCTGATTCGCTCCTGTCGGAATCGCAGCAACGATACCGGCAAAGATTAAGATGGAAATACCATTTCCAACGCCGTGAGACGTAATCTGCTCACCAAGCCACATTAAGAACGCCGTTCCTCCTGTTAAAACAAGTGCGATGACAGCAAATTTCAAAGGACCAGGTTCAGCTATAAGCTGTCCTCCAGCCAATGCGTTGAAACCGATCGACATCCCAATAGCTTGAATAAAGGCTAGAACAATCGTTCCATAGCGGGTAAACTGAGCTAATTTTCGACGGCCGACTTCACCTTGCTTTTTCCATTCCGCGAATTTCGGGACTACATCCATCTGTAACAATTGCATAATGATGGAGGCTGTGATGTAAGGCATAATCCCCATAGCGAAGATGGAGAAATTCTGCAGTGCACCGCCTCCAAATGTATTTAAGAAACCAAAGGCATTTTGTTCATCCATAAAGTCAATGGCTTCTCGATTTGAAAAAGGTACAGGGATGAAAGTTCCCACGCGAAAAACAACGAGCATCAATAATGTGAAGATAATTTTCCGTCGAATATCACCCACGCGCATAAAATTGGAGATTGTCCGGAACATTAAATCACCTCAGTTTGACCGCCCGCTGCTTCAATAGCTTCTTTAGCTGAAGCAGAGAACTTATGAGCTTTCACTGTAAGCTTTTTCTCAATAGAACCTTTAGCAAGTACTTTAATACCTGCTTTCTCTTTGCTGACTACGCCAGTTTCAAGTAGAAGTTCAGGTGTAACCTCTGTGCCCTCGTCAAAACGGTTAAGAGCATCAAGGTTTACGATTGCAAATTCTTTACGGTGAATGTTCGTAAATCCACGTTTTGGCAAACGTTGGAATAGCGGCATTTGACCACCTTCGAAACCTGGACGAGTTTTGCTACCAGAACGTTGTCCTTGACCTTTGTGGCCACGGCCTGAAGTTTTACCATTACCAGAAGACATTCCACGACCTACGCGGTTACGTTTCTTGTTCGTTCCTGCTACTGGTTTAAGTTCATGCAGTTTCATGCGAGCACCTCCTTATTTTTGTTTCTGTTCTTATACTTCTTTAACGGATACAAGGTGTGAAACCTTGTTAGTCATACCTCGGATAGCTGGGTTATCTTCAACTACGACAGTTTGACGAATTTTGTTGAGACCTAGCGCTTTAACAGTAGAGCGCTGATCTTGTGGTCTGCCAATCACACTGCGCGTGAGGGTAACTTCTAACTTTTTAGCCATTTCATTTCCCTCCTTATCCTACAGTTCTTCTACGGACTTCCCACGAAGACGAGCAACGTCTTCTGCGCGCTTAAGCTCTCCAAGTCCAGTAAGTGTCGCACGTACCATGTTAATTGGTGTGTTTGAACCAAGTGACTTAGAAAGAATGTCTTGAACACCTGCAAGTTCAAGGACTGCACGTACAGGACCACCTGCGATAACTCCGGTACCTTCTGCAGCTGGCTTCATAAGAATACTGCCTGCACCGAACTGTCCTGTAATTTCGTGAGGAATCGTCGTATCTTTAATTGGTACTGAAATAAGATTCTTCTTCGCATCATCGATAGCCTTTTTAATGGCATCTGGTACCTCTTGTGCTTTACCAGTCCCAAATCCAACGTGGCCATTTTTATCACCTACGACAACTAATGCAGCAAAACGGAAGCGGCGTCCACCTTTAACAACTTTTGCAACACGGTTGATCGTAACTACGCGTTCTTCAAGATCAAGTTTACTAGGGTCAATGTTTGTTAGCATGTATGTCCCTCCTTTAACGATTAAAATACTAGACCGGCTTCACGAGCCGCATCTGCTAATGCTTTTACACGTCCATGATACAAGTAACCACCACGGTCAAACACAACTACTTCATAGCCGTTGTCTTTCGCACGTTTAGCGACTAATTCACCGACTTTTTTAGCTGCTTCTGCATTACCTGTGTTTTCGAGTCCGAAATCTTTTTCAGCCGTAGAAGCACTTGCCACTGTGTTTTGCGTTTCATCATTAATTAATTGTGCATAGATGTGTTTGTTTGAACGATAAACGTTTAAACGCGGGCGTTCAGCTGTTCCTACAACGCTTGAGCGCACGCGCGCATGGCGTTTTTTACGAACAGCATTCTTATCAGCCTTTGTGATCATCTCAGTCACTCCTTTCTATTCCTACCTAAGAACCTTATTTAGCTGTCTTTCCTTCTTTTCTACGAACATGTTCGTTTTCGTAACGAATCCCTTTGCCTTTATATGGCTCTGGAGGACGGATAGCACGGATCTTAGCGGCAACAGCACCAACTAGTTCTTTGTCGATTCCTTTAACAGTAACTTTGGTGTTTGAAGGAACTTCGATATCAATTCCGTCGCGCTTTTCAACTTCTACAGGGTGAGAGTACCCAGCGTTAATAACAACTGTTTCTCCCTGTTTCTGAGCACGGTATCCAACCCCGATGATTTCAAGGCTTTTCTCAAATCCTTTGGAAACACCCTCAACCATGTTACCGATCAGGCTGCGAGTAGTACCGTGAAGAGCACGATGTTCTTTGTGGTCGCTCGGTCGAGCTACTGTAAGAACGTTATCTTCAACCTTCACTGTAATATCCTCATGGAACGTACGAGTTAATTCGCCTTTAGGGCCTTTAACTGTGATTGTATTATTATCCTGAATAATTTCTACACCTTCAGGGATTTCTAATGATTTCAATCCTACACGAGACATTCATCTGCACCTCCTGTCTATTCTGTTTAGATTACCAAACGTAAGCTAGAACTTCGCCGCCAATGGCTTGTTCACGAGCTTCTTTATCTGTTAGTACACCTTTTGAAGTAGAAACAACAGCAACACCTAGGCCGTTTAGAACTTTTGGAAGTTCTTCAGCTTTCGCGTATACACGAAGACCTGGCTTACTAATACGTTTCACTCCGCTAATTACACGCTCATCATTTTGACCGTATTTAAGGAAGATGCGTAGTACACCTTGCTTGTTGTCTTCAACAAATTCATAATCACGTACAAAACCTTCACGCTTAAGGATATCAGCAATTTCTTTTTTCACTTTAGAAGCTGGTAGTTCAAGCTTCTCGTGACGCACCATATTCGCGTTACGAATACGCGTGAGCATATCTGCAATTGGATCTGTCATAGTCATAACTTATATACCTCCTTCCCTGTCTCGGGTTTACCAGCTGGCTTTTTTGACGCCAGGGATTTGTCCTTTATATGCAAGTTCACGGAAACAAATACGGCAAAGTTTGAATTTGCGCAGTACGGAATGAGGACGTCCGCAACGTTCACAGCGAGTATATTCGCGTACTTGGTACTTTTGTTTGCGTTGTTGCTTCGCGACCATAGATTTTTTAGCCACTATTTTCCCTCCTTATGGTTAGCTCATTATTTCTGAAACGGCATACCGAATTGAGCTAATAGTTCACGTGATTCTTCGTCAGTGTCAGCAGTTGTGACGATAACGATGTCCATGCCACGCACTTTATCTACTTTGTCATAATTAATTTCTGGGAAAATCAACTGTTCTTTAACACCTAGAGTGTAGTTTCCACGACCATCAAAAGCTTTCTTTGAGATCCCACGGAAGTCACGAACACGTGGTAAAGATACAGCAATCAGTTTTTGGAAGAATTCGTACATGCGCTCTCCACGCAATGTTACTTTCGCTCCGATTGGCATACCTTCACGCAGACGGAATCCCGCGATAGATTTCTTAGCTTTAGTGATCATTGGTTTTTGACCAGAGATTTGAGATAGTTCCTCAACTGCTGTATCAAGTGCTTTCGCGTTTTGAACAGCATCACCAACACCCATGTTAATTACGATCTTTTCAATCTTAGGTGCTTGCATAACAGAGTCATAGTTAAACTTGCTCATCATAGATGGCACAATTTCTTCTTGATATTTTTTCTTAAGTTCGTTCATCAAGTGGCCCTCCTTTCGTCACTGGATTATTTATCTAATGCTTCACCAGATTTTTTCGCGATACGAACTTTCTTACCGTCTTCAACTTTATAACCAACACGAGTTGGCTCGCCAGATTTAGGATCAATCGGCATAACGTTTGAGACGTGAATCGGCGCTTCTTGTGTAAGAATCCCACCCTGTGGGTTATCTTGAGAAGGCTTCGCGTGTTTCTTAACTTCGTTAATTCCTTCAACTAGGACGCGTTCTTTCTTTGGGTAAGCTTCTAGGATTGTTCCTTGCTTTCCTTTGTCCTTGCCGGAAATAACCATTACTTTGTCACCTTTTTTCACGTGCATGCTTCGCGCACCTCCTTAACAAGGCTTATCATTTAAAGGATTTATAATACTTCTGGAGCTAGTGATACAATCTTCATGAATTTAGCATCACGAAGTTCACGAGCAACTGGTCCAAAGATACGAGTACCACGTGGACCTTTATCATCACGTACAATTACGGCTGCATTCTCGTCAAAACGGATATAAGAACCGTCTTTACGACGCATGCCGCTCTTAGAACGTACAATTACGGCTTTTACTACTTCACCTTTTTTAACAACGCCCCCTGGTGTTGCCTGTTTCACAGTAGCGGTGATAATATCACCGATGTTAGCAGTTTTGCGTCCTGATCCACCCAATACTTTAATAGTTTGGATTTCACGAGCACCAGAGTTGTCGGCTACTTTCAAACGAGTCTCCTGTTGAATCATACACTGTAACCTCCCTTCGGAATCTCTCCGAGCGAACTATATTAGATAATAACAGACTCTTCAACAACTTCAACTAAACGGAAACGTTTTGTTGCAGATAATGGACGAGTTTCCATGATGCGCACGATGTCGCCATTTTTAGCTTGGTTGTTTTCATCATGAGTCTTGAATTTTTTAGAATATTTTACGCGCTTGCCATAAAGCTTGTGGAATTTATAAGTTTCAACTAAAACAGTGATTGTTTTGTCCATTTTATCGGATACTACACGGCCAGTGTAAACTTTACGATCGTTACGTTCACTCATGTGAGGGTGACCTCCTCTCATCTATTAGTTATTTACGCCTAGCTCACGTTCGCGAGCAACAGTTTTCATACGAGCGATAGACTTGCGAACTTCGCGAATACGCGCAGTGTTCTCAAGTTGACCTGTTGCCAGCTGGAAACGTAGGTTAAAAAGTTCTTCTTTCAAAGACTTTACTTTTTGTTCAATTTCGGCAGTGGTTAATTCACGGATTTCATTAGCCTTCATTGATTTCACCACCAATTTCTTCACGTTTTACAAATTTAGTTCTGATCGGCAGCTTGTGAGAAGCAAGGCGCAACGCTTCGCGTGCAACTTCTTCAGATACACCTGCTACTTCGAACAAAATTTTACCTGGTTTTACCACAGCGACAAAACCTTCTGGAGCACCTTTACCGGAACCCATTCGTACTTCTAGGGGTTTAGCAGTATAAGGTTTGTCTGGGAAGATTTTAATCCATACTTTACCGCCACGCTTCATGTAACGAGTCATAGCGATACGCGCTGCTTCAATTTGACGAGCAGTGATCCATGCAGGATCGATAGCTTGTAGTCCATATTCTCCGAATGATACGGATGTGCCGCCCTTCGCGCGACCTTTTAGGCTAGCACGGTGTTGACGACGATATTTAACACGTTTAGGCATTAACATAATGCTGTTCCCCCTTCCTTATTTTTCGTTTTTTGTTGGAAGGACTTCTCCACGATAGATCCACACTTTAACACCAAGCTTACCGTAAGTTGTGTCAGCTTCTGCAGTTCCGTAATCGATATCTGCACGAAGTGTGTGAAGTGGTACTGTTCCTTCGCTGTAATATTCAGCACGAGCGATATCCGCACCGCCTAGGCGTCCTGATACTTGTGTACGAATACCTTTAGCTCCTGCGCGCATAGCACGTTGGATTGTTTGTTTTTGTGCACGACGGAAAGAAACACGGTTTTCCAATTGACGTGCGATATTGTCAGCTACAAGAGTAGCGTTCAAGTCTGGTTTCTTCACCTCAACGATGTTGATGTGAACTCGTTTGCCAGTCAGATCGTTAAGCGATTTACGAAGTGCTTCAACTTCTGAACCGCCTTTACCGATAACCATACCTGGTTTACCTGTGTGAATAGTAATATTTACACGGTTTGCTGCACGCTCAATTTCAATTGTAGAAACGGCAGCGTCTTTAAGACGTTGTTCTGTATATTCACGAATTTTAATGTCTTCATGCAATAAGTCAGCGTAGTCTTTGCCAGCGTACCATTTTGATTCCCAGTCACGGATAACGCCGATACGAAGACCTACCGGATTAACTTTTTGACCCACTGATTATCCCTCCTTCTTTTCTGATACAACCACTGTAATGTGGCTCGTACGTTTGTTAATTTGGCTTGCACGTCCCATAGCACGTGGGCGGAAACGTTTAAGTGTTACACCTTCATTTACAAACGCTTCGGAAACGTATAAGTTGTCTGGATCCATTTCATAATTGTGTTCAGCATTGGCAATCGCAGATTTAAGCACTTTCTCGATTACTGGAGAAGCGCCGCGCTGAGTTAAGCGCAATGTTGCGATCGCGTCACCTACGTTTTTTCCTCGGATTAAATCAATCACTAGACGAGCTTTACGAGGAGCAATACGAACGGTTTTAGCAACTGCTTTAGCTTGCATTAGAGTGCCTCCTCTCTACTTTAGCGTTTTGTTTTCTTGTCGTCACCAGAGTGTCCCTTGAACGTACGGGTTGGTGCGAATTCACCAAGTTTGTGACCTACCATGTCTTCAGTCACGTATACAGGTACATGTTTGCGTCCGTCATAGACGGCAATTGTGTGTCCAACAAAGTTTGGGAAGATCGTAGAACGACGTGACCAAGTCTTGATCACCTGGTTCTTGCTATCTTCGTTCAACTTTTCAACTTTTTTCATCAAATGGTCATCTACAAAAGGTCCCTTTTTTAGGCTGCGGCCCATGAATAAACCTCCCTTCGTGATTGAGAGACGGGGGTTGTTACCCGTCGTTCAATCCCGTTATTTTTTACCTCTTCTACGAACGATATATTTATCAGACGGCTTGTTGCGCTGACGAGTCTTGTACCCAAGAGTTGGTTTACCCCATGGAGATACTGGAGAAGGTCGACCGATTGGTGCACGTCCTTCACCACCACCGTGTGGGTGATCGCTAGGGTTCATAACAGAACCACGTACAGTTGGGCGCTTGCCTTTCCAACGAGAACGTCCAGCTTTACCTACACTGATTAGTTCGTGCTCTAGGTTACCAACTTGACCGATTGTTGCACGGCAAGTGCTTAGTACTAGGCGAACTTCACCAGAAGCAAGACGTACTAGAGTGTATTTTTCTTCACGACCAAGGATTTGAGCTGAAGCCCCAGCTGAACGTACTAGCTGACCTCCACGTCCTGGTTTAAGCTCAATGTTGTGTACGATTGTACCAACAGGAATATCCTTCAGTTGAAGAGCGTTACCAGTTTTAATGTCAGATCCTTGACCAGAGATGATTTCGTTACCTACTTTAAGCCCTTTTGGAGCCAGGATGTAACGTTTTTCACCATCAACGTAGTTAATTAGTGCAATGTTTGCGGAGCGGTTTGGATCGTATTCGATCGTAGCAACGCGTCCAGGTATTCCATCTTTATCACGCTTAAAGTCGATGATACGATATTGACGCTTGTGACCTCCGCCCTGATGACGAACTGTCAGCCTACCCTGGTTGTTACGTCCTCCACGTTTGTGAAGCGGAGTAACTAGGGAGCGTTCAGGTTTGTCAGTAGTGATCTCAGCGAAATCAGATACTGTCATGTGTCGACGACCGTTAGTAATTGGTCGAAACTTTTTAATCGCCATCTTTTTTCCCTCCTTCACTTACAAGTTTTATATTTTATACTTCAAAGAATTCTAGTTCTTCACTGTCTTCAGTCAACGTAATAACTGCTTTCTTACGGTCAGAACGGTATCCGCCGTAACGACCCATACGCTTGAATTTACCTTTAAGGTTCATAGTGTTTACGTTAGCTACTTTAACTCCAAAAATCTCTTCAACAGCATTTTTGATTTCAGTTTTGTTAGCTTTCGTGCTCACTTCAAACGTATATTTCTTTTCTCCCATAAGGTCAGCAGAATGTTCAGTAATGACAGGGCGTTTAATAATATCGCGTGGTTCTTTCATTATGAGAGCACCTCCCCTGCTTTTTCAGCTGCTTCCTTCGTTAGGATAAGCTTGTCATGCGTTAGTAAATCTAACACACTTACTTGATCTACAGTAGTTACACTAACTGTAGGGATGTTGTTAGAAGATAGAACAACATTTTCGTTGTTATCTGCTGTAACAATTAGAGCTTTTTCGTTCACTTCTAGCCCTTTCAAAATGTTTACTACTTCTTTAGTTTTTGGCGCATCAAGAGAAAGATCTTCAAGAACGATCACGTTGTTCTCTTGTACTTTAGAAGAGTAAGCAGATTGTAGAGCTAAACGACGAACCTTTCTAGGAAGTTTGTAGCTGTAGCTACGTGGTGTAGGACCAAATACAGTTCCTCCACCTACCCATTGTGGTGCACGAATTGTACCTTGACGCGCACGTCCAGTACCTTTTTGGCGCCATGGTTTACGTCCGCCGCCACTAACTTCAGAACGGTTTTTAACTTTGTGTGTGCCTTGACGCAATGTTGCGCGTTGGGCCACAGCTGCTTCATGTAAAACATGAGTGTTTGGTTCAACACCAAAAACAGCATCGTTTAGTTCGATATCTCCAACTTTAGAGCCGCTTTGGTTTAATAGTGCTACTTTAGGCATGACATATCCTCCCTTCCTTTAATTATTTGCTAGCCTTAACTGCACTCGATACTTTAACGTAAGATTTTTTCGGACCTGGTACGTTACCTTTAATCAATAGTAAATTGCGCTCAGCGTCCACTTTCACTACTTCAAGGTTTTGTAGAGTTACTGTTTCTCCACCCATTTGTCCTGCAAGGCCTTTACCTTTGAAGACTTTTGATGGGTCAGCACCTTGTCCCATAGAACCAGAACGACGGTGGAAACGGGAACCGTGGCTCATTGGGCCGCGAGATTGGTTGTGGCGCTTGATTGCACCTTGGAAACCTTTCCCTTTAGAAGTTCCTGTTACATCAATTACGTCACCAGCTTCGAAAATATCCACCTTAACCTCTTGACCAAGTTCATAGTCATCAAGGTTTGTATTACGGAATTCACGAATGTAGCGCTTAGGTGTTGTGCTTGCTTTCTCTGCGTGACCTTGGTCCGCTTTCTTCAATCGGTTTGACTTTTGATCAGCAAAACCTAGTTGAAGGGCGTCATAGCCATCGTTTTCAGCAGTTTTCTTTTGCAAAACTACGTTTGGTTCTGCTTCAACTACTGTTACCGGGATAAGCTCTCCATCTTCAGAGAAGATTTGAGTCATACCGACTTTACGTCCTAAGATTCCTTTCGTCATCCGTTACACCTCCTAATATAAGTTCATTTTTTTATAGTTTAATTTCGATATCCACACCAGATGGTAGATCAAGACGCATTAGCGAATCAACCGTCTGTGGCGTTGGATTAACAATGTCGATTAGACGTTTGTGTGTACGCATTTCGAACTGCTCACGAGCATCTTTATACTTGTGAGTCGCACGAAGTACAGTGTAGATTGATTTTTCAGTTGGAAGCGGGATTGGACCAGATACGTTTGCTCCAGAGCGCTTCGCTGTGTCTACAATTTTTTCAGCGGACTGATCAAGAACCCTGTGATCATACGCCTTTAAACGAATACGAATTTTTTCTTTTGCCATTATGTTCCCTCCTTCTTCGCCCATTTTTTTAAATAGACATTCTCCGCGAAAATTCCTTGACTCACTAGCCATGGCAAAGGGGCCGGGTGTGTCAACAACCTTTCGCATCATCGCCTTTTATGACCAACATTACTCATTATATAGAAGAAATGCGGTCAATGCAAGAGTTTTTCATAAATATTTATCTATGAACACCACAAAATATTATACTAAGAATTATAGGCAATTTCAACACGTTTAAACAATTTTTTATCTTAAATAGATTACACAAAAAAACAAGCAGCAACTCGAAGAGCTGCTGCTTGTTTTTATTTTATAAAATTACTCAGTGATGGAAGCAACAACGCCAGCGCCTACTGTACGTCCGCCTTCACGGATAGAGAACTTAGTTCCATCTTCGATCGCGATTGGAGAAATAAGTTCTACAGTCATTTCAACGTTATCGCCAGGCATTACCATCTCTACGCCTTCTGGAAGTTGAATAACACCAGTTACGTCAGTTGTACGGAAGTAGAACTGTGGGCGGTAGTTAGAGAAGAATGGCGTATGACGTCCACCTTCATCTTTAGATAGTACATAAACCTCAGCTTGGAACTTCGTGTGTGGAGTGATTGTACCAGGCTTAGCTAGTACTTGTCCACGGTTGATCTGTTCACGGTCAACACCACGAAGAAGTGCACCAATGTTATCGCCAGCTTCAGCATAGTCAAGAAGCTTACGGAACATTTCAACACCAGTGATTGTAGTTTTCTTAGCCTCTGGAGCAAGACCGATGATTTCAACTTCGTCACCGACTTTGATTTGTCCACGCTCAACACGTCCAGTAGCAACAGTACCACGACCAGTGATTGAGAATACGTCCTCAACTGGCATCATGAATGGCTGGTCTACGTCACGCTCTGGGTTTGGAATGTACTCATCAACAGCATCCATAAGGTCGAAGATGCGTTGCTCATACTCTTCGTCTCCCTCAAGAGCTTTAAGAGCAGAACCGCTTACTACTGGTACATCGTCACCATCGAAGTCGTACTCAGAAAGAAGATCACGAACTTCCATTTCAACTAGTTCAAGTAGCTCTTCGTCGTCTACCATGTCAGTTTTGTTTAGGAATACAACAATTGCAGGTACACCAACCTGACGAGATAGTAGGATGTGCTCACGAGTTTGTGGCATTGGGCCGTCAGCTGCAGATACAACTAGAATAGCTCCGTCCATTTGTGCAGCACCAGTGATCATGTTTTTAACATAGTCAGCGTGACCTGGGCAGTCAACGTGTGCATAGTGGCGGTTCTCAGTTTCATACTCAACGTGTGCAGTGGAGATTGTGATTCCACGCTCGCGCTCTTCAGGAGCACCGTCGATCATATCGTATGCCATTGCAGAACCTTCACCAGATCTTTTGTGAAGTACAGTTGTAATAGCAGCAGTTAATGTTGTTTTACCGTGGTCAACGTGTCCAATAGTACCAATGTTAACGTGGGACTTGGAACGGTCGAATTTTTCTTTACCCATAGTATATTTCCTCCTTTAAATAAGAAACAAAGTGTATTTTTAAAACTGAATTTTTTATGTGAAGCAAAGGGGCTTAACCCCTATGCTTACAATACAAGTTATACTTTAACTTTGCAAAAAAATCAATTATTCACCAGCATTTTTCTTGATGATTTCCTCAGAAATGCTCTTCGGTACTTCTTCATAGTGATCAAAGTGCATCGTGTACGTTCCGCGACCTTGAGTGTTAGAACGAAGAGACGTTGCATAACCAAACATTTCAGATAGTGGAACGAATGCTTTAACCACTTGGGCAGATCCACGAGTTTCCATACCTTCAACACGTCCACGACGGGAAGTTACGTCACCCATAATATCTCCCATGTATTCTTCAGGAATAACAACTTCAACTTTCATCATTGGTTCAAGAAGAACAGGTTTACATTTGTTCTTAGCTTCTTTAAGTGCCATAGATGCAGCTACTTTAAAGGCCATTTCGTTAGAGTCGACATCGTGGTAAGAACCATCATATAGAGTGGCTTTAATGTCAACCATTGGGTAACCGGCTAATACACCATTTTCCATAGAACCTTTAATACCAGCTTCTACAGATGGAATGTATTCACGCGGTACTACACCACCAACGATTTTGTTAACAAATTCGAAGCCAGCGCCTTCTTCGTTTGGCTCAAATTTAACCCAAACGTGACCGAATTGTCCACGACCACCAGACTGACGTACGAACTTACCTTCAACTTCTGCACTTCCACGGAATGTTTCGCGGTAAGCAACTTGAGGAGCACCAATGTTCGCTTCAACTTTAAACTCACGGCGCAAACGATCTACGATGATGTCCAGGTGGAGCTCACCCATACCAGCGATGATTGTTTGACCAGTTTCTACGTTAGTTTCAGTTTGGAACGTTGGATCCTCTTCAGCTAGTTTACCAAGTGCTACTGCCATCTTGTCTTGGTCAGCCTTAGATTTAGGCTCGATCGCAACAGAGATTACTGGCTCAGGGAATTCCATAGATTCAAGAATAACAAGACTCTTTTCATCACATAGAGTGTCACCTGTTCCAGTGTCTTTAAGACCTACAGCACCGGCAATATCTCCAGCGTATACCGTTGAGATCTCTTCACGAGAATTTGCGTGCATTTGCAGGATACGACCTACACGTTCACGCTTATCTTTTGTAGAGTTCTTAACGTAAGAACCAGAGTTTAGCGTACCAGAGTAAACACGGAAGAATGTAAGTTTACCAACATAAGGGTCAGTTGCAACTTTAAATGCCAATGCAGAGAATGGCTCGTTGTCATCTGGCTTACGTACGACTTCTTCTTCAGTTTGTGGAACGTGACCTTCAATTGGAGGTACGTCTAATGGAGATGGAAGGTAATCAATTACTCCATCAATTAGAAGCTGAACCCCTTTGTTTTTGAAAGCTGAACCACAGAATACTGGGTAGAAATCAACGCTTAGTGTTGCTGTACGAATAGCAACTTTTAACTCATCGTTAGTGATTTCTTCCCCTTCTAGGTACTTCATCATAAGATCTTCATCAAGTTCCGCAACGGCTTCTACAAGCTTGCCGCGGTACTCTTCAGCTTGCTCTTTGTACTCATCAGGAATTTCGCGCGCTTCAGCACGAGTTCCTAAATCGTCCAAGTAGTAGTAAGCTTCCATTGTTACAAGATCAATAATTCCTTCGAAGTCATCTTCTGCACCAATTGGAAGTTGGACAGCAGCTGCGTTAGCTCCTAGACGATCACTAAGTGTGCCTAAGGAGTAGATGAAGTCTGCTCCGATTTTATCCATTTTGTTGATGAATACGATACGTGGAACACCGTAAGTTGTTGCCTGACGCCACACTGTCTCAGTTTGTGGTTCAACACCAGACTGAGCATCAAGTACAGCTACAGAACCGTCAAGTACACGCAGGGAACGCTCAACTTCAACTGTGAAGTCTACGTGTCCTGGAGTATCAATGATGTTAATACGGTGGTCTTTCCACTGAGCAGTTGTCGCAGCGGAAGTGATTGTAATTCCGCGCTCTTGTTCCTGCTCCATCCAGTCCATTTGGGAAGCCCCTTCGTGAGTTTCACCAATTTTGTGGATACGTCCTGTGTAGAAAAGAATACGCTCGGTAGCTGTCGTTTTACCGGCATCAATGTGAGCCATAACGCCGATATTACGAGTCTTTTCCAAGGAGAACTCTCTAGCCATGATTTTTTCTCCTTCCTGATTGAAAGTGTTTTTCGCTGATTACCAACGATAGTGTGCGAATGCTTTATTTGCTTCCGCCATTTTGTGCATATCTTCACGGCGCTTAACTGCTGCACCGGTATTGTTTGCTGCATCTAGAATTTCATTTGCAAGACGTTCTTCCATTGTCTTTTCTCCGCGAAGACGCGCATAGTTAACAATGAAACGAAGGCCTAGTGCTTGACGACGCTCCGGGCGCACCTCAACTGGTACTTGGTAGTTTGATCCACCTACACGGCGAGCGCGTACTTCTAGTACTGGCATTACATTTTTCATTGCTTGGTCAAAAGTTTCCATAGCGTCGTTTCCACTACGCTCTTGAACAAGTTCAAATGATTTATAAAGAATCTTCTGAGCTTTACCGCGCTGTCCGTCAACCATAATTTGGTTGATTAAGCGAGTAACAAGCTTAGAGTTATACATTGGATCTGGTAACACATCACGTTTAGCTACTGGTCCTTTACGTGGCATATGTTCCCCTCCTTTCCTGAAAGTTATTTATTATGCTAAAAGCATTGTTTTATTTTTTAGGTTTTTTCGTACCGTATTTAGAACGACCTTGCATACGGCCATCTACGCTTGCAGTGTCAAGTGCACCACGAACGATGTGATAGCGAACACCAGGTAAGTCTTTAACACGTCCGCCACGGATAAGAACAACACTGTGCTCTTGCAGGTTGTGGCCGATTCCAGGAATGTAGGCGTTAACTTCAATTTGGTTAGTCAAACGAACACGCGCATACTTACGTAGTGCAGAGTTCGGTTTCTTTGGAGTCATCGTACCTACACGTGTGCAAACTCCACGTTTTTGAGGAGAAGACTGATCAGTCATGCGTTTCTTGTAGCTGTTATAGCCTTTGTTCAACGCAGGGGAGTCAGACTTTTTGCTTTTGCTTACGCGTCCTTTACGAACTAGTTGGTTAATTGTTGGCATTTTATTATCCTCCCTTCAATTCTTTAATACCACACATCCAGGTGGTTCATAAAAAGGCAAAAAACAAAGCTTTCGCGAATCACCGCCAAAACTTTATTGCTTTATCGCCACTGTAGCAGCTCCAACGTCAATGCCACACGCATTACCTAACTCTCTCATTGAATCAACTTTTGTATGAGGAATGTTTAATTGTGCAGCTAGTTTTGCTACTTTTAATGTCATCGACTGATCAGCATCGTCAGCCGTTATGACTTCAATCACTTCGCCATTTTTCATAGCTTTAAGTGTTTGTTTGGTCCCAATGACTATATCTGATTTAGCCTGTGCTACTTTTTCATAAGACATCTGCATATCCTCCAAAGTAACATGGATAAACGGAAGCACCTTGATTATATTATCACTAGCGAAAACCCATGTCAACTGGATTTTAAAAATAGTGTTTTCAAGATGCTCCTTTTTTTATCCTCTGTTAACCTTCACCTTGATTTTTATAGCTGAGTTACTTCTTCAGCAGCTTCGTTCTTTTCTTCTTTCTGTTCTGACTCAGCTTGGATCTTACGGTATCTTGTCATACCTGTACCGGCTGGGACAAGTTTACCAATAATAACATTCTCTTTAAGACCTAGTAATTCATCGCGTTTACCTTTGATCGCTGCATCAGTTAGGACACGGGTTGTTTCCTGGAATGATGCGGCTGAAAGGAAACTGTCAGTTTCAAGCGATGCTTTTGTAATACCGAGAATAACTGGTCGGCCGACTGCCGGTTGGCCGCCTTCCATGAGAACTTTTTGGTTCGCTTCTTTGAATTGGTGTATTTCGAGTAAGGAACCTGGTAGTACATCTGTATCTCCAGAGTCAAGTACACGGATTTTACGAAGCATTTGGCGGACCATTACTTCTACGTGCTTGTCGGAAATCTCAACACCTTGCATACGATATACTTTTTGAACTTCTTTTAATAGATATTCTTGGACGCCATCTAGCCCTTGAACCGTCAAGAGTTCTTTAGGATCGATTGAACCTTCAGTAAGTGGTTCACCAGCTAGTACTTGATCACCTACTGAAACTTTAAGTCTAGAACCATATGGTGCTGTATAAGAACGAGATTCTACTGCGCCTTGAACAACGATTTCTTGCTTCTCTTTCACTTCGTTGATTTCGTGGACAGTTCCTTCGATCTCAGTAATAACAGCTTGACCTTTAGGGTTCCTAGCTTCAACGATCTCTTGAATACGCGGTAGACCTTGCGTGATATCGTCTCCTGCAACACCACCTGTGTGGAAGGTACGCATTGTTAACTGTGTACCAGGCTCACCGATGGACTGTGCAGCGATAATTCCTACAGCTTCTCCTACTTCAACTTCATCACCCGTAGCTAGGTTACGTCCGTAACACTTCTTACACACACCGTGCTTCGTGTTACAAGTAAATGCTGAACGGATAGTAATCTCCTCGATTCCAGCATCAACGATCTGTTTAGCTGCATCTTCAAAGATGACTTCATTACGAGTAGCTAAAACTTCACCAGTTTCAGGATGTTTTACTGTTTGGAATGACGTACGTCCCACTAAGCGGTCAACAAGCGGTTCGATCGTTTCCGTGCCTTCTTTAATTGCGCTGACTGGAAGGCCGCGATCGGTTCCACAGTCTTCATCACGTACGATAACATCCTGCGCCACATCAACAAGACGACGAGTCAAGTAACCTGAGTCGGCTGTCTTAAGGGCTGTATCGGCAAGACCTTTACGAGCACCGTGCGTGGAGATAAAGTACTCAAGAACCGTTAGACCTTCACGGAAGCTTGATTTAATCGGCAATTCAATGATTCGTCCAGCCGGGTTGGCCATTAGACCACGCATACCTGCAAGCTGCGTAAAGTTAGATGCGTTACCACGTGCACCCGAGTCACTCATCATAAAGATTGGGTTTCTAGGATTCAGGGTATTCATCAGTCGATCTTGAATATCATCTTTACAAGCGGACCAAATCTCAATTACTCGGTCATAACGCTCTTCTTCTGTAATTAGACCACGGCGGAACTGTTTTAGAACCTTATCTACTTTAGCTTGGGCTTCATCGAGAATTTCCTTTTTCTCCGGAAGTACAACTACGTCGGATACACCAACAGTAATACCAGCTTTTGTAGAGTAAGCAAAACCAAGATCTTTCATGCGGTCTAGCATTTTAGAAGTTTCACTAATAGAGAAACGCTTAAATACTTCTGCGATGATATCTCCTAATATTCCTTTCTTGAATGGTAGAACTAAATCACGCTTAGCGATCTCTTCTTTAATGTTCGTACCTTTCTCAACAAAGTAATGTTCAGGAGTTTTAATTTCAAGGTTCTCTTGAGTTGGTTCGTTCATATAAGGGAACGAGTTAGGAAGCATTTCATTGAAAATCAACTTACCAATAGACGTAATCAGCAATTGATTATTCTGTGCTTCTGTAAATGTCTCATTGTTTAAAGAGTTAGCTTGAACGGCTACACGTGTGTGTAAGTGAACATATCCGTTCTGATAAGCCATTAACGCTTCATTTAAGTCTTTAACAACCATACCTTCGCCAACAGCACCTTCACGCTCAAGAGTTAGGTAATAGTTACCTAATACCATATCCTGAGATGGAGTAACTACAGGCTTGCCATCTTTCGGGTTCAGGATGTTCTGAGCAGCTAGCATTAGGATACGAGCTTCAGCCTGAGCCTCAGAAGATAATGGTACGTGT
Organism: Halobacillus andaensis; assembly: GCF_014636475.1. Classification (GTDB taxonomy): domain Bacteria; phylum Bacillota; class Bacilli; order Bacillales; family Halobacillaceae; genus Halobacillus_A; species Halobacillus_A andaensis. The sequence goes on from NZ_BMEL01000006.1 coordinate 37,206, forward strand.
ACAGCCATTTGGTCACCATCAAAGTCAGCGTTATAAGCTGTACATACGAGCGGGTGAAGACGAATCGCGCGTCCTTCAACCAACGTTGGTTCGAAAGCCTGGATGCCAAGACGGTGCAAGGTTGGCGCACGGTTTAACAGCACCGGGTGCTCCTTAATTACATCCTCTAAAACGTCCCACACTTCAGGGTGGACGCGTTCAATCTTACGTTTGGCTGATTTAATGTTGTGTGCTAATCCACGGGAAACGAGTTCTTTCATAACGAACGGCTTGAACAATTCGAGAGCCATTTCTTTCGGAAGTCCACACTGGTACATCTTCAAGTTCGGACCTACAACGATAACAGAACGACCAGAATAGTCCACACGCTTACCAAGTAGGTTTTGACGGAATCGACCTTGCTTCCCTTTCAACATGTGAGAAAGAGACTTCAGCGGTCTATTTCCTGGACCTGTTACGGGACGTCCGCGACGACCGTTGTCAATCAAAGCATCTACAGCTTCTTGAAGCATACGCTTCTCGTTTTGTACGATAATTGTCGGCGCTCCAAGATCTAACAGACGCTTCAGGCGATTGTTACGGTTGATCACACGTCGGTACAAGTCGTTTAAGTCAGACGTCGCAAAGCGTCCGCCATCAAGCTGAACCATTGGACGCAATTCTGGAGGGATGACCGGAAGTACATCAAGGATCATCCAAGAAGGATCATTGCCCGAATTACGGAATGACTCAAGAACTTCAAGACGTTTAATCGCACGAGTACGACGTTGTCCTTGAGCTGATTTCAGCTCTTCTTTAAGAGTGTCTACTTCTGCATCCAAGTCGATGTCAGAAAGCAGCTTACGAATGGCCTCTGCACCCATCGCCGCCTGGAATCCTTGCCCGAACTTCTCGCGGTAAGTACGGTATTCTTTTTCAGATAAAAGTTGCTTTTTATCTAAAGCTGTTTCTCCAGGCTCAGTTACGATATATGCAGCGAAGTAGATCACTTCTTCCAACGCACGAGGAGACATGTCAAGAACAAGTCCCATACGGCTTGGAATGCCTTTGAAGTACCAAATGTGAGAGACAGGGGCAGCTAATTCTAAGTGCCCCATGCGCTCACGACGAACTTTCGCCTTAGTAACTTCAACGCCACAACGGTCACACACTACACCTTTGTAACGTACACGCTTGTATTTACCACAATGACATTCCCAGTCTTTTTGCGGACCGAAAATTCTCTCACAGAACAGACCATCTTTTTCAGGTTTTAGTGTACGATAGTTAATCGTCTCTGGCTTTTTGACTTCTCCATAAGACCAAGAACGAATCTTGTCAGGTGAAGCCAGACCAATTTTCATATACTCAAATCTATTTACATCTAGCAAGGGGCCTACCTCCCTTTTAGTATCCAGGTTCTACCCTAAGCTTTAACAATTAGCCTTATTGTTCTTCGAGATTCATGTTCTCAGATTCTTGCGTTTGATCTTCTTCAATATCACGCATTTCAATCTCTTCATCTTCACCATCAAGAATCTTAACGTCCATACCTAAGCTTTGAAGCTCTTTAATTAGAACTTTAAATGACTCTGGCACACCAGGTTCCGGTACGTTATCACCTTTAACGATCGCTTCATATGTCTTCACACGACCAACGACGTCATCGGACTTAACCGTTAAAATTTCTTGCAGCGTATAGGCAGCACCATATGCTTCAAGCGCCCATACCTCCATCTCACCAAAACGTTGTCCGCCAAACTGTGCTTTACCTCCTAGAGGCTGTTGCGTTACTAAGGAATAAGGTCCAGTAGAACGCGCGTGCAGTTTATCGTCAACCATGTGAGACAGTTTAATCATATACATGACTCCGACAGAGATACGGTTATCAAACGGCTCGCCTGTTCTTCCATCATATAAGATGGTTTTAGCATCTCGAGCCATTCCGGCTTCATCGAGAGTTTCCCAAACATCTTCCTCACGGGCACCGTCAAATACTGGTGTCGCAACACGGATGCCAAGCTGACGAGCAGCCATACCAAGGTGCAGTTCAAGAACTTGCCCGATGTTCATACGAGATGGTACACCTAATGGGTTCAACATGATGTCTACCGGTGTTCCATCCGGCAAGTACGGCATATCTTCTTCTGGAAGTATTTTCGAAATAACACCTTTGTTTCCGTGACGTCCGGCCATTTTGTCCCCTTCAGAAATCTTACGCTTCTGAACGATGTAAACACGGATTAATTGGTTTACACCAGGAGGAAGTTCATCGCCGTCTTCACGGTTAAAGATCTTAACATCAAGTACGATTCCACCTGCGCCATGAGGCACGCGTAGAGAAGTATCACGAACTTCACGAGCTTTCTCTCCAAAGATAGCGTGTAGAAGTCGCTCTTCAGCAGATAGTTCAGTCACCCCTTTAGGAGTTACTTTACCTACTAGAAGGTCACCATCGCTTACTTCAGCCCCAACGCGGATGATTCCACGTTCGTCTAAATCACGCAATGCATCTTCCCCTACGTTTGGAATGTCACGAGTAATTTCCTCAGGTCCAAGCTTCGTATCACGTGCTTCAGATTCATACTCTTCGATATGAATAGAAGTGTACACGTCATCTTTCACAAGGCGTTCACTCATGATTACAGCATCCTCATAGTTATAACCGTCCCATGTCATGAATGCTACAAGAGGGTTTTGACCAAGTGCCAATTCACCCATATCCATTGAAGGCCCGTCCGCAAGGATTTCACCTTTTACGACGCGGTCTCCTTTAGACACGATTGGACGCTGGTTGTAACAGCTTCCTTGGTTTGAACGAATGAATTTCTGAAGACGGTAACGATCTAAGTCACCTTCTACTTCTCTGCCATCTACTTCAGAGATACGGCGGACAAGTACTTCTTTTGCTTCCACACGTTCTACAGTTCCTTCGTGGCGGCAGATTACAGCAGCTCCAGAGTCTTTACCAGATACATATTCCATACCTGTACCTACAATCGGTGCATCAGGCTTTAATAGAGGTACTGCTTGACGCTGCATGTTTGCTCCCATTAGAGAACGGTTAGAGTCATCGTTTTCTAAGAATGGAATACATGCTGTCGCAGCGGATACTACTTGTTTTGGAGATACGTCCATGTAATCCAGACGCTCACGGTTTACTACTGTGTTTTCCCCGCGGAAACGAGCAATAACTTCTTCATCGGTAAAAGAACCGTCTTCATTTAACTTAGCGTTGGCCTGTGCGACAACATAATGGTCTTCTTCATCAGCTGTTAAATAATCAAAATGAGAAGTTACCTGGTTTGTCTCAGGGTCTACGCGACGATACGGTGTTTCAATAAATCCAAACTCGTTTACCTTCGCATAAGAAGATAAGGAGTTAATCAAACCAATGTTTGGTCCTTCTGGTGTTTCGATCGGACACATACGACCGTAGTGGGAGTAGTGAACGTCACGAACTTCAAAACCTGCGCGCTCACGTGTTAAACCACCCGGTCCAAGCGCTGACAGACGACGCTTATGCGTTAACTCTGCAAGTGGGTTAGTCTGGTCCATAAACTGCGAAAGCTGAGAGCTTCCGAAGAACTCTTTAATCGACGCGATCACAGGACGAATGTTAATCAGCTGCTGCGGTGTAATGGAAGACGTATCTTGAATAGACATACGTTCACGAACTACACGCTCCATACGAGATAGTCCAATACGGAATTGGTTCTGCAGCAATTCACCAACTGAACGGAGACGACGGTTTCCTAAGTGGTCAATGTCATCTGTGCCTCCAACAGTGTGAAGCAAGTTAAAGAAGTAGCTGATAGATGACAAAATATCCGCAGGAGTAATGTGTTTTACATCGCGGTCAATGTTCGCGTTCCCAATAACATTGATAGAACGTTCACCTTCAGGGTCTGTTGGATCTACTATTTTCACAGATTGAACGCGAATTGGTTCTTCTAGTACGCCATCTACAGGATCAAGTACTCGCTCGCTCATTGTTTCTTCCTGATTGTTAAAGTGTGGAATTAAACGATCTAACAAACGACGATCGATTTTCGCACCTTTCTCAGCAATAACTTCACCCGTTTCTTCATCAACAAGAGTTTCTGCTAACGTTTGATTGAAGAGGCGTTCTTTGATGTGAAGCTTTTTATTCATTTTGTATCGTCCTACGCGAGCCAAGTCATAACGCTTTGGATCGAAGAAGCGAGAAACTAACAAGCTTTTCGCATTTTCTACCGTCGGCGGCTCACCAGGGCGTAAACGTTCATAAATTTCAAGCAATGCTTTCTCACTGGTTTCAGTGTTGTCTTTCTCTAACGTATTCTTCAAATATTCATTTTCACCGATCAAATCAATGATTTCTTGATCCGTTCCAAATCCTAATGCACGAAGTAATACGGTGATCGGAAGCTTACGTGTACGATCGATACGAACATGAACAACATCTTTAGCATCCGTTTCAAATTCTAACCAAGCTCCACGGTTCGGAATAACCGTAGCTGTATATCCACGCTTTCCGTTCTTATCTATTTTTTTATTAAAATAGACACTAGGAGAGCGAACAAGTTGAGATACAATGACTCGTTCGGCACCATTAATAATAAATGTACCAGTATCAGTCATTAACGGGAAATCTCCCATAAATACTTCTTGTTCTTTCACTTCACCTGTCTCATTATTTAATAGACGTACTTTCACGCGCAGCGGAGCATTGTAAGTCACGTCACGGTCTTTTGATTCATCGACCGGATACTTCGGCTCCCCTAAGCTGTAATCTACAAATTCAAGTGACAGATTCCCAGTGAAATCTTCAATAGGTGAGATGTCTTTAAACATCTCTTTCAAACCTTCTTCTAAGAACCACTCATAAGATGCGGTTTGAATTTCAATTAGGTTCGGTAAGTCTAATACCTCACTAATACGTGCGTAACTTCTGCGTTGGCGGTGTCGTCCATATTGAACTAGTTGACCTGTCAACAGATTCACCCCTTCAATCAAGCATTTTTAAAACGAAAAAAGGGTTCGGCAAAGACATGCCGAACAGGCTTGCGGTTGATCTTGCCACAAGCACTATTTAAACATCCGCATATTTAGCGAATGGTGTTTCTTCATTTCTCTCTAACGTTAGACAAAAAAGAAAAAGGGTTTTCAAACAAAAACCTCATTTCAATCTACATGTACGATTTACCATTCTATCCATTTCTCACCCTTTTATACAAAGAGTGAAAAAAAGACTTGACAACAAAAAGGTCATACTGGCATTTTTCAATAATACCACACACAAAAAATCGAGTCAAACCTTTTTAGCCTTGAGGATGTAATAGCCTTTCTTCTTCACGACCAATTCTACATTCCCGAAAAGCTCTTCCAACTTTTCTTTCGCAGAGGGAGCCCCTTGTTTCTTCTGTATAACCACCCATAATTCTCCGTTAGGCTTTAATGCCGTAAACGATTCTGTAAACATAGCATGTACCACTTGCTTTCCTGCACGAATCGGCGGATTGGTTAGGACAGCCGCAAATGAGTGACCCTCTAGATTGGAAAAGCGATCACTTTCTTTAATCATAACATTCTCAACTTGATTCTGTTTAGCATTTTTACTAGCTAGAGCTAACGCTCGCTCATTGACATCTACCATCACAACTTTTCGGTCAAGGTCGGCTTTAGCGATTGCTAACCCTATCGGACCATACCCGCATCCGAGGTCAAGGATGTCACCTTGTATATCAGGCGGCGTATAGGCGTCGATGAGTACTTTTGACCCAAAATCCACCTCTCCTTTAGAAAAGACAGCATGGTCTGTAGTAAAAGTGAATTCATTCCCTTTCAGAGCAAATGACCACGACCGTTCTTCACTTTTGGCCTCTGTTGTTTTGGAATAATAATGCTCAGACATTCAGCACACCTTCTTATAAGAAAGATAAGGAAAAAGAAAGCTCGCCGATAAACAGCGAGCTTTTCTTCATTCTATCATTACTTAACTTCTACAGAAGCTCCAGCTTCTTCTAGCTTAGCTTTAACTTCTTCAGCTTCGTCTTTAGAAACGCCTTCTTTAACAGCGCCAGGTGCGTTATCAACTAACTCTTTTGCGTCTTTAAGACCAAGACCAGTGATTTCGCGAACTGCTTTAACTACTTTAATTTTTGAGCTTCCAGCAGATTCTAGTACTACATCAAATTCAGTTTGCTCTTCTTCAGCTTCGCCACCTGCAGCAGCACCACCAGCTGCAACTGGAGCAGCAGCAGATACACCAAATTCTTCTTCAATTGCTTTAACTAGGTCGTTAAGCTCAAGAACAGACATTTCTTTAATCGCTTCGATAATTTGTTCGTTAGACATGAGAAATTTCCTCCTTAGATTTTAAAATATTTTTATTAACCGTAAACGAGTGCAAGCTTATGCACTTTCTTCTTCTTTTTGTTCCGCAATTGCTTTTGTCGCGTATGCGAAGTTTCGTACTGGTGCTTGTAGCACGCTTAGGAACATAGAAACAAGTCCCTCGTAGTTTGGAAGAGTAGCAAGCTCTTTGATTTGCTCAAGAGTAGCAACTTTTCCTTCGATCACGCCGCCTTTAAGTTCAAGGCTGTCATGATCTTTCGCAAAGTTGTTCAAGATTTTCGCTGGAGAAACAGCGTCATCTTCACTAGTCGCAAGAGCTGTCGGTCCAGTTAGGACTTCATCAAGATCAGTTAGTTCAGTTTCCGCAGTCGCACGGCGAGTCATTGTGTTTTTGTACACTTTGAAATCTACGCCTGCTTCACGAAGCTGAGCACGTAGCTCTGTAACTTCTGATACATCAAGCCCGCGGTAGTCTACTAGTACAGCAGATTTACTGTTGCGAAGTTTCTCAGCGATTTCTGTAACAACCTGCTGCTTTTGCTCAATAATATTGCTCATCGTTCCACCTCCTATTGACTTAGCATCATACCGATTGGAGTTCGTGTTTTACATAAAATAAAAGTACCCCCATGAAGACATGGAGGTACGTATGTCAGCACAGCAACGATGCTGGACTGTTTATTCACACACCTCGGCAGGAAATTTAAGCGGATCACCGCACCTACTGTCTTCGGTATAACGTATTTAATTTATACAACGTTTCTAATTATAAATAATTAAAAACGGAAAGTCAACCATTGATTACTTAACGTAGCTAGAAACATCAACTTTGATGCCAGGGCCCATAGTGGAAGATACTGCAGCATTACGCATGTAAGTACCTTTCGCAGCTTGTGGCTTAGCTTTAACTAGAGCATCAGTAATCGCTTCGAAGTTTTCTTTAAGCTTTCCTTCATCGAAAGAAGCTTTTCCGATTGGTACATGAATATTAGCAGCTTTGTCAACACGGTATTCTACTTTACCTGCTTTGATTTCATTTACTGCTTTTTCAACTTCGAAAGTTACTGTGCCTGTTTTAGGGTTAGGCATAAGACCTTTTGGTCCTAGCACACGACCTAGTTTACCAACTTCAGCCATCATGTCAGGCGTTGCAACGACTACGTCGAAATCGAACCATCCTTGATTAATTTGATTAATCAAGTCTTGCTCTCCTACGTAATCTGCTCCAGCAGCTTCTGCTTCTTTCGCTTTATCACCTTTAGCGAAAACAAGTACACGCTGTGTTTTACCAGTTCCGTGCGGAAGAACCATAGCTCCACGGATTTGTTGGTCCGCTTTCTTAGGATCTACTCCAAGACGGAAAGCTGCTTCTACAGTTTCATCAAATCCAGCTTTAGACGTTTCTTTCACAAGGCTGATTGCTTCATTTACTTGATAAGCTTTTGTACGATCAACAAGCTTTTGTAGCTCTTGTTGCTTTTTGCTTTTCTTAGCCATTTTTTAATTTCCTCCTCATTGTGGTTTTAACGGATTAACCTCCCACGAATAAAGGTTGCGAACCAAGGATCACTCCTGTGTCGCAACCTTCAACTCCATTAGAGTGACGCTGTGGGATTAGTCTTCAACTGTGATTCCCATGCTGCGCGCTGTACCTTCAACCATACGCATTGCAGCTTCAACGTCAGCAGCGTTCAAGTCAGGCATTTTTGTTTCAGCGATTTCTTTTACTTGATCGCGTTTAACAGTAGCTACCTTGTTACGGTTTGGCTCACCTGAACCTGATTCGATCCCCGCTGCTTTCTTAAGTAGAACAGCAGCTGGTGGAGTTTTTGTAACAAATGTAAAAGAACGATCTTCAAAAACAGAGATCTCAACCGGAATAATCATTCCTGCTTGATCTTGTGTTTTAGCGTTAAATTCTTTACAGAAGCCCATGATATTAATACCCGCTTGTCCTAGTGCCGGTCCTACCGGTGGAGCTGGGTTTGCTTTACCTGCTGGAATCTGTAGCTTTACAACTTTAATAACTTTTTTAGCCACGAGACACACCTCCTTAAAGTCCGTGATGTGGTAATAGGGTTTTCCCCTCCCACTCAACGCAATATGCATTAACGCCTCTTTTCTGAGGCACATAAAGAACATAAGAATTCTAGCATTTATTTAATGATAATGCAAGGGGAAAGGGATTTATAATTTTTCTATTTGAGAGAAGTCCAGTTCAACTGGCGTCTCACGACCGAACATATTAACGTGGACCTTCACTTTTTGTTTATCAATATCAATATATTCGATCGTACCTGTGAAGTTAGCAAAAGGTCCATCTGTTACTTTAACACTTTCTTTCACTTCAAAATCAATATCTGCTGATGTTGGCTCTGTCATACCCATACGCTTCAGCACGGTATCGACTTCTTCAGGTAAGAGAGGGATCGGCTTTGAGCCAGAGCCGGTCGAACCAACGAAACCAGTCACCCCGGGTGTATTGCGCACAACATACCAGGAATCATCCGTCATTACCATTTCAGCAATAACGTAGCCAGGGAAAACTTTTTTCTTATTCACTTTACGCTTGCCATTCTTAATTTCCGTTTCTTCATCTTCAGGAACAAGGACACGGAAAATCTTATCTTCCATTCCCATTGACTCGACTCGCTTCTCTAAATTGGTCTTCACCTTGTTTTCATAACCTGAATACGTGTGAACCACATACCATCTTTTTTCCATTTACACAGGACAAGTGGCTTGCCCTTCCCTCCCTTATCGTTCATTTTTAAAAGGATTTCCAACATGAAAAAACCCGTCAGACGGGTTTTTTGTACAAGACTATTAACTAGTATATCACAAAACTGACTGTACTATTAGCTAGGAATAAGTTCAAGTATTTGTGTAATGCCTAAGTCAACAACCGCAAAAAACACAGATACGAAAGCTACGGTAAAAAGTACGGTAATGGTATACTTCGTTAATTCTTGCCCTTTTGGCCAGCTAACTTTACGCATCTCGCGCGATACATTTTTCAAGAATTTAAACATGATCGTACTACCCCCAAACTTACGCCAACCGGCTTCATCCTCTATTTTGTTTCGCGATGAAGTGTATGTTCACCACAAGTCTTACAAAATTTGCGAACTTCTAAACGTTCAGACTGATTTGAGCGATTTATATTTGTAGTATAATTACGACTTTGACATTGGGTACAAGCTAAAATTACTTTCTTTCTCATCGACAGTCACCTCGTCCTAGAGGTTTATTCACTTTCACTAATGTAGCACGCTTACAACCTAGTGTCAATTGCATGATAGTTAAGTTGTTTCAGAGAATTCAATGTATCTTTCAAGCTTTCGTTTGACCCTCTGAAGCGCATTATCAATAGATTTAACATGTCTCTTCAGTTCTACGGAGATCTCCTGATACGTTTTACCGTCTAAATACAAGGAGAGAACCTGCTGTTCCAGTTCACTAAGCAGTTCAGAGATCTTCTCCTCTATGTCCCCAAACCTTTCTTTATTGACCATAAGTTCCTGTGGGTCAATCGCTTTCGAGCCTGCTATGACATCTAATAACGTTCGGTCCGCTTCTTCATCAAATATCGGCTTATCGAGAGAAACATATGAATTGAGTGGAATGTGTTTTTGGCGAGTGGCAGTTTTAATTGCGGTAATAATTTGACGAGTGACGCACAGTTCGGCAAAGGCTTTAAAAGACGAAAGCTTGTCCCCTTGATAATCACGAATGGCTTTATAAAGACCAATCATGCCTTCTTGTACAATGTCTTCCCGATCTGCGCCAATGAGGAAATACGTCCGTGCTTTGGCACGAACGAAATTTTTGTACTTATCAATTAAAAAATCTAGAGCCTGGACTTGCCCGTGGTTAATCCGCTCAATGATTTCTTCGTCATCAAGTTGACTGAAATCCAACTTCTCGATGCCTATCTTTGTTTGTCCGATGCTCACTCAGGATCCCTCCGACTGTGGTACCTAAATATAGAAATATTATACAGTAAGCGCTTCAAAAGCGTCAATATGGCGTTTGTTATTTATTGCCTCTTCTCCACTTCTCAAAAATATCTCTTATCTCTTTATTTATCGGAATTTTAGACTGATATTGAACCTCTTTATGGGTTTCTAAATCTTTTTTTATTTCTTGTTCAATGTTCTTAACTTCGATATATAATTCCCTTGCCGATTTCCGGTAAGCACCTTGTGCAAAAATGGTTCTCTGTTCGGCATAATCGGATGTTGCCACATAAACTTGTGTACGAACATCATTTAATTGTCCGGATAATTTCTCGATTCGTTCATCCGCTGTTTCATTTTCTTTCGTGTAGATCGTCTCCACTTTAAAGCTTTTTTGCTTCGTTTCGAGTCCTCGCACATGATAAGCATCAAAAACAACAATGACCCGATCCCCCGTATAGGATTGATACTCTGCCATCATTTCAATCAACAAATCTCTTGCCTGTCCTAAATCCTTGTCTTTAAGCTGTTTTAGTTCCGGCCAAGCCCCAATGATGTTGTATCCGTCAACGATTAGTACATTCATTGTATTATCCCTCGACAGGGTGACGTTTTCGATACACTTCATACATAAGCAGTGAGGCAGCTACTGAAGCATTCAAAGAGGTCACCTTCCCGGCCATTGGAAGACTTACGGTCCAGTCACATTTATCTTTTGTTAATCGACTCATCCCTTTTCCTTCACTGCCAATGACCAAAGCTAAAGGCATTTTGCCATCTAATTCTCGGTAATCCTCTGTCCCTTTGGCATCGGTGCCTACCACCCAAACAAAACGTTCTTTCAATTCATCAATTGTGCGTGATAAATTGGTAACGCGAGCGACTGGAATGTATTCAATCGCCCCTGTGGAAGTTTTCGCTACCGTAGAAGTTAATCCAACGGAGCGTCTTTTTGGAATGATGACGCCATGAGCACCACTAGCGTCCGCAGTACGAAGGATTGATCCTAAATTATGAGGATCCTCAATCTCATCTAAAATGATGAAAAATGGTTCCTCTCCTTTTTCATTCGCTCGGGCAAACAAATCATCTATATCGCTATATTCATAAGCAGCGACAGCCGCGACGACTCCCTGGTGGTTACCTTCGACAAGCTGATCAATTTTTTTCTTCGGAGCTTTCTGTACAAGCACGCCATTTTCTTTGGCTGCTTGTTCAATTTTCTTTACTGACTGGTACTGAAGCTGCTCAGAAACAAACACTTTATTAATAGAACGCCCAGACTTTATCGCTTCTAACACTGGATTTTTTCCAATGATCCATTCTTCATTCATTTCGCTTCTCTCCTCTCTTCTACCAGCTCAATGGCTCGTCCAATTAACTCTTCTAAGCGCTGCTCATTGCCTGAAAGATAATGAAAACCTAAAACCGCTTCAAATGCTGTGGAGTATCGATACGTTTGTACATCCGTGTTTTTCGGAACCGTTCCAGACTTTGCATTGCGTCCCCTTCTTAACACACCTTCTTCCTCTTCAGTAAGAAGCTCTTCCTCTTGCCAGGCTCGTACCACCTGAGCTTGTGATTTAGCAGACACAAACTGAATAGCCGCCCTGTGCAGCTGCTCAGGCTTCACTTGACCCTGCTGTAATAAATGCTTCCTTACATACAATTCGTACACCCCGTCACCCATATAGGCGAGGGCGAGGCTTTTCATCTGCTTCACATTTGTAAAAGTCATCCTCTTACCCCCGCTTCCAACGAGTGCCCTGGGCGGTGTCTTCTAAAATAATGTTTCGTGCTTTAAGCTCATCACGGATTTCATCAGCACGAGCAAAATTACGTTCTTTTCTCGCTTGTTTTCTTTCCTCAATCAACGCATCAATTTCCTCGTCTAACAGCTCCACTTCTTGTTCAAGCTGCAGCCCTAATACCCCTGCAAGTTCTTTAAGCGTTTCGGAAAATTGATCAATCACTTCTGTATGGGTCTGTTCTGATTGCAAATACAAATTAGCCGTTTTTGTTAAATCAAACAATACAGAGATCGCATTGGCTGTATTGAAATCATCATCCATCTCCGCAATAAACTGTTGTTTATGTTTAGCGGCTTCTTCTAACCAATACGTCTTTTCATCTGTTAAATTTAAGCTTGAATCTTTACGGTGAAGTAAGTTTTCATAGGCGTTACGAATGCGTTCAAAACTGCTCTTAGCACCGGCTAGCAGCTCATCGCTAAAGTTAATGGGGTGACGATAGTGCACGCTCAACATGAAGAAGCGAATCACTTGGGGGTCATGCTTCTGCACTAAGTCATGAGCAAGTACAAAATTCCCTAAGGATTTAGACATTTTCTCATTTTCAATGTTGATATACCCATTATGCATCCAGTAACGAGCAAAAGATTCTCCATTATTTGCTTCTGATTGAGCAATTTCATTTTCATGGTGAGGGAATGTTAAGTCTTGGCCGCCCGCGTGGATATCAATGGTATCGCCAAGGTACTTCTTCGCCATAGCGGAGCATTCAATATGCCAGCCCGGACGCCCTTTACCCCACGGACTCTCCCATGCAATTTCTCCTTCTTTCGCTTCTTTCCATAAAGTAAAATCAAGCGGGTCTTCTTTTTTCTCTCCTACTTCAATACGAGCTCCAGAACGCAGTTCATCAATGGACTGATGAGAAAGCTTGCCATACTCGTTGAAAGAACGTGTACGGAAATAAACATCGCCGCCAGACTCATAAGCAAAGTCTTTTTCTATTAAGCCATCAATAAACTGGATGATTTCCTCCATATTTTCCGTTACGCGAGGGTGGTGGACCGCTTCTTTAACTCCTAAGGCTCCTACATCCTCTTTATACGCTTGAATAAAACGGTTGGCGATATCTGGAACCTCTTCTCCTAACTCGTTCGCAGCTTTGATTAATTTATCATCAACGTCTGTAAAGTTTAATACATACTGCACATCAAAGTTCTTGTACTCGAAATATCTGCGAACCGTATCGAAAACGATCGCCGGCCGAGCGTTACCGATATGAATATAGTTATATACTGTAGGACCGCATACGTACATTTTGACCTTGCCTTCTTCGAGTGGGGTGAAAGGTTCTTTAGTTCTTGTCAGCGTGTTGAATACTTTTATGCTCATCCTGTTCCGCTCCTTTTTCCTCTTGTTCTAATTGTAAGCAAAGTTGCTTGATTTCTTCTTCCATTTCGTTTAAACGATCATATACAGGGTCCGGGAGCTTATGGTGATCCAAGTCTTTTTGGCGAATCTTCTTCCCGTCCTGAATGACGACGTGACCTGGAATCCCCACAACGGTTGAATTATCAGGCACATCTTTTAACACAACGGACCCTGCTCCTACCTTTGAATTCTCGCCAATCGTGATAGAACCTAAAACTTTCGCCCCTGTAGCGACTAATGAATTATCCTTTAGCGTTGGGTGACGTTTTCCTTTTTCTTTTCCTGTCCCCCCCAGGGTTACCCCTTGGAAAAGGGTCACATTATCACCAATCTCACACGTTTCCCCGATGACAACTCCCATGCCGTGATCAATAAAGAAGCGGCGGCCTATTTTCGCACCTGGGTGAATTTCAATTCCAGTAAAGAAACGACTGATTTGTGAAATGATTCGGGCCAGGAAAAAGAATTTCCTTTTATAAAAAGCGTGAGCAATCCTGTGAGACCACGTAGCATGAAGCCCGGAGTACGTTAAAATCACTTCAATATAGGAACGTGCCGCTGGATCTTGATCAAACACGACATCTACATCTTCTTTAAACACTTTAAACCATCCCATCCGGCATCCTCCTTCTCTTTACTTATAAGATTCAGGCACAGTGACTTGTGCTCAACGTTGGTTATTCCTATATAAAAAACGCGCCCCTGTGCTTAATTAGCACAGAGACGCGTTATGCGCGGTTCCACTCTGTTTAGGAAACGTACTTCCCTCACTCTCCCTAATAACGGCAGGCGACCGCCCCAGCCTACTTCATTCAACCAGGGACTCAGAGGTGCATTTCAGAGCCTTCCCTTAAAATCACTTCCAGCCAAAGGTGATTTTCTCTGTGTAAAGAAAGGTTCTCCTACTTCTCCTCATCTACGTTCCATATGGGTACCTTTACTATATGTGAAAAGTTGCAATTTGTGAACAGATTAGTCTTGGATTTGTTTTAAAGCGTCATTCAATCGGATCGTAACGGTCTCCAGGCCAAGCAGACGAATCGCATTTGGCAATTCAGGACCATGAGTCTGACCTGTTGTAGCTACTCGAATTGGCATAAATAATTTTTTACCTTTATGTCCCGTTTCTTTTTGAGTCGCCTTGATTTGAGCTTTAATGTTCTCAGGCGTCCACTCATCTAATTCTGCGAGCTTTCCTTTAAATGCTTCTAGCACCTCTGGGACCTGCTCACCTTTAAGAACTTCTAAAGCATCTTCATCATACTGGATTTCTTTTTTAAAGAAGAGGTCAGTCAGTTCAACAATTTCCGCTCCATAGCTCATTTGCTCATGGTAAAGGGAAATTAACTCATGCGTCCACTCACGATCTTCTTCACTCATATCCTCCCTTACACGGCCAGCTTCAATTAGGTGAGGGAGAGCAAGATCTACTACACGCTCCAAGCTTGAAGCTTTAATATATTGGTTGTTCATCCATTTCAGTTTAGCTGGATCAAAGATGGCTGGTGATGTAGATAGTCGCTCCGCGTCGAAAATCTCAATTAATTTATCCTGGGTGAATATTTCTTCTTCTCCCACAGGGGACCAGCCAAGTAATGTAATAAAGTTAAACAATGCTTCTGGCAAATATCCTAGATTCTTATATTGTTCAATAAATTGCAGGATATGCTCATCACGTTTGCTCAGCTTCTTACGATTTTCATTAAGGATTAACGTCATATGACCAAATTTAGGAGCTTCCCAGTTAAATGCCTCATAAACCATCAATTGCTTAGGAGTATTGGAAATGTGTTCCTCTCCGCGCAAGACGTGAGAAATTCCCATTAAATGATCATCAATGGCTACAGCAAAGTTGTAGGTTGGCGTTCCATTCTTCTTAACGATCACCCAGTCTCCAAAATCGCTGGATTCAAAAGAAATTTTACCTCTAACGATATCGTTAAACTCATAGGTGTAATTTTTAGGAACGCGAATACGAATACTCGGTTCTCTTCCTTCCGCCTCAAACTCTTTTACTTGTTCTTCTGTTAAATCACTATGAGCACCAGAGTATTTAGGGGCTTCTCCACGGTTGATCTGAGCTTCACGTTCCGCTTCAAGCTCGTCCTCCGTCATATAACACTTATAAGCCAAACCTCTCTCAAGCAGATCATCTACATATTTATTATAAATATCTAAACGCTCCATTTGACGATAAGGGCCGTATTCTCCTCCGACATCCGCTCCTTCATCCCATTCAATACCGAGCCATTTTAAGTAATTCAGCTGACTTTCTTCTCCACCAGCTACATTCCTCTTCGCATCTGTATCTTCCACGCGGATAATGAACTTTCCTCCAGCGTTTCTTGCATATAAATAATTGAATAGAGCCGTACGAGCATTCCCTATATGAAGGTTGCCTGTAGGACTTGGCGCATAACGCACACGTACTTCGTTACTCATAATATGAACTCCTTTCAAATCCGTCTCCATTTTATTCATTTTATCATTATTTACTGTCTATTGTTGACTATTTTTGCAGAAGAACAACAGCCTGGGCCGCCATCCCTTCTTTTCTACCTGTAAAACCAAGTTTTTCGGTTGTCGTCGCTTTAACGTTAATGCGCTCTGCATCACTGTTTAAAAGTGCAGCTATGTTTCTTTGAATCTCCTCCACATAAGGAGCCATTTTAGGAGCTTGAGCGATCACAGTGCAGTCTATATTGCCCAGCTCGTACCCTTGATCCGTCACGAACTTCCACACTTGCTGCAAAAGCTTTCCCGAATCCGCATCTTTAAAGGCATCGTCGGTATCTGGAAAATGTCTACCGATATCCCCTTCGCCAATAGCCCCTAGACAAGCATCTGCTATCGTATGAAGCAAAACATCAGCATCAGAATGACCTAACAGTCCTTTATCATGCGGGATTTCAATACCACCCACTATACACTTACGGCCTTCAGCAAACTGATGAACATCAAAGCCTTGTCCAATACGAATCATAGTATCCTTCACGACCTTTCCTTTATGAGCAGCATAAGATTTAGCCTTTACTAAATCCTCCGGCGTAGTCAGCTTCATGTTGTCATAACTTCCTTCAACCACGTTTACCGCTTCACCAAGACGTTCCACAAGGGACGCATCATCTGTCCCATAATAATTTTGTGATTTTGCTTCTTCATGAGCTTTGAGAATTAAAGGGTAATGAAATCCTTGCGGGGTTTGAGCAGCCCAAAGAGAATGACGGTCCAGTGTAATGAGTTGCTCCTTTTGCTTTTGCTTAATGGTATCCGTCACAGGTACGGCTAACAGGCCTGCCCTGCGTTCAGTAACCACCTCAGCAAGCTGATGAAGATGCTCTCGTTTTACAAAAGGACGAGCTCCATCGTGAATAAACACGGGCTGGTTCGTTCGCTTGACAGCCTGCAGCCCTTCATAAACACTATCTTGTCGTTCAGCACCACCATTGACCAAAGTCATACGATCACTTAGTTGATGTTGGTGGAGGATTTCTTCCATCTGAGCATTCTCTTGTTTATTCGTAACCAGCACAATCTCATTGCACCAAGGGTCTTGCACAAATACAGTTAAAGTATGTATGATAAGCGGCAAATCATTGATCATCAAAAATTGTTTATTTTGTCCTGCATGCATCCGTTTTCCTTGTCCGGCTGCTAAAACGATCGCTGTATAATTTATCATGATAACCACCTTAAATAAAGTGAAACAACAAAAGCGATAACACGCAGTTATCACTTTTGCTAATCTCTATTTGTTATACCGTTTTTATAAGGCTTTTTCAAGTGATTTTGGCCTTGCAAAAATCATTCGTCCCGCAGAAGTTTGCAATACACTAGTAACAACCACTTCAATTGTTTTGCCGATATAATCTTTTCCTTCTTCCACAACAATCATCGTACCATCGTCTAAATAGCCAATTCCTTGCTTTTGTTCCTTGCCGTCTTTAATCACTTGGATCGTCATTTCTTCTCCAGGAAGAACGACTGGTTTCACCGCATTGGCCAAATCGTTAATATTTAAGACTTGAACATTCTGGAACTCACATACTTTATTTAGATTAAAGTCGTTCGTCACAACGATCCCATCCATGACTTTCGCAAGTTTCACAAGCTTGCTGTCTACTTCTTGAACCTCTTCAAAATCCCCATCATAAATTTCCACTTTAACCGGGAGGTCCTTCTGTAAACGATTTAAAATGTCCAATCCACGACGTCCGCGGTTTCGCTTTAATCCATCCGATGAATCTGCAATATGCTGAAGTTCCTCGAGCACAAACTGAGGAATAACAATTGTACCT
The DNA here is from genome assembly GCF_014636475.1 of Halobacillus andaensis. GTDB lineage: Bacteria > Bacillota > Bacilli > Bacillales > Halobacillaceae > Halobacillus_A > Halobacillus_A andaensis. The sequence continues at coordinate 54,963 of NZ_BMEL01000006.1, forward strand.
TCCAGAAAATGAGTTTCACAAATATCAGCAATTCTTCCATCAATAATGACACTCGTATCTAGAATTTTTTCTTTCGGAATTAAGGATCGATCCACTGGTGCTTCAGAAAGGTCATCTTCATCTGAGCCTTTCTTATCTTTCTTTGCAAATAAATTTAAAAATTCATCTTTTCGCTTAAATCCAACTTGAAAGCCGAAATAACCAAGTAAAAATGTGATAAATATAGGCAGAATCTGGCTAACTACTTTAATCTCAATATCCTGGAGTAAATTATTCACTAAATAGGCAATGATCAGACCTACGATTAAGCCTAAGCTTCCAAATAACAGATCCGCAACCGGGGCTCGAACGAGGGTGTCCTCCACCCACCTGAGAAAATCAACAATATAATCTACTACCCAAAAAGTTAATAAAAATAGTATAAGTGCTCCGACAATTGCCCCTACTCCGGATTGGATCCAACCTTGCCAGGATACATCCATTACTGAAAAAAGCTCCGGCATGTATAGATAACCGATTGTTCCTCCGGTTATAACTATAAATAATTGAACGATACGTTTAAGCACTTCTTTCACCTCCTCATTTTCCATTATGACCAACCTCAAGGTCTATTAATCGTAGACGTTGAAATGTTGTTTAATAAACTAGCACAAATGACATTATTTTTCAATTTACAGAAAAATATTCCATTTGGTTATAAATGACGATCTACGAATAATTGTTCTTGTATTCTTTCCAATCCCTCGCCAATTTTCTTGGCTCTCACTTCACCAACCCCATCAACTTCTACGAGTTCTTTTACTGAAGCTTGAACGACGTCATTTAATGTGCCAAACCGTTCAACTAAGTGCTCAATGATTAAAGCCGGCAGTCGGGGAATTCTGTGCATCACTCGATAACCCCTTGGGTGAATCGGGTCAGACAATTTCGTGCCAGAAGAATAACCTAAAAGTTTTAGCACTTGATCATCTGATAAAAGTTCAGTACCTGAGTGTTCTTGCATTTTTCTTAAAATGTAATACGGTTCATAATCAGGTCGTTTGCTATAATCGCGCAATAAAAGGGAAGCTTCTTCCTCAATGTTAGATACGAGCTCTGTTAATTGTAACTGGATGAGCCGCCCTTCCGTACCCAATTCATTCACGTAATTCAAGATCTCCGTTTTAATCCTTAATACCATCTCTACGCGATGAACAACTTGAATGACTTCAGAGAAGGAAACCATATTTTCAAACTCCATCGCTCCAAGATTAGTAATACTTTGATCGAGCACAATTTTATATTTCTCAAGCGTTTGAATGGCTTGATTAGCTTTCGTTAAAATGACGCCAATATCTTTCAAGGAATAACGAATCGACCCTTTATACAAGGTGATTACATTTCGCCGTTGTGAAATGGCAATAATTAAGTGACCGGTTTGTTTCGCTACACGCTCTGCTGTCCGGTGGCGCATCCCCGTCTCCGTTGATAGAATATCAGGATCCGGCATCAGTTGAGCATTGGCATAAAGGATTTCCGTACCTTCATCATTTAAAATTAAAGCACCGTCCATTTTAGCCAATTCATATAAGTGAGCCGGAGTGAACTCAGACTGTATGTGAAAGCCTCCATCCACTAATTCCTGAATTTCTTTTCCATAACCTATCACAATCAATCCGCCTGTTTTCGCCCGTAATACGTTATCAATTCCATCACGAAGGGGCGTCCCCGGGGCCACGAATTTCAGCATTTCTCCGATGGAATTTTCCTTATGATCATGCCCTTCCATTATCGATCCCCCAATGTTACTTGCATAGCTTCCTGCACTGTACGGACTCCTACCACTTGAATCGAAGCAGGAGGTGTCCAGCCATCAAGGTTCTTCTGTGGGATAATGACCCTTTTAAATCCGAGCTTAGCTGCTTCTTGAACCCGCTGTTCTATTCTCGCTACACGCCTGACTTCGCCTGTTAATCCGACTTCACCGACGACTACATCATTTCCATTTGAGACTTGATCTCTAAAGCTTGAAGCTATACTGATAGCCACTGCTAAATCAATGGCAGGTTCATCCAGCTTCACTCCGCCAGCAACTTTAATATAAGCATCCTGGTTTTGAAGAAGGAGACCTGCACGCTTTTCAAGTACGGCCATTAATAACGGAACCCGGCTATTATCCAATCCTGTTGCCATTCGTCGAGGATTTCCAAAAGAAGTCGGTGATATTAATGCTTGGATCTCCACTAATACAGGCCGCGTGCCTTCCATAGAAGCCACTACAATAGATCCTGCCGCTCCTTGGGACCTTTCCTCAAGAAAGATTTCAGAAGGGTTGAGAACCTCTTCTAAGCCCTTCTCTTTCATCTCAAATATGCCCATCTCATGTGTGCTTCCGAAACGGTTTTTCACACTGCGCAGGATGCGAAACGTATGATGTCTTTCACCTTCAAAATAAAGAACGGAATCTACCATGTGCTCAAGTAAACGCGGACCGGCAATGGACCCTTCTTTTGTCACGTGGCCTACTATAAAAATAGGAATGCCTTTACTTTTGGCAATCCTCATTAATTGACTCGTACACTCACGCACTTGAGAGACACTTCCGGGTGCTGAAGTTACATCTTCTTTGAAAATTGTTTGTATGGAGTCAATGATGACCAATTTTGGATCAATTTCCTCAATTTGCGTTAACACGTCCTGTAAATTTGTTTCCGAAAGAACGTATAACTCATCTGACTGTATGCCCAGCCTTTCAGCACGAAGCTTAGTCTGCCTTGAAGATTCTTCTCCTGAAATATATAGAACGGGTAACGATTTGTTTGCTACTTGTGCAGAAACTTGCAAGAGTAATGTTGATTTCCCGATACCCGGATCTCCCCCAATTAAAACCAAAGAGCCCGGCACAATGCCGCCTCCAAGTACACGGTTTAACTCTGGCATATCTGTTTCCATACGCGGTTCTTTTTCTGATTTTATCGCCGTAATTTTCTCTGGCTTTGCAGCTCCTGATGAATTGGTTTGGAAAACATGTCGTGACCCGCCTGTAATGGACGCTTCCTCAACGAGCGTATTCCACTGATGGCAACCCGGACACTTCCCCATCCATTTAGGAGATTCATATCCACATTCCTGACAAACAAATTTTGTTTTTCTTTTTGCCAAGGTTACCTCTCCTCTACCTCATTATATACGATATGGTTTGTGAAAAAGTTTCATGATGATATCAATTGCATTAAAATTGCCTTACTTAAAGAATATCTAAATCGGAAAAAAATCGGAAGGCAAACACCTTCCGATTTTAAACATTTCATATTTTATTCATAATTGACCTTCAATTATGCTTCTTGTTGAGTGTGAACGGTAAATTCTTTATTATCATTTAAGTCAATTTTCACTTTTTGACCTTTTTGAATATTTTCCTTCAACAGCTCTTCTGATAGTAGATCTTCTACGTTTTTCTGTATAGAGCGGCGAAGAGGACGTGCACCGTATTCTGGATCAAAGCCTTCTTCAGCAATGTGTTCGATTGCTTTTTCCGTCAGCGTAAAGTCAATTTCTTGTTCAAGCAGGCGTTTTCTTAACTGCTCTGCCATAAGTGTAACGATGTGCTTCATATGTTTTCTCTCTAAAGAGTGGAAAACAATGGTTTCATCGATACGGTTTAAGAATTCTGGACGGAACGCTTTCTTCAGTTCATCTGTTACTTTAGACTTCATGTCTTTGTAATTTTGATCGGCTTCATCCATAGAGAATCCAACGTATTTATTCTGCTTCAATTCACTTGCTCCCACATTAGAAGTCATGATGAGCACCGTGTTACGGAAGTCTACTACACGTCCTTTAGAATCTGTTAAGCGGCCATCTTCCAGCACTTGAAGTAAAATGTTAAATACTTCTGGGTGTGCTTTTTCAATTTCATCAAGCAGGATAACAGAATAAGGTTTGTTACGCACTTTCTCTGTTAACTGTCCGCCTTCATCATATCCTACATAACCTGGAGGTGAACCAACAAGTCGAGACGTGCTGTGTTTCTCCATGTACTCGGACATATCGATACGAATCATTGCATCTTCTTCGCCAAACATGCTTTCGGCTAAAGCACGTGCTAATTCTGTTTTACCTACACCTGTTGGTCCCAGGAAGATAAAGGAGCCAATCGGGCGTTTAGGATCTTTCAAACCAGCACGAGCACGGCGAATGGCTTTAGAAATAGCTTTGACAGCTTCCTCTTGACCGATAATACGGTTATGCAGTGTATCTTCTAAGTGAAGTAGACGTTCACTTTCTTCTGTTGTCATTTTAGATACAGGGACACCCGTCCAGGTTGAAACGATGGAAGCAATATCTTCTACTGTCACTTCAGAATCCTCTTGACCTTGCTTTTCTTTCCATTCGTCTTTTGTTTTATCTAATTCATCTCGTAGACGCTGTTCACTGTCTCTCAATGAAGCTGCTTTCTCAAACTCCTGACTTTGAACAGCCGCGTCTTTCTCTTTTCGTACTTCTTCAAGCTTTTGCTCAAGCTCTTTTAGGTTAGGCGGGGCCGTATAAGAACGAAGACGTACTTTAGACGCAGCTTCATCAATTAAATCTATAGCTTTATCCGGCAAGAATCGATCAGTGATATAACGATCAGAGAAACGTACAGCTGACTCAATAGAATCATCAGTAATCGTTACACGGTGGTGAGCTTCATAACGATCACGCAAACCTTTTAAGATTTGAACGGATTCATCAAGGGTTGGTTCATCCACTTGGATCGGCTGGAAACGACGCTCTAAAGCGGCATCCTTTTCAATATATTTCTTATATTCATCTAAGGTTGTGGCACCGATACATTGTAATTCACCACGTGCTAAAGATGGTTTAAGAATGTTCGAAGCGTCAATGGCACCTTCCGCGCCTCCTGCTCCAATTAGCGTGTGCAATTCATCAATAAACAAAATGATGTTGCCAGCTTGACGAATTTCCTCCATCACTTTTTTCAAGCGATCTTCGAATTCACCACGATATTTCGTGCCAGCTACCACTGTACCCATGTCTAATGTCATTACGCGCTTATCACGCAGGATTTCAGGGACTTCATTATTCATAATTTGCTGGGCAAGCCCTTCAGCAATAGCTGTTTTACCTACACCTGGCTCCCCTACTAACACGGGGTTGTTTTTAGTACGACGGCTTAATACTTGGATAACACGCTGTATTTCCTTACTACGCCCAATGACTGGATCAATATTACCTTCTTTAGCAATGGCTGTTAAATCTCGAGCCAAGGAATCAAGTGTTGGTGTATTGGCGTTAGCAGCTTGTGCACTTGAACCTCCACCGCGTCGGTTTTGACCGCCAGTAGATTCATTGTTGCCAAGCAGCTGAAGTACTTGTTGCCGTGCTTTATTTAAGCTTACACCAAGGTTGTTAAGAACGCGGGCTGCCACTCCTTCACCCTCTCGGATCAACCCGAGAAGAATGTGTTCAGTACCTACGTAAGAATGGCCTAGCTTACGAGCTTCATCCATAGATAACTCGATGACCTTCTTCGCACGAGGAGTGTAGTGAATCGTCTGGGAAACCTTTTCGCCCTTGCCAATTAAGTTCTCAACTTCTTGTTGAATTTTACTGGATTCAAGACCTAACGCTGTCAGCGCTTTAGCCGCAATTCCTTCCCCTTCACTAACTAACCCTAATAAAATGTGCTCAGTTCCAATATTGTTATGGCCTAATCGTACAGCTTCTTCTTGAGCTAATGCTAATACCTTCTGTGCTCTTTCTGTAAATCGTCCAAACATCATGGACATGACCTCCTAACGATTTATTCTTGTTTTTCTAATTGAAGTCTTTCACGAATCAATGATGCTCTGCGAACATCCCGCTCAGACGGGGATAAAGATTCTTTCGCATATTGTTGTAAAAATCCTGGTTGAGTAAGGACCATCAGTTCATTTAAAATGTTTTTTTGAATACGATCGATGAACCCTAAGTCGATTCCAAGTCGGAGATCAGATAAACATTTAGCTGCCTCTTTAGACTCTATGATTCGACTGTGCTTCAAAACACCATAGGAACGAAAAACTCTATCTTCAAGCTGAACTCCTGAGCGGTGCAGTAAAGTTTGACGCGCTTTACGTTCCTGGTCGATCAGCTGCCTAACAACACTATGCAGATCCTCTACAATGTCTTCTTCTGACTTCCCTAACGTAATTTGGTTCGATATTTGAAAAATGTTCCCTAAAGCTTCGCTGCCTTCTCCATAAATTCCGCGGACCACTAAACCAAGCTGGTTGATCGCCGGTGTCATTCGGTTGATCTGATGCGTCATAGCTAAGGCTGGTAAGTGCATCATAACCGATGCTCTCATCCCTGTTCCTACATTTGTTGGACAGGCTGTTAAATACCCTCTATTTTCATCAAAGGCGTAATCCACTTTTTCTTCTAACCAGTCATCCAGTTGAGACGCTTGTTCTAACGCACGATCAAGCTGGAATCCGGGGAAGTATAATTGAATACGAATATGATCTTCTTCATTAATCATAATCGAAACCTGTTCATTTTGGGAGATTAATGCAGCAGAATTTTTAGAGTGATCTATAAGATGAGGACTGATCAAATGCTTTTCAACCAGTACCCTTTTTTCAATCTGCTGTAAATCACTCATTTCTACTACTTCAAAACCCTTATAATCCCTAAAAGATTGACCTTTATATTCTTGTTTAAAAAAATCTAGAATTTCTTTCATTCGTTCTTCTGAAGAAATCACAGGAAAAGGATATTTCTGAAAATTCCGAGCCAGTCGTATTCGACTGCTCATGACAATATCACTATCCGGGCCTTCTTCTTTCATCCAGGGGCTAATGGCTTCATTAATAAATTGCTCTAAAGACATTATTCTTCATCCCCCTTTCCGTGATGAAGCTGCTGCTCAAGCGAACGAATCTGATCTCTTACTTTTGCTGCTTCCTCAAATTCTTCTTGCTCTATAAGCCTCTGAAGTTCTGACTTATAGTGATCCATTTGCCTTTTTACGTGCAAGTTTCCTCCTTCTCGCTTTGGAACCTTACCATTGTGCTTCGTGTTTCCACTATGGACACGACGAAAGATAGGGTTTAAGCGTTCATCAAAGGTTTTATAGCAATCTGCACAGCCAAATTTTCCAATTTGGGCGAACTCTTGATAAGTCAATCCACAAGTTGGACACTTCAAAGTTTTATTTGGCTGATAAGTCTTAGATGGTTGACCTTTAAAAGAAGGAGGTTGTTCATAATTGAAAAGCCCTGATAATAAGTCATTTAACGTGAAATTTTCTTCACTTTCGTTCATATACCCTTTTTCCTTTGCACAATATTCACATACATGAACTTCCGTTTTTTCACCGTTAATTACTTGCGTTAAATGAACCGTTGCAGGGCGTTTATGGCAACGTTGGCAATCCATAAAACCTTCTCCTTCCTTACCTAACTTTGATACTTTAAGGTGAATAACATAGCCGTGAGTATCCTAGAGCGAATTTCATCCCTCAGAGGAAGAGGGAAAGCAAGTACTTCTCGCTCCATTACACTTGCCATCATTCTAGCTTCACGTTCCGTAATGCTTTCATTTTCTTTTAATCGTTCTATAATATCCAACGCTACGGATTGTGACACCTCTGGCTGAATCATATTGACGATATCATCAATCATTTGTGATTCAGAACGATGCTGTACACGTCTTATGCGGATATAACCTCCGCCACCACGTTTACTTTCCACTATATAGCCCTTTTCCACAGTAAAGCGAGTTTTAATCACGTAATTGATCTGTGAAGGTACACATTGAAATTGATCAGCAATCTCGCTGCGCTTAATTTCAATGGTGTGCTTTTGATTCTCATCTAAAATATTTTTTAGATACTCTTCAATGATGTCAGAAATATTCCGCATTTTCCCTCCTCCTCTTTTGACTTTGACTATCTTTGACCTTAATTTCATTATACTAATTTTTGTCCCGCACGCAACTAAAATGTTTTGAGTTACATGAGTAATCATTCCCTAAATCGGAATAGGTTAAAACAAAAAAACTATACGAAATAAATCGTATAGTCGGTTATTTTCTGCGAGTGACTTGCACCACAGTATCAATATGAGAAAGCTTTTCTAATAAAGCAGCTTCGTCAACGGTTTGCTTACGTTCCACGTGAATAAAAATCGTTTTACGCTGCCGGGGTTCATTTTCTACTTCAAAACGCTGGAGAACAATGCCTTGATCATCAAAAACAGACATGATGTCACTGATCTTTACAAATTCTTCAGCGGTAATAACATAACTATTTTTAAAATAATGAGTGACATATTTCTTTTCTAAATTATTTAAGAAAACAAGACTTAACAATACGAGTGCAGTAGCTAATAAAGCAACACCATACATTCCAGCGCCTACCACTAACCCCAAGCCTGCAACTGTCCAAATCGAAGCAGCCGTGGTTAGGCCTCTAATCGTCATTCCATTAACAATAATTGTTCCTGCTCCTAAAAATCCTATACCACTGATCACGTAAGAGGGGATACGAGATGGATCAAAACGGATATTATCATTCGCTTCTATGAAAGCTTCAAATCCATATAAAGATAATAACATCATTAAACAAGAGCCTATCCCAACTAATATATGTGTGCGAAAACCGGCTGAGTGGTTTTTAAGTTCTCTCTCAAAGCCTATTAATCCTGATAATAATAAAGCAAAGCTTAAACGAATTAAAAAGACATCCAAGTTCTCCGTTAAGGTATAGATTTGTTCCACCCTAAAACCTCCTTCCTTGTAGAAAAAATAAAAAAATTAATTCATATTAATATATCAAAAAAACCGAAAGCATATGCTTTCGGTTTACGTTAACGTGGCAGCGTCCTACTCTCACGGGGATCGACCCGACTACCATCGGCGCTGAAGAGCTTAACTGCTGTGTTCGGCATGGGAACAGGTGTGACCTCTTCGCTCTCGCCACCACATCTTTTGTTTCTTGAGGTGAACCCTCAAAACTGGATAAGACCTTTCGGACATCATGTCATCAAACCTTTTTCACAAAGGGA
>NZ_BMEL01000007.1 GCF_014636475.1 Halobacillus andaensis
ATTCGTTCGCCGCCTCAAAACAGCGACTTAATCAATATATCATGTGTTTAAGTTGAAGTCAACAACTTTTTCATGATTTTTAATTTGTTTTCTTGCGATGTCGCGACCTCTTGTTGCGACGTTTATTAATATACCACGGTTCAAAGAGCACATCAAGTACAAATTAAAATAAAAGTTAATTCTGACGATTACTCTTCAAAACAAAAGACTTCCAGCCTTTTATTAAGGTCTGGAAGTCTTTATTATCGATACTACCTATTTCTCATTTGAGGAAAAAGAAGTACATCTCTAATGGATGCAGAGTTTGTAAGAAGCATGACTAAACGATCAATCCCTATGCCTAATCCTCCAGTAGGAGGCATGCCGTATTCCAATGACTCAAGGAAATCATCGTCCATTAAGTGCGCTTCGTCATTTCCTTCTTCTCTTTCTTTAAGTTGTGCTTCAAAACGCTCACGTTGATCAATCGGGTCGTTTAGCTCAGAGAACGCATTTGCATGCTCGCGGCCTACAATAAACAACTCAAATCGATCAGTAAAACGTGAGTCTTCTGGATTCTTTTTCGCTAATGGAGAAATCTCGATTGGATGACCATATACGAAAGTAGGTTGAATTAACTTTTCTTCTACTTTCTGCTCAAAGAACTCGTTAACAATATGACCAAATGTCATCGTTTCTTGAATTTCGATCCCATGCTCTTTAGCAAGTGCTTTAGCTTCTTCATCGCTCATTTCTTTCCAGAAGTCTACTCCTGTATACTCTTTAACAGCGTCCACCATGTGCAGACGTGCCCACTCTGGCTCTAAATCAATTTCTTGATCATCGTACTGAACCTTTGTTGTGCCTAGTACTTCTTTAGAAATGTGAGCAATCAAATGCTCCGTCAAGCTCATAATATCATGGTAATCAGCGTATGCCTCATACAGCTCAATCATCGTAAATTCAGGGTTATGACGAGTAGAAACTCCTTCATTACGGAAAACGCGGCCGATTTCATAAACCTTTTCCATTCCACCTACAATTAATCTCTTCAGATGAAGTTCAATCGCTATACGCATATAAAGTTCCATATCAAGAGCATTGTGGTGGGTAACAAATGGACGTGCTGAAGCTCCTCCAGGAATGCTATGCATCATTGGTGTTTCAACCTCTAAGAATCCTAAGTTGTCTAGGTATCTGCGCATAGACTGAATGATTTTACTACGTAACACGAAGGTATCACGACTATCGGGATTCGTAATTAAATCTAAGTAACGCTGGCGGTAGCGCTGTTCCACATCTTTAAGGCCATGGAACTTCTCTGGTAAAGGACGCAGAGATTTTGTTAAGATTTCAAATTCACTAGCTTTAACGGATAATTCCCCTACGTTCGTTTTGAACATTTCACCTGAAACACCGACGATATCTCCAATATCTGCTGATTTAAAAATGGCATAAGCATCTTCACCGATCGCATCTTTACGGACATACAGCTGAATTTGACCGCTTAGATCTTGAATATGCGCGAATCCCGCTTTTCCTTTTCCGCGTTTCGTCATAATACGCCCTGCAATAGTTGTCGGAATTTGTTTTTCTTCTAACTCTTCCTTTGTGAATTCGTCATACTGCGACGTTAATTCACTAGCAAGAGCTGTACGTTCAAATTTGCTTCCAAATGGATCGAGTCCTTGTTCCTTATACGAGTTCAATTTCTCGCGTCTCACCTGCATTTGGTCATTGAGCTCTTCTGACATGATCATCACTCCATTCTTATAAAAGTTTATATATAAGTTTAACGTTGTCCCAAATGAAAAACTGCCAGCATGCCACTGGCAGTATTCTAACTATGGTTTAGTATAGAAAAGTCCTCGAAAGGTGTCAACGGAGAACCGTTCACCAAACTTTCATGCGCTCTTCAATATCTTCTGGAAATTCATAAAGAATGCCTAACATTTATCTACTCCAGATGCTTACACCGTTCACTTCACTGGAAGGAAGCTGATGAACTACGTCGTCAGCCCGTTGTCCAATCGCAGGGATGTAAACGTCTGGATTTAACTCGGCCAAAGGTACCATCACAAAAGCACGCTCATGCATATGAGGATGGGGTATCGTTAAACGCTCATCTTTCATATTTTCTTGATTATAGAGCAAAATGTCAAGGTCTATTGTGCGCGGCCCCCATTTAATCACTCTTTTTCGGCCTAACTCCTTTTCAATCGATTGACAGAAGTCGAGTAAAGCCAAGGGTTCAAGTATCGTATTAACTTCGATCACCATATTAAGAAAATCATTTTGGTCAGTGTAACCTACAGGAGCTGTCTCATAAATATTTGAACGTCGGGTGACATCAATAGCATCATGGTGATCTATCTGTTCAATCGCTTCGGTTAAGTATTGCTCTCGCTCATCAAGGTTAGAGCCTAACGCAATGTACGCTTTATTCATCATGCTTACTCCTGTATATATCAATGGCGACCGATTGATAATGACCCGGGATCGGAGGATCTGGCTTTGTTACTTTTACCCGGCACGCCTCAAGCTGGCTGAAATACTGTAACAGCTCGTCTGCTAAGTGCTCAGCAACCGCCTCTACTAAGTTGCGTGTTTCTCCTTCTACCACTCGCTTTGTTATTTGGTATACCTCGCCGTAATCAATTGATTGAGTCATATCATCAGAATGGCCAGCCGGCTGTAAATCCATCTCTAATTCTAAATCGACATAAAAACGTTGACCAAGTTTATTCTCTTCAGGAAAAAGTCCGTGATACCCCCAAAATTCCATACCATTTAATTGAATTTGATCCATTTAACTTCTCCTCTCTATCATTGCGTCCATCATTTTTGTCATCCGTACGATCTCTTTAACATCATGCACTCTTACGATTTGAACTCCCTTAGAAATACCTAAACAAACAGTCGCACCTGTCCCTTCCATACGGTCCGTTTCTGGCAGGTCCAATACATGGCCGATAAACGATTTGCGAGAAGTACCAAGTAACAGAGGAAAACCAAGATCATGGAATTGATCGAGATTGCGCATGACTTCTAAATTGTCATCGATGGTCTTGGCAAACCCAACACCCGGATCAAGAATGATGTGGTGGTCTTTCACTCCTGCTTCTTTAGCGATTTTTATGCTTTCCTGCAAGTCCCGCTTCATATCTATAATCAAAGAGTTATAATTTTTTTCTTCACGATTATGCATTAATATAATCGGGGCGTCATATTCAGCTGCTGCTTCCGCAATTTTTGGTTCCCTTTTTGCACCCCAGACATCATTAACAATTTCAGCCCCAGCTTTTAAGGCTTGTCTTGCTACTTCTGCTTTATACGTATCTATAGAAATTGGAATCGATATTTGTTCTTTCACAGCTTTAATGACAGGAACTACACGCTCAATTTCTTCTTGTTCAGACACAGGACGATGCCCTGGACGGGTAGATTCACCTCCAACATCGATGATATGTGCCCCTTCCTGCTCCATTTGCACCGCACGTTCTATAGCTGCCTCCGTTCGATTGAAACGACCGCCGTCAGAGAAAGAATCAGGCGTTATATTTAAAATCCCCATCACGAGCGTCTGCTCGGATAATGCATACGATTGGCTCTTTGTCATTAGCTGAAAACTCATGATACATCCTCATTTCCCACGTTTATTATTTCTCTATTTTACACCATCACCCCTTCGGATAACAAAAAAGCTGTGCTCCTTTTTGAAAGGGCACAGCTTTTAATTTCATTTTATTCTTCTTCAAATTGATAAAGAGGTGTAGAAAGATAACGTTCACCATTACTCGGAATAATAGCTACTACTTTTTTACCTTTCCCTAATTGTTTAGCGACCTTTTTAGCTACATGAATGGCAGCCCCCGACGATACGCCGCCTAAAATGCCGTCTTTTCTGGCAGCTTCTCTAGCTGAATCGTAAGCTTCTTCGGTCGTTACTTGATGCACTTCATCATAAATTTCAGTATTTAGAATTCCCGGAACAAAGCCAGCTCCGATCCCTTGAATTTTGTGAGGTCCTGGCTGTCCGCCTGATAAAATAGGAGATCCTTCAGGTTCTACAGCGTGAATTTTAACTTCAGGATACTTTTCTTTTAACACTTTTCCTGCACCCGTGATTGTTCCACCTGTTCCAATACCTGAAATGAATGCATCAAGCTGATCGCCCATTTGCTCAACAATTTCAGGTCCTGTCGTTTTTTCGTGAACAGCTACGTTCGCCTCATTATTAAACTGTTGAGGCATGAAGTAACCATGCTGATCTTGAAGTTCAGACGCTTTTTTTATAGCTCCTTTCATTCCATCCGCTCCAGGTGTTAAAACTAATTCAGCACCATAAGCACGTAAAAGGTTACGTCGCTCTTGACTCATAGTATCCGGCATTACGAGAACCGTCCGGTAACCTTTGGCCGCTGCTATCATCGCTAACCCAATTCCCGTATTCCCGCTAGTCGGTTCAACGATCGTATCGCCGGCTTTTAGGTCGCCAGCTTCTTCAGCAGCCTCAATCATTGAAAGAGCAATACGGTCTTTAACCGAGCTGCCTGGATTCATGTACTCAAGTTTTAAATAAATGTCTGCACTATTTTCATCAGCACTTTTGTTCAATTTTACTAAAGGGGTTTGACCCACTAATTCACTCACACTATTTGCAATTCTCATAACTTCACTCCTAAAACCAAGTATTTTAATAGGATTTAATACTAATGTACGCAATCTCTGGGTCATTGTCAAACATTTCTATCATTTTTATCAAAAGTGTTCCCAAAATAAAAGCGAGCGAAACGGATATTTATCTCGTTTCGCTCAGCTCTTTAGGATGGATTGGATTGTAGTTCTTTTAAATCTTTTTCATTAAAGTTATAGGCTTCATTGCAAAAGTGACACTTTGCTTCTGCCCCTTTATCTTCTTCAATCATACGTTGAATTTCTTCGTCCCCTAAACTTGATATCGCAATTTCTACACGCTCTCTAGAACAGCGGCACTTAAATTGGACAGGCATTGAATCAAGAATCTGGAGATCCTCTTCGCCAATTAAAGCAGCAAGAATTTCTTCTGGCGTTTTACCTTCACGAACCATAGTAGAGATGGGGGCAATTTCAGTTAGTCGTTTTTCCAGGGTTGCCGTTGTCTCTTCATCAGCTCCCGGCATCATTTGAATGATAAAACCACCAGCCGCCAAGATGGAATGGTCGGTATTAACTAGTACGCCTGCTCCTACAGCTGATGGTACTTGTTCTGAATTGGCAAAGTAATACGTGAAATCTTCGCTGACTTCTCCAGATACAATCGGAACCTGCCCTGTAAAGTGATCTTTCATCCCAAGGTCTTTTACAATACTTAACGTACCGTCCGTTCCTACAGCGCGAGCTACATCAAGTTTCCCTTGATTATTCAAGTCAAAATCGACATGAGGATTTTTCAGATAACCGCGGACGTCTCCTTTTGAATTAGCATCAGCAATGATCGCTCCAACCGGGCCGTTGCCTTCTATTTTGGCTGTCAATTTGTCTTCGCCTTTAAGCATAGCTCCCATCATAGCACTGATGGTAAGTGTACGGCCTAAGGCAGCTGAAGCTGTAGCCCAAGAGTCCTGCCTGCGGCGTGCTTCTTCTACTGTTTCAGTTGATTGTATAGCGTAAGCGCGCACTTGTCCATTAAAGCCAATAGCACGTACTAAATAATCTGACATAAATCATCCTTCTCCTTTGAATGCTTTATTATCTTTGTTGTTTTGATAAATTTTATTCAACCCTTTTAATGTTAAATAAGGATCGATCACATCGATTGTGCGTGACTCATCCCCTATCAGGGAAGCCAGCCCTCCTGTTGCTACTACAGTAGGCGTGGACTCTGCGGTTTCCTTCATTCTACGAACCACTTCATCTACTTGACCCACATATCCGTAAAACACTCCAGACTGCATAGCTTCAACGGTTGATGACCCTACGACTTGCTCCGGACTTTTAATTTCAATCTTCGGTAATTTTGCGGCTTTTGCATATAAAGCTTCCATGGAGATATTAATACCCGGCGCAATCGCTCCTCCGACATATTCCCCTTTTTCATTAACGTAACAGTAAGTGGTAGCTGTACCAAAGTCGATAATAATAAGAGGAGTATTATATTCTTCAATCGCTCCCACGGCATTTACAATTCGGTCGGCTCCTATTTCTTTAGGGTTCGGATACTTCATCGATAAACCTGCATCTACTTCTTGCTCTCCGATAATCATCGGTGTTTTTTTAAAATAATAACGAGCCATCCGTTCAAGTGCAAACATTATGGGTGGTACAACGGAGGAAATGATGACTCCATCTATATCTTGAAAAGTAAGACCTTCATGTTCAAAAAGTGATTTAATCAGCATTCCGTATTCATCTTCTGTTTTATACCGATCCGTCTTAATGCGCCACTGATAGTTCAGCTTATTGTGTTCAAATACGCCGAGTACAGTATTCGTATTCCCCACATCAAGGACAAAAATCATATGCAAAGCCCCCTGTTTCTTTTTCTTCGGCTTCCATCATATCACAATTAAAGATAGGGATGGGATGAAGAGTTTTGAACCAAGACAGGAAAAAGCCACATTCCCTGTCTTGGAAATGTGACTTTTTTATATGAGTTATGAACGGTCATGACGATCTTTGTTGTCGTCTTGATCTTCCGAACCTTTTTGTTCTTCTTTAGAAGGAGATGCTTTACCCTCTGGCGTTTCTTGCTCTTCGTCTTTTGACTTTAGGTTCACGCGTACATTCTCATTGTTCTCTTGACGCTCATCAATCTCTTTTTGCTCTTCCTGATTCGCTCGAAGCTGCTTATTGTTTTCAATCGCAATTTCTTCTAGCTCTTCATCAGTTGGAAGGCGTCCTTTTTTAAATAAGGATTCGATTTGAGTAGCATCTAATGTTTCCACATCTAATAAAGTATTCGCGATCAGTTCAAGTTTATCTTTATTCTCTGTAAGAATCGTTTTCGCACGATCATAAGAATCTGTAATAAACCTTTGAACTTCTGTATCAATATCATAAGCAATTTGATCACTATAATTTTGTTCATTTTGAATGTCTCTGCCAAGGAATACTTGACCGCCGGAGTTTTGTCCGAATTGAAGCGGTCCAAGCTTTTCACTCATTCCATATTCGGTGACCATCTTACGTGCAATGGAAGTCGCACGCTGGAAGTCATTATGAGCTCCAGTAGACACTTCACCAAACATAATTTCTTCAGCGACACGTCCACCAAGTAAGCCTGTAATCTTATCAAGCAATTCTGGCTTCGTCATAAAGTAGCGGTCTTCTCGTGGAAGCATCACAGCATATCCTCCTGCTTGGCCACGAGGCACAATCGTAACCTTGTGCACCATGTCCGCATCATCTAAGACCATACCGATAACAGTATGTCCACTTTCGTGGTGCGCCACAATGTTGCGTTCTTTCTTAGAGATGACACGACTTTTCTTAGCTGGGCCTGCTATAACACGATCAATGGCTTCGTCGACATGGATCATATCGATCTCTTTACTGTCTGCACGAGCGGCCACAAGTGCTGCTTCGTTAAGCAAGTTCTCTAAGTCTGCGCCCGAGAACCCCGGGGTACGAAGAGCAATAGTCTTAAGGTCAACGTTATCAGATAGAGGCTTATCACGAGCGTGCACCCCTAGAACAGCTTGACGACCTTTTACATCAGGACGGTCTACCGTAATTTGACGGTCAAAACGGCCTGGACGCAGTAAGGCTGGGTCAAGAATGTCCGGACGGTTTGTAGCTGCAATCATAATGATTCCTTCGTTAGCTCCAAAACCATCCATTTCAACTAACAGCTGGTTCAATGTTTGTTCACGTTCATCGTGACCGCCGCCTAAACCGGCTCCACGTTGACGGCCTACTGCATCAATTTCATCGATAAAAATGATACAAGGCGCATTTTTCTTAGCATTTTCAAACAAGTCACGGACACGGGAAGCACCAACACCGACAAACATTTCTACGAAGTCAGAACCACTGATTGAGAAGAACGGAACTCCCGCTTCTCCTGCTACGGCTCTCGCTAGTAATGTTTTACCTGTACCTGGTGGTCCTACAAGCAGGACACCTTTTGGAATACGGGCACCTACTGCTGAGAACTTACGAGGATCTTTTAAGAAGTCTACAACTTCCACAAGCTCCTGCTTTTCTTCATCTGCTCCGGCCACGTCTTTAAAACGCACCTTCTTCTTGTCTTCACTGTACATCTTCGCCTTACTCTTACCAAAGTTCATGACACGGCTTCCGCCGCCCTGAGCCTGGTTAAGCAAGAAGATAAACAAGATAAATATAATCACAAACGGAATGATGGACGTTAATACCGTGACCCATACACTCGGTTGTTCTTCTTCTTCAACGGTTAAAATACTTTGCTGTTGAGCTTCTTCAGTTACGTTAGAAACGATTTCTTCGTTAGCTGGAATGTTTGCAGTAAACGTTTCTCCTTCTTCACTGCCAGCTACTGAACCTGTGATACGAATGACACCATTAGTAGGCTGCATCGTCATTTCTTCGATTTCACCATTATTCAATCTATCGTAAAATTCGTTCACATTTAATGTTTGTTCTGGTTCACCTTGACCTCTAAATAGACCGACTATGCCGATAACTACGAGGAAGATTAGTAAGTAAAAGATTGTATTACGAAATATCCGGTTCATTTCCTACCTCCTCCCAAGCGAGAAAAACTATAGTAAATGTTATCACACAAAAAACGAAACACACAACTAATTGCCCTTACATCCAGCACGTTTGTTTGAAGTCGCAAATTGGATTCCATCAGCCACCATACACTTCTGGTTTAAGAATCCCGATATATGGAAGGTTACGATACTTTTCATTGTAATCTAAACCATATCCAACTACGAATTCATCAGGCACTTCAAAACCCACCGTATCGGCTTTAATATGTGAAGTTCTGCCTTCAGGTTTATCGAGCAATGTTACAATTTTAATGGATTTTGCTTTACGATATTTAAATAAGTCCACTAAATAGCTTAATGTCAATCCACTATCAATGATATCTTCCACGATGATTAAGTCTCTGCCTTCTACTGAAGTATCTAAGTCTTTAACGATCTTTACTTCTCCGGTAGAACGCATTCCTCCGTCATAACTAGAGACATCCATGAAGTCCATTTCCAAGTGTGTTTCCACTCGTTTTAAAAGGTCACCCATAAACGGCATAGCTCCTTTAAGTACGCCGATCGCTAAAGGGAAACGTCCTTCATATTCTTCTGTTAGTTGTGCTCCAAGTTCTTTACATTTGCTTTGAATCTCTTCTTCAGAAATCAAGATTTTCTCAATTTCGTTGTGCATGAAAGCTCCTCCTACGTTCTCAGTTATTTTTTATATTGTAATCGAAGCCATGTACCGGAAGGGTTCCTAGTACACCCCTCACCTTTTTTTAAACCAACCAGCCATAGGACTTGACCATCCTGATCCGTAACAAGCGGCCAAGTATCACGAAGTTGTGCAGGGATCTTTTGGTCGATAAAAATATCCTTTACCTTCTTAGACCCATTCATTCCTCTAAGTATCATTCGATCTCCTGGTTTTCGGTTTCGTACAATTAATGGCAGAGATACGTGATGTGAATCACAAACATAGTCATGTTTTCCCTGCTCCCAAGAGTCTTCCCCCGCCGTGAGCGAGAGAGTTGATCCATCCGGAAGTGAAACTTGCTCTCCTATGTATAATGTTTTAAACAAAATAGATTCTTCCTTTTCAGAGTTAAAAGTAAACATTATGTCATCGTAGGCACGAACCACTTTTAACCCTCTTGGAAAATCTAGACTTGCATTAGGTTTTTGTTCATCTAAAAGGTGAAAAAACATCTCCTCATGTATATAGGAGATTTCTTCAATTTGATTACCATACAGATAGTTTAATATTAGATGAAAGGCACTTCTTTGTAAAGCAAGCGGCTGCTTTTGAAAAACAGTTTTTGAAAATTGTGTGAAGCCGCCTTTTCCACCCTCCATTTTTATATCTTGAAGGACTTCTTCAGCCTTCTCTTGAATGAAGCCTCGATCTTCTGAGAATCGTTCACTCATTCGCTGCATGTGCTGGTGAAGCTTAGGGTTTGAGGCTTTTAAAAAAGGGAGGACCTTTTTACGAAAAGCATTCCGCGTATAATCTGTTTCTTCATTAGATGGATCGTGACGAGGCTGCAGCTGATGGGCAGCGCAATATTGTACTAAGTCTTCTTTCTCTAAGCAAAGAAAAGGACGAATAATACTTCCGGAGGCAAACGGACGTTTTACCGGCATTCCATGCACGGCTTCCGGTAGTGCGCTTCTCGTGAACTGCATGAGCATCGTCTCCGCCTGATCATCGCCATGATGGCCAAAGGCCAGCTTATCAGCTTCGACCTCATTCATTACTTCAGCAAAAAAACGGTAACGTAACGTCCTCGCTGCTTCCTGCGTACCCATGCCTGTCTCTTTCTTAAACGAAGGTACATCAACTGTCGTTCCGTAAAACGTCAGCTCCCATTCCTTAGCGAGGGACCTAACATAGTCAAGGTCCTGCTTCGATCCTGCTCCTCGCAAACTGTGATCGACCGAAGCGACTACAAGTGTTAACCCATATTTATCTTTTAATTGAGAAAAGTAATGAAGAAGGGCGAGAGAGTCTGGGCCTCCGGATACAGCTAAAATGACTGTATCGTTAGGTTGAAGCAATTGATGTTTTTTAATAAAATTCTCCACGTCTATCACCTGCCGCGCTACCTCCCATCGCATCTCCCCTCATCGTACCACTCGACAGCCTTCTCCTGCAAAGCTTTCCTTTACATCCATAGATTCCAAGCAGAGATGCCATAAAACACTAATGCAATAAAGCTCACACCAAGCATTTCTCCCCACTCTGACGCCTCGTGATGGATGCTTTTACGAGTTAAGCGCTTCGGAGGCTGGACTCTTTTCATGAGGATTTGACCTAGCGCTTCTTTCATATCTCTGGCTGAATGATATTTTCCCTGCCAGCAATCTGTTATGACCCGCTTGTACTCTACTGGCAGCGAGGCTTGCTTCAGTTTGTCCTGCAATGTTTTCTGCGCATCCCTATGTGCTGTGAAACGCGCAGGATAAACAGTCTCAAGCATAATCATGGTCACTGCAAATAAGTCATACCCTGGATCTGCCCGACGTGAACCATACCCCCAGTATCCGCGATCATAGAACTCTGTATATTCCTTTATCGCTCGCCCAATGCCTGTTACTCCACCGACATCAATCCATTGCACCTTAGAATCAGCAATTAATAAATTATCCGTTTTAAGGTCTCCAAATACATATCCCGCTTGATGCAAATGCTCTAAGTCACTAAGCAGCTGCATCGCACAAATCCCAACCCATTCTTTTTTCTTCCCACGAAGGAAAGTCGAAAACGAATCTCCTTTAATATATTCCATGACGTAAAAAGGGTAGGTTTGACCATTGGACGCCACCCAATCATCAACATCAACAAAAGAAGGCCCAAGCTTTACTCCTTGGACCTTACTGAACTTCTTAAGCATATTCACTTCAAGCATGAGCCTTGAGCTCTCGGTCCCTACTTTCAGCGCATATCGAACTCCGTTTTTCTCACACAAATAAACAACGCCACAAGCCCCTTCACCAAGCTTGTTTACAATATGGTAAGCATGATGGTTCCATTTTCCACGCACAAGAGTACCATTGGTTACATTAAAAACCGGTTTCTTCATATGGATCCACCCTGCTTTCATCTCTAGAGATTGATTTATGTGTAAATGCATAAAGAGCTTCTTTTAAAGCTGGCCCTGTCGGAGTATATCCTCCACTTGAAAGCTTAGAAAATAAGTTATGCATAGCGCTAAGCTCCGATGTCCAGTCCACTCGCTGCTTAATCGTGTGCTTTACATCCGGGAAAGAATAAACACTAAACTGATTGGATCCGCTTCTCGCATTAAGGCTTAGCGACAAATCAGCAAGAGCTTCTTTCACTGTAGGGAGCTTATGATGCATACTTGCACTTGAATCAACCAAAACAAGGACCTCCAACTTGCAGGTCTCCCCCAGGTCATCCACGATCTCTACAACTTCCCCTCTCTGTTCAGGAGGCAGCTCTTCAATGGTTTTACTTTCACCCAAAATATGCTGCAGCTCTTTATTGACCACCCCTTGTATCGTCTGAGTCATCGCTTGCTTCGTTACCATCTGCACGGTTTCAGACAAGTTCTTTTGATAGACGATCTGACTAACGCCGCCCCCAGCTTCTGCAATCGACTCTACCTCTTTAAGTCCTTGTGCCTCACCTGTCTGCTGGTCATCGAGCACACCAATGACATTGACCGTTACCCCCTGATTCCTCGCTAATGCAGCGACAGCAACAGGATCCTCACCATAGTTTGAGCACCCATCAGTTAACAATAGAATTTGTTTTAATCGACCTGCTTTCATCGAGCTTCCCTCCTCATTTGTTACGACCATTTTCGCCGAAAATGAGGAGGAATATACGTGGCGCTAAGCCTGTTTTTTATGAAACTTAATAGCCGACCATTCCGGCATGTAATGATCAATCCGTGCCACAAGCACCGTCATATCGTCATCAATTCCTCCAGATTGAGCACGTATGACTTCTTCTAATAAAATATCGGCCACTTCTTGCGGATCCTGCTCATCGATTTCTCTAATCTTTCTCTTTAACCACACCTCCACATTTTCGACGTGTTTTGGCCCCTCTAAGATGCCATCACTCACCATAATTAAAAGATCCCCGGCTTTAAGCTGCTCACTCGTAGTATCCACATCAACTTCAGGTATAATCCCCATTGGCAGATTACCTGACTCTACTGAGATAATTTGATCTCCCCTTTTTATAAAGCTCGGTGTACTTCCTATTTTAATAAACTTCGATGTCGCAAAATGCAGGTCAATCACGGCTAAGTCTAACGTTGAAAATATTTCATCGTTGCTTCTTAACGAGAGAATGGAATTAATAGACTGAATGGCCACAGATTCTTGAATACCAGATTGTAAAATTTGTTTGAGCAGTCTTAATGTCTCTACGCTCTCCTCGTGAGCTCTTTCCCCGTTCCCCATCCCATCACTGATCGCTAAAGCATACTTCCCCCTTCCTAATTCCATCATGGAATAGCTGTCTCCCGATATAAATCCTCCCCCTTTAGCGGCATGAGCCACTCCAGATTCAATCGTATAGTGTTTCGCTGATCCAAACGTCATTAAACAGCGCCCGTGAGGATAAGGTGAAATATCCTCCATCGTTACCACGATCGTTTCCTGTAAAATATCAGAAAGCAGCGGGGCGATTAACTTTGCTCCTTCCCCTCTATATTGGTCGATCTCAATGATCACTTCCAAATCAATATTCCCAGCATCAAGCGTATAGATTTCAAGCTTAGCCACATTTAAACCTAACCTCTCTAATGCTTCATGAATGATGTGCTCTTTTTGTTCATGATGCTCTCGTTCCTTTACAATCTCCTTTGCAAAATTATTCATCACTTCTGAAACACCATGAAGCTGTTCTGCTACAAACTTTCGACTTTCTTGAACCTGCTGCTTCAGCTGTTTATTCGCATGGTAAAAGGACAGCTCATGCTTCATCGTGTCAATCAGCTTTTGAGACTTCACACAATATTGATCCACATTCTTCCGCATCATACGGCTTACGTCTTCCTTCTCATCGATCTCCACCATTAAATCCGTCATAAGATTATGCGTCTCATCAAATTGATTAATCCAACATTTCTCTTTCTTAAAACACGCCTGGCACGTTTTCTCTGTCACATGACTTAAGAAATAATCTACCTCTTGGGTATCATCTGCCTCCTTTTGTGAATGATCAATATGATGAAAGCTCTTTGACAAAGCCTCAAACACATCAGAAAATTTTCCCACACGAACAGCTGTCACATCTCTAACCTTTTGTAAATACTTCTGTTGCTCTTGACGGTGTTCATCGGTACCAGGTACGAAGCGTGATAACCTCTTAACCCAGCGTTCAGGCGTCAGAAAAAACAGAATGATTGCGAAGAAAGATGCCCATAAGGAAGCAGACAAACCATCTCCCGTATAAAATCCCATTAATATGGTACTTACAAAAAGTCCTGCACTAACCCCCAGTTTATTTCCCTCTTTTAATAAGCCGCCCAACAACCCCGAAAAGGCAAGCAAACTCATTTGATAAAGATGATCCACCTGGGACAGACTCAGAACAAGCCCCGTAACCACCCCCACCGTCGATCCAATAGCCGCTCCAGCTATATAAGCCAACAATATAACTAAATAACGAGAAAACACATCGACCATCGCTATGTCTTGGTACTCAAAACCAATCATCCCGGTTAACACAGAAGCCAGTAAAATGATAAAACAAACAATTTCCTCATTTTTTAACGTAGGATGATAGCGTTGTGGTGATAAAAGCGGTAAGCTTTGCATAAAAATAAGTACAAGTATAAAAGCCAGCACTCCTTCAGAGACGAGGAGAAAAATTTCGTATAATTGCCAGCGGTCCAACACGGCAAGGCTTACGGTTCGCGGGATCATACTCGCTAATGCCGCTATAACCGGCAGCCACTTCTGCGGTTGGTGAAGCTTATTTAATAAACCACTTAATAGAAGAATCGAAACCGCAGCTCCAGCAATAAATCCAGCATGTCCATAACTATATGTAGCAGCTCCAATCGCCATCATCATTGTCGCCGGTATGATGAGCGGACGCTTAAACCACCAGATCACTGCTAAGAAAGCAACGCCGAACGGTGCCATCGACGATAAGATGACAGCTCGTCCAAGTAATAAACTGAGAGCCATATGAAAGACACCCTTAGCCGCTAGAAAAGTAAACACCGATAATGCCATCTTTTCAATTCCTCGATTTAATGATGACTCTCTCCACATTGCTTCTCGCCCTGCTCGTTTCATAACGGTCCCCAACATAATATTCACCACTCCTTTTTGTTAGACCCATTAAATCACATCAAAGCGAATCATTTTGTCAAAACAACAGACGTGCAACAACAAAAACTTCGATTGATTTCATACAAACGGAGCTCCATTCTACAAAATAACACTCACGTGATTCGTTACTTATCCAAAATCATCCAATATCCTCTATCGAAATTAACAGACTAATCTCATAATTTTATTTTATGTTGACATGTTTTTTTTCATAGTGTACTATATTTCTTGTGCCTTAAATGACAACATGGCGGTGTAGCTCAGCTGGCTAGAGCGTACGGTTCATACCCGTGAGGTCGGGGGTTCGATCCCCTCCGCCGCTACTATTAAGTGCAGAAGGGGCCTGCTTAGACACGAAACGGATAAGACAGGCGCTTCCATGTTCCCGATTTTTGGAACATGGAAAGTGACTGACTTATCTCGCGAGTGTCTGGCCCCTGAAGCCGGATAACACAAGTGCTGAATGGCTTTGAATAGATGCGATACGCATAAGACAAGCAGCTGAAATGGTCTGATCTTTGACCATTCAGATGATTGACTTATGTCGCGAGCATCTAAGCCATGAAGCCGGATGATATTAAGTGCTGAAGGGGCTTGGTTCGCTAATCCCCCACATTACATATGAACGAGGCCCGTTGGTCAAGTGGTTAAGACACCGCCCTTTCACGGCGGTATCACGGGTTCGAATCCCGTACGGGTCATAAAGTAAAAAAACGTCTTTCTCCATTTGAGAAAGACGTTTTTTATTTTCATTCACTCGTTTACTTTCTATAGAAAGAAGCTTTTCTCTACTTCCTTCGATCAAGTAACAAAATCAACTTCTTGGCCCCCATAACATGACGGCGACTCCAACCAAACAAATACCAGCACCTGCCCAGTCATACATGTCAGGCATCTTTCGATCTACACCCCATCCCCAAAGAACGGATAAAACAATGAACACTCCACCATAGGCAGCATATACCCGTCCGAAGGCAGGAAAAGATTGAAAGGCAGCCACGACACCATAAGACGCTAACAAAAAAGCTCCTGTGATCCCAAAGTAAAAAGGCTTACCTTCTCTTAACCAGATCCAAATCAGGTAGCCTCCACCGATTTCTGCTAAGCCTGCAAGCAGAAATAATAGTAACGCTGACACGTCCTCACCTCTATCCAATCTAAAAAAACAGACCTGCTAATAAGCAGGTCTGTTTTTATATAAACGCGCATCTTTTACTCATTGTCCTAGACAGCAAGCTATCCTCTTTTAGCACCTCGACCTCCACGTTTGGTCTCAGTTTGCTTTTTCAGTGATGCTAGACGGTCTTCGCTGTCCTTTAAGAAGTTACTCATTTTCTGCTCGAATGATTCTACAGGTTTACGAGGCTTCTTAGGCGCACGACGACCATAATTCTCTTTTGCTTTTTTGATGGATAGACCAATCTTTCCATCATCTCCAACATTAATAACCTTAACCTCAACTTCGTCACCTTGGCTAAGGTGCTCATTAATGTCTTTCACATAGTTATCGGCAACTTCACTAATGTGGACAAGACCTGTCTTCCCATCTGGAAGCTCGACAAATGCTCCGAAATTAGTGATACCCGTTACCTTACCCTGTAGCTTGCTGCCTACTTCAATTGACATAAAAAAAATGCTCCTCCTTAGATTTCGATAAAAATATCCTTCTTTACTATTATATATAAGCTATGAAAAGAGTGTCAATACGAAGGGGCATCATTTGGCATTTTAAAGATAATTTCCCCATCTTTTGAGAAGAAATAGTTCGATCTGGCAATTTGCAAGACGTATTCTTCGTTATTTAATAACTCAATCTCTTCGTTTAAGTTTTTTTCTTCCTGCTGCAGTTCATCCATTTCGGCTTGCAGCTGCTTGTACTCTTCTACTTTCTCCGCATGGAGTGATCGCTGCTGGAAGTGATAAAAAGCCATAGAGCCTGCCACAACAATTACTAAAAGGCTAAACAGCATAATCCGGCGCATCAACCGTTTCTTTTTCCTTGCATGACGTTCCATGTGAGCATCGTAATTCTTCATGTATGTAGAATCCATGCGAGTAACTGACGACTTATTTGCCATTTCCGTCGGGCCCCCTTATTTAAAATATGTGCAGATCCCCATCGCCTGTCCTCTACAACGCTAGCTTTATTCATCTTTGTTTTTGCTATTCCATTTATTAACTATAATATTCTTTATTGTATCGTAAAATCCTGCTAAATGAAGTAAATATTTTTTTATTTTTTCCGGTATTAGCTTCCAAATGAGACGAAAAACCAACAAAATAGGATAGAAAGCGACAGTAAACACTATAAATATACCCTTATATAATATTCGGTAAACCCATATTAATACATTTTTCGATATAATGATCAAAGTTGTGAGGGGCCACACGATAAAAATGTCAAAAAGACGCTTTAAGAAGCGTAATACACTCACACAAATTCGAATCTTAAACTCCAATAATCGGTTATAGCTTCGCTGAAATAATGCGCGGTAAGCAGCATAGCCACAAAGTAAAGCTAGAAAAATATATACCCGTATCTCACCATAGTTTACGGAATACAAGATAAAAAAAAGAAAAGCAGCCTGAGTCATCCAAAAGGCAGACTGCCACATATACTCAAACCAGCTTCTCTTGTTTCTTTTATGAAAAAGGCGTTCAAAGGTATCCATGGCTGCCCCAATATAGATTCCACCAGCGATCATCGAAATCATCGTCATGAATTGAGTAGTTAACGTCATTTGAACAGCTTGCTAAATAAACCTTTAGCTTTCTCCCCATGATTTTCATCTAAGTACGTCATTTCGTACACTCGGCCTTTAATAGCTACTTGTCCGTCATCTAAGTTTAGGTTTTTCATTTGTAGATTTTCTCCGCGAATCACAAGGTAACCCATAGATGTTTGCAGAAGAAATTCTTCACTGTCGAAGCTGTCCACTTCTTTTACACCTGATATTTCAAGGTTGCGACGATTCCACACCTTTACATTATGTTCAGCTTGATGAATATGACTACTGCGCCCACTTATATTCTTTTCATACCCTTCCATTTCACAGCCTCCTTCTCTAGTACAAGCTATGAGGAAGAACGGGTAAATAGAACTTACAGCATACAATCTGCAAAAAAAGAAAAAGACCCTTTTCTTCAGGGTCTCCACTTATAGAGAAACCTTAGTTTTCTCCACGTTTTTAAGTGAAAGTTTCTGTCATTAAATAGAATAAAGGGTTCTAGGAAACGACTCCCTTTCCATGGGCGAATGGTGTGCCTCCTCGGGCTTTATCGCCCTCCGGGGTCACACCTTATTCGTATCTCCCACAGGAGTCTCGCCGTTTCCTAAAACCCTTTTACGGTATGCTCACATATTATATCCGTCTAATCTTTTTCAACAGCCAGACCCTTTTCTTCAGGGTCTCCAGGTTGTTGTTCCTATCCTTTTATAACGAAAAAATGATAAAGAGTGGCTACTGCTTTACAGGTTCTTCTTTTTTTATTTCATAAAGAGTGGCCGCTTCATCTTTTTTTACATTTTCCCGTAACGACTTCACTTCGATCGTTAAGATCTTTTGCCCAAACTGAATCGTCAATTCATCTCCAACGTCTACTTTTGTCGCTGCTTTACTAGGTGTGCCGTTTATATTAATTCTACCTTGATCGGCAACTTCTTTAGCCAGCGTACGACGTTTAATAAGCCTTGAAATCTTCAGGAACTTATCTAATCTCATCCTCCATCTTCCTCCTTCTCATATTTCGCACGAACCCATAATTGCTCCATCTCTTCTAATGAATAATCATCTAATGTACGATTAACGCTGCTCGCTTGTCTTTCCATAGAGGAAAAACGGAATCTGAATTTTTGGTTTGTTCGCTGCAATGCTGTTTCCCCGTTAATTTTATAATGACGGGCAACGTTCGCAATTGCAAATAACCAGTCTCCAAACTCCTTCTCCATTTCCTCCTTGTTATCCGCTTTCTTCGCTTCTAAAAACTCTTCCCATTCTTCTTCAACCTTTTCTAGTACTAATTCGACGTTATCCCAATCAAATCCTACTTTAGCAGCCTTCTTTTGCAAATCTTCAGCTTGTAATAACGCAGGAAAACTTGTAGGAACGCTATCTAACAAGGATTCAGGCTCTTCCCCTTTTTCCTGTTTCTTTATTTCATCCCAGTTCGTCAGCACATCCTCTGTATTGTCGACATGGACCTGCCCAAACACATGGGGATGACGCCGAATCATTTTATCTGTAACCGACTGTATCACATCATCAACCGTGAAGAAGCCATCGTCCTCCCCAATTTGGCTATGAAGCATCACTTGTAATAGCACATCTCCCAGCTCTTCGACCATATGTTCATCATCTTCGCGATTGACAGCATCAATAAACTCATAGGCTTCTTCAATCAAATATTTTCTCAGCGATTCATGCGTTTGCTTTTGATCCCACGGACATCCGCCTGGACCTCTAAGATCACGAATCACCTCACGCAAGCGGAAAAACTGATGGTTCAAATCTTCCTTTTTTACAGGAGGGACGTATACACTCGTTAAATTATTAACGGCCACTGCACGATCTAAATCCTCCAGAGGAACCGTCACTAAACGTTCTTCGCTGCTTCCTGCTGCGGTAACGACGGTCACTTCATACTCAGGTGGCAAATCCTCTAAAAGTACAAGTTTTACTTCAGAGGCCATCATCGCATCGTAAACCTGACAGAAGACTAGATGATGCTGTAACTGAAGTTCATCTCGCACGAAAGAAGTGGCATCGATAAATTGAAAGCCTTCAATTGGATCAATTTTCAAGGCTGTAAACAGATCATCTAAATAGCTTTGTCCGCCTTTTATTTCCACATTTACCTCATCACAAGCAATAAGCAGCTGTACGGTACGTTCTGCAAGCATCGGATGACCGGGCACTACGTAGGTCACATTCTGGTGTTTAGCAGCTTCCACTAATTGACGCACAATGGCTGCATATACATCTTCAAACTGATCATATGCTTCATAAACAGAATCGAAGCTCTCGAAAACAAGCCCATCTTTTTGTAATTCCGAAATGACGGGATGACCCATCGTCCGCACATAAATCGCACCCTGCACCTTCTGTAGTTTGCGATAAATTCCTAAAGGGAGCTGCTCTAGATCTCCAGCTCCAAGTCCAACAATCGAAATTGTATTCATACTTTCCTTCCTCTCGGCAAAAATTTAACGAACACCTCTCCAAAAGGGAGAAGCTCTAGTTCCTTTTGTTCAAACGCCCCAAACCGAATCAGCAAGTATAAATAAACGGAAGCTCCAAGCGCTATGACGAACAGCAAGTAAGCCAATAGAGCAAGCCGATGTTCGATACCCGCCATTCCCAGTTCAAGTGCAAACAATACCCCTGTCATACCGCTCAGTGCACCGAACAGGGCAAACCAAGGCAGTCGCCTCCAATTTGTGAAATGGTACTCTTTATGTAATAAAACGACATGACACCCTACTACAAAGACGACGGTAATGACGGAGGCAGCCGCCGCTCCATACACCTCAAACAGAGGGACTAATCCTATATTCATCCCCCACTTTACAAACAAAGCAGCGACCACCACAATGGCGGTATGAACCACTTTTCCAAGGCCTTGGAGCAACGACGAAAGCGTGATCGCTAAGGAGCTAAACAAAATAACAAGCATAAGTAGTTGCAGCGGGGAAGACCCCTTCGAATTCTGAAAAAAGACTTCATTCACATAAGGAAATAGAGTGACAAGACCGGCAGTTGCACCTGCTGCAATAAAGAGACAATACTTTATCCCTCCAAAGATGTAACGCTCCACCTGTTCAGGTTCTTTCTCTTTACGTTCTTTGGTTACAGAGGGGACTAATGCTAAAGCAAGGGACGATGCCAATACCGTCCCTAACTGAATAAGCGGCTGGCCGCGATCAAATATACCTTTAGCTGCTTTCGCTTCTTCTAATCCAAATCCCGCGGTTTGCAAGCCGGGTATGAGTGTAAGAGCATCAATTAATTGCAGAAACAGCAATAACATGTAATTCAAACAAATAAATACCCCATAAAAAAAGATCGTTTTTGCAAAAAAGCCGGGCTTTATACTTTCTTGCCCCACGGGAATTTTTTCGCTTCGCAGCCAAAACACGAGTAAAACAAAAGCAGCAGCCGCTGCTCCCAGAATAGAAGATATTGCTCCACCAATACCGATCTGATAGAGGTTCCCTGCTCGTGTTGCATAAATGGCACTTCCTATAATGACAAAAACCCGGACGAGCTGTTCACTTATTTGAGAAGCCGCAGTTGGCTCCATAATCCCTTTCCCTTGAAAAACCCCGCGTATAAGCGAAGAAAATGGAAGAAGCAAAAACACAAAAAAAGCAGCCTGCAATGAAGAGGTTAATTGCTCATCGCCCATCACCGCGGCCAATCGGTCAGCTTGAGTATACCCAAGAAGAAAAATTCCTCCACAAATGATAGACAACCAAGCAAAGGCAGGTATGTAAAAGGAGCGAAGGCTCAGCTTTACCCCTTGATCTTGAAGTTCGGATACCAGCTTGGAAATGGCGACCGGGAATCCATATAGCGAAAGCATAAGGGCCATCCCTAATACTGGATAAATTTGTTGATAAATATAAAAGCCGACATCACCAGCGATATTTTGCAAAGGAATCCGATAAGCGGCACTTAATATTTTGCCGATTAACCCTGCTATTGTCAGTAATAGGGCTCCTTTTATCAGCCGGTGGGACGCATTGGTTTGTTCCATGGTTTACCCTTTCCCATTCATAAAATAAGTGGTTCCATTATAGCACAAAACAAGCCAGATCTCTTGATAGACCTGGCTTTCGAGCTATTCCATCTGCTTTGCTAAGAAATGTGCAGCTGTCTCAACAGCCATTTGAGCACCTTCTTCGATCGGTGAACCTTCTTTGTTAAATGCAGCTACACAACCAATTGGATCACCTTGCGCAATGATAGGATAAATAATATAAGATATAACGTCCTCTTCCTGATCACGCACGATTTCTACAGGCTGCGGATGTTTTTCTGACTCTGCAGTTCGCTTGTCCAACACCTGCTCCATAAGCGTCCCAATCTGCCTATTTAAATAGGACTTCTTCGACTCACCTGCGACGGCAATAAATTCGTCACGATCACAAATAAGTACCGGAACCTTCAAAGAATCGTGTAAGGCTTCCGCATATTCCTTAGCAAAATCGCCAAGTTCACTAATTGGAGAGTATTTTTTCAAAATAACTTCACCTTCACGGTCAACGAAAATTTCCAATGGATCGCCTTCTCTAATACGCAAAGTACGACGAATTTCTTTAGGTATTACAACCCTGCCTAAGTCATCGATACGACGAACAATACCAGTTGCTTTCATTCAATTGCTGCCTCCCTTTCATGATGCTACAACCTGCATTATCCTGACAAATTTCCCATGCAGAATAAACGGGTGATAAATATAGTATGATACACCATAAAAAACCTATGCATAAAAATTAAAAAGCGGTAGGAGCGGCAGGGTTGTAAGCGTTGATAAATCTTGTTCAGAAATCATGTTGACCTGGTTCGAACTTCAAGAAGGCGTCCTCCTGATTAAGAAGAACGCCTCCGTTGGTAAAGAGTCTTTTTTTATTTAAAAGTGTGTTAAGGGATGAGGAAGCGACTCCCTTTTTCAATAAAAGAGCAATAGAAAAGCAGTCAGGGACATCGCTGGACACAGACCTAGGTGACTCTCCCCCGTGGAAAGCAACACTTTTCCTGCTCCTATTTACATGCATTCCAGCTTTTTTGACAGCCTCAGGCATCCTTCTGTTTAAGAAGGCGCCTTTTTATTATGCACTTGTTGCTTCTCGCGTTAATTGTGGAAGCTTTTCTAGAAATTCTTCCACTACATCATAGCGCTTCAATGCCGATTGACGGTCCCATGTAATCGTTACTTTCAATTGACCATCTTCGGTTCCCAGTTGAATCATGCGGCCATATTCGTTAGCCACTTCAAATAACTTAGCACCATCAACTTGCTGACTTTGACTAGACTCCATCAGCATTTCAATTTTTCTCTTTTTCTCGGATATGGATTCAATCCGGGCTTGCTTGGCGTAGTATTTGATTGAAGAGACACGGAATAAGTTCTCTACCTCGTCTGGGTAATCACCAAAACGGTCGATAAGTTCATCTCGTAGATCATGGATATCTTCCACTGATTCAATCGCTTGAAACTGCTTATACATATCAATTTTTTGTTTTTCATCCGAGATATATTCTTCAGGAATGTACGCATCAATATTGAGATCGAGTTCTGTTTGGAATGGCTGCACAGCTTCGGGTTCTTTACCTTGACGTTTGGCTTCAATAGCGTCTTTCAGCATTTGAGAATACATGTCAAACCCAACGGAATCAATAAAGCCATGCTGCTGGGCACCTAACAGATTCCCGGCTCCTCGAATAGATAAATCACGCATTGCAATTTTAAATCCAGATCCCAATTCAGTGAACTCTTTAATAGCCTGTAACCGTTTCTCTGCTACTTCGGTTAACACTTTATCTTTTTGGTAGGTGAAATAAGCGTAGGCGACGCGGTTGGAACGTCCCACTCTTCCCCTTAGCTGGTATAGCTGACTAAGCCCCATTCGATCAGCGTCAAATACGATAAGGGTGTTTACATTTGGAATATCCACGCCTGTTTCAATAATCGTTGTGCTGACGAGAACATCGAATTCCCCTTCAAGAAAGGAGAACATCACATTCTCAAGCTCCGTTTCATTCATTTGCCCATGGGCAAATGCCACTCTCGCTTCTGGAACAAGGGCTGATATTTCCTGTGCCATTCTTTCGATATTTTCCACTCGATTAAACAGGAAGAATACCTGACCATCCCTCGCCATCTCGCGCTCGACAGCTTCCCTCATGAATACAGGGTTATATTCAAGAACATAGGTCTGGATGGGGAAGCGGTTCTCAGGCGGTGTTTCAATGACAGATAAATCTCTTACCCCTAACATTGACATATGCAGCGTTCTTGGAATAGGCGTAGCTGTTAAAGTTAACACGTCTACGTTAGCCTTCAATTGTTTAATCTTTTCTTTGTGCTTCACACCAAAACGCTGCTCTTCATCCACAATGAGTAAGCCTAAGTCTTTAAACTGAATGTCCTTCGATAAGATGCGGTGCGTTCCTACCACAATATCGATTAGACCTTTACGGATGCGGTCTGTCGTTTCTTTTTGCTGCTTTTTCGTTCGGAACCGACTAAGCAGTCCAATGTTAATGCCAAAGTCCTGAAACCTTTCCTGCATCGTTTCAAAATGCTGCTGCGCCAAAATTGTAGTTGGTACAAGTAACGCGACCTGTTTCCCATTCTCCACTGCTTTAAAGGCCGCCCGAATCGCAACTTCTGTCTTCCCATATCCCACGTCTCCACAAAGTAGACGGTCCATTGGGCGAATTCTCTGCATATCTTCTTTAATCTCTTCAATACAGCGGATTTGATCCTCTGTTTCCTCATAGGGAAAGGCAGCTTCGAAATCACGCTGCATTTCACCATCGTCATCGAACGCGTGTCCTTTGGATGCTTCTCGTTCAGCATAAAGTTGAATGAGGTCATCTGCAATGTCCTCAACCGAGGATTGAACACGACTCTTAACCTTCGTCCACTCGCTGCCGCCAAGCTTATATACTTTGGGCTCTTTGCCTTCAGAGCCAACATATTTTTGAATGAGATCAATCTGATCAATGGGAACGAAAAGCTTATCATTTCCAGAGTACTTCACCATAAGAAAATCCTTATGGCTATCGCCTACTTTTAGTGTCTCTATTCCGATGTACTTCCCAATTCCATGGTTCGCATGAACAACATAATCGCCGACCTTTAACTCTTGATAGTTCTTAATTCGTTCGGCGTTCGACAGCTTTTGCCGTCTTTTCGGCTTTGCTGTACGTTTCTTGAACAATTCATTCTCTGTCAAAACGGCTAATTTATGCATCGGCCATTCAAATCCACTGCTAATATTGCCTTTGACAATGGTGGGAATATCAACAGGGAGCTTAGGCTGTTGCTTAGCTACAACAGCCTCCATTTGGTAGTCAAGAAGTACAGAATGAATCTTCTCTGCCCTCGTCTCATCAGGAGCTAAAATAATCACGCTGTACCCTTGCTTCATCCAGCGGTCCATTTCTGTCTTCAGCAAATTCATCTGCCCATGAAATTGCTGCATTTGGCGGCTGGAGATGTTGACGATATTTTGCGGCTGAGTATTAGGTATGTGACGCATAAATACAGATAAGTAAAGCTTAGTCTGCTGCATGTTCGCCCATGTATCATGCCAATCAAAAGATATACGAAGATCACGTACCATCTGATTAACCTCTAGCAGACTGTTGTGCCACTCCGCTTCTTCTTGATCGAGTCGTCCAGCCGTTTCTTGAATTCGACTCATTTCATCTAGAACAATTAATCCGTTGTCTGGTAAATAATCTAGTAAACTAACGGGTTTTTCATAAAAATACCCGATATATTTATACATTTCCTGAAATCTTTCACGGTGCTGCAATTGCTCTATATCACGCTCAATATATGAAGTTAGTGTTTCCTTGGCTTCTGATTTTGTCAGCTTTTGCAATGAGTGACTCAACGCTTCCTCTAGTTTATGGGAAGCCCTTGTAAAGTCCTCTTCGGTTAACAACATTTCAGTTGCAGGTCCTACTTGAACAAAATCAAATTTATCCTGCGATCGCTGCGTTTCAGAATCAAACGTTCGGATGGAGTCTACCTCGGTATCGAACAGTTCAATACGATAAGGATATTCAGCTGTTAATGGATAGACGTCTATTATGCCTCCACGAACAGAGAATTCGCCGGGACTCGCCACCATATCCGTTCGTTCATAGCCCATACTGACAAAACGGTTTAAATATCCATCCAAATTAATTTCTTCACCAACACGAAAAGGGAGCATATTGTGCTCCCAATAATGTTTTGGCGGCATAATCCGTTTTAAAGCGGCAACAGGGGCAATGAGAATGCCGGAATCCTGATGCAGCCATTGACTTAAAGCCTCAATTCGTTGACTTCTTAACTCTGGACTAGCCACTGCAATTTCAGAGGCGATCAGCTCATTGACTGGATAAAGGGAAACTTGTTCTTTATCGCTAAGCTCCGCTAAATCATCATATAGCTGTTGAGCTTGGATCAGCTGATGGGTAACAACTAATACAGGACGTTCTAAGGATTCGCGAAGCAATGAAATCATTACACTTCGAGAAGCTCCCGACAACCCAGCCACCATTTGCTCTCTCATACCAGATTGGAAACCTTCGACCACTGAATGAATATCATCTTGAGGATACAAATACTCTTTAATACCGTCCATAACATACTCCTCCACCACCATGAACGCTCTTGAGAGGAGACGTCCTGGTTTACTGAATAAAAAAGTCTAACTCATGATAATGAGGATGCTGTTGAAGGGATCGCTCACACGAATCACATATCGTCTTGATGTTCATATTCCCTTCACGATCATACGTAATCATTTCTCTATGATCATCTTCTGACAAACACTCTAAGCCAAGCTCAGAAACCTCGACCCTTTCACGATCTAGTTTTCCTACTTGGCGTTGACAATGCCGGCATATATAGTTGATTTGCATACATACACTCTCCTTGTTAGCAGTACATGTCACTATTGTTGCCGGCTTTTTGCAAGGTTATACAGTTCTTATTTTACATTAAAGTCATTCATTACTTCGTTAAAAGACTGCTCCATCCAAGATTCACAGGCTTTTACAGATTGAGTGATCGCTTCACTTACTGGACCTTGCTGCTCTTTGCTAAATGGACTAAGTACATAGTCTACTACCGTCGTCGAGCCACTTGGCCGTCCAACACCCACGCGCAAACGATTAAAATCTTTCGTACCAAGGTGAGTGATAATATTACGAATGCCATTATGACCACCATGTCCACCTTTTTGGCGAAGCCTGATTTTTCCTGGAGGCAGATCTAAATCGTCGTATATGACGAGTACATCTTCTTCCTCTATCTCATAATAATCCATGAATAAACGAAGCGATTCACCAGATAGGTTCATATACGTTTGAGGCTTCAGCAACAGAATCTTTTCTCCATTTACATGCTCGACCGTATATTGTCCTTTAAACTTATCTTGGGAGATGGTCCAGTGGTTTTGTTTCGCTAATTCATCGAGAATCATAAAACCGATATTGTGACGCGTTTTATCATATTTTTTACCTGGATTTCCTAATCCAACAATACACTTCATATATGATCTTCCTTTACCCTGTCATTCATACTCGCTTCATTATAACAAATCTATGATAAAAAAATTGTCAGAATGCTGTTTACGTAAAAAAAGAGCGCAACCATCGGCTACGCCCTATGCTTCTACTATAAGATTATTTATCGTCGTTTTCGTTATTTTCCTCGTTATCACCAGATTCAGCGCCTTCTTCATCGGCATCTTCACCGACACGCTCAGGTTCAGCATCTGCATTCTCCAAGTCTGGCTCTTCCGGCATTTCTTCCGGCGGAGTGACAGAAACGATGGTCGTGTTTTCATCTTCCGTAATCTCATACTTGCGAGATTCCTTTAGATCACCAACCATAACGGCGTCTCCAATGTTTAACTCAGAAACATCTACAACGATTTCTTCAGGAATGTCACCCGGTTTCGCACGAATAGCTAAATCATATAACGGCTGTTGTACAACGCCGCCTTCTTTAGCTCCTGCTGCTTCACCTTCCAGGCGTACTGGAACTTCTACATCCATCTCTTCGGACATGTTAACAATATAGAAGTCAGCATGAATAAGCTCGTCCTTTAACGGATCAATTTGATATTCATGAAGCATAACATTGACTGTTGATCCTTCATCAATATCTAGTGAAATAATTGCGTTTTTACCTTCGTCACGTACTGTCTTTAACAGTTCGAGGCTGTTAACTGCAACGTTTACAGGTTCTTTATCTTTACCATATACAACACCAGGAACGTTTCCTTCGTGTCGTAGTTCACGTGTCACTGATTGTTTTAGATCTTTTCTTTGATTTGCTTTTAATGTAATTGCCAAAATAATCTCCTCCAGTTAATTAACCATTCATTATATTCAGGTTCCCTTTTCTAACAGAAGTTAAACATTTTTCATTACAAAAGTCGTTCTTAATCAAACAAGATGCTTACAGATTGTCGCTCATGCACACGGATAATCGCCTCACTAATAAGCGGGGCAACGGAGAGTTGTGTGATGTTATCGATAGTTTTTTCTTCTCCAAGTGGAATTGTATTCGTTACAACTAACTCTTTGATCTTAGAATTTTCAATTCGCTCCAGTGCAGGACCTGAAAGAACAGGGTGTGTACAACAAGCATACACGTTCTTTGCTCCATTTTCCACTAGAGCATTGGCTGCGAGCGTAATCGTTCCCGCTGTATCAATAATATCATCAATCATAATGGCCGTTTTCCCTTCAACGTTACCTACGATATTCATAACCTCGGCTACGTTAGGCTTAGGACGGCGCTTATCAATGATGGCAATTGGAGCCTTTAAGCGGTCAGCCATCTTACGGGCTCTCGTTACACCACCGTGGTCTGGTGAAACGATGACCACATCATCGAAGTTTTTCGATTTGAAGTAATCGGATAAGATTGGCACACCTACAAGGTGGTCAATTGGCATATCGAAAAATCCTTGAATTTGTGGTGCATGCAGATCCAGCATAATCACTCGGGACGCTCCAGCCGTTTCAAGCAAGTTAGCGATAAGTTTCGCTGTAATAGGCTCCCTCGCTCTTGCTTTTCGATCCTGTCTTGCATATCCGTAATAAGGCATAACAATATTAATCGACCTTGCAGACGCACGTTTTAACGCATCAATCATAATTAACAGTTCCATAATATGTTGATTGACCGGAGCACATGTCGATTGCACGACATAAACGTCACATCCACGAATACTTTCATCGATATTAATCTGAATTTCCCCATCACTGAAGCTAGTGACTGTACACTTCCCTAATTCTGTCCCGATATTCTCAGCAATTTCTTTAGCAAGCTCAGGGTTTGAGTTAAGAGAGAATACCTTTAATGCTGAATCCTTATATCCAGTTGCCATGGATTTGAACCCTCCGTTAGTCTTTTTTATTCTGGAATTTAGTAGCATAGCCTTCTTTATTCGTTTGACGAGACCTGGCAATGGACAAAGCCTCCGCAGGTACGTCTTGATTAATCGTAGATCCCGCTGCAACATATGCTCCTTTGCCTACAGTGACCGGAGCCACCAAGTTTGAGTTACATCCAATAAAGGCATCATCTTCGATTGTCGTCAAGAATTTATTATGGCCGTCGTAGTTCACTGTTATTGTACCACACCCAATGTTCACTCCGGTGCCTACATTAGCGTCGCCAATGTAGCTTAAGTGAGAGGCTTTACTTCCGTCGCCGAATCCAGCTTTTTTCACTTCTACAAAGTTACCGATCTTCACGTCATTTCCTAAGTCAGAGTCTGGGCGAATGTGAGCAAATGGTCCGATTTGAACACGAGCTCCAATTTTGCTGTTCGTAGCTACACTTTGTTTAATGACCGTTGCTTCTCCAACATTACATTGGGTGATGTTCGAGTGCGGCCCTATGATGGCATCGTCTTCAATGTAACTGTCTCCATCAATGATAGAACCAGGATACACGGTCACATCTTGACCAAATGTGACGTCAGGACCAATATAAGTATTCTCTGGATCAATGATCGATACACCGTTACGCATATGCGTTTCGTTAATACGCTGTTTCATCATTTTCTCAGCTTGTGACAACGCTACACGGTCATTTACCCCTAAGGATTCTGAAAAATCCGTTGTCTGATAGGCGCTGATGACCTCGCCTTGACTTTGAAGAATTTGAATGACGTCCGGAAGGTAGTATTCCCCTTGAGCGTTATCATTAGACACATTTTGAAGTGATTCAAAAAGCTCCTTGTTATCAAAGCAATACGTTCCTGTGTTAATTTCCTGAACGGCTTGCTCATCTTCAGAAGCATCTTTTTGCTCAACAATACGCTCCACTTGTCCATTGCCACCGCGAATAATACGGCCGTATCCTGTTGGATCTTCAGCATGAGCGGTTAATATCGTTGCCTTCGCTCCAGTTTCAATGTGATGATTCATCATATTTTGCAGTGTTTCCTTTGTTAGTAAAGGAGTGTCACCGCAAGCAACGATCGTTACACCTTCTTTATTTGCCAAAATGTCTTCTGCTTGTTGAACCGCATGGCCCGTACCAAGCTGTTCTTTTTGAACGACATAGTGACTCTTATCACCAAGCTGATCCTGGACTTTTTCAGCGCCAAAACCTACAACACTAATTAATTCATCTAATTCAAGCTTATTTAATTGATCAACCACATGTTGAACCATTGGTTTACCGCAAACAGGGTGCAAAACCTTGTATAGTTTTGACTTCATTCGCGTTCCTTGGCCAGCGGCTAATACAACTGCATATTTTTGGGTCATGAAGCAACCTCCATCCTATTTATCCACTATGAATAATATCTTAAAATAGGCGCAATTTCAACAAACATCCCTTTAAAAGCAAGTAGTCACGAATTCTTACGCCTCACGTCCTTTATGTATACAAAAAAAGAAGCCAGACCCCCCCTTGAAGGTCAGACTTCTATTTGACAAGCGGTTACGAAGCGCCTGCTTCTTCATATTCAACTTCTGATTCCGTTTCCCCTACTTTATGGTACTCTTCAAGAACAGCATCTTGAATCTTACCTCGCGTTCCCGAATTGATCGGGTGTGCAATATCACGGAATTCCCCATCAGGAGTACGCTTACTTGGCATGGCTACAAATAGGCCATTGTTGCCATCAATCACCCTAATGTCATGGACAACAAACTCCTGATCCAAGGTAATAGAAGCAATTGCTCGCATTCTTCCTTCGGTATTTACGCGTCGCAGTCTTACGTCAGTTACTTCCATTAAAGTTCACCACCTTTTCCCAAAAAGAACTTACTAAATAAATTCCACAAACCACCAAAAATTCCTGCTTAATTTCCAAAAAAAATTAGCGATCAATAATTTTGAAGTTTTATAAGACTTTAGACACACAAAAAGAAAGCCTTTACACCAACGGTTCACGGCTTTCTTTACTGGTAGAAATTTTTTAAATTTTTTATTCCGTTTGCTTTAGGAAGTTCCCCGGATGCACTTCAATCTTTGATTTCCGGTCATCCACATTCATGATTTGAACGAGGGATACATGATCATCAATGACACGGTCTTCTTCTTCATCTTCTGCTTCAGCTAAAACACCAATCCCCGCAACTTCAGCATTGAATTCTTTAAGGAGGCTCTTCATCCCATTAATGGTGCCCCCGGCTTTCATAAAATCATCTATAATACAAACTTTGGACCCTTCCCTTAAAGACCGTTTAGTCAGGACCATGGTTTGAATTTTTCTTGTTGAACCAGACACATAATTAATACTCACCGTTGATCCCTCTGTCACCTTTGGATCACGTCTCACAATGACGACTGGAACGTTTAGATAAGAGGCCACTGCGTAAGCAAGAGGAATCCCTTTTGTTGCTACTGTCATTACCGCATCAATTTCTCTGTCGGCAAAAGCAGAAGCTAACAAACGACCAATATTCCTAATGGTATCCGGTTCACCAAGTAAATCGCTCATAAATAAATACCCGCCTGGGAGAAGCCTTTCTGGATCTTCCAATCGACGGCATAATTCAAGGACGAATTGTTCGCTGTAGCTTGTAGAAAACGCAGGAATATACTTCACGCCACCTGCTGCACCAGAGACGGTTTCTAAATATCCAATCCCTTCTTGCTGGAATATTTTGTTCACAATCCCTAAATCTTCACTAATGGAAGACTTAGCGGCTTTATAATTCTCCGATAAGAAAGGCAAAGAAATTAATTCCCGAGGCCGGTCGAGCACATAATGGGTCATAGCAACTAATCGTTCACTTCTTTTCATAAAAAAGACACCCCAAAATCCGAATATTATTAATAAATATATCAGATTCGTACGGATTTTAGCAAGTGGTTTCTCGATTTCCTAACATTCTCACAATATGCACTTCCGGACAAAAGCCTTTTAACGAATTATAAATCCGATGAACTCTTGCGTCTTGAGCGACGAGAGCAAATACTGTAGGACCACTGCCACTCATTAATACAGCGTCAGCTCCAGCCTCGCTCATTTTTTCTTTTATTTGGTTTACTTCCGGATGAAGTTTAGTGGTAACCCCTTCTAATGTGTTGGCTACGTGCGTACAAATGCCTGCAAAGTCTTTTTCTTCTAACGCTTTAATCATAGCTTGTGTATCAGGGTGCTCCGCTTGCTTAATGTTCAACTTTTGATAAACCGTTTGTGTGGAAACCCCGATCGCCGGCTTAGCTAAAACGACCCAGCAAGGTGGTGGAGAAGGTAAATGCGTAATTTTTTCTCCTCGTCCTTTTGCCAACGCCGTTCCTCCATATACGCAAAACGATACAT
The DNA here is from genome assembly GCF_014636475.1 of Halobacillus andaensis. Taxonomy (GTDB): domain Bacteria; phylum Bacillota; class Bacilli; order Bacillales; family Halobacillaceae; genus Halobacillus_A; species Halobacillus_A andaensis. Next base: position 32,500 of record NZ_BMEL01000007.1, read on the forward strand.
CAGAGCCTATTTCAGCCCCTAATTCAGCAAGCTCATCTATGTCAGCTTCAAGACCCCACAATTTATTAACTCCGCGAAGTACTGCAGCTGCATCACTACTTCCTCCAGCTAATCCAGCCGCTACGGGTATGTTTTTCTCAATAAAGATTCTTACTCCTTGCTTTACTTGGAAGTGTTCTTTCATCAGCTTAGCCGCTCTGTATGCTAAATTACGTTCATCATTAGGTACAAATCGGCTTTCAGAAACAACTTTAATTTTGTCCTGATCTAACAGTGTTAATTCAATGCGGTCGGCAAGATCGACAGTAGTCATTACCATTTCCACTTCATGGAATCCATCATTTCTTTTATGTAACACATCAAGTGACAAATTAATTTTGGCCGGTGCCTTCTCTAAAACAACCACACGTACACCCCCTTCTCTCATAATCCCTTTCAGCATTGTACCACATTATAAATAAAGAGAGGTAGTGCTCAATGGGACCAGTCGAAATGAGTGTTTATTATTTTCTCTCTTCCTATGGTGTGTGCTCAATGGTACCAGGTACCGGAAAGCTAAATGTGACTCAAGAAGCAAAATATGTATTCCGGTACCTGGTACCTCGTTATACTCTCTTTAGTTAAATACAGTTAAACACCAGCAGCCCAGCGAAAGGTTTTTCGCTGGGCTGCTTTTTTTACTGCTGATCTTTCATCATTTGCTCTTCAGCCATCTGAATAGCACGCTTCACCATATTTCCGGCATCACGAGTCGTAATACCGCCCCATCCATCTTTCTGAACTTTGTCGTAAAACCCAAGTTCTTTTGCGATTTCTTCTTTCAACGAATCGGACATCATACTTCTACGTCCCATCGCCTTCAGCTCCTTTCGCCATCACTTAGCTACGACAAGGTTAGTATGTGCAGGGATTGAGGGTTAATGTGATGTAGAAAAAGGAAAGAGAGGGAGGTTGGCGCTCACGGTATCTTCTCCATCATTGGTTGGTGCTCATGGTACCAGGTACCGGAAAGTTAAATATGGTTTAGAAAGCAACTATATGTATTCCGGTACCTGGTACCTCATTTGCTCACTTAATATTAAAAGATGTTATACTGTTTTTTCTTTTTCTCCCCAAGAAAAAAAGCAGCAACCCCGTAGGTTTACTGCTCCATAGCCATTGTTGATAGGTCGTCAAAGCTTAGTTCGACTGTCTCTGTGAGTACATCTGCATAACTATATGATACACGTTCGAAAGCATTTTCGTCTTGGTCTAATTCAACAATAAAAACGGCTGGATATGTCTCAGCAAGAACACCAGATCGTTCAATGGTCTTACGGCGTCCACCGTTCGCTTTTAATGTTAAACGTTTTCCAATTTGCCCCTCAAGGGATTGTTTGATTTCTACTAACGTTTTAGCCACTATACTCCACCTCACTAATGATAAATATATCATTTTCTCCAGACAAAGTCAAATAAAATATATAATTATAACAGTATGCTAAATTCGATGTCAATACAATAGTTCATGGATTGGAGGTTATTTATAAATTTTTATAGTAAATTCTTTTGTCAGTAGACAATCATCGGTATTACCCTTTACACTCAGTCATATTGCGTTATTTTTCGACATCTTCCGAATAAGGCATTCCAATTCTAAGCAGCCCTCTTGTTTGAAGTCCGCCTAAACCTTTTTCTCCACTAATGGTATTCCGCACAACTTCCCAAATATTAATATGATCCATAAAAGACGTATAAGCTACACGTGCTGCTACATATACTGGATCAATAGCATGGATGTTGACCCTTGCTGGCGAGCTTGCAAAATTTGCTCCTGCTTTAATAATGGACTCAAAATGCGATTGACAAGCGCCTGCAAATATTACTAAGTGGTCAAAATGAGGATAGTCTTGCCTTAAGTTGCGTACCGCTTCCACAAAGTACTTGGAGTTGCGATATGAGTCCAGTTCCCTTACTGAACCTTTTGCTTTTGAATAGGCATCATGGCCTGTTAACACCACGATTTCGGGATGAATCTTCTGCACGAGAGCAGGAACCTCAGAAGGCATATTTTTTTCTTGAATGTATTGCCCATGGACTTGAAGACCCAACTGCTCATACAATTGAACGCATTTCTTTAGAAATAACGGATCACCGTCAATATGAAGGATTCTTGGGGAGATTTGAAAATAATTCGATTTTTCTTCAAGTTCTTCATACCCGCCTCCTGCTTCCACCTCCCGCTTTTCCTTAAGAAGGCGGTAGTCTTGACGAAAGAGACGATAAGAACAAGCCTCTTGTTTATTTATATGTGATTTTCTCTCTTCGTATTCAGATCCTGAGACTTTTTTTAAATCCTCTAAAGGAGCATCTGCTTGAAGACGTATATCTTCACCAATTAATTTAACCATTGAGCCTTCTATAGAGAACACTCGAAATAAAACGTCGTGATTATAAGATTTTCTTGTTACTAGGTCTCCAGTTGTTAACACCCGCATCCCACCTCACAGCAAGCACTACATTAGTCTATGTGGGAGTTCTCTTCCTGTTACTTTTCGTAAAAGTAGTGAGCTAGTACGGCGAATTCTTCCATGGATAACGACTCTCCTCGACGTCCTGGATCGATTTCTGCAGCTTCAAGACGCTTTCTGATCTCTTGCTTATCCATTGATTCTTTAAAGTGGCGAGCTAAGTTATTCATTAAAGTTTTTCTTCTTTGTCCAAACGTAGCCTGCACAAGATCAAAGAAAAATTCTTCATTTTCGACTTGGACAGGCGGTTCCTCGCGCATCTTTAAATGTAAAACGGAAGAATCCACATTAGGTTGAGGCATAAACACGGTTTTTGGTACGTTCATAGATACTTCCGCTTCCGTATAATACTGCACAGCGATCGATAATGAGCCGTAACTCTTCGTGTTTGGTGAAGCAGCCATCCGTTCAGCCACTTCTTTTTGAATCATAACTGTAATACTTTCAACAGGCAGCCGGCCCATTAAAAGCTTCATTAAGATCGGGGTAGTAATGTAATAGGGAAGGTTAGCGACAACTTTAATAGGCTGTCCTTCTTTAAATTGGGCAGCGATTACCTCATTGACATCAGCTTGAAGAATGTCTTTATTAATCACCGCTACATTATCATAATCAGCTAGTGTATCTTCTAAGATCGGGAGAAGTCGTTGATCAATCTCAAATGCTACTACACGATCGGCATGGATCGCCAGCTGTTCCGTTAACGCCCCGATGCCTGGTCCAATTTCAATAGCACCGGCTTCTCGATCAATGCCCGCGTGCTCGATAATATTCTTTAAAATATTGACGTCGATTAAAAAATTTTGCCCTAAGCTTTTCTTAAACGCAAAGCCATACGTTTCAAGAATTTCTTTCGTCCGTGTTGGTGTGGCCACCGCTTTATTTTTCATCTTTTTCCTCCTGAACAATTTGATTCATTGTCTCTTTTAATTGCTCTTTTGATATTTGAAACATATTCAAGCGCTTCAAAAGTTGCTTTCCATTCGTTTTTCCAATACGAAGAGCGACTCCGAGCTTCTCCCGGCGCTGGCCAGCTTTAGGGCCGCCGATCAAACCATAGGCGATGAGTTCCTCTTTTTCTATCGTTCCCGCTTCCTCATCCGTCAACTCATAAACGCCCTGTAAAGCCTGCTTAATATCTTCAATACTGGCATGCTCTACACCGACCCCTTTATTTCGTTTGGCTCTCGCCGATTCTTTAGGTAAAAAAGCGTGCTTACATCCAGGAACGTGTTCCGCTACGATATGGCGGATCCGCTCACCTGGAAAATCAGGATCCGTAAATATAATGACGCCTCTTTTTTGCTGAGCGATAGCAATTCGTTCTAACACTTCTTCATCAATAGCAGATCCGTTGGTTTCAATGGTATCCGCTTCCACCGCTTGTCTAACCCTTGCCGTATCATCTCGGCCTTCCACAACGATTACTTCTTTAATTTTCAATCGTATATCCTCCACAAAACTCATATAATCTTTCATAGCATAGCATAGAAAAAAAGCAGAGGAAACGCCCTTCCTCTGCTTACGTATGGTTAACTTTAATCTAACACTTTTACTTCAACCGTTTTTCTTCCGAAGCTTTTAGCTTCAGCAGAAGAAGGAACATGCACGTCAATCTTATTTCCTTTGATTGCACCGCCAGTATCTGCAGCAACTGCTGTTCCGTATCCCTCTACCCAGACTTTACTCCCTAAAGGGATAACACTTGGATCTACAGCCACTACTTTTTTATCAGGATTTGCATTTAAATCCACCCCTGTTGCGGTCTTACCGGAACATCCCGTGCAATCCGCTGTATAGGCCGTAGCTTTCATGTGTAATGTCTTTGATTCACTTTCTTCTCCTCTAGAAACCGTCTCGTTTGAAGAGCTAGAGTCGGATGAAGAAGATGTGGAAACTAGAGTAGGTTCAGATGACTCGGATTCATCAGGTTTGTCTGCTTTTGGCTGTTTAGGTTCAGACTTAGGCTGCTCCTTTTTAGTTCCTAAGGCTACGACCTCATCAATACTTTCTTTCTCTACCTCTTCGTTTACCAGTTTTTTCTCAGATTCTTCCCCATTTTTAAGAGTAATTTCGTATTCTTTCGTTACCTTCCCATCTTCTCCAGAAGTAACTACTTTTTCCTCGCCATTTGGTAAGGAGTCATCCTTCTCTTTTACTACTTTATATTCAACCTCCTCTTCAATCGTTTCCGTCTTTCTTTCGATTCGAGTAATCGTTAGACGAGAATCCTGCTCTAAAGAATCCTGTTCATTTTTATTCAGTTCGTCCAGCTTAGAAAGTTTGATACCTTCTTCATCTAAAAATTCATCTACTGTGGAAGCCGTTGTCCACACTTTCTCTTCTTCGCCACCATCATTTACTGTCACTTGAATGGCTTTGTTGATCGAGATCCCCATATCATCCTGAATCGGATCATTTGATTCATGCGAGATTTCGTCATGCGCTTCCCACTCAAATTCTTGTTCATCAAAGAATTCTCCAACCGTGGAAGCAGTCGTATGAAATTGTTTTGTATCGTTATTTATGGCTACATTGATGGATTTAGATGCTATGTATTCGACATCCATTCCGTATTCGATCGGTTCAGATAGTTCATGTGAAAGCCGGTCATGTGCTGCAGGCGTTACATCAAGTTCTTGTAATAAATCTTTAAACGTATGGGCATGAGTGCGAATCACTTGAGTTTCCCCGTTTTGTGTCACCTTAACCGAAGCTTTCGTTGCTTCATACGTAACGAATCCTAGAAAAGTAATCGTAAAGGCTGAAATTATAAACGTCCACAGCACCATAGAACTTATTACTGCTTTCATGTTCTTCATAATTTTCATAGTTCCTTCCTCCTTTCTTTCGTCCACGTTTTTCTAAAAATATGACAATCATTTTTCAATTGATATCTTTCGAAATAAAAAAGAGTCAGCATTCAACTGCTGACTCTTAACATTATGCACTTTTACCTATTCGATTAACATAACAGACATGTTACAATTCCTATACAGATGGAACGTTAGTTGTAATATTAGTGCTAAAGTCCTCCAAATTACGACTTAATCCGGAAAAACTGCAGCGCATTTTCTGTTGTACGTTTACTTACTTCTTCATACGTTAACCCCTTAATTTCAGCTACCTGTTCAGCCACAAGCTTAACGTAAGCAGGCTCGTTACGTTTGCCGCGATTCGGATGTGGAGCTAAAAATGGGCAATCGGTTTCGACAAGCAAATGATCTAAATCAATGGCTTCTGCTACTTCTTTAGGCAGCTTCGCATTTTTAAAGGTTACAGGTCCTCCAAGGGAAATCATGAAATTCATATCAATGCATTCCTTTGCTGTTTCGACCGGTCCGCTATAGCAATGCATAATGCCTCCAACTTCAGCTGCGTTTTCTTCTTTTAAAATTTCTACAATGTCATCCGTCGCCTCGCGGTTATGAATAATGATGGGCATATTCACTTTTTTGGCGAGTTGGATTTGCTTTCTGAATACTTCTTTTTGCACGTCTGCTGGTGACTTGTCCCAATGATAGTCAAGCCCCATTTCTCCAATAGCTACAACTTTTGGATGAGAGGACAATTCTTCAATCCATTGTAAATCTTCATCTGTCATGTCGATCGCATCTACAGGATGCCATCCTACTGCTGCGTAGATATGATCGTTATCTTCAGCGATTTGAATCGCTAACGGGATGGTTTTTCGATCAAAGCCAACGACGGTCATATACTTCACACCCGCTTCACGCGCCCTTGTGATTGTTTCCTCTAAATCATCAGCAAATTGGTCCGCATTCAAATGAACATGTGTATCAAATAACATGATAATCCTCCTCATTCACATGATAAGAAAAGGGAAAAGCTTCGTTATCGCTTTTCCCCATTGTTTGTTTCCACAGTCTTTATTATTTAACTTTCGCACCGTTTGGAAGGGTTTGGTCAATAGAAGCTAATGCTAACTTCCCTTGATCATCCTGTCCAGCTAAAATCATGCCCTGGGAAAGTTCTCCGCGCAGTTTCACAGGTTTTAAGTTTGTTACACAAATCACCTTTTTACCTGTAAGCTCTTCTTCCCCGTAATGCTCGGCAATACCAGAAACAACCTGACGTTTTTCTTCACCGAGATCCAGCTGAAGCTTAAGAAGCTTGTCCGCCTTTTTAACTTTTTCTACTTTCGTAACCTCTGCCACACGGAAATCAAGCTTCATGAAGTCATCAATCGTTACCTCTTCCGGCTGGTCTTTCTTCTCTTCTGCTTTCTTTTCCGGCGCAGGGGCTGCAGGCTTCTTCATCATATCCTTAATGATTTGTACTTCTTCTTCGGCCTCAAGACGCGGAAAGATGGGTTGATCTTTTTGAACATTGGCCGGCCGCCCTTTGAACTCTGCAATGCTATCCCACTCTTTATCCTTAGCGTTAGAAATGCCGAGTTGTGAAAAGATCTTCTCTGGCGTCTCTGTTAAAAATGGCTGAAGCATAACCGCGATATGGCGAAGTGATTCAGCAAGGTGCGCCATCACATTTCCTAAACGATCTTTTTGCGCTTCATCTTTCGCTAATACCCAGGGCTGGGTCTCATCAATATATTTATTCGTTCGGCTCACAAACTTCCAAAGGTCTGCAAGGGCAACGGAAAACTCCATGTTTTCCAGTGAGCTTTCAACGGCTGCCTTAGTCTCTGCAGCTAAGTTTTCTAAGTTTTTGTCGTATTCATCCTCAGACAACGTAAGCTTTGGAATTTCTCCGTCAAAATATTTACTAATCATAGCTACGGTACGGTTAAGAAGGTTTCCTAAGTCATTAGCCAAATCGTAATTTGTACGTTCTACGAAGGCTTCAGGAGTAAAGACACCATCAGAACCAAACGGTACTTCACGCAGCAAGTAATAACGCAGTGCATCAAGGCCGTATCGGTCACTTAGTTGAACAGGGTCTACTACATTTCCTTTTGACTTAGACATTTTACCGTCCTTCATGAGGATCCAGCCGTGGGCGAAAACTTTTTTCGGTAACGGCAAATCAAGTGCCATAAGCATAATAGGCCAATAAATCGTATGGAAACGAACGATTTCCTTTCCAACCAGGTGGACATCAGCCGGCCAATATTTTTGATAAAGTTCGTCATTATCACTGTCATACCCTAAAGCAGAAATATAGTTACTTAGGGCATCAATCCAAACATAAACGACGTGTTTTTCATTAGCTGGAACTTTTACACCCCAATCAAACGTCGTTCTAGAAACCGCTAAATCTTCTAACCCCGGTTTAATGAAATTATTAATCATTTCATTTTTACGGCTCTCAGGCTGAATGAACGTTGGATTGTTCTCATAAAACTCGAGAAGCTGGTCGACGTACTTGCTCATTTTAAAGAAATAGGATTCTTCTTTAACCTTCTCTACTGTACCGCCACAATCTGGGCAATGCCCATCTTCTAGCTGTCTTTCAGTAAAAAAAGATTCACACGGCGTACAATACCATCCTTCGTATTCATCTAAGTAGATGTCGCCTTTCTTTAATAAGTAATCGAAAATCTTAGCGACTACTTTTTTATGACGATCCTGGGTGGTACGGATGAAATCATCGTAAGAGATATCAAGTTTATCCCAAAGGTTCTTAATGCCAGATACAATATCATCTACATAAGCCTGTGGGGTAACCCCGGCCTCTTCAGCTTTTCGCTGAATTTTTTGTCCGTGCTCGTCCGTTCCAGTCAGATACATGACATCATATCCACGAAGACGCTTATAACGTGCCATTGCGTCTCCCGCCACTGTAGTGTAAGCGTGGCCTATATGCAAGTTACCGCTTGGGTAATAAATTGGTGTACTAATGTAAAAGGTCTTTTTCTCTTCTGACATCATGTGCCCTCCTTGTTTTCAACATTCATACAGTGTATTGTACCATTCTTTTCGGTTAATTTCTGTATATCCATATCTAACTCTAAAATATACCGAATCCTTCACGAAAATGTCAAAAAATCTGTCATTTTACTGGTGCAAATTTGTATCAAGGGAAGTCATAATCTGGTAAACTACAATTATATCCCATTGGATATATAAACCATTTTTGGAATGTATGAATGTAGAAGAATCAGAATTCAACCTTCCAAAAAGTAATTTTGCATTCATTTTAATATACCCATAAAGGTATATTTTTCAAAGTGATTTTGGAAATTATGTGAATTGACAGCTTTGGGAAACGTTGGTACTATATAGTGCGAGACATATGTCGATATTTGACGAATAACTTTTGATTGAGGGGAGACAAAAAAATGAAATCTACAGGTATTGTACGTAAGGTCGACGAGTTAGGTCGCGTAGTAATCCCGATTGAACTCCGTCGCACACTAGGAATTAACGAAAAAGACGCATTAGAGATTTACGTTGACGATGACCGCATTGTTCTAAAAAAATATAAGCCGAACATGACTTGTCACGTCACTGGGGAAGTGTCTGACGAGAACATGAAGCTTGCCAATGGCAATCTTGTATTAAGCAAAGAGGGAGCGCAAATGCTTCTTCAAGAAATTCAAGGTCAATTAGACAGAAAATAAAGAGATTCTTTAACACTACTGGTTAATTAATAGTTACATTAATTTGACATATGCTCGGACAAAAGCCCTTACTGCATAAAGCAGTAAGGGCATCTTTTTTAATCGTGCACATGATACGCCTGATAAACCTCTCGTTTTTGCATTTTACGATCGACTGCCGTTTGTTTAATCGCTTCTTTGGATTTTAGATCATTTTCTTTCACATAATAATCGACGTGCTCAGTAATAGATAAATGAGTCCACCAGAATGCATCTTCTTCTTCGACTTCATCGGTTCCCTCAACAATGACACAAAATTCTCCTCGAATTTCTTCTTTGACCGACCATTGTATTAATTCCTCAAGCGTACCACGTACATACTCTTCGTATTTTTTCGTTAACTCACGAACGAGAGCCGCACGACGGTTCCCAAATTGTTGATGAACATGCTGCAGCATCTCTTTTAATCGATGAGGAGATTCGTAAAAGATAAGCGTCGCTTGATGGTTTTGCAATGATTCTAAGACCGCCAGCCGCTCTTTTTTCTTACGTGGCAAAAAGCCACAAAATAAAAATTGATCCGTCGAAAGTCCTGATCCTACGAGTGCAGGAAGCGCTGCATTCGCACCGGGAAGGACAACGACGGGGATATTTTCTTCCGTTGCCATTCGTACGAGATCAGCACCGGGATCAGATATTCCCGGCATCCCCGCATCGCTAACGACCGCTAAATCGTCTCCTTCTTGTAGACGGCTAATAAGCTGTGGTCCCCTCGTTTGTTTATTATGCTCATGGTAGCTGATCAGCGGAGTTGTTATTTCAAAATAATGAAGAAGCTTCTTTGTATTTCGTGTATCTTCTGCTGCAATAGCTTTTGCCTCATGTAAGACAGACACTGCACGATAGGTCATATCATCCAAATTGCCTATGGGTGTAGGAACAATATAAAGGGTTCCTTTTCCCTCATGATTCGTGTAGCTCTTTTGAATATTCATGCTGTAAACCTCCCTCCTGCTCTCTAATCCAGGCTTCTTTCCTTAGACGAGATAACTGCTTAATCCAATATTCCTGCCTCATTGCTTCACCTTTTGTTTCATAGGTCTGACAATATTCCAAGATAAAAGGACCGCGACCTCTTGTATACTTTGCTCCTTTACCTTGAGCATGCTTTTGCAGGCGGCCAGCTAAGTCATTCGTATACCCTGTATAAAGGGATTTATCCTTACAACGAATGATATAAACATAATAATTACTTTCCATGATATAGAATCTCCCTAAATTCTTCACTATACTCTCCATTTTCCTTATGGGTAAAAAGAGGAGGTAAAATCTTTAAATCAGGTTTTCCATCACGAGCTCCCTCAATTAAAAGTACATTCGCTTCTTTTCCTTGTTTTGGATGTACCAGTTGAATCCGCTTTGGCTCTAGCTGGTACTTTCGAAATAAATGAATAATATCCGCAAGGCGCCCCGGCCGATGGACCATCGAAACTTTTCCTCCTGATTTAGTCAGGCGGCTGCATGCTTTAACCGCATCTTCTAGAGAACAGTAAATTTCATGACGAGCGATGGCTAAATGCTCGTTGCTGTTTCGTTTATCATTGGCTGGAGTTGGAAAGTAAGGAGGATTACAAGTGACAAGGTCATATTTCCCATTGCCCAATCTTTTAGGCATGTCTTTAAGATCTCCATGGACCATATCCAACTGATCTTCCAGCTGATTGAGTTCAATGTTTCGAACAGCCATATCATAAAGGCGTTCTTGAATCTCCACCCCCGTAATGGAGACGTTAGACCTTCTCGATAAAAACAAAGGAATCACGCCGTTCCCCGTACAAAGATCTAAAATTTTCCCGCGTGTTCTAGGCACGGAAGTAAACCGAGCCAGCAGTACCGCGTCGATGGAAAACGCAAAAACTTGATCACTCTGGATAATCCTCATATTCTCTTCTGCTAATAAAAAGTCAATGCGCTCATCGCCTTTCAACTTCACCATAAATCTGCACTTCCTTTAATTTTAACGGTCTTCTATTTTGTTACTTACTAACAAATATCCACCTAATTTTCTTTACGTCTGTGTGGAGAAGGAACGTGGGGGAACGACTCGCTTTCCGTGGGAGTACGGTGAGCCTCCTCGGGCTTTTTGCCCTCCGGGGTCTCACCATGTACTTTTTCCCACAGGAGTCTCCCCGTTCCCCAACGCTCCTTACGTTATAAGCTTCGCGATTACACAAGTTCAATTTTATTCAGAAACAGCGTAAAAATGGCTCAATCCCCCATTGTAGAACCTTTCTAGAATGCTCTTTTTATGATCATTCAAAAATAACGAAACCATTCTTCTAAATAAGGGTGTTTTACTACTAATATCCTTATTTGATCTGTATTTAACCTAAAAAGAGAGCCTTTCCTCATGTTGCTTAAGGAAAGGCTTGGACCAAAATTATTATTTCTTATTCAAAAAGGAGAGGCAAAACAAACAATCTTCATCACGTGGACTGCCAAAATGCAAATTACAAATATGAAAGCCTTCTTCGTATAAGCGAGCCAGATTGTCATATCCTTCTCCGACAACGGCTCCCTTCTCACTTTTTGCTTTAGAATCAGCCTGTTGAACACTTTCACTTTCCCGGTCTAAACGTTGACGTAAATGATGATTTTCAAGCGACAAGTGCTGATTTTCTTCTAGTAAATAAGCAAGCTGCTTTTTTAAGTCACCCAATTGTTCATAGAGCTCGCCAATCTGCGTTTCTAAATGAGATACTTGTTCAAATATAGCTTTCTTGTTCACGCTTGACTCCACCCCGTCATTCTGTGGCTTCGGTTTGAACGATACCTTCATCGATCAGCTCCTGTAAGGAATATTCCAGCGTACGCTCCTGTTCACGAAATTCAACTTGAACAAGACGCTCTAACATATTAAGACCTACAACCTTACCTTTACCGTAGGAAGTTGCTATGTTTTCCCCTATGTCTGGAAGGTCTCGCTTAGCGGATTCATACTCATCGTTTTCATACTTCAAGCAGCACATGAGACGTCCGCACAGACCGGAGATCTTCGCTGGATTTAAGGACAAATTCTGATCCTTTGCCATTTTTATGGATACAGGTTCAAAATCACCTAAAAAAGTGGAACAGCAAAGCATTCGTCCACAAGGTCCGATGCCTCCCAGCATTTTTGCTTCGTCACGTACTCCAATTTGTCGTAATTCGATCCGTGTTTTAAATACAGACGCTAAGTCTTTCACCAATGTTCTAAAATCCACTCGACCGTCTGCGGTAAAGTAAAAAATCACTTTCTTACGGTCAAACGTATATTCTACATCGACTAAGTTCATGTCTAATTTATGTTCACGAATTTTACCCACACAAACTCGATAGGCTTCTTGAGAAATCTCTTGGTTTTCGTCTACTGACAATTTATCTTTCTCATCGGCTGTACGCATAACCTTTTTCAAAGGTAAAACGACATCTTCTTCGTCTACCTCTCGATTACTTATAACGACTTTACCGAATTCGATCCCGCGTACTGTTTCTACAATGACATAATCATCTGTTGTTAGATGATTAGGACCAGGATCAAAATAATATATTTTTCCCGCCTGTTTGAATCGGACACCTACAACTTCGATCACTATATAATCACCTCTGCAGTTGAAGTGTAAGTTGCTCCATCACGAGTGTCGGATGGACATTCTGATTTATTTTTCGTTTCGCCTCTAAAATTAAAGCTAAAGAATGAGCAGCAGATTGTCGTGACCAATGTAATGAGGCTTGTTCCCTTTTTTCTCTCTCTTGTTGAAAAACAATCGCTTGTTCCCGGTCCAAATTATAATGAATTAAATCATGGAACCAAAGCATCAGAACATCTAAACCTATCTGTAACTGTTTTCTTTCTTTAAAGTGAGGCATCCACTGATGGTTGATAAATAAAAGTCCTTCGTTAGGTTTATGAAGAAGCACTTCAACTAATTGTATCACTAATTTTCGCACATTAGCAAACCACTCATCGTCATTTAATTCTTGAGCTTCAGCTAAATTATTTGTCAAAGCAGCGAGAATTCTAGCATTGGATTGCGAGACTCCCTGCTCCTCAAGCTGATGCTCCACTCGCTCAGGATGTAAGGGCTGAAAGGCAAGCAGCTGACACCTGGAGCGAATCGTATTCAACATCGCCTGGCTATTTTCTGTCAAAAGGATGGCCGTTGTCTGCTGACTCGGCTCCTCTAAAAATTTAAGCAAACGATTAGAAGCATTGGTTGTCATTTTATCAGCATCAACAATAATATAAACTTTTCGATTGGATTCAAGCCCTGTATATGTGAATTCCTTTTGTAAATTAAGGATTTGTTCTTTTTTGATGGATTGACCATCAGGCTCCACCCAATGCAGGTCAGGGTGGTTTCCTGAATCAATCCGCTTACATTCGAGACATTGCTGGCAAGGCTCAACGCCGTCTCTGTTTTTGCAAAAAATGCTTTTCGCAAATAAGGTACTCATTTCACGCTTTCCTGTCCCTCGATCACCTTGAAAAAGGTACGCATGCGAGATTCGCTCTTTTTTAAAGCTGTTGGTAAGCATTTGAGTAACTAAAGGCTGTATTTCTTTTATTTCTGTCCATGTTGACATAAGCTTTCCGTCCTTAAGTATACAAGTTAATTAACAACCCTTTAATTTCTCCGATAATGCCCAGTAAATCAATCGAATTCCTTTCTTGGTCCATCACAGCTTCTGTCAACTCAGCCAATCGATCATCGACCGATTCGACAATCGTTAACTTTCGGCCGCGCCCTTGGATATCAAAGCTGTGGCTTTGCTTCACGTGATAGCCGTATTGTACAGCTTCTTCAACAAAGTCCTTTATCATTCGTTTGTACTTAGCTAAATCACGAAACGAACGAAAGCGAGCAACCTTTTCTCCTTGAGTTGAAATGCTCTGCATTAACTGGTTCAATTGATTTTCTTGAAGCTGTTTCGTTTGAGAATGAACCATGGAGTCAAAATTTTGCCGCCCTCTATTGTTTAACTGAGATTGCTGCTTCGCTCCTTCGAGTTGTGTCCGCACATCCTGCGTGATTTTCATAAGTGAACTCCTTTTTAAAACTGAAAAAATGAATCGATTGGCAGCACGAACACTGTAGCTCCGCCCACTTCTACCTTTACTGGCTTCGGAATGTAGGAGTCAGCATTGCCGCCCATTGGAGAAATCGGAGCAACCATTTGTTCACGCTGGCTGCAATTTTTACGAATGATATCTAACGCATCATCTACGTCACCATCATCGCAGCCAATCATAAACGTCGTATTTCCTTCTCGTAAAAATCCGCCTGTAGTTGATAATTTGGTTGTCTTTAAATTATTCTCTGATAGAGCATCTGTCAGACGATTACTATCTTTATCTTGAACAATCGCAATGATCATCTTCATGAGAAGAAAACCTCCTATAGGATTTTTTTACTATTATATCAAACTCAGTGATTTGATAAAAATGGCTGAAGCGCGGTCATAGCGGCTTCTTTCACCCTATTCATAGGTTGATCAGCATCGATTGATCTCATACGTTCAGGGTACTGTTGAAGCAGTTGTAAGTACGCTTCGTACACCTTCTCGTGAAAATCGAGCTCCTCCAAATCCAGTCGGTTTTTCTCCCTCTCCTCATTACTGGCAATACGTTGAAGTCCCTTGGAAGGTTCAATATTGAAGAATAACGTGACATCTGGCATACGATCTTCAATTGCAAACTTATTAATTCGATAAACCTCTTCCATACCTAAACCACGGGCATGCCCCTGGTAAGCAAGACTCGAATCTATAAATCGATCACATAAGACAACTTTGCCTTCATTCAAAGCAGGAATGACCTTCTCAACAAGGTGCTGTCTTCTTGCTGCTGCGTATAATAAAGCTTCTGTTCGCCCATCCATGCTGGTGTGAGTTTTATCTAGAATCACTTGACGAATCCGTTCGGCAATGTGAATGCCGCCTGGCTCTCTCGTTTCTAATACGGATAACCCCTGGCTTCTTAATTCCTCGCAAATGATTTTTAAAATAGAAGATTTACCGGCTCCATCGCCGCCTTCAAACGTAACAAAAAGTCCCTTCACTAAACCATTCTCCTTTAAAACACCCAAGTCCCCTGTTCAATATACGTGTTCTGAAAGCGCGTGTTTTGCTCTAGTAATGCGCGAACGCTTCTCACTTGCTGCTCCGTCATCCGCTCCCCTTTTAAAATAAAAGGAATACCTGGAGGATAAGGTACCACAGCCTCTGCACAAATTCGTCCAGCAGCTGCAGACCAGCTTACAAATTCAGGGGTGGCCTGTTGCATATCTTGATAACTTAAATCCAAGGATTGAACCTTTGGAAATAAAAGTTGTTCTTTCTTTATTGTATCATGCCCCTTCCCAATTTTTAATTGCCAATTCATCTTGCCTAACCGTTTCTTTAAAAGACCTAAATCAAAGCTTGGAGCAAGCCCGCAAACTAACAAAACCTGTTCAGTAGTAGCAAGCTCAGGATAAATGCCGACAGATTCCAACACTTCTGCAACTTCAAACCCCGTCCAGCCCTCTTTTGTCTCAAGAGTGAGTTTTAACAGATCATCACGTTCTGTTACAGGCAGCACGCAGAAGGGAGCATCGACTGCACTAAAAGCTTCCCTTATCTCAGAGAGATAAGAAAGCAGCTTTTCTTTCTCTCTTTCTTTAAATGTTTCTAAAAATAGACGTGACAAGTCTAAACTAGCCATTAATGGATAGGAAGGACTACTCGATTGAAACACTTGTAAATAATACGTTAAACGAGATTTATTTACGCGAGAGCCTAACGTATGTAAAAAAGAAGACATTGTCATAGCGGGCGCCATCTTGTGAGCCGACTGCACGACAATATCAGCTCCCGCATGTAATGAAGACTTAGGAAAAGGAGGGCCTAAAGAAAAATGTACCCCGTGAGCTTCATCTACAATAACAGGAATATTGTACTCATGAATAGCCGTAATCACTTCTTCGATCGGATAGGTACGTCCAAAATAGTCAGGGTACGTTAAAATGACCGCTGCAACACGGGGAGTATGGTGCAACGCTTCTTTGATCATTCCTTCATGAATACACGTATAACGATTCGTTTCATGCTCATATTCCGGAGTGAAGAAAACAGGATGAGCTCCTGCTAATTCGATCCCATGCATAATAGACTTATGGCAGTTACGTTGGACGAGTACCTGATCTCCCGAACGGCACGTTGCTAAAATAGCAGCTAAGTTTCCTGATGTACTTCCATTCACTAAAAAATAAGTCTCATCAGCACCAAAAAAATCGGCTGCTAACTTTTGAGCCTCGTCGATAACTTCTTCAGCCGCATGTAAATCATCCATACCCGTAATCTCTGTCGCATCGATAGAAAGTATATCTTTGAACGTCCTTTTTCCTTTTGAAGGAAATACTTCTCCGAACTTATGCCCTGGAACATGAAACGATAAAGGATCTCGCTTTGTATGTTCAATCAACCGATCATATAGTGGAGTTTTTTGACCTTTATATTGCATGGCAATCACCTTCTACTTTCATTATCTATCCTATATGCTACACGAAACAAACGAAAAAAAACCACTCCTATTTTAATAGGAGTGGAAGGTAGCAGCTATGAATAAATCATCGCTCGGTGAGCTTTATTCATTTGTTCAATATAAAATTTATACTTAGGATCATCCGTGGACGTATGAATCATTTCTTTTTCACAAGAAGAACAAATATAAATGCGGAGTAAATAGATGCCATCGTCTGTCTGTTTTGAACAAATACTACAACAGTCTGTACTTTTCATTCTCCAGCCTCCTCACGCTGTCTTTTATAAGACAAGCTTGCTATATCCCTAGTATCTCCTAATCTATGAATCCTATACTATTTTTTAAAAAAAGTAAGGTAGAGTTTATAAGTTAGCAGAAGAGGGCTTTTCCATTATCCTGTAAAACTAAAAAGTCTGTCAAAAAAGCTTAGATGGATGAAAATTTGTGAGGATAAGGTTTCTTCATGTTTGCCTAGAGTAAAAAGTAAGATGAACTTATATGAATACATCAAAAAAACCGAAAGCATATGCTTTCGGTTTACGTTAACGTGGCAGCGTCCTACTCTCAC
>NZ_BMEL01000008.1 GCF_014636475.1 Halobacillus andaensis
CATGGACTATGGCCTTCCCAAAAAATATATGGAGCTAAAAGTAGTTTATATAATATCGCCAATGGAGAAACCATTGAACAGGTTGAAAAGAAGAAAAAATCTAAAATTTAGTAAGCGAATGATTACTTCTTTCCTTTAACCGTTCAGTCATCAGCCATCGATCGTTGCAGCGTAAAAGTGTTTTCCTCCCTTTGCTGGTCATTCATAATGGACTTTTCCATTCGTTCGCTTCTTTCCACAACTCTTTAAGCATGCTTTTAGAAAAGGGCAGGATAATGGAAGACTCAGTTTCGAGCTATTGACCTAATCCTAGGAAGGGTTTTTTATCTTTTTTGTTGAATTATTGAAGAGTGAGGTTCGTACATAAATTTGGAGATAAGAGATGGAAATTTATCAATTCAATAAGCAAAAGGGAAAGAAAATCACAAAGTTCGATTCAAACTTCATTATGAATCGTATTACCCAGACACAAAAAAGTGCTCATATTGGTGTCATGCATTTAGAAGAGAATATTTAAAAGAAATACAGGTTAAAACAATATAGATTGATTTCAACTCCTCTGCTATAGCTTGTTATGAAAAAGCAGGGTTTAAAAAAGAAGGATTACTAAGGGATTCAAGAAGAATTGGTAACGAATACTGGAGTTTATGGGAAATGCATGCCGTTGAAGAAAAAGGAGTCCAACCCCCTTCGGATGCAGGAAAATTCCAGGGTGTGTGATGAAGAGAGTGAACAAACATGCGACAGGGAAAGAGGTTTGCAGTGTCATCGAGAAATACTTGAAATAAGGGAAAAGGTTCTGTTCCACATTGGAACAGAACCTTTTTTGTGCAATGATCAAAAGTAAATAGGAAAAGGTTTCCACATTAAATTAAGAATGAAGGGCCAAGCTCTCAATTAGAGTTTCCCTTCATATTTTTAATGGATCGTCCCACTTCTATCGTGAAATTAAGGGATTTTTGTTGAATTTTGTCGAACGACTGCAGGTAATATTTTGAAATTATTTTTATTTTCAAAATATTGTTGAAATTACATACAACTCTATGTATAATTCAGTCTAAGAAAGCGTTTCCACATAACTTAATATGTACTACTTTAACTGTTTGTGGAAACGTTTTTATGTTAGTGAGGTGTTCTACAAAAATCGTTTTGAGGGGGTGGGTCTTAAAGGAGGAGGATTGACTATTCGCTTTCATAATAGAGGAGGGACATAACGAATTATGATGAAAAAGAATTCTAGTTTCATTGTTGCGATGATTCCAGCTGGTATTGCACTGAACTGGGTGGCTAACTCCATAGTAGAGATGCTGAAGCTGCCATTGTTTCTGAATAATATCGGAACGGTACTAAATGCCATCGTCTTAGGCCCACTTTGGGGTGCGGCGACCGCTTTGATGACTAACGTAATTTTAGCTCTTATTGTTCGATGGACGTACTTACCTTTTGCTCTTGTCGGAATATTTGTCGCTTTTTTAGCCTACTTCTTCTATAAAAAAGGGTGGTTTAAGAAAGCTTGGAAAGTCATGACGGCAGGTGCTGTGACGGGGATCTTAGCTTCAGCCGTGGCCACCGTCATTTCGGTGTATGCTTTTGGCGGATTTTCTGGACATACCGTGGATGTATTGACCGCAGGATTGATCGCTTCTGGGCAGGAAATTTTCAACGCCGCTTTTGTTGCGAACATTCCGGGAACGGTCGCTGACAAATTATTGACGTTCTACATCGTATGGATGATTCTTAAAATCTTCCCGATCCGATTCCTTCCAAATGCCAAAGACATCAGAGAAAAAATCGGAATTGCCCCGAAGAATAGTGCAGGCAAAAAGAAAACGGCATAAAAAAGAACATCAATACAACTGGATCTGGGAAATCGCATTGTATGATGCTCCAATTACTTACTTGTAAGGATATAGAAAAAGAGAGCAGAAATCAAAAGTTATGACTTGGTTGAATGTGTGGAAAAGGATCGAATCCGTTTTTTAACCTATTGGGTCCTTTTCCAACTATAAAGAGGAGGAGTGGCCGTTGGATTTGCGCAGAGATGCTTTGGAACTCCATCAAAAATACCGTGGAAAACTTAGTGTGGAAGTGAAGGTACCAGTGGAAAGTAAGGAAGACTTGAGCTTAGTTTATTCCCCTGGAGTCGCAGAACCTTGTAAGGAAATCCATGAGAATGAAGACGCCATCTACGATTATACCATTAGAGGAAATCTAGTTGGCGTCGTCACAAATGGAACCGCGGTTTTAGGGCTTGGTGATATAGGGGCTGGGGCTTCCTACCCTGTGATGGAAGGCAAAGCTGCATTATTTAAGCTATTTGCTGACGTAGATGCCTTTCCGATCTGTATTGACCGTAAAGATCCTGATGCATTCATTGATGCTGTGAAGGCGTTAGAAACGACCTTTGGAGGAATAAACCTCGAAGATATTTCCGCCCCCAACTGCTTTTACATTGAAGAAAAATTGAAAAATGATCTTCAAATCCCTGTTTTTCATGATGACCAGCACGGGACGGCCATCGTGACTGCAGCCGGTTTGATCAATGCTTTGAAAGTCGTTCAAAAGAAATTAGAGCATGTGAAAGTCATCATCAATGGAGCCGGAGCAGCGGGGATCGCTGTTGTCAAACTGCTCGTGAATATGGGAGTCGGGGAGATCATCCTTTGTGATTCAAAAGGTGCGATCTACGAAGGCCGTCATTATCGGATGAATCCTCTAAAAGAAGAGGTCGCTGCCATGACCAATGAAACAAGGGTGACAGGAGAGTTATCAGAGGTTTTGGAAGAGGCGGATGTCTTTATCGGCGTTTCTGTTGCAGGAGCTTTTACCAAGGAAATGGTGGCTTCAATGAATCGTGACCCTGTAATTTTTGCAATGGCTAATCCCATACCAGAAATCATGCCAGAGGAAGCCGAAAAGGCCGGTGTCGCAGTGATGGGGACAGGGAGATCTGATTTTCCGAATCAAATCAATAATGTATTAGCATTTCCAGGAATTTTCAAAGGTGCCTTGAGTGTTTCGGCAAAAGAAATCAATGAAGAGATGAAGGTTGCTGCTGTGGAAGCCATTGCTTCTTTAGTAGATCACGAACGATTGAGTAAAGATTATGTCATACCTGACCCATTAGACGACCGTGTCGTCGATCAAGTGTCAAGAGCTGTAGCGGATGCTGCCATCCAGAGCGGCGTAGCCAGAAAGACTAAAATGACGGATAAAGTGGAGGTTAAACGATGAAATTT
This sequence comes from Halobacillus andaensis, assembly GCF_014636475.1. GTDB lineage: Bacteria > Bacillota > Bacilli > Bacillales > Halobacillaceae > Halobacillus_A > Halobacillus_A andaensis. Next base: position 3,240 of record NZ_BMEL01000008.1, read on the forward strand.
TTGCGTTTTACGATCGAAGGGGAGAAGAAAACAGGGGTACTTGAAGATGGACGGGTGAAAGAAATTTCAGGGGATATCTTTAAAGCCTGGGGGTATACAGGTGAAACCTATTCAACAGAAGAAATCGAATGGTTGGTTCCATTAGAGCCGAATCAAGTGATAGGGATCGGAGCGAATTTTGTAGCAGAGGTAGACGACCTGCCGGAAGAAGGACCCGATATGCCGGTTTTCTTTTTCAAGCCGAACAGCTCTGTCATTGGTCCCTCTGACGCTATTCAAATCCCTGAAACCGTCGATGAAGTAAAGTTTGAGTCCGAACTGGCTGTTGTTATTGGGAAAAAAGCGAGTGGACTAACAGAAGAGGAAGTCTTGGATCATATTTTCGGTTATACCATTGGGAATGATGTGACGGCTCCTCAATATTTCCATGAGAACGGTCATTGGACGCTGGGTAAATCATTCGATACGTTCACGCCTCTAGGGCCAGTCGTAGAAACAGAGTTTGACCATACGAAGGCCGTTGTAGAAGCTTATCATAACGGTGAGAGAAAGCAGAGCAGTTCTACAAAATTAATGATCGTCACAATAGAACGGATGATTTCGTATTTGAGCAATGTGATGACACTACAACCTGGGGATCTCATTCTTACAGGGAGTCCGGTTGGAGCAGAGTTTTTGAAAGAGAATGATGAAATCGAATGCCGGATCGAAGAGATCGGTTCTCTTAGGAACCCGGTAAGTAAGGCGAAGCAGAAGACAACCGTTTCCTAAGTCTCTTTCAACTCATTTATAAAAACGTTTCCACATCTCTAACAAGAAATAAATATCTTTATTTTCTGAAAATTATTGAAATACACCCTTCCTTTCCCGTATAATAGACACAATTAGAAAGCGTTTGCATGCGATGCTGTAAGAGGTTGAAGCTGATTTTTTATCTCTTTGCATAAAAACGTTTCCATAACGATAGGAAGTGGTGACAATGACTACGATCAAAGATGTAGCTAAAGCGGCAAACGTATCCATCTCCACGGTTTCGAGAGTGTTGAATAATAGTGGATACTGCAGCGGGAGCACGAGGGAAAAAGTGTATAAAGCGGTAGAAGAACTAAAGTTTCAGAAGAGCATGGTTGCAACGGCCATGATTAAGAAAAAAACCTCGACCCTCGGGTTGATCATTCCAGATATTAAAAACATCTTCTATGGAGAATTGACGCGGGCCATCGAGGATCAGGCTCATCAACATGGCTTTAACGTGATCTTATGTAATACGGACAATGATTTGGAAAAAGAAGCGGAATACCTGAATTTCCTGTTGAGAAAAGGCATTGATGGCATCATTTTTTCCACACCTGAAGTGAATGATAGGAACATCAAAGAGGTCATGAAGAACCGGCCCGATCTCCCTATGATTTTATTAGGAAGCCAAGTGGAAAACGTCAAGTTAGATGAAGTCCTCGTGGATAACTTTGAAGGAGGCTATCAAGCCACCGAGCACCTTTTAGAGTATGGGCATCAGAGGATTGGCTATATTGGTGGCCAGAAAGATTCTTATGCCACAGTTGAAAGGTATAAAGGTTATTGTAAAGCGCTTGAAGATCATAGTCTTCAACCCACAGATCATTATGTGCGGTTGGATGAATTCAAAATCCATAGCGGGTACCACAAAGGGAAAGAATTGTTGGCCCTTCCTGACCGGCCCACAGCCATCTTCGCAGGAAATGATGCCATTGCGGTCGGGGTTTACAAGGCAGCAAGGGAACTGGACATTTCTATTCCGGATGAACTTTCTGTCATCGGTTTTGACGACTCTCAATTCGCGGAAATTGTGGCTCCTGAATTGACGACGATCCGCACCCCGACGGCGGATATGGGAGAGAAGACCGTGGAATTGGTTGTCAAAATCATAACGGAAGGAAAGAATTTCAAGGAAACGATTACCTTTCAGCCGACGCTGATCGAACGGGGATCAACAACAGTGTTAAATGATAACCACCTCGTACAGAAATACCCATCCTAACTTTATGAAGGAGGAAAAAGCGTGAATAGTTTGTACCTGCCCAAAGATAGTTTGATTCACAGCTTGGACCCAAGGACGAAGATGATTTTTGTAGCATTTGTCGTTGCCAGTTCATTTATTATGAATGACCCGGCCCTCCAGCTCTTATTGTTGGTTGCTCTTTTCCCGCTCGTCGTTATAGCGAAACTCGTAAAGCCCTATTTGATTTCCATTCAATTCCTGCTGCTCTTTGCTGTCCTCATCATGACCGTTCATGGAATCTATAATCCGATAGGTGTCACACCAGTATTTGAAATTTTTGGCGGCTTGACTTTTAAGTATGAGTCTATGGTTTATGCGTCTGTGATGTCTTTCAGAATTCTGGTTATCGGTACAGGTGCTGTTCTCTTCGTCATGACGACCCACCCATCTGACATGGCTTCAGCACTTGTGAAATGGAAAGTCCCTCATTCTTTTGCGTTTATCTTATTATCAACCTTCCAGATCATCCCGATCATCGCCCGTGAAGCGAAAATCGTCATGGAAGCCCAGCAGGCGAGATGTCTCGATGTGAAAGGAAACATTATTCAACGTGTGAAGAATTTAGTCCCCATGTTTGCTCCATTGTTCATCATTACATTTATGAAAGTGCACCAACTCTCTTACGTTCTTGAATGCAGAGCCTTTAGTAGAAAAGGAAACAAAACAAGCCTCCGCGAGACGAATATCGGATCCCTCGATTATTCTTTCCTCCTTGGGATGCTTGCTGTACTGGTCTTTGAAATTTACTTGAAGTTGTTCATGATGGGATCCTTGCAATGGACAACAGACGCTCTATTAACCTATTCCCTTATTGGAACTTGGGTCGTATGCGGGCTTATGCTCATTAAGTTCCTGGTCAAACGAGTCCAAGGGAAATTCGGAGGTGTGAATTGATGCCTGAACAAGCGATCGAAGTCAAAAATCTCACATTTGAGTACCCTGATACGGAAGAACCCGTCTTGAAGAACATCAACTTTTCCATCGACTATGGTGAAATCCTCGGCATCATCGGTCCTACAGGTGCTGGAAAATCAACATTAGCCATGTGTGTGAATGGCCTTGTGCCTCAAGTGATCCAAGGAGAGATGGAAGGGGAGATCAAAGTCAAAGGCATGAATGTCCACGAAAGTAATGTGGCTGCAATGTCTGAACATGTCGGCTTTGTTTTTCAGGAACCTGAGAATCAATTGAGCCAGATGACGATTGAAGAAGAAATCGCCTTTGGTATGGGGAACCTGGGCGTCCCGCGGGATGAAATGCTTGTGCGGATTAAAGATGCCCTCTCTCAAGTCGGTCTGGAAGGTTTCGGAGAACGCAGCCCGCTTGCCTTATCCGGAGGGCAGCAACAGCGTCTCGCGATTGCTGCAGTGTTAGCGATGAGACCGACCATCATGATTATGGACGAGCCGACATCCATGCTTGATCCAAAAGGGAAGAATGAAGTCTACGATGTGTTGATGAATCTAAAAGCCTATGGAATGACAGGAATCATCATCGATCATGAGGTAGAGAGAATCGCCGCCTATTGTGATAAGGTCTTAGTTTTGGACGAGGGGGAAGTCCAAATGTTCGGCACGACGGAAGAAGTTTTTACAGAAATCGATCGCTTGCATGAATTGACCTTACACGCCCCGCAAGTGACCGAATTCTTATCACAGTACAACAAAGCGTTCAATGGAGATGCAACGCTTGCCACAACACTCGAAAAAGCTGTTCAATCTTATGAAAGCGCAAACAAATAACGTTTGAGGGGGCAGAAAAGATGCAACCATATATGTCTGTGAAAAATGTCTCGCATGTTTACCCGAACGGTGTGACAGCGATCAAAGATATCAATCTCGATATTTATGAAGGAGAAGTCGTCGCGATTCTTGGCAGTAATGGCTCAGGAAAGACGACGCTCGTGAAGCACTTCAACGGGCTGTTAACCCCGACCAAAGGTGAAATCACCGTAGGTGGGTTAAACACGAAGAAGGAGAAAATATCCAAGCTCTCAAGCTTAGTCGGGTATGTCTTCCAAAATCCGAATCACCAGACGTTTCTTCCTTCAGTGAGGAAAGAGTTGGAATATGGCTGTACCAATTTGAAAATGTCTGAAAGTGAGATCGAGGAAAGAGTCAACAAAGCCATTGAGCTGTTTGAACTGGAGGACAGCCTCGATGACAATCCATTTGATTTGAATTCAAGTCAGCGGAAAGAGGTAGCGATGGCATCGATCATGGCGGTTTCCCCTAAAGTGATCGTCCTGGATGAACCGACGACGGGGCAGGACCATAAAGGTTGTAAACGTGTCCTCGACTTAGTGAGGATGTTCAAAGATCATGGACACATCGTTGTTTTGATTACCCACGATATGCACCTGATCGGGGAATTGAATTGCCGTACCGTCGTCATGAACCAGAGTAGAAAAATTGCCGATGATCAAGCGGATATCGTTTTTTCCCACAAAGGTGTCATGGAAGAAGCGGGCCTTCAGCCACCGCAAATCACAAGCTTTGCCAATGAGTTATCGAATTTGGATTCAAATAAAACGTACTTAACGATCGATTCCATTCTTTCATGGATCAAAGAAAACAAAGAATACAAAGAGAAGAAAGAGGAGGCTGTTCAAATTGGCTCAGGATCTTAAATGGAAAGCAAAAGCAAATCGACCAGAATCAGCAGATCAATCACAATATCATATTCGGTGCCGTCCTGGTGATGTGGAGAAATATGTATTGCTCCCTGGGGATCCGGAACGTGTGGGACAGATGGCTCAGCTATGGGATGAGAAAGAACATATCGCGACTTACCGTGAACATGTGACCTATACGGGTAAAGTGGGCGGCGTAGGAATTTCCGCCTGCTCGACAGGAGCGGGTGGTCCATCAACGGCCAGTGCTTTGGAAGAGCTCGCAGAAGTAGGGGCGGAAACCTTCCTGCGTGTCGGAACATGTGGGGCGATGCAGGAGGACATCTCACCAGGTGACTTGATCATCTGTGCAGGTGCTGTCCGCTACGATGGGACAAGTGATCAGTATGTCGACCAGAAGTTCCCTGCGATTGCGAATCAGGAAGTGGTGATGGCGACGATCGAGGCCGCTGAGCGACTAGGCGTGACCTATCATGTGGGCATTGGCTACACGGCAGCTTCCTTCTTCTGTGGCCAAGGACGTCCAGGTTTCAATAATTATAACCAGAGCTGGATGCATACGATCATGGATGATATGCAGCGAGCCGGTGTCCTCAACTTCGAAATGGAAGCCGCAACGGTTCTGACCTTGAGTAGTTTATTCAATTTAAGAGCGGGAGCTATTTTTACAGCAGTTGCCAACAGGGTGAAAGATGAATTCGAATATAAAGGGGAAGGCGTGGAACAATCGATCGCTGTGGCGACAGAAGCCATCAAAATCCTGAGCCACTGGGATCAGTTGAAGAAAGAATCAGGGAAGCCTTACTTTTACCCATCCTTATTAACGCAACAAAATAAAGTTGAAGGAGGAAGTGTTCTATGAAAATCGGAATCGTTGGAGGCACAGGTTTTTACAATTTAGTTGACGGCATGAAGGAAGTGCAGGTATCTACAGAATATGGTGATGTCGTTGTCTATGAAGGACAGCATGCAGGAAAAGAAATCTATTTCCTGCCGAGGCACGGGAAATCGCATGACAGCCTTGCCCACCAAATCAATTACCGGGCAAACATGATGGCACTGAAACAGCTCGGTACAGACCATGTGCTTGCGATGTGTGCCGTTGGTTCTTTGAATCCTAATATCCCTGTCGGAGCGCTAGCACTCCTGGATCAATTTATGGATGTCACGACGAAGCGTGTATCGACTTATGATAAATACTCTGTGGAGATCACTCAGCCTTACTGTCCGGACTTGAACGCCACGTTCTTAGAGGCAGCCAAAGAGCTGAATATGGATGTAACACCAAAAGCGAATTACATCTGTGTGGACGGCCCCCGTTACGAAACGGCATTGGAAATTAATATTTATAAGCAATGGGGGATGGATGTTGTCGGCATGACGAATGCGACAGAAGCGATTCTGGCAAGAGAACTGGGTATCGCTTATGCGGTTGTTACGATGTCTACAGACCTCGCGGCAGGAACGACGGACGTTCCGCCAGATCTTGATACACATAAAAATGTGGTCATTGATAACCAGGATAAAATCAGAGACCTTTTCTTGAAAACGATTGAACTTGCGAAAGATGACAAACCATCGATTGCGCACGAAGCTTATGCGAGAGCTTTAAAAGCCCGTGCAGAAAAGCTTGAAAAATTAGAAGCGACGCAGGCATAAGATGAGCGTTGTCATCAGTCAGGCGGAATGGATCGACAGGGAAGGTTCAGTGAGAACGGGGGACCTTTTGATCAAAGAGGGGAAAATCGAGAAAATTTTTCCTTCTGGATCCTACCCCGGCGGCACTGAAATGCAAAAGGTAGATGCCAGCGGGCAGTTGATGATCCCTGGCATGACGAATGCCCATTATCACTCCTATTCCAACTTGCTCAAAGGTACAGAAACCGACCTGCCTTTAGAACTATGGTCCTTATATACAGTTGCCTATGGCCATTCCTTAACAGATGAAGATATCTATTTGGCGGTTCTGCTGGGAGCAGCAGAGATGATCCGTAGTGGGGTGACTTCCTGTTTGGACCACTTCCCGCATATTCCTAGATCGGAAAGCGCATTGGAAGCCTATCTCGAATCGGGAATGCATGTATCCTTTGCTCCTATGATCCACGATGTGCCTGATCATCAATTTCTTCAGTTAGAATTACCGGATGATATAAGAAGGAAAATGGAAGTCCCACCAAGATCGTCAGCAGAAATGAATGATTTCTACAGCAACTTGATCGACAAGTGGCATGGAATAGAGGGCCGGATCCAGCTGACGGTGGGTCCGAATGCCCCCCAAAGGTGTTCCGCTGATGCCTTGGAGTTATGTGATCATCTCAGCAGAACCTATAATCTTCCTATTCATACCCACCTCTTGGAAACGAAAATCCAAAGAGATTATGGGAGGCGCCATTATGGGGAGGGCGGGGTCATTAAACACTTGGATCAAGCCGGCATTCTCGATGACCGCCTCACCGCTGCACATGCAATATGGCTGGATGACTGGGAAACGGACCTTCTCCAGGAGCGTGGTGTATCGATTGTCCATAATCCGGCAAGTAACATGATTTTGGGCAGTGGTAAAGCGCCGGTCTTTGATTATTTACAAAAAGGGTTGCCCGTTGGATTAGGAACCGATGTTTCCAATTGTGGAACCACTCACAGTCTCTTTGAAACGATGAAACTGGCAGCCATGATGCCACGGATGGGCGAAAGGGATCCAGAAAGATGGCCGGACGCCTCAAAAGTTTTTGGAATGGCCACTGTCCACGGGGCGCGTGTACTGGGAAATGAAAATCGAAAAGGTGATATTCAGGAAGGCTTTGACGCCGATCTTGTTTTCCTCAATAAAAACACGACGACATGGGCGAATACTCATGATGCCGTTACCCAACTGGTCTTCCATGAAAATGGTTCTTCCATCGATTCCGTCATGATCCGGGGAGAATGGGTGATGAAAAATAAGGAGATTACATCATTTGATGAGAAACGAGTGATCCAGCGGGTGCAGGAACGAGCAGATACGCTTCGCGAAAACAGTGCAGAAGCTGTTGAATTCGCTGACCTGTTAAGGGTTCATGTGGAAAAGTTTTACCATCATTTTTATAACGGGAGGAATGAAAGATGAGTTATGAATTATTGAAAAAAGAACTGCAGCATGTATCCCATAAGGTTTATCAAAAAGGGTTCACCCAGGCGACAGGTGGAAATATCAGTGTGAGAATTCCAGGGACAGACTATGTGCTTATTAAAAGAAGCGGGGTCAGCCTCGGGGAAGTGAGCAGGGAAGATGCACTCGTTGTCAATATGGACGGAGAGGTCATCGAAGGACAAGGAAAGCCCTCGAAAGAAATCGGTTTTCACCTCGGGGTCTATAAAGTCCGTCCTGACGTTAACGCGGTCGTCCACTGCCATCCCAATTATGCGATTGGATATGCCTGTTTAGGAGAAGAGCTTCCCCTTCCTACCGTGACAGCAAGAAAACTTCTCGGACATGTGCCTGTAGCAGACGTCGCTCCATCAGGGTCCAAAGAGCTTGCTCAACATGTGACGGACGTTTTCACCCAGTACCCGGATATCAAAATTACGCTGATGAAGGATCATGGCGTCTGTTCGGTCGGGACAACCCTTGAAGCGGCTTACAATGTCGTCGATCTTGCAGAAGCAACAGCCAAGCAGGCCTTTATTTTAACTCAATTGCGCGCAGGTGTTCCGGTAACAAACTAAAATGGTGGGGGGATTATTATGACGGATATTCAACAATTGGTGCATCGTTATCAAAAAGAAAACCTCGCTCTTCCGATCTGGTTCGAAGAGGGAACGTTGAAAGTCATCGATCAGACAAAGCTGCCTTTTTCTGAAGAGGTTCTGACATGTGCGACGGTCGAAGAGTTGGGAGAAGCGATCCGTTCCATGCAGATCCGCGGTTCTGGAGCTATCGGCATCTGCGGGGCCTATGGCCTTTACTTAGCGACCCTTGTCTCAGATGGCGATCCAGAATCAGTAAAGGAAGCTGGTGCCTTATTGAAAAGCACACGCCCGACGGCTGTGAACTTGATGAAGACGGTCGATGAAATGACGGCCTCCATCGAGGGGGCAGGGCAGACACTCATCCGTGTGATGGAAGCGAAGGCTGTGGAGATTCTGGAGCGTCAGCTTGCCTTTGAATATGAACTCGGCAGACATGGGGCTGACTTGATCGAGGATGGGGATACGGTTATGACCCACTGTCACTCCGGGGCCCTTGGTGGAGCCGGTTATGGAGGCAGAGCTTTATCTGTGATCCGTACCGCACACGAGCAGGGGAAGAACATCCACGTCATCACTTGTGAAACACGTCCCTATCTGCAGGGGGCGCGTATCACGGCCTATGAACTGAAGAAATTCGGTATTCCCCATACGTTGATCACCGATAACATGTCCGGATTCTGTATGAGTACAGGGCGGATCGATAAGGTTGTTGTAGGATCGGATCGGGTGTCGGCAAACGGTGATTTAGCGAATAAGGTAGGTACGTACATGCATGCGCTGGCCGCTAAAGAACATGACATCCCGTTTTATACAGCAACATCCAGCCATACTATAGATTTCGAAACACCGAGCGGGGCCAATATAGAAGTGGAAATGCGTGATTCCAGCGAAGTCACCCACTTGAAAGGCATCGCGATCGCTCCTGAAGGAACAAATGCACTCTATCCATCCTTTGATATCACGCCGAATGCATTGATAAGCGGAATCATTACCGAAAAAGGCGTGATCACAGCTCCTTACTCAACGAACTTGAGGAAGGTGAATGCCCAAGCAGCGGATAAAGTCTCCCAGTAAGTACGGGAAGGAGGAACTGATATGGTAAAAGAAGCTATTCTCGCATTGGTTGCAGGAATCTTCATTGGCGTCGTTTTTAAATTGATCAAACTTCCTTTACCTGCCCCTCCTGTTCTCGCTGGTGTGCTTGGTGTAGCAGGGGTGTATATCGGCGGTAAAATCATAGAAATGCTTTTTATGAAAGTACAATAATGAAGGATTAAAGGAGGAAGGAGTTATGAGTCAATATGTACGAATAGGAAAACTGAACGTGGACCAGGCCTTGTATGAATTCATTGTTTCTGAAGCTCTTCCGGAGAGTGGTGTGGCGAACGAACAATTTTGGAGTGATTTTGAAGCCCTGTTGGATGAATTGACGCCTGCCAACCGATCGTTGCTGGAAGAACGCGAAGCCATTCAAAACCAGCTGGATACGTGGTACAAGGACCATGCAGCTGGCTATGAATTTGAAGAATACAGAGGGTTTCTCGAGGAAATCGGATACCTTGAACCGAAGGTGGAGGACTTCAAGGTCGCGACGGAAGACGTCGATCACGAAATCGCTCACCAAGCAGGTCCCCAACTAGTTGTCCCTGTAGATAATGCCCGTTATGCTTTGAATGCAGCCAATGCAAGGTTTGGAAGTCTGTATGATGCGTTGTATGGAACAGATGTCATCAGTGAAGAGGATGGAGCGGAGCAGGGTAGCCGTTACAACCCGGTAAGAGGAGAGAAAGTCGTCACTTATGCCAAGGAATTTTTAGATCGGACCGCCCCTTTGACCGCATCCTCCCACAAAGATGTGGTTACATACAAGGTTACGGGGGGAGAACTGAGCGTAACACTTAGCGATGGCTCCGAAAGAACATTGGTTGAGCCTGGGAAGTTCAAAGGTTACCATGGTGTTCCCGAGGACCCTTCCGCTATCCTGCTTGAAAATCACGGGCTGCATGTAGAAATCCAACTGGACCCTAAGCACCCAATTGGAAAAGATGATCCGGCAGGGGTGAAAGATGTTCTGGTTGAATCTGCGACAACGACGATCATGGACTGTGAGGACTCCGTCGCAGCCGTCGATGCAGAGGATAAGGTGCTTGTCTATCGAAATTTGCTCGGGCTCATGAAAGGGGACTTGACCGCTTCTTTTAACAAAGGAGGCAAAGAAGTGGCCCGTCACCTCCAACCTGACCGAAGCTATACCACCCCGGAAGGTGGCGAAAGGCTTCTCAAGGGTCGTTCGCTGATGTTCATCCGTAACGTCGGCCACCTGATGACAACCCCTGCGATTTTGGATAAAAACGGGGAAGAAGTGCCGGAAGGGATCGTCGATGGTGTCGTGACCTCTCTCTTGGGCAAGCATGACCTGCTTCAAAATGGGAAATACCAGAACTCCGTTGAGGGATCCATTTACATCGTCAAACCGAAAATGCACGGTTCAAAAGAAGTGGCTTTTGCGAATACACTCTTCAACAAGGTTGAAGATATGCTCGGACTACAACGTCATACCATTAAAATCGGGGTCATGGATGAAGAACGCCGGACGACCTTGAATTTGAAGAATTGCATTCATGAAGTGAAAGAGCGGGTCGTCTTTATTAATACCGGCTTCCTTGATCGGACAGGGGATGAAATCCATACCTCCATGGAAGCAGGAACGATGATTCGAAAACAAGAAATGAAAACATCCACTTGGCTGCAATCGTATGAACAGTCGAATGTCAACGTAGGACTCGAAACAGGACTGATCGGAAAAGCTCAAATCGGAAAAGGCATGTGGGCGATGCCTGAGTTGATGCATAACATGATGGAGCAAAAAGGGAGTCAGATAAAAGCAGGGGCGAATACAGCCTGGGTACCATCTCCAACGGCAGCCTCCCTCCATGCGCTTCATTACCATGAGATCGATGTGAAAGCGATACAGGAAAAGATACTAGAGAATAACACAGACAACATCGACGACATTCTCCAGGTACCTGTTGCCTCCTCCACCAACTGGAGTGAACAGGAAATCCAGCAAGAACTCGAAAACAATGCTCAGGGAATCCTTGGGTATGTGGTGCGCTGGGTGAACCATGGCGTCGGTTGTTCCAAAGTCCCTGATATCAACAACATCGGCTTGATGGAAGACCGCGCGACACTAAGAATCTCCAGCCAGCATATGTCCAACTGGCTGCATCATGGGATTGTCACGGAAGAACAGGTGGATCAAACCTTGAGAAAGATGGCAAGGGTCGTTGATGAACAAAACGCTCATGATCCGGAGTATAAACCGATGGCTCCCGATTACGATCAATCGATTGCTTACCAGGCGGCGAGAGACCTGATTTTTGAAGGGACCAAGCAGCCGAATGGTTATACAGAACCGATTCTGCACAAGCGGAGAAGAGAGCTGAAGGAGAAAGTTTATATCTAATAAGAAGGAAAAGCTTAAGGCTATTTACAGCCTTAAGCTTTTTTTGTGAATGTGACACTTCCCTCACTCTAAAGAGAGTAAACGACTGTTTTTCCGTGAGGGGAGCATTTTATCATGGCTTTTTGTAAATATTAGAGGTTGAAACAGGAGGTGAAGGAATGAATATAAAAGGACCGATTTTATTAGGCATGTTACTTACATCTGTTTTGAACGGTTGCGCAGGCAACGAACAAAATGAACCGGAAGATGTGAATTACCAACCCACACGCTATGACCAGGACGATCAAAGCAACCGTTTCGATAGGGATAACGGCGAGGATACGAGGCCTGATGTTGATTACCCGATTATCGATAGAGAGGATCAGGAGATCGATTTTGGTGACCGGGAAATTGATCTTGAACGACCTTTTGAAGAAAGAAACAATAACGACAAGAACCGAGAAATGCATGAATAACTGATACAAAGCATCGGTGCACATTTGTAAAAGCCCTGGCCTCTGCCAGGGACTATCTTCTCCTGTTGTATTTAAAAGTAATACCCGTTGTCATTTTTGAGCTCATAAACCTCTACGTCTTCACTGAATTTCACAAGTCTTCCCCTAAGATTCAGCGGCTTCGGCTGAGTTTTTTACGAACATCCATACTTGATCGTTCCGACCTGTTCCCCCAACATTTTTTGCTTATTTTTAGCACGGTCATTATAAAAGGTTGCCATCTATAAACCCCTGGGTATTCTCATTTGCGAGACCTTCATTTACCAGTTTACTTCTAAAGCCGTTGTGATATCATATACATAATCAGAACAAATGTTCGCGATTTTATTAAGGGATGTGATGATGAATGAATGGAGTATTGAGAAGGGCGTTACAGGAGAAGCAAAAACTGGAACTCATCTATATGGCTGACCAAGGGAAGATCTCACAGAGGGTCATTCGCGTTGTATCCATACAAGAGGAAACCGTCCTGGCTTATTGCACCTCCCGAAAAGAAATCAGATAAGGACAAAACTTTTTTCAAAAAAGTGTTTAACACGCTAGTAGAAAGGCTGCATCTATTCCCTGTTCACCAAGTCGGGAAACCGTAAATAAAATGATACGAGGTGAGAACTATGTGCGTTTCCAATCACACATTTGAGATGCAAGCCTATCGCATGTTTGAAAAAATAAACTCGTATTCGATTTACTTGCCGGTTAAACTCATTTACATGGGAAATGAAACCGTAGATTTAATAGCAGAAGAACCCGACTCCTTCAAGCTCATCGATAAAATCGTATTAAAAGATAGTGATGGACGTCTTTATGAAGTTGAACCAAGTGAAAATGGGTTGAAATTTGCTCAAGGTCAACTGACGTATCAAGAATATATAGAGTTTCAGAAAACAGCAAAGAAGAAAGTGATGATTTACCTTTCCTTATTCATAAGCGTCTTTTTGGGAACAGGCTGGGCTTTTATTGAATTATTCATTTAGATTTGTTGGATTGAAAATCACAATTGAAACGGGGAGGTAGATCATCTTATTAAACGAGAAGTACCCAGGGACCCTGAAAAATTAGTGTGTCCAAACGCAGTGCCCCGTTCCGAATTTTTTAAGAAGGGGGTACTGTTTATTATGGTTACATCACTTTAAAGGTGCCGAGCATTCCAGCTTTCTTATGAGCAGGGAGTGGCAAGGCGGAAATAATCCTGACGATTCGTTTGGCACTGAATGCATAGATAACTAGATTGTTTAATCGTTGATCCATGGGGGATGTTTAATATAGTTGTGGGGAGGTTCATATATCGGTGGAAATGTGTATAAATTAATTAAAATGTGCATAACCGTAAGAAAAAAATAATGGAAACAAGGAACCTTCAATTAGGTTTCCTTGTTTCCATTGTGTTTTATTTAGAGGCATCGTTTCCGTCTTCTCTTTTTGTAGTGGGTGAAGGAATAGGGGAGGCTTTCACTTTGTCCTCTAATTTCACTGCCTGCTCCTCAGAAATTTCAATCTCATGACCGGGGGATACGACTTTTCCGTCTTTTACTAAATAATCATTCGCTATAAAAGTTGGCATTTGCCTATACTCTCCCTTATTATGCTCTCCTTAGAAAGGAGTTGCATTTTATATCAATCGTTGACTTGTACGACTTCCTCGTATTTCTGTAAGACGCTATTTGTTTTACCCAATCTACTTCTTCTTGAAACCTGATGTGATCGTTAAAAGGAATTGGCTGGTTTAATAGAGAAGCGATGAAAAGCCAGATAGGCGGCATTCATAAGGGTTAATCCGATTAAACTTGGAATGAACCACATAAATACACTAGGAAGAAACAGCACTACATGATAGATCACCATAAAGCCGAGACCAGCAAATAAAGCTAAATAAAAATACCTTAATCCAAACTGAAAAGCTACTTTTACATATCTCCACACAGGTAAATCAAAGTGTACGATAACCGGGAACAAGAAAGTGACCGTTAAGAAAAATAGAGTTCCTAAAATAATTAATCCAATCACAAATAGAAGCTGAATGACTCCATCTGCCATAAGCATATATTGATAGTTTGTGTACAGGACAGCCGCATAGATTAGCGCTGCATAGCCGAATAAATTGGCTTTTCCGAACTCTTTTTTATAACATGCGATAAAGGTTCGGGATGCAGGCGCATCGAACCCTTCCATGATCCATTTGCGGACCACCGAAAGAAGCGCTGCGCTTGCCGGGAAAAAGCCTAAGACCCCAGCTCCCATTAACGTAAAAACCATCCACATCCCATTAAGGGCGGACACTTTCACAAATATCTCTAACGCTCGGTAGATTCGATCCACGATCTTGTTTCCAGTCATCTTGTTCGATCTCTCCTATCCATTCCTTCACTTATTGCACCGTTTCCTTCAGCAATGAACGGGCTTGTACGATTTCTTTATAACGTTTGGCACTATCCTTCCAATACCGCTTCTGTGTTTCAAAGTCGACATAGATGATGCCAAACCGCTTGTCATATCCAAACGCCCACTCGAAGTTATCGAGCAGGGACCAGAGAAAGTAACCCGCAATATTCATTCCTTCTTCGTTTAAATCATAGACCGCTTGAAGATGATGTTCTACGTAGGCGACTCGTTCATCATCGTGTACGCTGCCATCTACTTCCAATACATCGTCATAAGCTGCTCCATTTTCCGTAATGTAGATCGGCAAGTCTGTGTATTCTTCGCGGAGCCGGTAAATCAACTCTTTAAATTCTTGAGGAGATACATCCCATCCCATGCCTGTCTTTTTATAAGTGGAGTGAGCGGATGTAAATAGAAAATTCTCATTACCCGCATATTTTACAAAAGCTCTCGAATAATAATTAATTCCGAAAAAGTCACACGCAACAGAAATGGTATCTAAATCTCCCTCTTGAATGAAATTAAAATCGTGAACATATTTTGAGAAAAGGTTCATCATATCGACGGGATAGGAGCCTTTAAAAATCGGATCTAAAAACCAGCGATTCGTATAGCCATCTGCATTATTCATGGCGATTTGATCATTGGCTGATGAAGACTCGGCATAGGCAGGCGCCAGATTTAACGTGATTCCAACTGGCGTTGTGGATCCCAGCTTATTTTTCAGAAGCTGGACCGCCTTTCCATGCGATAGAAGGATATGGTGGGCCGCTTTCAATCCCTCTTCAATATTTTGATGCCCCGGCGCGTGATGCCCTTCATGATAACTTAAGAAACTGGCGCACCATGGTTCATTGTGTGTAATCCACGATTCGACATCCGCATCCAGCTGGGTAAAACATGCTTCTGCAAACTCAAGGAACCAATCGACAGATTCACGATTGACCCAGCCTCCTTTTTCATAAGCCCACATCGGGAGATCCCAATGATAGAGGGTAGCCTTCGGTTGAATGCCCGCTGCTCTTAATTCTTTGACAAGGGAACGGTAAAAGTCCATGCCTTCCTCGTTATAAACGCCTTCTTCAGGAAAAATTCTCGGCCAAGCAATAGAGAAGCGATAGGAATCAACGCCAAGCTCTTTAATGATCTGCACATCCTCTTTGTACCTGTTGTAATGGTCGCACGCCACATCTCCATGATCACCATTCCACACATTTCCCGGCGTTTTAGCAAACGTATCCCAAATCGATAAGGATCGTCCCCCTTGATTGCTGGCTCCTTCAATTTGATAGGATGACGTTGCGGTTCCAAAAATAAAATCTTCTTTAAATCTAGCCAATACATTCACTCCTCAATATTTTATTCTTTGACGGCTCCAGCTGAAATACTAGTAATAATATATTTTGATAGGAATAAGAAAGCGATCATGATCGGTACGACAGAAATCGCAATTCCTAAATACATAGCTCCCAGGTTCTGCGCGACTTGAGATCCGCGAAGGGCACCCAGCATAACGGGTAATGTATACTTTTCCGGGCTGAACAAAACGACTAACGGCAAAATGTAATTGTTCCATGATCCGATAAAAGTGAAAATCGCCATCGTGGCTACCGCAGGCATTAAGATCGGCAGTCCGATTTTATGAAATAGTGTCAGTTCTTTCGCTCCATCGATACGCGCCGCTTCCAGTAAAGACGGGTGCATCGTCGTAGCTAAGTACTGGCGAAGGAAAAATACAATAAATGGTGATGCGATAGGGGGGATAATTAATGGAACATAGGTGTCAAGAAACCCCATCGTTTGAATCAAATCATAGAAACCGATTAATCCAAGCTGACCCGGCACCATCATTAAGATCAGCATAAGAATGAATAGAGCATTTCGTCCTTTAAAGTTATAAACGGCAAATCCAAAAGCTGTTAAAGCGCTAAAATAAGAGCTTAATAACGTAACAGCGACAGCAATGACTAAGCTATTCGCAAATCCGCGCCATAAATTCATGTACTGGATTAAGATGTCATAGTTCTCCATCAAGGCGCCGCCCGGCAATAACGTAAAACCATTTTGAAGGATGTCGCCGTTTGAACGAGTCGCATTGACGATCATCATATAAAAAGGAATAAAGCTGATGATGACCAGTAAGATTAATAAGGTATAGAAAATACCTTTCACGACTTTATCTTTTTTCATGATCTTCACCCTTCCTTTACATTCTTGCGGTACATAGATTTAAACATGATGAGAGAGAACAACACGGTAATTAAGAACAGCCCGTAAGCCACCGCCGCTGCATATCCATAATTATTAAACTTGAACGCCTGGTTATATAAGTACAGCACCATCGTATTAAGTGAACCTTCTGGTGCGCCCATTCCATCTGTGATCAGCATTGGCAGGTCAAAAATCTGCAAACCTCCAATGAGCGATGTGATTAAGACATACAGCATGATAGGCTTTAATAACGGTAAGGTTACGTTCGACAATATTTGCCAGCGACTGGCCCCATCAATTAAGGCCGCTTCGAAATAATCTTTCGAAATCCCTGAAACGCCAGCCATCAAAATAATAAACGTATGGCCAAACCACATCCAGGCTCCAATTAAACCTACGGACCATCTGGCTGTCGTAGGATCGTTCAGCCAGTTGATAGGCTGTGATATAATCCCTAAATCAAGCAGCAGATGATTAATGGTTCCGTGATGCCAGCCTAATAGAATCCCAAACAATAGAGCTACAGAAGCAATGGTGATGAGGTTGGGAAGATAAAAGGCAGCCCTGAAGAACCCGAGTCCTTTCATTTTTAAACGAATATCAGAAAACAGAACCGTTAATAACAAAGCAATTCCGAGCTGAAACCCAAAGTTAATGCCCCATATGTACATCGTGTTATAAAAGGCACTGAAGAAGTAAGGATCTGTCACCAGCCGTGCATAGTTGGCCAGACCGATAAATTCCGGATCTCCCATACCTGTATAACTTGTGAAACTGTAATAGAAGGTTAAGAGAATGGGATAAATCGTAAAGGTTATAAAGATTAAAAAGAACGGAATGATAAAAAAGTAGCCATGATAATCAATTTTTTTCATCTTACTCATCTTCCCTCCCTATGAAAAGGCTCTGTTGAATGAGGCTGATGGAGGGTGAGAGAATTTCTGCGGCCATACAGGGCGGCAGACTAAAGTAGGCTTGCACTAAAAGCCTGTTCCCTTGAAACGACTCTCTATGTATGAAAATGGAACCCCCAGCCAGTATCCCCACAGTTTATCAACACAAAGCTTTGACAGAGCCTATTAAAAAGGGGACAGTACTTCTGCCCCCATGCTGATTACTGATTTGGCACCTTGATTTGTGGATAAGCATTTTGAACTAAATTGTAGAATTCATCAATGGCTTCTTCTTTTGTCTTCGTACCTTCAACATATTCTCCTACCGCATTGCCAAACATCGTATCGATTTGCTGATCATACCTTGTGACAATATTGGAATCTATGGACTTCGCTTCCTCCAGGAAGAATGTATAATTATTCTGGCCGTCGAGGAAATCTTCACTGAACTCTGATTTAATTTCTTCCGTTACGGGTAAGTAGGACAACACGTCTCCAGTTTCCATCGCCCAATCGGTTAAGAATTCTTTATCATGAGTCATCATTTTCACAAATTCCCAGGCAAGATCTTTCTTATCTGAATCTTTGTAAATACCGAGCCACGTTCCACCGGAGAAATAAGAGTTAGGGCCATTTGTTACTGCCCAATCGCCAGCAGTTTCTTCTACGTTTGTCTTTAATACACTATGAAGACCCCATGTTGGAAGCGCATAACCAAATACTTCAACTTCATCTTCTGCTTTGGTTTCCTTTTCATCTACTTCATCCCAACCGGCATTATAACTGACCGGGCCATCCATAGCTTCAAACCAGGCTGGAGACCACTCTGGCGCAAATGCCGTCATATCTTTTTCCCGCAGTTCTTTTGCATAATCAAAGTGATTCATTCGTCCATCTGTCATAATAAGTTCATCATTCTCATTTACCCATGGCTGAGGGTCTTGTCCTTGAGAGAACCATCGAACGGCGCCTTCATCCGGGAATAGACGGTATCCAGCTGACTTGAGTTCTTCTCCAACTTCAAACATTCCATCCATCGTAGACATGCGTTCCCCAATTTCTTCAGGATCGTCAGTTCCAAGCACTTTTTCAGCAATACTCCTGCGGTAGTAAATTCCCCCTGGAGTTGTCTGCCATGAGAGGGCTTTAACCGTTCCTTCAGAGTCACGCCCCAGATCAAAAACATAATCTACAAAGTCATCTTCAATGTCTTCTACGTTATAAGGTTCTTGAGACAGGTCTTCCCAGTAGTCTTGTTCTACCCATTCTTTAATAAAAGCCAGTTCCCCCGTGAAGACATCCGGAGCTTCCGTACCGCTTTCTAAAACCGGCTTTAAGCGGGTAGGATAATCTTCAATCGGAATGATCGTCAATTCTACCTCTACGTCATGAACTTCTTTAAATACCTCAATCGGTTCTTCTAACTCATCGGTGAATGACCAAATTGTCAGCGTATCTTCTGAACTTCCTGACGCTTCTTCACTATTGTTCGAACAAGCAGACAGCGTTCCCACCCCTAGCAGTGATACTACAAACAGCAGCAACCATTTCTTCATACTGCACCCCACATTATTCAATTTTTTGGTTCCCTTGAACCACTTTCCCAAAGCGCTTTCGAAAGAGCATGAACCACTACCTTGCGAAAGCGCTTTCGGTGTCCCAAAATAATAATACCACTATTTTTTGAATTGCGAAAGCGGTTTCGTAAAAAAATTCTGAAAATTATCAAAAAAATCTACAAAAGCATTCAAGAAATGGCTTTTGTAGACTCACGCACAATGAGTTTGACAGGGATCGTAACCGCTGCATACTCATTACTTCTCGTATTAATTTGTTGAATAAGCACTTCTGAAGCTTTTTTTCCGATTAAGTCTGTGTCCTGGTGAATGGTTGTTAGGGTGGGGGTAATATGCTGCCCGACCTCTATATCATCAAAGCCAACGATGGATAGATCATCCGGAACCGTGATCCCTGATTCCTTACACGCTTTTAGCGCACCGAGTGCCATATTATCTCCAGCAACAAAGACGGCTGTCGGTCGATGCTCATTTAGTTGAAGCAGTTCTTTCATGGCAAGATATCCTCCATCTACTGAGAAAAAACCGCCGTCCACAATATAAGAAGAGGGGATCGAAAGACTATGTTTTTCCATAGCAGCACGAAAACCTCGTAAACGTTCAAGCCCGGCATACGTCGTATCATGGCCTTTGATGTGGGCGATGTTGCGATGACCCAATTCAACAAGGTGATCAACGGCAAGCATGCTGCCTCGGAAATTATCACTATACACGACACTCGATTGATCACTATGCAAATCCACTACAACGGTCGGAAAAGGAGATTCGATCAGCTGTTGGACCTCTTTATCTTTATGATCAGAGCACATAATAATAATGCCATCCACTCCACGGTGGGACGCATGATCCAGGTAACTTTTTTCTTCTCCGCCAACGTTTCGACTCAGGAAAATAATATCATATCCCTGAGCTTCCGCATTCTGCTTGAAGCTCTCGATCACAGCACTGAAAAACGGGTGCTTCATACCAATGCCGAGATCTTCAACAAAAATCACACCGAGTGTCCACGACTTTTTCGTTGTTAACGACCTCGCGCTTGAATTAGGGTAATAGCCCATTTCCGTAACCGCGTCTAAAATAATCTTCTTCGTCGTTTTACTGACATCTGTGTAATTATTTAAGGCGCGTGAAACCGTAGTGATGGAAAACCCTGTCTTTTTGGCAATATCATAAATCGTGGTCATGACCTATTTCCCCCTTTAGCGAAAACGCTTTCGATTTAAGTATACTGTATCTTTTATAAGTTTAGCAATTTAATAATCTGGTCAAAATTTCAATAGGTCATTCTGTCTAAGGGGTAAGATGTCACGACTGCCAGTAAAAAGAAGAGGGCTGTTACTGTTTTTCAAACCATTCCCACTGTTCTTCGTTTAATGTCCATTTCGCGATGTAATCTACTTTCTGCTTACTTTCAATTCCAGTAAAAATAGGAGGCAGCAGACATTGGCCCTGCTGCCTTCTGGTGCTGTTTATTTTAACGTTTTTATAGAATGAGCTGGCTTACAATAAACGTGATAAGTAAAACGCCAATTCCTGCTGCGCGCACTCCATAAAGTTCTCGTTCTGAAAACTCATCCCCGTTCATACTTCTCCAGCTGGGATAGAAAAAGCCGATCACTGGTGCAGCGATTAATCCGATGGTCATTAAGATGACAGCGAGGACTTCCATGATCGTCATCCTTTCAAGGGAGAAAGTGATCAGTCTTAAACCTTTTTGTTCAATCCGTAGGTAATGGTGCGATAAACTCCTCAGAGATACGTTAAGCATGGGGCATTAATGACCATCAACCATAGGCAAATAAACGTAATCATGAATAAAACGGCAGAAAAATTAACGAGGGGGAGGGCTGGTCACTAGCAAGACTCCTTTGATGCCTAGCTTTTGTTTCTTATGCCCTTTCTTAAAAAGACGTAAACGATAGAATAGAACGGTTAGTTAAGTTTTAAGCATTGAGTTTAGTTTTCCACTTTGAAATAATTGGTCTTAGGGAGGGAACGACTAGAGTAATTACATAAACAAGGGCTGATAATGAATGAAAAAAATTCTTTTCGTAACAATACTGATTTTGATTCTTTGTGCTGGCGGTATGCTTGGGTATATAAATTATAAAAAAAGCAGTACCGAAACGCGTGTGATTAAATATTTAAAAACAGAAGAAAATGTGTCAGAAGAAAAGATCGATTCTACTGAACCATTTCTGGCTAATCTGCCAGGTGATCGGAATTTCATGGTGAGTGTAAGTTTAAAAGGGGATCAAAACTTATATTATTATTATGAAAATGAAGACAATCAAATCGTTTTAGAATCTTATACCGATGAGAATGGGTATGAGCATGTACATAACGCCAAGTAGTCACTAACTTTAATTGAAGACTACAGATAAACGAATAACCAAAGAAATTGTCCGGGTATCCTCATTCACTGACTTATCATCTTTGCCTCTCTGGAAGTGGATATGTCAAAGTAAATGAAAAAAGCTTCAGCACAAGGCTGGAGCTCCTTTCACTCATTGTTCAAACTTCTCTGGAAACTGTTTCACAATTCCCTCAGAGAGGGCATCTGCCATGACGATGATATGGGTGACCCCTTCATCAATCGCAATGATTCTTGCCTCCCAATCTTTTTCTAAGCTTGCGGTTAAGTCATCCGACACCATTTCCAAATGCTTATACAACAGCTTTTTCAAATCCTCATTTTTCAAGTTAGGGTTGGCTTCACTAAGGAAAGCTGCTATGTCATCAGCATTTCTATACCATTCGTTGTTTAACTGATTCACCATGTCTTCGTTATCGTTTTTAGCTGCATCTACAATATTGCCAGCAATCGTAATATGCTCCTTAAGCAAATCTGTAAGTTTATTCCCTGCGTCCTCTCCGTATACCGGCTTCACCGCATGACCGATATCCTCCTGATTTTTCAGAAGCCTTGCCAGCACTTGCTCCTGATCCTCCGCTCCTGCTGTTGTTGCACTTGTAATATAATTGCTTGTCCACAAAACATGATCAATCCAAAGTCTCCTGAATTCATTTTCGAATGCTACCTCTGATTGACTAATGCTTTGTTCCAGTGTGTTATCATTGGCACTAACTAACCCAGGCAGCATGTTTAGCAGTAATAACAAAGTTACTACCTTAACCAATAATTTTTTCATTCAACTTACTCCTTCCCAAATAAAAAGTACCTTCCTATTATTGCTATATCGATTTTTTTCATTCGTTAAAATCAAAGTAATCTTCCACAAATAATGCCCCTGCGTAAGCAATTACGCAGGGGCATTAATGATAAGACTTCTTGGCAGCAAAAATAGGAGGCAGTAGACATTTGCTCTACTGCCCCCTATTGCTGTTTGTTTAGAGTTTTCCTTGACAAAGATTTTATCAGGCCGTCGGTTTCAGCTCTTCTTCAAGTGGAATATCCTGGTTCAGTCCGCGGCGGGCGGCGATAAAGAAGGCGGTGACGACCGCAACGGTAATGATGGCAGCGCCCACATACGAAACGTTGAGGGACAACCCGAATCCAATCGGTGCGTTTAGAATATAGGTGAACGTCGCCATCGTCATAAACGTTGCTGGAATCGCAGCGATCCAGTAATTTTTTCTTGATAGGAACAAGTACATCGCTCCAACCCAAAGGGCAATGACGGCGGTTGACTGGTTCGCCCAGGAGAAGTATCTCCAAAGTAGTGTGAAATCAATGCGTGTCAGCACGAAGGAAATCACGAACAGCGGTACAGCAATCCAAATACGGCTGGCTATTTTCTTTTGAGAAACCTTGATGTAATCGGCAATAATCATACGTGCACTACGGAAAGCGGTGTCGCCTGACGTAATCGGCAGGACGATGACACCAAGAACAGCAAGTGTTCCTCCGACAGCTCCGAGCATCGCAATGGAAACTTCACTGACGACAGCGGCAGGACCTCCACTGGCAAGGACTTCGTTAAGACCGGCAGAGCCGTTGAATACACTCATGGCAGCAGCTGCCCAGATCATCGCGATAATACCTTCAGCGATCATCATGCCGTAAAAAATGCGGCGGCCTTGTTTTTCCTTCTGAGTCGTTCGAGAGATAATCGGTGTCTGCGTCGCATGGAAACCAGACAGGGCACCACAGGAAATCGTTAAGAATAACAGCGGGAAAATCGGTGCGTTATCCGGGTGCATGTTCGTTAACGTAAGCTCTGGAATCGGTGCTCCTGTGATCACAAGAGAAGCTCCTACACCAATGGCACTGATTAAAAGCAGCGCCCCGAAAATCGGGTAGAAACGCCCGATGATTTTGTCAATCGGGAGCATCGTAGCCAGCAGATAATAAACAAAAATGGCTCCAATAATGATCGGCAGGCTCAGCCAGCTGCTCGTCATATTGTGCAGCAGGTCAGCAGGAGCGGAGACAAATACCGTACCGACAAGCACGAGCAGTAAAATCGCAAAAGCGTTCACGACGTGTTTCATCACTTTTCCTAAAAACTTACCGGCAAGCTCAGGCAGGTGCGCGCCCCGGTTACGAATCGAAATCATACCTGTTAAATAATCGTGGACCGCCCCGGCGAAGATACAGCCAAATACAATCCACAAAAAGGCCACAGGTCCATAAAGCGCTCCGAGAATCGGACCAAAGATCGGCCCCACCCCGGCTATATTTAATAACTGAATTAATGAATTTCTCTTTTCCCCCATAGGCAGGTAATCGACGCCATCGCCGTGCGTATAAGCCGGTGTCTGGCGGTCTGTATTCACGCCGAACGTTTTCTCGACGAATTTACCGTACGTAAAATAACCAACAATTAAAAGTGCAATACTTACTAGAAACGTAATCACAACTGCTTCCTCCTTACAATCTCTGTAATCGCTTACAACGATCGTAACAAAAGAACGCTTACATTTTACGGATTCTGTCTAAGATGTCGAAATCTCTGTCTGAGATGCAAAAAAACCGTCCTCTAAAAAGGACGGTGGGATGGTTTAGAAGGTGATTATAGATTGTATTTAGCTGTTCGCTGATGGGGCGGGAGCTTCTTTTGGACGCATTCCATACCAGCAGTGGAAGTTCGTTCCGCTTTTATTGAAAAGGGTTTTAGGAAACAGCGAGACTCCTGTGGGAGATGCGGATTAGGGGTGCCCCCGCAGAGCTGAAAAGCTCGAGGAGGCACCCCATACGCCCACGGAAAGCGAGTTGTTTCCTAAAACCCTTTCACTCTTACAATTCAAGCTGTTTTCGTAACCCTTTCACATAATTACGGCTCACAGAAAGCTTGTCTTTTCTACCCCTAAGCTCCAGCTGATAGGCTCCGTTAAACCATGGGATTAAGCGATCGACATAATCAAGATTCACAAGGTAGCTTTTATGAATGCGGAAGAACGAAAATCCTTTCAGACGTTCTTCCACTTCCTTTAATGTCCACTTCGTTTCGTACTCATGATCTTTCGCGACGATTTTCGTCAGGCGGTCTTCCCTGTACACATACATAATATCTGCAGGATTGAGGTAATGGATTTCATCGTCTCTTTCTACGGCCAGCTTGGAGGGGCGCGATACTGTGCTTTCTACGGGACGAAGCTTTTTCTCTAACCGGGCAATCGCAACGCCTAACTGTTCCTCATCAAACGGCTTTAACAAATAATCAACGGCCTCATGACGAAAAGCCTCCACCGCAAAATCAGGATAGGCGGTCGCAAAGACGATGGCCGGTACTTTTCTCAATTCCTGAACGGATTTCGCGACCTCCATGCCGTCCATTTTCGGCATTTCTACATCTAAGAAAATGACATCGGGCTGCAGATGGATTGCTTTCATAATCGCTGCATCGCCTGAGTCCGCCTCACCTACAACTTCTATTGCATCATAAGACGTAAGCAAATAAATTAACTCTTCCCGGCTGAAGCGTTCATCATCGACAATCAGTGCCTTAATCGAACCCATCACGCAGATACCTCCTTTCCTTTATGAGGAATAACAAATGAAATGGTCGTTCCTTCCCCAGGCTTACTTTCAATGTGGAGCTTCGATTTTTCGCCATGCATATGGACTAACCGTTTATTGACGTTCATAAGCCCAAGACCTGTGCCTTTCTCGGAGTGTACTTCTTTTTCTCCAAGGGAGGCTAAACGCTCAGATGTCATCCCGCTGCCGTTATCGATGACCGTAATTCTTACTCTGTCGCCAAGGTCGCGGACTTGTATCGTGATTTTACAGTCATCTTCCTTATCTTTGATCCCATGCTTGATGCTGTTTTCCACCAGCGGCTGCAGCGTAAGCGGAGCAACTTTCACCGATAGAGCGGAAGGATCAATCTCGTAGTTCACCTGTAATTTATCGACAAAGCGGGTTTCTTCTATTAAAAGATAGGCTTTCACGTGCTTTAATTCTTCATCAAGCGACGTCCATGTCTTCGTTGTAGCTCCAAGGTTTTGACGGAAAAATTTTGACAAAGCGATTAGAAGGGAGCGGGCACGGTCCGGCTCTGTGCGGGTCAGCGACACAATCACATTTAACGAATTGAATAAAAAGTGCGGATTGACTTGAGCCTGCAGCGCTTTTACTTCGGCTTCCTTTGCCAGCTCCTGGGCTTTCTCGGCTTCCGCAATTTCAAGCTGCTGGCCAAGCAGGGCGCTCAGACCCTGAATCAGCTCTAGAAGGAGGTTTGATATCTCTTTTTCAGAGCGCACATAGAATTTCAGCGTGCCGACAACTTCCTGTCTTTTCTTCAATGGAGCGATGACAGCGGCCCCAAGCGGACAGTCCGAATGGCTGCAATTGATATCGCCATGCGTCGCCACAATCATCGTTCCTTTCTGAATCACTTCCCTCGTAGCATTGGTCTGAATATTCTCCCCGGACCGGTGGTGATCATCCGCCTCTCCGACATGGGCCAGAATTTTCTCCTGATCTGTCATCGAAATGGCACTCACGTCCACTTCGTCATAGATGATCTGACAGGCTTTTTGAGATGAATCCTTCGTTAATCCTTTTCGTAAGTAAGCAACCGTCGACTCCGCGAGCTTCAATGCTTTCTGCGCCTGCAGCGCTCCAGCTTTTTCTTCTTCGTTTAACACATTTCGAATGATAAGCAAAAAGAGGGCAGACCCCAGACCATTTGCGACAATCATCGGCAGGCCGATATCCTGGACAAGCTCCCACGCACGGGAGAATGGCTTGGACACCGCTAAAATAATGCCCATCTGCACCATCTCGGCCAGTCCGCCGATCAACAGCGCTGTCTTCAACTTCAGCGGCTTATCTTTTTTATGAAAAAAACCGGCAAGCACACCAGCAACAACTGCCGAAATGCCACAAGCAAAACCAGTAAAGCCTCCCAGCGAGAAGCGGTGGATGCCTGCGATCAGTCCGGCACCA
The DNA here is from genome assembly GCF_014636475.1 of Halobacillus andaensis. GTDB lineage: Bacteria > Bacillota > Bacilli > Bacillales > Halobacillaceae > Halobacillus_A > Halobacillus_A andaensis. The sequence continues at coordinate 30,016 of NZ_BMEL01000008.1, forward strand.
ATCCCGATGCGGTACCCTCCGAAAAGACCGGCAGCCACAATGCCAATCACCCTCGAGTTCGCGATCGCTTCACTCTCAACTAAATCCATCGCCCATCTTCCAAACTCAAGAGAGCTTGTATCATATGTAATGCCTGTATAGGTTCCAATAATCCCGAACAGCCCGAAGAATGCAATCGCCATCATCTGCTGTCCCGGATGCAAAGACTTACGGTCAATCAGCTCCCGAAAAAACCGGAACCTCGTAATGATGAAAGCAACCGTCACGATAATGCCGAGCCGCTCCAGCATCGGGAGAAATAGTTCGAACATCTGTCTCGTCCTTCCCAGTCGTTTTGCTTCTATTGTAGCATGCTTGAAAACGTTTCATACAAATGGGAGATGCTGCTGTTTCATAATGTAAATGTTTCCATAACGTCAGATCTACATTCCTTGAAATGTTTAGCGCGTAATAAAAACTACAAGAAGAGGTATACATTTTATTTACCATTAATTATTAACAGCCCCATAAACCAACCATGTTGTTTTAGTATGTATAGATTTAAATCTCCTTACCAAGCTATATAGAAGGGTTCTATAAGGAGGAATATCTTTGGATTTACATTTTATATGGAAATCTATTGTGATTGTTATTGGAGGGGTGCTTCTTTTGCGGTTAGCTGGCAGAAAGTCAATTTCACAGCTGACGGTTGCTCAAACGGTCATGATGATAGCTGTTGGTTCATTAATTATTCAACCTGTAAGCGATAGGAACGTCTGGATTACGATGGTGATTACATTTTTATTGGTACTTCTCCTTATTTTTATTGAGTATATCGTTTTGAAATATGATGCTTTAGAAACTTTAATTTACGGAAAGTCTCTTATGGTAGTCGAAAATGGCAAAATCAATGAAAGAAATTTAAAAAAATTACGCTTAACGGTGGATATGCTTGAAGTGCGATTAAGACAACAGAACATCCAAAACATAAGTGATTTGCAATGGGCAACCATAGAACCAAATGGCCAGTTAGGATATATGTTAAAGCCTGATCACCAATACTCTACTAAAAAAGATATTCAAATGCTGATGTCGATGATTCAATCGAACCAGTCCACTGTCAACAATGAAACACAAGTCAATCAACCAGGTGGATCAGATAACCTTTTTAAGGAAGTTAAAAATAAAAAACATATAGAAGAACCTCCA
>NZ_BMEL01000009.1 GCF_014636475.1 Halobacillus andaensis
CGGACCAATGGGAGAAGCAGGACCAGCGGGAGCCACAGGAGCGACCGGACCAGCCGGACCAACGGGAGAAGCAGGAGCCACAGGAGCGACCGGACCAGCCGGACCAATGGGAGAAGCAGGACCAGCGGGAGCCACAGGAGCGACCGGACCAGCCGGACCAACGGGAGAAGCGGGAGCCACAGGAGCGACCGGACCAGCAGGTGGATTATCCGAATATGGTTATATTTACAATCTCGGTGCTCAGGTTGTGCCTATAGAGGCTGATGTCATTTTTGGTTCAAATGGAATAATTACACCTGGAATTACGCATGCGCCTGGAACCTCACAAATTTTAGTTACCACTCCGGGAGACTACGAGGTTACTTTCTCCGTGTCGGGTGTAGAACCAAACCAATTCTCACTATTTTTAAATGGGGCACCTGTAGCAGGAACGGTCTATGGTTCAGGGGCAGGAACTCAGCAAAACAACGGTCAGGCTATAATCGCCGTATCAGCTGGAGATGTTATTACCCTTCGAAATCATAGTTCTTCTGCAGCTGTTACCCTTCAGACTTTAGCTGGAGGCACACAAACAAACGTAAATGCTTCCATTGTCATTAAAAAATTGAATGGATAAGAAACCCTCATAAAACCAGTGTGAATTTGTAGTAAGATTTCATCAAGCGTTCCAGTCGATAGGGAGGAACATTTGGAGAACAATCTTGTAGTTCACAGGGTTACTAACGGATTTCAATAATTTGTATATCCGAACAACTTTCAATCAATCGCCCCTCAATTTTATGTACAACATGAAATTGAGGGCGCAATTGATTTTTTAATATAATCAAATAACAAGATTGTACACAACAAAAATTGTCTTTTTACATAACTTAAAAAGGAGGAAAATCGTGAGTTAAAGGAGAGGATTAAAGGTGATTACAATTAGTCTTTGCATGATTGTAAAAAATGAAGAGGACACTATCGCAAGATGTCTTGATTCGGTAAAAGACCTTGTAGATGAAATCATTATTGTAGACACAGGTTCAACAGATAAAACGAAAGAAATTGTATCACAATATACGGATCATATTCTCGACTTCCAATGGATTGATGACTTTGCTGCAGCCCGTAATTTCGCATTTAAAAACGCCAAAATGGATTACATTTTTTGGTTAGATGCGGATGATGTTTTAATGGAAGATGATTGCAAAAAATTTTTAAAGTTGAAGGAGACACTTGACACTACCATTGATTCAGTCACGATGCATTATAATTTGACCATCGATGATAAAGGAAAAGTTATTACGAGCCTGCGGCGTAACCGCCTTGTAAAAAGGAAAAATAACTTCCAATGGTATGGGCCAGTACACGAGTACTTGGAAGTTTCGGGAAATATACTGCACAGCGAGGTTGCTGTTACCCATTGCAGTGTACATCAAGACTCTGACCGTAATCTCCTTATCTATGAAAATCGTCTAAAACAAGGTGAACAATTCTCTCCCAGAGACTTATTTTACTTTGCAAACGAACTGCTTGAACACGATAAGCTTGAGGATGCTATCAAATACTATAAACAATTTTTATCAACAAATAATGGATGGGTAGAAGATTACATTTCTGCATGCGGCAGGCTTGCCGAATGTTATTATGCAATAGGTGATCATGAAAACGAGCTTCATTTTATATTAAAATCTTTTGAATACGACTCACCTCGAGCTGATTTTTGCTGCAGATTAGGGTACAGATTCCTTCATAATAATCACCCTTATCAAGCTCTTTTTTGGTATAAACTGGCCACCCAACTCGAAAAGCCCACTGACAATTTGGGGATGATTAACCATGCTTGCTGGACTTGGCTTCCGCATTTACAATTATGCGTTTGTTACTCACAAATAGGAAAACACGCATTAGCCTATGAACATAACGAGATTGCCCGGGAATACCTACCTGATCATCCAAGTATTCTTCATAATAAGCATTATTTAGAAAATATATTAGAATAGAGTCGGTACCGTTTTTGATAAACAAATCCTTTTATTGGGCAAAAATATTCTTCTAATATCTAAGTAATACCACCTGTATCAGATTAACGGTTATTATTATTAAGTGCAGTGCCATAACATGGAGCGCCTCACATCTATATATGAGGTCTAGGAAATACTAGCCTAATCCAATTAAGGTCGGAATCACCATGAAGGTCACTGCACATTTTTAGGCAATAACAGCTACTCTAATGGCTTTCCTTTTTTTCGTTCCTTATCGTAAAACTCTCTGAGTCTATTATTCGAGGAATGATATCTTCAGTAGATTCAACTGGAGGTTTTACGATTGTTCTCTGTTGTTTAAAGGCACTTCTTGAACATACCATCATCTTGAATCTTGTTTCGGATAAGTTTCCTGACGCTCACTTAAAAAGTTAAGAATTTGTCTTTTCTTAGTTTTGTTTGAAAAAATCCGACTTTAAAAAATAGCATAAGAAGCCTCTTCATCCTCCAACAAGTGGACCTCCCTGCAACTGCGAATGACGCCCTTCGGAGAACCGGTATCGACCCCTTTAATGTCAAATATTGCTCGAAAGAGAATTCGAATCGCTGCATCTCGCTCCACATCATTCGGGTTTTTAAGGGTAGCTAGCTAATTCAGCGGTTTATCTTGAATTCAATTCTTCCTGTATCGGGGGCAATTCAGCAATATTGTTCATGATCCGAATACTTTAACAAAATACATTACTATTATTTTAATAAAAGGAGAAGTTCGAATGATTGTCGGCTTATTCACTATGGGATTTATTGTATTGCTTTTAAGTTTTTTTATATGATTTCTACAACGGTATATTGAATTCGAGACTTTAAGAAACGGGGCAAATCTTTAACAAAGTATTTCTCCCATTATTTATTAGGGGTGGATAATGGAGGACTTGATTACGAGGTAACTGAAAGGGATAGTGTGTTAAAAAACCATTGAGCAAGCTAAAGTTAGGTGAAAAATGGAATGATAGAACCGAATTTTATGGAAAGGGGACTATTGTGAAAAAACATTTTAAAAATAAGCGTTATTGGATCCTCATGCCAACGTTTTTACTAGCTGGAATTATCATGTTCATTTTTCTTCCGAATGAATACAATGGTTATTCTTTTTTGATGGTTATTATATTATGGGTTGTTTTTCATGTTTGGAATTATTTCGCAGAAAAGAAGCACAAAAGTGAAAAGATCGAGAATTCAACTTAAAAATGGCTTGTTTTTTGAGTTTCGAAATCGATGTTTCCATGTAAAAGTTATCTTTCGCTCCTCGGCCGAGCATAAAGAAATTCATAATATATCATTAAAGTAACTGGTATAGTAATACTTATCTGTCCTGCTAAATCTAAATCAAAAAATGGGGTTATTAATAACACCACTCCATAGACAAATATAGGAATTCCTGTGATTTTTAGTATAATCATCACACTATCCCTCCTTCTATCTTTTTCCCTGCCAGTACTAAAGAAAACGTTTTTAAAAAAGCAATTAGGCTCTTTCCAAAGGAAATCGATATATCAACAATAGCTTCCTGAAATTAATTTATTAAATACAAAATTAAAATTACAAGTATTAAGAATCCGAATCCTACTAATCTTATACTGAGTACTTTTCTTTTTGATAAGTGCTCTCCTTTAGTCTCCAACCAATATGGAAAAAAACAATATTATAGGAGATAAAATAATTGCTGCAGAAGCTACTATAACGACAGCAAATTCATATAATCCCATACCCCCCACCACCTTTAGTGGTATCAAAGATATTCCTTTATATGAGGGATTAAGACCAACCAACCACGAATATATTAAGGAAGGAAACCATTGGAATGACATATATAACTTTTACTTAAAGGAACTTCCAAGGAATGGTTGGAAAGTTGAATATAAGCAAAGTGCTGCTGATAAAAATAGTGATGTGACGGGATTTATGTCTCGGTGGCGGAAAAAAGGAATAGAATGGGAATTATCTCTCTATGGAAGTTACTTTAAAATGAATAATCAAACGGAAGTTATTTTTGATAAAACTCCCATTTACCATTCAACAACTTGGATTGAAGAGGTTCCGACAAGTATCTGTATTCAACAAAATACTTCAAATGAAAGTTGTAATGAATTAAATGACAAAGCTCAAATAGAAGGTATTGTTAATTTTATAAACAATGCTATTGATTGGGAGGAAGCAGTATTACCTCGTGAAAAAACAAGTATAATTGACTTTGGAGATATAGAAATGAAAGCGACAAAGAAATTTACTTTCAATCAGTAAAAGGTATTAAATTGATGAAACCTGACCCAGGTTTCTTTAAACTTACAAACCTTTAATGACAATTATCTTATGAAAGTAACGGAGGCGTTAGTTAAATAAGAAAATTAAACCAAACAGAACTTCCGTTTTATGGAAGTTCTGTTTTTCTATAAATATCAACATTAAACTTTAACAGAGCCTCTTAAAAAGACGTAAACGATAGAATAGGACGGTTAGTTAAGTTTTAAGCATTGAGTTTAGTTTTCCAATTTGAAATAATTGGTCTTAGGGAGGGAACGACTAGAGTGATTACATAAACAAGGGTTGATAATGAATGAAAAAAATTCTTTTCCTAACAATGCTGATTTTGATTCTTTGTGCAGGCGGTATGCTTGGGTATATAAATTATAAAAAAAGCAGTACCGAAACTCGTGTGATTAAATATTTAAAAACTGAAGAAAATGTGTCAGAAGAAAAGATCGATTCTACTGAACCATTTATGGCTAATCTGCCAGGTGATCAAAACTTCATGGTGAGTGTAAGTTTAAAAGGGGATCAAAACTTATATTATTATTATGAAAATGAAGACAATCAAATCGTTTTAGAATCTTATACCGATGAGAATGGGTATGAGCATGTAAATAACTCCAAGTAGTCGCTAACTTTAATTGAAGATTACAGACAAACGAATAACCAAAGAAATTGTCCGGGTATCCTCATTCACTGACTTATCATCTTTGCCTCATTGGAAGTGGATACCTTATCCTTTTTTCATAACTTTTCATGAATGTCACTTGTCATGGTGAGTTCATGAGGAATTTTCGTTATTCGTAATCCCGATTATTTCTTTAAATACAATTGACCTTTCCCACTTCGGCAAATATCCGACCAAATCAGGATTCCAACGACAGGTGATATCCTTCTGAACACACTTTCGCCTTCTTTTTTGTTATAAACCTTTACTGCAATGTTTCCCTCTACAGAATCGATTGGAAGTTCTATTTCTCCCAAGCGGTTATTCATGGCGTCTCCTTTTTTTACCGGACGGTTGTTCGCCCATAATAAATGTATGGTTTCTTCAAATACAGACCAAGGTAAAAAAGGGGAATGATGTAAGTTGGATACTTCCACACCGCCTGCCGCAGCTCTTACATAGAAATATTGACCGTTCTTAAGCAAAGGGACTTCAATTGGCTCGGGACTTTCCTTTATTTTTTTCTTTAAGGTCTCCATTTTTTCCTTTACGAAAGTATTCGTGATTTGTAAAACATCCTTTCCTTTTATTAATTTAACCATAACCCCCTTGAGAGCCTATCCTCACTTTTGCAACCTCAAATCATAAGTTTCATCTATATAAGGTTGAATTTGTTGAAGGTTATTGACCCATTCCAACCGAATGTAGACTTCCCCAGGAGTAGGTTTTGTCTTATCTGTTTCTGCATAATGGGCAACCATAGAACCAAATGGCCAGTTAGGATATATGTTAAAGCCTGATCACCAATACTCTACTAAAAAAGATATTCAAATGCTGATGTCGATGATTCAATCGAACCAGTCCACTGTCAACAACGAAACACAAGTCAATCAATCAGGTGGATCAGATAACCTTTTTAAGGAAGTTAAAAATAAAAAACATATAGAAGAACCTCCA
>NZ_BMEL01000010.1 GCF_014636475.1 Halobacillus andaensis
TTGCCATCCCCTAGGCACACTAGCAGGCACGTTGTGGTCGTGGTGTGCGCCCGGGGTCCCCGCCCCCAACGGAGGCACCCGCCGTTGCAACGATGGCTCGGAGCGTTGCAACGGAGGAGCCAAATTTTCGTATCTCAGAATTGGCTCGTGCATTTTTCCTGAAATTTTGAGGGAACCTTGGTAATATTATGTAAAGGCTGCACAAAAAAATCCAGGTCAAAAATCGCAAGTTTGCCCCGTTTTTCATTTTTTTTTGAATTTCCGGCTTTTCGGGCGGTAAAAAAATCGGAAAAAAAAATCCACATGGTGTAAATTCACCAAATTTGGAGGATGGAAAGATCTTATTTTTCTGGAGGTTGTTGCAAAAAACGGCATCGAAATTCGACCTCTAGAGCACTTTTACTAGAGTATGTCTCCTCACGGAAAAGGATGTCTACCCGTGGCACTTTGGTAATGGCTCGGCAGCCTATTATAGGGGGGAGGGGTGTCCTGCTGCTGAAACTCGAGTTGCCCAAAGGCTTGCTGGGCGCAATGCCAGCAAGATGCACGTTGCCTTGCCATCCCCTAGGCACAGTAGCAGGCACGTTGTGGTCGTGGTGTGCGCCCCCGCGAGGGGCAACGCGGCTTGCGCAGCCCAACGCTAGGCCAGGCCTAGTGTGGCGCACGACGCGGATGACGGATATGCGCGCGGCAGCGGGACGTGCTCGTCCCAGCACCTTGAGGGGGCACGTTGCGGAAGACGGTTACCTGTTCGTGTCCACTCCCGAGGGGCAACGTGTGGGGTGTCATGATGCTGAAACTCGAGTTGCCCAAAGGCTTGCTGGGCGCAATGCCAGCAAGATGCACGTTGCCTTGCCATCCCCTAGGCACATAAGGGTGGTGGCGGCCCTATGTCTAGGGTCGACGTACGACGGTGCCCGATGCGGTGTGGGTTAGGCATGTTGCTTAAACAAGACGTTGCGGCTGTTCGGCTATCGCCCGACCATCTCAGGCATCGGGCTGTCCCTTGAATGTTCTTGGTCGCTTCCCCCGAACCCTGCCCAGTGGCGTTGACTTGGCTACCTCGTGTGCTTCCGCTTGCCCGCACGCGCCCAGGCGTGCGGGGCGCGGTTCGTACGGGGGTGCTGTGTTTGCGGACCGTGGTGGCGGATGAGCGGTGTGTGGGTTGTGCGTGTGGCTTGATCTAGACGGTGCCGCTGTTTGGTTATCGTCCGCAGCACCTGACGGTTCGGGTTGTCCCTCGAGTCTCCTACGTCCCTTCCTTTGAAACCTGCCCAGCGGCGTTGGCTCGGCCCTCCCGTATGCATCCGCTTGCCTGCACGCGCCTAGGTGTGCGGGGCGCGGTTCGTACGGGCGTGCTGTGTTTGCGGACCGTGGTGGTGGATGAGCGGTGTGTGGGTCCTGAGTGCTGTCTGGCTCCTTGCCTCGCGCAACGAACGGGCGCACCGGATCCTATCCATGTGTGGGCTCGAGCTACCGAGCTCGTTCCACGGTTGTGCGGCTCCTGTGTTTCCTACCCCGCGGTGTGGTATCCCTGCCTTGCCCCAACCTTTCCTCTCCGGAGTCCCCTCGTGGGATTGTTGGGGGTGTTCCAAGACACGCACGTGGTCCTACCCGTGTTGGCGCTCTGCGCGGCAACGGTGGCCTGCGTGCGCGTTCTGTTCTTGCGTGTGCGGTGGGGTGTCCTGCTGCTGAAACTCGAGTTGCCCAAAGGCTTGCTGGGCGCAATGCCAGCAAGATGCACGTTGCCTTGCCATCCCCTAGGCACACTAGCAGGCACGTTGTGGTCGTGGTGTGCGCCCCCGCGAGGGGCAACGCGGCCTGCGCAGCCCAACGCTAGGCCA
>NZ_BMEL01000011.1 GCF_014636475.1 Halobacillus andaensis
ACTTCGCAGCCCTTAGAACGCTCTCCTACCACAGATCCATACGGATCTATCCGCAGCTTCGGTGGTGTGTTTAGCCCCGGTATATTTTCGGCGCGGAGTCACTCGACCAGTGAGCTATTACGCACTCTTTCAATGATGGCTGCTTCTAAGCCAACATCCTGGTTGTCTAAGCAACTCCACATCCTTTTCCACTTAACACACACTTGGGGACCTTAGCTGGCGGTCTGGGCTGTTTCCCTCTCGACCATGAACCTTATCACCCATGGTCTGACTCCCAGAACAAAGTCACTGGCATTCGGAGTTTGACTGAATTCGGTAACCCGGTAGGGGCCCCTCGTCCAATCAGTGCTCTACCTCCAGGACTTTCTATTCTGAGGCTAGCCCTAAAGCTATTTCGGAGAGAACCAGCTATCTCCGTGTTCGATTGGCATTTCACCCCTACCCACACCTCATCCCCGCAATTTTCAACTTGCGTGGGTTCGGGCCTCCAGTCAGTGTTACCTGACCTTCACCCTGGACATGGGTAGATCACACGGTTTCGGGTCTACGACCGCATACTCACTCGCCCTATTCAGACTCGCTTTCGCTGCGGCTCCGCTTCTATGAGCTTAACCTCGCATACGGTCGTAACTCGCCGGTTCATTCTACAAAAGGCACGCCGTCACCCATAAATGGGCTCCGACTACTTGTAGGCACACGGTTTCAGGTTCTATTTCACTCCCCTTCCGGGGTGCTTTTCACCTTTCCCTCACGGTACTGGTTCACTATCGGTCACTAGGGAGTATTTAGCCTTGGGAGATGGTCCTCCCGGATTCCGACGGAATTCCTCGTGTTCCGCCGTACTCAGGATCCACTCCGGAGGAAAGAAGATGTCGATTACAGGGCTCTTACCCGCTCTGGCTGATCGTTCCAGATCGATTCATCTATCTTCTTTCTTGGTAACTCCAAAGGAGTGTCCTACAACCCCAGAAAGCAAGCTTTCTGGTTTGGGCTGTTTCCGTTTCGCTCGCCGCTACTTAGGAAATCGCGTTTGCTTTCTCTTCCTCCGGGTACTAAGATGTTTCAGTTCCCCGGGTCTGCCATCGTTACCCTATGTATTCAGATAACGATACGGTTCCATTACGAACCGTGGGTTTCCCCATTCGGAAATCTTTGGATCAAAGCCTACTTACGGCTCCCCAAAGCATATCGGTGTTAGTCCC
>NZ_BMEL01000012.1 GCF_014636475.1 Halobacillus andaensis
CTATACTATAGAAAGAAATCTTGACGTACTGGTTGGTTCGTTCAGTTTTCAAAGATCAAAATATGGTGGAGCCTAGCGGGATCGAACCGCTGACCTCCTGCGTGCAAAGCAGGCGCTCTCCCAGCTGAGCTAAGGCCCCGTATTTAAGTGGTCGGGAAGACAGGATTCGAACCTGCGACCCCTTGGTCCCAAACCAAGTGCTCTACCAAGCTGAGCTACTTCCCGTGAGTAAATGGCGCGCCCGAGAGGAGTCGAACCCCTAACCTTCTGATCCGTAGTCAGACGCTCTATCCAATTGAGCTACGGGCGCATATGAAATTAAATTATGGTGCCGAGGGCCGGACTCGAACCGGCACGGTGGAAACCCACCGCAGGATTTTAAGTCCTGTGCGTCTGCCAATTCCGCCACCCCGGCATGACACTTGCAAGTAAGGTTACTTAACTATTTCTTATTAACCTGTTTAAGTAAATGGAGCGGAAGACGGGATTCGAACCCGCGACCCCCACCTTGGCAAGGTGGTGTTCTACCACTGAACTACTTCCGCTTATAATGCGGGTGGAGGGACTTGAACCCCCACGCCGTGAAGCACTAGATCCTAAATCTAGCGTGTCTGCCAATTCCACCACACCCGCGAATAAATGGTGAGCCATGGAGGGCTCGAACCTCCGACCCTCTGATTAAAAGTCAGATGCTCTACCAGCTGAGCTAATGGCTCTTAATAAATAAGATGTTCTGGTAATTGCAATAGTGGTGCCGGCCAGAGGACTTGAACCCCCAACCTACTGATTACAAGTCAGTTGCTCTACCAGTTGAGCTAGGCCGGCGACATGGTGGAGGATGCAGGGCTCGAACCTGCGACCCCTTGCTTGTAAGGCAAGTGCTCTCCCAGCTGAGCTAATCCTCCGGATTTATGTAAGGTATGGCAGCGTCCTACTCTCACGGGGATCGACCCGACTACCATCGGCGCTGAAGAGCTTAACTGCTGTGTTCGGCATGGGAACAGGTGTGACCTCTTCGCTTTCGCCACCAAACCTTATTTTCAAGGACAAGATATATTATATTGCCCTTTTCAAAAAATATCAAGGGTTTTTTTGAAAACCCTCAAAACTGGATAAGACCTTTCGGACATCATGTCATCAAACCTTTTTCACAAAGGGA
>NZ_BMEL01000013.1 GCF_014636475.1 Halobacillus andaensis
CACGAGCTGACGACAACCATGCACCACCTGTCACTTGGTCCCCGAAGGGAAAACCCTATCTCTAGGGTGGTCCAAGGATGTCAAGACCTGGTAAGGTTCTTCGCGTTGCTTCGAATTAAACCACATGCTCCACCGCTTGTGCGGGCCCCCGTCAATTCCTTTGAGTTTCAGCCTTGCGGCCGTACTCCCCAGGCGGAGTGCTTAATGCGTTAACTTCAGCACTAAGGGGTGGAAGCCCCCTAACACCTAGCACTCATCGTTTACGGCGTGGACTACCAGGGTATCTAATCCTGTTTGCTACCCACGCTTTCGCACCTCAGCGTCAGAAACAGACCAGAGAGTCGCCTTCGCCACTGGTGTTCCTCCACATATCTACGCATTTCACCGCTACACGTGGAATTCCACTCTCCTCTTCTGTCCTCAAGTTCCCCAGTTTCCAATGACCCTCCACGGTTGAGCCGTGGGCTTTCACATCAGACTTAAGGAACCGCCTGCGCGCGCTTTACGCCCAATAATTCCGGACAACGCTTGCCCCCTACGTATTACCGCGGCTGCTGGCACGTAGTTAGCCGGGGCTTCCTCGTTAGGTACCGTCAAGGTGCCGCTCTATTCGCACGGCACTTGTTCTTCCCTAACAACAGAACTTTACGATCCGAAGACCTTCATCGTTCACGCGGCGTTGCTCCGTCAGACTTTCGTCCATTGCGGAAGATTCCCTACTGCTGCCTCCCGTAGGAGTCTGGGCCGTGTCTCAGTCCCAGTGTGGCCGATCACCCTCTCAGGTCGGCTACGCATCGTCGCCTTGGTGAGCCGTTACCTCACCAACTAGCTAATGCGCCGCGGGCCCATCTGTAAGTGATAGCGAGAAGCCATCTTTTAACCCTCCCTCATGCGAGGGAAGGTGTTACCCGGCATTAGCCCCGGTTTCCCGGGGTTATTCCGGTCTTACAGGCAGGTTGCCCACGTGTTACTCACCCGTCCGCCGCTCATTCCACAAGCGTCACCCCCGAAGGGGATCAGCTTGCTTCCTGCGCTCGACTTGCATGTATTAGGCACGCCGCCAGCGTTCGTCCTGAGCCAGGATCAAACTCTCCATAAAAGTTGAGAATGATAATGCTCATTTGCACACCGAATGTGCTTGTTTTACTTCC
>NZ_BMEL01000014.1 GCF_014636475.1 Halobacillus andaensis
AGAAAAAGGTCCTGCTGAGAATGGGGCCAATCGTCTATTTGGGAACATTTATCACCGTCTTATTTGGTGGTTCAACGGGAAGAGAAGGTGCGGCTGTCCAAATGGGAGGAAGTGTAGCTGAAGCAGTAAACAAGTTCTTCAAGACGAACAAGTCAGACACTAAAATCTTCCTTATGAGCGGCATAAGCGCTGGGTTTGGGGCAGCCTTTGGAGCACCCATCACAGGTGCGGTTTTCGGGATGGAAATGGCAGCTTTAGGGAAGATGAAATTCGAAGCGCTTGTCCCTTGCCTTGTGGCTAGCTTTGTCGGCCACTATATGACAACGGGGGCTTTGGGAGTTGAACACGTAGAATTCATCATCCAAACTGTACCAGAGGCATCTCCTGTTACATTTGCAAAAGTTATACTAGTATCTGTTATTTTCAGCCTCGTAAGTATTTTATACTGCCAATTAAGACATGGCATACAAAAAGGATCCGAGAAAATTTTTAAGAAAAACCATATGAAAAGAGCCTTTGTTGGTGGACTTATTATTGTGTTATTCACTTTAATAGTTAATTCACAAGATTACAACGGGCGAGGATTGGATATGCTTGAACAATCTTTTAAAGAAGATGTTCCTCCCTTTGCCTTCCTTGCTAAACTCCTATTCACAGCAGTTACTCTTGGAACTGGCTTTGTCGGCGGAGAAGCCATCCCTCTATTTTTTATGGGGGCAACATTAGGCAACACTTTACATTCATTCATGGACTTCCCCATCTCATTTCTCGCTGCACTAGGAATGATCGCTGTTTTCAGTGGCGGTACTAATACTCCTATAGCAGCTTTCCTATTGGCAATGGAGATGTTTGATGGAAAAGGAGTAGAGTACTTTTTTGTCGCTTGCCTCGTCAGTTTTATATTTTCAGGCCATC